>NZ_JPRF03000011.1 GCF_001188955.3 Kitasatospora aureofaciens | reverse complement strand
CGGCGACCTGTCAGGTGTTCCTGCTGCCCCCGGTGGCCCCGGTGGTCGTCGGCCAGCCCACCGTCGTGTCCGCGGTGGTGCTGTGCAACGGCGTGCCCGTTGCGGGTGCGGCGGTCACGTTCAACGGTGACGGGGCTGCCCCGGTGACCGTCACGACCAACGCACTCGGCATCGCCAGTGGGTCGATGACCTTCCCCACCGCCGGGCCGGTGTCGC
>NZ_JPRF03000010.1 GCF_001188955.3 Kitasatospora aureofaciens | reverse complement strand
CGACCGCCCGGGTGGCTTCCGTCGTGACGAGCGTGACGACCGTCCGCGTCGTGACGAGCGTCCGTCCTACCGCGACCCTGACGACCGTGGCGGCGACCGCGGTGGTTTCCGTCGCGACGACCGTCCGCAGGGTGGTGGCTTCCGCCGCGATGACCGCCCGCAGGGTGGTTTCAACCGTGACCGTGACGACCGTGGCGGCTTCCGTCGTGACGACCGTC
>NZ_JPRF03000009.1 GCF_001188955.3 Kitasatospora aureofaciens | reverse complement strand
CGTGGTTGTGTCCGGGCGCAGCCGCTGCATGGCGACAGCGCGCAGGGCGCCGTCGGCGAGCATCGGTGTGCCGCTGTCCAGGCACCAGCGCAGGGAATCGGCTGTGGCTTCGGGAGCACTCAGCCGCGCTGTCGCCTACGCGCTCCCAGTCCACCACCCCGGTATTGAACACCGGACACCCGACATCCGGAGCCGGGCTCTGCACGCCGGCGGTTGGCATAGGGATCTGCATCATGATGTCACCGGGCGACGT
>NZ_JPRF03000008.1 GCF_001188955.3 Kitasatospora aureofaciens | reverse complement strand
ATCGGTTCCTGGTGCCAAGGCATCCACCGTGCGCCCTTAAAAACTTGGCCACAGATGCTCGCGTCCACTGTGCAGTTCTCAAACAACGACCAGTCACACACCCTCAACGATCCCGAAGGACCATCTCGAGTGAGGCCGGCATCCTTGAGGCAACTTCCGTTCCCTCAGGACCCAACAACGTGCCCGACACAGTCAATCCCAGAACGCGTTCCACGCCGAAGCAGTACTAGCCCCTGGTCTCTTCCTGTGCCGAAT
>NZ_JPRF03000007.1 GCF_001188955.3 Kitasatospora aureofaciens | reverse complement strand
ATCGCGGCCTCCCACGTCCTTCATCGGTTCCTGGTGCCAAGGCATCCACCGTGCGCCCTTAAAAACTTGGCCACAGATGCTCGCGTCCACTGTGCAGTTCTCAAACAACGACCAGTCACACACCCTCGGCAACCCGAACCCGGGCTACCTCAAGTGAGGCCGGCATCCTTGAGGCAACTTCCGTTCCCTCAGGACCCAACAACGTGCCCGACACAACCAGAACCAGACTCTCTCTTCCACGCCGAAGCAGTACTAGGAGACCAAGCCCTCGCTGTGCCGAATAGTCAACGTTCCACCCATGAGCAACCGTGCAGAACATTCGCCTGCAAGCGGCCATGTGCTCCTTAGAAAGGAGGTGATCCAGCCGCACCTTCCGGTACGGCTACCTTGTTACGACT
>NZ_JPRF03000006.1 GCF_001188955.3 Kitasatospora aureofaciens | reverse complement strand
ATGCGCCGTCCTCGCACGTGGACTGGTCGGCGGGGGCGGTGGAGCTGTTGGCGGAGGGTGCCGAGTGGCCGGCCACCGGTCATCCCCGCCGGGCGGGTGTGTCGTCCTTCGGGATCAGTGGGACGAACGCCCATGTGATCCTGGAGCAGGGTGAACCCGAGGCCGTGCAGCACGGTTCGGTTGCCCCGGCCTCGATGCCCTGGGTGGTATCGGCCAAGTCCGCCGCCGCGCTCGATGCCCAGACCGCGCAACTCGCCCGCCTGGACGGCCCGTCCGCCCTCGACGTGGGACTGACGCTCGCCGGCCGGTCGCGGTTCGGGCACCGGGCGGTGCTGGTGGACGGCGTGGAGGTGGCCCGGGGGGTGGCTTCGGAGGGCAAGCACGCCTTCCTGTTCTCCGGGCAGGGCTCGCAGCGGCTTGGTATGGGCC
>NZ_JPRF03000005.1 GCF_001188955.3 Kitasatospora aureofaciens | reverse complement strand
GCGCGGCCTCATCCGCCTCGGCCACGGCGGCCTGAAGCCCCTCCAACTCGGCCCGCAGCTCCTCCGCCCGGGCCAACGCCACCCGCTCGCGCCTCTCCAGCACTCCCAGCACCGACGGCATCCGCCATCTCCGACCACGCCCCGCACCGACACGACGCTCCGAGCGTGCCTACCGAGTGGCGGCCACACACCTCACCTGGGAAAGCGTGACCCTACCCTCGGTTTGGGAATCGCTTCTCAGGGATCCTCACTGATCGAGGCTGAGGGGTCGTAGGGGCGCGTGGACCCACCGGGTCCACGCGCTTACGCCCTTAGAAGCGATTCCCAAACCGAGGGTGAAGGCTGCCGCTCGAACTTCCGTGCGTGTCGGTCTCGTTCGGGTGATCGCTCCGCGGTCGGCGCATAGGAGAAGGGCCTCCTGCGCAGTTCGGTGATGTCGA
>NZ_JPRF03000004.1 GCF_001188955.3 Kitasatospora aureofaciens | reverse complement strand
AGGCCGGCGGGGTGCCGTTCGCTTGGGAGGAGGTGTCGCTGCACGCCGCGGGCGCGTCGGCGGTCCGGGTCCGGCTGACCCGGACGGCGGCCGGTGCGCTGTCCCTCGCCGTGGCCGACACCGAGGGCAGGCCGGTCGCGTCGGTCGGTGCGCTGGCGGTGCGGCCGATCGCGGCCGAGCAGCTCGCGGCCGCACCGCGGGTGGGCCGTGACGAGCTCTTCCGGGTGGACTGGGTGCCGGTGGTGCCGGTGGTGCCGGTTGTCGGGTCGTTTGTGGAGGTCGGGTCGCTGGCGGAGGTGCCGGGTGAGGTGCCGTCGGTGGTGGTGGTGCGGTCGGTGGCCGGTGGTGGGGTGCACGAGCGGTCGGTGTGGGCTCTGGAGTGGGTGCAGGGCTGGTTGGCGGAGGAGCGGTTCGCCGGCTCCCGGTTGGTGTTCGTGACGCGTGACGTGGTGTCGGGTGGGGACCTGGCGGGGGCGGCGCTCTGGGGTCTGGTGCGGTCGGCGGTTTCGGAGGAGCCGGGTCGGTTCGGTCTGGTGGATCTTGCGGGGGAGGAGGAGTTGCCGGCGTCCGCGTTGGGTGTGGACGAGCCGCAGTTGCTGGTGCGGGAGG
>NZ_JPRF03000003.1 GCF_001188955.3 Kitasatospora aureofaciens | reverse complement strand
TCGGGTCACCCAGCGTGGTGCCGGTCCCGTGCGCCTCCACTGCGTCGACCTCGGCGGGTGCGAGACCCGCGCTCGCCAGCGCCTGCCGGATCACCCGCTGCTGCGACGGACCGTTCGGCGCCGTCAGGCCGTTGGACGCACCGTCCTGGTTCACCGCACTGCCCCGCAGCACCGCCAGCACCCGGTGACCGTTGCGCCGGGCATCCGAAAGACGCTCCAGCACCACCACACCGACACCCTCGCCCCAGCCGACCCCGCCGCCGCCTCCGCGAACGAACGGCACCTCCCGTCCGCCGACAACCCACCCTGCCGCGAGAACTCCACGAAGGTGTTGGGGGTGGACATCACCGTCACACCGCCGGCCAGCGCCAACGAGCACTCACCGCTGCGCAGGGCCTGGGCGGCCAGGTGCATGGCCACCAGCGAGGAGGAGCAGGCGGTATCGACCGTCACCGCCGGCCCTTCCAGACCGAGCGTGTAGGAGACCCGGCCCGAGGCCACGCTCCCCGCGCTGCCACTGCCCTGGTAACCCTCGAACTCACCACCGCCCAGCAGGCCGGCATAGTCGGCGTACATCACGCCCGCGAACACACCGGTACGACTGCCCCGCAACGACACCGGGTCGATACCCGCCCGCTCGAACGCCTCCCAGGACGTCTCCAGCAGCAACCGCTGCT
>NZ_JPRF03000002.1 GCF_001188955.3 Kitasatospora aureofaciens | reverse complement strand
GAGGGGTTGGGGATCGATGCGCTTCCGCCCGACTGTGCGCGGATCGTGGCCCTGGTCGAGCGCGATGCGGCCGGTGGCGGGGACGGGGTGCGGGCTCGGGCGATGCGCGAGGATCTGGGTTGGCCTGTCAATCCCCAGTAATCGTGGAGTCCTCGCTAAGCGGCCTGGGCCTCCTGATGAGCCTCGGCTCGTACCTTGCTGATGATCCGTTCGAACTCCACGGGCGGCAGTCCGCCGGCCGCGCTGTGTCGGCGACGGGTGTTGTAGAAGTCGGCGATCCAGGTCGCGATCTTCAAGCGGGCCTCTGCGCGGGTGGCGAAGCGCTGCTGGTGGATGTATTCGACCTTGATCGTGGAGTGGAAGCTCTCGGCGGCGGCGTTGTCCAGCGCCGACCCCACCCGGCCCATCGACTGGACCACGCCGAGACGGTCACACAGCTCGTTGTAGGCCTGGCTGCTGTACTCGCTGCCGAGATCCGAGTGGAAGATCACGCCGTCCACCCGACCACTACGGGTGGCCGCTGCCATCGTGAGCGAGGCGCCGACCAGGGCGGCGTCGTGATGGGCACCCATCGCGTAGCCGAGGAGCCGACGCGAGAACAGGTCGATCACCGTGGCCAGGTAGACCTTGCCCTCGCCGGTGCCGATCTCAGTCATGTCGCCCACCCACAGAACGTTCGGCGCCACCGCGTCGAAGTGTCGATTGACCAAGTCGCGGGCCGCTATGCGTCTGCCCTGGCGAGTCAGTGACCGGCGTCGGCGCGGGGGCTTGCGGCCCTGGAGTCCGAGCTCGGCCATGATCTTGGCGACGGTGTTCTCCGAGACCTGCCAGCCCTCGGCCCATAGGTCCAGGGTGATCCTGGGCGAGCCGTAGGTACTGCCGGACGCGGCGAAGAAGTACCTTATTCGGTCGGTCAGTTCAGCCCGCCGGACCTCGCGGGCCGTCGGCTCAGCCGGGCGCCGGCGCCACTTGTAGAACCAGGACGCGGACACTCCAAGGGCCCGGCAGGCGGTCGTGTGCGGGACGCCGTGCTCGGTCCTCTGGTCGGCGATGAAGCCCGCAACCGTCACTTCGTCGCCTCCTTCACCCACAGGACCACCGATCGCTTGAGGACATCGCGCTCCATCCCGAGCTCAGCGATCTCCTTGCGCTGCCGGGCGTTCTCATCTCGCAGCCGGCGCAGCTCGTCCCGCTCGGACTCGCTCAAGCCTCCCGCCGCCTCCGCGTCCGCCCGGGTCCGGGCGCGGTGGACCCAGTTCTGCAGCGTGCTCTCGTGCACGCCCAGGTCCCGCGCGACCTCCGCGGCCGACTTCCCGGTCTCCGTCACTATCCGCACCGCACCCGCGCGGAACTCCGCGTCGTAAGAGCGCCTCTTCCCTGCCATGACCCTCAACTTCCCCTCTGGTCACGACTCCACGCTACGAGGGGAATGTCACGCCACGATGGCTGGCGCCGACTCCTGGCTGCGGATCGTCACCGCCGAACCGCAGCGCTGAAGCGGTCCCGCACCCTCACCGTCACGTCGGGAACGAAGAGCCCCGAGTCGGGAGAGAACTCATAGTTGCCGAAGATACGACTCCAGGCCTGCCGCCAGACTCGCAGATCGGGGAGCTTTCCCGGCCGGCACCCGGTCAGGAGCGCCTGGACCTGCTCCCACGAGGGATCCATCCCCCTGGAGAGCATCCGGTGAACGGTGCTCTTGGTGATGTGCAGCCCGCTGAGCTCGGCGTTGGCGGAGATAGCGCGCACGGATGGGTTGCCGACCTCGCGGCGGTAGGAACGCAGCCCGTTCTGGAAGTCCAGCCGGCCCCGCATGTAGTTGGGGTGAGGGGCGATGGCGGGGTGGGCCTGACGGGCAATGCGCGAGCCAGCCTTGGGGTCGTCGTAACGGGAGGCCGTCGCGTGCAGGGCCCGGAGGCGCCGAGCAGCCGACAGGAGCCGACGGGCGTGCTGAAGCTGGGCCGGGGTGGCGCCGCAGGCCCGCGCGTACTCCTGAACCGTCTCGATCCTGGGGATGTAGTCGCCGCCCTGGTCGGCGCGGGAGAGAGTGGCCGCGGAGCAATAGCGCTTGCCGCCGATCCGGCCCGCCATCTCTGCGTAGGTGAGGTCGGTGCCGTCGGGTCGCCGACGGAGCCAGCGGAGGAAGCTCGCGAGTTCCTCCGCCGGCCCGTCCTGGACCCCGGCCTTCGTACGGCCGGACATGGTTATCGGCTCAGCTGCCAGCGCAGGCGGGTGCGGCTGCGCAGGGCACGCCTGGTGACGAATCCGGCCGCGGCCCCGACGACGCCGGTCGCTGCCGCGGAGATGATCGGGTTCGCCAGGACGGACGGCTCACCGACCGCGAGCACCCCGATCAACAGGATGATGACGACGATGCCGATGACGCCCACCGGCAGGCTGTTGCGCCGCCAGGGGCGTACGGGAGTCATGGACATGACTCTCCATTCTCTTGACTTGTGATTACTCGGTAGGAGCCCAACGGCTTGCCGGCCGCGTCTGAAGGGCAGTCACGATCCTGCCAAATGGCCTAACGCGAGTGCAAGCAGAATCCGCATTAGCTCTTTTCATTAAATCAATCCGTCCCAAGAAAACCGACTATTAACCATGTGACTCAGGTCACAAATACAAACGTTTCTGCAGGTCAGAGGCATATTGAGTCTTTCCTTTAATTCAATCTCGGCATCTCTGTCCCATGTGTCGTTGTACTACCGGTGTCGGATAGGCAAGGTGGTCCCAGACTTGCTCTCCCTGGCTTGTCGATTACTCGGTACAAGGGAACGGACAACGGGCTGTTGCCGCAGCCGGTCCAGCGTCGGAACGCCGACGCCAGGAGTCGAAAGGCTCCTCCGCAGATGAGTTGGGGATGTCGGGCTGACCCGACATCCCCATCTTGCTTCCCGCCCCAGCGGCCTGAAGTGCCCCCTTGCAGTAGCACGATGACGCGCGACTTCTCCCGCACGCCGACCACTCGGCCAGCCCGCCGACCCGTCAGCTCCCCAGCCCCGGAACCGGTGCGTGCGTCGCTCCTGGCCGCTGCTGCCGGTGCTGGTTGACGCCGAGGCGGTCGACGACGGTGTTAGGCGGTGTCCGAGGTGCCCGCCGGGCGGCGCCGGCTGTGGGGCGGTCCCCGCACCCACCTGCCACCCCTTGGCTGCCACACTGGCGATCATGACGAACTCCGAGCGGCGCCCGCTGTGGCGTCCCTTCTCCGAGTCCCCCGCCGACCCGGCCGCCGTCCAGGCTTCCCCCGCGGCCCGGCTCACCGCGGTGGAGCGGGCCCCCTTCCTCGAACCCGTAGAGACTCCGACCCCGCGGGCTGTCCCCGGCACCCGCCGCCCCCTGGGGCCCGGCGCCCTGGCCACCCCGGCCGCCGACAGCTGACCACCCACCACGAAGGCGCCGGCCGGGACAGTTCGCTGTCCCGGCCGGCGCCTTCGTCACGCCTTCCCGCTGAGAATCAGCAGTCCATCCGGGGGCCGGTGTAGTCGTCCCGAGGTGGTTCCGCAGGTCGGCGGGGGTTGACCAGCCGCCAGAACGGTGTAGTGTCCGCCGGCTTCCCGGTAGCCCTGACATTGGTCGCCCGCGTTGTCGCCGGGCTTCTGAGGGACTTGACCGGCGTGCTCACTCCCCTACCGTGCGGTGCCACGGACCCGCCCCGGCCCTGCCCGGGGCGCCGCACCACTGCATGTCATCGTGTGCGGCCGCGTCCGTCCAGCCACCCACAACTCGGAGGGGAATCTCAATGATCGTGTCAAGCCGTCTGCGTGACCGGCGGAGCGGGGGTGAAGAGCCTCTTGTCACGCAGCATCGCCCACAACACGTCCACTCGGCGGCGGGCGAGCGCGAGCAGGGCCTGGGTGTGGATCAGTCCTTCGCCGCGCTTCTTGAGGTAGTAGTCGCGGGACGGGCCGGGCCGCATCATCGCGGTCTGAGCGGACATGTAGAACAGCCAGCGCAGGCGCCGGTTGTACCGCTTGGGCCGGTGGTAGTTGCCGGTCCGACGGCCAGAGTCGCGCGGGACCGGTGCCAGGCCGGCGTGGGAGGCCAGACGGCCCGCGTCCAGGTAGCCGGACAGGTCACCGACGATGGCGACGAACTCGGCGCCGAGGACGGGGCCCATGCCGGGCATGGACTCGATGATCTCGGCGCGCTCGTCGGTGCGGAAGGTCTCGCGGATCTCCCGGTCGTTGTCCTTGATCCGCTCGTCCAGGGCCAGGAGCTGGTGAGCGAGGTCGCAGACCAGCTTCGCGGCCCGCTTCTCGCCGGGCAGTTCCGTCATCTGCGACTGCGCGGCCTCCACGGCCTTCGCGGCGACAACGTCGGCTCCGCGGACCTTGCGGCGCTCCAGCCAGGTCGTGAGCCGCTTGACGCCGATCCGGCGCAGGGCGGCCGGGGTCTGGTACTCGGTCAGCATCACGACGGGGCCCTTGGCGGCGGAGTAGTCGAAGGCCCGCTCCAGGGCCGGGCAGATGCCGACCAGCAGGTCGCGCAGCCGGTTGATCAGGCGGACCCGGTCGGCGATCAGGTCGGCCCGGTAGTTGGTCAGCAGTTGGAGTGTGCTGACCAGTTCAGGAGGGGTGTGCAGCCGGGTGAAGCCCTTGGGGCGCGTGCGGGCCTGGTCGGCGATGACGCGCCCGTCCTTGGCGTCGGTCTTGCCCTCGCCCTGGTAGGCGCCGGACATGCGGTTGACGGTGCGGCCGGGCACGTAGACGACATGCTGGCCGCGGCCGATCAGCAGGGCCAGCAGCAGGGTCGACGCACGGCCGGAGATGTCCACCGCCCACCGGATCTCGCCGGCCTTCTCCCGGGCGGCATCGATGAGGTGAAGGATCTGCGACTCGTCGTTGACCACCTTCGTCGAGAACAAGATCTCGCCGTCTGTGTCGACAGCGACCGCCCAGTGGTGCCCCTTGCCGGCGTCGACGCCGACCCATATCCGCTCGTGAACCGCGCTCAAGCCCGTCGCTCCGTCCCACCGTGACCAGCACTTGCGTGGCCCGAAGAACACTCCGCCGACAGGTCCCTAACCAGCGATGACCGCAGTTCTCAATCAGTGGTCGGAGCGTCCCGAAGGACCGGGCGGCCATTCTCCTCGAGCCATCAGCGGCAAACCATCATCAGCCACACCCGGTCCTCCCGGACCGCCTCACATTCTTAGGGAACCATCATGACTACGCGCACTTCACGGCGGCGTAGCCCGGCGCCGCGCGCCAGCACAGCCACCCGGCGGTCCCAGGCGCCGGCGCAGCCCGAGCGGCATAAGCGGCCGGCCTGGCGCGATCCGGGCCCGATGCTCGGCTCGGTGCTGTCGGACACCGGCGCCGGGGCGATCCTCGCCACGCTGGCCTTCCTGGCGCAGCACGTCGAGGTTACCTGGCGCTGACGCCGCGTCGTCACCCAGACCGGAGCATGTTGGCCGGGCCGTCCAAGATGCCGCCGGGCCCCAGGTAGGCGGGCAGGCAGCGGCATCCTCCGCCGGTCCGGGCGCAGGTCGAGGGCTGCGGGCTCCGCTCACGTGTTCAGGCCGGGCCGGTGACCGGTGTCAGGGAGCGACCGGGCCGCCGATCTTGGTCCAGGCGCCGTTGGCGCCGGTGTACTCGAAGACGCCGGAGTGGTCGGGGCTGACGCCGTAGAGATGGTCGTCGGTGGCGGCGAAGGTGGCGCCGGGGCCGCCGATGCGGGTCCAGGTGCCGCGCCCACGGTCGTACTGCTCGATGTCGCCGGTGGTCAGGTCGGTCGCGTAGAGGGTGGTGCGGCTGGTGAAGATGCGGTCGGTCGCACCGCGGACCTGCTTCCAGCCGTCCCCGGCGCCGGTGTACTCGAAGACGCCGAAGTGGTTGACGCTCACTCCGTACAGGTGGTCGCCGGTGGCGGCGAAGCCGCTCCCCGGATTCCCGATCCGTGTCCACGTGCCGCGCCCACGGTCGTACTGCTCGATGTCACCGGAGGCCGGGTCCGTCGCGTACAGCGTCGTCGCGCTGGTGAAGATGCTGCCGGCGGCGCCGCGGACCTGCTTCCAGCTGTCCCCGGCGCCGGTGTACTCGAAGACGCCGTGGTGATCGACGCTCAGCCCGTACAGGTGGTCGCCGGTGGCGGCGAAACCGCTTCCCGGATTCCCGATCCGCGTCCACGTGCCGCGCCCACGGTCGTACTGCTCGATGTCACCGGAAGCCGGGTCCGTCGCGTACAGCGTCGTCGCGCTGGTGAAGATGCTGCCGGCGGCGCCGCGGACCTTCGTCCACGCGCCGTCCTTGCCGGTGTACTCCTCGACGGCCGCGTGGTCCGGAGTGATCCGGTACAAGTGGGCACCGGTCGCGGCCACGGTGGGGCCACCCGGTGCGGCCGCCGCTGCCGGGGGCACGCCGCCGGCCGGGGACGAGGGTGCGATCCGCCCGGGTGTCGGTACGGATGCCGCCGGGCCCGAAGCGGACAACGGGCTCGCGGCCTCGCCGGAAGGCGTCACCGCCGCGGTGGCCGGGGCCCCGGGCAGGGACGAGGACGGCAGGTTCAGGTCGGACGGCAGGGACAGTCCGTTCGGCGAAGCGGTCACAGCCGGCGCGGCGGTGTCCTCGCCGTGCCGGGGCTGCTGGTTCTGGTTCGCGACCACCACCGCCGCGAGCAGCGCCAGCAGAGCGGCCCACTGCGCCGGGGTCCGCCAGCGCCTCCAGCCGCCGCGGGTGTTCGGTCGGGAACCGTCCGGTGCGCCGGCCGGCCGAGAACCCGACGGCCCAGCGGTGGAGGGGGAAGCCGGGGTGGCAGAGGGGCGGGATCCGGCGCCGGTCCCGGCGGGGGGACGGGGGGTCTCGGTCCCGGTGCGGGGAAGGAGGTCGGTTCCGGTCCCGGCGGGGAGAAGCGGGTTGGTTCCGGTCCCGGCGGCAGGATCGAGGGTGGCCCCGTCCGCAGGTCCGGCGCCGGACTGCGAACCACCGGTGACCTCCTTTCCGGGGACTGTCCGTGCCCTGTCCCCGGACCCGTCGCCTTCGAGGGCCGGCTCCTCGTGGGCGGATTGTTCGCTGGGCGGTCCGGGCACATCCTCGCTGGTCAGTGAATTGTTCGCAGGTCGTTCGCCGCCGGGCGCGGCTCGTTCACGGCCGGGAGACGAGGCCGGGGCCGACGGCGGCGCTACCGCCGCGGACGACAACTCGGTCTGGGCCCGCAGCGCAGCGTTGCGCCGCCGGCGGGCGGTCTGGAGCTCGGTCTCCCGCTCGGGGGCGTGAGGGAAGCGGTCCTTGATCAGTTCCTCGAGCCGTTCCCACGGAATGATCTTGGCGCCGGAACGGTACTCGCTCCACACGCTCTTCACTCCTCCGTACTGCGCGTGCAGCTCGTCCCCCGTGCGGTCGGCGGTCAAATCCCGCACGTACCGCGCGAGCGTGTTGGCCTGCTCGGTGCGCCCCCTCAGCGGCCCCTGCCCCCGCCCCGCTCTGCCCATGGTTCCCCCTCGCTCATGACCGTCCCGTGCACGAACGTTCGCCCAAGTTCGCAACGTTCGCCGAAGTTCGCCGAAGTTCGCTTGACTTTGGCCCCGCTGACCTGCGGAGACAGCCAACACATCCCGTTCGCCGCTGACGCACAATCACATCAGGTTCCACCGTGGTGATCCACCGCTTCCGCCAATCCCGGCAGCGGCCCCGCCCACCACCCGAAGGAACCGCCATGCGCCGCACACCGCGCCCTCACCCGAAACGTCTGGCCGCGCTCACCGGCCTCGCCCTCATCGTCGGGGCCGCCGTCCTGCCCGCACACGCCGACAGCACCACGCACGAGACCACCGACGTTCTGCCCCGCTCCACCGGTGCCATCGGCCACGGTGCCACCCCGGGCGGGCAGGTCACCCGCGACCAGATCATGGCCCGCGCCGAGGACTGGGTGGCCAAGCAGGTGCCGTACACCCACGAGGGAGTCCACGGCCAGAAGTACGACTTCTGGCAAGACGATCCCACCGGCGGCCCCTACCGGCAGGACTGCTCCGGTTTCATCTCCATGGCATGGCAGCTCGACAGGAGCCGGAGCACCGACGACCTGTCGGACGTCGCCGAGAAGACCACCTGGGAGCAACTGCAGCCCGGAGACGCACTGAACACGACCAGCGGCGGACACGCCATCCTGTTCGCCGGCTGGACCGACAAGGCCAAGGGCGTCTTCCGCTACATCGCGCAGAGCCGACGGGGAGTGCCGACCATGGCTGCCTCCGCCAACCGGAACGACCAGAAGATCGCCGGTCACGACGCGTCCGGCTACCAGCCGCTGCGGTACCGCAAGATCTCCGAAACCCCGCCCGCGCCGGCACCCGCGCCACAGCCTCCGGCACCCACACCCGCGCCCGCACCGGCCCACGAGGCCGCCTCCTCGCCGGCACCCGCCGCCACACCGTCCGCACCGTCAACGTCGGCACCCGCGCAGAGTCCGGCACCGTCGACGCCGGCACCCGTGCCTGCGCCGGCACCCGCGCCCGCAGACTCCGGTACCAGCGTCGCCGCGACCGGCAGCCGCCTGTACCGGATCGCCCCGGACCACACGGCTGTCGAGGAGTACACCGGCAAGGGCGACACGTGGGTGAAGGTCCGCGGCGCCACCAGGGCCATCTACACCAGCCGCAGCACCCTCTACGCCACCGACCGCACGACCGGCGACATCTGGCAGTACGACCCCGCCCGCAAGAACACCGGCGGCGAACCCCACCAGGCCGGCGTCGACGGGCCGTGGATCCGCATCGGCGGCCCCGGCGCCCAGTTCGCCGCCACCGCCGACCGCCTCTACGGCGTCAGCCCCGACCACTCCGGCATTTACGAGTACACCGGCACCCCCGGGGTGTGGAACCGGGTCCGTCTCGCGGGCACGGACCGGATCCTCACCAGCGCCGGCACCCTCTACGCCGTGGACACCGCCGCCACCGCCGTCGGCGGCGACATCCACCAGTACGACGCCGCCAGCGGCCGCTGGACCCGCATCGGCGGCCCCGGCGCCCAGTTCGCCGCCACCGCCGACCACGTGTTCGGCGTCAGCCCCGACCACACCGGCCTCTACGAGTACACCGGCACCCCCGGCGTGTGGGACCGCGTCCGCAGCACGGGCACCGACCGGATCTACACCAGCCACAGCACCCTCTACGCCACCGACCCGGTCACCCCCGCCACCCCCGGCGACATCCGGCAGTACGACCGCGAACACCGCACCTGGACCCGCATCGGCGGCCCCGGCGCGAACTTCCTAGCCACCGACACACACCTGTACGGCGTCAGCCCCGACCACACCGCCATCTACCAGTACACCGGCCGAGGCGACGACTGGACCAAGATCAGCGGCCCCATCGCCGCCTGACCAGTCCGGCCCTGAAGGCCCGTGACCCGCCACCAGCCCGCGTCCGCCGCCACCAAACCCGGCTGGCCGCCAGCGCTCGCGTCCGCCACGTCCCGCACGACCGAACACCCGCCCGCCCATCCCAGGAGGCACACCATGAAACTCCGACTCCCCGCCCGCCCCCGGCGCGGCCACCCGGCCGCCGAACACTCCCCCGAACCGTCGCCCACGCCGTGGACGCCGGCCCGGATCGTCCGGCTGCTGTGCCTGGTGATCGCGGGCGTCCTCGCCCTCGGCATCTCCGCCAACGCCGCCACCGGCAAGCGTGCCTTCACCACTCCCCCCAACCCGGTGGCCGTGTTCGGCGACCTCGTCGCGACCAAGGACAGCGCCTACGGCCTGGCGAAGGACCCCTCTGCGGTCTATCGGTGGGCCGGCAGCCAGGACCGCTGGATCAAGATCGGTGACGGGGCCGCCCGCATCTACGCGAGCGAGGACACCGTCTACGCCACCGACCCCGGCAACGGGGACATCCGCCGCTACGACTCCGCCACCGATTCGTGGACCCGCATCGGCGGCCCCGGCGCCGACTTCGCCGCCACCGCCAAGCACCTGTACGGCATCAGCCCCGACCACTCCGCCGTCTACGAGTACACCGGCAGGGGCGACACCTGGACCAAGGTCGGCGGACCGGCCGACCGGCTCTACACCTACACGGGCGAAACGCCCGCCATGAAGCTGAACCCGAAGGTCGTCCCGGGCACCCCCTCCGACAGCCCCCTGTACGCCACCCAGCACGGCACCGGCGACATCTACCGCTACGACGGCCACGCCACCGCGTGGACCCGCCTGGGCGGCCCCGGCGCCGAGTTCGCGGTCACCGACAACAACCTCTACCGCCTCGCGGCCGACCACTCCGGCGTGGCCGAGTACACCGGCCCCGGCGACAAGTGGAAGGCCGTGCGCGCCGAGCGCACGGAGCACCTCTACGCCGCCAACACCCTCTACGCGACCGACGGAACGGGCGGCATCGTCAAGTACAACGGACACCCCAACCGGTGGAACCCCATCGGCCAGCCCGGAGCCGTGTTCGCCACCTCCGGCGACCACCTCTACGGCCTCACCCCCGACGGCTCCGCCCTCTACGAGTACACCGGCAAGGAAGCCGTCTGGACCAACCACGGAGCGGCGCCCGCCCAGCCCGCCAGCCCGGAAGAACGCAAAGCCCACCTCAGGGAACTGACCCAGCCCGGCCCGGCCGCCACCGAGGCCTGGAACCAGGAACGCGCGGCCCACCTCGCGGGCAAGCCCGACCGCTACCAGTTCAACTGGGACACGAACTACTGCAACTTCCCCGCCATCGACAAGAGCCCCGTCTTCGACTTCGCCACAGCGTGCGCCCGCCACGACTTCGGCTACCACAACTTCAAGGACCTGCTCAACCTGGACGACCTCGCCGCCAACCGTGAAGGCCAGGAGGCAAAGCACCGCGTCGACGTCGTCTTCAAGGACGACATGGACAACTCGTGCGACACGAGCATCGATCGCCTGTCCTGTCGGGACAGCGCCAGCGCCTACTTCCTCGCCGTCGAACACTTCGGCTCCACGAGCCAGATCCAGCGCTTCGTTCCCCCCGTACCGTCCTTCACCTGGCACAACCCCCTCGGCTGGATGTGACGCTCCCAAGCCCCGCCCCGCCGGCCACGCAGCCGGCCGGGCGGGGCGCACCGAGGCGCAGGCGGGCCGTCCGCGGCCCGCAACCAGCTCGCCACCCCGCCACCTTTGAGGAGACGCCCCCGTGCGCAGTGGTCCGGGCCTGTTCGAGATCGCCGCTGTGGCCGTCCCGATCCTGTGGCCGTTCTACCGCCTGGCCCTCGGCCACCACCGCGCCGCGCTCCAGGGGCGGGCGCTGCCGATGGGCCGCGGTTGCGGCGGCTACGGCTACGGCCGCATGAGCGTCATCGCCGCCATCCCGTCGGCGCGCCCCTCCACTGGTGGGGCTGAGACCGCGGCGTCATCCGCGGCCCGAGCGAAAAGGGGCGAACGCGGGCGAGGACCATCCAGCACACGCGGGACACCCGGGGGCGGACGCGGGGGCGGGCGGCCCCGGCGCCCGCGAGCTGCTGCGCCGCCGCGCCGCTCCCGCGCGCCCGTAGCGCTCGAACCCAGCGCGAACGCCCTGTTCCACAGCCATCAGAACAAACCTACGCTGCATCAAAGCCCAAGGAGCGAAACCGTGAAGGGACATGACATCGCGCGGCTGGCAGGACGCCGCACCGCACTGCGATACCTCGCCCTGGGCACCATGGCGAGCCTGGTCGCCGCGTGCACCGGCAACAAGACCGAGGCAGGCAGCCCGAAGAAGCAGGCCCTCAAGGCCTTCGCCGTGGGCGAGTGGGATTACCAGTCGAGTGCCGGACACCAGGGAGTGCTCACCATCACCACGGACGGCCGGTGGTCCACCACCCAATGGCAACTCGCCGGCCAGTGGGAACTCGACGGCACCCACCTGCGGGTTCGGTCGTACGACGACGACGATCCCTTCGTCGTACCGGACATGACGCAGAGCATCGAGGACGGATTCACCGGCCAGTACAAGCTGAACGGCGGCTGGTCCAGCGACATCGGGCGCACGGCCCAGGCCACCTACAAAAACTCACAGCTGACCCTCCACTTCCCCACCTACGACGACGGCGGAAAGGGCAACGGCCTCACCGTCACCTGCACCCGACGCACATGACCCAGGCCCCTGGCCCCGGTGCCGCCCGCCCCGGCGGGCAGCACACGGCCGACGCCACCCAGCACCCAGCCGCCACCGACACCCCGGGCAGTTGAACCAGGACGCCGCGGGCGCCACAGCCGCAAAGGGCGGCTGGCCGCCCGCGGGGGCCGAACAGCAAGCCTGCTTCTGCAACGCATACCGCCCGGTGCCCACCACACCCGCGGCTACACCAGCACGGCGACAGGCCCCACCCCGCGGTCGCCGACGCCTCGACCCCGGACGCACTCACACCACCGACAGCGTCCCGGCAACAAGCGCCCGTTCCGCAACTCCCCTCTACAACCGGTCATTGGACGGCTCATTGAGCCGAGAACGGGGCACGAAAACCTTCGCCTGGTTTTAAAGACTCATGGGCGACGGGCGCCTTGACCGGTGTCGTGTACTCACTGACCACTCAAATCCAAGCCAGCCAGAGGAGACAATCGTGTCTGACTTGAAAGGACCGTTCGGTAACGGCAACCACACCAGAGCATTCCTCACCGGACTTCAGCTCGGCAACAGCGGATGTGGCTGCCTGATCTTCATCGCCCTGATCGTGATCATCATTGCTGCGGCCAACGGGTTCCAGATGCACTAAGCCCAGGCGGCGATGGGTCCGGCGGGGGGCGAAGAGCAGTGAGACCTCGTCGATGTTCCCGCGCGAAAGCCGGTGATCGAAACGATCCGCACCGGAAAGCGTTGACCGCGTCAAGGGACCGTGGCTGGCCAAAGAACGGGAGGGAATAAGAAGTCATCTCATTTGGATGGCTAGACTCTGGGCGTGCTGATTGTGGAGCGTCTGGTGCCGGACGAGTTGTGGGAGCTGTTCCAGTTGGTGGTGCCGGCGGCGCCGACCCGGCCACAGGGCGGTGGCCGGCGCCGTTACGGGGATCGCGAGGTGTTGGCGGCGATCGTCTTCGTGGCAACCTCCGGGTGCACGTGGGCCCAACTGCCGCCCTGCTTCGGCCCGTCCGGGCCGACTGCCCATCGGCGGTTCGCCGAGTGGAGCAAGGCACGGGTGTGGGCCAAGCTCCACCGGGTCGTCCTGGACGAACTCGGCGCACGGGGCGAGCTGGACTGGTCGCGCTGCGCGGTTGACTCCGTGAACATGCGAGCCCTGAAAAGGGGGACCTGACAGGTCCGAATCCTGTCGATCGGGGCAAGTACGGGTCGAAGATCCACCTGCTCACCGAACGCACCGGTTTACCCCTGTCGCTCGCGATATCCGGCGCCAACGTCCACGACAGCCAGGCCCTGATCCCGCTGACCGATGCCATCCCGCCCATCCGCTCGCGCCGCGGCCCCAGGCGACGCAGGCCAGGCAAACTCCACGGCGACAAGGCCTACGACCACCGATTCATCCGCGCCTACCTGCGACGACGCCAGATCCCGGCCCGCATCGCCCGCCGGGGCGTCGACTCCTCCCAGCGCCTGGGCCGACACCGATGGGTGATCGAGCGCACCGTCGCCTGGCTCAACGGTTTCCGCCGCCTCCACCGCCGCTACGAACGCAAGGGCGAGCACTTCGCCGCGTTCGCCAGCATCGCCGCAGCAGTCATCTGCCTGCGGAGAATCCCCAAATGAGATGACTTCTAAGTCCGTCCGGACATGATTGCCTTCGTGAGGCCCCGCAGGACTGCGACGGTGGACGGCCTGTCCGCGCCAACCGGGCGCGGACGAGATCAGGGAGCCGCACCGTGATCAAGAGACTTCCCGTACTTGCCGCAGCTGTCGGCCTGCTCCTCGCGCCCCTGGCCGGTACCGCGTCGGCTGAGACCACCACCCCGGCGAAGCCCGCAGTGGGCTCCGCCGTCACCAGCGGAGTGTGGAACACCGCCACCTACAACCCCGACGGAAACACCAACACCGTCGAGATCAACCAGTACGTCGGCAGCGACAACCACCACTACGTCACCGGCTGGCTCTACGCCGGGAGCAGCAACGTCGCGTTCTACTACGACCAGTCCTTCGACGGCGGCCGGACCTGGAACAGCTTCCTCGACCGGCGGTACGTGGGCCCTGGCGGCTGGTACACCCTGCCGACGAAGTACGACGACGGAGGCGTGTGGTACCGCGCCTGCTCAGCCGCCGAGTGGGCGGGGAGCCCGTACGCGAACCCCCAGTGGGGCTACAACATCGCCTGCACCAACTGGTACTGACCCCGATCCCGGGACGGCCCGCCGAATCCGGCCGGCCGTCCCGGCTGGCCAGGCGCCAGCCCGGCGCTGATCGAAGCACCCACCCGGGTTCAACGACACACCACCCCGCCGGACACGGGGCCCCACCTCGCCGTCCCCGGCGGCCCAGCCGCGTACGGCGAAGGCCGCCAGGGCGCCGGGCAGGGCCCGCTCCAACCGCCAACAGGTCACACCCCGGCCCCTCCCGCCGTACCACCCGAACATCTCCAGCTCTGGAATGATCGACATGAGCCTGCTGGGGAAGGACTGGAACCCGGCGCTCACTATCGAGAAGTTCCTGCTCGCACTGCTGCCGTTCTTGGACGAGCCGGATGTGAACGACCCGCTGCGGCCCGAAGCGGCCGAGGTGTATGTAACGAGCAAGGAGGACTACGAGCTCAAGGCCCAGGAGACCTCGAAGCCATACGCCGTCTGACCAGACCACGGGAGGGCTGTAGCCCCACGCAGAAGGGGGCCGCGCGCTGGACAGGGGTTCGGCAGCGGCCCACGAGCCCCCCACCACAACCAACAGGTCACACCCGACGGCGGGGATGAGCTACTTCTCTCCGTGGCTCGCGCGTGCGGCTCGGCGCCGGGCGTCCGCGGCTTCTGCGCGGGCCTGCTTCGCTGCCCGCTCGGCCAGGCGCGCGGGACAGAACTCCTCCTCTGTCCGGTGGTTCACCGCCTGGCGCAGCCTGCGGCCGGCGGGCCAGCGGGAACCGCAGGCGTGACCGCCCACGGCCCTGCGACGCACGTCCAGGAGTGCCGCGAGCAGGCAGATCGCCCGCTGGGTGGTCTGGTCCGGGCTGAACCGGTAGTCCATGCTCAGCGGGCCGTCGGCGTACAGCTCCAGCAACGCCAGAAGCCGTGTCTGGACGGTGCGCAGCCCTGCCACCGGGCAGTTGCCCCAGCTGTCGGCGTCGTGGGCCTGGCAGGGCGCTGTGGTCTTCTTCGTCGTCATCATGGCGGCCCACCCTGGCCGAGGTTGGCTGTGGACAGCGGCGCTGACGACGAAGCAGCGCGCCCCCACCAGCTGGGGCGCGCAACGGAAGGGGCAGCGGGCTCTGAGGGCCCGCACGGTCGGTCAGAACTGGCGGCGCCGTACGACGGGCCGGACGGGCGAGGCCTGCCCGGTGCCGCGCAGCGCGAAGGCTGCGGTGCGGGTGCGCTCCAGCCAGCTCATGACCTGGCGCAGTGTGGCGGGGTCGAGGGTGCGGGTGAGGTCGCGGACGGCCTGGTGGTCGTCGTCGGTGAGCGCGTGGAGGCCGGCGCGGTCGAGGGCGGTGTAGAGGGGTTGGGCGGCGGTGCCGGCGAGGCGGCGGTGGGCGGCGTCGGTGGTCTGCCGGGCCTGGTGGGTGGCCTCGCGGGCGCATTCGGCGACGTCCTGGCGGTGGTGCTCGCGGCGCAGCGCGTGCTGGAGAGCGGTGTCGTGGTCGGGGTCGTAGCGTTCGGCGCGGGTCTCGGCGGTGTGGTCGCGTACGCGCTGCCACTCGGCGCAGACGGCGGCCGCGGTGGCGTAGGCGGCCTCGTCTCCGGCGTCGGCGTGCCGATCGGCGGCACGCTCGTCGTCCCGGGCCCGGTGGAGGGCCTGCTGGATTGTCTCCAGGGTCATCCCGGCCGCCTTGCGGCGGACCCGGCTGCGGATGCCGCCGAGCAAGCCGTGCTCCTGGTCGTCGTCCTCGTCCGGGGCGTGCTCGGGGTGGTTGGGGTGCTGGGCGAGGGCGGCGTGCAGCGTCGCGCCGGCCTCCCACGACTCGGCGTGGACGACGGGCTCCGGCACGGCCAGGCCCGGGCGGGCGCTGCGGACGATCCGGCCGTCGACCAGGGCCACCCAGCCGTCCAGGCCGTCGACGTCCTTCTCCACCCAGCCGCGGGCCAGGTCCGCGCCGTGGTGCAGGGTGCGGATGCCGTCATGCCGGGTCCAGCGCAGCCACATCGAGCCGCGCACCAGCGGGGAGTCGAGGATCGGGCGGCCCAGGTCCCGGTCGGCGGGCGCGGGTCGGCTGCTGTACAGGGCCAGCTCCAGCCGTTCGGGCGCGGCGGCGCGGGCCGGGTCGGGGCGGGTGGTGTCGGTCATCGCGCGGTGCCTCCGGAAGTCGGGAACGAGGCGCGACGGCCGTCCCGGCCTGGTGTGCCGGGACGGCGGGGTCGTGCGGGGCGGGTCAGCCGGTGACGGTCTCGGCGTGCCGGGTGAGTGCGTCCAGGAGCGCGGTCTGGTGGTCGGTCAGCTTGCCGTCGGTGCGGGCCTTGTCCTGTTTGCGCAGCCAGGTGCCGGGGCGGAAGGTCGGGTCGGCCTCGCCGCCGGTGCGGTTGGCGGGGCCGTCGAGGGTTCCGCCGGCGGCGAGGTAGGCGAGCAGGCGGCGGTAGGAGCGGTTCCAGTCCGGCTCCAGGCGCCACAGCTCGTCCAGCGCGTCGAGCTTGGCGACCTGGTCCTTGGTGAGGTTGTCGGCCTTGCGCTGGCGGCGCATCCACGCGCCCACCGCGTGGTCGTCGAGCTTCGCGGTGGCGGGGATCGCGAGGTGGCCGTGCTGGTGGTGGAAGGCGGCGGCGTAGGCGTGGCCGCGTTCCCAGGCGTTGGCGTTCTTCGACCAGATCATGCCGAGCGCGTCCAGCTCCGAGATCCGGGCGGGGTCGAGCAGGTGCTGGCCGTAGAGGTGGCGCTGGCGGGTGAGCCAGGAGATCAGCTCCCCGTGGCGGGTCTTGTCGGTCGGATCGAGGTGGCCGTGCTGGAGGTGGAACACGGCGGCGACCGCGTGCATGCGCTGCCACTCGACCGCGCGCGGGTTGAACGCCCGCAGCTTCACCGCCTGGAGGATCGCGTTCGCGTGGTGCCGAGCGTTGATCCGCAGCCACTCGATCGGCGACTCCGACGCGGCCGGGCGCTCCTGCCCCTCGCCGGGGCCGGCCTCCGCCTGCTCGGAGGCCTCCGTCGTGGTGGTGTGCTGGGAGCGGTGGGTGCGCAGCTCGGTGATGCGGCCGACTACGCGGGCGTCGTGTGCGGCAAGGGCCCGCAGGACGCGCCAGATCGTGCGGAAGGAGGAGGCCTCGATCTCAGTGTCGGCTTCGGCCTTGACGGCCTCGCCGGCGTCGTGGATCTCGGCCGGGTCGGCGGTGGCGGTGGCGTCGCCGACCTCAGGCAAGGGGAGGTAGACGGGGATGATGATCCAGGAGACCTTGCCCTGGCGGTAGGACTGGCGCAGCGCGCGGCCGACGGCCTGGACGATGTCGATGACGCTCGACTTCGGGTCCGCGAAGCAGATCGCGTCCACGGCGGCGATGTCGATGCCCTCCGAGAGCAGGCGGGAGTTGGCGAGGATGCCGCATTCCTCGCCGTCGTCGCCGGTGTGGGCCTTGAACTCGGCGAACGCGGCGCGGCGCTCGCGCAGCCGGTCGGTGCCGGCCACCGCCTTCGCCCAGATCCGCTCCGGCCGGTCCTCGTCTTTCAGCAGCTCCGAGGCCTCCAGCAGGTCCCCGGCGAACGCGCGGGCGCCCGCGATCCGGGAGTGGAAGGTGATGACCCGGCGCAGGCCGAGGTCCGCGACCGCGCGCAGCACCGCGATCTGCAGGGCCAGGCGCAGCAGTTCCTCGTTCGAGCGCTGGGAGCGGAGATCGGCGACGGCCGGGAGGTTGAGGAGCTCGCGCAGGTCCTCGTCGGTGACGACCGGGACCAGGACGCGGTAGTCGGCGAGGTAGCCGTGCTCGATGCCCTGTCCGAGCGTCCACTCGAAAACGGTCTTGCCGTAGATCCGCTCGTCACTCATGGAGCAGATCACGGTGCCTTCGGCGACGTCGACGACCTCGTGCGGGACGCGGGTCTCGTCGACGATCCGCGGGGTGGCGGTGAAGTACAGCCGGCGCTTCGCCGGGACTTGGTCGTCCGCGTGGACGGCCGCCCACGGCTTGCCGTCCGAGCCGGCGGTGCGGTGGGCCTCGTCGACCACCACCAGGTCCCAGCCGGGCAGGCCGTGCAGCCGATGGGCCTGGACGATGCGCTCCAGCGAGGCGTAGGTGGCGTACACGGTGACTGGCTCGCCGGGCTTCTCCGCTTGGACCAGATCGGCGATCCGGGCGGCCTGCGTGGTCACCCGGGCGTGGACGCGGCCGCCGGCCTCCGCGCTCTCCAGCGCCTCCTCCCGCGAGCACGCCGCCACCGCAAGGCCCCGGCGTCCGCCCTTCAGCGACCAGGACTCGGCAGTCTGCTCCAGCAGCTCGATCGTCGGCACCAGCACCAGCACCCGGCCCTTCGCGGCCAGGCGCCGGGCGCAGCCGGCTGCGATCAGCGTCTTGCCGGAGCCGGTCGCCGCGACGACGGTGGCGCGGCCGCCGTCCTTCACCTCGCGCACCGCGGCCGCGACGGCGTCCTTCTGGAACCCGTGCAGCGGCAGCGGGTTCACCGCGGTGGTGCCGGACGGCTGTGCCGAAAGCGGCGGCACCGGGGCCTGGGCTCGCAGTCCGGCTGGCACGTCCTGCTCGGCGGTGGCTGTGGTGGTCTCCACGGCGGTGCTTCTCCTTCGGATGCTGAGACGGCGGGGCCGGTGTGGGCGAGGCTGTGGGAGGGTCGGGGGCGGTCGGCCTCTCCCCGGGGCCAGGTCATGGATGGGGAGAGGCCGGCCGGGCGCTCTACTGCTGCTGGTGCGGCACCCAGCCGCGGACTTCCAGGTAGGCGATGTCGGCGTCCTCGACCGCGCGGCCGGTCTCCACCAGCCAGGCCCGCATCGCCTCGGTGACGTCGCCGTGGTGGTCGGCGACGCGCTGGGACCACTCGGCGGCGTCGAACCCGCCGGTGGAGGCGGAGCCGTAGGTGCGCTCCTCGGTGCCGTCCGCGCGGGGGATGAAGCCGCGGCGCAGGCCCGGGGAGTCCTCGGTGGAGCCGGCCGACATCGTGTACTGGTCGGCCTTCATCCGGACCGTGAAGGCGAGGCGGCCGCCGGCCCGGCCGGTCTCGTGGACGACCGGGGCGAGGTGGCTCGCGCCGGACTTGATGGCCTGCTTGCCTGCGCGGCCGGCCATCGACTCGCCGGGCTTGCCGACGACGTCCTTGCCGCGCACCCGGGCCTTCTGGCCTGTCTTGGTGGTGCGGCGCTTGGTGTTCGCCTCGGCGATCCCGGACAGCGCCTCGGTGTCGCGCTCGCCGCCGCGCACCGCGCGCACGACCTGGCGCAGCGCGCCGACGAACGCCTTGCCCTTGCCCTTGGTGAAGAACTGGGACACCAGGCTGGCGTCGCGGCCGAGGATCTTGGCGACCTGGCGCTTGGTGTAGCCCTGGTCGAGCAGCTCTCGGGTCAGGCGGGCGGCTTCGTTGGGGTTGTTCGGGTCGGCCGGGCTCACTGGTCAGCTCCCGTCTGCGCGAGTTCGGCGCGACCCAGGCCGCGCAGCTTCAGGTACTGCTCCTGGCTGGTCGGGTGCTCCACCGGGCCGGTCAAGTGGCCCTTGAGGAGGTAGTCACCCGGCTCGCCGCGGTACGGCCAGGGCTGGCGTTCGGTCAGGGCGATGCCGTCCGTGCCGAAGTACACGACCGTGCCCGGCTTCGCGTGCAGGGCACCGGCGTAGCCGATGACCTCCTTGCCCTGGCGGTACTTCATGTCCAGCAGGGCGGCACGGGCACCGGACCACACGTACGCCGCCCACTCCGGGTGCGCGTACGGGTCGCGGGAGAACCCGGCCTGCCGCTGCCACGTCACGACCTCGCCGTCCTGGCCCAGGATCTCCACCCCGGCCGGGAGCGCCTCCCCGAGCGGGGTGGTGCCGGAGACCAGGCGCGGGCGCTGCGCGAAACCGCCCAGGCCGAACAGCAGCACCGACCGGACCGCGCGGGACGCGAGATAGGCCGCCTGCCGCTGGCGCTCGTCGCCGTGGATCCGGGAGAGGTTGGTCAGGTCCGCCCACGCCGCCTTCAACCGCTTGCCCCACTCGTCAAGCGGCTTGCCGTCCTCGAACAGCAGACCGCCGAGGATCTCGACCTTCCACGGCGCGAGGTGGTTCGACAGGGCGAGGTGGACCTCCGCGCCGCCCGCCCAGGTAGTGAACGTGGCGCCCGGCTCCGAGGGGTAGATCCAGGCACGGTCACCGGTGACGGGGGCGGGCAGCAGCCCGACGTGGTTCCACCCGGCCGGGACGGTCACCCGCACGTTCCAGTGCGAGCAGGACATCAACGCCTTCGTCTGCTCGGCCTCCGTCATCGAGGCGAACGCGGCGGCGGTGATCCGGCGCGGGGTGCCCACCGGCGACTTCCACAAGTGCTTCGCGTAGGCGAAGGTGCGGTCGTACTCCACCAGGGCCGGGAGCTGCTCCGGCACGCGGGGCGGCAGGATCAGCTCGGTGCGGCCCTGGCCGCCGGTCGCGTGCAGCAGGCCGCGCAGTTCCTCGGACAGCACCGGATAACCGCCGGCCCACTTGCCGGTGGTCGGGACGGTGCGCGACCACAGGTCCCGGCCGGTCTGCGACGGGGAGCCCATGAGGACCGCGTCGTCCCAGTGGCGGCGCAGCGCCTGCCACAGCAACGTGAACGCCTGACGGCAGGTGACGACATCGGCGCCGTCCGGGTCGAACCACTCCCCCATCGACCGGATCTCCGTGGTGCCGCTGTCGGGCGCGGTGGCAGGGGCGTAGCGGCCGACCGGCTGGCGCTGGTGGACGAAGTGCCCGGCCAGCTTGTCCCGGCCCGAGCCCACGGCGGTGGTCCACCGCTCTGACGGGGTGTTCAGCCACGCGGCGACCGCGTCCTTGAGCGTGGAGTACCGCTCGGCGCCGTCGTGCCACGGGGCGCCGGCAGTGATGTAGATCCGCTCCGTCCCGGGTGCGGTCGCCAGGACGGCGTCCAGGATCTCGCCCGGGGTGCGGGCGCCTAGGTCGAGCCGCACCGTCTGGTCGCGCACGGCCAGAACACCGGCGGCGGCGTCCAGGAACACCGTGGCGCGGGCCTGCTGCGTGAAGTTCGGGCGCTTGGAGACCAGGCCCGTGGTGACGGCCTCGAACCGGGCACCGGCCGGGCCTTCCGGGAGAGTGGGCAGCTCACGCGGACCAGCCTCGAGCACCGGGCGCGGCGCGGCAGCGACCGGAGCGACCGGAACCGCGGAGACGACCGGCGCAGCAGCGGGCGCGGCCGGGACAGGCTGCTCGACGACGGCGGCCTGGTCCTCGACCTCGGTCGGCGCCTCGGTCATCGGGGCAGCCGGGGCCGGCTGCTCGACGACGGGGGCCGGGCGGGTCAGCGCCGGGGCGACCGCGACGGCGGGCTCGGCGACCGGCGCGGCCACGGGTGCCGGGGCGGGCGCAGCGGCGGCGGCCTGGTCATCGGCCTTGGGGGCGCGGACGGCGGCCGGGGTCGGGTCCAGCAGCGGGGCGATCCGCACGACGTCGCCGACCGACAGGCCCGAGGCCTTCGCGACGGCGTCGGCCTTCGCACCCTCGTACCCCGCCAGCCCGGCCACCCGGCGCGCACGCAGGGTGCTGAGCTTGTCCAGCTCCTTCTGCGCGGCCGCGACGGCCTTCTCAGCGGCCGTGATCCCGGTGCGCAGCTCGCGCAGACCGGCGAGCTCGGCGGTGTACGCCTTGCGGTCCATCAGCGGGTCACTCCCCCCTCAGTGTCGGGCTGGTCGACGGCGGTCGTGGTGGGGACGTAGGCGATCGGGCCACCGGAGACAGACGGCAGGCGGGTGCCGAGCAGCAATCCCGCCAGGCGGGCGTCCTGCGGGTCGGTGGGGGTGGCGGCGTTGGCGGGGGCGGTGAGGTCGGTCAGGTAGCCGGCCAGGCGCGCCTTCGGGAAGCGGAACCGGCCCGCGGTGCCCACCGTGCCGTCGGACTCCCACTCGGCCAGGCCGGTCAGCACCGCGACCACGAACCCGGCCACCGTCACCGGCAGCACTCCGCCGGCCGCGACCCGGGCCGGATCGCACCGCCACCAGCCGGACAGCGCGGCCAGCAGCTGCCCCCGGTCCAGCGCGGTGCCGAAGCCGATCCACTCGCGGTCCGACTCGTCCACCTTCGCCGGAGCGTCCGAGCGCAGCACCGCAACCTCGGGCGCGCCGAGCACGGTCAGGTCGGCGACGGGCCGCCCCTGGAGCGCTTGGAGAGCGGCCAGCGGGAACACCTGCCGGCCCGTCTCGCGCACGCCGGGGACCACGCCAGTGGCCATCAGCTTCTTCACCGTCGGGATCGAGCACCCCAGTGCCGTCCCGGCCTGACCGGTCGTCACGAACACACCCAGACCTCCACGCCTATTCAGCTCACTTGAAACGCTAGGACGACTCTACGCCTCCCCTACGACACTGTCCACGCCTTTTTAGTAAGTCGTACAAGCATGCCCGGGCGGTCTGTCTGCCCTCCCTGTCGGTGCCGGGTGAGACCGTGGTCGGTTACCAACACCGGAAGGGGGTGAAGAAGATGAGTCCTCGCCAGCAGAAGGCCGTGGTGATCCTCGGCGCGGCCCTGGTCGGCACCTACGTGCTCGGCAACGTGGCGAAGAGCCAAGCGCGCGTGCTCGGCCTCAACGCGGCCCAGCTCGCCGCGCTGACCGCGGGCGTCGCGTTCGCCATGCGCAACGCCTGAGCCCCGCACGGTCCGGCCCGGTCACCATCACGGTGGCCGGGCCGGACCGCTTCCCGGCCCTACTCGGCGCCAGCCTGCGGGCGGTGGGCCGGGCACGCCCCGCAGCAGCCCAGGACGGGCAGGGCGACCGGGTCCTTGGAGGTACGCCGCTTGCGAATGGCGGCCAGGGCGTTCACGGCGGCCGAGACGGTGGAGAGGACGAAGCCGACGTTGCGGACCGCGTGGGCGAGCTGGTCGGCCTGCGGCCAGGCCACGCTGGCGACGACGTCGGCGAGGAACTGCAGAACGGACTGAACGGGCGTCATGACGCCCCCCTTCGGAAGAGGTGTGTTCCTTCACCCCTTCAAGGCGAGCGCACAGAGTCCACCAGACAGGACCCGCGCGCAGAAACGTCTATGGCCTGGGGCGTACCACCACGATCCGGCAGGACATTTTGGTGCCGGTAATGGACGCGGACACACCGCGGCCCGGCCGCCGTCGTAGGAGGCCGGGCCGGGCGAAAGCATCAGTGCGTTCCGGGCCCGGCTTCCGGCTCGTGCCGAAGACGGTCCGGGGCCATGGCCGCGATCGTGCGGGCCAGGTCCATGACGAAGTCCAGGAGGTTCTGCGCCTCCGGGTCGGCCTCGCCACCAGGGGCGCGCAGCATACCGACGGTGCGGGCAAGTGCTTCGGAGAACCGCAGGCTTCGCAGTTGCCAGTCCAGGGTGGACTTCATGCACTGGGCGATCGCCTCGGGGCCGGGATCGCCGTGGACGCCGAGCACCAGGTCGTTGGCCAGCTGCTGATCGGCTCGGCTTGGGGTCCACAGGTCGGCCTGGAGTTCGTCGCGGATCTCTTCCACCGTGTCGCCCACGCCGGTTCCGGGGGTAAAGCCTGACTCTACGATGATCTGCTTCAACAGCGTGCGGCTGGCCTCGACGTCGCCGCCAGACCACCGGGGATTCCAGGCCGCCCCGCAGCGGATGCAGATCAGGGTGAGCTCGTCGCCCCAGCGCCCCTGTGCGATGTGGTTGGTCGTCGACGGACACCGGTCGCACCCCAGCGGGACGAGAACCTGCGAGACGTAGACGTCTCCATCCGGCGTCGAGTAGTCGGCGACCAGGCCCTCCGGCAGCGGGGCCACCCAGTCCACCGTCTGCACCCTGATCTCGCCGGCGACTCTGAGCTGCCACAGATGCCCAGTAGTGGCGCCCGGAGGAAGTGCGTACTCGATCGCCGACATGCGGGGCCTTCCTACCTGCTCGATTCCGATGGCCCTGGGATACCACGGCCGCCACGACAGGAAGGGCACATCCCGAATACTGCCCCGATCCTGTCCCAGACACCGACCAGTCCCGAGGCCCGGCCGAAGGTGCGGTCAGTTCCTACCAGCCGTCAACGCCGTCGAACCCGCCCGGCCCGTCGTCCGGCTGTCGCCCCGTCCGGCCCTGCTCCAGCGCTTCGGACTCGTCGCGCAGCAGGTCGCCGATCCAGTCGGCGACGCCGGCCGACAGCACGACGGTGCGCTGCTCGATGCTGTGCGGGGTGCCGATCGTTACCCAGATTTCCCGTGGATCGCCAGGAGCTGCGGCCTGGTCGGCGAAGGCATCCAGAACGTCGGCAAGATCGCCTGCCGCCCCGGTGCTGTCGGCGTTCACCAGCTCGCCGGGCCGCAGCCGGGAGCCGGCTCCGAAACCTGCCGGACGGTCGCCGGGCTGTAGAGGTACCAGCCCCAGTCGTCCGGGTCGGCGCCCCAGCGCACCAGTGCGACCCAGCGGGTCGACCCCTGATGAAGGCGCCATAGCTCGATCCGGCCGGGCCTCCATCGGCCACTGATCCGGATGTCCACCCACCGCCAGCGCGGCTCCACTGTCCAGCAGCGGCCGGGGCCGGACATCAACTCGCGAGGGGCGCGCTCCGCGTCCCCGGGCTGGTGTTCCGGGTGGCGGGGTCGGGAGAACGGGACGGCGGCGGTCACATCCCCACGATATCGCTCACATGTTCGATTCTCCATTCGAGTGACACTCCTGCCCAGGTCAGGCCCCACGACCCGACCGGAGAGCCCGGGCGCAGCATGGAGGGAGAGGAGGATGCGATGCCGAACGCAATCGCCAAGATGACCGTCAGCTTCTCGCTCGTGTCGATCCCGGTGACCCCCAAAGCCGAGACGGCTGCCCGCGGCAAGGGGCCCGCAGGGCGCACATGAGGGCGGCCGGGCTGTGTGTACGGGCCCGGCCGCCCGAGGGCTTCACCGTGCTGCGCCCGATCCGGTGGGGGTGTCCGGGCCGGGCGGTGTGGAGCAGGCGCAGCCGCGCGCCCTGGTCGGGGCGCTCGGCGGGTCCAACGAGCAGCCGGTCGGTCGGCAACGGGGTCGGCCGGCGGCGGCTCAGGCCCGCCTGGCTGTCGTGGATCGGGTGGATGGTGCCGGTGTGGTGGTCAGGGCCGGCGGTGGCGGCCGGGGCCGGTCGCCACCGCGGTCGTCAGTGGTTCGTCGGTGAGGGCGATTGGCACCCAGGCGTGCCCGTCCCACTCCTGAATCAGCCGCGGGGCGGTGGGGTCGACGTGCGCGGCGGCCGTGGTGACGTCACGTCGCGCTCCGACTGGGCGCAGACGCCGGTTGCGGCGCTGGGCCCACTCGCTCAGCGGTTCGTCGTCCACGGCCCGGTCCCCTCTGGCTTGGTGGTCGGTGGGGTCAGCGTGGCAGGGGCCGGGTGGGGTCGTCCAGCCACAGGTGCTGTCCGTCCGGGGTGACGGTGAGGCCGAACCGTGCAAGGCCCGGCTGGCCCGCTGCGGTCCACCAGGCGTAGGCGGTCTCGAACTCCTCCCACAGCCGCCTGGCTCCGTACTGGCGCACCTGGTGCTCGCGCTCGCCCTCGCGGAACGTCGTCGCCGACCAGGCCGGTTCGGTCAGCGAGTACAGCCACAGGGTGCGGGCGCCGTCGTCGTGCGGCTGGACCGCGTGCGTGACGCCGTCCAGGAGCAGCCCCATCAGGAAGGTGAAGGCGGCGTGCCGGCCGTGCTCGGGCGGCGTGGTCGCTGTGCTGCTCTCGGTGAGGGTGCCGCCGTTCGCGGGCGGCGTGGGCCAGGTGAGGCGTTGGGAGCGCAGTTTCATGAACTCCACCGGCTCCAGCAAGCGACCGGACGCGGTCGTGCCGTCGTCGTCTACCTCCAGGCGCAGCAGGGCGTCGAGGTTGCTGTAGTGGGTGCCCCAGGGGGTGAGGATGAGGGCGCCGGGGCGGGCCTGGCGGATCCAGGCGTGGGGGACCTCGCGCAGCGCGCAGGTGGCTACGATCCGGTCGTACGGGGCGCCGGGCGCCCAGCCGGCGGCGCCGTCACCGCAGACCACGGTGGGCCGGTAGCCGGCCTTGTGCAGGGCGGTGCGGGCCCGGGCGGTGACGTCGGGGTCGATCTCGACGGTGACGACGTTGGCGTCGCCGAGCCGGTGGGACAGGAGCGCGCTGTTCCACCCCGTGCCGGTGCCGACCTCGAGGACGCGCTGCCCGGCCTGGACGTCCAGGTGCTCCAGCATCGCGGCGACCACCGAGGGCTGGGAGGCCGAGCTGGTCGGCACGCTGCCGGGCTGCTCGCCGTGGTGCCGGCCGTCGTCCCACTGCGTGACGATCGGGATGTCGGCCGCGGCGGCTGCCGCCCAGCCGTCCGGGTCGGAAGTCCTGCTGACGGCTCGGCTGGTGTTGGTGGCCAGGTCGTGCGCCCACATCAGGTCGGGCAGGAAGAGGGAGCGGGGAACCGCGGTGAAGGCGGCGTCCCACGTGCGGGCGGGCCGCCCCGGGCAGGGGCGGCCCTCCTTCTGCGCGGTGCTGGTCACTTGCGGTGGCCTCCGTCACCGGGCGGCGTGCTGCCGTCGGGGTTCGGCGGGTCCGAGGGCGGCGTCCACGGGGTGCCCGGGTGCCCGTCCCCCTCGCCTCCGCCGCCGCCCGAGCCTCCGCCGCCGTGGCCTCCGTCGTGGTCCATGCTGAGCTCCTTCCGTCGCTGTGATGGTGCCCTCCCGGGGCCCGGGAGGAGTAGAGGGCCGGCCCGGCCCGCGCGGGCTACGCCGGGCCGGGAGCGCGAGTGCGCAGATCCGCGTGGACGGTCTTGCCGAACGGCTCCAGCATCACGCCCCAGTGCCCGCCGGTGAGGTGGTGGACCAGGGCCATCCCGCGGCCCGACACTGCGGCCAGGCCCGCATCGATCAAGCAGGGCAGGGAGCGGGAGCCGTCGCGGACGCTGATCCGCACGCACCGCTCGGTGATGCGCTCGACCGTGACCGTCATCTTCCGTCGGCAGCCGGTCTTCGCCGCGTTGCCCGCCAGCTCGCTGACGATGAGTTCGCCGGCCTCGACCAGGTCGTCCAGCCCCCACGCGCGCAGCGTGGTGCGCACCAGGCGCCGGGCCGCCGATGCGGACTGCGGCTCGTACGGCAGCAGCGCCCTGGCGGAGTCGGCAACCGGGGGAAGCGTCGGGGTCTCGACGGTCGTGGTCACCGTGAACCTCGCACCCGCCGACGCTGCCGGGGCGCGGCCGTGGCCGATGGGCGGGGTATGCGGTGCGCGGCCACGGCGGTTCTCCGCTCTCTCGTCGGCGGTGACGGCTGCGCCCACCCGACGGGGGCGGGGGCAGCGGCTCCGGCTCGCCCGCCGGGGCCGGGTGTCCGGTCCGTCACGGCGGGCGACGGTTCGACGGTAGGGAGTGCGAGGCCGGGCTCTCAACGAGGTTGCGCCTTCTTGCGCGAGGTCACCCCAGCGTGGCTATTGCCGATGTGATCAGCTGACGGGCGCTGGCTCCGTGGACGGCCATGGACGCCAGGTCGGTGAAAGTGCGTACGTAGTCGGCGATCTCGCGTGGCTGGGTGATCCGCAGGTAGCCGGAGGTCAGCTCGACAGCCACCTCGGCCTCGTCGAACAGGTAGAAGTCCTCGACCGGCAGGTGCGGGCGGTCGGGCCGGGTCGGGATGACGCCGACGCTGACGAACGGGCTGGCTGAGACGGCGAGTAGGTGGCCGAGCTGGGCCGCCATCGTCTCCGGGTCGCACACCGCGGCGCGCAGCACCCACTCCTCGATGAGCAGGCCGAAGCGGTGCCGGCCGGAGAACAGCATCCGCTGGCGCTCCAGTCGGGCTTCCACGGCGTCGGCGACGTCGTCGATCTCGACGCGGGCGCGCTGGATCGAGCGCAGGACGGCGGTGGTGTACTCGGGGGTCTGCACCATGCCCGGCATGACACGGCTGGCGTAGACGCGGAAGTGGCCGGTGCGGCGGTAGAGGGCGGCGACCGACTCCTGGGCGGCGCGCAGCCCGGTGCGTTCCATGCGGCGCCACTCGGTGTACATGGAGTCGACGGCGCGGGCGGCGGCGATGAGGTCGGGGATCTGGTCGTCGGCGCCGCAGGCGGTGCACCAGGCGCGTAGGTCGTCTTCGGAGGGGGCGGACTTGCCGCTCTGGATCCGGGAGGTCTTGGCCGGGTGCCACCCGCAGCGGGCAGACAGCTCGTCGCCGGTCAGGCCTGCGTCCTTGCGCAGGCCGACCAGGCGGTTGGCGAGCGCCTTGCGGGCCTCGATGACGCTGGACGAGGGGGACGACGACATGGTGCTGGCTGCCCGGCGGGTGGTGGACGGATTGGTCAGATGGTGTAGTGGGCGTGCGGGACGGCCCGTTCCCAGACCGCCTCGAAGGCGCCGGTCACCATCTTCACCACGGCCGGGTCCTCGGTGGTCTCGTGGCCGGCCCACTCGCCGTCACCGGTGAACCAGTGGAAGAGGACCAGGCGCTCGTCCACCAGCCACAGGTCATTGCCCGGCAGCGCGAGGTCGGATGCCTTCGACCGGGGCAGCCAACGGACCTGCTCGCCCAGCGCGACGTTGTGCCGCTCGGTGATCGCGTGCTCCCACCGGATGTAGGCGGTCACCGGCTCCGAAACGATCCGGGCCCGGCGCATCACCACCCCGCGGCCGACCGTCTCCCGCACCAAGGCGGCCCAGGCGGTGTACTCCTCGGGCAGGTCGTACGCCTCGGGCCGCTCGACCGGAAGGCCGGCGCGCCAGTCGGCGAAGACCGGGTCGTCCATGTAGGAGTCGCGCATCTCCAGATGGCACGCGGAGCGCTCAGCGCTCCTCAACAGGGCGCCAAAGTCCGGCACGCTCGGCTTCATCGCACACCTTCCGCAGAAACGGGATCATCCGGACCGGGATCCGCACGACGCCCTCGTGGTCCGGGACGCCGATGGCGTGGCCCTCCACCCACTCGGTCTCGCTGATCACGCGGTACATCTCCATCTCGGGCAGCCAGCCCTGGATGACGATCTCCGCCTTCTCGTCCTCCAACCACACGGTCGGAGAGCCGCCGTTGGGCGTGTCCGGGTCGATGCCCCTGAACCGTAGTGCCATGACCGCTCCTTGTGCCAAGCCGGTTGCGGATCCTTGCGCCTCCACCGTTCCGCTCGGCTGACTCACCGTCAAGAGCGCGCGGGCGCAGCCGTGCGGCACGCACCGGCCGGGGCGGGCCCGAGGGGAGCCTGCCGCCTCGGGCCAGGTGCGCGGTCAGGCGGTGCGGAGCTTCCCGTCGGCGATCAGGCCGCCGATGTAGCCGGGCCAGTCCCGCTCCAGGGTCTGCTGCATGAACGCGCGGGCCTTCTCCCGAACCTCGGGGGTGACCTGCTCGACCGTACCGTCGCCGAAGTACAGCTTCATCCCCTGGCGGCTGGAGTCGGCCAGGATCGCGTGGTGGTACTGGCTGAGGGTCAGGTAGAGCACGGGCGAGGGGGCGTCCTCCAGCTGGCGCAGGCCGCCCTCCCAATCGGTGCCTCGCTGTCCCCAGTCGCTGCCGTGCCCGTCCAGCCACAGGGTCAGGTCGCTGAAGAACACCAGGCGCCGGCGAGCGCGCCACGGGCTGGATCTACACCGCGACCTTCTACACGGCCCAGGACGTCAGCGGGCGATTCTGCCCCTGGTGCATCGCCGACGGCAGCGCCGCCGAACGATTCGAAGGTGACTTCACCGACTCATACGGACTCGACGGCGTCAGCGAGGAGACCCTGGAGCACGTCACCCGCCGCACCCCGGGCTTTCACGCCTGGCAGGACCCGCACTGGCTCGTCCACTGCAACGACGCGGCCGCCTTCATCGGCGAGGTCGGATACGCCGAACTCGCCGCCCACCCCGAGGCGCTCGACCAGCTTCGGACCGACCTGCGGATCGACGGCTGGCACAACGCATCCCAGCTCGAGAACTTCCTGACCCACCTCGGGCAGGGCCAAGCGCGATGCTCTTCCGCTGCACCGTCTGCGGCGCCCACCTCGCCTACGCCGACGCGTCATAGCGACGGTCCAGCACGGGCCTTTCCCTTCAAGGGAACTACACCCATCGCCGATCGCGAGGCCGGCGCGACCTGGGCCACGATGGGCGAGGCGCTCGGACTCAGCGCGGACGCCGCCCGCGCCCGTTACGGCAAAGTCCGTCTCCTGTGGCCACCACCCCCAAAGCCCGCCTGACCGCCACCGCCGCCCGCCCCACCCACACGAGCGGCCGGCACCAGCCGGACGCGAGAACAGGAGCACAGCGCAGCGCCCGGCCACACCGACCAACGCCCCAACCCACCCACCACAACCACCAGCAAGGGGCCCAGGGCTGCGGCACCCGCTGGGCGGCCTCGAGGTCTGGGCGGCCCGGTTGCGGGCCTGCTGTGTGGCGGTGCTGAAACCGAGATGGAACTGAAGCGGGCCGCCCGTCCGGACACCTCCCAGCTGGCTGAGTGACCGGCCGCGAGGCCCCGCCCCGGGGGTTCAGGTTGTGGCGGGAATGGTCCAGCGCGGGCAGGCGGGCTGATGGCGGTGGATCACGAAGACGGTGCCGCCGAGGCTGACGAACCGTTCGGTGCGCACCCGGCAGCACGGCTCCTCCCGCACCCGGGCCGGGGCGGGGATGCCAGGCACGGGCGCCTGCGGTGCGGGCCTCCGCGCTGCCGGCGTCGCCGGTGCGGGCCGCTGCGCCGCCGGTGCGGGCAGGCGGGGCGGTTCGGGGACTGCAGGCGGGCGCTGCATATCCAGCGTGCCCAGTGGTGCTCCCAGGGCCTTGGCGCGGGAGAGGCGCCGGCTGCGACGGGGTCGAGGTGTCGTCATGGACGACAGCGTGCCCCCGCCGGGAACGGTCATGCGGGCCACGACACGCCCCCGTATCGCACCGGCCGCACGATGCGGGGAGGTCAGCGGTGACCGGGGAACGAGACGATCGGGGTCATCCGTACTCGAAGGCGTCCTCACGGTGGCCGGGCGCGCACGCCCAGGCGGTGGCGTTCACCTCGGCACCGGCCGCCCTCGGGCGGCCGGTCGCGGGCCCGCTCCCAGGCGATGTCCGGGGTCGGCGGTAGGCTGCCGAGGCCCCGAGAAGGCACAGGAGGCCGCCACCCGCAGGTGGCGGCCTCCGGCATCTCAGACAGGAACGGCGACGACACGACAGGCCGGATGCCGCACCCGGCGATCTCACGCGACCGGCCGGCGGTGCAGCCGGGGCAGGAACGCGAACCGGCCCCGGCGGGTCAGCCGTCCAGTTGCGCGTACAGGCCACGGCCCGGGCGCTGCGCCCGGCCGGCCTTGGTCAGGCGCTCCAGCGCGGTGCGGACCGCGTTCACGTTGTCCGCCGACTCCTCGATTCCCAGCCGGGCGGTCACCTCCCGGGCCCGCAGCGGTCCCTGGGCGTCGGCCAGCACGGCCAGCACGGTCTCGGAGGTGGCACCGGTCGTTCGCCGTCTGGGCGCGGGCGCAGCCGTTCCGCGCTTTGCGGTGGGCGGCTCGGCGCCGGTGCGCACGGGCCCGGCCCCCTTGGCTGCGGCGGTCTTCTTCGCCGCGGCAGGCCGCGCGCCGTCGGTGGTCTTCTTCACCACCGTCTTCTTCGCGGGGGCCGCCTTCTTCCCTGCGGCCCTCGTCGCGGGTGTCGCTTTCTTCGCCGCGGTCTTCTTCGCAGGGGCCGCCTTCTTCCCAGCGGCCTTCTTCGCCGTCTTCGTGACCGTGTCCGTGCCCGAGGTGCCCTCTTCGGCCGGCTCCCCGCCCCGGTGCAGCGCCTCCTCGATTTCGGCCGCGAGCTGCTGCGGCCGAACCCCGACGATGGCGTCCGCCTCCGCCCGCACACCGCCCACCGGCGTCATGTCCTGAGAGGCCACCAATTCGGTCAGGGCCCGCAGGCCCTCGATGGCGCCGCGTACGGCGTTCTCTCGCGCCACGGCGGCGGTCAGCTCGTCCTCCAGGCGCCGGCGCCGGGCCTCGATGTCGGGAAGTTCCGCCTCCAGCTGGGCGATGGTCTCACTGAAACGGCTTTCTGCCACGGTTCCTCGTCTCCTCCGCCCCCGCGATCTGCCGCAGGGACTGTGCGATCTTTACCCTGCCACCGCGTCCGCCGACAAGAAACCGCGCGCACGAAGGCCGCGGAAGAGGCTCACCACCGGCCTGCAAGCCGCGGTCGGGACGGGCTGACAGCGGGGCCCGGGTGGTCGGAGCCCCGGCCAACGCCCACCCGCTCTGCCAAGCTGCAGCCCGCAGCACCTGTCGACGTGTTCACCCGGTGCCTCGAACAGGCTGGAGCAGCGGCCCGGGTGTTGCGCGGGACGGCGTGGGTGCAGGTGGAGCGACGTGGCGGTGATGGTGACTGGGAACGCCTGTTGGTGAGCGGTTGGGGAACGGGGCGGCCGGGATTCGGCCGATGTCGAGCATCCCGTGGAGCGGCACGCCGGCCTGGAAGATGCGCCCGGCGTCACGGGCCTGCACGTTCTCGTCGAGGACCCCGAGGAACCGTGTCTTGGTGAGGGTGCGCTGTTGGACGGCGAGGACGAATTCCGGGGCCATGGGCACCCCCAGGTAGGCCCGGGACGCCCCCTCGGACCACGCGGGGTCCAGCACAGTGCCATCGCCGGTCGCGCACCACGCGTGGGCCCGCACCGTCCCCTCGGTGGTGAGCGCATATCCCTCCACGTAGGCGCCCGGCAGGAGCCGGGCGAGGCGAAGTGCGTTGCGGTGACAGCGCCCGGGCGCGCCGCGGCGCGGGGCGCCGGAGCGCGGCCAGGGCGCGGGAGTGAACAGGCGTCCCTGGGCGAGCACGACGCGGGCAGCCGGGCAGACCGCCCCGGTGGTCAGGGCCGCGACGGCGTCAACGAGGGCGCACTCGTCGGCGGTCAGCAGGTCGGCAGGCACACGTCGAGTGTCCACCCGGTCTTTGGGCGCGGCCCGTTGGCAGGGCGACAGGGTGATGTCAGCTGAGGACTCGACACCCGTCGGCGTCACGGGCCAGTGCGGCCAAGGCCGCGTCGAAGAGACCCGGGCACAGGCACCCCGCGTGGGAAAAGCACGACCCGGCGCTGCCGTACACACGTCGCCGGCCGTGCGTACCAGCCGGCAGCCGTCACCAAGGCCGGCCCCGGCCAGGGCGAACAGGTCACGCCCGCTATCCGGAGTGCCGGCGCGCAGCCGGTGAAGGGGGGCTAACCAGGTGCGGGCGTGACACATGGACCTACCCGGTTTCGACCTCGTGGCCGGCCGAAGGCTCTTTCCACGGCATGACGAGTGTGGCCTGGCCCTGCGGGCCCCAGGCGACGCGCAGGTCGCGGTTGTCCGCGTGGGCCCGCCAGCCGTGCATGCCCGCGTCGTAGTCGGCCCAGACCAGCGCGGCCCGCACCCGGGCCGGGCGACGCGGGCTGACACTCTCATCCCAGTCCAGAACATCCAGGACCGCGCAGCCGCCGAGCACCGCCCAGCCCGCAGCGGCCACTTGGCGCGCCCACGTACGGCGGACCGACAGCTGGATGAGAGGCGGCCCGCCGTACTCGGCTTTGTACGTGAAGAACATGCCCGGTGTGTCGTCGGTGGTCCACGACTCCACCAAGGCCTTCGGTACTTCGGGCACGCGTGAGGAGTCGTGTCCGGTCCGTTCCCGCCCCGCCTTGAACGCCGGCTCCGGCGCCGGACGCTCCGCATAGCCCATCGTCTCGTGGTCACGGGCGAAGCCCGCGCGCACCGCCCCCACCACCGCCTCACCGATCCACTCCCGCGCCTCGCCCACCCGCATCGAATCCACCGCCACCTCTGCCGCCCAACCACTCCCGAGCTCCCGGTATCGCACACCGACACCCCGGCCCACCCGAAAACCACGCAACATCACCCACCCACAGGCCAATCCCGCCCCGCGGGACCCGGCCGACCGCTACACGGTGATGCGCAGGGCCCGGTCGGCGGCCTCCCCGGGCGCGGTCGGCGACATCACGACGGTGGCACTGGGCGCCGCGCCCGTCGCCGAAGGAACAAGTCCACTCGGCGCGTACCGGGATGCGACACCGAAGCCGTCCAGAGTTGTGGCGCAGGCGGCCGGGCCCGGGAACGAGGGGGTGCGTTCCGCGCGGGCCCGGCCGGTGGGAGGCCAGCAGCGCCTGCGGGAGGCGCGGCTGCTCTGCTCGGCGGCCCGGTGGGCGCTGTGGTGGGGCCGCCGTGCCGGGAATGCTAGACCCGCCTGTCAGCCGGTGGCCAGGGCTTTGACCTGCGCAATTTCGGCCGCGAACATGCCATCCGGCAGCGCACCAACGGCTGGCGAGCAAGGCCGTCGACGGGTCCGGGAAGCGGCGCGCGGATGCGGAGCACCGGTCCGCTGCCCGCTCGGGGGTTCGGACGCGGACCGGCCTGTACCAGTCTGTGCGAGCCCCCTGCCGCCTGCCGCCGGGGTTGCTCCCGACGGAGTCACCCGGGGGTGTCCCCGATCAGTAGTGGACCAGCTCCGCAGGGCGGGCATCGAGGGTGCGTTCCGCCGGGCCCCGCCGTCAACGGCCTTGTCCTCCCATCTTGTCCGGGAGCGGTTTCACTCCTCTTGCGCGTCGCCGATGGCCACCCGCAGGTCATGCATGCTCTGCTGGACCTCGATCACGGACACCTCCGCCCGCCCCAGGGCCTGCCGGACACCGTCGATGTCACCGGACTCGAAGTGAACCGCCCCGGGTTCGATAGAGATCTCAGGTTGTGGTTGTGACCTGCGGCTTTGTGGTGGTGAGGTAATAGTCGGTCTCGTACTCGGCTGGCGGAACGTGGCCTATCTCACCGTGGAGCCGGCGGTGGTTGTACCAGTCGATCCACTCGGCGGTGGCGAGTTCGACCTGCGAGAGGGTGCGCCAGGGTCGCCGGGGCTTGATCAGCTCGGTCTTGAACAGGCCGATCGTGGACTCCATGAGGGCGTTGTCGTAGGCGTCGCCGACGGATCCGATCGAGGCCGCGATGCCGGCGGCGTTCAGGTGTTCGGCGAGCCGGAAACTCGTGTACTGCGACCCGGCGTCCGAATGATGTATCAACTCGCCTCGCTGATGGGGGAATCCGTCACGATCACGCTGCCACAGCGCCATGTCCAGCGCATCCAGCACAAGCCGGGTCTCCTTGGAGGTCGCGGCCGACCAGCCGACGATGCGCCGGGAGAAGGTGTCCACGACGAAGGCGACGTAGACGACTCCGGCCCAGGTGGCGATGTGCGTGAAGTCGGCGGCCCAGCAGCGGTTCGGCGCGCCGGCGACGAAGTCGCGGTCGACCAGGTCCGGGGCGCGTTCGGCGCCCGGGTCCGCAATGGTGGTGATCACCTTCTTGCCGCGGACAGCACCGGTGATGCCGAGTTCGCGCATCAGGCGTTCGACGGTGCAGCGGGCCACCGCTCGGCCTTGCCGGCCCAGCTCCCTCCAGATTTTCCGAGCCCCGTAGACACGGTAGTTGGCGTTGTAGACCTTCTTGATGAGAGCCTTGAGCTCTTCGTCGCGTACGGTGCGGGCGGCCGGCGAGGCCAGACGCTTGCGGTGGGCGTAGTACGTGGAGGGGGCGATGTTGCAGTCGTGCTCGGTGAGCACGCGGCAGATCGGCTCGACGCCGCCGAAGCGGCCCCGGTGCTCGTCGATGAACGCTACGAGCGCAGGTGTGGCCGGTCGAGCTCGGCCGCGAAGAAACTCGCCGCGGCCTTGAGGATCTCGTTGGCGCGCTTGAGTTCGGCGATCTCCTTCTTCATGGCCTTGATCTGCGCGGACTCCTCCGTGGTCGTGCCCGGGCGCTGCCCGGAGTCGACCTGGTCGCGTCGCACCCAGTTGCGCAGGGTCTCGGCGGAGCCGATGCCCAGTTTCTCCGCGACGGCCCGCAGCGCGGCCGACTCGTTCGGGTAGTCACCGAGGACCTCGGCGACCATGCGCACCGCACGACGGCGCAGCTCAGGCGGGTAGGAGGAAGGACGCGCCATGACTCGAATCCTTACACGAAATCGAGTCTCCACCGAACCCGGGGCGGTTCACCCGTTCGATCGGCACCGCTCAAGATCGGAACGACAACAGCCACTGGGACCAGCCCGGTCCCGGCGATCACCGCTGAGTGGCATGATCAGCATCGTGGAGACTGATTCATCGCCCGATGAGGCTGGCGGGCCCGTTGATGAGGTCCTGCGTCGTGTGCGCCAGCAGGTCCCGGACCTGGTGATCGGGGGTGTGAGTTCCGCGGGCGCTCGGGTGTGCGTCACCGTCCGAATCGAGGGGAGTCTCGACCCCGTGGAGTTGGAGTACTGGGCCGAGGGGCGACCTCCGTTCACCACCGCGGATGAGTACTCGTCGATCGCGGCTGCCGACCCGACCGCCGCGGCCGAGGCTGTGCTGAGTCTCCTGCGTGCCTAGCGAGTCAGCGGGTTGAGTCGCGTGCCCATTCCTCGCGCGGTCGCAGCTTCGCCAGTACCTGTTGGGCTTCGTCGCGGACGCTGGCGTCGGGGTCTGCTGCCAGCTCGCGATACTGCTTGATCAGCCGGTCCGCGCCTTCAGTTGTCATCCATTCAGGGTTGCAGTCCAGGGCAGCACCGAGATGATCCACTGCGTCGTGGGTGCCCGCCTGGCTATAGGCCAGCAGGACATAGCGAAGGCCGATGGTGTCCTTGCGTTCGAGCAGAGCCTCTGCTGTTTCCTGGATGACCCAGGTGTTCCGGGCGTCCAAGAGAAGACGGTGAAGGACATCCGCAACTTCCTCGATCTTGTCCGAACTCGCGAGCTGCCGACCGGCCGCCCCGCGGACAGACCAGGCCAGCGAGTCGGCATTCTCAATCGCTGTGCCCAGTTCTTGATCACCGAGGGGTTCCATGCCCCCAGCCTGCCAGGGAACGTGTCGATGGAACAGGCGTCAGTCGACGGCGGAGGAGCGGTCGGACACCAGGTTCAGGCTGACGCCGATCTGGCAGTGGGCGTCTTCGCTTGGGATGGTGTGCAGGGTGCCGCGCATGTACCAGCCGCGGACGATGCTCCGTTCATCCTCGTATGCCGCACCGATGTCAGCGGCCGTGATGTCCCGCCCGCGTACTCGGATGCCGAGGTCGGCGGCCGTGGCGTCCTGAGCCTGGACCGCGAAGACCCGGCGGACGACCGCCTCGGCGGAGACTTCTCTCAGTCCCCCAGCCAGGGCCTGTGCGCGGGCCCGCAGCCCGCGGATACCTTCGCGATCGAGCATTGCCATGCCTCGTGGGAGCCCGTCTCGATCAGGAGGCGGCCGTGTGGAGGATGCTGGCAAGGTCGGCGGGCGCCGACAGCATCGGCCAGTGCCCGGTGGGCAGGTCGAAGCGCCGCCACGGCGCGTTGTTGAGGAAGGCCAGCATCGGCACCCCGGTGTCCAGCAGGCCCGTGAAGTCACGGCAGGCGATCAGGACACGGTCCACACCAGGGCCGGGCGCGGCGTGGTCGGCGAGGCGCTGGGTGTAGGTGCCGAACGGCTGAGGAGTGGCACGTGCGGTCAGCACGTCCCGCTGGTCCTCATCCAGTCCGTCGAGGCTGCTGGACAGGCTCAGGACCTCGAAGGGTGGCATCGGCAGCCGCCAGCCGTCGCCGTGGGCTGTGACCTGCTGGCCCAGCTGGTCCGCTGCCTCCGGTGGCATGAGGTCTAGCATGCGCATGCCCGCGGCGAACGGGGCGCTGTCCACGTAGACGACGCGCTCCAGCCGGTCGCTGAGGCGCCCGGCCGCGCCGGTGACGGGGGCGGCCGCGTAGCTGTGGGCGACCAGGGTGACCTTGCGCAGATCGTTCCTCTCGACGAACTCGGTGATGTCCGCGATGTGCGTGTCCAGGTCTGTCTGGGGCCCGCCCTCCTCCGCGCGCTCGGCCAGGCCGGTCAGCGTCAGCGCCAGCGCCGTGTGGCCGTGCTCCCCCAGAGCGCGGGCGGTGTCTTCCCAGGCCCACGCGCCGAGCCAGGCGCCGGGAACGAGTACGAAGTTGGCCATGTGATCTCCCTGAAATGAGGTGCTTCGGAAGCGTAGAGTCGATACAGGACAGAATCAGCCCTGAAATATCGAGTGATCCATGTCGCATCCCCTGACCCGTGTGCTGACCCTGCTGGAACTGCTCCAGTCGAACGCCGGGCTCACCGGAACCGAGCTGGCCGACCGGCTGGACACCGACGTCCGCACCATCCGCCGGTACATCGCCCACCTGCGCGACCTGGGCATCCCCGTGGAGGCCGAGCGCGGCCGCTACGGCGGCTACCGACTGGCCCGCGGCTACCGGATGCCACCTCTGGTTCTCACCAATGACGAGGCCCTCGCTGTCGTCCTCGGACTCCTCGCGGCCGAACGCCTCGGGATGGGTACGACCGTGCTTGCCGCCGTGGGCGCCCGGGCCAAGATCGAGAGAGTGCTTCCCGACGCCCTGCGGGAACCGCTCGCCGCCATGCGGGAAACCCTGTCCTTCACCGCGAACGCCGTGATCGCGCAGGCCCCCGGGAGCAACATCCTGCTGGCGCTCGCGCGCGCCTCCCGCGCCAGGACGACCGTCGGCATCAACTACCAGTCCCGGCGGCAGGACCAGACCGAGCGCGACATCGACCCCTACGGCGTGGTCTTCCATACCGGCCGCTGGTATCTCGTCGGCCACGACCACCTCCGCGACGACCTGCGGACATTCCGCATCGACCGAATCGCCTCCGTCACCCCCCGCACGAAGGCCTTCACCACCCCCGACGGCTTCGACGCCGTCGCCCACCTCACCTCAACCCTCGCTCAGGGGCCCTACCGCTGGCAGGTCGAAGTGACCATCCACGGCCCCCTCAACGAGATCGCTCGTAGGCTGGCGAACACCGCTGTCACACTCACCGCCCAACCCAGCGGCGTCCGGATGCAAGCCCGGGCAGAGAGCCTCGACGGCATGGCACACATGCTCGCCTCACTCGAATGGCCCTTCACCATCCACCGCCCCGACGAACTCCGGCCAGCCCTCAAGAATCTGGCCGAACAGCTCACAGCAGCAGCCGAATGTATGCCAGGAGAACTGTCGCGGTAAATGCCGGATTTATGGCGACAGGGCCTCTGATCAAGGCCAAGGGCGGCGCCTCCGAGTGGATCCACTGGCAGTCCGGCGCCGCCCAGCTGCTGCCCCGCCTGATCGCCGGCCGCACCGAGGAGCTGTTCCTCACTGAGCACCGGGCCCCGGCCGGCACCCTCAGCCTCGACGTCCGCCCGACCACCGGCCGGGCCCGACTGTCCTACCGTCGGGCGGCGGAGATCTTCGAGGAGGCCACGCGGCTGCTGGCCAACCCGCTCGCCCGACCCGAGCAGTGGGCCGACCTGCAAGGCTTCAGCCAGAGCGCGCTCACCCACGACGCGGAGGACGGCACCAGCACCCCGATGCTGCTGGCCCGTTCCCGGCACGCCTCCGTCCGGTCGCTGGCGCGGTACGCCCGTCCCGGCGTCGCCGCGGTCGCCCGGCACGTCGCCGCTCAGGACCCGGCCGCCCGCCGCCGAAGCTGGCCCTTACCTCGCCAAGATCATTTCATGGCGGCTTTTGGGCTCACCTTGGCCGGACCCCAAGGTCTTCTCGACTTCGGGGCGGCGCTCAGTCGTCTCGTCATCGGGGTCGGGGCGGTGTGCGTGCCGGTTCGCGCTTGGGCGTCGTCGAGGCTTCCAGTGTGCGGCGGATGACCGCCGAGCCGTGTTCGACGAACTCGGCGATCGGCGCGGCGAGAGTGTCGGGGAGGACGTCGATGTGCCACACGAATCTCGTCCGGCCTTCGGCTTCCGGAAGGGCCTGCATGGAGGCGTGGTGGTGGGACGGATGGAGGCTCCCACCGACGACGGTGTAGGCGACCCGCTTCGTCTCGTGATCGAGGTCGACGAGTCTTTCGAGGACGATCGTGCCGTCGGCGAACGTCACGGTGCGGGTGTCCGAGCTCAGGCGGGTGTCGATGACGAACCCCGGCGCAAGCCGCTCGTGCACCGCGCCGTAGTCGCTGAGCACAGCCCATACCGCTTCGGGAAGGGCGTCGATGACGAATTCCTTGTGGACGGAGGCCATTGGCGATCAACTCCCGGTCAGGCCGAAGTGAGGCAGAACAGGTGTCCTTCGGGGTCAGCCAGAACGGTCCACTGGTCCTCCCCGGGCTGGAACTCGGGCTTGGTCGCTCCCGCCGAGAGCAGTTCCTTGACCGTTGCCTCCGGGTCGGAGGCCTTGAAGTCGAGGTGGGCGTGCTTGGCGCTGTCGGGCCAGCCCGGCCCCCTGTAGCCGGCAACCCGCTGGAAGGCCAGCCGGATCGGGCCCTGGCCCAGGTAGACGAAGTCGTCGTCGGCCTGCGCGACGTCCCAGCCGGTGACCTTCCGGTAGAACTCGGCGAGGGCCCGGGGATCGGCACTGTCGATGGTGATCGCGGTGAGCTCCGCGTGGACGGCCATTGATGGCTCCCTTCGTGTCATCAGGTGACCTCAAGCATCCGGGGCGATGGCACCGACGGTCTTGAAGATCCTTGCGGGCCGTTCTGTCGTACCCGGCGCGTACTGTCCGGAGCATGCTGTCCGCGTCGACCCTTGCTGCCCGGCCTGAGTTCACCGTGGCGGCCGTTGGCTGCCGGTCGGACCACACCCGATGGTCGGAGCCGGAGGCCCGCGACGATCACCGCTTGGTGCTGGTACGACGTGGCAGGTTTCGGCGGTGGGCCGACGGAACCGATGCCGATCTGGACCCGACCATGGCGTACCTCGGCGTGCCGGGCGAGGAAGAGCGCTTCGCGCACCCGGCTGGGGGCGACGTCTGCACGTCGGTCAGCTTCAAGCCGTCCCTCCTGGGACGTCCGCTGGCTGCGGCGACGGTGTACGTGGATGCGCGCGTCGATCTCGCCCACCGTCGCCTGTTGGGCGCCACAGGAACCGACGACCTCGACTATGCGCTGACGGAGGAGCTGCTTCGCCTTGTCGCGGCGGCGGCCGGCGGGCTGCCCTTACGTCCGGTGTCGGCCGATCGGACTCTGGCCGCTGCGGCGCGTCAGGCGATCACCGAAGGGGCTTCGGAGGCCGCAGGACTCTGCTCACTGGCCGCGCTGTTGAAAGTGTCGCCCTACCGACTGAGCCGGGTGTTCTCGCGAGAGACGGGCGTCTCGCTGACCCGCTACCGCAACCGCGTGCGCGTCTCCCAGGCCATGGACCAACTCGCCGAGGGCGAAGCAAGTCTCGCCGACCTGGCCGCACGGCTTGGCTTCGCCGACCAGGCTCATCTGACCCGCACCGTCCGCGAGCACGTGGGACACACTCCCACCGTGTTGCGCCGACTGCTTGCCCCCGGTTCGCGTGCGTCGCGGGCGGCCAGGAGCCGATCGGATGTGCTGGTTCCGGACTGAAGTTGTCCTCGAGAAGATGCGCCGACACCCAGCGGTGGTGAGGGCGTCGATCTGGCGTTCCAGGTTCTGAGCACCGGTGGACACCCGCGCGTTACTAGATGACTGATGCCAAGGGCTCGGTGGCTTGCCTGACATGAAGGGAGAGAAGTCCACAGGACGCTACGGCAGCGGATCGGGGTCGGTGTCGGTGGAAAGGACGATCTTGCCGCGGGTGCGCCCCGACTCGCTGGTGGCGTGGGCTTCGGCGGCGTGCTCCAGGGGGTAGGTGCGGGCCAGGGACACTCGCAGCAGGTCCTGGTCGACGAGGGTGGCGAGGGTGGCCAGGTCCTCACCGGACGGGGTGAAGGAGAGCTCGACCAGCCCGAGGCCGAGCGTGTCGGCGCGTGCGCGCAGGGCGGTGCGGTCCGGGCCGGTGCCGCGCACGTCGACCAGGACGCCGCCGGCCCTGAGTACCTGAAGCGACCGCAGGCCGTAGTCGCCGCTGATCGGATCGATCACCGCGTCCACCCGGCTGCCGTCAGCGGCGAGCGCGGCGGCGAAGTCCGTCGCAGTGTAGTCGAGGACTTCGTCCGCCCCCAGCCCGCGCACGAAGGAGTGGTTGGCCTCGCGAGCGGTGCCGATGACGTAGGCACCGCGTGCCTTGGCCAGCTGGACTGCCAGATGGCCGACGCCGCCCGCCGCCGCGTGGACCAGCACCCGGCTGCTCTCTTCCACCGTGCCAGCGCGCTCCAGCGCCTGCCACGCCGTCAGCGCGGTCACCGGTAGCGCCGCCGCCTCGCGCAGGCCCGCGCGCCGGGGCGCGGCGGCCAGTAGGGACTCGGGGACGGCCGCGTACTGGGCGTAGGAGCCGCGCGGCGGGATCGTCACCCCGTAAACGCGGTCGCCCGGCTGGAATCGGATGGCGCCCGGGCCAGTCGTCTCGACGATCCCGGCCAGGTCAAGGCCGATCGAAAACGGCGGGGTCCCGAAGCGGCGCACCTGTCCGGAGCGGATGCGCCAGTCGGCGGGGTTGACCCCGGCGTACGCGATCTTGACCAGGACCTCGCCCGGGCCCGGTTCCGGCACCGGCACATGGGCCGCCTCCAACACCTGCGGCCCGCCGTATTCGCGGACGACAACCGCACGCATATCGCTGCCCATGGAATCCCCTTGGTGATCGACGCCGACGGGGACCGGGCCGCTCCCGATCGCCTCGCCATGGCGAACATCCTGGTCGCCGTGGGTATCGCTTGTGAAGTAGGTACCTGAAGGGTATTCAGGTACCTCATGGATACCGACTCGCACCGCAGCCACGCCGACCTACTCGCGACCTACCGCCGCAGCTGCCCCTCCCGCACAGTCATCGAGGTCCTCGCCAACAAGTGGTCCCTGTACGTCCTCGCCGCCCTGCGTCGCTCCCCCGGACCACTGCGATTCAGCCAGCTGCGTCGCCTGCTCGACGGCGTGACACAGAAGATGCTCACCCAGACCCTGCGCGCCCTCGAACGCGACGGCCTCGTCGCCCGCACCGTCTACCCCACCGTGCCCCCGCGCGTCGAGTACTCCCTCACTGATCTCGGACACGCCGCCGGCGAGCTCACCACCGCCATCGCCGACTGGGCCGTCGACCACGCCTCCCGCGTCCACGCCGCCCGCGCCGCATTCGACGCACGCCCCGAGGAGCCCAGTCCTCTCTAGACGCGATGCCAAGGGCTCGCTGGCGCGCACGACATGAAGGGTGAGTCCAAAGATTGGTTGTGACGCCTGACCTGGGCTCCCTCGGCTTTTTTCGCCCAGGAGCTCGACCCGACCCGGCGACGGTACTGAAGCTCATCGACGAGCACCAGGACCGCTTCGGGGCCGAGTCCGTCCTCCGGGACTGCACATCCCCGCCTCCACCTACTACCGCTGGCGCCGCGACCTCATCGAGCCGTGCTCGCGCAAGCGCCACGACGCCGAGCTCACCGAGCACATCCGCCGCATCCACGCCGACTCGGATGCCACCTACGGCTCCCCGCAACGAACGTCGCTCAGGATGTCGACTTCCTGGCGTCCTGGGCGCAGGAGGAGCCCGACGGGCAAGTCCTCGCCGCCGTCCTGGACATCTACACCGGTCACGGGCATTCGGAGCAGGAGGCCATCGGCCTGCGGTACGTCAGCCATCCGGATCCGACCGTACGCAGCGAGGCCGTGTTCTGCGTGAGCCGGGAGCAGGCCGCTCGCAGCGACGCGGCCGCATCGGCGCTGCTCGGCCTCGTCCACGATCCCGAGCCCAAGGTCCGGGCCTCCGTCGCCCAGGCGTTCGGCCGGCGGTTCACTCCCGACAGACAACTCGAGCCGGCGGTCCGGGACGCCCTGCTCGTGCTGATGCGCGATGACACCCTCTGGGTGCGGCGCCGCGCCGCAGAGTCTCTCTCCGGCTATGACGACCGGAGCGCCCCCGTCCTGGACGCCTTCCTGACGCTCCTCGACGAGGAGGACAAGGATCTGCGCCTGGAGGCGGCCTGGGCACTGGCCCGCCGCGACCACCCGCGGACCGAGGAGGCGTACGAGCGGGTCGGACCGCTTGACGCGTTCTCGGAGCACGACCACCGGACCTCCGGCCTCTGGCGTTACCGCGCGAGCAATCGGAGCGACCAGGCATGACAAGTCGCCGCCGTGCATGTCTTCGGCGCGGTCGGGGATTCCGCAGTTCACCGCGACGTGATCAATGCGCTGGTCGATCGCTACCTTGGCAGCTTCGCGGTGCGCCCCGGGTAGGCGGCGCCGACGTACCGCATGGCGGTCGCGTCGGTGATCCCGAAGAGCCTCATGAGCTTGAGGGGGTCACCGGTGGCGAAGGCTTCGTCGAGGATCCGGCCCGACGGGGCCCTGGGGCGTCCGGCGTTCGCCGGGCGCTCACCATCACCACGGCTCCGCAGGGCGCAGGCCGGGGAAAGGGATGGACAGAAGGGGTTGTCGGATTTACCGGCCGGCCGAAAGGGGCTGATAACCTTCGGGAACACGCGGAGCCAGCTGAGAGCAGCGGGGTACCTAATCCGTTGATAACGGAAGCTGCGGAAGGCCTGAGCCCGACCGACTGTTGAGCAACCCCGGTAACTGCCGGGGACCGCCGTGGGTCGGCTGGTCGACGCGGACGGCTCTGATGCGCCGGAGGAGGTGGTGCAGCGCGGAGCGGTAGAACGCTCCGTAGTACTGCAACCAGCCCCGCACCATCGGGTTGATGTGACGGGCGAGGTCGACAAAGGTGAGGTTGATCCGCCGGTGGAGCCGCCAGGAGCGGACCTCCGCACTGATCTTCTTCAGGGCGTCCTTGCTGATCGCGGGCAGGAAGCTGGTGAAGTTCACGCCCTTCCTATTCCGCGCCTCGCGGGCTCGGAACGTGAACCCCAGGAAGGTGAACGACGTGTGCTCGTACGAGCCCCGCCGGTTCCCGTCCTTGCAGTACACGATCCGGGTCTTGTCGGGGTGCAGTCGCAGCCCGACTTCCTCCATCCTGTTCGCGAGCGCAGCCAGCACGTGGCGGGCCTGGCCCTCGCTGGCGCAGTGCACGACCGCGTCATCCGCATACCGTTCGAACTGGATGCCCGGGTAGTTACGGGCGAGCCAGGTGTCGAACGCGTAGTGCATGAACAGGTTCGCCAGCACGGGCGAGACCGCTGACCCTTGCGGGCTGCCCCGGTCTCGCTTCTGCAAGGTGCCGTCGGGCAGTTGAAGCGGAGCACGGAGCCACCGCTCAACGTACAACTTCACCCAGACGGCGTCGGTGTGAGCCTCCACGGCCTTGACGATGAGGTCCCAGCGGACGCTGTCGAAGAACTTCTGGACGTCGAGGTCGATCACCCAGTCCTTCTCCCAGCAGCGTCGCCGGCATCGTTCCACCGCGTCGAGCGCGGACCGGTTCGGCCGATATCCATAGGAGTCTTCGTGGAATACAGGCTCCACTCGGACTCCCAGATGATTGGCCACAACGGTCTGCGCCACCCGGTCGGCGACAGTGGGAATGCCAATCTCGTGCCGCCGCCGTGCTGCTTCGGAATCTCCACCGCACGCACCGGAGGCGGAAAGTAGGTCCCCGACGACATGCGGTTCCAGATCTTGTACAGGTTTCCCTGGAGATCCTTCTCGAAGTCGTCGATGGACTGCCCGTCCACGCCCGATGCTCCCTTGTTCCTCTTAACCTGCCGGTACGCCTCCAGAACTTCCCACTTCGAAATCTCAAACGACTTATCTGGCGACTTCAGCTTGTCCATCGGCTCCTCCCGGAGAACGTCCGGTTGACCAGACACACACAGCCACGGATGACCCGACCCCTTCGCTCCACCCCCGTTACAGAGGCTTCTGCACTACTACGAGCCGGTCCGCCAGCACCCTTCGCGACGGTACTCAGCCCCTTGCGGTTCAGCCGCTTGGGGAGCTCCCTCTCGCCTCCCTCCCGGGCGGCAGTGTCGAAGCGTGCCTTCCCACGTTCCGTGCAAGACCAGCAGACCAGGCTCGCGCCGCCTCCGTGCCGGACACCGCCTGGCCATTAGACGGGCACCCGCCAGACTTATCCCGGACTCCAACCCGTGCGTCCGGTTTCGATGTCACTTAATGCAGTAACGGCACTTCATCAGCGGTTCACTTGCGTTCGCCTTCCTGATCCCCACCTGACGCCTGCAAGGCGCCTTTTCCACATCGCTCACCACGATCGCGTCACCGCTCTCGCAGCATGCGGCGGTTTGGAGCCTCCCCCCGCAGGGCGACTCCGAAGGGCCAAACCTTCATCTCTTGCACAGCATTGCTTCCAGAACTTCCTACATGCAGTTCTTTTCGCATTCGTGGCACACGGGTCGTCGGCATTTCCGGCCTGCCCCAAATGGCACCTGACATGCGGTGATGCCGTGCCGGGCCCGGGGGCTCCAGCCCATCACGGGCCGGCTCAAGCTTCCCCGACAGCCCAGCAAGCTCGGTCTGCAGCTCTTCCGCCCAAGCCCGAGCGGCAGCCTCCCGGGCTTCCAACTCCTCGAACACGAGCCCATCTGCTATCCCTCCTCCACCGCCAAGGTAGAGACGAGCAGCCCCGAACACAGCCCCGCTCAACGTTCTCCCAGCTCGGTGGTTCCCTGGCGTGGTGACCCGCATGGGCGGCGAGGCGGGCGGGGGCCCGGTGGAGGGTAGTGGTGCGGGGTCGGTGGTGCGGGTTCGGGTGGCTGGCGGGCGCCGGGACCACCGCGTGGTCCGTGCTGTCCGGCCCGGCCGCCGGTGGGGCTGCGGGCCCTGTGCGGGGTGCACGACGGCCCGGGCGAGCCCACGCGCTACTCAGCCACTCTGTCCCAATGCCTTGCGGGCTGCGGTCAGTTGCTGCTGCTCGGCGGTGCGGTCGCGGTCGAGTTCGGACTGGTGCGCATGGATCTGCTGCTGCTGGTAGGCGGCGTCCACCGCGTACCAGGTGCCGATCAGGTTGGTCTGCTGCTTGCAGGCGATGTCGGCCTGGGCGGTGGCGATCTCCTGCTGGCCGGCGGTGGAAGTTCCCTGCCAGTGCGGGTCGTTGTAGGCGTCGATCGGTGAGGCGTAGGTGTAGCCGGCGTTCTTCATGCAGGCGGACCAGGCGGTGAAGGCTGCCTTGACCCGGTCGTCGTCGGCGGCTTTCGTGTAGCTGCGGGAGTTGATCTGCTCGCCGATCGGTGAGGAACCGAAGGTCGCGCCGCCGGTGAGTCGGGTCTGGGCGTCCTGGTGGCAGCTGAACACGGTGGTGCGTTGAGCGGTCGGCAAGGAGGACAGGTTGTCGGTCGGCACGTTGTTCCCGTCCGGCGCGGGCGGGTTGTGGTAGCCGTACTTGGCGGCGGCGGCCGGGTCGGCCGGTCCGTAGCGGCGCGGCACCTCGCTGCCGCTGCGCAGGCCGGTGAGGGCGGCCGGTGTCGGGAACGTGATGCCGTGGTGCTGAATGCAGTCGGCGGCCAGCACCCAGGTGGCGTGGGTCAGCTCGGCGTTCTCGGCCGGGGTGAGCACGTACTGCTCGATCGGCAGGCGCAGGGTGCTCAGGTCGGTCGGGGCGGCGGACGGGACGGCCGCACTGGGCGTTGCCGAGATGTCCGCCAGGGTCGGGGCGGCGGCCGCGGGGTAGGAGGAGGCCACCGGGTGGTTGGGACCCGCGCAGCCGGTCAGCAGCGCGCCGAGCGCCGTGACGACGAGCGCGGCGGATCCGGTGGTGGCCACTCGGTGTGGGGAGCGCGGCACGGCAGTTGGGGTCCTTCCTGGGGCAGGGGCGTGGCTGCCGGGTCGGCCGCGGTTGCGGGAGCGGCCGGCCCGGCGAGATCGGTGCATGGCCGACGGCCACCAGCCGTCAGCCGGCGACGATCACGAGTAGGGGGTGGTCGAGTACGAGGCCTCGTTGTTGCGGGTGACCTGCAGGTTGCCGCCGTGGCCGGGGTAGACCAGGTCGTAGGCGCCCCATCCGTAGGCCTTACTGTTGACATACACGTAGATGTCCTGGGAGCCGGTGTTCACAATCCAGGCCGCGGCATTCTTGACGGGCAGGCCGTCACCGCTCCACTGGTAGGAGTTATTGAACGCGCCGCGGCCGAATTGCCAGCCGGCCAGGTCGGTCACCTCGGGGTAGTTCGACCTGAACCAGGCGCCGTTGCCGCTGCCGTAGTACGACATGCAGACTCGGTAGGTGCAAAGGCCCTGGTCTCCTTCACCCGTGATGACGTCGGCACTGGCCGGGGTGGCGAGGGCCACGGTGCCGGCGGCGAGGCCGACCGTGGCGGAGAGGAGCGCGATCTTGCTGCGCAGAACGGACATGGTGGTGCCTTTCCGATGATCCGATGAGGGTGAAGCCCTGGAAGTCCAGGAGGAGGGGAGGTGACGACGCGTCTGCTGCCGGGGGGCGTCACGGGCAGACGCGTCATGAACCTCGAAGCGCTGGAAGGGTCTCCTGACAGCGCGAGCGTCACAACGAGGGCGCCCGACCCCCTCACACCGAAGCCGAACGGATCGGCCTGCGGCGCTACCCCCGAGTAACGGCGGCCCGGCGCATGATCACACTCTGGGGCTTGATCACCGGATGGCGCAAGCGAGCATCCGTGGACCGCATCTCGTAGCAGCGCTTAGATCTTGAACCTCGAACACCTGCGCTCACTATGCGCTGTGGCGACGCCCGGATCGGTCGTGGGCGATGCACACGCCTCCTGCACGCCACCACCTTGACGGTCTCACGGCAGCTGGCCGAACCTCATACATCGGCACCGACCGCAAGGCCGGGATCCGCATGCGTGGCGGGATCAGCGCCCGCCGGAAGGCCCGCGTACCGTCTACCGCATCGCGAAGACCGAAGGGCTGGCGGCCGCCATCGCCCTGGAGCGCTGGCCCGCCCGGGCCGACGGCTGCCGTTCGTCTCGGGCGTGCTCCTGGTCCTCGCGCATGTCCGCTCCCCGTCGTTGCCTTGGCCTTGGCACGGTCGACTTTGCTGCGGCATGAGCGGGAGCAGTAGAGGCGCGGCCTGGTGCGGGCCGCCGGGACCGGGTTCGGACAGTCGGGCCGGGCGCATACTCGGACCTGGTCCACCCCGTCGGCCGGTTGGTCGGTGGCGTTCGCGGGGCGCTGTCCATTCTGGGATCGTAGCCGTCAAAGTGCCAGGTAATGCGGGCGTCAATGCGCTCGCCGGGCTCGCCACCGATCCGGAGCAGTCACACCTTGGGGTGCCGAGTTGCCGCCGACCGCGGCGACGGCGTACAAAAGCGACAAAAGGGCCTCCTTGTGGCTTTTGGTCTCGACAACCTCCAAGCTGCACAGGGGCCCTGTCTTCATGCGGCGACAACGTCGAGATCACCCGAATAAGGAAAACACGAACACTCGCGCTAATCCCAAGCCTCATGTGGGGTTTACGGATCGCTTCTAGTACTCCAGTGAGAGTTCTCCGTATGTCCTGGTCAGCGGTTTGGTGGCGGCGAGTGTAGCGGGGCTGCTGGGTGGGTGGGGCGGCTTTGACGTGGATGTCCCACCCACGGGTGGCCGCGCCGCATGTAGTGACAGCGGCGGGCGTGTGCTTGGTGTCGGCGCCGCCACCGAGACCAGGTCACTGCGAGGCTGCGGTCCGGAGGACGGTGGTGAGGTCCAGTTGCCAGCAGACGGCGAATCTCGGCCGGCGTGAGGTCCACGAGGCCGGGCGCGTCGCGATCGCCTCCCCCTTTTCGCGTTCCTGGGCGGCCATGGCAGCCAGGAACATGTGGGCGAGCATGGCGAGCGTGATGTGTCGGTACCAGCCCACGAAACGGCGTACTTCGTACTGGTCCAGGCCACACTCGTTCTTGGCGCTCTGGAAGCACTCCTCGATCTTCCAACAGCAGCCGGCGACACGGACCAGGTCCGCGACGGTGGCCTCCAGCGGCGCGCACGCGAGGTAGTAGGCAATCTCGTCGGGTCTGGTGATGCTGCGGCGGGCCAGCATCCAACGCTGGCGGGTTCGTCGCCGTCGAACTCCCAGATGGCGGGCAGGCGGGCGGCGGCCCAGTCGTAGAAGCGCTCGCCCTTCGCGCCGACCCCGGCGGACAGCCGCTGCCAGGCCTCGGGCGGGGACTGGCGGAAGAGGTGGTCAATGCGAGGGCCGTGGACCTGCTGGGACTTGGGTACTGCCACCACGTAGGAGAGTTGGGCGTCTTCAAGGAATCGGCGGAAGTGGGAGTCCTGGCCGTAGGCGGAGTCGGCTGTGACCCAGGCGATGGGCAGAGGCGATGCCAGCGCGCGTGTGATCATGGTGCGGGCCAGGTCGCCCTTCGTCGCGAAGACGCGCTCGTCGGGGATCCGGGCGGCGCGGCATCGTTCGCGGTCGTCGGTCCAGGACTTGGGCAGGTAGAGCTCGCGGTCGACCAGCGCGTGGCCGCGGTTGGTGGCGTAGACGGCGAAGACGCCGATCTGGCAATTCTCGGTGCGGCCGGCGGTTCCGGAGTACTGGCGCTGGACTCCGGCGGAGGTGGTGCCTTTCTTTACGAGTTGGGTTGGGGACGGGACGCCGTACACCGTTTCGGGTGTCGGTCTTCCCGTCCCCGCCCGCCGAACCGGACATGCCCGTTGGCCGAGCATCCGGCTCTCCACGTGACCCGCTGGGTCAGGCGAGGTATTCGCTGACCTGGCCGACGAAGGCCACATCATCGTGGGTGGTCCGGCGGACGCGCGCTCCGTCTGGGTTCACCTCGTCGACGTTGTAACGCGTGCTGATCTGCGCTCCGCGATAGCGGTAGCGTTCGACCCGCACCCTCGCCGGGCTGTAGAGGACGATCCCGCCCTCGGTGATGCAGTCGGCTCCGAAATACAGCCGACGCAGCCGTTTCCAGGTCAGCCGGGGGTGCTTGCGGCGTATCCAGAGGATCATTCTCCACCAGGCAAAGTGGCCGAGGTAGGAGAACGTCTTCTTGACGCGCCGTAGCGGAAGTAGGCCGCCCAGCCCCGCAGGACCGGGTTGACCGTCCGCAGCACCGCCTCCAACGAGAGCAGGGTCGTGCCCCGCTCCGTCAGTTTCTTGATCTTGTGCATCACCGACGCCAAAGCCTGTTTGGACGGGATGGTGAGCACGACACGGCGACCGTCTCCTCGGGTCTTCGCCTGGATGTGGAAGCCGAGAAAGACGAAACCGTCGTCGATGTGGGTGATGTGGGTCTTCTCCTCCGAGAGGGTCATCTTCAGCCGACCGGCCAGCAGCATGCCGATCTCCGTCTTGAGCGCTTGCGCGTCCTCCCTCGTGCCGTGCACGAGCACGACGAAGTCATCCGCGTATCGCACCAGCCGGAAGTTCGGCAGCCCCCGTCGGCGCCGGTGTTGCCGACGCAATGCCGGGACATCTCCTCGTCCCAGATCCGCGCGAAGTGCCGGTCCAGGACGGAGAGATAGATGTTGGCCAGCAGCGAGGAGGCGACCCCGCCCTGCGGAGTCCCGGTGAGGGTCTCCGCGAGTCCACCGTGCAGTTCGACAACCCCGGCCCGCAGAAACGCGCTGACCAACCGCAGGACCTTGCGATCCTTGACGCGCTCGCCCACCAGGTCCATCAGGACGTGATGATCGACGTTGTCGAAGCAGGCCTTGATGTCGCCCTCGATGACCCATTCGTAGTTCGACGGCCTGCTGGTGAGGTGGTTGATCTTGGCGATGGCATCCTGGGCCCGACGTCCTGGCCGATACCCGTAACTGGACGGGTAGAAGTCAGCCTCGAAGATCGGTTCCAGGACCAGCTTGAGCTCCATCTGCGCGACCCGGTCCCGCAAGGTCGGGATCCCCAGGTAACGGACCTTGCCGTTCTTCTTGGGGGTCACCGCCTGCTTGACCGGCAGCGCTTGTAAGGACCCGTCCCTGAGCGAGGAGCGAAGCTCCTCCAGGAACGGGATCACGCCCAGGCGTTCCTCGACGTGGTAGCGGGTGACCGCATCCACGCCCGCTGTCCTGGCACCCCGGTTGCCAGACACCCGCTCCCAGGCCACCAACAGCATGGCCCGGTCGCAGATCAAGTTGAATACGTCAGCGAACCGGCGGTCCGGATCGCTCCTTGCCCATCGGTGCAGCTTGAGCTGATGATCGAGTACGTGTCCTCGATGTGCCAGCACATCGAGGACACAGGTCTCGCGTGGGGTGAGGTGTGGCCGTCTCTTCGACTACCGGTCAGTGTTCGAGCAGGCTTCCCACGGTGTAGCCGCCCGAAGCGAGGTAGATGTTGCTCGCGTAGAGGGTGGCGGGGCCGTACCCGGCGTCCAGGGTGCTGGTCATGCTGTAGTAGCCGTTATGCTGGGTGATGCAGTCGTTCCAGCTGTACGTACCGGCGGCCAGGTAGATCGAACGCACGCCAGGGCTGTTCATGTCGAAGGACCGGTAGATGCCGTCTCCGGCGATGGTCGCGGTGTCATCGCCCTGGTCGGTGACCATGCCCCAGACGTAGTCGCCCGCGGCCAGGTAAATCTGCCGGGAGCTGCAGGCGCTTCCGCCGCCCTCCACCGGGCTCCCGGTGAGGTACAGGTATCGCCCATCGAACGCCGAGCTGTACGTCGTCGCCATTGCCTGGGTGTCGGCGACGCCCACGAGGCCCAAAGCCAGGGCGCCGGCTGCGACCATCTTGCGGATCGTGTTGAGCTTCAAAGTGTGATTCCTCAGTCATGGAACGCCGAGGAGCGATCCGCCCCCCGGCTGGCCGCCTGATCGCACACGAGCCGTCCTCGCGCTGAACCTCCAGCGATCGCCAGTGTACGCGTCCGGCGGCCGCGGCCTGCTGCACTGCGTCCACTCTGAAGTGGATCATCGGGAAGGACAAGTGAAAATCCGTCGACTGCATCTCATAGCATCACTGAGATGTTGAACCTCGAACGCCTGCGCGTGCTGCACGCAGTCTCGACGACCGGGTCGGTCGTGGGTGCGGCACAGCTCCTTCATGTCACCACCTCGGCGATCTCGCAGCAGATCGCACGACTTGAACAGGAGATCGGCACTAACCTGACGGAACGTCAGGGAAGAGGCATTCGCCTGACAGAGGCCGGCACCCTGCTCGCCGGACAGGCGGCAGATCTGCTCGCGCAGGTGGAGCGCGTCATGGCAACCATGGCGCAGCACCGCGGAGCGGTGACCGGAAGCCTCACGATCGCGGCCTTCCCCACCGCCGCCCGCGCGCTGCTCCCGTTGACCCTGCGGGCCCTCCGGTCTCGGTACCGCGACCTGATGGTGTCGGCGCGGGAACAGGAACCGTACGAAGCCATCCCCGCGGTGCAACGCGGGCTGCTCGACCTGGCCGTGGTCGAAGACTGGACCGACGAACCACTCGCCCTACCCCAGGGCTTGGACCACCGTGTCCTCTTTGAAGACACCTATGACATCGCCCTACCGGCGGACCACCGGCTCGCTGGTCTTCCGGTGCTGAGCCTGGCCGATCTTGGCGCAGAGGACTGGATCACCTCGAGCAAGGGACAACTGTGTCACGATTGGCTGTTGCGCAGTCTCAAGACAGCCCGCATCGCTCACACTGCCTCGGAGCACCCCACGCAGATCGCCTTGGTCGCGGCAGGTCTGGGCGTCGCCATCATTCCCCACCTGGGACGTGAACGAACATCAGCCCCCGTGCGGTTTATCCCCCTGGCGGACGCCCCTCGCCGCCGGGTACTCGCCATCTGGCGGTCCACCTCAGCCGCGCGTCCTGCGGTCGGCGTCGTGGTCAACGCCCTGATGGAAGCCTGCTCGGCCACTTGAGCATGCTCGATTTCAGTCACTCAGCGTGAAATCGCCTTGCAGTAGGTGCTGACGGCCCTCGATCCCTGCGGTATAACATCGGGGCGCGATACACGCAGGGTGGCGGGTTCACTGCCCAAGAGCCCGGTGTAAGCGGGTGCGGCTGGAGGCCGCCGCCGAGCAGTTCGAACGCGGTGACGGCAACAGGGTGCTCGCGGCTGGTTTTCGGGTCACCGTACGGTCGATGCAGCGGTGGCGTCATGCCTGGCGCCCGGCCGGATCTTCCTGCTCGCCGCGGGGAGGGTCTTCATCAGGTGGCATCAGTCGGCGGTCCGGAAAACCGTTCGCCTCCCCGGGGTCCGCGAGCCGAGACTGGTGCGCTGATCACATCGGACAGCGGGAAGGGGGACCGCACTGAGGTACAACCGAGACACCTTGCCCTTCCCCGAGAACCGGGTACCTCCCATCACCTACGAGGGCATTCGGAACTGGGACGAGTTCGACCCCGCCCGCCACCCGTTCCCGTGGGACGAGGATGAGGAAACCCGTCTTCGCGAGCTGATCCGCGAGTGGGTGCCACCCGTGCTCTCCGGCATGGCGGGCTGGTGGCAGGCCGAGCACTGGTGCGAACGCCAGGTAGACGCGGTCATCCGCGAGCGATACGGCAGCTGGGCGTGGGGGTGGAACTGGTGCTACCGCCACGGCGGCCCCGTCGGAAGCTGGGTCAGCGGGCCAAGCTCGGTGACGACCCCTGACGAGACCGCGACGCGGGCCGTGGCCGCGCTCCTGGAGTGGAGAGAGTGGCTGGAGCGGCTGGCCCAGCGCTTCACCGAGCTTGCGCCGCCACCGCACACCTGTCCCGAGGACCGCAGCTGGTACCTGGAACGGGCCTGCGTCCGGCTCGTGACGCACGTGCTGGATTCGGGAGCGGAAGCCGGCTGGCAGGGCCTGGCGTCGGTGGTCCTGACCTGGTTCCTCACCGCCACCGGTATGGGCCGGGCCGAGGCCGGACAGGCCGTGGAGAGGGCGATCGGAGGACGCTTCAAGAGCTGGGTCAACCCCGGACGGACACTGATCGAATCCGTCGGCGAGGACCTCGCCGCGGATCTCACCGGCCACATCCCCTACCCCGACCACCGCCAGTGGGCGGACCTGGAGGAGCTCCATGACCACCACTGACAGCCTCTCAACCTGGCTGCGCGTGCGCCACGAGACTGACTGGCACCACGCACCCACTCTGCGGCGAAACCTGACGGCGCGCGACGGGTTCCGGGCATGGTGCGAGGGACCGGTCCGCCAACGCGACCCCGCCCGCGCCAAGCGCCTGCACCTGGCCTATACCCGAGCCCGCGCCGATGCCGCCCGCCGCGCCCCGCTGGACTTCGCCCTGCTGGCGGCCTGGCAACGCGAGGTTCTCGGCGAAACAGAGGCGCCGTTCCGTGAGAACGACGCCTACGCAAAGGCCGGCCGTGAACGCTACGCCCGGACCCCGCGCACTCAGTCTGACTTCGCCGCATGCCTGCGGGAAGCGACCGACCCGGAAGTCGCGCTGGCCGCCCGCGCGGCTCGCGCGTACCTCGACGTGGCCTTCTTCCACCCCTTCGCCGACGGCAACGCCCGCGCGGCCCTGCTGACCCTGACCCACGTCCTTGCCCGTGAGGACGTCATCCTTCCGGAGGTCGGTCCTCTCCAGACCACCCGTTACCCGGACGACCCGGCCGGCGCCGCCGACCTGGCCACCCTCATCGGTGTACTCAACCGCCGCCGAGGCTGACCCTTCAACTGCGATCTACGAAATGCATGGAGACCAAGCTTCCACACGGCGGGTGCGGCTCGTCGCGGCAACGGACACGGCCTGCGCAGAGGCCTGCCCGCATCGCAGCTCGCAGCGCGGGCGCTCGCCCTCCATCGCCTTGCGGGCCTCGATCGCGCATGTCGGTGGAGACCGACCCGACCCGCAGGCAGGAGCTTGAACTCGGCAAGCTCCTTCAGCTGTCCGTCCCGGTACCGCAGCCGCTGGACCAGATCGGCGTTGGTGGCCTTGAGTCGTGCGATCTGTGGATCGCGTGGGCCTGGCAGCGTTCGGCGTTATTGCACCGTGACCTGGCCATCAAAATATCGCCGACTTGTCCGGGGCGGTCATCAAGGTATCGCCGACTCTATCGGCGGGGCGCAGCCGGGTGCCGGATCCGGTCGCACGTACGATTCTCTGCCGTGGGCAAAGAGCAGTAGACCTTCGAGTACACCGACGACCTGGGGCCGTGCTACCGCAGGCGGAGGTCAGGGCAGGGCCGTCGCGTGCAGACAGGTGTGCCGTCCGGCTCCGGGCGCGGCGTCCAGCGGCCGGGCCGCGCCCGCCCGGATCTCCACCCGGAACGTGCCCGCCTCGTCGGCGTAGACCGGGGCCCCGTCCGCGGTCCGCTCGCCCGTGGCGTGGACGACGACGACCTCCGGGGGCGCGTGCCCGCCCGGGGTGCCGGGCAGGGTGATCGCGTACCGCGCAGGCATGTTCACAGGGTCTCACCTGGCTTCGGCGCCGGCGTCGCCGAGGGCGGCGCACACGCTCGGGCGGACGGTGAAGAGCTCATCGGTGCCGGTGATCTCCAGCAACCGGCGTGCCTGTGCGGTGGGGGCGGCCAGCAGTAGTTCGATGGCGGCGGCCTGGGCGGCTAGGCGGGCACCGAGCAGGGCATTCAGGCAGGTGCAGTCGCAAAAGCCCAGGCCGGCGAGGTCGATCACCAGCCGGGGCGGACGTAGGGCAACCGCACGGCTCAGGGCTGCTTCCAGGTGCCGGCGCTGGTCATGGTCGGCGTCCCCATCGAGGCGGACGACCACGGCCCGGCCGGGCACGGTGAAGGCGGTGACCCGCAGCAGCGGCGCGAGGACGCCGGGGTTCTGGGAGCGGAAGGAGCGGCGGGTGGACATGAGCGGGCCCCTCCTATCGCGAAGGAAGCTGTCCGCCTTCGAGCCTGCCTCCCCCGACCGGCTCCACGCCATTCCCGAGGCCTCGGCCCGGCGGGGCCGACCGCTCAAACCGGTCCCCGCCGCACATCCGACCGTGTGATCGCACCGCCGCCTCCGCCAACCCCGGCGCGCCGCGCCCGGTCCCCGGCACGGGCTTCGGCCCACTGACCGACAACCTGGTCACCGGAGGAAGGCCCGGCCCGTGGACACCGCGGTGCGCATCACGCAGCAGGAGCAGGCCGACGCCCTGCTCTCCCGCAGCGCGCTCGCCCTGCTGGTGGGAGCTCTGCGGGTGCCGGTTAATCATCCGGCCTGGACAAGCGGCGTGTCGGTACTGGGCCGACGGCGTGCACCCGAAGATCCGCCTTGGTCAGGCCCACTCGTGCGTACTGGTGCTGCTCGGTGTTCGGCTGGACGGCACGAAGGAGTTGATCGCCCTGGCCGAGGGCCTGAGGGAGTCCACCGAGTCGTGGGCCGACCTGCTGCGCGACTGCCGCCGACGCGGCATGCGCGACCCGGAACTGGTGGTCGGCGACGGCGCCATGGGCCTTGGCGGGCGCTCGGCGAGGTGTTCCCGGCCGCCAGGCCGCAGCGGTGCTGGGTTCACCAATCCCGCAACGTCACCAACTGCCTGCCGAAGTCCGCGCAGCCCGGCGCGGTGAAGGCCATGCAGGAGATCTACAACGCTGAGTCCCGCACCCATGCTGAGAAGGCGATCGAGGCGATCGCGAAGACCTACGAAGCCAAGTTTCCGAAGGCCGTGGCGAAGATCACCGACAACCGGGAGGAACTGCTCGCGTTCTACGACTTCCCGGCCGAGCACTGGATCCACCTGCGGACCACCAACCCCATCGAGTCGACCTTCTCCACGGTCAAGCTCCGCACCAAGGTCACCCGCGGTGCCGGCAGCCCGACGGCCGCGCTCGCGATGGTGTTCAAGCTCGTCGAGTCCGCCCAGGCACGATGGCGCGCGATCACCGGAGCCAACCTGGTGCCCCTGGTCCGCGCTGGCGGGCGCTTCGAGAACGGCGTCCTGGTCGAGCGATCCGAGGTGGCGGCATGAATGACATGTTCGCGGCGCTGGAAACGCTGACCCACCGCGGTCCGAACCGTCGGGATGTCGCCGCCGACACCCTCGGGGATCTCCTGCGCGGCACCGCACTCGACACGGACACCGCCAACCTGGTCGTCGGACGCCTGGTCAGCCTGGCCGTCAACGAACCGGTGACCAAGGTCCGCGAGTCCGCCCTGAACTCGATCAGCGAGGCGTTCAATCACCACCGCCTGCCCCTAGACCTCGTCGAACCCCTGGCCGCCGCCATGCCGACGATGGAGCGCGAGCTCCTCGAACACACCCTCTACATCCTCGGCGCCACCCACGACCCGCAGGCCAGCACGCTGATCGAGCCGTTCCTCCGCCACCCCGACCCACAGGTGCGCGAACAAGCCCGACTCGCAGCAGCCGCGATCACCGCAGCCGAGCCGGAGAGCCCCACCCACAAGCCCTGACTATTGCTCGTCCGAGGCCCGGGGCTTCCCGATGAACAGCGTGTCCTGCCATCCGCTGCCCCACTGTCATCGCAGCTCATCCGCGAGGGTTGCTTCGAACGGTCCGACGCGGAGTCGACCGCGTGCGCGCGGGCGATCGAACCAGCCGCCTTCTTCTTCCTGACTGGCGATGACGGCAGCCAGCTCATCGCGCATCTGCTGGTCGAGGTCAGCGGCAGCATGGGTGAAATCCTCAACGATCGCCGTCTCTGCAAGAGCCACTGGCAGGAGAACCTCGCCGGCACGGTCTCTGCTCATGGCCACCAGAGCGGGCGCCGCCAAGATCATGCCGCGCGCCAGTTCAGCAAGGGGAAATCTAGAGAGCGCACTGTGTGTTGCCTGGTACGCACCGTAGTCGTGGCGAGCCTGCATCGAGCTGACCAGCGCCGCGACCGCCTTGGGGCCCTCCGTGCCGTCGACAAGATCAGCCAGTTCGCGGTAGCGGTGGAAGCGCCGCTCGGCCTCCGGTTGCGGGACTGAATCGTCCGCGTCCTGCACGATATTGCCGGTGGCCAGCAGTTCGCTTCGCCACGCGTCGAAGTCATCGATGGGCATCCGTGTTCCCTCTGCCGTCGCTCTGCAGGGCGGGGTGCACCTGCGGGTGGAGGTTAACTCACGGCAGTTACGCGCCCTCGCCTTGGTCGGCTTGGGCCCCGGTGATAGACATCCCCCGGTCATTTATCTCGACGTCGATGTTTTCCGTCCTATCGGAGTCTGCCGTGCCAGCCATGCTTCTTGATCACTGCGGGAGAGCATCCGGTGCCCCTGTCGATCCACAGGTCTTGACGATTCCTCCACGATGCGGGGTGTTGATGCAGCTCGTGATCCCGTGCTGAAGTGGCTCGGCGGCTCGGGGGACTATCGATCCCCGAGACCTCGGTCGACCGCCAGGCACGCGCCGATCACCTGGTGGTCGGCGCGTGGCGTGACCGGGTTCAACGATGTCGTCCGGGTTCCGTGCGGGGTTCGATAGGGCAGATCAGGGCTTGCGGTTGAGCAGCAGGGCCAGGATGGTGCGGGCCTCGCGTCGGCGGACCGAGGTGGGGCGGCGATCGCGGTGAGCGCGAGGACGGTCACGGTGGCCAGGTAGCCGGCGGCCGAGGTGGCCAGGGCGAGGATTGCGGGGTCGTGAGTGAGCACAGGGAGTCTCCTGGGATGGGTTCGGGGCTGGGCCCGCGCGGTCGGTGGGGTAGGCCCGGCGGGTCAGTGGGCGGCGAGTTCCTGGAGCTGGTGGGCGATGTCGCCGGTCGGCAGGCTGAAGGGCCCGCACATCTCGCTGTGGGCGCCGGGCAGGCCGTCGATGGCCTCGCGCAGGGGCGTGGTCCGGGCTTGGGAGGCAGGCGGGATCGGGCAGTGGCGGGGCCATCAGCGCCGCCAGGTGCGGGTAGCCGGGCAGGTCCGGCATCGCGGGCGGCACCGGGGCCGGTGCGTCTTCGTCGAGGCGGGCGGCCTGGTGGAACCAGTGCTCCGCGTCGCGCAGCTCGCCCATGCGGATGTGGTGGAGGTAGAGGCAGTACGCGGCGGTGAGGTTCCCGGCGCCCGCCGCGCAGCGACCAGGCCTCCGCCGTCTGTTCCAGCAGCTCGATCGTCGGCACCAGGACCACGCCACGCGCGGCGAGGCGCCGTGCGCAGCCGGCGGCGATCAGGGTCTTGCCGGAGCCGGTCGCGGCGACGACAGTCGCGCGGCCGCCGTTCTTCACCTGCCGTACGGCGGCCGCCACCGCGTCCTTCTGGAACCATTGCAATGGCAACGGGTTCACCAGGCCCGCGCCGGCGGTCGGTTGCGCGGGGATGGGCAGCGGCCCGGCCTGGACGGCGGTCTCGGGTGTGGTGGTGGTGTCCACGGCGGTGCGTCTCCTTCGTCTGCCAAGTCTTGGGGTGCCGGGGGTCCGGGGTGTTACTCGGAGATCCAGCCGCGGACTTCGAGGTATTGGATGTCGGCGTCTTCGACGGCGCGGCCGGTCTCCACCAGCCAGGCCCGCATCGCCTCGGTGACGTCGCCGTGGTGCTCGGCGACCCGCTGGGACCACTCGACCGCGTCGAACCCGCCCGTGGAGGCCGAGCCGTAGGTGCGCTCCTCCGTGCCGTCCGCGCGCGGAACGAACCCGCGCCGCAGACCCGGCGAGTCCTCCTTCGAGCCGGCCGACATCGTGAACTGGTCAGCGCGCATCCGCACCGTGAACGCCAGGCGCCCGCCGGCCTGACCCGTCGCGTGCACCACCGGCGCGAGGTGAGAGGCGCCGGAGTGAGATGGCGGCCACCACCGCGCGCACGTCGAACGGACCGCCCGCGAAGGACGACTGCCTGACCGGGCGGCGAGACGCGCTGTTCGAACCGGCCGACGCGGTGCTGTGCACCGATGGACCGGTGAAGACGTTGGTGGATCTTGCGCTGGCGCCCGAGCACCGGCGCGGGCACGGAGCCCTGTACGGCTCGCTGAACCGGGGCCGCATGGACATCGGTCGGCTGCGGGCCGCGCTGGCCGGCCTGCCGGTGCCGCGCGCTGCCGATGGCCGCCTGGTGCTCGCGGTGGACGTCTCACCGTGGCTTCGGCCGGACGCCGGGACCTGCTCGGACCGGTCGTACTGCCACACCTACGGCCGCGGCGAAGCGAAGCACCAGATGATGCCCGGCTGGCCGTACTCGTTCGTCGTCGCGCTGGAGACCGGCCGCATGGCTTCGTTCACGTGAAGTAGCAGCGTTTGATCAGCGGTTCGGGCAGCAGTTGGCGATCTTGAGTGCTGCCGATGTTCACGAGAAATGACGTCACCGGACGGTGGGCGCCTGCTCCTGAAGCTGTCATGCTGAATCGCTCTCCGGCGGACATCGTTCAGCACCTACTGTGGGCTTTCAGGCCATCCCAGCCCTTGTCACCGACGTGGGCGCGCGGCAGGGTGAGGTCGTGATCATTCCCTTCTTACGCGATGACATGCAGGGTTCAGTAACGGTGACGCTTGAACGTGTCGATGATCCTGCTGCGGTCGGCAAGCATCCCTCGACCGTCGGCTTCCCGTGTTGCACCGCGGTGGTGGACTATCCGGGCAAGGGTTACCGGCCCTGTTCGGCTGGGTCCAGTTGGTGCGGTCGACGGACAACTCCTCTGCGGGAGCTGCGTTCGACATGGACCCGTTCTACCTCTTCGAGGACGCGCCGTCGCCCTACGCGTTCTTCGGCACCAATCCCACCCTGTTTGATGCCCCGTCACGGGATGAGCGAGCCTCCCTGGACTGGACAGCGCACAGCTATCTGGCGTGGACACCGATGGATGACAGCGAACGGCGCGTCGTGCCGCTGGCCGGCTTCTCCTGGGGGTTCACCATCGACTCGACCGGCAGCATCGCGCTGCAAGAGGTTCAGGCGCTGGGAGCTGTGAACTGGGACGAGCACCTCACGTACCTCCGCTCCTCCCACCCACGTTGGCTATTCGACAAGTGGCAGCCCGCGCAGGAAGACCCGATGTACTGAGTCGTACGCGACAAGTCCGGCCGAGGCGCGGTGGTCGCGCCGGATCGCGGCGTACAGCTCGACCTTCGACATCTGCGGCATGACCAGGGCCTTTCACCGGGAGCACTCCCGATGCTGACCTGGCAAGTACCCGATGACGTCGAAACTCGTGAACATCACCCGTCCGTGGTTCGGGGTGACTCCCAAACTCGTGAACAACTGACGCCACGACTCGTGATTAACGCCAGGGGGCCGGTGTAGTCGTCCCGAGGTGGTTCCGCAGGTCGGCGGGGGTTGACCAGCCGCCAGAACGGTGTAGTGTCCGCCGGCTTCCCGGGTAGGCCCTGACGCTGGTCGCCCGCGTTGTCGCCGGGTTTCCGGGGGGCTTGACCGGCGTGCTCACTCCCCTACCGTGCGGTGCCACGGACCCGCCCCGGCCCTGCCCGGGACGCCGCACCACTGCACGTCATCGTGTGCGGCCGCGTCCGTCCAGCCACCCACAACTCGGAGGGGAACCATCATGACCACGCGCACTTCACAGCGGCGGCGCCCGGCACCGCGCACCAGCAGGACCACCCGGCGGCCCCAGGCTCCGGCGCAGCGGGGTCAAGGGTGCGGGGGAGATCGCGGACGGCCTGGTGGTCGGCGTCGCTCAGCTGGTAGAGGCCAGCAGCGGCCACCAGGACGGTGCCTCCGGTGAAACCTCGAGGCGGAATGCCTGTTCGACTACCAGCCGGAATCGACCAGCAGGCAGCTGTCCGGGGTGATGTGGTGGGTGTGGCCTGAATAGCCGACCATCCGGCAGTGGCTGGTCACCCTGAGGCGGGGCGCGGTCGCGGCTTCCTCCAGGCGGATGCCGAAGCCGCCGTACATGCCGGGCACACCGAACCACAGCTCGGTGTCGGGCAGTTCGGTCAGGACGCAGACCTGCGGGAGGACCAGAGCCGTCTTGACGGCGTAGTACTCGGTGCGGACCCGGATCAGCGCGTGCAGGAAGTGCTCCATCGCCCGCAGGTCCGGCTCCGGCACCTGGTGAAGGGGCGCCGGTTCCAGCAGCGGCAGCAGGGCGTCTCGGCCGAGCCGGACGGCGACGTCGGCGGGGCGCTCCCCTTCCATCGAGCGCAGGGTACGCCAGGCGCCGGCATCCAACAACTGCCGGACGACCTCGGCCGGGGCGTTGTGCCAGGCAGCTTGGTGCAGCGGCGCCCAGCCGCTGCGGCCGCCGACACGACGGGTGTTGGCCAGGCCAGGCGACTTCGCGACGGCGGCCAGCACGGCCGGCCAGTCGCCCCTGTGCGCCGCATCGGACAGCTGGTCCCGCTCGGCCTGGTGGACGTCCTTGTAGACGCCCCGCTCCGCCACGCCGTCCCAATCGACCATCCGCTCCCCCTCGGTCCGCTGCCGCGCATGCTAGCCCCGGGCCGGGGGCGGGTGCGCCCCCGCTCCCGGCCCGGACTCAGGCGGCGTGCAGGGCGTCCGGCAGCGCGGTCTGCTGCTTGGTCAGCTTCCCGTCGGCACTCACGGTTCGCCTCGCAACGGTCCGTTCTGGCTCTGTATAGTGACGTCCGGAGACGGGGGTCCACGTGAGCAACCAGGCTCGATCAGAGCACGCCGACCGAACCACGATCGTGCTACTCGGGCTGATGGCTGAATGTCCGCTGCTGCTCTGTCCTCTCGCGATTTGGCGGGGCAGATCATGGGCGCCTGGCTGGTGGGTGGACGCGGCGCTGTACCTGTTGGCCGTTGTCACCGCAGCGGCCGTGCTTGTCGCGGTGCGCCGCCCTGTGTCAGTACGCGGCTTGCGGGGTGCGTCCGCCGTGGTAGGCGGAGCCATCGGCCTTGCGGCGGTGGTCGCTGCCGCTCTCTTCTTCGGTGACTCCCTCGTCTCTTCCGGCGGCTGGCTGCTTCTCGGTGCGGTCGTCGCACTGACCCTGCTGCGCAATCAGCTGACCCCAACGGCAGCCACGCGCTCCTGACCGGCTCAAACCACGTAGACGATCGCCGCTGAGACTCGCTCAGACGGCATGGAGAGGCCTGTGCCATGAACGACCCGTTGGGTGAGCTGCAGCAGATGAGCGCCTTTCTGGGCGAGCTCACCGATGCGCTCGCCGTGACCCGCGACATCCTCCCCCAGCGCTCCGAGGGCACCGACCGCACCGGCTCGGTGACCGTCGTGCTCGACCCGGACGATCTCCCGCTGTCGATCGTGGTCGCGGCCGGCTGGCAGCAGCGGCTGTCCCCGGACGCGCTCGGCGGCGCGGCGGTCGAGGCCGGGCAGGCGGCCGCCGTCAACCGGTTGTCGGTCTGTGTCAACGGTCACGCAATTCCCCAGGGCAAACGTCACGTAATTCCCCAGGCACTTGGCGTCGGTTCCGCGGTTCCGGGCCGCCCTCACGATGCCCATCGGGCTGGTGGTGGTTTGCTGTGGCACCGGCCTGAGAAGCTGTCTCGAGTCAGCGTCAGCTACTTGCCAGGGGACGATGTGAGTCGTGACGATCAGCCAGTAAGCAGCTCGACGGTGCTGTCGCTGGAGCGGATCGCTGAGATCGACAAGGTCATCGATCGCATCACACGGTGGGCGAGGGATCGCGAAGACGTCGTTGGCCTGCTCCTTGTCGGATCATGTGCCCGCAATGCCGCACGACCCGACTCCGACATCGACATCGTCCTACTCACAACGGACGAGCCCCGATATCTTGACGAGGCCGCCTGGGCTGGGGAACTCGGCCTGGGCGAACTGATCCACACCCAGGCGTGGGGACCGATCACTGAGAAGCGATTCCCAAACCGAGGGTAGGGTCACGCTTTCCCAGGTGAGGTGTGTGGCCGCCACTCGGTAGGCACGCTCGGAGCGTCGTGTCGGTGCGGGGCGTGGTCGGAGGTGGCGGATGCCGTCGGTGCTGGGAGTGCTGGAGAGGCGCGAGCGGGTGGCGTTGGCCCGGGCGGAGGAGCTGCGGGCCGAGTTGGAGGGGCTTCAGGCCGCCGTGGCCGAGGCGGATGAGGCCGCGCGGCGCGCGGTCATCGCGCGGGAGGAGACCGTCGCTGCCTTGGGCGAGTTGGCCGATGAGGCCGCGGTGCCCGGGGCGCCGGTCGGCGCCCCGGTGGTGGAGCCGGTTGCGGGCGTGGTCGGGCCGCGGGTCGAAGTGCCCTTCTGGAGCGAGGGGTTGGGGATCGATGCGCTTCCGCCCGACTGTGCGCGGATCGTGGCCCTGGTCGAGCGCGATGCGGCCGGTGGCGGGGACGGGGTGCGGGCTCGGGCGATGCGTGAGGATCTGGGTTGGCCTGCGAGTGACGCGAGGGAGCAGGCGGCCCGGTTTCGGGCGAAGCGGCTGGCGGAGCGGGGCTGGTTGAGCGAGGGGCGGCCGGGGCTGTTCAGGCCGCGGGCGGCTTGAGGCGGCGGGGTGCCGGGGCGCCGGAGCGGGCCAGGCGGCGGGTGGCCGGGATGCTCGCGGCCCACCAGGCCATCGCCTCGGCGCTGTCGATGCGGGTCTCGTAGTCCCGGACCAGGCGCCGGGCTCGGATCAGGTGGGAGAAACTGCGCTCCACGACCCAGCGGCGTGGCAGCACCACGAACCCCTTGGCGTCGTCGCCGCGCTTGACGACGGTCAGCGCGAGGGCCAGGACCGCGTGGGCGAAGGCGACCAGCCATCCGGTGTAGCCGCCGTCGGCCCAGACCAGGGCGATGCGGTGGTGCTCGGCGCGCAGTTGTTCAAGGAGGTCACGGCCGGCGTCGTTGTCCTTGACCGACGCGGCGGTGACGATCACCACCAGCAGCAGGCCCAGGGTGTCCACCGCGATGTGCCGCTTGCGCCCGTTGATCTTCTTCCCGGCGTCGTAGCCGCGGGTGGCCGCGCCGACGGTGGCATCGGCCTTCACCGACTGCGAGTCGATGATCGCGGCCGAGGGCTCCTCCTTCTTCCCGGCCAGCTCGCGCAGACGCTTGCGCAGTCGGCCGTAGAGCTCCTTGATGAAGTCGTTGTCGCGCCAGCGGCGGAAGAACCGGTAGACGGCCCGCCACTTGGGGAAGTCGGCGGGCAGGCTCGCCCAGCGCACACCCTCGGCGACCAGGTAGCGCACCGCGTCGAGCATCTGGCGGTGGCAGAAGCCCTCCGGGCGGCCCCCTTGCCCGTTCATCCAGGCCGGGACCGGCAGCAGCGGCCGCACGATCACCCACTCCGCGTCGGTGAGGTCGGAGCCGTAGCGGCGGGCCCGGTCCGGCTGGTCGGCGGCATTTCCGAGCAGGTGTGCGAGGCAATCGCACGACATGCCGGAGCTGGACGCGGACGGAGCAAGCACGCCACAGTGGGACACCAGGGCCTCCTGATGGTTCGTTGACTCGACATCACCGAACTGCGCAGGAGGCCCTTCTCCTATGCGCCGACCGCGGAGCGATCACCCGAACGAGACCGACACGCACGGAAGTTCGAGCGGCAGCCTTCACCCTCGGTTTGGGAATCGCTTCTGAACGACGCCACTCCACGGACTCTGGCCTGGAGGTCGAGGTTGGCATCGGCTCTCCTGCCTGGGCCAAGACGGATCCCGTCGATCCGGGGACGCGCCGCGTGGTGACCGACGGCGCCCGCGTGCTGCACGACCCGGCAGGCATTCTGGCCGGTCTGCTCGCTGCTTGCTAGTTGACCGGGGGCTTGTCGGACCTGTCGGTGGGGTTCTTGGGGCGCTTGTTCGGCCGGTAGCTGGGGCCGTTCATGATCACCTAGTGGCTGGTGTTGATCAGCCGGTCCAGGAGTGACTCGGCGACGACGGGGTTGGGGAACAGCGGATACCGGTCGCTGGGAGCCCGGTTGCTGGTGATGATCAGGGACCGTCCCTGCCGCTCGCTGACCAGCTCGTAGAGGTCGTCGGCCTGGGCTGCGGTCAGAAGCCGTTGTCGTACCGATCTTGCTGAGCATGTGTTCGAATGTGGCGGCTCGGTCGGGTGATCTTCGGTCTGTCCGTGCATGGAGACAGGGCTTCTGGTGCAGCTCGGGGTCTGCTCAAAGGGAGCCCGGACCGGCCGGAGGACTGGCCCGGGCCCCGGTCCGCCCGCTCAGGCGCTGAGTTCCCGGGACTGTCCGGCCCACCGGACCACGAACGGCATGGCGAGGCCGGCCGCGACGAAGACGCCGCCCATGACCAGCCAGCCGGGGACGCCCCAGCTCAGGCAGAGCAGGCCGAGCAGGCCCGGAGCGATGGTGTAGCAGAGGCCCATGCCGATGCCGAACACGCCGGAGTACTGTCCCTGCGCGTGCGCGGGGGCCAGCCGGAACCGCAGCTCCATCGACCCGGCCGCGTGCCACAGCGAACCCACGGTGTGGATGGCGACGCCGGCCGTCATTATCGCCGTGGCGGCCCAGCCGGGCAGGCCCGAGGCCATCGCGATGACCGCCATGCCGACCAGGAACGCCAGCCCGGCGCGCCGGGTGGCCCGGCCGGCGACCTGGCCGCCCTTGATCCCGCGGCTGGTCCGGATCTGAAGGATGACCACCATCACGGTGTTGACGGCGAGCGCGATGCCGGTGAACCAGCGCGGTGCATGGGTGTGCAGGACCACCCAGAGCGGCACGGCGTAGGTCACCACCTCGCCCTGGATCCACAGGATGCCGTCCAGCACGACGAACGCCATGTACGGCTTGTCCCTGAGTGCGAGCCACCGGTTCGACTCGGTCGATGCGGGCAGCGGCTCCAGCCTGGGCAGCCGGAGCATGACGGCCGCGCAGCCGGCGAAGGTCAGGGCGTTGGCGAGGATGAGCGCGCGGTAGGCGGAGCCGGAGTCGAGCTGGATCACCACACCGGCGGCCAGCGCGCCGAAGGTACTGGCCAGGAAGGCGGTCGAGCGCAGGTAGGAGCGGAACTTCGGCACCTCGTCACCGCCGAACCGGCGGATCATCGGGCCGCGCGCCGCGCCCCCCGAGGCACCGGCCAGGTCGGTCACCGCCATGGACACCATGAACACCACGAACGAGTGGGCGAACAGCAGCGACAGCATGGAAACGGTCTGGATCAACAGGGTGACCAGGAAGACGCCGTGAGGGCCGCGGCGGTCGGCGAGGTGCCCGACGGGCGGGCCTGCGAGCAGGCCGACCACTCCCGCGACCCCGAGGCCGAGGCCGACCTGCTCGATCGGCAGGCCGACCACCCGCAGAGCGTACAGCGGCGCCGTCGCCAGGAAGGCCGCGGTGCCGAGCTGGTTGATGAAGCCTGCGAGGGCCAGTCTGCGCTGGGGGCCGGACTCGAGGAGCAGCCCTCGGCGCACCAGCCAGGGCCGACGGTCCGGGGCGGTGTCCTCCTGACAGTCGTCGGGGGACAGGGTGCTGGTCTGACTCACCTGGTACTCCTGGATGTTGATCACTAGATCTCGACGATGTCGACCATGGTGAACGTTCTCCTTGCCATCCGGTGTGTCCGTCGACCTCTCGGCCCGCAGGTCGAGGGACGACTACGACTCCGAGATGGCCAGGACCCTCAACCCGGCTCCGGAATGCCCATGGGGAAGCAGGAGGGACCAGCAGAGATAGCTACTCAACGCTCAAACCACCCGAAACGGGGAATGTTCGACCCGGTCCCAGAACATCACAACGCCTGTCCACGACCGCCGTCCCCATGGGGAAACGTGACCACGAGGGTGGGGAATTACGTGACGCTGATCATGCAGATCGTGGGGAATTGCGTGACCGCTGACAGGCCTCGATGGGCTAGAAAAGCGCACGCCGAGCAGAGCGTTGACCTCCCAGTGGTCGGCCAGTGGGAGGTACGCGGCCGTCGACTGACACAGCTGGCGCGAAGTGCCACGCAGCGTGGGAGCGCCCCGGCGGCGGCTCAGGGTGCGGTGACGGGCGTCAGGCCCGAACCGTGAACCGTCCGACCCCAGCGCCCCGGCGGAGGCCACCGTGCGCCGGGTCCTGCAGCGCGTCGACGGCGACGCCCTCGATGCGGCGATCGGCGCCTGGCTCGCCGCCCGCGACACCGGCGGCCCGCCGCCGGATCAGGGGCCGGGCGAATGCCTCCGCCGCTCGCTGACCGTGGACGGGAAGACCGTGCGGGGCGCCCGTCGCCCCGATGGCACCCAGGTCCATCTGCTCGCCGCGATGACCGGGACCGGCCTGGTCGCCGCGCAGCGCGAAGTCGACCGCCAACGACGTGCTGAACGGCTCTACCCGCTCCAGCACCACCAGCTGCTGCACTTCCGGGCTCAAGTAGCCGATCTGATCAGCCGGCCCACCGTGCCCCTGGCCCTCGTGGCGAGGGGCACGGTCGGCTCGGGCTGGTAACAGCGGGCCGGCACATGGACGGCGCGTCCTACGGGATGTCGAGGACCTGACGGGTGAGTGCGGCTCCGCCCGTCGAGTGCGGCTCTACGGTCGCACTTCGGTGGCGCGCACGTCCTCGGACAGGTGGTCGCGCATGCGGGTCCGTTCGGCACGGGAGACCGCGGCGGGCCGTCCGGCCGTCATGCCGCCGTCGACGGCGAGATCCTGCCCGGTGACCAGGCGGCTGGCGTCGCCGGCGAGCCACAGTGCCGCCGCGGCCACATCGTCGGTCGCGACAGTGCCGGGGAGCGGTTGGTTACTGTCCAGCAGCGGCTTGAACATCGCGGCTGCGGAGGGAGCCGCCGCGTCGGCGACCGAAGCGTCGGCTCCGGCGCCCTTAGCGAAAATGCCCGTGGGCACGAAACCCGGGGACACACTGTTCACACGCACTTGGTACTCGCCCAGATCCACCGCCGTGCACCGGGTGAGGTGGAGTACCGCGGCCTTGGCAGTGGAGTAGTCCAGGCCGGACCAGCCGGCGATCTTGCCTGCCAGGCTCGCCACGTTGATGATGCTTCCCGAGCGTTGGACGACCATCTGGCGTGCGGCGTGCTTGATGCCCAGCATGACGCCTGCGACGTGGACCGCCATCGTCCGTGCGAACACCTCCGTGTCGAAGTCGGTGACCGATGCCATGTTCCCGGGGCCGCCCGCATTGTTGACCATGATGTCGAGCCGCCCGTAGCGATCCACGGCGTGGCCGACCAGCGCCTCGACGTCCGCCTCCAGCGACACGTCGCAGCGCACGAAGGTCGCCTGCTCGCCCAGGGCCGCGGCCCGCTCGTGTCCCTCCCGCTCGCGGCGTCCGGCGAGGACGACGTAGGCGCCCTCGCCGGCGAACACCTCCGCTATGCGTGCTCCGATGCCGCTTGTCGCCCCGGTGACGACGGCAACCTTGTGGTGCAGGCTCTTCATGACGCAACTCCGGTGTCGGGTCCGGGGGCACCAGCAGCACCAGGACCGATGGTGGCAAGACTGTTGATCACCGATCATATGGGCGATCAGGGCCTTTGGGCTCCTGGGCCGAGGCGGGCCAGCTACCCACTGCGCCAAGGCACGGGCGGGAGCGGGGGTCGTTCAGGGTGTGCGGGCTGTCAGACTGCGGTGAGGGTGAACGTGCCGGTGCCGTCCTGCCGGCCGCTGGAGTACTGGCGGATCAGCTCTCCGTCTGCATAGCGGTCGTAGGCGATCATGGAGCCGGTGTACTTGTTCTGCAGGCCGATCTTCGAGCTGCCGGGTACGTCGCGGTAGATGTAGAAGCGCTGGAGGTCGTCCTCCGCGCAGTTGGCCGTGGTCAGGTATGCCTGCTCCTGGTTGGCGATGTTCGCCGGGATGGTGGCGCATCCGCCGTTGCCCCAGTTCCACAGGGACGCCTCGATGACCCCGTTGGTCTCCGTCACGTTGCACAGCCGCCAGTTGTCGAGGTGGGCGCTGAAGAAGGTGGATTCGCGCAGGCGGATGCCGTCGTTGGCCAGGAGCGGTGCGCTCCAGTTCAGGGTCTTGCCGGGAACGTCGATCCTGTAGACGGCGGGTTGGCAGCTCAGGGCGGCGAGCGTGGAGGGGGTCTGGCTTGCGGTGGTCTTCGCGCTCTTCTCGGCCAGGACGGTTTCGTCGGCGGCCGGCTTGTCGTCCTTCGCCGAAGGGGTCGACCCCGCCGGGTGCTTCGCAGTGGCGGAGCCGCAGTCGAGGAGGTCCTGCGCCTTGCGCATGATGCTGTTGGCGGGGACCTTGTCCTCGCAGCGCACCGCGCCTTCCTCCAGGGCGGTGTAGGTGGTGTAGCTGCCGGTGTCGGGACCTGCGGTCCACTTCAGGCCATAGGTGCCGCCGCCCAGGTCGGTGCGGTTGCAGTTGAGGCTGCCGTAGGTTCCGGTGACTTTCTTGGTGCCCTTGTAGAGGCCGTAGTAGCCGGGTTCGAAGAAATTCCAGGAGACGGAGTTCGACTCGCTGCTGGTGGAGGAGTAGTTGACCTGGACGTTCAGGCCCAGGCTCGCGCCGACGCTGCCAAGGGCTTCGACGGCGAAATTTCCCTGAACGGTGCCGTTGAGGCCGACCGACACCGAGATGGTGGTCTGGGTGCTGGTGGTAACGGTATGGCTGCCGGTGGAGCCCTGGGTGACGTACCAGCCCTTGAAGTGGGTGATGGTGGGGGTGACTTCGGTCGTCTTGATGATCGGGTGGCGTGTGCCGAGGTCGGCCGCCGTACAGGTGTCGCCGAGCCGGGGCGCCGTCGTGGTGGCGGATGCCGCTGCCGCCGGTGAGGCGGCGAAGCCCACAGTGGCGAGCGCCCAAGCGGCCGCCGTGGCGGTCACCGCCGTGAGCGACCTGCCAGTGCGGCTGACGGGTCGTATGGGGCGCGTCATTATCCATTCCCCCTTGATCGTGTATATGTCAGGTCAAGGATGAATGTAGCGACAGCGAGGTCATGGCGTGAGGTCGGAACCGGCCACAAAAGTTCGTGGAGGGGCCTATTCCTCCCCTTGTGCACACCGTTGCCTGACCGGTTCGATCCTCGGTGAACCCGTGCGCCACCGAACAGGGGGACCACTCTGTGAAACGTGTCAGGCGATTGCTCGCGGCCGCAGCCTCGCTCGCAGCCCTGTGCGCCCTGGGCGCCCAGCCGGCCGCCGCCCACACGCCCACGAGCCGTACAGCGCCCCAGGGCCACGGTGACTGTACGGAAACCGGGCCCGACCTCCGGCGCGGGGGCGTGGCCTGGACCTGCATCAAGACGGTACCGGCCACCACCTCCGCCCTCACCGCCGTGCCCGCCGCAGCCCCCCGGGTGGCCAGTGCCAACCCGGGGGCGGACCTGTGCGTCAAGGACGACCCGAACTCCATCCCCTCGAATCGCAAGGCGTACTGCACGCGGTACCTGGCCGAGTACGTGACCCTTGGCGAGGACAGCAAGGTGAACGGCCAGGCTCATGTCCTGGTCCTCGCCGCAGCGGCCATGAACTCCCTGCCCAATGCACAGTGGAAGGAGGACATCGTGATCCAAGTCGCCGATATGACGCCCAATATCTCGGCTGTGACGATGGCGCTGAGCGCCACGTGCAGCGGCCAGTGCACGGCGGGGGCACCGGCTTGGGGCGGGACGCCCGTACTCCTGAGGAAAGGCCAGGGCAGGGATGACGGAACCCTCTCCTACAGCTCGTCGGTCGGCAAGGGCTTCGACACGATCGTCCAGCCCTCCTACCACGTGAACGGGACCATCATCACCGCCAAGGGCGGCGGGAGGCCGGTGAACAGGTTCGTGGACTGGTCCGGTCCCAAGGTGCGCTGTGACGACAACGTCTCACCGAAGGACGGATCACCGCCCGGATGCATCGTGGACGGGCACACGGCCAACGTGACGTTCCACCGGTCGCTCTACAAGGGGGCGGCCGTCGCCTACGAGTGGGCGCAGAAGAACCTCACGGGCCACTTCGGCGCCCCCGGGCACCTGCTGAACCGGTGGTATGTCGACCCGCTTGACCCGGAGGCCGACGGCAGGCGTGCCCTGACCTGTGACCGGGGGCCGTTCAAGTTCCCCCGGGGCGCCACGGGCATCCCCAACGACTCGTGTGATGAATACCCGTTCGCCAAGTCGACGCAGGGCGGCAACGAGGGTGAACAGTGCATCGACATCACCCCGCGCGAGGTCGGCGGGGTGTGGGACGTCGCGAACGTGACTGTCGACCGGGGCACTCCACCCAACGCGCCCTGCATCCGGGCCCACGTCGACGGAGAGGACAACTCCGCTGCGGGTCGCGAGTACGCGCGCGCGGTGACCTCCGACCGCATCATGCAGGGCGAGGCGTTCGAGGTCATCATCGACGCGTAGGCGGCAGGACCGCACCCGGGCACGCGTTCCGGCAGCCCGGCGCTCGGGCGCCGGTGGTCACTGCCGGGTCCAGGCCCAACAGGGCGGCTCCGTCTCGACACCCCCCGAGCAGGTCAGCGGCCTGCGCCGGGGAGAGGCGGCGTCAGGAGCGCTGAGCATCGCGCCTTTCAGCAGTGACCTGATGTGGTTCAGCATGCCGACGCCGCCGCAGTGGCGAGCTTCTTCATCTCCACGCCTTTTGAGTAAGTCGTAGAAACATGCCCGGGGGCCTCCCAAGCAAGCGACCCCGGCCACCGCGAAGGTTGACCGGGGCCAGGGCGCTGCCCGTCAGCGGGATCGGCGGACCAGGACTTTGAGGACTTCCCGTGCGGCGCGGCGGCGGGCCTCGGTGCGGGCCGCGACGGCGGTCACCGCGGCGAAGGTCACGGCCACGGCGTACCAGACGCTGGCGGCCGCCGTGAGGAGCGCGGCGCTTTGGAGGGGGGCAGGCATCGTGGTTCTCCTGTTGATCGGGTTGGCGTCTAGGGTTGCCGGACGCCGCCGGTAGTCGTGGACGAGCCGGGTGGGCCCGTCGGGGGGGCTGTGTCTGTGCTGCCGTGGTCAGCCGAACGCGCCGGCGCTGATCGCGGTGAACGATCCCTGCTGCGGGGTCCAATAGGGGTTCAGCGACAGCTGCACGCATTCCCACCAGGGGCGGACCTGGTCGGGGTGCCCGCGAAGGGCCTCAACGACGGCGGCGACGACCGGCCAGTCCACCAGGCTGCCGTGCAGCACTGAGGCGACCTGGGTGGTGGTGACCGGCCGGGGCGCCCGGCTGGCGATCTCTCGTTCGCTGGGACGAGCGGAGGCAAGGTGAAGACCTTGGACGGCGGCTTGGAGACCGGCGGCGGCCTCCGCCCGGGCCGTGGGCCTGCCCGGCAGGAACGGTCGGGGTAGCTCCTCGCCCCTGGCGGCCTGCCACAGCGTGCGCACTTGCTCTGGCTCGCCGCCGAGGACGCTCACCACCTGCTCGACCGTCGGCCACGAGGGAAAGCGCTCGCCGGAGAAGAGACGGGAGACGAACGAGGCGGAGAGCTCGGTCTCCTCGGCGACGCGCCGGATCGACTTGCCGCTGGCCCGCTGGAGGTGGGAGAGGGCACTGGTCAGCTGGGCCTCGGGATCGGTCGGGGCTCCAACGGGCAGGGCGTGCAGCCCCGGACCGTGGCGTTTGCGCTCGGCGTCGGCGCGGCGCCTAGCCGCTGCCTGGGATGCGGCGCGGCGCCGCTGCTGGTGCAGTTGCAGAAGTCGGCCGCCGCGTTCCAGGGACCACCGCGACCGTGCCGTATCGGCGCTGACCTCCAGGATTTCGGCGACCATGGGCCATCTGACCCGGCGCTCACGGGCCTGGAGCACCACCGCGGCGGTCAGGGCGTCCACCTCGTCGCGCAGCTGCGCGACGAGTTCCAGACCAGCACACGGACCGGGGCGCTCGTCCCCGGATTCCGAGAGCTTCTGCAGCCGACGGGCCAGGGTCATGGCCTGCAGAGCGAGCCGCGAGACCGTGACGTCGTACTCCCCGACGACCCCGGCAGGGCTACTGCCGGCCCGGCGCCGGGCCGCGGCCCGGCTCGCCTTCGCCCTGCACGCGGCTTTGCAGAAGCGACGCGGTCGCCCCTTCGCGCTCGTCCGGGTGAACTCTCCTTCGCAGTACTCGCACAACTGGATGATGATCTCGGGCTCGGGCACGGGGAATCCTCCGGCTCTCCGGCGTCCTGGTGAAAGGTGATGACGAGCCGTGCAACGCGGGGGAAGGGAATTCTCGCGTGAGAGCCGTACGAAAGACTTCCAGACCCCCGCAACCGCCGGCCGGGGCGGGGACGCGCGAAAGACCGCGCCCAACCGCCCTCGAACCAATCGCGCGTCAGGATCGGCGCCGCTGGTGGCGGGCGTAAAAGCCGTCGACGGCCACCCCAGCCGCCAGCAGAACGCTCACCGATCCACCGGAGCGCCTACCCCGAACCCCAATCGCGAGCGCTCCGGAAGCGGCCACCCGCAGCCCGAACCACGCGAGTGCCCAGCAGGCAACGCCCTCGCGGGCGGACTGGTCAGGCATGTTAGTTTCGGGGAACCCCGCCGCGGGAACCACAAAGCCCTGGCGGAGGACGCGGTCAAGAGCCATATGAACTCCTTGATCGTGACGATGTGTCAGCGGGTGAGCCCCGGCCCCGGATTCCTAGGCCACGGTCCGGGGCTCACCCGTACGAGGACACTACTGCCACAGGGTTCACTGCGCGTTGACCATTCATCACGTAAACAGACGGCAGCTGCGGGGAATCGCGCCCCGATATGCCCAAGCCCGATCACAGATCACTCATGTCCGATCAGATCAGGTTGGAGATGAGCTCTGAAGTAGTCGGAACCAGCGCCATCGCCCATATCCGGCCGCCACGGGCAACAATCAGACGAAACTGAAATCCTCCGGCATTTGCCTTCTGGCATGTGCCAGCGGCGTCAAGACCTACACACAGCCGCAACGCCCCAAGACCCTCCGCACACCCTGGCCTGTCGCGACCGCCGCGCTGTCCCGTTCAGCGTCTGCGGAACGGACGGTCGGCGCCATGGTCGGGCGGCGATCAGCCGCGCAGACCTCGCCACACCGGCTGACGGAGCCGACCGGCGTCGGTGAGTTCGAGGAACTCGACCTCGGCGCGCAGCTCGGGGCGGACGAATCGGACCAGGGTGCCGCGTGGCAGTCCCAGTCCGGCGGCGGTGAACGGGGACACCGGGGAGTCGATGCGCCGCAGCACGGCAGCGAGGGCGCGGCGTTCCGCCCCGGCGAACCCGGTGCCGACCGAGCCGACGAACGTCAGTCGCCCTTCGGCTTCGACCGGAACGCCGACCAGGACCGCGCGGACCGATGCTTCACGGGGGGCGGGCAGCCAGCCGCCGATCACGACGTCGGCGGTACGCAGATGCTTGATCTTGATCCAGTCCCGGGAGCGTGTGCCGGGCCGGTACGGGGAATCGGATCGTTTGGCGACGACACCTTCCAGCCCGTGCTCCCGTGTCCAGCCGAACGCCTCGGTGATCGAGTCCCACGCCGGCGGCACCCGTAGGCCCGGCCGCTCCAGCTCCAAGCCCTCCAGCAGCTGTCGCCGCCGCGCGTACGGCTCGATGAGCAGTGATCGCTCCCCGGTGTGCGGGAGGTCGAACGCCACGAAGACGGCGGGTGTAGCGGCTGCCCCGGTCCGTACCGCGGCGGGACGCGTGCGGTGGACGCGGCCCTGCAGGGCCGCGAACGAGGGGCGGCCTCCGCGCATGACCACGAGCTCGCCGTCCAGGACTAGCGGCCCGCGCATCGTCAGGGCCTCGACCACCTCAGGAAACCGGTCGGTCAGGTCCGTTCCGTGGCGGCCGAGCAGCCGGACCGGCGCGGCCTCGGGCACATAGGCCACGCACCGCACCCCGTCCCACTTCACTTCCCCCATCCATCCTGGCCCGGCTGGCAGTGGGCCGGCTGTCGCAAGCATCGGCTCGACATGCGGCAGCGTCACCTGCGCCGATCCCCGGGGACTCATGCTTCCAGGGTGCAGTCAGCCGAACCCGTCGTGGAGCTGGATGCGGCCGGTCGGCCGTACCGCAACCCGGGCGCACCACAACGGACTCATGAGCAGCTCCCAGAGACGGGACGAACCGCGGACGTCCTGGGGTGTGGGCTGCGGTGGGTCAGAGGCGGCGCAGGACGGCGACGACCTTGCCGAGGATGGTGGCGTTGTCGCCGTTGATCGGCTCGTACGCCGGGTTGTGCGGCATCAGCCAGATCCGACCGTCCTCGCGCTTGAGCCGCTTGACGGTGGCCTCGCCGTCGATCATCGCGGCCACGATGTCGCCGTTCTCGGCGACCGGCTGGCGGCGCACGGTGACCCAGTCGCCGTCGCAGATGGCCGCCTCGATCATCGAGTCGCCGCGCACGGTGAGCGCGAACAGCTCGCCCTCGCCGACCAGTCGGCGGGGCAGCGGGAAGACGTCCTCGATGGTCTGCTCGGCCAGGATCGGGCCGCCGGCGGCGATCCGGCCCACCAAGGGGACGGGGGTGGCGTCGTACGTGGGGGCGTAGGCCGGTGTGGTGGGTGCTTGGGGCTGGTCGGCGGTGACGCGGTAGGCGCGGGGGCGCTGGGGGTCCTGGTAGAGGATGCCCTTGCGGGCGAGGGCTTTGACCTGGTGGGCGACCGAGGAGGTGCTGGACAGGCCGACGGCCTGGCCGATCTCGCGCATGGACGGCGGGTAGCCGCGGCGCTGGACGGAGTCGCGGATGACCTCGATCACCCGGCGCTGGCGCTCGGTGAGGCCGTCGGCGTCGGCGCGCACGCCCTTGGGCCGGCCGGTGGTGGCGCCGGGTGTGGGTGTGGTGGTGTCGGCCATGGTGCCCTTCCGGTGGTTCGGGTGGTGACTGTATCTCGGGTGCGGCGGTCGGTCCCCGAGGTCGCCGACGACGGCTTGGTTGATGGATCGGGGGTCATCGGAAGTCTCGGCTGCGGGTGCCGGGGGCGAGGGTGAGCGGGGTGAGGCGGGTCGCGACGAGGTTGATCGCGCCGTCGCGGCGTTCGGCGGTGCCATGGACGAGCAGGCCGGCGTTGCCGAGGGCGACACGGCGTTGGCGCTCCCAGACGTGGGGCTGGCAGATGATGTTGACGAGGCCGGTCTCGTCTTCCAGGGAGATGAACAGGACGCCGCCGGCCGTCGGTGGGCGCTGGCGGTGGGTGACCAGGCCTCCGACAGCGACCATCGTTCCGGGGGCGGCGCCGTGCTTGAAGTCGGAGGCGGTCATGGCTCCGCAGCGCTGCAGGTGCGGGCGGGCGTGCTGGACGGGGTGGGTGGTGGCGGAGGCGCCGGTGGCCCACAGGTCGGCGATGGTCTCCTCGACGGCGGTCATCTCCGGCAGGCCGGCCGGTGCGGTGAGCGCGGGGGCGGTGCCGGGCAGCATGGCGTCGCTCGTGCGGGCGAGCAGCCCTGCGGACCACAGGGCCTGGCGGCGGGTCACGCCGAGGCTTGCGAATGCTCCGGCGGTGGCGAGGGCCTCGAGGACGGGGGCGGGCAGGGCGGTGCGGCGCGCGAAGTCCTCCAGGTCGCGGTAGGGGCGGTGGGCGGCGATCGCCTCGGCCTGGTCGGGGCCGAGGCCGCGCACCGAGGCGAGCCCCAGGCGGATCGCCGGCCGGCCGGCGGCCGTCGCTTCCCCGCTGTGTCCGGGGCAGGGTTCGAGGGTGGGCCGGGGACTGCTGTGGTTGACGTCGGCGGCAAGGACGGTGACGCCGTGGCGTTTGGCGTCGGCGATCAGGGTGAGCGGGGAGTAGAAGCCCATCGGCTGGTTGGCCAGCAGGGCGCAGGTGAACGCCTCCGGGTAGTGGTGCTTGAGCCAGGCGGAGGCGTACACGAGCAGGGCGAAGCTGGCGGCGTGAGATTCGGGGAAGCCGTAGCTGGAGAACGCGTCGATCTTGGCGTAGACGTCCTCGGCGACGTCCGTGGGGATGCCGCGTTCGGCCATGCCGGCGAGCAGGCGCTCGCGCAGCTCGGCGACCCGCTGGTGGGAGCGCTTGGAGCCCATTGCCTGGCGTAGCTTGTCGGCTTCGGTGGGGGTGAAGCCGGCGCAGTCGATGGCCAGTTGCATCATCTGTTCCTGGAACAGCGGGACGCCGAGGGTCTTGGCGAGGGCGCGTTCCATCAGGGGGTGGGGGATGGTGGCTTCTTCGTGGCCGTTGCGGCGGCGGATGTACGGGTGCACGGATCCGCCTTGGATGGGGCCGGGGCGGATGAGGGCGACCTGGACGACGAGGTCGTAGAAGCGGCGCGGGCGCATGCGTGGCAGGGCGGAGGCCTGGGCACGGGATTCGACCTGGAAGACGCCGACGGTGTCGGCGCGGCAGAGCATGTCGTAGACGGCCGGGTCGTCCGGGGGGATGGTGGCGAGGTCGTAGCGGATGCCGTGGTGCTGGGCGATCAGGTCGCAGGTGTCGTGCAGGGCGGAGAGCATGCCGAGGCCGAGCAGGTCGATCTTGACCAGGCCCGCCTCGGCGACGGAGTCCTTGTCCCATTGGAGGACCGAGCGGCCGGGCATGGCGGCCCACTCGGTGGGGCACGTCTCGGCGATGGGTTCGCGCGTCAGCACCATGCCGCCGGAGTGGATGCCGAGGTGGCGGGGCAGCCCTCGCAGCTGGCCGGCGAGGTCGCGCACGTCGGCGGGCACCGGCGCGTCGGGCGGCGGCATCTCGTGCCAGCCGGTCTCGCGGGCGAACCGGTCGAGGTCCCCGGCAGCGTAGCCGAGAGCGCGGGCAGCGTCCCGGATCGCCAGTCTGGGCTGGTAGGTGATGACGTTGGCGACCTGGGCCGCGTGGTCGCGGCCGTAGGTGTCGTAGACGTACTGGATGACCTCCTCGCGGCGGCGGTGCTCGATGTCGAGGTCGATGTCCGGAGGCCCGTCCCGCTCAGGGGAGAGGAAGCGCTCGAACAGCAGGCCGTAGTGGATGGGGTCGACGGAGGTGATGCCGAGGGCGTAGCAGACGGCGGAGTTGGCAGCCGAGCCGCGGCCCTGGCACCAGATGTCGGCGCGGCGGGCGAAGTCGACGATGTCGTGGACGATGAGGAAGTAACCGGCCATGCCGAGCTGCTCGATCACCTGCAGCTCGTAGGCGACCTGCCGGTGCGCCTTCTCGTTACTGGGGTCGAAGCGGGCGGCGGCAGCGCGCAGGGTGAGCTCGCGCAGCCAGCTCGCTTCGGTGTGGCCGTCGGGGACGGGGAAGCCGGGCAACTGCGGGGAGAGGTCGCGGAAGTCGAAGGCGCAAGCGCGGGCGAGGTCGACGGTGGCCTGCTGAACGCCGGGCCAGGCGGCCAGGCGGGCCGCCATCTCGGCCGGCGAGCGCAGGTGGGCTGCGCCAGTGGCCGCGAGGTACGGCTCGGCCTCGGCCAGGGAGCGGCCCTGTCGCAGCGCGGCGAGGGTCTGGGCCAGGCGCAGCTGGGCCGGGGAGGCGTGGTGGGCGGCGGACGTGGCCACCAGGGATAGGCCGAGGCGGGCGGCGAGGTGGGCGAGAGCGTCGTTGCGGTCATCGTCCTCGGGCATCCGGTGGTCGGTGAGTTCGACGAACACGTTGTCGTAGCCGTAGCGGTCGGCCAGCGCGCGCAACTCGCGCTCTGCGCCGGCTTCGCCTTCGCTGTCCAGGGCGCGGCGTACGGCGCCTTTGCGGCATCCGGTGAGGATGGCCCAGTGGCCGTCGTGGGCGTTCGCGAGGCGGTCGCGGTCGTAGCGGGGGCGGCGTTTTTGGCCGCCGGCAAGGTGGGCGTCGCCGATGACCTTGGCGAGTCGGCGGTAGCCTTCGGCGCCGCGGGCCAGGACCAGCAGGTGCTCGCCGTCCTGGTCCGCCACGCCGGTCGGCGCGTGTTCGGCGTCCAGGGTCAGCTCGGCGCCGAACACGGTCGCGATGCCGGTGCGGCGGGCCTCGGCGGCGAACACGGCGGCCGCGTAGAGGCCGTCGTGATCGGTGACGGAGAGCGTCTCGATGCCCAGGCGGGCGGCCTCGTCGACGAGGGCCGCCGGGTCACTGGCGCCGTCCAAGAAGGAGTAGGTGGTGTGGACATGGAGTTCGGCCCAGCCCGGCCCGGACGGCGGCGAGGCAGGCCGCATCGGTGGGGCGGGCTCGGTGGGCGGTGCCGGGGCGGGGATGGGGAAGGGCACGACGGTCCGCCCGCCCGGGGCAGGCGCGCCGGCCAGGCGGCGGTGCAGCTCGCTCCACGGGGTGTGGGGGTGGTTGGTGAATCCCATCGTGCTCGTCCAGGTGGTGGTGCTTCGGTGGTGAACAGGCGGCGGGCGGCGCGGTCCGGAGGCGGTGAGTGGTTGTCAGGTGTCGTAGTCGCCCTCGATGATCCAGCGCCCGCCCGTGACGGCCAGCAGTAAAGCCCGCCCGTCGTCGACGACGACCTGCATCCGCGCGGTGCGCCGCGCCTGTTCCGGGTCCCACCAGCGCTCCTGCTCCGGCCACGGACCAGCCCAGGCCACCACCCGGCTCACGCCGCCGGGCAGAACCAGGCGCGCGGGAGCCGAGCGGACCTCGGCGCGGGCGCTCACCTCGACGTCGTGCCCGCCAGCGTCCAGCAGCCGCACCGCCGCGGGCTGCGCCGGAAGGTGGGTGGGGGACGGTGCGGGCAGCCGTCCGGGCCAGGGACCGTCCGCGCGACGCTCCTGATGGGCGTCCCCCCACGGCGTGTGCACCACCCGGTCGCCCGGGGCCCGACCGCCGGCGAGGTCGACGGTCACCGGGGCGCTGTGGCCGAGGATCGCCTGCACCCGCGCCACCGCGCGCTCCGCCCGGGCCCGCGCCTCCTGGTCGCCGTCCTCCAGGGACAGCTGGCGGCCCGGATCCTTCACCAGGCCGTCCGGGACCAGGCGCAGTGCAACCACGCCGCCGGACGCCTCGTCGAAAAGGTCGCGCTGCTGCCAGGCCTGCAGCTGCCAGCGCACCCGCTCGGCCACCGCCCCCACGGACAGCACGCCCTCGTGGCGCCAGGTGCGGGAGGCGGTGGTGCCGTCCGCGCACTCGACCTCCACGTCGACGCGCTCGCACGCCAGCCCGGCCGCCGCCAGGTGCTCGTGCAGGCGCTCCGCGAGGGCACGCGCGGTGAACACCAGCGGCTCCGCCAGCAGCACGGGCTCGTCGAACCGCTGCTCAGCTGTCAGGTCCGCCCCCGGGGGCCGGGCCACGACCGGACGGGCCTCCAGCCCGCGGGCCAGGCGATGCGCGAGCACGCCGGCCTGGCCGAAGCGGTCCGCGACGCTCGCGGTCGGCAGCGCGGCGAACTGGCCGATGGTCGCCAGCCCGAGCCGGCCCAGCAGATCGGCGAGCCGCGGCTCCCCCAGCTCCGCCACCGGATACGGCGCCAGGAACCGGGCACTCGCCCCCACGGGGACGATCTGCTGCACGCGAGCGGCCAGCCGCGCGGCGAACAACCCATCAGCGATCCCGACCCGGCACGGATGCCCCATCGCCTCGACCGCGTCCATCACCCGCTCGGCCAACGCCTCCTCACCACCGTGGAAGCGTGCCGCGCCGCCTGCGGCCAGGGCCAGCAGGCCAGGCCGCACCACCTCCAGATGCGCGGCCAGGGCGCCCACCGCATCCGCGACCGGCTCGAACGCCTGCACCTCAAGATCGGGATCCCGGTCGAAGACCTCCAGGTCCGCAACCAGGGCCTGCGCCGAGCGCAGCTTCTGCCCGCCGCGGACACCGGCCGCCCGGGCCGCGCCGCTCGCGGCGAGGATCCGGCCGCGCTCGGTCACCGCCGCCAGGCACTGCGGCTCCGGCTCCCGGCCGAGCACCGCCACCACCGGCCAGTCCGGAACCCAGCCGGCCAGCACACGCCGAACGCTCTCGCTCATGTCACACCACCGCCAGCGGGCCCCGGCCGGCGTGGGCGCGCCGCTGCGGTGCCGCCGCCGGTGCGGCGGGCCGTTCGACCAGGCGCACCGCGCCCTGCGCGTCCGGCAGCCACAGCTCCGCCCGCCGCTCCCGCGCCGCCGCGCCCCGCCCGCCGGCCACCACCGCCAGTCGCCGCGCCCGCAGCCGGCCACGCCCCTGCCCCAGCCCCTCCCAGACGCGCGAGACCACCCGCAGCCGCACCCGAGCCCCGGGCCACTCCCCCGCCACCACCACCGCGCACCCGCTGCGGCGGGCCACCGTGACCAGACGCTCGGCCACCGGGCCCGCCACCGGGGCTCCCTGCAGCAGCAGGAGGCCGAACCCGTCGGCCAGCGCCAGGGCGACCTCGGCCCGCCGTTCGCGCGGGGCGTCGACCACCACCAGGCGGCCGACGTCGACGCCGAGTTCCGCCGCCGCGAGCGCGCCGAGCCCGTCGAAACCGAGCGCCGCGCAGTACATGCCGGAGGCGGTCGCGGCGGCCGCGAGCGCGAGCGCCAGCGCGGTCGCGCCGCCGGTCACCGACACGACCGCACCCGGGCGCAGCCCCCGCTCCGGGAGCAGGCCCTCCAGGGCGGGCAGCACCGGGACCAGCGGTCCGGGACGGGACAGCTGGAGCCGGGGGGCCAGCGCTGCGAGGGTTGCTTCCACACCCCCAGCATCGAACATTCGTGCGAAGCCAGGCAAGCGGAATCGCCACTCTCACTAAATCGGTCACCCGTTCGAATGACTGTCATTACTGCAGGTCACGGACTTGCCGGTGCGGTAGTGTCCCCGCATGCCGCAGCCCCGCGGCGCGGGACGCTCATCCGAAGGAGGCCGGAACATGGGGCCCCTCGGGCGCACCTGGCGGCTGCCGTTCCCGCTCGACCTCGCCCACGTCATCGGCCCGCTCCACCGCGGTGCCCGCGACCCCGTCTCGGCATGGTCACCCGGCGAGCTGTGGCGCACCTTCCGCACCCCGGCCGGCACCGGCACCCTTCGCATCACCGCCCGCCCCGCGACCGGCGAAATCCATGCGACCGCGTGGGGCGAGGCGGCCGACTGGCTTCTCGAGCGCCTGCCGACCCTGCTCGGCGCGACCGACACCCCCGAGCAGCTCGTCCTGCCACCCGGGCCGCTGCGCGAGGCCCAGCGCCGCAACCCGGGCCTTCGCCTGTGCGCCACCGGCCTCGTCCTGGACTCCCTGATCCCCGCGATCATGGAGCAGAAGGTCACCGTTCTCGAGGCGCGGCGCGGCATGCGCTACCTCGTCCGCCGCCACGGCACCCCAGCGCCCGGGCCCCGCCCCGACCTGCGGGTAATGCCTTCGGCCCGCCAGTGGGCCGCGATCCCCAGCTGGGAATGGCACAAGGCCGGCGTCGACCCCAAGCGCGCGGCCACGATCCTGCGCGCCGTCCGCCTCGCACCGCGGCTCGAAGAAGCCTCGACCATGGCCGGCAAGCAGGCCTTCGAGCGCCTCATGACCGTGCCCGGCATCGGTATCTGGACCGCCGCCGAGACCCTCCAGCGCTCCAACGGCGACCCCGACGCCGTCTCCGTCGGCGACTACCACCTCGCCAACCACATCGGCCACTTCTTCACCGGCCGCGCCCGCAGCACCGACGAGCAGATGCTCGAACTCCTCGCCCCCTACGCGGGCCAGCGCCACCGCGTCTGCAAACTCGCCTTCCTCGCCGGCGCCAGCGCCCCACGATTCGGCCCCCGCCTCTCCCCCAACGACCACCGCAAAAGATGATCACCCCGCCGAACGGCCAGCAGGCGGGAAGGCCTGCCGCACGAGCGACACCGTCTCGGCCGGGCTCAGCCGGCGCCCGTCGTAGCCGACGGTCGCGCAGTAGGCGATGACCAGATGCATGATCGCCTGCCGGCGCAGCTCGACGGGGGCAGCGTGCCACACCTCGGCGGCGCCTTCCTCGCCGCGCTCCCACAGGGCGAGCCTCAGCGACAGGACCAGCGCAACATCGGGCTGAGCGCTCCGCGCGGTCAGCCGCAGCCGGTCGGCTGCCTCGTGCGGCGGCAGCCCGTAAGCGGGCCGGACGGCCAGGGCGGAGAGCAGTCGGCATGTGCCTTCCCACATGGCCTCGGTGCCGCGTTGCTCAAGCTGGGCGGTCAGCCATCGGGCCGCCTCGGCGTGGGCTGTTGCCACGGTGTCCTCGAGGGCAGCCGAAAGGAGGTCCTGGAGCTGGAGATCGCTGCTGCTCATCCTGGGACCGTACTGCGCCGATCGTCGCGCTGCGACGGCGGCATCCGCCGTGCTTCGCCCTGCGGATTCATTCTCGGCCGGCTGGGGAAGCCGTGACAGACTCGACGTCGTCCTGGCGGCGCCCGAGGTCGTGATGGAGGTCGCTGCCGACGTCGCCCGTGACAGCGCCGGCCGGTGGCGCCACCCCGTCCGCCCGCACCGCATCCGCACGGACATAGGCGGCCGGGACGTCCCGCTCTTCGGCGAGTAAGACCGGGATGCGCCACCCGCTTAGAACAGCAGGGCGAGTTCGCCAATCGAGACCGGCCCACCAGGTGCGGGCGCGCCCGCCGGCTCCGAGACCTTCCCTTGAACGGAGGACGTCCGCCGGACTCGAGGTGCGCACCGGCCATACAGTTCGAAGGTGGCCAGCAAGCCGCCGACCGACTTCGACGCAACCGCCGACGCGCTCTACGTCCTTGCTCCGACCGCCTTCACCGCCGCCCGAAACGAACGCGCCGACGAGGTGAAGAAGTCAGACCCGCAGCTCGCCAAGGCGATCCGTGCCCTGCACCGCCCCACAGTGGCCGCGTGGGCCGCGAACCTCCTCGCCCACCGGCACCACGACCTGGTCAGGCAGCTCATGGACCTCGGTCAAGCCCTGCGGGAAGCTCAGGAGCACCTCGCCGGCGAGCAACTGCGTGGCCTCGCCGACCAGCGCCGCCTGCTGATCCGGGCGCTGACCGAGCAGGCAAGGCGGGACGCGGCGGCGGCCGGTCACCCGCTCGCCTCGGACGCGGTCGCCGACCTCGACCGGACACTGTCCGCCGCACTCGCGGACCCGGACGCCGCCCGGGCCCTGGCCGAAGGCCGGCTGACCGCCGCCCTTGAACCGCCGCTGTGGCCGGGCGCCGCTCCCAGCAGGACGGAGGCCGGACAGCCGAACCTTTCGACCGACGTCGGCGCCAGCCCGGACACCGGCACACCGCCAGCCAGAAGGCGGCCGGCCGCGGAACGACGCTCGCACCGTGCCAGTGCCACCGACGCGCCGCCCGGCGACAGGCAGGACGCGGCCGCCCAGGCCCGGGCCGAACGCGAGTGGGAACGAAAGCGGGACAAGGCCCGGATCGCCGTGACCGCGGCCGAAACGGCCGAGCGGGAAGCCGCCGATCGGGCCGCCGAAGCCGAACGGGAGCTGCGTAGCGCCAGAGCGTCCCGGCAGCGGGCGCAGGACGAGGCCGATCGTGCCGAGGCCGCGCTCGTTCAGGCACGGGAGCGCGACGACCGTGCGCGGGACGCCCTCGCGCGGGCCGATGCCCTGGTGCGGGACACCGAGACCGCGAGCGACTCCGCCCGCGGCCGGGTGGCCCGTGCCCGGGAGGCCGCTCGGGAGACAGCCGAGCGGCACCGGCGACTGGAGAACGACTGACCGCAGAAGCCCGGCTGGACGCGGCTTGCGGGGGGTTTGGGTGGGCGGCGACCGCCCAGGCGTCCGGTAGGCCGTCGTCGTACCGCCTCCAAGCGGGGCCCAGCAGGGCGGCGACGCCCGTCGGCCCAACACCGCGTGCGGACACGCCGGTCTGGCGGCGACGCTGGCCATGACCCGCCCTCGCACCGGCTGGCGGGCGCGCCAGGTCGAAGGGAGCCCATCATGGCTCGACCCATGTGGACTGGAGTGCTCACCTTCGGCCTGGTCAGCGTGCCGGTCGCCCTGTACACCGCCACGCAGTCCCACGACGTCCACTTCCACCAGCTGCAGCGCGGCACCTCCGACCGGATCCGCAACAAGCGCGTCAACGAACGCACCGGCAAGGAAGTCGACTTCGCGGACATCGTCAAGGGCTACGAGGTCACCGAGGGCGAGTACGTCATCGTCGAACCGGACGAACTGGAGCAGATCTCCCCCGGCCGCTCGCGCACCATCGACATCGCCGGGTTCGTCGACCTCGCCGACGTCGACCCCATCTTCTTCGACCGCACCTACTACCTCGGCCCCCGCGGCAAGGAGTACCAGAAGGTCTACGCCCTCCTGGTCGAGGCCCTGGAGCACGCCGGCAAGGCCGGACTGGCCATGTTCGCGATGCGCGGCAAGGAGTACCTGACCGCCGTCCGCTCCGAAGGCGGGCTCCTGGAACTGCACACGATGCACTTCGCCGACGAGGTCCGAGACCCCCACTCCGAGGTCGGTGACCTGCCGGAGAAGGTCAAACTCTCCCCGCAGGAGGTCAAGACCGCCGAGCAACTCATCGGCATGCTCGCCATCGAGTGGAAACCCGACGAGTGGCACGACACCTACGAGGAGCAGGTCAAGAAGCTCGTCCAGGACAAGCTCGCCGGCCGCGAGATCGCCGTGTCCGCCGGGCCTGCCCCCGAGGCCACCAACGTCATCGACCTCATGGACGCCCTGCGCCGCAGCCTCGAAACCGCCCGCAAAGACGGGCCCGCCGAGGAGCCCAAGAAGACGCGCGCCGACCGGACCCCGGCCGCCCGCGCCAGCCGCTCCCCCAAGCCAACCGGTGGCAAGAAGAGCACCGCCACCAAAGCCAGCACGGCGGCGAAGACCACGAAGCGCGCCAGCGCCACCGGCAAACAGCAGCTGTCCCAGCTCACCAAGGCCGAGCTCTACAAGCGCGCCACCGACCTCGACATCCCCCATCGCTCCACCATGACCCGCGACGAGCTCCAGCACGCTCTCGAACAAGCCGGACGCTCCCAGCGGGCGGCGTCGTAACTGCAGTTGAGGCCTGAGTGGCTAAGAAGCGATCCGCAAACCCCACACGGGGCTTGGGATTAGTACGAGTGTTCGCGGGTTCCCGATTCGGGTGATCTCGACGTTGTCGCCGCATGAAGACAGGGCCCCTGTGCAGCTTGGAGGTTGTCGAGACCAAAAAGCCGCAAGGAGGCCCTGTTGCCGCTTTTGTACGCCGTCGCCGCGGTCGACGGCAACTCGGTCCCCCCAAGGTGCGACTGCTTCGCACACCGGTACGGCAACGCGGGTGACCACCGCGATCGTGTTCGCCGCTACGACAGCGACATGACCGACGCCGAGTGGGCGGCGGTGCGGGACCTGCTGCCGGTGCCGGCGTGGATGAGCGGCCGGGGCGGGCGGCCGGAGGGCTACTGCCACCGCCAACTGCTCGACGCGATCCGCTACCTCGTCGACAACGGCGTCAAATGGGCCGCGCTGCCCGCCGACTTCCCGCCCTACAAGCGGGTCCACGCCTTCTTCACCCGCTGGCGCGACACCGGCCTGCTGACCGAGTTCCACGACCGGGTGCGCGCCGCCGTCCGCACAGCGCATGGCCGAGACCCCCAGCCGACCGCGGCGGTCATCGACTCCCAGTCGGTCAAGGCCGCCGCCAGCGTGCACAGTGCGACGCGCGGCTACGACGGCGCGAAGAACATCAACGGCCGCAAGCGCCACCTGGTCGTCGACACCCTCGGCCTGCTCCTGATGATCCTGGTCACGCCCGCCGACGCCGGCGACCGAGCCACCGCCGCCGACATGCTCCCCGCACTGAAGGCCAAGTTCCGCTACCTGCGCAGGATCTGGGCCGACAGCGGCTACACCGGCGACCTCGTCACCTGGGCGAACACCAAGCTTGCCCTGATCGTCGAGATCGTCAAACGCACCGACGACCTGTCCGGGTTCCGCATCGTCCCGCGCCGCTGGGTGGCAGAAAGGACGTTCGGCTGGCTCATGCGCTCACGCCGCCTCGCCCGCGACTACGAAACCCGCACCGACAGCGCCCAGGCCATGATCCTGTGGTCCATGACCATGGTCATGAGCCGCCGCCTCGCCCGCCACCGCCGCCGGGCCCGCAGTGTCACCCCGCGGCCTGGGGCCGGCGCCGCGGCATGAACCGGCTCCCGGAACCGTCGACCTCCAGCCAGCCCCGCTCCACCAGCCGCCGAGCTTTCTGCCGCAGGTTCTCCGTCACCGCAGCGACCGGCTCCCGGCCGACCGCGACCGCCACCTCCCGCATGGTCAAGCCGACACCACCCTCCCCACCCGACTCCACCGCCTCCACCAGGCGCCGGTAGTCCGGCGCCAACGCGTCCACCGGATCCAGCCCCTCCCGCCACACCGGCACCACCGCCCCCTTCTGCGGCACCCGCACCCCCGCCTGCGCCGGCTCCACGGCATCCTCGGCCGGGGCGAGCGCCTCGGCCAGCTCCTCCACCGCCACCACCCGACGCTCCAACACCACCCTCGCCGACCTCAGCTCACCCTCCAGGCGCTCCAACTCGGTCTCCAGATCCTCCACCCGCACCCGAGCGGCCTCCCGACGCTCCTCCAGCAACCCCAGCGGCGACGGCGGCATCACACACTCCGTTCCGACCTCGACAACCCGACACCGAAACCCTGCCGCCCAACCCCGCACACCCAAGCCTGAACAGCGAAAAGTCATACGCCGCAAGCGGATTGCGGACGCCTTCTAAACGACATCGAGGAGCGACTGCAAAATTTCGCGGACCTGCGCGGTGTCAGCGCCGGGGGGAATTGTCCGCACGCTGTCCGGGCTGGATTCGACCATGGCGACCGCCCTCGCGTCGGCGGGCAGGAGGCCCAGGAACCAGGCGGCGGTATCGGCCCACAGGTCCGCGTCCCCGTCGTCCAGAACCAGGTGGCCGCGTTCGAAGTACGCACCGTGCCGACTCTCGCCTGCCAGCTCGACGTAGAAGGAGACGTAGTTCTTGCCGGTGGTCGGCGAATGCTCCTGCCCGGCCTGCAGGTCCGGGAAGCGGGCACGAAGGTGGTCTTCGGCTTCCAGCGGCGACAGGGCCCAGGTGGTCCCTGGCGCCGCGCCGAGGTGGATGGTGTCCAAATCAGCCTTCTTCGGTTGAGGGCGGCGGGGGCATCGTAATGACACGTACGTTGCTCTTCACGTGGTTCTTGGCGGCCAGGTACTGCCAGTAGCCGACCGTCGCGTCGTCAGGGGTGTCGATCTCAAGGTACTGGGCATGGTTGGCGGGATTGTCGATGGCGAGCTTGTAGCGCCTGATCTCGTCGTCGTCCTTGTCCAGCATCCATCCGGTCCGGAAGTCGTCTTCCTGAATGCCCTTCAGCGACCGCGGACTGCAGCCCTGTTTGCGGACGTTCTTGGCATCGATGAACGCACCGTCGGCCGGCCGGAATCCGTCCGCCCAGACGCTCTCCGTACCGTCGGCGCTCTTGGCGTTTCGCTCAGGCTTACCCGCGGCGTACACCTGGTAGGCGCGGTCATCCGCCGTGCCGTAGTTCGGCGGACGCTCGGGCAGCCCCTCGATCCATGTCTTGGCGGCCATCTGCTGCGCCGCGTCGTACAGCGGGTACGCCGGCGGTTTGGGCGGGGGAACCGGACCCACCAGAGGGTTGGCGAACGGGCTCTGCCCAGCTGCACCCGTCGCCCCGTCCGGCTGCTGCCCGGCTGGGTCGGGCGGAGTCGCCGCGCTCGCCGAATCGACACCCGTCACCGCGGTCGCCGCCGCGGCCGTTCCGGCGAGCACCACCAGCCGCGACGCCAGGGAAGAGACGATCGCTTCGGCCTCCGCGACGGCGGCGGCCGCGGCCAGCTCTGCCTCGGCGGTGGCGAGCGCCTCGGCGGCGAGCGCCGCGTCCGCCGCCAAGGCCGCGTCGGCACCGGCGGCAGCCGCGTCCGAGGCGCCGAAGGTGAAGAACGTGAGGATCACCCCGGTCGTGGTGATGATGCCTGCGGCGGTCCCGAGCCCGATCAGCGTGTCCTGGCACGTCTCGATCGCCTGCGCGTACTGCTCGCAGATCGCTTGCAGCTCCCGGCAGGCCGACGAGATGTTCACCATCAGCGGCTGCGATGCCGACACGGCCGTCCCGCCAGGCGGGCACGGGTCGTACACCGTGGCGGCGTACGACTTGAAGCCTTCGAATGCCGGGCCGGTGCACTTCGCCATCACATCTGCGACATGCTGGCCGGCGTTGCGCTGGGCCGTGTCAATGACCGACGCGCACTCCGCCCACACCTGGGCCGCGCTGCGCAGGCGCTTCGGGTCGCCCTGGGGCCAGAACTTGCCGATCACCGGGATCTCGTGGACTTCTTTCGAGCCGGTGACCATCGGAAGGCTGTTGTGCGCCTCGCTCTCGTCGCACTGTTGGGCGCCCTTGGCCAGCGGTGCCGACGTGTTGATCTTCCCGGTGAATGCGGCGGCCACCGAGTCCTGGACGGCCAGGTAGTTGGCGGCCATCGTCAGCAGGCGGCTAGAGATCGTCGCCATGCCCTGCCCGGCGGTCCCGATCGCCTTGACCACGCTCTTGGCCGCCGGTTCGTACTTCTTCGCGAAGCTGTGGGCGATCGTGTCGTCGCCAGCCATCCCCGCCGAGGAGGCAAGGTCGCCCGCCACGCCCGAAGCGATGTTGTAAACGAAGTCCTTCGATCCGAGGAACTTCAGCGACGCCCGGAACACCACGTCCGGGTCGACCTCGAACCCTCCCCCTGGAGCCGTGTCAGCCACGCTCACTCCTCCCCCAAAGCAGCAGCCAGCCTACCTTCGCGCACCGTCGTGCTGACCCACGACGACCTCGTCGATCTCCCGCTCGCGACCTGGCTGGCCTCCAGCATGGTCTGGCGCAGCAACATGTACGGACGGGCGCCAGCGGAGCTGCGAGGAGCAGGTCAAGCAGCTTGTCCAGGACAAGATCGCCGACCGCGAGATCGCCGTCTCCGCCGGACCCGCGCCCGAGGCCACCAACGTCGTCGACCTCATGGGCGCCCTGCGCCGCAGCCTCGAAACCGCCCGCAAGGACGGGCCCGCCGGGGAACCGAAGAAGTCCTCCGGCCGAACAGCCGCCCGCATCAGTCACTCCCCCAAACAGACCGGCGGCAAGAAAAGCACTTCCCCCAAGGCCGCCACCGGGAAGACCACGGCAAAGCGCGCCAGTGCCACCGGCAAGCAGCAGCTGTCGCAGCTCACCAAGGCCGAGCTCTACAAGCGCGCCACCGACCTCGACATCCCGCACCGCTCCCCCATGACGCGCGACGAGCTCCAGCACGCCCTCGAGCACGCTGGCCGGCCACGACGCAAGGCGTCCTGACTTCCGGCAGCTGCCGTCAAAGTCGCTGGTACGCCGGATCTGGTCTGGGCGGAGTCTGCCCGCCGTCCCGGCCCCGGGGGGCGCGCCGGATGGCTACCATCTGCTGATGGTCGATCACGAGACGGCGTTTCAGTCCCTGGACGGTACCGCGCTCTTCGGCACAGTGTGCGCCACCAGGACGCGCGGCCCTGCCGCGGTACTCGTGCACGGGTCGGGTGTGACCCGGGAGGAGGGCGGGTTCTTCACGCGCCTGGCTGCCGGATTGGCCGCCTCAGGGGGGACCAGCCTGCGGTTCGACCTGCGGGCTCACGGGGCCAGCGGCGGGCGCGAGTCGGAGCTGACGATCGCCTCGGTGACCAATGACATCCGGGCGGCCAGCGACCATCTGCGCGCGCGGGCCGGCCGACCCGGTCCGGTGAACGTGATCGCCGCCTCGTTCTCGGGCGGTGCTGCCGCGCTGCACGCCGCCCACCGGCCCGGCGACGTCGACAAGCTGGTGCTGCTGAACCCGCGGCTGGACTACAAGGAGCGGTACGTCACCTCCCGGCCAGGCTGGTCGGACGATTACCTGCCCGGGGAGATGGCGGTGCGGCTGGAGGAGCAGGGCTTTACCGAGAAGTCGCCGTTCGAGCTGAACCGGGCCCTGCTGAACGAGGTCTTCTACCTGGACACTCCGAGCATTCTGGCCGGGGTGCGGGCGCCGGTGCTGATGGTGCACGGTACCGCGGACACCTTCGTGCCCGTAGAGTCCTCCCGCCGACACCGGGTGATGTTCGGCGGCCGGTGGAACTGGTGGAGCTGGACGGCGCCCAGCACGGCTTCGCTGTCCACGACGACCCTCAGTACCTGCATCCACAGTCGCAAGTCTGGCAGCGCGAGGTGATCGAGCACGTGAGCGCCTTCGTCGCCGGTTAGACGGCGGCCAGCTCGCCGAGGCGCCGGCGGAACTCTCGTACGGCGGGGCGCCCGGCGTACGGCGCGAGGTCGGCGGCGGTGCGGTGGAGTTCGGCGAGAGCCTGCCCGAAGCGTGCGCCCGCGGCCAGGCTGAGGGCTTCCTGGGCGGCGGTGGCGGCCTCGTCCGGTTCACCGGCCGCGACCAGGGCGCCGGAGTACTGGGCGGTGAAGAACGCGCGGTCGCGGGGCGCGAACACCCTGGTGGTGAGGTGCTCGCGGAAGAGGCTGACGGCCCGTTCGCTCCGGCCGGCCTCGCGGTAGCAGATCGCGCTCTGCATGAGACGGCCATGGTCGAGTGCAGTGTCTTCAACTCCTGCTCGTTGCGGACAGGCCCGCGGCCCAAAGTCCTGGGAGATTGGTCAGTCTTCGGGCCCCGTCGGAAATTCTGATAGAACTCGTAACACGATCTTGGTGATCGTTGCTGGTGGGGCGTGACCGATGTGACGATTCGTCCGTTCGTGATGGAGTGAGCAACAGGCCGTGGATCGTGGACGACGAGCTGTGGGCCCGGGTCGAGTCGCTGCTGGCGGCCTGGCCGGAGCGGTCGCCGGGCCCTCGCCCGGTAGATGACCGGCGTTGCCTGCAGGGCATCCTGTTCGTGCTCTGCACCGGCAGCCCGCGCCGCGCGCGTCGGGCGTCCCCGACCGGGCCTCAGCGCAGCGGCAGGCTCTCGATGGTGAAGGCCGGGCTGGTCAGCGGTTCGCCGTAGAGGTAGGTGTCCATCTGGGAGTTGGTTACCAGCAGCCGGCCCCCGCTCACGGCGACGCCGGTGGTGGTGTCGGCGCCTGGGAAGGTGCGTTCGGAGACGACGACTGCCCGGGTGCTCCCGGCGGACAGTCGCAGTTCGGTGACCTCGTTGTTCACCGAACGCGCGACGTACAGGGTGTTTCCTTGCCGGACGATGCCGTCGGCGCTGGGCAGCGGCGGTGCGTCGATCCTGCGAACACCGCCGGTGGTGAGGTCGAGCCGGTAGAGGGCGCCGCTGTACCAGTAGCCGATGATCAGCGACGTGCCGTCGGGGGCGGTGGTGATGCCGTTACCGTTGGACTGGCCGGCCACGTAGTCCGGCAGGTGGTAGGCCACCCGCAGGGTCCGGTGGGCGCCGGTGGCGGGGCCATCCACCTCGGCGGCCGGAATCCGGTAGACCACGGCGCGCAGCGAGTCGGTGATGTAGACGTCACCGTTGGGAGCCACGGCCGCGTCGTTGACGAGGGTCTGTTCGCCGGTCTCAGGAACGGTGTAGGCCGCGACGAGCCTCCCGGAAGTGCTGTAGACGAAGAAGCGCCCGCTGAACGCGCCGGCGACCAGCAAGCGGTTGCCGGTGATCTTGATGCCGGCGGCCTGGGTGCGGCCGTCCTGGCCGGCCGGCAGGAAGGGTTCGAGCGTGGTCGCCCCGGGGCGTCCCCGGTAGACGGTGCCGTCGCCGATGCTGCCGGCGTAGACGAAGTGGCGGTCGGCCGCCACGCTTTCGGGGAACGCGCGGCTGCCGTCGAGGGTGATCGCCTGGTCGTCGTTCCCGCCCTGGGAGGCGTGGGCGGGGGCGGCGCCGCCGCCGCGGGTGGCGGCGGTCGCGGGAAGCGTGAACGCGGTAAGGGCCGCAGAGGTGGCGGTAAGGGTGACGAGCGCGCGCCGCCCCATGACGCGGACGGTCGTACGGGCGGACGCGGCGCGGGTGGACGCGGTGTGCGGGGGAACTGTGCGGGAGGACATGGTCGGCAACTTTCCGGGTGATGGCAGGGTCGTACACGGTCATGGAACGAGAGGTGAGCGCCCCCGCGGCGGTCCGGGCGCGACGGCCGCGGGGGCGAGTGGACGGTCAGCGCAGCGCGGCGGCGATAGCGTCGGACAGGGCAGTGGCCGGCCGGCCGATCAGGCGGCTGAGGTCGCCGGATCCCGTGTACAGCTCGCCGCGGCTCATCCCGAGGTCGGCGTCGGCGAGGACGTGCGCCAGTTCGGCGGGCAGGCCGACCCCGGTCAGCGCCTCGCTGAGCCGGTCCGCGGGCAGATCGGTGTAGGCGATCGGCTCCCCGGTGGCCGCCGAGACCGCCTCCGCCAGCTCGGCCAGGGTGAACGCTTCGTCCGCACCCAGCTCGTACACCGCGCCCGCGTGGCCCTCGGTGGTCAGCACGGCGGCGGCGGCCTCCGCGTAGTCGGCGCGTGAAGCGGCGCTGATCCTGCCCTTGCCCGCGGCTCCGATCACCGTCCCGCGCCGGCGGAACAGGGGCAGTTGGGCGGTGTAGTTCTCCAGGTACCAGCTGTTGCGCAGCAGTGTGCTGGGGACCTCGCGTTCGCGCAGGTACTCCTCGGTGGCGCGGTGGGTGCGGGCCAGGATGCTGGTCGCCGTGTCGGCCTGCGTCATGCTTGTGTACGCCACCAGCGACACGCCGGCCGCCACTGCCGCGTCGACGGCCCGGCGGTGGTTGGCCGACCGCTCATCTACGGTGGTGGTGGACACCAGCAGCAGCCGGTCCGCTCCCTGGAACGCCGCCGCGAGGCTGTCCGGCTCCGCGAAGTCCGCCCGGCGCACCACGACGCCGCGGTGGCCGAGGTCTTCGATGCGTGCGGTGTCCCGTCCGGTCGCGACGATGTCCGCGGCCGGGACTCCGCGCCGCAGCAGCGCCTCGACGGTGAGCCTGCCCAACTGGCCTGAGGCTCCGGTGACGACGATGGACATGAGATCGCCCCTTCCTGCCGCGAACTCTCCTCGCGGCGTGACGAACCCCAGATTGACCTGATCACTCTCCATCGGTAAGTAGCCACTTGCTGGTAAGGTGACCACCTGCGGGAAAGTATCGAGGTGAGTGGAATGGCGACCGCCGAGAATGTGACGGAGCCCATGGCGTCATGGGACCCGTACACGCGCGGCTGCCCCTCGCGCGACCTGCTCGACCAGATCGGCAGCAAGTGGGCGGTGCTCGTGCTGGGAGAACTCGGCAAGCACGGAGCCTGCCGGTTCACCCGGTTGCGGCAGCGGCTGGCCGGAGTGAGCGAGAAGATGCTCACCCAGACGCTGCGCACGCTCGAACGTGACGGACTGGTCCGGCGGACCGTGTATCCCGAGGTGCCGCCCCACGTCGAGTACGACCTGACCCCCCTCGGTCAGACCCTGCGGGGACCACTGCGCGTACTCACCCAGTGGTCGGTGGAGCACGTCGGCGAAGTCCTTGCCGCACGTCAGGAGTACGACGTCCGCGCCGAGGGCACCGCCTGAGCCCCGCGCCCTACGGCCGCACCCACGCCGCGCAAGTCGCCGACATGACTGCTCCCGGCCCGAACTCCTGGCGAGTACACGACGTGGAGCGTCCCTACGACCGCTGGCTGCATCGACAACCAGGCGGGCATCCAGTGGACCGCGACCGACGCGTGGGTACCAGTGACGACGCCCGCCGCACCGGAAGTCGTCCGCGGCAACAACATCAACTTCACCAACGACATCGTCACCCCATACCAGTAGCACCGGCGCTGACTTCGGCGACGGCACCCAGAACTCGAAGCTGTCCGGCGGCACCGTCACGCAAACCGCCGCCTACGGCGTCAACATCGGCGAGGCGGACGACTACCACCAGTCGTCGACGGCTCTGGTGACCCTGAACGACACGGTCGCCCAGAACAGGATCACTATGAGGGCAGCGAGATCCTGGTCAATAAGCCAGGGACGGTAGACGTCTGGCGGTCACGGTCTGCGAGTCGGCTGAGCAGGCCGCCTGAGGCGCCGCCAGCAAATGGTCGCGCAGGCGAGTGATACGAGGGCTTCGTGCAGGTCGAGGCGCCGTTCCCAGCGGACGGCGAGGCGCTTGAACTGGTGGAGCTGGGCGAAGGTCTGCTCGACGACGTAGCGGAGCTTGCCGAGGCCGATGATGTCGGGCTCGCCGCGGCGGGAGATGACGGGCAGGATCCGGCGTTTGCGCAGCTCGCGGCGGTTGGGGTTGCTGTCGTAGCCCTTGTCGCCGAGCAGGGCGTCGGGGCGTTTGCGGGGGCGGCCGACGCGGCCGGCGACCTGTGGGATGCCGTCGACCAGGGCGAGGGTCTGGGTGACGTCGTTGACGTTGGCGGCGGTGGTGATCACGTGGAACGGGATGCCGCCGCCGTCGCTGATCAGGTGGTGTTTGCTGCCGGTCTTGCGGCGGTCGACCGGTGACGGGCCGGTGGCCTCGCCCCCTTTTTCGCGCGCACGTGGGAGGCATCCACGCACGCGCGCGTCCAGTCGATCAGCCCGGCCGCGTTCAACTCGGCCAGGAGTATGCAGTGCAGGGCCTCGAACACCCCTGCCTCCTGCCAGCGGCCGAGCCGCCGCCAGCAGGTCTGCCCGGAACCGAAGCCCAACTCCAGCGGCAACTGCCGCCAGGTGATGCCGGTGTAGAGCACGAACAGGATGCCCTGCAGGCAACGCCGGTCATCTACCGGGCGAGGGCCCGGCGACCGCTCCGGCCAGGCCGGCAGCAGCGGCTCGACCCGGGTCCACAGTTCGTCGTCCACGATCCACGGCTTGTTGCTCACTCCATCACGAACGGACGAATCGTCACATCGGTCACGCCCCACCAGCAACGATCACCAAGATCGTGTTACGAGTTCATAGGACCCGAAGACGCTTGGAACGGGATCGTGGCGGCCTCAGAAGTGGTCGGGAAGCCAGGGTTCCCGATCGTTGGCGGCCCGGATGAGGGTGGTCAGCGATTCGTCGCAGCGTGCGTAGACACCGGACATGAGGGCCGCTGTAAGGCTGCGGTATCCGCCCGCATACCAGACAGCGAACTGGCCTCTGGTGAAGGCGACAGCGCCGTCGGTGCGCGTGGGCACGATGTCCGCCGACCCGGCGCACAGCCGCAGCAGGTAACGGTGGCTGGAGCCGGGGCGCTCGTCGCCGATCTCCACCGGGATCTCCAGGTCGAGATCGGCAGGCCAGCCGCGCAGCCGGACCGCTCCTTGCAGGTCGAGGACGCGGAGCATCCACGGATGCCAGGCGTCAGCCGTCACCCGGTGCCGGTGGAGGTGATGCAGCAGCACGGGGTAGGGCGGGAGAGCACCGCGCCGGAACTGCACGGTCTCGGCCCGGCTGTTGTGCCGACCGAGGAACGCGAGCATCGACGCGGCACAGTCCGGGTCCGAAGCCCAGAAGTCGTGGACCACCAGGTCTATGCCGTGGCGGTCGCTGCGCTTGGTGGTGAAGGAGAGCCAGCCGGCCGCAGGTGCCCCGGCGCGGCTGAACCGATAGGCGGTGAGGGCGTTCTTCGCGGTCGTCCACGTCGACCACCAGTCCGGGCGCTGGACCGGGCCGTTCCACTGCCGGGCGAGTTCCTGTTGGAGGTCCAGGGCGTCCTTGGTGAGTCCGTGCTCGATGTCGAGGTTTCCGGTGGCGAAGGAGCGCTTCAGGTCGTCGGCGCTCACGGCCCAGCCGAACACCGGGACCGGGGCCTCCCAGCCCATGTGGCGGGCGTAGCCGTTGGAGACGGTGGAGATGGTGGAGATCACCGCGCCGCGTTCGCGCAGGGGCCGCAGCCGCTCGCGGACCATGCTGGTCGCGAGACGGCTGCCGCGTTCCTCAGGTGCGACGCTGCCGGCGGCCAGGCACGCGCTGGGCACCGCGGCGCCGCCGAAGAACTGGTTGGTGAGCAGGCCGAGTCCTCCGGCGACGACCCGCCCCGCGCGCAGGGCGACGCGGACGTCGGCGCGGCCGCGCAGGTGGGTGATGTCCCCGACGGTGTGACCGAAGGCGCGGGCGGCCAGCTCGTCGTACTCCTGGACCAGGCCGTCGTCGGCTGCCTGGAAGGTGAGGTCGTCGTCCATGGCGGCCCTCCTAGTAGTTGGTCGCGTCCCGGACGGCGTCCGGGTCGGTGGGCACCAGGAAGGTCCGGGTGAACTCGACGACCCGCACGCCGTCCTGGTTGAGGCCTGTGGTGCGGCACGTCACGATTCCGTTGTCCGGCCGGCTCTTGGAGAGGCGTCGGCCGGTTATCTCGGTCTCGGCGTAGAGGGTGTCACCGACGAACACGGGGTTCTCGAACTTCACGTCGTCCAGCCCGAGGTTGGCCAGGGTCAGGCCGCTGGTGGAGCGGACCGTCATGCCGCCGACGAAGGCGAGGGTGACGCCGCTGCACACCAGAATTCGGCGTCGCGTGGTGTGGGCGGCGTAGTGGGCGTCCAGGTGGATGGGCGCCGTGTTGCCGGACAGTGCGGTGATGAGTGTGTTGTCCGTCTCGGTGATCGTTCGGCCGGGCCGGTGCTCGATGACCAGGCCCTCGGGGAAGTCGTGGTAGCCGAGGCCGACCATCTCTCGGATCCGGTCGTCGCCGACGGTGCGGTATCCGGGCGGCAGCGTGGTGGTGTTCACTGCGGTTGCCCCTCTCGCTGGGTGTCGACCTGGGCCAAGAGGTTCTGGGCCCGGGTGAAGAAGGGCCTGCCGACCATCTGGCCGCCGACGGAGGTGATGTTGTTACCGCTGTCTCGCCCGGCGCCGAGGATTGTGCGGGCGTCGGCGATGTCCTGCTCGGAGGGGCTGAAGACCTCGGTGATGACCGGCAGCTGCCGGGTGTGGATGGCGCCCTTGCCGTGGAAGCCGAGGGCCTTGGCCCGTTCGGCTTCGACCCGGAGCCCGTCGGGGTCGTCCATCTGGAAGTACGGCGAGTCGATCGCGACCAGGCCGGCGGCGGCCACGCTGTTGGCCACCGCGGAGCGGGCGTGGAGCGTCGGCTCCCAGCCCATGCCGCAACTCACCGCGGTGGCGTAGTCGGCAGTGCCGAACACCGCGCCGGAGATCCGCGCGGCCCGGGTGATCTCCCGGATCTGCTCAATGGCGCGGGGTGTCTCGATCAGCGCGAACAGGTGGGGCCGGTAGTCGTCTGCGTCGAGGGCGCCAGCCACCAGGTCGAGGTCGCGAGGGGACTCGACTTTCGGCACGAGCACGATGTCGGGCCGGGCGCGCCAGTCGGCGATGGCTGCGATATCCCTGATGCCGTCCAGGAGGACGGGGGCGTTTATCCGCACGCCGAGCAGGGACGGGCTGGTCTCGTAGCCGTCGAAGAACCGCTCGGCGATGGTCCTCGCGTGCTGCTTCTTGGCCGGGGCAACGGAGTCTTCGAGGTCGACCAGGGCGACATGAGCGCCGCATGCCTTGGCGCTCTCGAACCGGTTGACGGCGGGAGCCGGCACGCTGATCCACGCTCGGGCGGCCCGCAGAGTGAGAGGGTTCATGGCCGCGGTCACCGGCCCCGGCGCTTGTTCTCGACCAGCACGGCGAGGCCGCCAACGGTGCGGGCGTCGTGGATCTCGTCCTCGCTGACCTTGGAGCCGAGGAGCTCGGAGAGCAGCACCGACAGCTCCACCAGCGACAGGGAGTCCAGGCCAGCCTCCTCCAGGGTCGCGTCGGCGGCGAGTGCTTCGGGCTTCACCCGGAGCTCGCGTACCAGGAGGTCCTCGACGTCGGGGTCGAGGCCCGCGGTGGTGGTGGGATGTTCAGTCACGGCCTTCTCCTTCAGGCGGTGCGCTGCTTCGGGAATGAGGTCTTCCTGCCCGGCGATCACTTGGCGGCGGCCGAGCTCGTCGAACAGGTCGCCGGGGCTGATGCCCTCGCGGGCGGCGATCTCCAGGACCCGGGTCTTGAAGCCGGAGAACACCCCGGCGCGGCCGCTCATCACGGCGACCGAGTCGATGAACGGCGGGGCGCTCATCAGCCGGCGCTCAGCCACGTCGGCGGCGGCCAGCACCTTGTTCAGGTCGATCCCCGTGGGGTGGCCGAGGCGTTCGAGGACCGCGACGAGGACTTCGAGCTGCGTGTTGCCCGCCCCGGCGCCGAAGCCCCGCGCGCAGGCGTCGATGATCCGCGCACCGGTCCGGACGGCGGCCACCGAGTTGGCGATGGCCATGCCGAGGTTGTTGTGGCCGTGGAAGATGACCGGGACGTCGACGGCCTCGCTGATCGCGGCGATTCGCGCCTGGACGTCCTCGGGCAGGAAATGCCCGGCGGAGTCGAAGATCCCTACCGCCTGGGCGCCGAACCGGACCATGAGGGCGCACTGCTCTGCGAGCTGAGCAGGGCTGGCCATGTGGCTCATCATCAGGACGCCCTGGCCCTCGCCGCCGTGCTCGGCGACGAAGCCGAGATGCCGCTCAGTGACGTCGGCCTCGGTGCAGTGCGCGGCGATCCGGAACACCTGCGCGCCGTACCGGAAGGCGCCGCGCAGGTCCTCGCAGGTGCCCCAGCCGGGTCCCATGAACACGGCCATCCGGGCGCGCTGCAGGGCGTCGCGGACGGTGGAGAGCATCTCGGCGTCGCTGAGAGCGGCCCGGCCGATCTGGAGCGAGGAGGCCCCCAGTCCGTTGCCGTGGCCGACCTCCACCACCGGCACGCCAGCGAGGTCGGCGGCCGCCGCGTAGTCGCGCAGCTGGCCTTGGTCGAGCTGGTGGCGGACGGCGTGGTGGCCGTCCCTGAGAGTCGGGTCGTGGATCAGCACGGCCGGTGCGGTCGGGCTCATGCCGCGGCTCCTTCCGTGAGCGGGGAGGCGGCGCGGGTCTCGGCCAGGTGGATGGCGGCCGCGTTGATGATGTCGAGGTTGCCCGCGTAGGCGGGGATGCGGCCTCCGACGGAGCTGACCTCGACGGCGACGATGACCTTCTCGGAGGTGGCGTCGACGGAGGTCACCGCGTAGCCGGGGGCGAAGGCCCGCACCTTGCGGGCGGCGGAGTGGACCAGGTCGCGCACCGTGCCCGGGTCGATGCCGCAGGCCAGGACCGTCATGGTGACGCGGAACGGCGGCGGCGGGGCGGCGGGGCTGACGTTAACCATCACCTTCGCGGCCGGTGTGCCGGTGAACGCGCGGACGGAGTCCTGGGTGGTCGCGATGTACTCGTCCAGGTTCAGGCGGGTCGCCCGCCCGGCGCTGCGGCTGGCCCCGGTGGAGACCACCTCGACGTACCCGGGCGTGCAGTGCTGGGCGATGGCCTGCAGGATCGGGACGGCTGCCTGCCCGCCGCAGCTGATCAGGCTGAGGTGACGGCCGGTCAGCGCCTCGACGGCATTGACCGTCGGAACCGTAGGGGTGCCGCTGTTGTGCGGTGTGAGGTCGACGACCAGGGCGCCGGTGGGCTCCAGCAGGCGCCAGTGCTCGGCGTGGGAGTCGGCGTTGGAGGCGTCGAAGACGAGGTCGACGTGCCTGCCGGACTCCAGCAGCGCGGCGGTGCCGCCGGCCGTCGTGGGCAGGCCCATCTTGGCGGCCTGCCGCAGCCCAGTGTTCTGGCTGTCGCGGCCGACGACCATCACGCAGTCGAGGAACGGGGACCGGTGGATCTTGTGCAGGAGGTCGACGCCGATGAGGCCGGCGCCCAGGACGGCGACCTTCAGCGCGGTGTTCTCGGACATGGGTCTCCCCAGGGACAGCGAATTGGCAGGTGAGCCGGGCGTCAGAGCGCCCGGAACCACACCGGGGGAAGGTGCGCGGAGGACGCTTCGACCGTCACTCCTGGGCGCAGAGGGAGGCTCGCGTGCACCGAGCCGGGCAGGACCAGATCCCCGGCGCTCAGGCCGCCCCCGAGGGCTGTGAGCCGCTGCGCGAGCCAGACCAGCGGGAGGAGGGGATCGCCGAGTACGTCGCGGCCGTGGCCGGAGGCGGAGAGGGTGCCATCGACCCGGACCTCAACGTACTCGTCGCCGAGGTCCGGGAGACGGTCGGCGGCCATTGCGGGGCCGAGCGCGAACCGGGAGGCTGAGGCGTTGTCGGCGACGCTGTCCACGAGGGCGATCCGCCAGTCGCCGTACCGGGTGTCGATGACTTCGAGGGCCAGGAACACCTCGGACACCGCAGCCCGGGCGGCGGCCAGGTCGACGTCCGGGCCGGCCAGGTCGGCGCCGATCCGCACTGCGATCTCGGCTTCGACGCGGGGGGCCAGCAACAGCCCCATTGGGAGGTCTGCGCCGCAGGGCACGGCCATGTCGGCGAGGAGCACGCCGGAGTCCGGCTCGCTGACGCCCATCTGCTGCTGCATGGCGAGCGAGGTCAGGCCGATCTTGTGGCCCACCGGCGTTGCTCCAGCAGCTGTCCGCAGATCTACGCCGTGGCGCTGGATGCGGTACGCCTGCTCCAGGGTCAGGTCCTGAAACCGTCCGGCCATGGTCTGGGTGGGGATCCCGGAGAGCTCGGCGGCGCGCAGTTCACGCGCCGCGTCGCCCTCCAGGACGCCGACAGCGGTACGGCCGTGCTCACTCATCGGACCTCCCGGCGGTGTACCGGTCCAGCAGGGGCGCGAGGTAGTCGACGTGCTGGCCGTCGACCAGCTCCAGCGCCTTCGCGGATTCCACCGGCGTGATCTGGTCCAGCTCCGGGGTCCTGCCCTGGGAAATCTCGGAGTCCACCAGGCCGGCGAACTGCGCCCGCACGGTCCGCTCCGGCAGCACCGGGGCGAGGTAGTGCACCCCGATGTTGCCGTTCTCGCCGCGCGTGAGCGCCAGCAGCGTGAGGTCGTCCGGGTCGGTGTGTACGCCGACCTCCTCGGCCAGCTCCTTCGCGCCCTGGCGGCGGAGCTCCGCCTCGTCCAGGGCCTGCGCCGGTTGCTGCGGGGGCTCGACGTTGCCGCCCGGTAGCTGCCACCGGCCCGGCGCGGCGGTCGACTCGGACATCCGCCCGATGACCAGTCGCCCGTCCTCCACCGGCTGCGCGACGGTCACGAACACTGACGAGACCACCGGGGCGCCGGGGACACGACGGAGCGCGAAGCGTCGGTACGTGGTGCGGGCCCAGGTGAGCTCTACCGCCTGGCCCTGTCGGGCCAGCGCCGTGCACACCGCGGTCGGCCCGTCGAACAGCGACGGGTTCGCGCGGGTGGCCTGCTCCCAGACCCGGTCCATGGCGTCTTCATGCTCGGCCGACAGTGCGGGGGCTTCGGTCTCGACCAGCTGCAGCCGGGTGGCGGCCAGAACCTCGACGGCCTGCTGGGCGGAGATGGATTCGGTGGTCAACGTGGGTGGTTCCTTCCGGTTCTGTGCTCCATCACGGTGCTTCCTCTCGCGCAACGTTGGGGACGTGGCAGAAGTGGTGATGCCGGCCGCGCGGCGTGGGGTCCGTGCGGCCGGCACCGGGTCCGCCCGGCCGGTGTGCCTACCGTGGGGCTGCGGGCGGAGTTCGGGGGTGCTGGTCAGGACCTTGGGGGGACCAGCGGGGTGCCGGTGCGGCGCCGTATCAACCCCGGCGCCGTCAACAACCGCTTCACCTGGCGTGTGCAGGAGGCGCTTCAGGACGCGTCCGGGTTGTCCTTGGCTACGGAGCCGAGGTCGGCATGGGGTGGGGAGCGGGCCCGTCTCCCCGCGGGGGACGGAGGCCGGGGCCTGCTCGGACGGTGCCCGACCAAAGGGGGGTCCGTCGTCGGCCGTGCACGGGGCTGTGGAGGTGTCAGGTGGCGGTCAGCGTGTCGAGGGCGGCTGCGAGCCGGGTCGGATTGGTCGGCTGAGGCGTCGGCGGCAGGAAAGCCCACACGACCTGGGCGTTCAGCCAGGGGGTGTCCGGCGACGGCGTGGCGAGGTGAGCTCCGGTGGTCAGCAGCCGTACGTCCGAGTACCGCTCGCTCCAGCTGATCCCGCTGTCCAGGTCGATGAACACGTAGACGAGCCCGGCAGACCGGTCGTGCAGCACCGGCCCCGTCTCCTGCGTCGGATCGCTGATCAGCGCCTGGAGAGCGGCCAGACCCAGCCGCTCGGGCATCCGCACGACATCCCACATCACCCCGCAGGGCAGCAGGAGCAGCCCGTCGGGCTCGCCCACCCAGCCCAGAAGCTTCGTGATGCGGTGCTCGCCACAGGCGGCGACGAGCCATAGCTGCGCCGACAGCGGAACTCGTCGGCCGGCCGATCGGCGGAGAGCCACATCGTCGGAGCGAGGAGTCGGCCGCACAGAGGCGACGGCGGTAGTCGTCATTGATGACCTGCCCAGGGGAAGCGATGCGTTCGGGCTACTACGGTCCCGCTCGCGACCCGCGTTGGTCACGGGCAGCGGCGCCCAGCTTTTCCGGACAGGGCGTCAGCTGGTCGACCTGCGGGAATGCTCCCCAGCGCGGCCGAAATGCGGACAGGGCGTCACCTCGGATTCGCAGAGTGTGACCCATGTGGCGTATTAGGGTCGCTACCGTGAGGTGGTCAGGCCGCTCCACACCCCGTTCGGGAGCCCCCATGCCTCCACGCCCCAAACCAGGCTCAAAATCGGACCGCGATGTCCTCCGGACCGAACTCCTCGCCATCGGCGCCCCCCTTACGACGATCGCCGCCGAGATGCGCGCCCGCTTCGGCTGCCGTCCGCGCGAGGCCTGGCGGCACGCGCACGGCTGGACCCTTCAGGAGGCGGCCGACCGGTTCAACAACGTCGTCGGCGCCGCCGGGCCCGCGACGGACGCCTCCCTCCTCGGCAAGTGGGAGCGGTGGCCGGCGTCGACCGGGCGGCGGGTCACCCTGCCGGCACTCACCGTCCTCGCCGAGCTCTACGGGGCCTCACTGGACGACCTGCTCGACTTGGAGGACCGCCGGGCCCTGCCCGAGTCCGACCTGCGACTACTGCGACACCAGGCCCCCGGTGACCCGGACGTCGCCGCCCCGGCGCCAGTACCCCCACCACCCGACGTACCGCTCACCGGCACCGAACTCATCCGCACCGCCGCCGACGAGTCGGCAGAGTGGCTGCAGTGGGCCGAGGTGGCCAACTGCGGCCCCGTCTCGGTGGAGCAGTACGCCGCCGACGCCCGCGGCTTCGCTGCCGACTATCTGATGGCCGAGGATCCGCTGCTGATCTTCGGGAAGACCCGGGCGTCGCTCGTCCGGGTCTGGGAGCTGTTGTACGGGCACCAGAACCTGGAGCAGCGTCAAAAGCTCTTCACGACCGCTGGCTATCTGGCCGCGATGATGGCCTGGATGACGAGCGACCTCGGGCACAAGCGCCAGGCCGAGACCCACGCCCGCGCCGCTATGGTGGCCGCCGAGATGGCCGCCGACCCAGGCCTGCACGCCTGGGTCGCCGCCACCCGCAGCAAACTCGCCTTCTGGGACGGGCAGTTCCGTGCGGCCATCCAGCACGCCGAGCACGGCACCGTCTTCCAGGCGAGCGGGACCGTCACCGTGCTGCTCCATTGCCAGGCCGCCGATGCGTGGGCCGAGGTCGGCGCGCGATCCCAGGCCAAGGCCGCCCTTGGCCGGGCCGAGGACGCCGCCGCGCTCGACCTCTCCAGCGTGATCCACGACGAGGTCGCAGGGCTGTTCAGCTGCCCGGCGGGCCGACTTGCCAACTACGGAGCGGCCGTCCACCTGCGCGCAGGCTCCCCCTCCCAGGCCCTCGCCTACGCCGACTGCGGACTGGCCGCGCTCCAGCGGCAGGCCGTCCGCCCCCTCGGGACCGTGGCCCAGCTGCACATCACCCGCGCCGGTGCCCACCTGCTCGCCGATGAGCCCGACGGCATCCTCGAAGCGCTCTCCCCCGTCCTCGCCCTGCCTGCCGAACACCGGACCGCCCCCGTCCGCCAGCGCCTGCGCGACCTCGCCCGAGATGCCGCCGGATCGCCCATGGGTGACAGCGCCACCGGACGCCGCCTGCAGGACGTCGTAGAAACCGCCGTCCGCGAGGCCGCCCTGGCCCTCTCCCTCTCCGCCCCGACCGATGGTTGGATCAGCGACCATGACTGACAGTCCTACGCGCATGGCCGATCACTGGTGGTGGCGGCCCGGTTGGGCCCCGGGCACCCGCTGGTACACCTGGCACCTCGTCTTCGACGGCGCCGACGACGTCCACCGCCTGGCCGCCGACTACCGCCACGCCCTGGCCGAGGTTCCCGGCCTCACCCTGGTCCCCGACCGCTGGCTGCACCTCACCATGCAGGGTCTCGGCTCCACCGCCGAGGTAAGCGAGACCGCCGCCCGCGCCATCGCCGACGCCGCCGCCCATCACCTCGCAAAGATCCCGCCGTTCGACCTCGCACTGGGACCAGCGATCGTCACCCCCGAGGCCCTGCTCCTCACCGTCGATCCGGCCGAGCCCGTCCACGCCGTTCGCTCGGCCATCCGCGTCGCCATCGCCGACGTCTGGCCCAAGGTCCCCGAGTCCGCCGACGGCTTCCGCCCCCACGTCTCCGTCGCTTACTCCAGCGCCGACGGCCCGGCCCGACCCGCCGCCGACGCTCTCGCCCACGTGACCACCTACCCGGCCACCGCCCGCATCGCCGCGGCCGAGCTCATCATCCTCAACCGCGACCGGCAAATGTACGAATGGGAGACGGCCGCGCGCGTGCCGCTCGGCTGACGAAGTCCTGTTGCACAGCGAGGTGCCCCCGGCGTTTGACGGGGCACCTCGCGGGCGGGGACTACGCAGCCTTCTCCTGAACAGCCTTCTGCAGTTCGAAGCGGTCGCCACCGGCCACAGCCCAGTAGAGATGAGCGTCTCGGCTGACGATGAGGACGGCGAGAGGTGAGTGGGCCTACGAAAGGGGCGGGAGGAGGGTGGTACTGACATCGCGGCCGACACGGCACTGATGGCGGCGGCGCATTCACCCTGACCAGAGGGCACCGAAGGGGGATACTCACGGTATGGCCGACACTGACACCTACGTTCATTCGCCCGAGGTCTGGACAGCTGGACGCCTCCGAGAAGCGATCAAGGACCTCCCCGACGACGCACCCATCCACATCGGTGTTGCGTCCGACCCGGGCGACTTCGACGGATACCAAGACCACGTCCTGGTCGATTGCGAACCCATCGAGTGGGCCGGCGACGACGGCGCGCCGGAGCGAACCGAGGTCGAGTACACGCTGTTCGCGGACTGGCCAGCAGGAACCTACGACGTGTTGGACTGACAGCTCCACTGCAGGCGGCTACCCGGACCTCAGGAGCCCTCCTGGCACGCTGCCCTGTGCCAGCGGCAGCGCCCGCCAGACCGACCCTGCTGCTGCGACGGCGGCCCCGGCCCGCTCGGGGGTTCGGACCGGGGCCACTGTCCCCCACGGTGCCGCGAGTTCCTCGCGGCGGCGCGCGGTGTTACGCCGTGGCGGCGTCGGCCGGACGGGTCGCGGAGGTCCAGTAGGAGGCGTCGGCCAGGCGGTAGCCGAGGTGGGCGAGGGCTGCGACCCGTTGGGCCCGGCTGGGCAGCGGTGGGCCGTCGAAGAAGTGCTCGTGCTTCGTGGTGCTGCCGTCTTTCGTGATGAACAGGTGCCAGCCCCCGGTCGGGGTGGCGCCCATGGTTGCTCGGTAGTTGCTGGAGGTCGTCGTCACCGGGCCGACCCTACCCAGCCTCAGACGGTCGCCGAGAACAGATCAGCGCGTGATCACGCACCTCTGTACCCCTCGCACCTTGTCGACGAGTTCGGACAGCACGATGCCCCCGACCTGGTGGTCTGGGGGCACTTGGCGTTCTCAACAACGGCGATAACTGGCCGTCGCAGTGGCCAGTCAGCCCTTCGAGATCCCATCTTCCGGGAAGGACCGCAGTTCCCGGTGACCCGGTACGGTGGCGAAGTGGCCAGCCACACTTGGCGGAAGGCCCGGAAGTCGTCACCGCAGGGAGGGTGGGATGGCAGACGCAGGAGAGGCCGTTCGGGGCGAGGAAGTGGAGGGCTTACCGGCGGATGAGGACCCGCCGGTTACCCCTTTGCTTTCACACCGCTCGCTCGTCAAGCGGCTGGGACTAATCCTCGGCGGATTCCTTATCGTTTACCTCAGTGATCTGCTCAACATGGAAGCATTCTTCCTCCGCTGGGATAACCGGGGCGCGCAGTTAGGCCAGTGGGTTCAGACTCTCGGCTACATCGTGATCGTTGTCGGAGTGCTTTGGTTGGCCTTCGACGCCTTGAGGCTTCTAGAACGGCGCGAGCGCGAGCGGGCACGCGGGGTGATTGGTCAGGCGCCTCGCTTCCATGCGGAGGGGGAGGCGTCCATACATGTCCACCTCTCCGATCCGAGCCAGATCAACTCGCCCTATGTGCAGTCGCTTACGTCGTCTCGGCACGCCGAGAAGCAGGAGCGGATCCTTGAGGATTCCTATGTTCAGGGGATCTCGCAGGCCAGAGTGATCTTCTGGGTGAGCATCGTTTTCCTGTGCCTGGGCGGCATCGTCATGATCGGTGGTGTCGCCTTCGCCATCCTCAACAGCGAAAGCAGCACAAAAATCGACTCTGGCGCGCTCGCAGCTGCCTCCGGCGTAGTATCCAACCTGTTGTCCGGGATCTTCCTTTACCAGGCCAACCGCTCCCGCAACTCCGTGTCCGACCAAGCCGCTCGGCTGCAGGCGGGCTCTATGGCGAACGAGCGAGTCGCCATCGTCCGAGAACTGCTCGATTCCATCGAAAGTCCTGACCGGCGAGGCGAGGCCCAGCTGCACTTGGTCAACACCCTCATTGCGAGCTTGGAGCGACTTGATCACCGCCAGACCGCTGACATTCTCCGAGTCGATTCGGAAGACAGATGAGAGCGAAGACGCCAGCGTAGACGAGAACCCACACCTCTCGCACTGCCAGACGCAACGGTGTCTCCGACCGCGGTGATCGGGGGCATTCGCTGTGGGGCTCAGACTGTCAACAGGGCGGCGGTGACCGGGATGAGGACCTCTGCCTCGGTGCGGGTGTAGGGGTGGTTCTGGTGCCTGGGTCTTGTGCACGGCACCGCCGGTGAGAGTGATTTTCACGCCAGCCACGCTTCGACGCCGGACGGTCTGAACATAAAAGACCCAAGTAAACGTTTCGACGGCGTCCACCGCCTGGCCGCCGACTACCGCCACGCCCTGGCCGAGGTTCCCGGCCTCGCCCTGGTCCCCGACCGCTGGCTGCACCTCCCTCCCCACGGTCGCTACCGGCCTGGGCCCAGTCGAGATGGGCATGCAGCTGACGATGAGGGCGGCGAGAGGTGAGCGGGCCTACGCAAGGGGCGGGAGCAGGGTGGTGCTGACATCGCGGCCAACACGGCATTGATGGCGGCGGCGCATTCCCCTGAGCAGAAAGCACCGAACGGGATACTCCCGGTATGGCCGATGCTGACACCTTGTCAGCGGACGCGGCAGACTCCCCAACGGCGGTCAGTTGGTCTCCCCGCTGGCGGACAGGAAACCTCCCCAGTAGCGGACAGCTGATCTCCCCGCTGACCCACCAAGCCAGTAACGCACAGTGGGCATGGTGAAGAGCGATGAGGAGATCATGGAGATTCTTGGGGCGTACGACCTCACCGGGAGTTGCCGGAAGGCGGCCGAGCTGGCCGGCTGCGACCACCACACGGTTCGGCGCTATGTCCAGCTCCGGGGCCAGGGGGTCGACCCGACCGAGCGCGCGGTGCGGTCGAAGCTGATCGACGACTTCCTGCCGAAGGTCGAGGAACTGGTCGAGCGTTCCCGCGGCCGGGTCGGTGCCGACGCTGTTCACAAGAAAATCGCCGCGATGGGCTTCACCGGCACCGACCGCACCACCCGCCGGGCCGTGGCAGCGGAGAAGGAGTCCTACCGGGCCGGGAACCACAGGGTCTTCCGCCCGTGGATACCGGAGCCGGCAATGTGGCTGCAGTGGGACTGGGGCGAGGGCCCGCGCATCGACGGAAGACGCACCAGCCTGCGGTGCGCGTGGCTGGCCTGGTCCCGGTTCCGGGTTGTCATCCCGGTGTTCGACAAGACCCTGCCGACGGTGGCGGCCTGCCTGGACGCGACGTTCCGCACGCTGGGAGGGTGCCGACCTACTGCCTGACCGACAACGAGAAGACGGCCACGGTCGAGCACGTCGCTCGGATCGCGGTCCGCAACCCCGAGCTGGTGCCGATCGCCCGCCACTACGGCACGGTGGTGCGGTCCTGCATGCCGGCCGACCCGGCGTCTAAGGGCGGGACCGAGTCGCCGGTGAGGATCGCCAAGCGGGACCTGGTGCCTACGCAGGTGAACCTGCGGGCCGAGTACGCCGGCTTCGCCGAGCTTCAGGAAGCCTGCGAGGCGTTCATGGCGGAGGTGAATAACCGAGTCCACCGCGAGACCCGCCGGATCCCCACCGAGCTGCTGGCCGAGGAACGGCTGCGGCTGCACCCGGTGCCCGAGCAGCCGTTCACCGCCGCGTTCGGCGATAGCCGCCGGGTCGGCAAGGACTCGACGATCTCGGTCAACTCAGTGCGCTACTCAGTCCCGCACGAGCTCGTCGAGGAGAGCGTCTGGGTCCGCTTCCACGGCGACGACCTGATCGTGACCGCGATGGCCGCGGGCGGCACGGTCGAGGTCGCCCGGCACGCCCGCTCCACCCCGGGCAACCCGCGCATCGCCGACGAGCACTACCCCGATGCTCCGCGGGGGGGAACGCACGCCGAAGCCGACCAACCCGGCCGAGGCCCAGTTCCTCGCGATCGGGCCCGGGGCGGCGGCCTGGCTCATCGAGGCCGCAGCGGCCGGCACCCGCCGGATCCGGGCGAAGATGGCCGATGCCATCGCACTGGCCAAACTGCACGGCACCGCGGACGTCGACCGGGCGCTGGGCACCGCCGCGACGGTGGGCCGCTTCGCCGAGGGCGACCTGCTGTCGATCCTGGGCCACCAGGGCGAGCACGACCCGGTCGAGCCGATCCGCCGCAGCGAAACCCACAGCCTGCAGCCGGGCACCTCGGCCTGGTCCGGATTCGGGTCGAACTGAGCCGGCCCCGGCCAAGCCTCAGTCTTCGTCCTCGACCAGACCGCAAGCACCGGGGAAAGACTCCAGGAACTCCCGCCGCTGCGGGTCCGACTCGGATTCGGCCAGGCCCCGGAGCGTCCGCAGGAACCGGCCGAGCTGGTCCTCCGGCAGCCGCTGAAGCACCCCCGCGACGCTCTCCATCATCTTCACCGCGGAGTCGGGATCCACCTCGTCGTCCTCACAGCTGTCGAGAAGCCAGACGGTGTCGACGACCAGCCCGGCGAGAACGGGCACCAACGGATCCATGTCAGTCATCCGGGCAACCTACCCGACGCCCAGGACAGCAAGGAGCCCGTGCCCCCGCCGCGGTGGTCTCCAACAACTCCCAGATCGTGCCGCCCGGCATGCCTGCCTCCTCGGTCAACCTGCTGCCCGGGGTGGACGGCACCCGGCACAAGACCGGCCTGAGCGTGCTCAACCAGCTGCTGCTGGACGTCCTCGCCCCGCTCGACGGCGTCCAGGACGTGGCGCTGTGCGGCAACGGCTTCCTGCCCCCGGCCTCCCTGCATGGCCCGTTCCTGTACTCCGATCACCCGAAGATGGCCGAGGCCGCCAACGGCCTGTAAAACCTCTTCCACGTCCACGGCCCGCGCCCGGGCGAGCGGCTTACCGTCCCGGCCTCGCCCGCGGAGAAGGTGAGGTCCGACCGGGTCGGGTGGGTGCGGATCGACGACGACTTCGAGTACGAGGCGCTGGTCGCGCACGCCGCGTTCCTCGCCGATCCCGGCACGGTCGAGCTGTCCCCGCTCGCCGATGAGCCACCGGCACCGGCATGCTGGCGTGCAGCATCCACGAGTACCTCTCTGGCCCGCTTGGAGCGCACCGTGCGGTGCTGCGGCGCAAGGACGGCCCCGGTGGGCTCTTGCAGTTCGCCTGGGACGTCACCACCGCCGACTTCGTCCAGGCCGAGGCGACCGGCCGTGAGGAGGCGATGGCCGCCTACCCGTTCGGCGCCGAGATGTTCTTCCAGGACTACCTGGCCCTGATCACCGGCCGCTTGCAGGTGTGGGACGTGGCTGGCGGCGCGATGGAGTGTTGGCACATCGGCCGCCCGCTGGACAGCCTCGTCTACGCCTTCTTCGGCATCTACGGCGAGCACCAGCGCCCCGACCTCGCCGCCCTGTCCTACGCCACCATGGCCGCTGGCATCACCGCCCCGGCGGGTACCCGGTGACGACGGCTCCGGCCACCGCCGCCGAGGCGCTGACGGGCCTGGCCCGCATCCGCCCGGCCGGGTGGCTGGCCACCCCGATGCCCACCGACCCCGTCGACCTGCTCGTGCGCGCTCGCCAGGCGCTCGCTGCCGACCACCCTGGCGTGACCGGCAGGGTCAGCGTGCTCAGCGCCCGGTACACCGCGGCGGTGTTCGCGGTGCACCGGTCGCCGCCGGAGGGCTCGCTGGTCCTCAAGCTCCCCGACGATCCGGCCGCCTACGCCGGGGAGACGCTGGCGTACGCGCTACTGTCCGACACCGCCCCCGTCGCCCGGCTGTACGCGGAAGGCGAGGATTCACTGTCGCTGCTGCTGGAGTACTTGCCGGAGGCGGCCGACTGGAGCGGACCGCAGATGCCCGCGCTGCTGGTCGAACGCGTCGTCGCCGTGCTCACGGCCTCGCTGCGGCTGTCCGACGAGGCCGCCGAGGCTTCACACTCGCCGTCCTGCGGCGCGCCCCGGCCCCGGCCTGGATGGCGGACCCGGGCGCGTACAGCGAGGTGCTGGCCGCGCACCTGGACGCCAACGGCCCGTACCTGGTGCCACTGGGCCACCTCGACCTCAAGCCTGAACACCTGCACCGGCGCTCGGACGGCGAGGTGGTGCTGCTCGACGTGGAGAGCGTGCGCCCGGACGTGACCGGGTTGATCGACCTCACCCTGCCCGCCGTCCTGCGCCAGGCCGGACACGACACCAGCCCGGACCGGGTGCTGGGCCTCTACCTGGACGCCGCCTCGGCCCGGCGCCGCCTGGACGGCCCGCTCGTTGAAGTCCGCCCTGTGCGCGTACGCGGCGGCAACCGGGTTGAAAAACCTTCACGGCCTGGACCGGTGAACGCCGAAGGCCCGGCCCCCCGCTGAACCCTGGTGGCCAGCGGGGCACCGGGCCTTCGGCGCGTTCTACGGGCCCTCGATGCCAACGATCGTGCCGAACGGGTCGCGCAGCTGGGCGATGCGCCGGACCCGCTCGATGGTCAGCGGGCCGCGGTGGTGCTCGCAGCCCGCCGCCAACAGCCGTTCCCGGGCCCGGTCGACGTCGTCCACGCCCCAGTACACGACCGGGCTGCCGCCCCGGGGGTTGCGCTTGTCGTCCGCCGGGTGGAAGCCCAGCTCGACCCCGTCGTGCTCCACCCAGGCGTAGACCGCCCCGCTGTCGCTCACGTCGACCTTCACCGGGACGTCCAGGAGTTCGCCCCACCACCGGGCCGACGCCTCGGGGTCCGCGGCGAAGGTCATCACGATACGAACGCTGTTGAACACAGGCTCCTCCAAAGTGTCCTCGCTGGAGTCTCCGGCCCCGGCGGACGCCGGGCCACGTGTTGTCCGCGGACAACATCGAGAGCGGTGCGGGATGAAGATCAAGCGGACCTAGGCGTGAGAGTGCAATGCTTCGAGCAGGGCGCGGAACCCATCAGTGTCCAGCCCCGCGCGAAGGGTCGCGGCTTGCTCTTCGACGGTTTCTCCAAGCGCTCGTACGAGCTGGTACGCAGTAAGGGAAGGCACTGGATCCGGGGCGGGCGTCTGCCTTGGCAGCGGGGCCTGCTGAAAGTCGACAGGACTACCGGCAGGATTCTGCTTAGCAGGCACCACCAGCGCGTCAGTCTGCCCGTCCGGCAGCGCCACGGGTTGCCTCGTGTTGTCCGCGGACAACACCTTCCGCTCCGATGCGGCCGCCGCTGCCGGAGCTTCTCTCCCTGTCGACGCGCTCGCTGGCCCCGTGTTGTCCGCGGACAACACGGAGGCCTGCGGCGGCTCAGCAACAGCGGGCTGTGCGAGCGCGGCAGGGATGTTGTCCGCGGACAACATCTTGAGAGCATCTCGTGAGGCGATCCGCTTGGCGCGCTCTTCCTCCTTGAGCCGCTCTTCGAGGGCCAGGAGGTCGTCGGTGGTCAACGACTTGTCGTCCTTGTAGGCCCGGGCCAGGCGCCGGCCGTAGCGTTCGGCCATCTCGCCGCTTGCCAGCCGGTCCTGGATCGCAGAGGGGAGGGTCAGGAGGAGGATCTGGTTGCCCACCCAGGATCGGTCGCGGCCACGGCGGCGGGCGACCTCGGCGGCGTTGCCGTCACAGGCCTTGAGGAGCTGCTCGAGGCCCATGGCCCGCTCGATGATGTTGAAGTCTTCGCGGTCCTCGTTCTCGGCCATGAGGTAGTCCATGAAGTCGGCCGGGCTGGTCGCCAGGTCGTCACGGACCACGAAGTCGAGAACCTCGAGCCCCACCTGCGCAGCGGAGCGGCAACGACGCTCGCCGTTGAGGAGGACGAATTCGGCTTCCTCGCTGATGAGGCGCACATGACTTGGCCACAAGGCGAGGTAGGCGGCGCGGGTTACCGCGACACAGGCCGTGGTCTGCTTCTTCGCCAGGCTCTGCCCGAGTGCTTCGCGCTGCTCTTCGGTGCCGTAGTAGCGACGCGGGTTCATCGGGCACAGAGCGACCCTGGCCAAGGGGATGCGCTGGATCTCGTAGTCCGGGATTGACCCTTCGGCCTGGGCCTTGGCCCGACCCCGCTCGCTGCGGGGTGTGCGGCTGATGGCCCCGAACGCGCCTCCGGTTCCGAGTCGGTCGGCTGCCTTCATCGGGCGATCCTCCTCGCGATGTCGCGCATGACCTCGGCCTGGTCACTGTCGGGTGCGTGCACGAGCAGCGGCGTCTTCATCCGCACGGCCTCGCGCTGGTCTTTCAGGTCATTCACGACAGCGATCACCTCGGGGTGGCCGAGGCTCTTCCAGGCGTCGAGAGAGGAGGTCACGACGTACCCCTTGCGGACGTCATACAGGTTGACGACGAAGCCCAGGTCGTACACCTGGATGTCGAGGTCGTCGCAGAGGGAGTCGATCTGCTCACGCAGAAGGGTGTAGGCGTCGGCGGAGGAGTCCTCGGCCTGCACCGGGATCACGATCCCGGAGCTACCCTCGGGCTCGCCCTCACGGGTGCGCGCGTAGTAGATCGCGTTGTCCATCGCGTAGCCGAGGCTCGGAGGGCAGTCGACGATCACGAAGTCGAATTCGCGCTCGACGGCGGTGAGGGCCTTCTCGAGTGCGGTCTCCTTGACGCGGATCTCTCGCGAGGAGACGAGCTTGGCGTCGAGGAGGAAGCCGTCGGTGCAGGCCGGCAAGAGGTGCAGGCGATCTCCGAACGTCTCGCCAGGGATCTCGATGAGCAGGTCGCGCAGGTCAGCCTGGCGTTCGCCGCACATGTTCTTGACGAGGCTGTCGCCCTTGATGGGGAGGTGATCGTGGCCGAACTGCTTGGTGAGGTGGCCCTGGGGGTCGAAGTCGACCAGGCAGACCCGGTAGCCCATCTCGGCTAGTGCCTGGCCGACTCCGGCGGACATGGCCGTCTTGCCGACGCCGCCCTTCTGGTTGCCGAAGGCCACCCGCCGGGCTCCGGTCTGCGGACGGCTGCGGTGGGGAAGCGGGTTGGCGTCCAGCCACAGTCGAATCGCCTGGGCGAGGCCCTGGTTGTACGGGAGTCCACGGCCCGAGCAGTCCTCGCGGAAGCCCTTGTACAGCGCGGAGGGAACGTAGGTGGAGAACGAGTCGGAGCGGGCGGTGTCGATCAGGTCGAGCGGGTGAGCGGCCTCCCGCCATGCCTGGATGCCCTGGGTGACAGCGTCCTGGATAGGGATCCCGACGGTAGCGGCGCGGATCTTCAGCTCCCTGCGCAACTGCTGAGGGAGTTTGGTAACTACCTTGTCCCGGTCATCGGGCATGGATGGTGCGGTCATGGGGGGAGTTTACTAACCTCTGGCCCTATGTCAGCCCACCTGACACAGGGCAATTCAGACTTTCCATCCGATTCCGAGATCTTCCTCTGCCGCGCCGATGTTGTCCGCGGACAACATCGGCCGCTACCAACCGGATCAACCCACTGCAAGTGACGTCCCGCGGACATCTGTGTTGTCCGCGGACAACACGAACAGGGGACGGAGCCGTGCCCCTAGGGACGTTGTCCGCGGACAACATTCGGGATCGAAACGCCGAAGACCCCGCTCCCGACAAGAGGAGCGGAACCTTCGCAGACGGGTTCGCGGAGCGGCACGTCCAACCGGCAGGACTGACGACTACTCTGCGGTCCGTTCTCCCCGGTTGATGGCACGGATCGTTGCGGGAGCCAGGCGCAGCTGTTCGGCGAGGCGGTGAATCGGGACGTCCCGACGCAGGGCGGCGCGGATAAGGCGGTCACGATGAGCCTTGTACTTCTGTCGGATCCCGGCGCCCGCGACGGTGCGCTGGAGCGCGACCGCGATGCAGCCCAAAGCGATGCCCTGCCAAGCGCGGGCTCGGGCACGGAGCGAGACAGTAGTTGTGGTGGCGGTCGGGTTGGTGGGCATGAGTCGTCTCCTCACCTGGGCCGCGTGCGGGCCCTGTGTGCACGGTGAGGCCAGGCGTAGAGCCGGGCAAGACCGCCGTTTCAGCCACACGACGGACCCCAGAGGTCTGTGAGCCGCAGGCCGGCCGGACACGCAAGAGGCCCGCTTCGCCAGCAGATGCCGGGAAGCGGGCCATTGGAGATGCGGGTCGCGCGAAGGTGGTGGTCTGGGCACCGGTGGCGTGTCCTGAGTGGGGACTGCGGGTCGCGGGCCAGATCGCGCCACAGGTGCGAGCAGTCATGGCCGAGCGCTACGGCCGGCGTCTGGCCCGCGCCTTCACGGACAACAAGTAGCTGACCGTCGACGACCTCCTCGCCTTCGAAGAACAGATCAAGGAGGAGCGGTCAAGCGCATCGCGCAGTGCGAAGCGCCCAGGATGTTGTCCGCGGACAACACAGGGAGCCGATGTCGCAGCCGGGGGAACGGACCCGGCGGGCGCCTCCGCTGCGGCACCGTAGGTGGCGTCAGCGGGCAACACCGGTCGCTCCTTCGGGCCCATCGGCCGAGGAGACGGGCGCGCCGGAGCAGGATGGTCGGGAGCCCACTGACCGTCCTGCCGAAACCCAACAGCCCCCCTCTGCCCCGCCAGGCACCCGGCTCGGAGTGGCTCCGGCCCCGACCGCGCGCCAGCTCGTGCGAGCGCTCCTCGAGACCGCCGAAGCGCAGGGATGTCGGGGCTTGCCACTCGGTCGTGACAGGTCCAGCTTGCGCCTTCCCGTCGAGGCTTGCGCAGCGCGGCAGTTTTACGGCCGTAAAACTGCCGCGCTGCGCCGCCCAAGATCGTTCTCGGGCAATTGGGCAAGAATGATGTTGGGTGGAGGGTTCCGAAACGCCCAAAGGCCAACCCCTTCAGCTGATGCCAAGGGGTGGGCCCGTTGTTCAGGTCTGCGGCACAGTGGCGATCAGGCTGCCCCAGCTGGGGCCGAGGCGGATCGGGGCATGCCGGGCCAGACGGTGCCGCAGGTGCGGCAGTCGTGACCGAGCGGGCTGAGCGCACCGAGGGCGCGCAGCGTGCGGGTGCGCAGGTCGGTGGTCTGGTCGGCGGTCATCAGCGGTTCCGTTCGTTCGGTGGTGCCGGGTGGGGTGGGGTCAGCTGTTCCGGGGCCAGTAGCGGACGGGTCGGCGCAGGCGGTGGGCGTGGTCGATCTCGGCGCGGGTGCTGTCGCCGATGTAGCCGCCGGGGGCGACGACGAGGACCTCGTCGGCGAGGCGGATCTTGTCGCGATGCAGCGCGTCCAATTCGGGCTTGAGCTGCTCGCGGGCCGTCTCGTCGGCCCACAGGCCGTTCGGTGCCTTGAGGTTGAAGCCGGGGGCCAGGACGATGTGGCCGCGGGCGGTGAGGTGGGCGTTGGCCTGCGCCATCTCGGCCCAGAAGCGGGTGCTGCCGCAGATCGCGATGATGCGCCGGCCGCGGCGGCCCTGGCGGGTGCGCAGGTGCTCGACCTGGCGGTGGAGGCGGTGGATGTCGTCGCGGACGGGCTGGAGGTCGAAGACGGTGATCGGGGTGGCGGCCGGGTCGTCGGCCGTCGCGGACTCCAGGTACCAGGCCCCGTCTCCGGGCCAGTGGCTGACCTCGGTGCCCTCGGCGGGCTCGACGAAGACCGCCCACTTCTCGACGGGCGGGTGGTTGAGGACCGTGAACAGCACGCCGGGGGTGGGGTCGTCGATGGCGTTGGCCCATCCCTCGGTGCTGCGGGCGATGCGGTTGGCGGTGGCCAGCAGGCGGCGCCGGTCGACCTGGTGGCCGAGCGCGACGTAGGCGGTGAGGCCGTCGTCCTCGTTCCCCAGCCAGGTCACCGGCAGGCCGTAGGGCTGCTCGAAGCCGTGCTCGGCAAGTTCGGTGGGGGTGGCGGTGGCAGGCTTCCAGACGGCTTCGATGGTGTTGCCCAGCTGGTCCAGGGCCGGGACGAAATGGGTGCTGGTGTCGGTGTCGGTCACTGCGGTTCCCTTCAGGGGGTGGTGGCGAATGGTGGAGCAGAACGTGGTGGCGGCCCGCCGGGCCGGCGGGCCGCCACCACGGGTCAGCGGTTCGGGTACTCGTCCCAGGTGCGGCCGTCCAGCTCACGGCCGGCGGCCTTCTTGCCGACGCGCACGAGCTTTTCGCGGTGGCCGAGGTCGTCGACAGGGTCACCGATGAGCACATGGTTGGGCTGGGTGTTGCCGATGCCGACGTAGCCGCTGGGCGCCCAGCCGCCCCACTGTTTGAAGAAGAACGGGACCGGGCGCCGGGTGTTGGTGCACTGGTCGCGCAGGGAGCGGGCCCAGGCCGGGTGCATCGGGCGGGCGCCGGGGCCGCTCTCGCCTCCGGCGATCACCCAGTCGATCTGACCAAGGCCAGCCAGGCCGGCCGAGAACAGGGTGCGCGGCTCCCGCTCCCCGTAGCGGCCGTCCAGGGCGTCGAGGACGTAGTCGCGGTCGCCCTGGTAGGGAATGCGGGTCAGGTCGACCGGGCCAAGCAGCGGCTCGCAGCTGACGAACCGGACCGCAGCCGGAGTGGCGAGCAGAGCGGGGACGCGGATCTCAGCCCAGTGCTGGTCTTCCACGCTCACGCCCACCCACACGTTCGGTAGCGGCCAGGCCGTACCGGGCGCGGCCGTCTCCCGGAAGGCGGCCCTGGAGAGCAGGGCGCGCAGGCGGTCGTGGCGCTTCGTCAGCACCTGATAGGTGTGCTGCGGGGTGCGCGCCATCACGGCGAACACCTTCGCGATGAACTCGTCCGGCACCCGGGGGTGGAACAGGTCGCCCATGGAGTTCACGAACACCCGCCGGGGCCGGCGCCAGCGCAGCGGCTCGTCCAGGGCGTCGGGGTGGACGGTGACAGCGAAGCCCGGGCCGCTGGTCGCCGGGTTGCCGTCGGCCTGGTACTTGGGCGAGCCCATGGCCTTGAGCCGTCGGGCGAGGGTGAGCGCATAGCAGTTGTCGCAGCCGGCCGAGACGCGGTCGCACCCGGTGGCCGGGTTCCACGTCGCCTCGGTCCACTCGATCCTGGTGCCGGTGCTCACTTCGCCTCCCCGGTCGGCTCGGCCTGCGGCGCGGTGCTGGTGTGCTGGCGAAGGTGCTTGGTGACTTCGGGGGTGACGAGCAACTTGAGGTAGTTGGTGACCGTCTCGCCGCAGGCGGAGCAGGTGGCGCCGTAGCCGGTGCGGCCGGGGCAGTCGCTGTTGGAGTCCTTGGGGCGGCCGGTGCGCTGGTTGACCTGGTGGGTGCAGGCGGTTCCGTCGGCGTGGACGCCGGTGACGGGCATGGTCGTGCGGGGCATTGGGGCGGATCCTTTTCGTGGGTCAGGCGGCGGTCGGGCTGTGCCGGCGGCGGCCTCGGCGGCCGCGGCCCTTGTCGGCGTACATGGCGAGGTCGGCGGCGTGGAGGAGGACGGAGAGGTCGCGGGTGGGGTGGTCGGTGAGCGTGGCGGCGCCGATGGAGGAGCCGACTGCGAGCTGGCGGCCGTGGTGGTCGGCGGGCTGCTCCAGGAGCCCGCGGAGGGCGGCGATCCGTCCGGGCAGGCCTGCGGGGTCGGTGTCGAGGACGGCGGCGAACTCGTCGCCGCCGAGCCGGCCGACGACGGCGCCCGGTCCGGCCCAGCCGGCGAGGCGTCGGCCGGTGACGGCGAGAACCGCATCGCCGGCCTCGTGGCCGTGGGTGTCGTTGACGGCCTTGAAGTCGACCAGGTCCACCATCAGCACGGCGGGCGCGTTCGCGGTGGCGAGCAGCTGCTCGGCGGCGGCGGTGAAGGCGGCGCGCGCGGGCAGGCCGGTGAGCGGGTCGCGGCGGGCAACCTCCAGGCGCCGGGCGAGGTCGTCGCGTTCGGCGAGCAGCACCCGGGCGGCGGGAAGGAGGGCGAGCAGGTCGCGGTGCAGGGTCTGGGCGGCGTCGGTGTCTTCGGGGCCCAGGGCGTGCTGGTAGCGGTCGAGGCTGGCCTCGGCGCGGGCGATCAGGGCGGTGGCGGTGGTCATGGCGGTGCTGCTCCCTTCCGGAACGCGGCGGGGCCGGCGGCCCGGGATGGGGCCGCCGACGGGTTCAGGGCTGCTTGGGCTGGAGGGTGAGGATCCGTCCGACGCGGACCTGGTGGTGGCCGGCCCAGCCCCGGCCGGGGTGGTCTGGGTCCGGGGCGAGGTGAACGTGCTGCTCGGTGGCGAGCGTCCAGGCGGCCCAGGGCAGGTCGATGATGCGCGGGGAGTGGACGAGGCGGGTTGCGGTGGCGATGCGCAGCAGGAACAGCGCCATGCGCTGGCCGTAGGAGGCGGGGGACTCGCTGCGGCCGCGGGCGGGGTCGGACGCGGCCGCGTAGTCGCCGAGCGGGTGGCGGGCGGTGCCGGCCGGGCCGTACGGCTGCTGCCGGTGCAGGCCCCAGGCCGGGTCGAGCAGCGGGTCGTCCGGCATGCAGTAGCCGATCACCGCCTCGCTGCCGCCGTCCACGGGCCGGGTCGTGTAGAGCACGGCGTAGGCGCCCCAGTCGGGCCCGGCGCCTCCGCCGGTGCGGGACAGGGTGACCCTGCCCGCGCCGACGAGGTGGCCCGGCACGGTGTGCCGGCGGGCGGCCATGGTCAGCCGGCCTGGGCGAGCGTATCGGGGTGAGCGTCGTACCAGGCGCGCAGCACCGCCTGGGGGATGACTCCGCGGTCCGCGACCGGGTGCCCGTGCAGGTTCGCCCAGGCGCGGATCGTGTTGCGGACGGTTTTGTCGGCGGGCTGCGCCAGCTCGGCGGAGCCAGCAGCCGCCCCGGCCCGGGTGCTCGGCGCCGAGGTGGTGGGCTTGCCGGCCTTGGCGTCGCGCAGGGCCTGCTCGGCGCTCGCCAGCTGCGCCTTGAGGGTGGCGACCTTGGCCTCGTAGGCGGCGACGGCCTGGTCGGCCTCGCGCTGCGCGGTGAGCTTCTCCAGCGCCTGGCGGGCCTGCTCGGCCGCTCGCTGGACCTTGGCCTGCGGGTGCTGGGCGCCCCAGGCGAGGAGCTCGTCCACGGCGGTGCCGAACTCCGGGCCCGCGTCGCCGGTCTCGGTCTGAGGGTTCCGGGCGGCGAGGGCCTGCAGCTCGTCCTCGGTCAGGCCGGTGGCGGCGAGGATCTTGAGCGGGCTGTCGCCCCGGTAGCGCATGGAGAGGGCGACCTCGCGGGTCATCGGGTCCAGGTTCGCCAGGACGTCGGCCTGCTCGACGGTGGTGAGGGTGTCGGACACGGGGGTACCTCCGTGGGTCTGGTCGGGACGGCCGGCGGTCCCGGCCTGGGTGGCGAGGTGCGGTGCGAGCCGGGCGAGGTCGTTTTCGCCGCTGGGCAGGCCGAGCGCGGTCAGGAGCAGGACCAGGTCCTCCTCGTCGCGGGCGTGGCGGGCGGTGCGTACGGCGGCGTCGGCGTCCTGCTGCGGCTCGGTGGGGGAAAGGTCGATGCTCTCGGCAGCGATCAGGACGGTCGCCGGGTTGGCGGTGTCAGACGGCATCGCGTCAGCCGATCGCGGTCGGCGCGACGAGGAAGCGGATGTCCCAGGACGCCAGGGTGTAGAGGTGAAGGACCTCCAGGAGCAGTTCGTCGATCTCGCCGTCGCCCGTCGGGTCGTCCGGGTCGGACACGTAGACGGTCGGCGGGCTGGTCAGGCGCAGGTGGATGGCCAGGCGGCGGGCGGGGGCGTCGTCGGGGTCGACGTCCTCGCGCAGCTCCCAGATCTGGCCGGGCGCGGCCAGGACGAGCGGGTCGCCGTCGGTGGCCCGCTCGCACGCCAGGCGCAGCGCGACCGGCTCGGGCAGGAAGTCGTCGCGCTGGAGGGCGGTGGCGGCGCGGCGGATGACGGTGGCGGCCAGGTGCGGGCCGAGGATCAGGTCCAGCGGCACGGCCTGGCCGTGGTCGTCGGTGCTCATGCTGCGGTGGTCTCCTTCGGGCTCGGCGGGGTGGTGGGGTGGCGGAGGGCTGCGAGGAGTTCGGCGCGGTGCTCGGCCGCGCGCGGGTCGGGCATCACGGCGGTGCCGACGGTCAGGACCTTGGCGGTGCTGCGGCGCGCCGGCGCGGGGCACTGGGGGACGAGTTCGGCGGCCAGGCGCCGGTCGAGGTCCTCGGGCAGGCGCGTGGTCACCGGGGTCCTGCCTTCCTGGGGGTGACGGGGGCGAGCAGCAGCCGGTGGAGGAGAGAGGAGTCGTCGCGGGCTTGGCTGGCGGGTCGGCCGCAGGACCAGCAGTCGGCCTCGGGCCCGGACCAGGCCACCGAGCAGGTGTCGCAGGCGTAGCGGGAGCGGTGCGGGCGGGGGGGCGAGGCGGCCGATGGTGCGCGGCGGCCTGGCGGCGCTGGTCGGGGCTGAGGGCGGGGGAGGGGAGGGTGTGGGTGAGGACGGCGGTCGCCATACTGAGCTGTTCCTTCGGTCTCGTGTCGGAGGGGCGGGCCCGGGTGTGGCCGGTCGGCTGTGAGAGGCAGGGGCGGCCGTGCCCGGGGAAGGCCGCGGCCCGCCTGAATCGATCAGGCGGGCCGCGGTGATGTAGGCGGGGGCAGTGGTCAGCCCGGGTAGTCGTCCGCGTTCGGGTACGGCGCGGCGCTGGCCCAGGGGTCGTCGTCCGGCAGCGGGCGGGGCGCCGGCGGCAGGGTGGCGAGGCAGCGGTGGCGGTAGCCGCCCTCGAAGGTGTAGCCGCTGCCGCCGCACTCGCAGGCCTCGCCGTGGACGTGGTGGTAGCGGCCGACGGGGCAGTCGACGGGCTCCTGGTGGACCGGCACGAAGATCCCGTCGCCCTGGTCGTCCCAGGTCATGACTTCCATGACTTCACCGGTGCCGCCGCACCCGCCGGCGCAGTTCGCGTCGTGCGGCTCGTCCGGGCACGGGGAGCCGTTGTCGCCGTAGTCGACCTCGCCCAGGACGTCGGCGGCCCGGCGCAGCAGCTGCTCGGCCTCGTCCATCTGGAGGGCGAGCCCGGGATGGCCGGCGGCGCGCAGGTCGGTGGCCAGGTCGCGGACCAGATCGCCGAGCAGATGGGCCGGGGCCTGCTCCTGGAGGGCCTGGAGAACGTCGGCGGGGTCCGTCCAGTCACCGGAAGCGAGCCAGTCGTGCAGGTGCCCGACGCTCTCGCGCAGCGGCGGGCAGGGCAGTTCGCCCCACCGGTCCGCGGTCTCGTCCGGCACCGGGCCGGGGATGGCCTGGCGCCGAAGGTGCAGCGTGATCCCGGCGGCGGCCAGCGCGGTGCCGGCTGCGGCGGTCAGGAGTGCGATGCGCTTCACGCTTCACCGGTCCAGGCGCCGGTCGGGTCGTCGCTGATCTCCGCCGACGAGCCGGTGCCGACGGCCAGGCCGTTCTCGACGACCGGCAGGTGGACGTGGCGGTGTGTCACGGCCACGGCCGCGCCGACGCCCCGGAGCAACTCGGCGACCTTGCGGGCCAGGACAACGCTGCGGTGCTTTCCGCCCCTGCAGTAGACGTGCAGGGCGACCGGCTGGCCGGGCAGCGCGGCAGCCTGGGCGAGGACGCGCAGCACGGTGCGCTCGGCGATCTCGACCGCGCCGGGAGTGGCCAGCACGTACTCGTAGACGACCTGGTCCAAGCCGCTGGAGTGGAGCATCACTTCGCGCACCTCGGGGTCCTCCGGGGGATTGCGCAGCGCGGTCGTCAGATCAAGCGTCAGGGCGTCTCCCAGGGGCGGGTCCTGGTGCAGGACGCCGTAGCTGGTGATCTCCACCCGGGTGTGCGGGGCGATCAGCGGCACGAGCAGCTCGGTGATCATCTGGACGTTGCCGCCGATCCAGCTCGTCAGGTCCCGCGCGGTGCGGCCGGGGTAGTGGGCGAGGTTCTGGTCGGGGTCGGTGTGCTCGCCGGCGGTGCGCAGGTGGCCGATCGCGGCGGCGAGCTGGGCGATCAGCGGGGACTCGGCCTGCTCCAGCCGCAGCAGTCGGTGGTCGCAGGACTCGGGGGTGGCGTGGGTTTCGGGTGCCACGGTTCTCCGATCACAAGGAGTGGGGTCCGGCCGGGCGGCCGCGCCGCTCGCCACTGCGCCCCGCCTGCCGGGCCTGGATGGTCGGCGGGGCGGGGCGCAGTGGCGGGCAGCGTCACGGCCCGGAGAACTTGGGTGCGTCAGTGGCCGGGGCGGGCCATCGAGCGGCAGGCCGCGGCGTGGCCGTTGGCGTCCTCGTGGGCCTTGTTCCGCTCGGTCGGCAGGTACGGGTCGCCGAAGGCGTTCACCGAGCCGCGGGTGTCGCAGCCCCGGCAGGTCCAGGTGAAGCCGTCGACCTCGTACCAGCGGTCGCTGATGTAGGGGCGGCCCTGGGCGGTGTAGTTGGTGGTGAACCGGCGGGTCGTCAGGTCGACGTGGGCGCCGCCGACGGTCAGGTAGCGGGCGAGGACGCCCTCGGGCCAGGCGGTGGCCCAGGTGGTGCTGGTGCTCATCGGGGATTCCCTTCCGGGTTGGTCGCTGGTGTCGGTCAGGCGGTGCGGTGGTGCCGGATCTCGTCGAAGCCCTCGTTGGGCAGCGTGAGGCGGGCGGCGCGGGCCATCGCGTGCTGCCAGCGCAGGACGTCCTCGGGCACGCGCTCGTGGTCCGGGCGCAGGGCGTTGCGGGCCAGGCAGGTCGGCAGTGGCGCGTCCACCCAGGCCGCGACGCAGCGCCGGCCGTACTGGTGCGCCAGCTCCACCAGCTGGAGGCGGTGCAGTTGCTCGACCGAGGTGTTGTCCACGATCGACGTCCTGGCCCTGCGCAGGCGCATGCCGAGGATCTGGTGCTGAAGCAGGACCGCGTCAGCAGTTGCGTCCTGATCTCCCGGGGCCGAGGCAACGGCGCGCAGCCGGTCCAGGCTGACGATCTGGTGCGCGGGAACGGCGGCGAGCAGGCTCGACTTGCCGCTCGCCGAGCAACCGACCATCACGACCAGGTCGCCGGGCTTGATCGGGCCGAGGACGCCTTCGGGGGCGGTGCTGTGCTTCATGGGGCTGGCCTTCCAGATGTCGGCGGGCGGGTGTCAGCGGGCGAGGACGGCGGCGGCCACGGTTTCGAAGGCGTGGTGGACGGCGCCGTCCATGCAGTACGCGCCGTTCATGCCGTGGTCGGCGAGGCGGTAGAAGTTGCCCTTGCCGATGGCGTCGGCGAACCGCTGGAGGAGCCCGCCCGGAACCCTTCGGTCGATGGCGTAATGCGTCAGACCCGAGATGGCGAGGGCGGCGGCGACCTGGCCAGGGCGCAGCCGCATACCGAGCGCGCGGGCGCCGAGGAGGACGGCGGTGGCCTGGGTGGCCGAGTAGGTCAGGCAGTGGACCGCGCACGCCTTGCGGCCGGCGGCGGTGCCGTGGACGGTGCCGTCGTCGCCGGTGACCGGTGCCGCGTCGGTGGCGCCCTTCGTACGGGCGCAGTGGTCGCTCTGCACGAGGTGGTCACCGACGTCGGCTCCGGCGCGCAGCAGGGCGTAGGCGGCGGCGAAGCGGGCGGCGGGAGCGTTGGGGGTGGTCTTCACGGGTGCCTCCGGATTCGTGTGTCGGCCGGGCGGCCGCGCCGCGCACCACGGCGCCCCGCCGTCCGGGCCTGGTGGGCACGGAGGCGGGACGCGGTGGTGGGCAGCGTCAGGGCCCGGACGAAGGTCAGAGGTGCTGGAGCTCGGGGGTGCTCTTGGCGGCGGGCAGGGCGAGGGAGGCGGCGGCCGCCACGCGCTGGCGCAGGTCCTCAGCGGTTCGCAGGGCGTCGAGCAGTTCCCGGTAGAGCGCGTACTGGCCCGGGTTGCCGAGGTCGAGGTTGATCTCGGCCGCGGCCGCGAGGCTGCACAGGTAGACGACGATGTCGGCGCTCTCCTGGTGCAGGTCGACCAGCCCGGGCTGGAACGCGAGCAGGCTGGTCATCTTCCGCAGGGCGGCGCGGAGGTCGGCATCGTGGCCGGCGCGGGCAGCGTCGAGGTTGGCCTCCAAGGCAGCGGCCAGGGCGGCCGGGTCGTGCAGGGCGAGCTCGTAGCCGAGGCGGCGCATCAGGCGGGCGGGCAGGAAGCGGAGCAGCCGGTTCACGGGATCTCCAGGAGGTGGTGGCGGATGTCGGCCGGGCGGCCGCGCCGCGCACCACGGCGCCCCGCCGCCGGGCCTGGTGGGCACGGGGCGGGGCGCGGTGGTGGGCAGCGTCAGGGCCCGGGACGGCGGTCAGTCGAGTCCGGCGCGTAGCTCGTCGGCGCGGGCCTGGGCGGCCTGCGCGGCCTGGGGGTTGAGGGCGGCTCCTCGGGCCGCGGTGGGGCGGCGCGGTCGCAGGCCACCCGCCGCCACGGTCAGTCAGTGGTGGCCTGCTGCTCGAAGTGGTCGGCGAGGTGGCGCAGGATGCCGACCACGGTGGCGGCCGGGATCCTGCCGTGGACGTCGGCGACGCTGTTCTTGTCGACGGTGATGATCAGCGGGTAGTCGTCGGTGTTGATCACCTTGACGTCGAAGTCGGGCACGGTTGCCTCTCGGTGAGCTGGTCGGGGCAGGGGAGCGGCCGGGACCGCGCGGGCGGTCCCGGCCGGGGCGGCTGGTCAGAAGTCGTGGTCGTCGCCGAGTTCGCAGGCCATGTCGTAGCTGTCGCGCAGGTGGCGCGCGGCACGGCGCAGCAGGGCGGGCTGGTCGGCGTGGTGGGCTTCGGTGAGGAGCCGTGCGGCGGATTCGAGGGTCTCGGCGTCCTGGTCGTGGCGGACTCGGTCGAGGAAGGCGGCGGCGTCGTTTACGAGCTCGATCAGCGTGGTGGTGTCGATGCTGGTCGGGTCGGCGGGGACGGTGGGGTTGCTGTCCTGGCGGGCGATGTAGGCGAGGTGGCGGCCGTGGCGCTGGGCCAGGCTGGCGAAGGTCCGGGTGGCGGTGGTGGTCTTGGGCACGGTGGCTCCCTGGTGGCTGGTGTCGGCCGGGTGGCCGCGCCGCACACCGGCCCCGCCCCCTGCGGCCCGGCTGGGTGCCGGGCTGCGGGGTGGGGCCGGTGGTCAGCGTGATGACCCGGACGGGATCAGTGGGAGAGGCTGTAGACGAGCAGGGCGAGCACCGCCAGGGCCAGGAGGACGGCCTTCGGCGAGATGCCTCTGGAGGCCTCCAGGCGTTTGATCTCGGCGTAGATCGCGTCGCATTCCTTGGTCAGGCCGTCGTGGGCGAAGGTGCCAGGCACCGAGTTGGCGAGGGTCGCGGAGCGGGCGTGGTGCAGCTGGCGAAGTTCGGCAAGTCGTGTGTCACGGGATATGGACCAGGCCATCGGGCGGGTGCCCCTTTCGGATGGGCGGATGGGTGGGTGTGGTGGCGGCCGGCCCGGCACGCTTGGGCGCGCCGGACCGCCCGGGTCGTGGTGGTGCTACTGCTCCCGGGCCGGGTCGGTGTCCTGAGCGGGACCGGGCTGCGCGGGGATGGTGACGTTGATGGTCGGAGCGGCGACCTCGTTGCGGGGCATGTTGTAGATGACCGGGCGCAGCGAGAAGGACAGCCCGCGCAGGGCGAACAGGGAGACGAAGGCGATGGCGGCGGCGGTGATGCCGACGGCGACCGGGCGCCCGGCGGGGTCGGTGCCAGCCCAGACCATCGCGAGGGCGGCGCACGACCAGGCGGTCCACGCCAGGCGCGCGGTGGCGCCCCTGGTGACGAACGCGATCAGAGCGGCAGCCAGGCCGGTGGCCTTCCACAGGGTGTAGGCCGCGGTGCCCGTGACGGGCAGGACGCCAGCCGTGCGGGCAGCCAGGTAGCGGTGAACGGGGTCGGTGACGGTCCGTACGAGGCCGGTGCTGTGGGCGGGCAGGGTGGTCGGCAGGTGAACCGCGTTCACCAGGTCGGTGAGCGCGGTCAGGAGGATGCCGCCGGCGGCGGCGAGCAGCAGCACGCCGGCGGTGAGGGCGAGCAGGTAGACGACGGCCTTGATCCACGGCTGGGCGTCGTCCCAGTCGCCGTTCAGCGCGGCGAGGACTTCACGGCGGCGCCGGTCCAGGACGCTGCCGGGGGCGGTGAGCTTGCGGGCGCGCTGGGCGGCGGCGGCACGCAGCGTGCCGGGGGCGTCGCCGGCCTTCGGGTCGGGCTGCTCCTGGCCGAAGGGGGCGAACGGGTTGGGCCGGCTGGGCTGGTTCATGGCGTGGTCCTGTTCTCGGGTTGGTGGCGCGGACGCCGGGGCGGATGCACATCGGATTGGGGTGTGGCCGGTCGGCCGACGTCGCCCCCGGACGCACCGCGCCCGCCCGGCCGATTCGGCGGGGCGGGCGCAGGCGGGCCGGGGACGAGGCCGGGCGGCCGGTCAGTCCTGCGCGCCGCCGGGCAGGGCGGGGGTGTCGGTGCCGGTCACCGCGGTGGTGCGCTGGGCGGCGATCCACGCACCGGCGGCGGTCATGATCCGGCCGTCGTCGAGCGCGGTGAGCGGGGCGGTGTCGATGTCGTGCATGAACTCGGCCGGGTCGAAGGGCCGGGTGTACAGGACGGGGGCCTTGTCGATGACCGCGCCGCTGGCCAGGACGAGGAGCTTGAGCTTCCCCGGGGCGTACAGGCCCCAGTCGCCCAGGACGCGGCAGATCAGGGTGTGGTCGTTCTCGCCCTTGAGGTAGCGGTCGATGTCGCGGTAGAGCACGTAGTCGCCCGTGGCGGGGGTGGAGGTCTTGGTGCGGGCGGGCTGGACGGAGGGCTGGTTCACGGCGGTTTCCCTTCACACGGCGGGGTCGGCCGGTCGGCCGGCGACGTCCCCGGACGCGCCGCGCCCGCCTCGCCGGTTCGGCGGGGCGGGCGCAGGCGGGCCGGGGGCGAGACCGGTGGACCGGCTGGTCAGCCGTTGTGGTTGCTGATGGAGCCGCGCCAGCCGGCGGACTGCTTGCCGATGGTCGTGGTGTGGGTGCGGTGGACCAGGGCCAGCACCGTGCCGGTCGCGCTGGCGCCCTCGCCGGCGGCGTTCGCGCTCGCCCCGGCGCCGGTGCCGGCCGCAACGGAGCGCAGCTTGCCGAGCAGCCCGGAGACGCCGAGCACGACCAGGGCGACCAGGAGCGCGGCCCACTTGAGGAGGTCACCGATCTGGCCGGCGTGCGGGGCGACCTCGGCGACGGCGGCGCCGAGCATCCACACCGCGCCACCGGCCGCGAGGGCGGCGATCGAGCCGTACAGGACGTACTGGCGCACCGCCAGCGACAGGCCCGGGTCGACGGCCGGCGCGGCCGCGACGGGGGCGGGGCCCAGGGCGTCGATGGCCCGGCGGTGGTCGGCCATGCGGGCCGCCATGGCCTCCAGATGGGCGCTCACGTCGAAGACGGGCACGGCGGTGGCCTGGCCGTCGACGATCGCGGGCACGCAGGTTGCGTCCCCGCAGTCCGCGTTCAGCGGCACGGCGACGAGCTGCCCGTTCATGGTGGTGGGCGCGTAGCCGCGCTCCAGGAGGATGACCTGCGAGTCGTGGTTCGGGGTGTGGTCGGTGCCGGGCACGGGGTCTCCTTCGGGGAAGCGGGTGGGCGGGGCGCCGCGGCGCCTTCTCGGGCCGCCGGATGTGCCCGCGCCGGTGGCGGGCGCATCCGGCGGCCCTGGGAGAGGCCGGGAGCGGTTACTGCTTGGGGAGGCGGCGGTCGCCGTTGATGCGGCGGGTGGGGCCGGCGGCGAGGATCTCCCGGATCAGGCGGGCTGCTTCGGGGGACTGCTTGCCGCTGCGCACCTGGCCGATCAGGAGCTCGGCCTCGTCGACCATGACGATGGTGTGGGGCGGGCCGGGCTGCAGCTGCGGCCGGCGGGGCGCGGCGGGCAGTGCCCTGCGGTGGCGCAGCTGCATCGCCTCCCGCAGGGCGGTGAGCGCCCGGACGGTCTCCTCGGCGGTGTTGTTGAAGGGGCGGGGTCGCATGCGCGGGTCGTGGGCGGCCTCGGCGAGGAGCAGGTCGACGGGCCCGAGCGGGGCGGCGGGTGTGCGGCGGGTGTCCATGGGCGGGGTCCTTCCCGGTCGGTGCGGGGGCGGTTGGCGGGTGGTCAGAAGCGGATGCTGGCGAGGAGGTGGACCGCGCCGCCGAGAAAGGCCTGGATCGTCGGGGCGGCGCCGGTGGTGGCGAGGCTGAAGCCGAAGGCGCCGACGGTCAGGCTGGGCAGGATCCGCAGCCGGCCGAACCGGTAGAGAACGACGACGACGATGCCGAGCACGGCGGTGAGGGAGGCGGTGACGATCACGGTTGGCTCCTGGCGGCGTGTGGGAACGGGTGCGGGTGAAGGGCTGCCGGGCGGGCCGACGGTGCGTCAGGCAGGTGGCCGGCAGACGGTGGAGCGGGAGAGAGGGTGCACGGCGTGGGGTTCATCCGGCGTGAGGGGTTCGTCTTCGAGCAGGTGGTCTCGGACGACAACGTGATCTACGACGCGTACACGGACGACGACGGGGTGGTGCACCTGTCGGACGACTACGAGCCAGGCCTGGAGATCCGCGTGGCCGGGGTCGTGATCGGCGGGTTCATCTACGAGGCCCGCACCGACGAGTGGGGCCGGGTGTACCTGGTGGACGACGAGGACTACTGCTGAGCCCTCGCCGTCCCGCCCTTTACTCGCGCAGGCCCCGCAGGGCATTGCGGACGCTGCCGAGGCCGACCTGGCGGCCGCCGTCGGCGTTGACGGCCGCGAGGATCTCGTGGATGTCCAGGTCCTCGCCGTCGGTGTTCTCCAGGACGGCCTGGACGCGGCCGGCGAGGGTGAGGCGGGAGGCCGGCCGCGGCTCGCGCACCGGGGTGGGGATGACCGGGACCGGCGCGCTGCGCGCCCGACCACCGCCGTTGCCTCCCCGGTTCCCTCCCCCGCCGTTGCCGGCCCGTCCCCGGCCGCCTGCGCCGCCGCCTTCGGGGTCGTCGACCTTCTCCGGGCAGGCCAGCTGGTAGGCCTCCAGGCCGTCCAGCTTCTTGACGTAGGCCTCGCCCGCGGCCTCCCAGGACTCCTCTTCGAGTACCTGGTGCGGGCCGTCGCCGTACAGGGCGAGCATCTCGGGGTCCAGGCCCTCGGTCGGCACCGGGGAGCCGACGCGGAAGAACCGCATCCGCGCCGTCGGCGACGGGCCGGACAGCAGGTAGCCGCTGCCCTGGGTGCCGGGCCGGTCCTCGTCCTCCACCGTGGTGTCGAACTGGGAGACCAGTTTGGCGGCGCCCGCATACTTCGGGATGGAGGCGAGCTTCTGCCCGGCGGGCAGCAGGCCGTCGGAGACCAGCTGGCGCATCAGGTTCGACGTCCAGCGCAGGAGGATGACTTCGCCCTCCTTGAGCATGGAGCGCAGGGTGTCGGAGCCGCCGAGCTCCTCGAGGTGGCCGGCCTGGGCGAACAGCGCGATCCCCATCCCAAGGCTCCGGCCGGTGCGGCCGATGTCCTTGATGTAGAACGTCGCCTCGTCCCGGTACGGGGCGCCCTTCTCCAGCAGCCGGTTCGCCTCGTCCACCACCATGTACATCAGCGGATCGGGCCGGTTCATCAGGAACTTGGAGCGCCCGGCCTCGGCGTAGCGGCGCTCGCGCTCCTTCATGATGTTCCAGTAGGTGCGCAGCTGGGCGATGGCGCCTTCCTGCGTGTAGACGCACCAGTCGACGTTGTCGCGGGCCTCGGGTGCGGACTGGCCGCCCTTGAGGTCGGCGTAGAACACGCCGACGCCGGAGCGCTTCATGGCGGCGAGGATGATCTGCCCGCCGGTGGACTTGCCGGCGCCGGTGGTGCCGAAGAGCAGCATGCGCTGCGCCGAGCCGGACTTCGGGTCGTACAGGCGCAGCTTGGTGGGGCGGCCGTTGTGGTAGCTGCCGATCCAGATCCGGCCGGTGACGTCCATGACCAGGCAGTCGGGGTCGGGCATGAGGACGTCGGCGAGCGGGTCGTAGGGGTAGATGGTGACCAGGGCCCGGCTGCCCATGATCTCGATCGACAGCCGGGAGGGGTCGTCGATGTTCATGGCGTCGGCCAGGCGGGCCGGGTCGCAGGTGATGATGTCGCCGGGCGGGGCCTGGACGGTCAGTTCGTAGATGGTGCCGCTCACGGGAGTTCCTTGGTGAGGTTGGTGACGGGGACCTTGCGGATCTCGGTGATCTGGGTGCCGGGCATGCCCTTGGGGGCGATGTTCTGGACCCAGTTGGTGTAGGGGTCGATGACCTGCTGCGGCGCGATGCCGACGTACAGGCGCCGGATGCTGGCGCCGTGGCCCTTGACCTTGGTGACGGTGATCTCCTCCTCGTCCCAGTCCAGGAGCGCCGAGAGGGCGGTGATGGAGATCGTGGGCACCGGCGTGCCGGGGGCTGCGGCGCGGATCAGCGCGGTCATGGACTTCTCGCCGGTGCGCTCCACGTCGGTCAGGACGGTGCCGGGGGCGACACCGCCCTCGACGGCGACCCGCTGCGCCCACCACAGGGACATCGGGTGGTTGGAGCCGGCCACCGCGAGGTCGGCGGCCTGCTGCTCCTGGACCTGCTGGACGGCCTGCGGGGTGAGGGAGCGTTCGCGGCCGGCCAGGACGCGGGCCATGCGGGCCGGGCGGACCTTCCAGGTGGCGACCGCCCAGAGCGCGTCCAGCGCGAACTCCCACCAGGTGGGGCTGGCGTGGACCAGGTGCTCGGTGACGAGCAGGCCGGCGGCGCTGACGGGGGAGGCGAGGTAGAGGGCGGTGGCGGCGTCGCGGACGCGGCCTGCGGGCAGGGTCGCGGACCATGCCAGGCCCCAGGCGGTGGCGGCTCCGGCGCCGGCGAGTGTGACGGCGAAGGGGAGGGTGTCGGTGGTGAGGGCGCCGACCGCAAGGCCTGCAGTGCCGGCGAGGGTGGCGGTGCGGCCGACGTAGCCGCGGGCGACGGCGATGCGCCCGCGCAGCGGGCCGAGGGACATCAACGGGGGTGCTCCTTCGCGGGTGCCGCCGGGGAAGCGGCGGGGATTCGGGGGTGCGAAGGGGCGGCCGGCACCGGCCTGGCGGGGCGGCACCGGCCGCCCCGAGGGGGTCAGCGGTTGGCGTAGAACTCGCGGTCGGCCATGTCGCCTTCCTTGTTGGCGATCGCGTCGTCGACCGGCCCGTAGTCGGCCTCGTGCGCATCCGCCGTCTGTTGGAAGAGGGTGGAGAGCTCGGCGGTGGCGGTGGCCATGGCCTCGGCTTCCTCCAGGACGGAGAGCATGACCGCGGCGGCGTCGCGGTGTTCGCCGACGGTGTCCCGGTCGACGTTCATCCCGGCGGCCTGGTCGGCGAGGCGCTGTACCGACGTCGCGCAGCTCTCGACGTACTCGTAGGTGCCGGTGACCTTCTCGGACAGGTGGGCCAGGCGCGCCGCGGCGATGGCGAGCTGGGTGATGACGACGCCGTAGCTGACGGCGTCGTGGATCATCTCGCCGGCGGCGGCGAGCGCCCCGCCGGTGGAGGCGACCTCGCCGCCGGGGGGCCGGTCGGTGGGGGCGTCGTGGACGGCGGCCGGCGCGTGGCTGGTGACCGGCGCGAGGTCGGTGTCGGACATCAGGCGGGTCCTCCTTACTTCTGGTGGTAGTCGCGCTCGGCGGGTGCGGCGTGGCCCATGTCGCGGGTGGTGTCGGCGACCTGCTGGTCGCGGCGGGCCGCGTTGGTCCCGGCCACGGCGATGGCCTCGGCGGCGGCCGGGATCTTCTCGGCGACCGCGTCGGCCTTCGCCTTGACCTCCTCGGCCTTCTCGATGAGGGAGGCGACCAGGCCCTCCAGGACGCCGGGCACCTTCAGGGCCAGGACTTTGGCGTGCAGGGCCTCCAGGCGGCCGAGCAGCTTCTCGCAGCCCTCCGCCGCCTCGCGCGCGTCGTCGGCGCCCGCGAGGATCTCCTCCGCCATGTCGGCATCCGCCTCGATGACGTCGTAGATCGTCAGATCCGAGTCGCCGGCGTACTGGGCTCCGGCCGCCGCTCTGGGCGCGGGGATGGTCACGGGTCGTCCTCCAGTCGGTGATGCCGGGGGCATCGGGTTGGGGCGGGTCGTGCCCGGCCGGGTGTGCGGGTTGCTGTACGGGGCGCGGGGCAGGGCGGCCTGGCCGCGGCCGATGGCGGGGGCGGCCTTGTCGGGGTCGGGCCGGTCGTAGCGGCGCACCTTGTGCTCCGGGCTGTGGAACCAGCCGGGCGGCGGGCCGAACCCGTCCGTCCCCGTCCCGGCCGCCTGGCCCGTCGCCGTGCCGGTGGCGCGGCCGGTACGGCGGGCTTTCTGCGAGCGGCGGGTGTTCGTGCGCTCCGCCCGCTCGCGGGTCTGCCGCGCCCGGCGTTCCTGGCGTTCCTGACTCTTGCGGGCCTTGCGTTCCTGGCTCGCCTGGCGCTTTCGGGCCCGAAGGTCTTCCGGGCTGCCGGGTGCGGTGGTGCCGGGCCTGCGCAGCCGCCAGGGCCGCGATCCCGGCGCCCCGCCCGGGGTGAACAGCCGCCGGAAGCGGCGACCCTTGCGAGTGCCGGCCGCCGACGCTGTCCCGGCCGCACCCGCCGGGCCGCTTCCGGTGCCGGGCGTCCCGGGCCGCACGGCCAGCTCGGTGCTCGGCGTGGCCGGCTGCGCCGCGGCCGTCGTGCCGTCCTTCGCTTCCTTGGGCTTCTTGCCGTTCAGGATCCGGTCGACCGCCCGCTTGCGCAGCGCGCCGCGGATGGTGTCCGGGGTGGCGCCGCCGCCGTTGTGGGCACCGGTGGGCTTCCAGCTGCCGGTGGTGATCCGGTCGGCGACCCGGCGCCGCGCGGCGCCGCGCACGGTGTCCGGCCCGGCCGCTGGCCGCTCGGGCCGCGTCTGCCGGTCGGCCTTGGTCTGCCGGTCCGGCTTGCTCCGGTCGGGGCCGGGCGGCCGGTCCTTCGGGCCGTTCAGGATCCGGTCCGCGGCGCGCTGGCGGGTCGCTCCGCGGATCGTGTCCGACCCGGCGAGCTGGCGGCCAGGACGGTCCTGACGGGAGTTCAAGGGACCGTTCCGGGGCCCATTTTGGGGCCCGGAATTGCGCTCCAGACGGCTATTTCGCCCGGAGGCCTCCAGGGCGCCCCTGCGGGCCTCCTGGACCCGCCCGGGCCCGGTGTTGCCCCCAGACCCCGGGCCGCCGTCCTGCCCACCTCCACGGCCCGTCTCGGGCTTCTTCGGCTGCGGACCGGTCGGCCCGGTGGGCGCGGTGGAGCGGAACGTGGAAGGCACCGGACCGTTAGTCCGGCCCGAACTCTGGGGGGAATTCGGGCCGCCATTGCGAGTGTTCCGGCCGAATTCCGGGCCGGACTGGAAACGGCCCCTCTGCTGCGCCGCCAGGGCGGATACGCGGGCCTTTTCGAGTTCCGTGTTCGCCTTTCCGGCGGCGGCGCTCTGCTGGTCCCGGACGGCTTTGAAGTGCTCCGCTCGGGCTTTCAGGTAGCCGACGGCGTGATAGGCGCCACGCAGGGCGGCGACCGTGATTCCCGCCATCATCACGGTGGACATGGCGGCGGTCCCGGCGAAGGAGCCGGACCCGGCGGCCGGGGCGGCCTCCATTCCGTTGGCGGTGGATTCCTCCCGGCCGGAAAGGTCGGGGCCTTCCTCCACGGAAAGGGAGGCGGGCGGCGCGAATTCGGTCGTCAGCGGGGCCAGGGTGGGCAGCCCGTCGCCCGGGCCGTCCTCGCCCACGACCCCCGGCAGGCTCAGTCCGGGGAGGGTGTGCACGGTCCCCCCGGTGGTGTCGTCGGCCATCCGGCCGCCTCCAATCAGTCGTCACTGTCCGTTACCGATCCGGGGTCTCTCGCGTGCGCGCACAGTGCGCGCACGTGGAGACCCCGGATCGCGGCATCGCGGCGGTTTCGGTGAGCGCGAAGAGTCACCCCGCCGACAGGGTCGTCAGGAGCCGGCGCGGGCCTGCGTCCACTGGGTGAGCAGGCGCACCAGGTCCGCCCAGGCGGCCTCGTCCTTGCCGGCCACCACGCGGGCCAGGTCCCACAGGACCGGCGCCCGTTCCGCATTCGTTCCGGCCGCCAAGACCCGCGCATTCCAGTGGGCGAGCTGCCCCGGAGTGAGCGGCATTTCATGCCTCCTTCAGGAAATCCAGGAACGTCGCCGGAGGCTGGTCCTTCGGAGTTCCGTCACCGTTTCCGTTCGGGTTCTCGGCGAGCCCGGCGGAAATTCCGTGCAGGTTCGCCGCCGTGTTCACCGCCTGGATTCCCTGCGCGTTCTGGGTCCCGGCCTTGTTGGCCTTCTGGAGCGCCTTCGCCTTCGCGCGGGCCTCGCGCTTGACCGGGAGTTCCACGTAGAAGCGGTTGTAGGAGGCGTCGATCTTTCCGGCCGCGTTCACCGCGTCGCGCAGGTGCTTTTCCAGGGCGGCCATCGGCCGGGTCGCGCGGAATGCGCGGACCTTCGCCTCCATGGGCTTGTCACCCTCGAATCGGATGTTCTCCAGGGCCGACTTGTACTCGTGCAGCAGCGCCTGGACCTCGTTGGCCATCTGCCGCAGCCGCTCTCGCTGCTGGGCGGCGTACAGGTTGGTGCCCTGCGGCCGGAGCAGGTGCTCCGACGTCCACCCGTTCTTGTGGTGCTGGTTCATGGGGTCCTCCAGGAAGGGGAAGTTGACCGACCCGGGCTCCGGCCGGATGCACGGGTCGCTACGGTGGTGCTCGGTGCCGTCGGCACCTTCGGAAAGCCACCAGGGCGAATCCCGCGCCCTGGTGGCCACCGGAGCGGCCGACCACATGTGTTGCTCTCAGTGACGATCCGGCGGGGACCGGGCCGCTCGTCCGTCGCACCGTCAGGTTCGCGGGACCGGCCCGGTCTCAGCCGGTCTGCTTGAAGCGGCCCCGGGCGGTCTCAAGCCGCCGCCCGGCCGTCGCCCGGGACTTGCCGATGACCTTCATCGCGTCGTCCAGTGAGACCGCGTCCTTGTCGCCCCGGCGGTACATGAGACTGAGCAGCGCAGTGACCTCGCCCTCGATCTCCAGCTCCTGGGTCGCGGAGCGGCGCCGGGTCTCACCGGTGCGCTTCACCAGCGCCGCGCCCGGCCCGGTCTCAGCATCGGTCTCACGCTCTGACCTGCGGGTCTCACGCTCGCCGTCGCCGGTCTCAACCAGTCTCATCACCGGGGCGGTCTCACCGGCCTCGGTCTCATGAAGGCCGGGCCAGGTCTCAACCCGGTCTCGCGTTCCGTTCACGTCAGCCGTGAGACCGGCGGGGAGGGCGGCGAGGCCATCGGTGAGACCGACGTACAGCGGCCCGTCGATCTCACCCTCGCCCTCGCCGGTCTCACTCTCACCGGCGTCCGGTCCGGCCTCGTCGGAGCCGTCCTCGTCCTCCTGGGTGATGTGGTGCAGGCGCCACATCACCCACGGCGCGATCGCCGCGACGGTCACAATGAGCCACCACTTCGGATGCCCGTGGACATCGACGCCGAACAAGCCGGCGTTGGCCAGGTGGTAGACGGCGTTGGCGGCGACCATCAGCACGATCGCCCCCAGCACGTCCCGGTGACGGCGGAAGCTCTGGACGACGTAGACGTCGATCGACAGGGGCAGCGCCCACGCGATCCCCGCGGGCCAGCCGGACAGCCGAGCGAGAGCGAACTCGCCGGACGCGGTCAGCACGATCGTCGCGCCCAGCGCGACCCTCGGCCCCCAGAGGTCGACGAACTTCTGGCGCACCCGGGCCTTGGCGACCAGGGCCTCGGCCCGCTCGGCCTCCCGACGGATCGCCGCCAGCCGCTGCTCGGCCGCTTCCTGCTGCCGGCCACTGGCGAGATCGAGCCCGCGGGCCCGCCCCTCGGCAGCGGCCACCAGCTGGAAGGCCTCGTCCTTGGCGGCGACCAGGAGCTGGGCGGCCTCGGTCTCCGCCTTGGCGATCTCGCCGGAGGCCTTCGCCTCCGCCATCGCCCGCACCTCGGCAACCGCGTCCGTGGCCTGCGCCTCAGCGCCGGCCAGCAGCTCGGCCGCCTCCTGGCGGAGCTGGTCGGCCTCCACCTCGGCCTGCGCCGCGATCCCGTCCGCCCGCTCCCGCGCCTCGTCCAGCAGCTGCGCCGCCTCCTCCGCGGCGGCCTCGACCTGCGCGCGGGCCTGCTCGCGCAACGCCTCCGCGTCGGCCCGGCCCTCCTCACGGGCCTTCGCCGCCAACTCGCGCCGGGCGGTGGCGTCCTGCTCGGCGGCGGCGACCAGCTCCTCGGCGCGCTGCCTGGCGTCGGCGACCAGCTGCTCGGCGTGCGCGGTGCTCGCCGCGGCCTCCGCCTCGGCCTGCTTCTTGGCCAGCTCGGCCTCGGCGATGAGCTGCTGGGCCCGCTCACGGCCGGCGGCCACGATCCGGCCGGCCTCCGCCTGCGCCTCGCCGTGGAGCTTGGCGGCGACCTCGCGACGGTGGGCCACCGTCTGCTCAGCGGCGGCCAGGTCGGCCTCGGCGATCGCCCGGGCCCGGGCCACCGTCTGCTCGGCGCCCTGGAGCTGCTGCTCCGTCAGCCGCTGCAACCGGGCAACCGACTGCTCGGTGGCGGTGCGCTGCTTGACCGCGTCGGCGAGCTCGTCGCGCGCCGCCTGCAACCGCTCCTCCAGCTCGGCGCTCCGCTCGGCGGCCTGCTGCTCGGCGCCGGCCAGGACGGCGTCGGCCTGCGCCTGGATCTGCTCGGCGTGCTGCTCGGCGTCGGCCACCCGCTGGCGGGCCGCCTCGAGCAGCTGCTCGGCCTCGGCCTGCGCGGTGGCACGCAGCTGCTCGGCCTCGGCCTGAGCCGCTTCCACAAGGGTCGAAGCGGCGGCCTGGTCGAGCTCGGGCTCACGGGGCGCCGGAACAGCCTCCGGCGCGGCGGTGGTCATCGTGGTGGTGGTCTTCGTCCCCGCCGAGCGTCGGGCCGGGGTGCGTCGGGTCGCCACAGGGGCTCCTCTCAACTGCGCGTGATGGGGATCGGTCAGGCCGGGATGGCGGTCAGCCTGGTCACGTCGAGCGCGAGCTTCACCGCCTCGGCCCAGCGACGCAGGTCACGGGCAGCGCCGGTGGCCTCGACCGCCCGGCGCGCGGAGGTCAGCTCGGCCAGGGCCGCGGCCGCGTTGCGGTGCGCCTCGGCCGGGTGGTGGACGTGCTCGGTGCCGGCCAAGGCGTCGATCAGGTTGCGGATGCCGAGGTTGAGGTCGACGGCCAGCGCCCGCAGCACGCTGTCGTCGGCGTCGGTGCCCAGGTGGTTGGCGGTCGCGGCGATCCGCAGCCGGGTCCGCTCGGCAAGCTCTTCAACCAGCGCGGCCAGGCCAGCGCGGCCGCGCGCGTCGGCCACGCGCTCGCGCAGCTGGACGACGCGCTCGGCGGGGGCCTTCTCCCGCCCGTACTGCGCCTCCTCCAGCGCGCGCTCGGCCTCGATCAGGTCCATCTCGCGGGCCAGGCGGGCGGCCTTCCAGTCCACCCTGTTCTCCGTGCTGTCCAGCCAGACCAAGAGCTGGCCAAGCGCGGCCAGTGGCACCGGCTTCAAGGTGTCGGTGTGGGTGAGCATCCAGGTAGGAAGCGCCATCGAAGGTGTCCTCTCTTATCGGGGCGGTGCGTCGGGCACCGTCGAACGCCCCCGCGCTGGCGTCCGGGGCGGGGGCGAACGACAGCAACCGCTGCGAGGGTCAGGCGGTGCGGGCGCGGTTGCGGGCGGCGCGGCGCTTCATCGCCCGCCGCTCGTCCTCCGACATCCCGCCCCAGACGCCGGCGTCCTCACCGGCCGTCAGCGCCCAGGTCAGGCACTCCTCCATCACCGGGCATCGACGGCAGACGGACCGGGCTTCCTCGATCTGCAGCAGGGCCGGGCCGGTGTTGCCGATCGGGAAGAACAGCTCCGGGTCCTCCTCGGCGCAGACAGCGCGCCTCCGCCAGTCGGTCTCGGCGGCGGTCGTGAGCATGATCTTGCTCATGGTGCGGGCTCCTCTCGGTCAGCTGATGCGGGCGGTGTGGGCGAGCTTCTGGAACGCGGCGGTGCTCACCGGGTGGGCGATCTCGTCCAGGACGTGCTGCCAATCCGGGCTGTCCGCCTCGCGCGGCGTCCACGGGTCGGGGTCGTGGGTCAGCTGCCAGGCCGCCCAGGCCTGGGCGAAGTTCTCGTCCTCGGGCTGCTTGATGACGACGTCGCGCTCGTGGTCCCAGGCGGTGCAGTGCCGGCGGATCCGGTCCTCACCGACGGTGCGCACGGTGATCTGCCAGGTCGGCCAGCCCTCGCGCGGGCCCGGGTCGATCGCCAAGACCTCGTAGGGGGCGTCGCCGGCGTAGGGGCCGCGGTAGATGCCGCCGACGCGGCGCGGGCCGATGCACCGGGCGATCCAGCGGCGGGTGCTGTCCGCGCAGTAGTACGCACGGCGGGCGTCAGTGGAGATGCGGGAACGCTGCTTCATGGTGGCCTCCGGCCGGGAAGTTCAGGAGCTCCCGCTGCGCCCCGGGCCGGGGTCCGGGGCGCAGCGGGAGCGTGGGGAGGGGTGGTTGGTCAGCCGGCCGCGGGGATGCGGCAGCGGATCGCCTTGCCGATGGGCGAGGGCGTGACGGTCCAGCCGGGGGCGAGGATGTCGAGGAGGAGCAGGCCGCGGCCGGACTCCGCCTCGTCGCTGTCGGGGGTGGTGTCGGTGCGGCGGGGGCCGGCGCCGGCGAGCGGGTCGTGGACGGTGACGACCGCGTCCACTCCTCGGGAGCGGTAGATCTCCACGACCAGCGGGACGTGGTCCCCGCAGGCGCGCACCGCGTTGCCGATCAGCTCGGACAGGACCAGTTGCGCGGACTCGGCGGTCTCCAGGTCGACGCCGTGGGCGACCAGGACGGTCAGCGCCAGGGCCCGCACGGTCTGCACGGTGTCCTGGTCGGCCGTCAGGTGCGCGGTGATCCCGCCGAGGCGGGGGACCAGGTACAGGCCGGGGCGCGGGGCGGGCAGGATCGGCTCCTGGGCGGTCAGGCCGGGCACGGTGCCGGTGCCGTAGGTGGTGGTGGTCATCGCTTGCCGCCCTTCGGCTTGGCCGGCGTACTGGGCTTGGTCACCGGCGTGCCGCCGGCGAAGCTGCGGGCCGTCATCACCGGCCACCGCGGACGCGGCGCAGGGCCTCGTCCATGTCCGGGTCGCTGTCACCCGGGGCGAGGTTGAGGGCGGGGCGTGCAATGATGTTGTGCAGCACAGTCGTTGCCTCCTACTTAGGCGCGACGTTGACGGCCTCGGGAGGGCAATCCCGGGGCCGTCGCTTTTTGAGGGCAGCTCCTGCCGTCCCCCCGCCGTCCCCGCACCGGCAGGCCGGGGCGGAGGCGACGGGCAGCGTCGCAGGAGAAGAGCTCTGTTCAGGCGGCAGAGCGCAGCGCGGTTAGGTGTGCGAAGGCGAAGCTGGTGGTGGCGGGACGCTGCGGGCGAGCGGCCGGCCGGTAGTCGGTTTCGCCGACCGCGTTGGTGACGACCTCGGCGACGTCGGCCGGGTCCGCGGCGGTGCCGAGCCGGCCCGCGAGGATGGGCGCCGGCTGGTTGCGCAGGCGGTTCACCAGGACGTCGGCGCTCCAATCCAGGAGATCCAGAACCTCGGTGAAGGAGAGACAGCGGGTCGCGGTGAACTCCGCCGCGTGCAGCCACAGCTCGCCGCACAAGTCGTCGACCGTGTCCTCGTTGATGTCCAGGCCGGCCTCGTCCAGCAGCTCCCGCACGAGGTCCCGCAGGCCGGTCGAGTACCAGGTGTAGGCGTCGGTGAGCAGCATGGTGGCGGTCGTTTCGGGCATCGCGGTCTCCTCGGTACGGGTGTCGGTTGTACGGCTATGCGAAGCGGCGACCCGGAGATTCCGGGCCGCCGCGGGCTGATGGAGTGCTGTTCAGTTGAACCGGGCTGAGCCCGGCGTGGTGCTGGTCAGGTGGAGAGCTGCTGGCGCTTCCGGATGGGGTTCTCGGCCAGCACGTCCTCCGCGCTGCGCACCGCGCCGATCGGGCGGGCTCCGACCGGCACCGCTGCGCCCTTGATCGGCTCGACGAGACGGCCGGTGATGTGCTGGGCCCGGCGGCGCTTCGCGAGCAGGAAGTCCACCCGCGCGTCCGGCCACTCGGCGGCGCGCTGCTTGACCTGCTCCTTCGCCTGGCGGCGCTCGGCAAGCTGCTGCTCTTCCTCGGCCCGGGCCTGGGCGGCGCGGCGTTCCGGCTCCTGACGCAGCAGCTCGAGGTAGGTGACGGCCAGGCGCTCGCCGTCAGCGCAGTGCACGACGCGAAGCCTGCCGTCCTTCTTGCTGGTGGTGCAGGCCGCGCACCGGGTGCGGTGCGTCTCGTAGGTGCGGCGGGCGGTGTCGGCGGTGGGCGCGGCCGGGGTGAGCTGGTGGATCGCCTTGGGCAGCGGGGCTTTCACCTTGCGCAGGACCTTGGTCGGCCGGCGGGCGGCGGCGTCGGCGCTGGCCTCGACCCGCTTCTCCTGCCAGCGGACCAGCGAGGGGATGTCGATGATGACCAGCCGGTTGGAGTTGCTGCAGCGGCGGGCACCGGGGGTGCCGGCGCGCTCGGTGTGGTGCGGGGCGATCTTCCACTCCTTGGTGCCCTTGTTCAGGGTCAGGGGGCACCAGGTCTGGCAGGCTGGGCAGGCCAGGACCTCGGCGCGGTGGGTGAGCTGGACCAAGGCGATGGGGAGCTTCGACACCCGGAGCGCCGGCTGGGAGGAGACGTTGGTCGTGCGGGTCCGGCGCTTGCGCTCCCGGGCCGTGGGGATCGCGATCGAGGTGGTCATCAGGTGCTCCTCGTCTGTACGGAGAAGGTGAGGGCCGCGTTGCGGTGCTCTCTCCGCCCGCCAGGCCGACCGGAACTCCCGGCGCCCTGGAGAGCGGACAGCGCATCAGCGCTGCTGCGTGGCAGCCGCATGGGTTTGGTGGAGCTACCCGGCACCCGGACTGTGGGCGGCGACTACCTGCGGTTGGGCACGCCGAATAAGCCCTGTAAGGGAGCCATTTCGGGGGCCTTGGAGAGCCGCTAGGCGGCCTCCTGATTTCACTAGTGAACAGGTTTGGGGCTTGACCGTCAAGGCCTTCGCTAGTGAAATTGCTTCAGCGATGGCCGTGGGTGCTTCACCCGTGACTGTTCGTCAATCAGGATCCACAGCACCATGGGTGGGCGCGAGCCTTCCGCGTGGCACTGCTGTGGAACCGGGCAAGGCCCACACCAGCGGGAACAGACGGGGAGGCGGCCGTGGACACGGCGATCCGGTGGACTGGCCAGAAGGCGCGGCTACTCCAGGAGACGCTCGGGCTTTCGATCCGCGAGTTCGCGAGGAAGCTGGGCGTGGACCCACGCACCGTCACCAAATGGCGGAAGCACGGGGAAAGCCTCACCTGCAACGATGAGATGCAGGAGGTGCTGAGTCGGACGCTGGACCTGGCGTCCGACGAGCAGCGCGAGACCTTCTACAGCCAGCTGGCCCGCCAGCCAGCGGGCACCGCCCCGGAGCCTGGGCAGCAGGCCGGACCTTTCGTAGTGGTCTCACACAAGTTCATCCCGGCCTACGTGGGATCGCGGCTCCGACCCGTGTTCGAGAAGGCTCTCCCTCATCCGGAAGGCCCCGGAGGGCTGGAGCAGCGAGTGCTGCCACTGGAGCACCCGGCAGGGGGCTCCGCGACCGCGCACCTGCTGGCGTGCGGCGTGGCCGTGGTGCACCTGGCGGAGGAGCTGACGCTCGAGAGCATCACCGAGCTCGCTCTCTGGCGCTACCGCACCTACCCGACGGATCGAGCGTGGGTTGGCGCCGGCCTCAACGCTCTCCTGGAAGCCGCGGTCCCCGGCCAGCCCAAGATCGAGGATCCGCAGTACGTCCTGTCGGTCTACGAGCTCCGTGAACAGAGCTGGCCGTCGTCGGCGCTGCCGACGGCACTGCACCTCCTCACGACTCCTTCCGTGCTGGTCAACCGGCAGAATCCTGAAGCCGTCGAACCTATCGGACCCCATGTGGAGACGGAGAAGTTCACCACGGCCTGGACCCACCCCGACGTCGTGGCCTTCCACGGCGGCTCATCGCCGGGCCTCGCCGGCTGGTCCGGCGTCACCTACCACCCTCAGCCTGACGAACGTGCCCTGACGGTCCGCGAGATCGTCGCGCTGGAGGTTGACGTCCAGGGCCTGTGGGCGCTCTCCTCTCAGGTCCTCGACTCCATCGAGGACGGAGAGGATCCGGTCATGCCCGAGGAGTACGGCTGGCGCTACCTAAGGGGCGCGTACTCTCGGCTTCGAGCGTCCCGCCCGGCCGAAACCGCACAGCACCGGGCCATGCGAGAGGCGGTCTTGAGCACGAGCGATCTGCCCGACCGCCTCCGCGACGCCCAGGAGGCCCTCCGAGACAGTCGTGTGTGAGCAGGCGAGAGAGGCAGAGATGGACCCTCGAACCACGGCATTGATCGTCATCGACGTACAGCAAGGATTCATCAACGCGCACAGCGCCGGAGCGGTCCCGGTGATCGTCCGCATGGTCGAAGCGTGGAAGTCGGCGGGCGCCCCCGTCGTGTTCGCCCGTTTCCAGAACCTGCCGAACTCTCCGTACGAGAAGATCAGCGGGTGGACGCGGCTGCGGACGCCAGAAGAGCAGGCCATCGTCGCGGAACTCCAGCCGCACATCGGAGACGCAGCCGCAGTGGTCGACAAGGGGACTTCCTCCGTCTTCGCTAACGGCGCTGGACGTGCCCTGGCGGAGGCCGGCTGGACTGACCTCGTCTTCGTGGGAATCGACACGGACTCGTGCGTCTACGACAGCGCCATTGACGCCTATCACTCCGGCTTCCGCCCATGGATCGCCGTCGACGCCTGCGCATCAAGCGGGGGCGATGAGTACCACTCGGCGGCCTTGTTGCTGGCCCGCCGCAACATCGGCAGCGCTCAGCTCATCACAAGTCACGACGCCATCGCGCGTCTGACCAGTACCGAAAGGGCCTACTCGTGAGCACTCCGTTCGGCGACCCGGATCTTGTAATCGTCGGCGGCGGACCAGCCGGGTGCGCAGCAGCGCTGATGGCGGCCAGCCTGGGCCTACGCTCGGCACTGATCGAGAGCAACAACATCGGCGGCCGGCTGCACGTCATCGGGGCACTCTCGAACGTCCCCGGCGACTGGGCTGACGGGCCGTCGCTCGCCCAGGCGCTTGCCCGGGATATCCGCCGGATCCAGGAATCAGGGCACTGCACGGTCATCACGGGCCGCGCGACTGCGGTATCCGCCGACAGCCGGTCGGCCAGCGTCACTCTGGCAGACGGCTCTACGGTCACAGGAAACGCAGTGATCGCCGCTACGGGCGTCGCATCCATCACTCCGGCAGAGGCCGGCTGGATCTCCGCGCCGGCCGACCTGGACCCGGCGCCGCTCTGGCGAGCCCGGCCTGCAGACCTAAAGGGCCGCGCGTGTGTCCTCGGCGGTGACCGGCCGTTGGGAACCTGGCTGCGCGCCCATCCGGACGTTCAGCGGCAGCTCCTCGTCGTCCATCCCGCCACCGACGACTACAAAACCGCTGAAGTGCAGCAGGACTCCCGCGCCCAGCTGCGCCGTGCTCGCCACGTCACGCTCAACCCCGCTCCCTGCGGCGGCTACATCGTCGACGTTGAAGCAACGGACGGCTCGACCACGGCCTACGCCTGCGACACGTTACTGACGAACATCGGCAACCGGCCCGCCGCGCTCCCCGGGCTGACCGCGGACGAAGACGGCTACTGCCCATCCGACTCGCAGGGGCCGCTCATTGCGACGGCCGGCGACCTGCGGTCGGCCCGGTTCCAACGCATCGTCACAGCCCAGGGTTCGGGCGCGCAGGCCGTTCTGAGCTGCTACTACTCCACTGCGGTGCGGGCCACGGCGTGACGGGGTGGGCCTGATGCGAGTTCCACACCAAGTTCCACGGAGCTAGCTGGAAGTCCGGGTGATGTCGGTACCAAGCTGGCTTTCGGAAACATCAGGCCCCCCTCCGCAGACTTCGCTAGTGAAATCGGGTACCCTCCTCGCATGACTGCTGCTCGTGATCATCGGCGCCCAGGCGCGGCCGACAGGATCGCGCAAGACCTGCGCGAGAAGATCGACTCCGGTGAGCTGGGGCCTGGCGACCGTCTCCCGCTCACGCGGGAGCTGACGGAGCAGTACGGCGTCACGGGTGAAACGGTGCGGCAGGCAATCATCAAGCTCAAGGCCGCCGGCGTGGTCAGGTCCAAGCAGGGCTCTGGCGTGTACGTCCGCGAGTGGAAGCCGCTGGTCTACCGACCTCAGAGCGAGTTCCGGCGCAAGCCGCCCGCCGTTGATATCTTCACGAACCTGCTCCAGACAGAGGGGCGGGACGGCATGCAGAGCATCATCGAAGTAGACGTCGAACTGCCGGACGAGGCCGTCCGGCAGCGGCTGCAGCTCGCCCCCGGTGAGCCCGTCGCGTTCCGCCGGCGGACGAGCTTCGTCGACGGCTTGCCCTTCGCCACCGACGACTCCTACGTTCCCCTCCGGATCGTTGGGGGCTCGGAGTGGATGACCCCGGGCAGTGTCGAACGCGGCACCAACCAGGTTCTGGCCGAGCTCGGCCACGAACTGGTCGAAGCGCTCGACGAGATCTACCCGCGGATGCCTCGACCCGCGGAGATGGAACGGCTTGCCCTCCCAGCTGGCACCCCAATAGCCGAGCTGATCAGTACCGGACATGACCGCGAGGGCATGCCTGTCCAGGTGACGATCTGCCTGCTACCCGGCGACCGTCACGTGGTCGTGTACGAGCGGCACCGGCGGACCGAGGAAGACTCGGAGCCCGCAAAGTGATCATCACGCGCGCCGAGATCACGGACTTGGTCCGACTGACACAGTTCCGCGTTGACGCCGCGAGGTGGCTCGCCGCACTCGGCAGCGACCAGTGGTCGACCACTTTCCCGAGCGACCAGATAGCGCAGAGCATCCGGTCCGGCGAGGTCTTCGTCGTACGCGACTCGGCAGATGCCGATGACCTCGCGGCGACCATCACGCTTGACGGTGCGGCCGACCCCCTTCTCTGGACGCCTCAGGAGCGCCAAGACAAAGCTCAGTACGTCCACAAACTCACGGTCGACAGGAAGTTCGCCGGCCTGGACCTCGGGACTCGACTCCTGGACTGGGCTGGTGATCGGGCGGCGCGCCACGGAGCGCAGTGGCTGCGGCTGGACGCCTGGACCAGCAACATCCGGCTCCAGCAGTACTACACAGAGCGGGGCTTCCAGCACGTGCGCACGATCCACGATCCAGAGGCGGGGGGATCCGGCTGGGTCGCGCAGCGCCCTGCCGAGCTCGCCCAGCACGGCTTCGACGACCGGACAGGGAAGTAAAGAGGTGAACTTGTCGGGCTTTCAGCTCGTTGGAGCGTCAGATCGACACGGTGAACGTAGCGCTACTCTGCGTCCTAACCGCAGGGGTAGGCTGTGCGCAGCAGTGATCAAAAACGACTTCGCCGCCCGGACCGTGGGGGTCCGGACGGCGGTGAAGTGGCTCGGCGCCCCCTGGCAGGGGCCCGTCCCGGTCAACCACGAGAAGGGTGGTGACGTGATGAAGGGTACCCGTAGCCGGGTCCTGGCATACGCGCGGCACCCCGCCGTGGAGCGACCGAGTCGGTCTCGCTCCGGGCGGGGTGCCGTCGTCGTGTGTGTGGCTGGGCCTGCTGCCCCCGTGTGGGGGTGCGCCGTGACCTAGCCGTCTGTGGCGGCGCCCCGACCTTTCCACGGGTCCGAGCTCCGCCGGCCGCTCTTCGGGATTTCCACCCCGAATCGGCCTACCTGCTCCACCCCGCTCTCGGGCTTCCACACCGTTGAGCGGGTTGCTGGGGGATCGGCTTCCAACCGACCACCAGCGGTTTCTTCCCAGAGGAACCACAGCCGGTCATCCAAGACCGGTCGCAGTACCCGGCTCCCTATCCAGGAGCCGTTCCGCAGTCGGGGCCCCGGCAAGGGCCTCGGCTGCACCCACCGCCAACTACCAGGACCACTCCGCGAAGACGGAGAGACAGGAGGTCGCCGATTGGGTTTCGCCCCCGCGAGGGGGCCTGTGTGTCCACACCCACGAGAGGTGCTTCTTGTCAGCACTCCCGAGGGGGTGCTGCCGCCCTACCCATCTAGCAGCAGGGAGCGTTGTCATTATTGAGCAGGTCAGCGGGCCTTTCCAGTCTTGCGGTGCCCCCGTCGTCGCCGGTGGTGTCCCCGGTTTGAGCTCGCACGATGGGGGAGGGGAGGGGCGAGAGATCTCCTCCCCCGCTCCAGCCTTGGGTTCTGTGGGCGGACCGGTTGGCGGACCGGTTGTCGGATCCGCCACGCTCGCTGTCGACAATGTGACGCACATCACTCGTCTGGGTGAGGCTCCAGGTGTCACACGGTCGCGTCCGAACCAGATGATTCCGGCCGTGCCGGTCGTTCCCGGCCAGCGCCAGGCGCTGGCCGAGGTCACCGCCGTGGTTCCGACCCGGGTGGCGTGGGTGCCGCTGGAGCACCAGCTGGTGTCGGGGGCGGCCGGGCGGATCGCGCTGGACGGGTACTCGTGGATGCAGGCGGTCCACTGGGTGCACGGGGCCGGCCTGTACGTCCCGCCGCCGCGGCGTCCCGGGTTCTGTGAGACGACGGTCAAGTTGGCGGAGGTGCTGTCGAGGCTGACGCCGTGTCGGCCGTCGATCGCCTATCTGATGCGCGAGCTGAAGTGCAGCCGGCGGACCGTGCAGTACCACCGGGACATCCTCCAGGCGACCGGCCTGCTGGCCTGGCGCTCGGTCGGCACCCGGCTGCCGCTGGCGCCTGGTCGGAAGCGGGTCACGTGCCTGGCGTCCGAGTACGAGCGGCTGATCCCGGTCAGCTACGACCAAGCGCTCGGGATCCGCACTGCGGGCGAGGGCCTGGAGCGGCGGATGACCGGCATCTCGGAGGAGGGCCGCTCCGTCATCGCGGAGCTCGGAAAGAAGGCCGCCCGGAAGCTGCGCCGTCCCCGTCGCACCGTTCGTCACAGCCGTGCCCGACAGTCCGTCAGCACCCCGCGTTGCACCCCATTGGAGGGTGGTACCACTGACTGCCTGAGCTCTCCCTCCGTGCGTGATTCAAAAACTACGGGCGCGGCCCGTGAGACGACGTCCAGCACCAGGAAGAAGCGCGCTGCGCGGCAAGCCGGGCAGCGGCGGCGCACGGTGCTCGGGCAGGTCGTCACGGCGGCGATGATGGTGGCCGGCGACCAGCTGGCCCGGGTCGCGTACCGGCGGGTGCCGTGGGTGCGGCAGGCCTCGCACGACCAGCTGCGGTGGGTCCTCAACGACCTCGCTGAACGGGGCTGGAGCCAGGACCAGGTCATGGCCTGGCTGGGCGAGATCGCAGCTCAGTACGGGTGCGCCGGGGTGCTGTGGCGCCCGGAGCGGCCCCACTCGCTGATCGCGCACGCCCTGCGCCAGGACGTCGAGCAGGAGCGGCACGACCAGGCGGTGGCCGAGCGGGCCGCCGTCCGGGTCGAGGACACCTCCGTGGCCGCTGTCCAGGAGCTGGCCGGCGAGCTGGACTTCATGGCCGACCTGTTCGGCGCGGCCGCCACTACCGCGCCCGTGACCAGGCAGGACCTGCAACAGGTCGCCTACCTGCCCGCGGCCGCGCTCGCCCAGATGGAAGCCTCCGGCGACCAGGCCTTCGAGCGCTTCGGCGCCGGCCTGGTCGCGCGGTACGCCTCCCTCGACGCGAACCCGAACATCCAACTGGGAGTGACCCGGTGACCGACGACGTCCGATTCGAACTACGGCGGGCCTTCCCCTGGTGGACGCACACCGCCACCCCGGCCCTGGCCGCCCACACCGTGCCGGTCTACGACCCGAAGACCGGCGAGCTGCTGGTGCTGTGCGACACCAGGGCCTACCTGCTCCAGACCAAGCTGCTCACCCACTCCCTGCTAGCCAAGCTCAACCGCCTCACCGACGCTCCCCAGGTCACCGCGCTGCGCCTGGTCCTCGCCTCGACCAGCGTCGTCGTCACCGGCCCGGCCGGCTGGGCCGACAAGCAGCTGGTCGAGGACGTGCTGCTGGAGACCTGGCACGACATCGTCCAGGACCGCGGCCCGCTCCACCTGCTGGCCGTCCGACACCTCGAGGCCGCCGGCGAAGTCGGCGACCTGGCCCACCGCTGGGCCGAAGCCCACGGTCAGCCCATCGAACCGGTGCTCCGCGACGCTCGGTGCGGGTGCCTCGACACCGGCGTCGACCACAGCCACCCGCCGCTCACTGACGAGGAACTGGCCGCCCGGCTCGTCACGGACGCCAGCCTGGTCCTCGCCTTCATCGACAACCGGGCCCTCGACGAGCTGATCGCCGACGCCGCCGAGCACGCCCGCATCCCCGTCAGGAGGTTCACCGCATGACCAGCACCACCCAGGAGCCCAGCGGCGCCGACCTGGCCCGCACCGCGCTTCGCGCCGCCCGCCGCACCGCCCGCCTCAACGGCAACGCCCCCGTCAAGAAGACCGTCCCGACCCGCCAGCAGATCGCCCGCGCCGGCCGGGACGCCCGCGACCCCTCCACCCTGGCCTCCGTCGTGCCCGCCATGGCCACCGCCCAGGGCTGGGCGCTGGGCACCGCCCAGGGCACCATGCGCACCAACTGGACCCAGCTGGTCGGCACCGAGGAAGCGCTGCACTGGTTCCCGGCCGGCTTCAACGCCGACACCCGCACCCTGCGCATCACCTGCGACTCCCCGGCCTGGGCCACCAAACTGCGCCTGGAGCAGCGCCAGCTCCTCGCCAAGCTCAACACCGCCAAGCCCGGCACCGTCCGCGCCATCGACATCCGCGTCGGCGCGGCCGCCGTACCCACCCCGGCGCCCGACGTCGAACCGACCACCGCCCCGGCCCGACAGCACTCCGCCCCGGCACCCGCGCCGACCGCGCCCCCGCTCGCCGACAACACCGTCTACCAACAGCTCCGCCAGCAGATGCGCGACCAGGCCCAGGCCCGCCAGGCCGCCCTCGACGAAGCCGCCGCAGCCCGGGAGGAGATCCTGCGCCGGCACTACAACCGCCCGCGCGAACCCGAGGAAGCCCACCGGCCCTGCGTCGAGGACGAGGAGGCCCTGGCCCGAATCGCCCGGGCCCGCGAAGCCCTCGCCCGCCACCACGCTGCCCTCGCCGTCGCGCGCGGTCACGCCGTCCCCCTGCGCACCAACCACGTCCAGCAGCCGGCCGCCCTCTCCGGTGCCGCGTGACACCCAGATCGTTGCCGGCCACCGGGGCCGGTCCGCCGTACGACGGCCCGGCCTGGCCCCCGCCCCAGTGGGCTGGGTACCCTCCGCTTCGCCGATGCCTGCCCGAACCGCCAAGCCGGTTCCGGCCTTGCCGCTGCCGACTGCGGGTCGCAGCCCCCTGAAAGTTATCCCTGCACAGAACTTTCTGTGCAGGCAACGGCATGTCACCGCACGCTGCTCAGATCACCAACCTCGGCCAGCTTCCTACCTCGGCCTGACGCCGCCGACTACCACGTGGGCCCGCCAACCTGACGGGCCCTGGGCGTTACCACCACGTGTCGCGTTTGTCCTGTGGCGGGTGCAGAAGTGCCGGATCCTGTGGGGCCGGGGAGCAGCGTCTACAGCAGGCCACCCAGGGGCCAGACACGCTCGGCGAGCCGGCCGCGCAGCAGGCCGTCGGCGGTGTCGGCTTCGGTGAGCCAGTCGGCGGCGACCAGCTGGGCGGCGTGCTCGCTGCTCTCCTCGACCGGCAGGGCGCAGAACGCGGCGGCCGCCTGAAGCGGGATCCCGCCGTCCTCGGGGTGGCCGAGGCGGCCGTCGGGGCGGGTGTGGGCGGCGGTGTACAGGGCGAGGAGCCGGGTGGCGGCACCGGCCTTCTTCTTGCGGAGCTTGCGGTCGCCGACGGTCTTCTGGGCCCAGCCGGAGAGCTTGGGGCGGGTGGACTTGCCGAAGGTGAACGGATACGGGTCACGGGGCAGCAGCGAGGGCACCGTAACCAGGGCGGGGCTCTCGGGCCGGGAGGCCAGGGCCTCGGTGACGGTGCCGGGCAGACGCAGCCAGTCGGCGGCGACCAGCTGATTCAGGACCCGTTCGGTGTCGTCTGCGAGCCAGCCGGTGAGGTCCTGGCCAGTGACGTTCCCGGTGCCGGTGCGCGCGGTGCGCAGGGTGAGCATGAGGACGGCCAGGTGCACTTGGGGGTCGTGGTGCGGGGCATGGGCGGCGACGTAGTCCAGCACGGTGCGGGCGCAGGCGGCCTGCTGACGGGTCAGCAACCTTTCCACCACGACCTCGCGCTGGCCGTCGGTGCCGTCGGGCACGTAGGCGGTGCGGTTGCGGTGGGTCTCGCGTTCGGTTTGCGCCGCCTGCCGGGCCCGCTGCGCCTCCAGGCGCAGGTTGGCGTCGCCAGTGACGTCGGCCCACAGGTCGAACGCGCGGGCCTTGCGCTCCTGGAGCTCGGCGAGCAGCGCGTGGTCGGGTTCGGGGCGCTTTTGGTGGTCGCGGAAGGCGTCGCCGAGTTCGACGAGCTCTGCGCGCAGGGAGTCGGGCTGCAGGTTGGACGGCACGACCCGCTGTGCGATCTTCCCCCACCGCTTCGGGCTCTGCGGCGCTTTGGCCGGTGCAGCCGTGCGGGCACCGGGCACGGCCGGTGCGGCGGTGGGGGAAGGCGACCCGGTCGTGGGGGAGAGGGTGTGGTCGGAGAACGCCGCCGCCACGCTCAGGCCCGCGGTGCTGTTCGCGCGCTCCTCCTGCGCGGTCGGCTTCCCGCCCGCCTGGTCTGCCGCGGCGGGCGCGGTGCAGGCCGTGGGCACAGCGTGGGCCAGCACCCGGCAGCCCGGGGTGGCGGCCGCGCAGCGCGCGCACGTCTCCGCCAGCCGCCACAGCCGTCCCGCCCGGTCCGCGTACACCGCCAGAACCACCGGGCCGCCGCACCGCACCGCCCCCGCTACCGCCGTCGGCCGCGCCCCGCCGTGCCGTCCGGCGCTCGCATCCGGATCGGCGACATGCCACGCGCAGCCGCCGGCCAGACAGGCGCAGTACGCGTTACCTCGCGGCCCCCCGCCCGTACGGACGCGGGCGACGTGCAGCTTGACGTGCTCCACCGCCGCCCTGCGCCCCTCGGCGGTGCTCGGGAAGCGCTGGTCGGCGCAGGCCGCGGCGGAGCAGGACAGCCGGACGGTGCCGGCTGTGGGGCGGCCGTAGGGGTCCAGGCGCACCGTGAACGCCCGTCCCATGACGCGTTCCTGCTGCGTACCGGTCTCGGCCTGCATCGTCACCTGCGACTCCCCGCGCTGTGTAGGCCCGTTGTCCCGGGCGAATTCCATCATCGTGGAGCCGGCCCATCGGATGGGGTGAGTGGCGACACGCCGCGCCAAGCGGATCGCCCCTCACCGGCGCCGCATGACCCTAGCCCGTGACCGCGTCCGTGACCGGCCCGCTGGGTCGGCCGGCGGGGGTAGCGTGGGCGGCCGCGGGATGTTGATCGACGGGGAGGGGTAAGCGGTGCGGTTTCCCAGCAGGGGGCAGCTGGCGGTCCTGAGCGAGGCCGAGTTCGAGGCGCTCGCCTCGTTGCACTTCGCGATGACCGAGGTGCGGCACGAGTGGGGCACCTCCAGGGCGGCCCTGGACCGGCTGTTCGCCTTGTCGGATCACGCCGAGCACCTCGATGACGGTGCCCGGTTCACCTTCCGGTCGCGGGCGCTGGACGAAGTGCGCCGTGCCTCCTACCAGTACACCGATGCGGTGGAAAAGGTGATGTGGCCGTGCGTCAGCGCCTACACCGTGCTCGGCATCGCCGTCCTGGAACGAGTGGTCGACGGCAAGGTTCCGCTGACCGACCAGGTGGTGGCGGAGCTGGCCGAGGAGCCGACGCTCGGACAGCTGCACGCCGCACTGTCCGTTCCGGTTCCGGCCCTGCTGACTGCACGCGACGCCCAGTCCGTCGAATCCGCCCAGGAACGCCGCGAGCAGCTGCTGGCAAGGGTGGAGGTCATCTACGAATGCCTCGACGATCCGATGTTGCCCTCACCGCTGACCCGGGAGCAGGCGGCCGTTAGCCGGCTGACCGAGGCGCAGCCCGAGGGCACCGACGCGCTCTGGGAGGGGCTGCTGGAGCCTCTCGTGCTCCTGGCCGGCCAGACACCCTCCGATGTCGCCTTCCACCTTCGCCAGCGCGGCTGACCATCGTCCGAGCGTCGGCGCCGGTAAACATAGACTCGGGCGTGCCGTCACCGGGCGATCTGGGTATTTACGCCGCCCGGAGGCCCGGCTCGGTGACACGATGCGAGTGCGGCTGACCCCCACGAGTGCCGGGAGGATCTCCGCTGTGTCAGACCCAGCTGGGATGCCGGCGGCTGACCCCCGCGAGTGCGGGGAGGAGTCGGCCGCTGTGCCCCCGTCACCGTCGACGTGCGGCTGACCCCGGCGCGTGCGGGGAGGAGGCGGCAGAACGCCCGCGTTCGCCAGTGGGCCGCGGCTGACCCCCGCGGGCGCGGGGAGGACATGTTGCGGACCATGCCGGAGAACGTGCTCATCGGCTGACCCCTGCGGGTGCGGGGAGGACCGGCAAGCGATGATCACGCCCGCCCCCACGGCCGGCTGACCCCGCGGGTGCGGGGAGGACATACCGATGCTGGCGAACTTGAGCGCCTCCTCCGGCTGACCCCCGCGGGTGCGGCGAGGGCTGGGATTCAGTGGGAGGGCTGGGTTCAGCGGATTACGACCCGTACGCCGTCGGCTGACCCCCGCGGTTGCGGGGAGGACACGCGGTAGGAGCTGCCGACGCGGTCCGCGACCGGCTGACCCCGCGGGTGCGGGGAGGACCAGCCCACCGAGCCGCGCGAGCCGCTGCACGTCGGCTGTCCCCCGCGGGTGCGAGGAAGACGCCACGAGGAGCCCCGAGTTCGGGTTCGTCTCCGGCTGACCCCTGCAGGTGCGGGGAGGAGTGGCGTCCCGGTGGTGCACCTACACCGAATTGCGGCTGACCCCCGCATGTGCGGGGAGGAGGAACGCCGCCTGCGCCTCCGCTGCCTCCTTCGCGGCTGACCCCCGCATGTGCGGGGAGGAGCCCGCGCTCGCGGGGGTTGCTCCCTCGTCAGCCGGCTGACCCCCGCATGTGCGGGGAGGAGCCAACGGCCAGGCCTGCCAAGGGGAGAGGGGGCGGCTGACCCCCGCATGTGCGGGGAGGAGGCTTTCTGACCTGCGGCGCAGCAGCGGCTTTGCTAAAGGGCCTCCGCCAGCCGCACCGTCAACGTGCTCGGCTGACCCCCGCCTGCGCGGGGAGGACCCCCCGATGACGGTGACTTCCGCAGCCCCGCCCACGCCCTGGTCGGCTGACCCCCGCGGGCGCGGGGAGGACCTCCTTGAGGGCGCCCGGGCCCGCATCGCTCACGGCTGACCCCCGCGGTGCGGGGAGGACCGGTGTCGTTCCAGTGCGTGTGCATGCGGGTCCGGCTGACCCCCGCGGGTGCGGGGAAGACCTCAGCCCTGTTCGGGCGATCCACTCGGCGAGCGGCTGACCCGCGCGGGTGCGGGGAGGACTGACTCCTGACGGAGTCCTCCGAGGCATGCCGCGGCTGATCCCCACGGGTGGGGGGGGAGGAGCCCGGTTCGGCTGAATGCTCGCCTTGCCCAGCTGGCTGACCCCCGCGGGTGCGGGGAGGACGACGCCGACCCTCGACGGCCCGGCCTCCCGCGTGCACCGCGGCTGACCCCCGCGGGTGCGGGGAGGACGCGCGCTTGACCAGCGCGGTCGGGTCGAACTCCGGCTGACCCCCGCAGGCGCGGGGAGGACTCAACGGGCAGGCGCCAGAACGCGTAGACCGCCGGCTGACCCCCGTGGGTGTGGGGAGGAGCCACACTCGGCTCGGCCTCAACCTCGACGACGACCGCGGCTGACCCCCGCCCGCGCGGGGAGGAGGACGCCTACAGGCGCCAAATCCAGGACGGAACCGGCTGACCCCCGCCCGCGCGGGGAGGAGGCTTTCTGACCTGCGGCGCAGCAGCGGCTTTGCTGTTTCTCGACTGGTCTGCGCCACTTGGTGTGCTGTTGTGGTGTCAAGGTGCGAGTTCTTATCGTGTCACGCGGCGCATGGTCGGCGTTTGACAAGTCCGCGGCGGGCCCGTGCTGGTGGGGAAGGCCGACGGGGGACCCCGCAGGCGCGGGGACGGCGGTGCGGGGAGGACCACGGCCACCGCAGCATCACGGTCAACGGCAGCGGCTGACCCCCGCGGGTGCGGGGAGGACAGGGGGACCTCTGGCGGCGCACCATCACCTGACGGCTGACCCCCGCAGGCGCGGGAAGGACTCCGCGACGCTCCACGGCGGGGGCGGTGAAGCGCGGCTGACCCCCGCGGGTGCGGGGAGGACGAGGCCGGCTACTACCCCGACGAGGCCCGCGGCGGCTGACCCCCGCGGGTGCGGGGAGGACCAGGGCCGCGACTACCGCGAGACGTTCCAGGTCGGCTGACCCCCGCGAGTGCGGGGAGGAGTTCCTCGGTCAGTTCCGTGGCCCGGGCCTCGGCGGCTGACCCCCGCGGGTGCGGGGAGGACTCTGCAGGGACTTCCTGGTCGATGATGAACCCCGGCTGACCCCCGCAGGCGCGGACGGACAGGGACATGGAAGCGCGGTTCCGCCGGCTCGGCGGCTGACCCTCGCCTGCGCGGGGAGGACAGTTCCGGTTTCCCTGGTTAGGAACCCTCGCTCGGCTGACCCCCGCCTGCGCGGGGAGGACTTCCTTGCGGTTCGGGAGTCCAGCACTCTCGGCGGCTGCCCCCCGCCTGCGCGGGGAGGACACCGTGACGATGCCCCGCACGAGGTTCAGCCGCGGCTGACCCCCGCTCGCGCGGGGAGGAGCGCCGTTGTCCACGGCGAGTTTGAAGATCTGCGGGCTGACCCCCGCTCGCGCGGGGAGGAGACCGCCGGCACCGTCACCCCCGCGAAGGTCTCCGGCTGACCCCCGCTCGCGCGGGGAGGAGGACGGTCCCGCGACGATCGTCCCGACGCCGGCCGGCTGACCCCCGCTCGCGCGGGGAGGAGGCTTTCTGGCCTGCGGCGCAGCAGCGGCTTTGCTGTTTTCTTTACTGGCCGGTTGGGTGTCGGCTGGCCTCGTGTGGTCAGAACGCGGTGGTGTCCAGGGTCAGATTGAACGGCTCGGGCAGCCGGAGCGCGGTCCCGAACGGGTGGGGGCCGTCGATGACGGCGTAGCCGAGGTCGTGAGGCTCGGAGAACAGGGTGCAGGTGCGGTTCTGCCGGTCGGCGAGCAGGTAGAGCGGGGCACCGTACTGGGCGTAGCGCTTGCGCTTGGTGACACGGTCGGTGTCGCCATTGGACTCGGAGGTGACCTCGACGACCAGGAGGGTCTGGTCGGGGGTGAGAGCGCCCGCGCCTTTGGCCAGGTCTTCGGGGATGACCGCGAGGTCAGGCATGTACCAGTTGGGGGAGCCGGGCAGGTCGAGGTTCCCGGACCCGCTGATACAGCCGAGCTCATCGACGCGGCGGTCGAGCTGGCGGCGGATCTTCGCCGCCACGTTCTCGTGGTCCCACGTGGGTGACACCAGGACGATCCGCCCCTCGATGACCTGGGCCCACCGGTGATCGATGAGCTGCACGGCGTATTTCAACGCGGCCTCGTGATTCACGTCCGCGTACGCGATCGGCTGCGCGCTCAACGGTTCGCCTCCTCCGGCCTGGCTGTGGTGTGTTCGACCGGACACCCACGGCTCCTACCGTAGCTGTTCGGGAGTCTGGCGGGGAATGATCCCCGTGCCTGTGAGGAAGAGGGGCGGGCGTGATGCCGAGCGGTCATGCCCGGCTGACCCCCGCGGGTGCGGGGAGGACCTCTCCGATCCGGCCTCCATCGGCTGACCCGCGCCTGCGGGGAGGAGGACCAGCGCCGGGTGGCGGCTGACCCCCGCGGGCGCGGGGAGGACATGCAGTTCCCTCCCTGAGTGCTGTATGAACTCGGCTGACCCCCGCGGGCGCGGAGAGGACTTCTTCGGCAACGCTGCCGCCGTCGTCGGCCGCAGCGGACCCCCGCGGGTGCGGGGAGGACGCGCGAGGCCTCGCTGCGGTCGGCGCACTCCACGGCTGACCCCCGCGCCTGCGGGGAGGACCGCCGGGCCACGTCCCACTCCTCGGGGCTGACCGGCTGACCCCCGCGCCTGCGGGGAGGACGACGGCGAGAACCCCGAGGTGTGGGTGTCCGGCGGCTGACCCCTGCGCCTGCGGGGAGGACGACGGCGAGAACCCCGAGGTGTGGGTGTCCGGCGGCTGACCCCCGCGCCTGCGGGGAGGACGACGGCGAGAACCCCGAGGTGTGGGTGTCCGACGGCTGACCCCCGCGCCTGCGGGGAGGACGACGGCGAGAACCCCGAGGTGTGGGTGTCCGACGGCTGACCCCCGCGCCTGCGGGGAGGACCGGCCGGGGGTGACGGCCCGGGGGTGACACTTCGGCTGACCCGCGCGCCTGCGGGGAGGACGAGGACGGTGCGCTGGGACGCGCCGAAGAGCGCGCTGATCCCCGCGCCTGCGGGGAGGACGCTGAAGGACGCAGGCCTGGACGAACGGCTGGCGGACGGCTGCCCCCCGCGCCTGCGGGGAGGACGGGGCCCCGTCGCGTTTCATCTCGCCTCCGAGCGGCTGACCCCCGCGCCTGCGGGGAGGACTGTGCCGCGGCCGCAGCTGCGGCCTGCTGCTGCGGCTGACCCCCGCGCCTGCGGGGAGGACCCCTCCAACGAGGCGGTGGTGCGGCCGAGGTCCGGCTGACCCCCGCGCCTGCGGGGAGGACGAGCAGGCCCCCGGCGTCCCCGGTGACCACGCCGGCTGACCCCCGCGCCTGCGGGGAGGACGACGGCAACGGTCGCCACGAGCACGTCGTCAACGGCTGACCCCCGCGCCTGCGGGGAGGACCTCGGCGGCGCGGACGGCGGCGAGCGCGGCAGCGGCTGACCCCCGCGCCTGCGGGGAGGACCCCGGACCTTCGCGTAGCCGAACCTCGTCAGCCGGCTGACCCCCGCGCCTGCGGGGAGGACACCCCGGGCACCGCGTACAGGGCCCGGCCGTCCGGCTGACCCCCGCGCCTGCGGGGAGGACGGGGCGAGGCAGATGACGTTCGTCGTCGCGGCCGGCTGACCCCCGCGCCTGCGGGGAGGACATGACCACCTACTCGCCGCCTGGTCACAGCACCGGCTGACCCCCGCGCCTGCGGGGAGGACGCGGTGGCCAGGCTTCGGCGCTGCTCGTACGGCGGCTGACCCCCGCGCCTGCGGGGAGGACACCCCGGGCACCGCGTACAGGGCCCGGCCGTCCGGCTGACCCCCGCGCCTGCGGGGAGGACGGGGCGAGGCAGATGACGTTCGTCGTCGCGGCCGGCTGACCCCCGCGCCTGCGGGGAGGACATGACCACCTACTCGCCGCCTGGTCACAGCACCGGCTGACCCCCGCGCCTGCGGGGAGGACGCGGTGGCCAGGCTTCGGCGCTGCTCGTACGGCGGCTGACCCCCGCGCCTGCGGGGAGGACACCCCGGGCACCGCGTACAGGGCCCGGCCGTCCGGCTGACCCCCGCGCCTGCGGGGAGGACGGGGCGAGGCAGATGACGTTCGTCGTCGCGGCCGGCTGACCCCCGCGCCTGCGGGGAGGACATGACCACCTACTCGCCGCCTGGTCACAGCACCGGCTGACCCCCGCGCCTGCGGGGAGGACGCGGTGGCCAGGCTTCGGCGCTGCTCGTACGGCGGCTGACCCCCGCGCCTGCGGGGAGGACACCCCGGGCACCGCGTACAGGGCCCGGCCGTCCGGCTGACCCCCGCGCCTGCGGGGAGGACGGGGCGAGGCAGATGACGTTCGTCGTCGCGGCCGGCTGACCCCCGCGCCTGCGGGGAGGACATGACCACCTACTCGCCGCCTGGTCACAGCACCGGCTGACCCCCGCGCCTGCGGGGAGGACGCGGTGGCCAGGCTTCGGCGCTGCTCGTACGGCGGCTGACCCCCGCGCCTGCGGGGAGGACACCCCGGGCACCGCGTACAGGGCCCGGCCGTCCGGCTGACCCCCGCGCCTGCGGGGAGGACGGGGCGAGGCAGATGACGTTCGTCGTCGCGGCCGGCTGACCCCCGCGCCTGCGGGGAGGACATGACCACCTACTCGCCGCCTGGTCACAGCACCGGCTGACCCCCGCGCCTGCGGGGAGGACGCGGTGGCCAGGCTTCGGCGCTGCTCGTACGGCGGCTGACCCCCGCGCCTGCGGGGAGGACGCCAAACATCCGTCAGAACGGCGCCTGGGCGCCGGCTGACCCCCGCGCCTGCGGGGAGGACGAAAAGTGGGTGCATGGTGCACCGGGTTGCGACGGCTGACCCCCGCGCCTGCGGGGAGGACTACACCGAGGACAACCACGAGTACGTGTCCGTCGGCTGACCCCCGCGCCTGCGGGGAGGACGTGCGAAACCACCGGGGAATTCAGCTCTGCAACGGCTGACCCCCGCGCCTGCGGGGAGGACCGGTTGTGGAAGTGGCGGGTGGCGTAGACGAGCGGCTGACCCCCGCGCCTGCGGGGAGGACCGATCCGAAAGGCACCCGCCCGTGAACATCACCGGCTGACCCCCGCGCCTGCGGGGAGGACGTCGACGACCAGGACGTCGATGCCGGCGAGGCCGGCTGACCCCCGCGCCTGCGGGGAGGACTCCGCAGTTGTCCACGGGCCCGCCTCGCACGTCGGCTGACCCCCGCGCCTGCGGGGAGGACCCCGTAGCAGGGATGGGAGCGCGCGCTTTTTGCGGCTGACCCCCGCGCCTGCGGGGAGGACCAGGTCGTCAACGCCCGCAAGGGGATCACAACCGGCTGACCCCCGCGCCTGCGGGGAGGACTGGCGGGGCTTGCCGAGGTTGACGGGCGTGGGCGGCTGACCCCCGCGCCTGCGGGGAGGACCGCGTCGCGCTCGGGGCAGGCCTTAGCCGTCTCGGCTGACCCCCGCGCCTGCGGGGAGGACGACTGGATCGGCGCTGCTGCTGCGGCCGTCGTCGGCTGACCCCCGCGCCTGCGGGGAGGACCGTACATGGATGCCTCTCTAGGCCCTTGCTGTCGGCTGACCCCCGCGCCTGCGGGGAGGACAACGCCTCAGCACCCGGGAGATCAGGCTTCTCCGGCTGACCCCCGCGCCTGCGGGGAGGACCGGGCGGCCAAGCACAGCACCACGGCGGCAAGCGGCTGACCCCCGCGCCTGCGGGGAGGACCAGTTGATCAAGGGTGCGACCAGTGAACTGACCGGCTGACCCCCGCGCCTGCGGGGAGGACACTTTCCGACCTGCGGCGCAGCGGGGCCTTTGCCGTTTCTTGACTTGGCTGCACACGGCGGGCCGTGACGGCGGGTGTGCTGTTGTGCTGTTGTGCTGTCAAGGAACCGTGTCTCATCGTGCCACGCCAAAGGCGACGTCGTCCGGCTGCGCGGAGGACTCGCCCCGCCAGCGAGGCCCTGGACACAACCGCAGTGGCGCGGGGAGGACACCCACCTCGGGCACCTGGAGAGTGCCGGCCTCGGCTGCCCCCGCGGGCGCGGGGAGGACTACATCTGCACCAACTCCCAGTCCGGGCAGCTCGGCTGACCCCCCGCCTGCGCGGGGAGGACCAGCCCACGGCGCCCTGCACGTAGTTCGGGGACGGCTGACCCCCGCCCGCGCGGGAAGGACGGCGCGCTCCCGCGTCACGACGCCCACGGCCGGGGCTGACCCCCGCCTGCGCGGGGAGGACAGCGCGCCGCCAGTGTTGAAGGCGGTGGTCGTCGGCTGACCCCCGCATGTGCGAGGTGGAGGGCAATGACCTCGTGGGCGGCCTTGGCCAGCGCGACTGGCCCCCCGCGGGTGCGGGGAGGACTTCTGCGGCACCTTCTACCCGATGTGTAAACAGCGTGGGCAGGGAAGCGGAACAACGCTCTGGAGATCGAGATCTCCAACATGCTCAAGAGCGATCTTCGTATCGAACCGGACCTGTCCCGCTGGTTCCCGCTCTGGGGCGCCCCGGCATGGAGGACTGAAGGGCGCGGCGTCAGCCGCCAGCGGTCGAGCGGTACGCCGTCATCGCCGCCGAGAGAACGGTTTCCGTGTCCGACGACGGATGGTCCTCGACGACGTGCTGCACCATGAGGATCACATCGCCCATGCGGACGAAAGCGGTTTCGTTGACGAACTGCTGCCCGCCGTCAGGAAAGGCCGACGTGAGGTGGAGCAGCAGGCTGTCATCGGCCGCGACCCCGGCCGCCGTGACGGACGCGGTATCCCTCAGCGGTGTGCCGTCCGCCAGCGTGTCGGTGGAGGAAGCGCAGCGCCCGGCGACTCCACGGATGGCGGCCATCACCTCGGCCGCCTGTCCGGGCGCGTACCGGTCGAGCGACTCCTGGCCGAACCAACCCATATCGTCGTCGCCGACCGGCGTCCGTTCAACCCCCACCGCCGCGTCCTCCACGGGGTGAGCGTGAGCCGTCATGAAGGACTCGACACCGAGTTCGGAGCACGGCATCGACGCGATGGAAACTGCGGACGGGGTATGCGGAGCACCGGTCGTCGTCGAGTTGACGTCCGCCGTGTTCAACTGGAACCCCTGGGGGAGCCGGTCCAGGGTCAGCAGGCCTTCGCGTAGTCGAGCCTGAGGATGCGTCCGGTCGGAGGCCGCGCCGGTCGCCGGTCTGCCCTGCGGGTCGGCGGAGCAGGCTGACACTCCGAGAACCGCCAGAACGACCCCAACCACCGCGCGATGACGTGTGCGCACTGATCCACCCCCAGGATTCATGATCGCGTCGTACTCTCCCACACAGGCAGTTCGGGGCACTGACGCCCCCGGGCAGGTACGGGCAAAAGAGCCGAACCGCGGACGGTGATACACATTCGCGTCCCCCGGCTGACCCCCGCGTGCGGGGGAGGACCCGTGACGACAGCCGGTGCAGTACCACCACGTCGGCTGCCCCCGCCTGCGCGGGGAGGACTTCGGCTCGGCGAAGCTCCTCCGCCGTTTCCGCGGCTGACCCCCGCTCGCGCGGGGAGGACTCTTTGGCGGCGCGGCGCGTCGTCAACCGTCGGCTGACCCCCGCGAGTGCGGGGAGGACTTGATGACGACCTGGCTGTGGTCGTCGATGCCCGGCTGACCTCTGCGGGCGCGGGGAGGACGCTGCCCCGGGGAGGACTACCCACTGCGCCCTTCTGCGTGGACCTCGAACGGCTGACCCCCGCAGGTGCGGGGAGGAGTGCTGGGCCATGCGGAGCACCGCGCTGAGCGTCGGCTGACCCCCGCAGGTGCGGGGAGGAGTGTTTCACTCGCAGTGACCCGCTTTTGATCCGCCGTCCGTGGCCCTCGTTTCACCCGTTGCCGACAGCTGACCCCTGCGGGCGCGGGGAGGACCTCTTGGGCCGGTACGGGCCAGTCTGCCCGCTCGGCTGACCCCCGCCTGCGCGGGGAGGACGCGAGCGGCGCCTTGACCGCGGCGGCGGGCTACGGCTGACCCCCGACTGCGCAGGGGAGCAGTTTTCGACAGCCGGAGCGACCGTCTGGGCGAGCGGCTGACCCCCGCAGGTGCGGGGAGGAGGCGGCGGCCGAGCGGGTGCGGACCTGGCGGACCGGCTGACCCCCGCAGGTGCGGGGAGGAGATGTTGTAGCGGCTGGGGAGGAGGGTCGAGAGCGGCTGACCCCCGCGGGCGCGGGGAGGACGCTGACCGGCCGCCCCGCCCCCCACACCGCTGCGGCTGACCCCCGCGGGCGCGGGGAGGACCGGGCCCGGGTGGCCTTGATCTGGTCGCCGATCGGCTGACCCCCGCGGGCGCGGGGAGGACACCTGGGACGCGGTGAGCGGGCCCTTGCCCCACGGCTGACCCCCGCGGGCGCGGGGAGGACGGTGGGCGGCGGCGGGATGGTGGTCACGGCTGCGGCTGACCCCCGCGGGCGCGGGTAGGACCACCCGCAGCTACCACCGTAGGTACCCCTTCGCGGCTGACCCCCGCGGGCGCGGGGAGGACGCCGACAACGCCCCAACCGTGGCGGCCCGGACCGGCTGACCCCCGCGGGCGCGGAGAGGACAGCGCCCGCCAGCCGGCAGAGCCGCAGCCCGCCGGCTGACCCCCGCGGGCGCGGGGAGGACTCGGCGGTCTCGGCCTCGGCGATCGGGAACGGCGGCTGACCCCCGCGGGCGCGGGGAGGACTTGTTGAACGCCCACGCGGGAACGTGCGACGGCGGCTGACCCCCGCGGGCGCGGGGAGGACACGACAGAGGCCCGGACCATCCCGGTCCGGGCCGGCTGACCCCCGCGGGCGCGGGGAGGACCTGCTTGAAGTCGCTGTCGGAGAACAACTGGGCGGCTGACCCCCGCGGGCGCGGGGAGGACGCAGCCACCGCCGGCGCCGGGGTGGCGGTGCCCGGCTGACCCCCGCGGGCGCGGGGAGGACTCCTCGCGGTACTCGGTCAGTCGGGTCATGGTCGGCTGACCCCCGCGGGCGCGGGGAGGACACTTCCTGACCTGCGACACAGGAGGGTCTTTGCGACTTCTTGACTGTGCTGCAAGATGGGATGTGATTGGCAGTTCATTGTTGTGGTGTCAAGGTGCGGTCTTCATCGTGTCACGGCGCAGGCCTCGTCGGACGGTCCAAACTGCAGATGGCCCTGCACCTGCGGGGAGGAGGCAGCGCAGTCTCCTCGGCGCCAGTGCGGCTGGCCCCCACCTGCGAGGAGTGCCCTAGCGAGCGGACCCCCTTGCTCTCGGCCCATAAGCTTCCAGCACGACCTGCGCGTGCCGGTTGACCGAGGCGCAGCCGGAGGGCACCGACGCGCTCAGGGAGGGGCTGCTGGAGCCTCTCGTGCTCCTGGCCGGCCAGACACCCACCGACGTCGCCTTGTACTTTCGCCGGCGCGGTTGACCATCGTCCGAGCGTCGGCGTCGGCCAGAGACTCCTGCGTGCCGTCAGCCGGACGATCTGGGCATTTACCCCGCCCGGGAGCCCGGTCGGTGGCACGATGAGATGTCCATGGTCAGGCGCCTGTTGGGGGGTTGTCGTTGCCGGGTGACAAGCGGCGGATCCAGACGGCGGTGCTGGGCAGCGCGGAGTCGGACGAGCCACTGCTCCTGCCCCTTGAAGCAATCGAACTGGACGCCTTCCGCCGGCAGCACGCCGCGGACACCTTCTGGTGCGGGCTGCTGCTCGGCGGCTGCGGCACCCAGCTGACGACGAAGCTCTACACCGACCGGGTCTGCCACTTCGCGCACTTCCCCGACCCCACAGGCCTGCATGTGTGCGAGCGCCGGGCCCGGGACGTGACCAGTGCCGACCACCTGTACGCGAAGTCCGCGGCCGCAGCCTGGCTGAAGGCGCGGCGCCAGCGGGCCAGCATCAGCTACGGCACGCCGCTGGGCTCCACCGTAGACATCCTGTGGGGGCGTCAGGCTCGCGGGTTGCGCCTGCATCTGGACAGCGAAGTGCCCCCGGTGTGGGACGACGAGGCGGTCGAGCCTGTCCTTGGCGTGTCGGTGCCGGTCGACGACGAGACGCTGGTGCACCGCTGGTACGTGCACCGGGTGGGGTTCGACACCGTCGGCACAGCCAGGCGGGTCCGGATCGGCACACAAGCCTTCGCGCGGGAGACCGAGTGGTTTGGCCTCGACGAATGCTCTATGACGCCAGACGGCTTCCGCACGCCGGCCGTCGAGCGCATCATCGCTGCCCGCCGTACCCACGCTCCGCAGGGTGTCTGGAGGCCACCCGCACCACAGGGGCAGCAGACACAGAGCGCGCACAGGGTGCATCCCGCGCTGCGCCGTCTGGAGGCCGCGATGGAGTTCGGTTCCCGGGTTGCTGTCCAGTCCGCGTGCCGCGACCTCGAGGCAGCTGGCCCTGACTGGGGTCCCGCCACCGAGGAGATCACTACGGTGCTGGATCAGGCGCAGTCGTGGCTGGTCGAACATCACCGGGAACGCGAGGAGATGTTTGGGCAGTTGCGCCAAGCCGTCCGGGACTCTGATTGGGAGGCGGCGCGCGCCCTGCTGAACTGGGTCGACGCCCATGCGGCTCGGGACCGGACCCCGGAGCACCACGTCATCGCCACCCAGGCGGAGGCATACCTCCAGGACCAAGGCCGTCAGGAGAGGTGGGCCCGTGAAGCCGAGGCCCGTGAGGCTGCCGCTAAGAACGCGCGCCGGAGCAGTGCCCGGAACGCGAGCCGCGAGCGCAGCCCTGTACCTCGCTCAGCGAGGTCCGTGTCCCCGCCGCCTACGGCTGTTGATCCGGCTGAGGCCGCGCATCAGAGGGTTCGGCACATCCTCGGCGACCTGCGGCGGCTGGGGACCAGTATGGGACCCCGCACCATGCTGCACATGCTGGACTCGCTGGCCACCACGATGAAGAGCGCGGGGGCCCGGGTGACCCCGGCACAGCGTGAGGAGGCCCAGCTGTGGCTGGCGCGCGGTAGGCGGCTGCGCGGCGCGACCGCTGGTAAGACTGTGGCGGTGCCGAGGAAGGCGGCGGGTGTTCCGACGCCTCGACTCGGGGTAGAGGCCGGGACGGCTGGGCGCGGCGCAGCCACTGGCCGGGTCACGCAGGGCAAGGGAAACGCCGCATCGGTGCCCGCCAAGGGTCGCACCGCGTCCGCCGAGCGGCCGGAGCGCTCGAAGAAGAAGACGCCTGCGAGCCCGCCCCGGCTGCCGGCCAGATCGATCGCTTCGGTCGCGGCCGCCGTGGCCGGGGCGCTCAAGAAGGCAGCCCGGGAACGTTCCACCAGCTCCTGGTCGCGGCTGCACCGCCAGCTGGGCAGCGCGCTGCCGGACTTGCACCCGGACGACAGGATGGAGGTGCTGGTCTGTGTGGAGGCGGGCACGGCGGCCGAGGAACCGCTGCTGTCCTCGCTGCTTGCCGCGGACGGCAGCAGCCCGCCCGCCCTCTACCAGGGCCTGGCCCGTCGCCTGGGCCGGACGATTCCTGCCGACACCCGCGAGGCCCGCGCGCACTGGCAGTCCGAGGTCCTGCGCCTGCACCAGCTCTTCCGTTACCGCTGACCGGCCCGCTGGCTCCGCTTAACGCCATCCTCTCCAACGCTCCGGCTGAGCGAGCTGGACTCCCTGCACGGCGTGACTGGATGCCAGCCCTGCTGGTGAAGGTGCTGGGTGACCTGGGGAAGCCGTTCCCATCCGTCTGGCGCGCGCCGGGCCGCAACCGGTCGACCGGCGTGCAGGTCGTCCTAGTGAGCTGGTCGCGCGCGCGAGTGCGATCGCGCCCCTTGTCGGAAGGGGCTGCGACGCGAGGACGAGCAGGGCGGCGACGGGCGAGTGAGGGGAAGACGGGAATGCCCGTCAGAATGGCGCCCGGGCCCCGGCTGACCCCCGCGGGTGCGGGGAGGACGGTGAGTTCGCACCTCACCGGAGCCGGAAGGGCGCCTGACCCCGCGGGTGCGGGGAGGACCCGGATCTGGATCGCCAGCGCCCCCGCGCTCGCCGGCTGACCCCCGCCTGCGCAGGGAGGACCAAACGAGAGGTTCGGATGCCCGAATACAAGCGGCTGACCCCCGCCTGCGCAGGGAGGACAGTTCCGGTTTCCCTGGTAAGGAACCCTCGCTGGGCTGACCCCCGCCTGCGCGGGGAGGACACCGACCCCGAGCAGCCCGGCGTGTGGGTGTTCGGCTGACCCCCGCGGGCGCGGAGAGGACATCACCGACGCCGCGTGCAGCGCCGCCCCGTCGGCTGACCCCCGCCCGCGCGGGGAGGACCCGATCCGGCGGAGCTGCCGCAGCTGGCGGACCGGCTGACCCCCGCCTGCACGGGGAGGACGGCCGCAGTGCTGGCGAACAACTGGCACTGAACGGCTGGCCCCCGCCTGCGCGGGGAGTACTTCGTGGCGGTGGACGACACCGCAATGGACACCGGCTGACCCCCGCAGGCGCGGGGAGGACTTTGTGGTTTCCCGATTCTGCGTCGTCGGGGCCAGCTGACCCCCGCAGGCGCGGGGAGAACTGGGCGCGACGTACGTGCCCGCGACGGTCTCCGGCTGACCCCCACGGGTGCGGGGAAGACTGGCCGTGTCGGACGCTGCAGCGGAGCCCCGACGGCTGACCCCGCGGGTGCGGGGAGGGCTCCAGCACCTCGGCGAGCACCGTGCTGGCGGCCGGCTGACCCCCGCGGGGTGCGGGGAGGACGAAAGGGACCAGATCGGCTGACCCCCGCCTGCGCGGAGAGGACATCACCGACGCCGCGTGCAGCGCCGCCCCCGTCGGCTGACCCCCGCCCGCGCGGGGAGGACCGCTCCGGGAAGTCGATCACCGTGAACACGATCGGCTGACCTCCGCAGGCGCGGGGAGGACTGCGACCCGGAGTCGATGCGGGAGTACATCACCGGCTGACCCCCGCAGGCGCGGGGAGGACGGCCCGGCGGCCGGCGGGGCGGCCGCCACGGACGGCTGACCCCGCAGGCGCGGGGAGGACCTGAGCGCGGTGCTGACCGTGACCGTCGTCGCCGGCTGACCCCCGCAGGCGCGGGGAGGACAAGTGGGAGGACTACAACCCGAACTGGGTGGCCGGCTGACCCCCGCAGGCGCGGGGAGGACCCGAAGCGCCCTGACCCGGTCGAGTGCGACGACGGCTGACCCCCGCAGGCACGGGGAGGACGTCGTCGGGTCGACGCCGCGTGGGACGCGGACCGGCTGACCCTCGCAGGCGCGGGGAGGACAGGATGTCCGAGTTGGCCCGCAGGCTGCCAGGCGGCTGACCCCCGCAGGCGCGGGGAGGACCTGATGATGCCGCCGGTGCCGGTGTCCTGGCCCGGCTGACCCCCGCAGGCGCAGGAAGAACGGGTCCGCACCCTGACCGCCCCTGGCGGCTGGCGGCTAACCCCCGCAGGCGCGGGGAGGCCGTCGTTCTCGGCCTGCTCGCGCAGCCGCTCGGCGGCTGACCCCCGCAGGCGCGGGGAGGACCTCGACATGGACCTGACCGCCGGTCTGGACGCCGGCTGACCCCCGCAGGCGCGGGGAGGACCCTACTACGGCACACCCGCCGCCCAGCGTGTTCGGCTGACCCCCGCAGGCGCGGGGAGGACCCTACTACGGCACACCCGCCGCCCAGCGTGTTCGGCTGACCCCCGCAGGCGCGGGGAGGACCTGGCAGGTCCAGGTGCGGTCCGTCTGTGCGCCGGCTGACCCCCGCAGGCGCGGGGAGGACAAGATCGCACCGTAGGGGGGAACCATGGACATCGGCTGACCCCCGCAGGCGCGGGGAGGACCCGGGTCGGCCAGATTCAGCATGACCCGGGTACGGCTGACCCCCGCAGGCGCGGGGAGGACTCCGAGGTGCCGGACGCGCTGTCCGGTCTCACCGGCTGACCCCCGCAGGCGCGGGGAGGACCTGCTCGACGGGGTTGCTCACTGGTTCTCCTGCGGCTGCCCCCGCAGGCGCGGGGAGGACCGGCGGCGGTAGATGCCGGTAGCGAGTTAGTGCGGCTGACCCCCGCAGGCGCGGGGAGGACGTACCCGTGGTCAGGCTGTAGATGGGCGACATCGGCTGACCCCCGCCTGCGCGGGGAGGACCCCTCCCCGGCGCGCCCGATCCAGATCGAGTGCGGCTGACCCCCGCCTGCGCGGGGAGGACGGGTTGGCGACCGTGGGGCCCTGCTTCCAGAACGGCTGACCCCCGCCTGCGCGGGAGGACGAGGACGCGGGTGGCGTCGGACATGGCTGTCCCGGCTGACCCCCGCCTGCGCGGGGAGGACATCACCGGATACGCACCCGGCAGACCATCGTGCGGCTGACCCCCGCGTGCGCGGCGAGGACCTTTCTGACCTGCGGCGTAGCAGGGCCTTTGCTGTTTATTGACTGTGTTGTAGGGCGGGATGTGATGGTGGATGCGCTGTTGTGGTGTCAAGGAGCGAACTTCATCGTGTCATGGCGCAGGCTCCACGTTGGGTGTGTGCTCGGTTTGGGCGGGAGTACGTGCGCAACTTGTCGGCGCGGTCGAACGTGTGCGTGAGCCCGCCTGACTGGGGAGGTGTCTTGTCCCGTGAGGCTGACCCTGTGCTCGCGGGGAGGACCACGCTGTCTCCCGCGGTTCCTGCAGCTCCCGGCAGCCGGACAGAACTACCCGAAGACAGCGCAGCAGGGCGTCAGTCCGTGGCTGAGCCACGACCTCCGGGACCTGAGTGTCAGCATCGGTGTCAGTGGTGGCTGATAGGTGTTCGGCCATGACTGACAGCTACCTCGTCGGTGTCTCCGGACCTGAGCGTCCAGATCGGCGTCTGTGGGGCAAGAGCGCGGGCTTGCCCGGTCCGTATCCCGTGATCTGCCATCTCCTGGACACTGCGGCCGTCGCGGGTGCCCTGTGGGACGCGGTCCTGAGCGAGCGCGTACGGAGGCGGCTTGCGGTGGCCATGGGTGTCGCGGAGCGTGAGGCCCGGGAGATGGTGATGTTGTGGGCAGGGCTGCATGACATCGGGAAGATTTCGCTTCACTTCCAGCAGCAGGTCGCCGAGGAGTTCGCGAAGCTGCTTGCCGATCCGGCGTACGCGGAGGACAACCCGGCGGCGAAGCGCAGTGGTTACCTGAGGCACGAGACGGCGACGCACTGGGGCCTGGTCGAGTTCTTCAGGAAGTGCGGCTACCCGCTCAGCAAGCGGGTGAAGCAGTCGCCGGCCCACCAGGTCGCCCAGCTCCTCGGTGGCCACCACGGCTGCTTCGCTGAGGCGTTGCTGGCCAAGGAGATCGCCAAGCCATCCGGCTACCAGCCCGGTCTCGGCACTGCCGAAGGCTGGCAGGCACAACGGCTGGCCCACGCGCATGCGGTCAGGCGGACGGTCGGTGCCGAGAAGGCGCTGGAGTCCGTGCTCCCCGGTGAGCTGGCGGTGGTGGTCGTAGGGCTCGTCGTGCTGGCTGATTGGCTGGCCAGCCAAGTCGACGTCATTGAGCCCCGAATGCCCGGCGAGGCCTGGAAAGCCTGCGACGCAGAGCTCACCGAGCACTTCCAGTCGGTCATCATGGCGGCACCGAGGTGGGTGCGTGACGCCGGGCTCGGGCGCGCCCTCTTCCCGAACAAGCCGTTTTCTCAGCAGTTCCCGTTCCCCCCGAACGCACTGCAGTCCGACATCGCGGAGCACCTGCCCAGTCAGGTGAAGGGGCCCGGGCTGCTGCTGGTCACCGCTCCGACCGGAGACGGCAAGACCGAGACCGCCCTCCACGCGGCCTCGGTGATGGCGCGGGCCTCCGGCGCCTCCGGGGTCTACTTCGCGCTGCCGACGATGGCCACGGCGGACGCCATGTTCACCAGGGTCCGCGGGTTCGCGGAGGCGAACATCGAGGGCGACCGAGCGCTTACCCTCATGCACAGCATGGCCTGGCTGAGCCCGGACTACGCCGCTGGCCAGGGCTCGACGGACGGGACCGCCGTGCTCGCGGACACCGAGGCCGGCCAGTGGCTGCGCACCGGGCGGCGGGGTCTGCTCGCGCCGCTCGCCAACGGCACGATCGACCAGGCGCTCACCGGAGTGCTCCCGGTCCGCTACGGATTCCTGAGGCTGTTCGGCCTCTCGGACAAGGTGCTGGTGGTGGACGAGGCACACGCCTACGGCCCGTGGATGCACAGCCTGCTGGTGCGGCTGCTGGAGTGGCTCGGGGCATTCGGCGCCCCGGTCGTACTGCTGTCGGCGACCCTGACCGGCAAGGCGGCCTCATCGCTCGTCGACGCCTACCGGCGCGGCGCCGGATACCACGAGCCCACAACCGTGGAGCCCTGCTACCCGGGCTGGCTCTTCGTGGACGCCAACAGTGGAACGGTGGCCGAGCCGCGCAAGGTCGGCAGCAGCCGGGCCCGCACCCTGCGGATGGAGAGCCGCCGGGTGCACTGGGACGTCCGGGACGCGGACGGTGCCGCCAAGAAGCCCGGGCAGCAGGGACGCCGTGCGGCGCTTCGCGAGATCCTGGCCCCGGCCACCACCGAGGGCGGCTGCGTCCTCGTCTGCTGCACCACCGTGGACGAGGCCCAGCGCACCTACCGCTATCTGCGGTCCGTCCTGCCCGAACTCGCTGCCCGGGACGGCGGCCTGCGGCTGCTCCACTCCCGCTTCCCCGCCCACGAACGGCAGCGCATCACCGCCGAGTGCGAAGCCGCCTACGGGAAGCCCGCGAACAAGGCGGCAGCGGCCGTACCACGCGAGGGCTCGATCCTGGTGGCAACCCAGATCGTCGAGCAGTCTCTCGACCTGGACTTCGACCTGATCGTCTCGGACCTCGCCCCGCTCGCGCAGCTCCTCCAGCGCGCGGGCCGCGGCAAGCGCCACGAGCGCCCCAACCGACCGGCGTGGACAGGAAAGCCCAATGAGCCGCGCATGATCGTGCTGGAGCCGCTCGACGACAAGGACCGCGTGGCCGCACCCCGTACCTGGGGCACCGTCTACGACGCTTCCCTGCTGCGCCGCACCAGCCTGCTACTCGAAAAGCAGGCTGCGGGCGCGATCCGGGTCCCGGAGGACGTCCAGTCGCTGATTGACGAGGTCTACGCGGACGATTTCGGGGCCGGCCTGGAGCCGGCCGCCGCGCGGGAGCTCGAGCGGATGGACGCCGAGCGGATCGCCTCGGCCGTCGCGCAGGAACAGGTGGCGCAGCTGACGGAGATCGACGCACCATACGACGTCGTCGACGACCTGTTCCGGCTGAGCGAGCGAGGCCTGGGCATTTCGGAGGACCTGCTGACCACCCGTCTCGGTGCCGACAGCGGACGGGCCGTGTGCGTGTTCGAGCGCGAGGCCGGGACGTGGAGCCTGGCCCCCGATCACGACGTGCTGCTGCCCCCGGGCACCGTGGACAGGGATGCCGTCGCGCTGGTCATACGGCACACGGTGCCGTTGCCCGGCAGCTGGCTCGCCGGCCGTACCGACGAGAACGCCCCACCGAAGTCCTGGACCAAACGGCCGCTGCTGGCCGACCTCGCGCTGCTGCGCATGCGGCGCGACGGCGAGCGCTGGACAGGCCAGCTGGGCGAGCGGCAGATCGAGTACTCGGACGTGGGCATTTCGGCGAACTAGCCTCGTAAGCACCGCACTTGGCACTACGTTGAGCGTGCTGCTGCCGAACGGGTCGGTGCCCGTCCGGGTGCAGTGTGACCCCCGCCTGCGCGGGGACTGTTTCGCCGATGCGGTGGCTTCGTAAGCACCGCACGGCTCACCCCCGCTCGGCGCGGGGACCGCGCAGAGCCTACCCACCGTTGTGATCACCCGTACCTGCCTCGCCGGAGGCCGCATGTCATCCGCACCACCCACTTTCAACCTCGTCGACGAACCGTGGATCCCCGTCCGGTGGCTCCCCCGCATCGAAGGGGACGATCAGCCGGAGCACGACGGGACGGCCCGCCCGGTCGAGGTCGGACTGCACGAACTCCTCTTGCGCGCCCATCAGATCGAACGCGTCGCGATCGCCACTCCGCCCGCCCTGTCCGCGCTGTACCGGATCCTGTACGCGCTGACCGCCCGCATGACGGGACTCGACGAAGCCCGGCCCGGTAACTGGTCGACGCGCCGAAGCGACCTCGTGGACCGTGGACGCTTCGACCCGACGACGGTCGCGGAGTTCACCGGGCGCACCCGCGACCGCTTCGACTTGTTCGACCCCGTGCACCCGTTCCTCCAGGACCCGCGCCTGGCCGGGCAGTGCGACCCGGCGAACACCGCCGGCGTCGACAAGCTCATCACCACCCGCCCCTCGGGCAACAACCACTCCTGGTTCCAGCACGTCAACAGCGCGGCTCCCGACCTGCCCACCCCGGCCGAGGCCGTCCTGCACTTGCTTGTCTGGCACTACTACGGCCCCTCCGGCCGGTGCTCCAGCCGCACCGTAGGAAGCGTCAAGGCCGCCAACAGCACGGCGGGCCCGCTGCGCAGCACGCTGTCGTACCACCCCGAGGGCGCGTCGCTGTTCGAGTCCCTGTTGGCCGGGCTTCCCGAGCCCGGCCGCGATGTGCGGCGCGGCAGTGACCTGTGTCCGTGGGAGCGTGAGGAGTTGCCCGATCCGGTGGCGGCGCCGCCGGCGCTCAAGGGTCCGTGCTCCGGGCTGACGGCCCGGTCCCAGCACGCGCTGCTGCTCGTTCCCGACGACACGGGCCGCCTGGTCCGGGACGCGTTCATCACGTGGGCGTTCCGCGACAAGATCCCGCGCGAGGGTGATCCCTATCTGATCTGGCAGACCAGCAAGGAAGGCAACGCGTATCCGCGGCCGGCCGACTCCCGCCGGGCCTTGTGGCGGGACCTGGACGCCCTGCTCCTGCAGGAACCGGCCGGGAGCGCGAAACCGCGGCGGCCCGCCGTGTTCTCGACCGCCTCGGAGGTCTCGGAGGAGCTGAGGGTGCGTGCGCTCGGCTTCGAACAGGACGGGCAGGCCAAGGACGTGCAGTTCGTGGACGCCACGACGCCGCCCGTGCTCGGCTTCGTCGAGCGTGATCAGGGAGCGGCGATCGCGATCGAGATCGGCCGGCTGCGTGTGCTGGGCGAGCGGTACGGCAACCGTCTCAACCGGGCGGTTAAGAAGGCCTGGGCCGGTTTCACCGACGCCCCCAAGATCCGCGACTGTACGTGGGCCGTCGACGCTGCGGCCCGATACTGGCCGGCCGCCGAGGCCGAGTTCTGGAAGCGCCTCGGTGATCGCGACTTCGACGCAGCGCCCGCAGCCTTCCGCGTCCTTGCCGAGCGGGCCTACGACACCGTCACCTACGGCGCGCTGGGAACCATGCGCGGGGCCAAGGCCGTCACGGCCGCGCGCATCGAGCTGTACGGCGGGCCCGTGAAGCAGGCCGCCGGGACAGGCGGCACCAGCACCCGCGCCACGAGCACGAAGGAGGACATGTGAGCAATACCGCCGCCATTCCGGGGCCCGCCAAACCCGCCGACGACGAGGCCCCCCGCCCGAATGCCTCCGACGTGGTCCCCACGCTGGGGCGGGCCCGCGCCTTCACTAGCAGGATCGACCTGCGCAGCCATGAGGACGCCGGGGTGCGTGCGGCCCTGCGCCGCGGGGTGGGCAAGGACCTGGACGCCGTGCCGTTCATGCACCGTTTCGTCGCATCGTGGCTCACCGACGAGCAGACGCGCAACCGCGACGTCCAGCGCGCCTACTACACCGTCGCGTCCCTGATCGCCGCGCAGCGCCGCGACCAGTACGCCGCCGCGAAGAACCAGGCGCAGACGAAGGACGATCCGGCAGGCGGCCCGGACCAAGACGCATCGGGCCCGCAGAACGACCCCGGCCCCGCCGCCGCCAAGCGGAATCCTCCGCGCAGCCTGGGCCACGCGTTCGCCGACGGCGTCCTCAAAGGCGGCCAGGGCAGCGGCCTGCGAGAGACCTCCGCCGAGACCCGCCTCAACCTGCTGACCCGTCAGAGCGTCGACGGGCTGCACCGTCACCTGCCGGGCGCCGTCCGCCAGCTGCGCGAGCGGGACGTCGAGATCGACTGGGCCCGGCTCCTCGTCGACCTCTGCCAGTGGCGGCGCCGCTCCGCGACCATCAAGCGGATCTGGCTCCAGGACTACCACCGGACCCTGCAGAAGGACGGCGAACGCCGGGCCCGCGACCAGGACGACCACCAGGCCGACGGCGCCGACGACACCGGCAGCACTGACGCCTGACCACGTCCGGCCCGCACGACCACCCGTACACCCGCCTCGAAGGAGAAGAGCATGCCCGTCCCCGACCGCACCACCGCCCGCTTCCTCGACATCCACGTCGTCCAGAGCATCCCGTTCGCCAACCTCAACCGGGACGACAACAACTCCGTCAAGACCGTCCGCTACGGCGACACCGAACGCACCCGCGTCAGCAGCCAGTCCTGGAAGCGCGCCGTCCGCGAGTACTACCAGGACAACTTCGGCGAGCAGGCCCTTCGCACCCGCCGCATCGGCGCCCGCGTCACCCGCCTGCTCGAGGAGGAGCACGGCTGGCCCGCCGAACTCGCCCAGCGCGCCGGCCAGCACATCGCCGCCGGCAGCTCCATCAAATTCGAGACCGCCAAGGACTCGCCCGTCATCACCACCAACGCCATGGTCTACGTGCCCGAAACCGCCGTCGCCGAACTCGCCGCCCTCGCCGCGGCCCACCGCACCGACCTCGAGAACGCCAAGGACATCAAGAAGACCACAGACAAGAGCGTCCTGCCCAAGGACGCCATCGACGCCATCCTGCGCTCGCGCAACGGCATCATCAACCTCTTCGGCCGCATGCTCGCCGAAGTCGACGACGCCGGCGTCGACGGCGCCGTCCAGGTCGCCCACGCCCTCACCACCCACCCCACCGACGTCGAACTCGACTACTTCTCCGCCGTCGACGACGTCACCTCCGCCTGGGGCGACACCACCGGCAGCGCCCACATGGGCCACGCCGAATTCAGCGCCGGCGTCTTCTACCGCTACGCCACCGTCGACCTCGCCGACCTCGCGCACAACCTCGGCGACGACCACGCCGCCGCCCGCGAACTCGCCGCCGGATTCGCCGAAGCCTTCATCCTCTCCATCCCCCGCGCCAAGAAGACCGCCACCGCACCCCACACCATCCCCGACCTCGCCCACATCGCCGTGCGCAGCGACCGCCCCCTGTCCTACGCCGCCGCGTTCGAACAGCCCGTCCTCTCCCGCGACCACGGCGGCTACGCCGCCGCCTCACGCGCAGCCCTCGCCCGCTACGCCACCGCCGCGAACAAGCTCCTCGCAGGGCGCGGCACCGTCGCCGCCGGGTGGGCCAGCCTCGAGGAGAAGGACCTCGCAGGCCTCGGCACCCGGGTCGACTCCTTCTCCGGCCTCATCGACACCGCCATCGAGGCCGCCTTCGCCCCCGCCCCCGTCAAGGCCGGCGCATGAGCCCCGACGCCACCGCTGCACGGGGGCTGCTCCTGCGCCTGGCCGCGCCGCTGCAGTCCTGGGGCGAGATCAGCGAGTTCAACGAACGCGACACCGCACCGTTTCCCACCCGCTCCGGCGTCATCGGACTGCTGGCCTGCGCCCTCGGCCGCAAGCGCGGCGACGACATCAGCGACCTCACCGCCCTCTCACTGACCGTCCGCGCGGACCGGCCGGGCGCCATCCTGCGCGACCTGCACACCGTCGGCGGCGGCCTGCCCGCCTCCCACACCGTGACCACCGCGGAAGGCAAGAAGCGCTCCGGCGCCACCGCCACCCTGCTCTCCCACCGCTACTACCTCACCGACGCGGCCTTCACCGCGGTCATCACCGCCGAATCCAGCCTCCTCGACAAGTGGGCCCAAGCGCTGCAAAACCCGCACTGGCCCCCCTACCTCGGCAGGCGCTCCTGCCCGCCTGAGGGCCCACTGCTCCTCGGCCTGGTCGACGACCCCCTGCACCACCTCGTCAACCTGCCCATCGCCCGCCGCACACCCACCGACGACACCACCGTCGACCTCGTCTTCCACAGCGACCAGCCACTCGACCGGCTCGGCGAACAGTCCCAGCCCGGTGAGAACAGCGGACACACCCCCGCAGGCGAGGTGACCGACGACCCCCTCACCTTCCACCCCCGCCGCCGCGCCTACCGCTCCCGTCCCCGCTACCAGCGCACCCTCACCCTGCCCGGCAACCGCTGCAAGGGCCTCGGCGCCAACTACCTCACCGCCCTCGCCGACTACCTCGGCCGGCATACGACCCGCCCCGAAAGCATCCCCGCATGAACCTGTGGCTGACCCGCATCATCCCCGACCCGCGCAGCCGCGACGCCCGCCGCGACACCGCCGGAGCCGTCGACCTGCACCACCGGCTGATGTCGCTCTTCCCCGACAACCTCCCCGACCCCGAACCGCGCCGCCGGCTCGGCATCCTCTTCCGCAGCGAGACCACACCGGCAGGCCACCAGATCCTCCTCCAGAGCACCCAGCCACCCGACCTCAGCCGCCTCCCCGCCGGCTACGGCCAGGCCGCTACCAAAACCCTCACCCCCTTGCTGGACGCCCTCCGCCCCGGCCTCCACATCCGCTACCGCATCGCCGCCAACCCCATCCGCAAACCCGGCCGCACCACCCGCGAGCTCTACCAGCTCAAAGCCATCGTGCCCCTCCAAGGCACAGCCGCCGACGACTGGTGGGCCCGGCAGGCCGAAACCAGCGGCCTGCGCCTGGGCACCCTTTACTCCAGTCCCCTGGACGCCGCCAGAGGAGCCCGGCGCAGCGACCGCAGCCAGGTCCAGCACCACAGGATCCTCTTCGAAGGCACCGCCGTCATCGCCGACGCCGACCGCCTGCGCACCCGCCTCACCGACGGCATCGGCAAGGGCAAGGCCTACGGCTGTGGCCTCCTCAGCATCGCCCCCCACCGGGAACCCGCGTGACCACCCGACGCCGTCCCGCTCCGGGAGCCGCCCGCCGGAGCCTGGCGGCTCCCACCGTCGCCATGCTTCCGCGCATCGCCGACTCCCTCTCCTTCCTCTATCTCGACATCGTCCGCGTCGTCCAGGACGACACCGGCGTCTGCGCCGAAATCACCAGCGTCGACCGCGGAACCGAAACCGTCTACCTCCCTACCGCCGCCCTTGGCTGTGTCCTCCTGGGCCCCGGCACCTCCATCACCGCCAGAGCCCTCGCCACCCTCGCCCGCCACGGCACCACCGTCGTCATCGCCGGAGCCGGCGGCGTCCGGTGCTACGCCGCTGTCCTCCCCGACTCCCTCACCACGGTATGGCTGGAACGCCAAGTCCGGGTGTGGGCCGATGACACCAGCCGCCTGGCCGTCGCCACCGCCATGTATGAGCAGCGATTCGGCCGCGGCACCGCTCCCGCGGGCAGCAACTTCGCCCAGCTCCGCGGCTTCGAAGGCGACCGGGTCAAGGCCCTCTACCGTCTGCTCGCCCAGCAACACCGCATCGGTCGCTTCCGCCGCAACTACGACCCCAAGTCGTGGGACACCCAGGACCCCGTCAACCTTGCTCTTTCCTCCGCGAACACGTGCCTCTACGGCATCGTCCACGCTGCCATCCTCGCGCTCGGCTGCTCCCCTGCGCTCGGATTCATCCACAGCGGCAACCAGCAGGCCTTCGTCTACGACATCGCCGATCTCTACAAGGCCGAACTCACCATCCCGCTGGCCTTCTCTCTCCACTCGTCGCCGTATCCGGAGGCCGAGGCCCGGCGCGGCTTTCGCGATGGCCTGCAGCTGTTCCGGCTCCTACCGCGCATCGTCGCCGACATCCAGCGCTTGCTCGCACCAGAACAGCAGATGGCCACGCCTGACCCCGAGGAACAGCTCGTGGACCTCTGGGATCCCGTCTCAGGAGTGCTGCCGGGCGGCGTGAACTACTCGACGGAGCAGACCCTTTGACCGCCTCCCTGCAGTCCGCTGGACAGTCATGGCAACAATGACCGTCCTGTCCGCAACCGCTGTCCCTGATCACGTTCGAGGAGCCCTGACCCGCTGGCTCCTCGAGGTCACCCCTCAGCTGTACGTCGGCACCATCTCCGCGAAGGTCCGCGACGAACTCTGGCACGCCGTTAGTGAATGCATCGGTAGCGGAGTGGCTGTACTGGTCCACCCGGCATCCAACGAGCAAGGCTTCGTGCTTCGCACAGCGGGTGAGCAGCGACGAAAGCCCGTCGACTTCGACGGGCTCACACTGGTGGCGATGACCCGCCGGCATCACCACCAAGGTCAAGAAATCGCAAACCCCTAGAAACATTGCAGGTCGGAAAGGGTCCTCCCCGCGCGAGCGGGGGTCAGCCGTGCGCCCCCTCCGTTACCGCAGTCGCGAGCTGGTCCTCCCCGCGCGAGCGGGGGTCAGCCGTTGCTCAACGTCTACGCCGCCCACGGCTGGACGTCCTCCCCGCGCGAGCGGGGGTCAGCCGACGGGGCGTACGTCGCGGACGTGATCGACCTCGTCCTCCCCGCGCGAGCGGGGGTCAGCCGGTTCCGGCCGCGTTCGCCAGGTCTTCCCGGGTGTCCTCCCCGCGCGAGCGGGGGTCAGCCGGGCGTCCTCAACGTCTCCGGCATCACCAGCGTGTCCTCCCCGCGCGAGCGGGGGTCAGCCGCCGAGACCGGCCGCGGCGGGCAGGCCGTGCTGGTCCTCCCCGCGCGAGCGGGGGTCAGCCGTCAACGCCCACGGCGTGCGAGGCGGGGGAGTCGTCCTCCCCGCGCGAGCGGGGGTCAGCCGATCCTCGGCGGCGGCCGCACCGAGTACCTCGTGTCCTCCCCGCGCGAGCGGGGGTCAGCCGTACTCTGGCGGTGTCTAGGCGCTAGGTGCTTGGTCCTCCCCGCGCGAGCGGGGGTCAGCCGTCCACGCCTACGGCATGTGAGGCGGGGGAGTCGTCCTCCCCGCGCGAGCGGGGGTCAGCCGACGAGACCGTCGCCGCCGCGATGATCGACCGACTCGTCCACCACGCCGAGGTCCACTCCCTCAAGGGCGAGTCCTACCGCATGCGAGGACGCGAACTCGGACGCGTCCCCACCGACGACAACGACTGACGCACACCATCCAACGAGACCAACGGATGGCCCACAACTGAACCGCTGGAACCGGCCCGTTTTGAGCCGTTGCCGACAGTCAGCCAGCTGCGCCGCCCCAGGCGCACCGGCTGGCGCCGTCCTCCCCGCGCGAGCGGGGGTCAGCCGACCTGGCGGCCGTTGGCGCGGGCCTCGTCGTAGTCCTCCCCGCGCGAGCGGGGGTCAGCCGGAACGGGCGCGGGCGATCTGACGCTCGGTCGGGTCCTCCCCGCGCGAGCGGGGGTCAGCCGTCACGGTCAGGGAAGGACGGAGGGACGGAAGAGTCCTCCCCGCGCGAGCGGGGGTCAGCCGGTCGGGTTGAAGGCGAGGACCAGGCCGTCGGCGTCCTCCCCGCGCGAGCGGGGGTCAGCCAGACCACCCGGAAGGCGCCTCATGAAACCACTCACGTCCTCCCCGCGCGAGCGGGGGTCAGCCGAGGACGCCCGCGAGGAAGAGGCCAAGGCCCGCGTCCTCCCCGCGCGAGCGGGGGTCAGCCGCAGCTGCAGGCCCAGATGGCTGCTGCGGCGCGGTCCTCCCCGCGCGAGCGGGGGTCAGCCGGGCGAGGGCTTGCCGTCACCGACGTCGTCGCGGTCCTCCCCGCGCGAGCGGGGGTCAGCCGTGGCAGGAACGTGCGTCGTTCGCACTCGGAATGTCCTCCCCGCGCGAGCGGGGGTCAGCCGGACGGCGTCCCGAAGTGGGAGGTGCAGGTCGTGTCCTCCCCGCGCGAGCGGGGGTCAGCCGACCGCCACCGACCTCGCCATCGAGGCGGAAAAGTCCTCCCCGCGCGAGCGGGGGTCAGCCGTTGGCCCACCCGCTCGCGAAGTTCACGTTCTGGTCCTCCCCGCGCGAGCGGGGGTCAGCCGCCCCTGCGTCTCAAGATCCACGACCGGCCCTGGTCCTCCCCGCGCGAGCGGGGGTCAGCCGGCGCGCGCACGGCGCGCGCGCGTGAGGGCTGCGTCCTCCCCGCGCGAGCGGGGGTCAGCCGAAGCGCATCAGGGACATCATCGGCACCGACCGGTCCTCCCCGCGCGAGCGGGGGTCAGCCGGCGGCCCGGGCCGCCGCGCGCGTGCCGGTGGCGTCCTCCCCGCGCGAGCGGGGGTCAGCCGTCCCTAGTCCCCCGTCGACACGAGGAGGGCGCGTCCTCCCCGCGCGAGCGGGGGTCAGCCGGCCCACGCCGAGAAGAACGCCGACCAGCTCGAGTCCTCCCCGCGCGAGCGGGGGTCAGCCGCAGAGCCCGGGTCCACTCCGCCGGATCCTTCGGTCCTCCCCGCGCGAGCGGGGGTCAGCCGGTGATAACACCACTAGTGCTGGGCATAAAGAGGTCCTCCCCGCGCGAGCGGGGGTCAGCCGTCTCGAACTTCACGAACTGGGTGGACAAGAAGGTCCTCCCCGCGCGAGCGGGGGTCAGCCGCCCGGTACAGCGCAGCAGATTGCCGGCGGCGCGTCCTCCCCGCGCGAGCGGGGGTCAGCCGCGGCTTTACGCCACCTTCCCGCTCTCCAAATCGTCCTCCCCGCGCGAGCGGGGGTCAGCCGTCGGCTTTGGCGGGCGACTCCACCGACGCCCGGTCCTCCCCGCGCGAGCGGGGGTCAGCCGGTAGGCCATAAATGACTCATGCGCTACCCCCTGTCCTCCCCGCGCGAGCGGGGGTCAGCCGGCGACGGCAGCGCCCTGACCGAGCAGGAACTTGTCCTCCCCGCGCGAGCGGGGGTCAGCCGAACGCGTTCGCCGGTGACTCCTCGGATGCCCGGTCCTCCCCGCGCGAGCGGGGGTCAGCCGTCGGCGGAGGCGGTGCCCATGAGGACGGTGCCGTCCTCCCCGCGCGAGCGGGGGTCAGCCGTGGGCCACCAGCGTCCAGACCCGAGACCGCGCGTCCTCCCCGCGCGAGCGGGGGTCAGCCGCGATCTTGCGGAGGTGACATATGGCCATGTCGGTCCTCCCCGCGCGAGCGGGGGTCAGCCGTCGCAATCCGGTGCACCATGCACCCACTTTTCGTCCTCCCCGCGCGAGCGGGGGTCAGCCGCCCGGCGCCTTGGGGGACGGGTCGCGAGGATGTCCTCCCCGCGCGAGCGGGGGTCAGCCGGTGGAGTAGACGACGCCCTCGTCTTCCCAGCGGTCCTCCCCGCGCGAGCGGGGGTCAGCCGCCCCCCGGACTGATCCCCAGGAGTTCCCGCTCGTCCTCCCCGCGCGAGCGGGGGTCAGCCGGCTGGGACACCTGCCCGCGCCTGCACGTGTTCGTCCTCCCCGCGCGAGCGGGGGTCAGCCGGCCGCGTGGGCGGCCTCCGGGTCCGAGGGGGCGTCCTCCCCGCGCGAGTGGGGGTCAGCCGGATCAGCATGGACCGCGAGTTGAACATCATCTGTCCTCCCCGCGCGAGCGGGGGTCAGCCGCTGATGACGTCGAGCAGGAGTTCGCGAATGGGGTCCTCCCCGCGCGAGCGGGGGTCAGCCGCCGGAGAGCCTGGCCCGGGAGATGCGCAAGCAGTCCTCCCCGCGCGAGCGGGGGTCAGCCGCCAGATATCCGAATCCGAGGCACGTCCCGGTGGTCCTCCCCGCGCGAGCGGGGGTCAGCCGCCGAGCAGGAGGCCGGTGTCGCCGGAGGCCGGGTCCTCCCCGCGCGAGCGGGGGTCAGCCGGCCTGACGTGCTGCGGCCCCGCCCTTAAAGAAGTCCTCCCCGCGCGAGCGGGGGTCAGCCGTTCGACGAGTACACCCCCGACGCCTGGCACGAGTCCTCCCCGCGCGAGCGGGGGTCAGCCGCCTTCCCCGCTCAGCAGCATCTGCACCACGCGGTCCTCCCCGCGCGAGCGGGGGTCAGCCGATCATCGGGTCGCTGGTCGACGCCATCAAGTCGTCCTCCCCGCGCGAGCGGGGGTCAGCCGGCCAGGGTCAATAGTTCGTTGACCGCCGCCAGGTCCTCCCCGCGCGAGCTGGGGTCAGCCGCTCCGAGTCCGCGCAGAAAACGCGCGGAGGGAGTCCTCCCCGCGCGAGGGGGCCTGCCTGCTCCACAAGGCCAGGATGCGGGTGCGCGACGACCTGACCACGATGCTCTGCAAGCGGGTGGCCAGCAAGGTGCGCCGGGCCCGCGACGAGCTGGAGGAGATCCGCCGCCAACAGCAGGGAATCGTCGAGGTGCTGGTCGGCAACTACCGCACCCTGCTGCGGCAGGTGGACACCGACGGGCCCGCGCAGACGGCGAGGGCGAAGGCTGGCGCGCTGACGAAGGAGACCCTGGACGCCCTGGAGGGGCTGGACGAGGAAGCGCTGCCCGGCGAGGTGTCGCGCCGGCTGAACCGGAAGGTGTCGGCGGCGTTCCTGAAGCTCTCCGAGGGCCTGATGATGCAGTCCAACGGCGCCGGTCGAGCAGGGCGCCGACTTCCGCCAGCCGCCCGGCGGGACCGTTGCCGTCCCCGTCCCGGCCCGCCGCCGCCTCTCGCCCGGTGGCCTGACCTTCTCCGACCCGGACCGCCAGATCTGACCGGTGCGGCCCGGCCCGCCGGATGGGGATGGCGTCGGCGACCGTCTATCTGGCGGATGTGCAGGAGGATGAGCTGGTGCCGCTGCCCCGCCCGGGCGGGGGTGATGGCGGTGGCGGTGGGGCGCTGGCGATCGAGGGCACGGTGGCCGGGTGGGCGTACCGGACGATGTCGCTGCGACTGTCGCGCCGCCGGCCGCTGTCGGCGTGGCTGCCGCTGGTCGACGGCATCGCGCGGATCGGCGTGCTGCAGGTTGTCGCCGAGCAGGTCACGCCTGCGGTGCTGGACGGCGCCGTGCGGCTGGCGGCGGTGACCGCGTTGACTGTCGTGTCCAAGAGCGGGTTCAGCGACCTGTGCAGCCGAACCGCCCGTCGGCGTCCGATGACCACCGCTTGACCAGCACAAACGCCATGTGTGTCACAGATCACACCACCTAGGGCGAGATTTGTTGCCGGAAGAGGCCCGTGCCGCTCCCAAGAGGTAGAAACCCTTTCTCCACTGGGAGGTCTCACGTTGTATGACCACCGCGTCCACGCTGGCATTACGGACGTACAGCTGTCGGAGTCGATGGAGTACGGCTCGGATGGCAAGCCGTTCGTCCGCTTGGCGATGACCTACGAGGTGGCCGTCTGCAGCGCCGATGAGACGCCGCCCTATGGCCTTGAAGCTCTCGCTGAAGCTCGGCTCGCTCCTTCCGAAGTCCTCGACGCGCTTGGGCGAGCCCCGGAATGGGCCGGGAGTACGGAGGCCACCGTTCTCGCCGCGCTGCTGGCCCGCCAAGTGTTCCTGGAAGGCGACGACACTCTTGCGCCTGCACTTGGCGCACAGTTTCTCGGGCTCGGGGAGGACGAGCAGTGGCGGGAGGCGGTGTCTACCGCGTTGCTCGGCGAGTGGACCGGATCTCTGATCCACAACGAAGGTGTCAGCGCTCCGGCGGCCGTACACCTGCTGCGGTCGGAAGCCCGGGTCGTTCACTCCCAGCTGGCCCCGCTCTGGCGGCGGACCCATCGTGGCCGTCGGATTGCATTGCTGGAGACCCCGGTCTACGAGGGCGCGACCCTGCGGGACCTGCTGGCAGACCGCACCCTGCCGGACGACCGGGTACTCGACCAGATCCCTGGTGACCGCCGCCTTGTCGGTCTCCTGGACCGTCTCGCGCCGACTGAGCAGGCCGTCGTCCTCGCCCTGGGCCAGCCCGGCGTGGCCAGTTGGACCGAGGCCGCAGAGTTGACCGGCAGCACTCACCCGGATAAGGACGGAGAGAAGGTCCGCCGCAAGGTCCGCCGCGCAGTCCAGGAACTGCGACGACAAGACGGCCAGCGCGCGGATGGACCGACCGGCTTGTGGACCCCGGCCCTGAACGGTGCTGCCCAGTGACAGAGTTCCTGCTGTCGGCCGGCTCCGAGTGCGCCGGATCCCTGGCCGCCACCGCGCTGGTCGCCCTAAGCATCCAGGCAGTCAAAGCCTTTCGACGGAAAGCGGCGTCAGGGATGAACACCCCGGGCACCGATCCCATCGGGCCCCCTGCCCACCCCGAACACTCATGTAGCTCAGACAAAGATCACGCTGAGTGAATGAGGAGAGAGGAAGGCAGGCCCGCGCCGATCGTGGTGCGGGCCTGCGGGCAGCCGAGAGGAGTGATGGTGGCGGCCTCAGAGCGGACAAACGGACAGGATGAACGACCTCCATAACATGACAGACCGCCGCAGGCTCTCCCTGCGCTTCTCCGAGTCCGCCGTCGACGCCCCCGTGCCCGCTCAGTCCAGCGGGCGCCGGCTGCTGCCGGTCGAGCAGGGCGCCGACTTCCGCCAGCCGCTCAGCGAGAGCGCGGCCGCGCCCGCACCGGCCCGGCGTCCGCTTGCGGCCGGCGGCCTGACCTTCTCCGACCCGGACCGGCAGATCTGACCGGCCCGGACGTCCCCGGACATCGCGTAGCGGCGGCAGGCAAGGATCTCCTCGGTGGTGATGCCGATGTCGTTCGCGAGGCGGGCGAGACCACTGTCCTCGGCCTGGCGGTCGGAGAGGTAGGCCGGTACGACCTCGAGGGCGAGCGCACCAATACCGGGCTGGGCGGCGCGCTGCTGGGTGATCGCGTCGCGGCCGACGCTCACGTGGCGGCGCCACGCGGTCGGCCTGGGGAACGCGTCGGCCGGGGCTACAGGAACGGCCGGGCGAGGATGCGCAGCTGCTGCTCGGCGATCGCGCCCATGGGACCGGCGGTGCCGAGGTGGGCCACGATGGTGGTCTCGAACAGCTCCAGCATCGACTGGGCCTCGTGCACGGACTGAAGGGTGATGTCGGCGTGTTTGCGGCGGTCGCCGTCGAAGGCGGGGATGCGGCCGGTGATCACCGCGTTGTGGATGCTTTCGCGGGTCTCGATGTGGTGGCGGTAGTTGTCGCGCAGGAAGTCGACGATCGCCTGGGTGTCGTCCATCGCGTCATCGTGGCGCACCGGCCGCCGGAGCACACCCCCTTTGACGTACTCGGTGCACTGGTGGAGCCATGCTCTGCGGATGGCATGTTCGCGGCCGAAAAATCCCAGGTCAGAACACTTCTCACCCCGGCGTCCGAGGCCTAACATTCCCGGCACGGCGGCCCCGCCACAGCATCACCGGGCGCCGAGCAGAGCAGCTGCGCCCCGGCCCCCCGGCGCTGCTGACCTCCCACCGGCCGGTCCCGGGGAACACCCCCCTGCTTCCCCGGGACCGGCCGGGCTGCACCTCGCACCGCACGACTCCGGGAATGGGACAGGCTGCCCCAACCCTTTTCTCCCGTGTCTCAGGGTTTCCGTTTCGGGCGTTTTGCTGGGACGGATCTGGGACTGTCCCACCCTGTTCTGCCTGGTGGGAGCGCTGGGCGAAGGCGCTGGGACAGGGCTGGGACCGTGGCCGGCTACCGGCCGGGTTCGGCGTCCTCGATGGCGGCGAGCAGGCGGGCGTGGACGGCGACTGCGGCTTCGCGGGTGGCAGGGTCCGGGTCTTCCAGCTGCGCGGCGATCAGCGCGGCGGCCGCGGCGAGGACCGGCACTGGGACGGTCGCCGATCGCAGGTGGAGGAGCTGGGCGGCCGCGAGTTCGCCGGGTGTCGCCTGGGCGTGGGCGTTCGGGATCAGGGCGCTGATGCCGCGGGGCAGGGGCTGGGTGCTGGTCACCCGGCTCATTCTCCCGCGCGGCGGGCACCGGTGATCACCACGGCCGGTCGTCCGGCGGGAAGGGTGCCGTGGTGGTGGCGGGCGATGGCCTCCAGTAGCGCCTGGCGGGCCCGGCGCCAGCGGACGTCCTCGGTGCGGCCGGCGTCGGCGGCCCACTCGGGCAGCGGCCTCTCCTGCGCGGCCGCGGTGAGCGCGCGCCCGACCTCGCCGATGGCCTGCTGCCAGTGGTCGAGCTGACCGAGCAGGGCGCGCACCAGCTCATCGACGGCGGCGGCCGGGTCGGCACCGAAGGAGCGCGCCTCGGCGGCGGTCTCGGCGAGGACATCTTCGTCCAGGTCCTCGAAGGCCTCCCGCCACGGCTCGGCGGTCTGCTCGAACTCCTCCAGCACGGTGTGCAGGGCGGTGTCGACGGCGGCGGAGTGCGGGGTGCCCGGACGGTGTCGGTCAGCACCCGGGCGGCGCCGGGCCCGAGCGCCCGGCGCCTGGTCGTGCTCACCCGGCGGAACCGGTGGCCGTGGTGGCGGCGCGGCCGGCGGTGGTGGCGGCGTCCAGTTCGTCGGCGAGCAGGGTGAGCTCGCGCGGCAGGTCGCCGAGCACGCAGGACGGCATGGCGGCCGCGAGCGCGCACACGGCGACCAGCGGGATCCGCTCGCCCGGCGCGAGGTCGGGCAGAGTGGCGGTGTGGGTGGCGCCGAGCAGCACGTCTGCGGCGAGCGAGTAACGCAGCTCCTCGGTCAGCTCGCCGTCGCCGCCGGGGATCACTTCCTGGTGGCTGGCCCGTTCGATCGCCTCGGCCGCACGCTCCAGGACCAGGGCGTGGGGCTCGTTTGCCTGGCGGCTGGCGAGAGAGCGCACCCATGCGGCCGCTGCCTCCCCGGTGTCGCGTGCCCGGTGGAGCGCGGCCAGCTGGTCGGCATCGAGCGCCTGGTCGTCGTGCTCGGCAGCCTGGTGCTCGGCCTCGGCCGGGAAGGGGCTCGGCAGCCGGGACAGCGGAGAGGTCGTCATGCCCGTGCAACCGCCCCGCTGCACTGTCGGTCACGGGCAGCACCGGGTGCAGCAGCCAGCCGCCTCCACCGCCGCTGCACGGAGCAGCAGCGAGGTAGCAAGGCAGCCCTTGCTACCTCGCTGCTCGGCCCGCGGCATGGGGCAGCAGGGTGCAGCAAGGTCACCCTTGCTGCACGCCGGGGCTGTGACTGCGACGGCCCGCGCGGGTGAACGGAGTGCGACTGCGACCGGCCGCTGGCTGCGCAAGCGACCGGCCTGCGACGGTGCGACCGGCGTCGCAGCCGCCCGGCCCCGGGCGCGCAAGGACCGGTGAGTTCGCCGCCCATTGGGTGCGACGCAAACTCCCCACCGCAGGTCACCACAGGTGCGAACGGGATCGCACCCGCCCCGTCGCAGGCCTCGGGCATGGCCCGGCGGCCCTGCCGCCGACGCCGCCGGCAGGGCCGGTTGTTGCAACAACGATCGGGCCCGCTGCGCATGCGCAACGGCCGGTTGCAGCATCGGATGCGCTTGCGAAAGGACGGTTGCGCAGCGCTGCGCAACCGGTGATGCGCTGCTGCGACGGGCTGCTGCTGCCCGCCGGGGCGTGGCGTTTCACCCCGGGGCGAAAGGCGGCGCAGCGCCGGACTAGCATCCCGATCATGAGTTTCTCCCCGGGGCAGAAGTCGATGGCCGAGTCGATGCTGTTCGGCGCGCCGACCTGCACGGTGTGCGGCAAGGAGATGGAGCCGAGCGCCACGGGCCGCCCGAGGAAGTACTGCTCGAAGGCGTGCTCGTCGAAGGCGGACCGCGCCCGGGAGAAGGAGAAGCGGGAGCAGGTGCTCACCGCGGCCCCCGAAAACCCCCGGGGCGAAACTCCGCCCCTCGCCGACCTGCCCGCCGACGGCCCGGCCGCCGAGCTGCTGGAACTCGGCGAGGAGCTGCGCCGCCACGGCGAGCGCTTCCTCCTCCAGCTGGAGCGCGCGGAGCGCGAGGGTGACGGAGCCCTTGCCCGCCAAGCCCTGGAGGAGGTCCTCCGTGCCGCCGACGGCCTGACCGCGCGGCACCGCGAGCTCGCCGAGCGGATTCTGAGCGCCCACCCCACCCAGACCTCCACCTCCGGCGAGAGCGGACCGGAGCCCATCGTTTCACCTCGGGGCGAAACCGCGGCCTTGTCCGACACCCCCGCGAGCACGGGCGTACCGGCGTCGGCGAGGCCTGCGGCCACCCCCAGACCGGCGCCGGCGACCGGCGGCCCCGGCCCTGCGGACCGGCCCGCGCCGGTCGCGCCCCGGGGCGAAACTCCCTCGCCCACCGACCCCGTCCCGGCCCGGCCGCAGGCCTCCTCGGCGCCGGTTCCTCCTCGGGGGGAAACACGGCCGGTCGCGCAGCCGGCCACCGCGGCGCCCGTTGCTCCCCGGGGCGAAACCCTGCCCGACGGCGAGCGGCTGCGCGGGCTCGTCGACCAGCGCCTCGCCCAGCAGCAGACCGCACCCCGGCCCACACCCGCTCAGCCCACCCCGGCCACGCCGCAGCAGCCCACCGAGGTCCCCGTCCCGGCCGACCCGATGCACCGCCGCCTGCCCCCAAGCGACGTGCGCGTCGCCCTCGATGCGGGGCGGTTCGGCGACTGGTGGGCGCTGGCTGGCTGGACGGTCAATCCGGATGTCTACCTCGTGACGGGCGAGGGCCACCAGATCGGCTGGGTGGAGCGCGGCCTGACCGGCATCGGCGACCGCTGGGTGGCGGTGTACGAGGGCTACTTCATCGGCGACGTCCACACCCAGGAAGCGATGCTCCACGACACCCCCGAGCAGGCCGCGTTCACCGTCCACACCGCGTACCTGCAGAACCTCTGACCCGCGCCGCCCTACCGGCGCCTCACCCCGACCCCCGGCGACGGCGGCGACCAGCCCGCCGACAACCTGCCGGCACGGCGTGGACCGCGCGCCGCACCGCGCTGGCCGAGCGCTCCTATCGGCCGTCGGCAATCGCCCGGAGTTCGTCGTAGGCGTCGAGAAGCTCTTCATCCTGCGGTCGCCACAGCCGCGCGCGCGGCTCGGGATCGCCGAACTGCTGGTGCCAACTGGGGTCGCGGGTGACCCACACGGCCTGCCTCGGCGCGTCGTCGAACTGGTCGGCAGTGATGTCCAGGATCAAGCCATCCTGCTCCAGCCAGGCGTGGCTCTGCGGTAGCGCCGGTCTGAAGGGGCGCTCCCCCGCCACGCACTCCCACGTCCCCAGACCGCAGTCCTCCAGGTACTCGGCAAGCAGCAGCGAGGCGTCCAGGCAGGCACCGTGCGGGAACTCACGCAGCCCGATCAGCCGGGTCTCCTCGCTCGACGTCTCCAGGGCTCTTCGGAACCGGGTCGCCGCTTCAGCGGCATGCCGCTCAATCGTCATGACGTCAGGATCGCAGCGGGCTCGCGACCTATCGCCTTACGGTGATCCGGATCACGGACATTCCGGGAGGACAAGGGGCCTGACCGGGGCGAATCGGGCAGGACAACGTGCTGGTCAAGGGGTCGGACAAGAGGTGCGGTCAGACCGCGGTCAAGGGGGCGGTGTGCAGTGTCGGCGGCACCCGGGCGGCCAGCCCGGGTGCCGGGCCAGCCACCGCGCCGGTTCCGGCTTCCTGCTGACGGAAGGCCAACCCGATGACCACCACCTCGCTCGCTGCGCCCGATCCGGACGACGCCGACCCGGCCGCCGGCCACCTGCCGGGTGAACCGGCGAAGGCCTCGACCGGCCGGGCCAAGGGCCCGCACGGCACCTCCACCGGCACCTCCACCGCCCCGTCGAACGGGGGGCCCGTTTCGGCAGGCCAGCAGCTGCGGACAAGGGGTCGCCGGCGTGGCGACAACCCTTCTACCGCTGCTCCTGGAAGCCGCAGGCGCAGGCAGCGTGCGACGGTTGCGGCCAGGAGGAACGTCATGGTGGCGCTCGTCCTGTTCCAGCGCGCCACCGGCCGTGAGCTCCGAAATTTGGCGCTGCCCGGCCAGGCCTGCGACAAGGCGACGCGCGACGCGCTGCTCGACCTTCAGGACGCGGGCAAGGCGCGCCCGGACGGCTGGGCCCGCGGCCGTAAGCTCTGGTGCCTTACCAAGGCCGGCCACAAGGAAGCCGCCGGATTCCTGCCCCGCGGGACGAAGCTGTCCACCGTCCGCGAGCAGGAGAGGGCCGGCTACGACGAGCACGCCCTGGACGTCGTCGCCACCGCCGGGCACCTGGCCCGGGCCGGCCATGGATCGCCGCTGACCCTCACCACCGAGGTCCGCCACGCGGTGCCCGGCCGCCCGGCCCGCTATGCCGACCTCGTGCTGCGCGACCCCGGCGCGAAGGTGCCGGTGCTCCTGGTCGAGGTCGACCGGGACAACGAGACGGTCGGCCAACTGGTGGAGAAGCTCGCCTCCTACACCGCCTGGTGCGAGCTGCTCGCCAAGGGCGCCGACAAGGCGCGAGCGAAGGCCGCCCGGCACGATGGGGCCGCCGTCCACGCCCACCGGCACTGGCGCACCGTCTACCCGCCCACCCGTCACGAGGGCTACCCGCCCGTCGCCCTGGTCCTCACCCCCGGCCGCAAACGCGACCGCCCCGGCACCAAGCCCCTCACCCCCGAGCAGAAGGCCGCCAAGGCCGAACGCGACCACCAGCGGCTGCTGCGCCGCCTCGACGCGGTGGAGGCCGGCTCCGCCGCCTACTGGAGCCCGCGCCCGTACCCGTTCGCGGGGGTGTCGGCCGGCAACTACCACCAGGCGCTGCCGGTGGTCGCCACCACGCTGCAGCTGCTCGACGCCCACGGCGCCGACGCGCTGGTGTGGCGGCGCTTCGGCCGGGCCGGCTGGCACACCCTCACCGCCGCGCTGGACAACCCGGACGGCGACCGGCTCCTCGCCATCGAGCGCCAGGCCGCGGCCGCCGCCCGCCGCGCCCGCGACCAGGCCGAGCGGGAGGCGAGCCGACCGGCCTGCACCCGCTGCGAGGCGAAGCTCACCGACGCGGAGTGGGACCGGGCACGCTGGGGCGAGACGGTGTGCGCGTCCTGCCAGCGGGAGGAGTCCGACCGGAAACGGGCCCAGCTCGCCGCCGAAGCGGCTGCAGTCGCGGCCGCCCAAGCGGCCAGGGCGAAGAACACCGGCTCCTGGTGGCGCCGCTCCTGACCCCCCGGCAGTTCGGCCAGCACTGCAACGCGAGGGTGCAACACGACTGCAACGCGCCGGATCGCCCGGCCGCCGTGTTGCACCCCTGACCTGCGAAAACACCCGCTGTGCTGATCCGGGCCCATGGGCAGCGCGTGTTGCACTTCGCGCGCGTTGCACCCGGCCTGGCAGCTGTGACCTGCACTGGGGAGTTTCGCCCCGGGCTGGTGAGTTTCGCCCCGGGGCCGCCGGTGAGTTTGCCCGCCCTGGGCCCGGGCATCCCGGGACGGAAACGTCCATCGCAGGTCAGGGGCGGTGAGTTTCGCCCTGGCGTGGTCCGTTCGGGTGGCGGCCGGGTTCGGCGCGGCGGCGCGCTGGGCAGAGCCTTCGGCATGACGACTCCCACCCGGCCCCGCCGCCGTCGCCGCCGTCCGGCCGTGCCCGCTGCTGCTCCGGTCTGTGCCGCGCGGCCGCCAGCCCCGCCCCGGACCGGCGGCGGGTGCTGCCAGACCTGGTCCACCGAGCACATCTCCCCGGGCGGCATGGTCGTGCGCACCACCTGGCACGAGCCCGCCTGCACGACCTGGGGCCAGCCGTGACCCCCGCCGCCCGGGGCACCGACGTACCGTTCGTCCCCGGTGTGACGGTGGTGCGCCGCGACATCCACCTCGGCAGGGTGTGGTCCGCCCAGCCCCACCGGGCGATCTCCGACACCGGCACCCTGCTTGAGATCGGCTACTGGCCCGGGATCAGCGCCCTCGCCCCGACCACCTGGACCACGGCGCTGCGCACCGGCGACGACACCTCCCGCAAGGACGGCCTGGCCAACCTCGCGGCCGGCACCTGGGAGCTGGAGCCGTGGGCCTGGCGGCACACCGTCCTGCGCTCCCGCTTCGACACGACCGGCGAGTGGTTCTCCCTGCACCACTTCCAGACCCCGGCCGGCGAGCCGCTGCGCCTGTACGTGAACTTCGAGAAGCCGGCGGTCCGGACGCGGATCGGGATCGACACCCTCGATCTGCTCGTCGACCTGGTGGTGGAGCCCGATCTGTCCTCGGCGACGTGGAAGGACGAGGACGAGTACGCGCACGGCCGCCGCCTGGGCTTCATCACCGACGCCGACCACCGAGCGGTCGAGCAGGCCCGCGAGCGTGCCCTCGGCCTCCTCCAGGACCGGGCCGGCCCGTTCGCCGAGCCATGGCCCGTCTGGAAGCCGGACCCTGCGTGGCCGCTGCCCGTCCTGCCAAACGGAGCTGGCCAGTTTGTCCGGTAGACGGCGCCGGATGCTGGCCTTCTCCGGCTTGGGTGTCGGTGGTGTCTGTCAGACTCACGCTGTGACGGTGGATCTGGTGGGGCTGCGTCAGCTTGTGGAGAAAGTTGTCCAGGGACTCGGTTCCCACACTCACCGGGAGCTTGACGAGTTGTGCCCGCAGCTCGGACTACCGCCGCTGCCCGCAGAGGGGTCGAAGAGCAAGCGGTTGGACGCGTGCCTGGCAGACCTCCAGGAAGAGAGTCTCGCCGGGGTTACGCAGCGACTCCTCGGCTCAGATCGTGTGTTCCTCGGCCGGGCGGACCGGGTCGCTCTCGAAGACGCGCTGTGGGCGGCAAGGCCGGTGGTGGAGATACCCGGGCGGGTACGTCGTGACCTTGCTCGCTCGGTCGACATCCTCACGTTGGTCTATCGGCCGGACCGCTTCATGCGGCTGCTGGAGCAGTGGTGGGTTCTGGAGGAGCCGTTCGAGGCGTTCATGGGGCCGTCGCCGAACGGCCTGCGAGCCCTGATCGACCAACATGTCTTCCGCAACCCCGGCGACTGGTCCACCGAGGAACTGTTTGAGCAGCTGGGCGCGTTCGAGGCCGGGCACGCGCGGTTCGGCCGCTTCCTCGAGGGCCTGGTCGCCCCGGCCACCGTCCCGGATGTGCCGACGCAGGACCGAATCGTTGAGGCGATCAACGCTCTGCTGGGACAGGCTGGCGCCCGCCTGGTGCAGACCGATCTTAGGGATGGTTACCCGTACTTCCAGCTCGTCCACACGGGCTCGGGACTCGGACGCAGCCCGAAGAACCTGATCTTCGCCTCGTCCACCAAGCCCGACATCCGCTTCCGCAGCGCCGTCGACAACGACATCGAGGTCCTCCAGGGTCTTGACCAGGTCCTCTACTACGACCGGCCGATCGGCCCGGAGGGCGTCCGCTGGTGCGACCTGCAGCAGTGGTGGCAGGACGCCACCGGCACCACCGATGTAGAGGCCGCCAAGATGGCCCTCTACAACCGCCTGCTGGCGTGCCTGCCGGACGAGAAGGACTCCCCGCAGGTCCACCTCTTCCGCCTCTACCACCACATCCACGGCCCCCACGTCCGGCACCTGCCCGCCCTGCTCCCGGAAGTCTGGCTGCACTGGGACCACAAGACCGTCAAGAAGCGCGGTGTCGAGGCGCTACTGCGCCACCGGATGGACTTCCTCATGCTCCTGCCGGGCGGCCGGCGCCTGGTTCTCGAGGTGGACGGCCGCCACCACTACGCGGACGGCAAAGCGTACGCGGACACCGTGAGCGGAGACCGCGATTTGAAACTCAGGGGCTATGAAGTCTTCCGCTTCGGCTCCACCGAGCTGAGCGATCCCGACCGGGCCCGCCCGCTCCTGCAGGGCTTCTTCGCGGACCTCTTCGACCGCTACGACGTGGACATCCCATCCGCCCCGCAAACCTGACCACTGCGCCCGACCCGCCTGGTGCAGCCCGCCTGGGCTGCCTGCTTGGACCTTGATGACTGTTCCAGCGTGGCGGGGCGATCCCTTGATGGCCTCCCCATGGCTCGGCCGCCCACCTTGATGGTCCTCCCGGGGTGCGGATCCATACCTTGATGGGCCACCAAGGTATGGATTGGATACCTTGGCGGCCTGGTCACGGCTGGATAACGTCCCAGGTCAAAGCATTGGTGATGGTGGGTCGAATACCTTGATGCCCCACCGGAGCGTTCGCGGGGGCATCAAGGTATCCGACGCTGATCAGGGCTGCAGCTGGGTCCAGCCGCACGGGCGCTGGCCTTCGGTGCCGAGCGGGTGCCACACCGGGGCGGCGGGTCCGTGCTGGACCAGGTCCTCGAGGCGGGCCGCGCCGGTGGGGACGGCGGCGAGCAGCTCGGCGACGGCCGGCCGTTCCTCGGCCGCCAGGCGCAGGTCCGCCACCGCCGCATCGATGGCGGCGGCCGGGGTGCCGGCCAGGACCACCAGCACGCTCGGGAACGCCCTCCACCGCCGCTCCCACGCCCGGCCCGAACCTCCGGCGCCCGGCTGCTCCCACAGCGAGGCGCAGGCCGCCAGCTGCTCCACGGTGTGCTCGGTGCCCCCGCCGGGGCGGTGGAGCTCGACGAACGCCCGTAGCCGCCGCCGGCCGCCGGTGGTGGTCGCGGTGTAGGCGATCTCGGCGGCGGGCCGGTACACCTCTCCGGTCGGACCGGCGGGGTGCTCGGGGGCGGGGATGAGGTCGAGCGGTCCGCAGCCCTCGCCGCGGGCGCGGGCGTCGGCGACGAACGCGGTGTGCACCCGGCCGAGGTCGAGCAGGTGGCCGCGCCCGTAGCGCAGGGCGGCCTGCTCGGCGGGCGCAGCCTGGTGGCCCGGGCGGCGGGCCTCGGGGAAGGTCGCGGCGGTGGCCGCCCCTTGGCCGGTGAGGTGCCAGGCCTTCGCGCGGCCGGCCTGCGGCAGGGTGACGAACTCGGCCAGGCCCTCCTCGTGCAGGCGGGCCATGCGCTTCTGGGTCTGCTTGAGGCCGGCCTGCCCGCCGTGCAGCTGGTGGAGCTGCTCGGCGGTGGCCAGCGTGAAGCGGGCGAGCGTCACCAGGACGTCGTGGTCGGTCTCCAGATCCCCGTTCACGAAAGTGCTCCTCGCGGGTTTTGTGCACGGGGCCGTCCCGTGCTCGGGGAATGAAACACCGCGTTTCTCACCGGATTTCTTGGCGAAAGAGCAACTTTTTATAACGATTGCATAACTCCCGCTACCAAGGTATCCCGCGTTCTAACCGGTCTTCTCACCGGTCCGGTAACGGGTCCGTTATCCGGTCCTTTCCAACCTTGGTGGCCAGCCTTGGAGGCGCGCCCCTGACCTGCGGTGATGACCATCAAGGTGCCGGTGAGTTTCCTTGATGGACCATCAAGGAAACTCACCGATACCTTGGTGAGCCCGGTGAGTTTGACCGGCGCGCTTCCGTAGCCCCTGCCGTTTCCCCCTCCGAACCCCCTACCGGCCCTTGCGCGCCGGAATCGGGAAAACCGGCAGCTCAGGGCCCGGATCAGCCCCCGGACGGGATTCCGACAACCCTCTTCTCCCGTCATTCTGCTTTCCCTGTTGTTGCTGTTGTAGTTGTCGGTTGGTCGGTTCGGGTTTTGCGCCTGCGGCGGGCTTTCTCTTTCTCGTATCCGGCTGGTGCCGGCCGCTCGCGGATAGGGCGGATCGGCGACGGCGCGCGGGCCCGGGAGGGCCTGGTGGTGGGTGAGGAGGAAACGGGGCTGACGGCTGTCAGGGGAGCGGGATATCCCGAAGAGGCAACCAGTGACCACCACCCTTGGGAGAAGCCTGTGAACACCCCTCAGCGCCCCGCCGAGCCGCACGACAACAACGACGGCCAGGGCGACGCTGTCGAACCGGCCCCGCCGTCCCGGCCGGGCCGCACCGCGTACCGGCGCGGCGCCGCCAATCCCAACGGCTCGACCACCGCGCTGCGCGCCGACGTCCTCGCTGCGCTCGGCGTCCTCAAGGTCGCCACCGCCGACCAGCTCCAGCGACTGCTGCGCCCCGGGGAGGCGTCGAACACCGTGATCCGGCAGGCGTTGCGCGATCTCGCGCTGCACGGCCTGGTCGCCTCCGACGGCAACACCCGGGACCGGGACGTGGCGGCTGGAGGGCGCGGCCGGGCTGGACGCGGCCGCGGCCGTGCTCGGGATGGTCCGCTCGGAGACGGGCGGCACCGCCCGGGGCGCCGGCTGCTCCCGTGCCCGGCACGCGATGGCGGTCAACGAGACGATCGCCGCGTTCGTCCTGGGCGGCAGCGCGCCCGGGGCGGCGGGCGAGGTCGGCACGGTGCGGTCCTGGTCGACCGAGACCGAGTTCGGTCTGCCGGGCGGCAGGCGCAAGGTGCGCCCGGACGGGGTGTGGCAGGCCCCTCAGATCGGGGTGCCGGTGCTGATGGTCGAGGTCGACCGCTCCACCATGGCCCCGGCCGACGTCGCCGCGAATCGACGCACGCATATCTTCGGCGTATCGGCGGCCAATCCCTTGGCTATCTCAGCCCGTGGAGGGCCCCGCGATCAACGCGTCGCCCAGCCCGGTGCGCCGGTAGACGACGGCGCGGCCCGTCCGGGTGCCCTCGACCAGACCGGACTTCCGGAGCACGGACAGGTGGTCGCCGACTGCGCCGAGGCTCATGCGCAGGGCGCGGGTGAGCTGCGTGGTGGTGACCGGCCCGTCCATGGTGGCGAGGATCAGAGCCCTGGACCGGCCGATCAGCGGGACCAGGTGATCAGCGGCCGGATGGTGCGAGGCGGCCACCGGCCACAGGGCGGCGGCCCCACCAGCCGGGTAGACCACGGCGTTGCGCCAGGGTTCGTCCAGACATACCCACAGGGCGTCGAAAAGGTTGGGCAGGTACAGGACGCCGCCCCGGCGCAGGACCCGTTCCTCGTCCGGCATGCCGGAGACCTCGATGACGGCACCGGAGGCATGGGTGCGCCACCGGACCGTGGGGGCCAGCTCGCCGAGCACGCCGTCCCAGCCCTCGGCGATCAGCCGGTCGGCGCGGTGGGCGAGGTCACGCTGCAAGATGGCGCGCATCCGGTCCCAGTCCGGGGCCACGAACTCCTCCCAGGCCAGGCCGAGGACACGCGTGAAGCGGCCCACGGGGTCGGGCGAGTCGAAGATGCGGGCCACCCCGTCGGGCAGCTCGCGCCCTTCGAAGACCCGCATCACCTCCTGATGGGCCCGCGCGGCCGGCGTCTCCCGTACCGCGGCCAGGTCCTGAATGAACGTCGAGGCGCTGCCCCGGGGAGGCGGTGCGATGAAGTCCGGGTTGTAGCCGCGGACACGCAGGACGGACACCAAGGCCCCCAGGTCCGGCTCGGCATCACACATCGCCCGCAGACGCCCCCGGTTGCGCTCCACCCACGGACGCGCCGTCCACGAGGAGATCCGGCCGGACAGGACCAGCAGGGCCGCCACGACCTGGGTGATCGGGGATATCGCGAAACGACTGGCCCCGAGGTCCCCGGCCCCCACCTCGATGCGCAGCGTCACGACACGACCTTTCGCCTGTGGACGAAACCCTAGTGGGCGCCGTCCGCGCCTGGCCATCGTGCTGTCTCCCGGCCGTCGGAGAACCGCCGCCGAGCCGTCCCCCCGCCCCAGGAGAAACACCATGCTCGTCAGCGACGACACCCGGCCCCCGGGATACCGGGAGGTGTTCCGGGAACGGGACTTCCGCGTGCTGTGGGCGGCCCACGCGCTGCTCAACCTGGGCGAGGTCATGAAGGCCCTCGCCCTGTCCGCGCTCGTCTACAACCGCAGCGGCTCCCCCCTGCTGTCCGGCATCGCCTACGTGGCGGGACTGCTGCCGCAGGTGTTCGGCAGCGCCGCCCTGCTCTCCTTGGCAGACCGGCTCCCGCCCCGGCTGACCATGGCCGCCTGGGACGCGGCCCGAGCAGCCGGAGCGGCCGTGCTGGCCCTCGACGTGCTGCCGGTGCCCGGAGTCCTGGCCCTGAGCACGCTGTACGGCCTGTTCGACCCCGTGCCCGCCGCCATGAAGACAGCCCTGCTCCCGGAACTCATGGGCGAGCGCCGGTTCGTGCTGGCCCAGTCCCTGATGAACGTCACGGTCGGCGCCGCGCAGATCTGCGGCTTCGCCGTGGGCGGCGCCCTGCTCGCACTGCTCGGGCCGGTCGTCACACTCTGGGTGGTCTGCGGCGGCGCCCTGCTGTCCGCCGCGGTGCTCCGCCTGGGCCTGCGGACCCGCCCGCCGCGAGGGGCGGGCGGATCCGCCATCACCCCGGCACGGGCCCTCTCCACGACCTGGACGGTCAACCGGGCGCTGTGGGCGGACGTCCGGGTGCGCCGCCTGCTGCTGGCACTGTGCCTGCCCGCGTGCTGGATCGTCGGCGCGGAAGCGACCATGATCTCGTACGCGGACGAGATCGGCAGCCCCCGGGCCGTCGGCGCGCTGCTCACCGCCGCGGCGCTGGGCATGCTGATCGGTGACACCCTCGTCGGCCGTTTCGCCACCCGGCGCCGGCGCAACCGCTGGGCACTGCCGCTGTCCGTGCTGCTGGGCGCCCCGTACCTGCTCTTCGCCGCCCAGCCGGGCATCGCCGCGGCCGCCGGGCTGGCGGCGCTGGCCAGTATCGGCTTCGGCTACAGCCTGTGCCTCCAGGAATCGTTCGTCGACGTCGTCCCCGTCGAGTCACGCGGTCAGGCTTTCGGGCTGGCGGCCTCCGGCCTGATGTCCTGCCAGGGCATCGCCGCTGGCCTGACCGGCGCCGTCGCCGAGCTGGCCCGGCCGTCGGCGGGTATTGCTGTGGCGGCGGCGGCCTCCCTGCTCTGCACGGCGCTGCTGGTGCGGGTACTCAGACCGACGCCGTGACAAGGGCGTCCGCGCGGTCCACCTCCTCCTGGTCGCCTCGGACGGCAACACCCGGGACCGGGACGTGGCGGCTGGAGGGCGGGGCCGGGCTGGACGCGGCCGCCGCCGTGCTCGGGATGGTCCGCTCGGAGATGGGCTCCACGGCGCGGGGTGCAGGCCGCTCCGGTGCGCAGCACGCGATGGCCGTCAACGAGACCGCGCTCGCCTTTATCCTCGGCGGCAGCGCGCCCGGCTGGGTGCTCCCCGCACTGCAGGATGATCCGGCTTCGGCGGGGAGCTGATTGATGAACTCGGCCTCCTCTAGGACTGCTCCGGCCAGTTCGCCACCACCCCGTGGTCCGCCTGGGCGCCAGACCCGGCCTCGACCAAGCCGTCCAGCCCGGTCCTGCCGTAGGTGCCCCGGTGCCGCTCCCGGCGATTGCCGCGCGCGCGAGGCCGCCCACCAGGCCCGCCGGACCCCCGAGGCTGTCCGGCCGCGTAAGACATGGCCCATGTTGTGTGCGTTGCAATCAGGCCAGTTCGGACCAGCGTGGAATCGATGAGGACTGTGGTGACAGCCGGCCGACGGCGCCGGAAGCCTCGGCGGCTTCTGCTAATGGACCGGTTGCTTGGGGGCGCATGCGATACGTCCAGACTGCGGATTCACGGAGTGTATGTGCTTGCCGTGCTGCTGCGTGGGGGTGTCCAGCAGTGATGTGCCTCGTCTCCGGACTCTGGCCGGAAATCCGTCATCGCGACTGATATACGCAAAGTTGACCGTGACATGACTGTTAGTGTCCGTTCCACTGTCCGAGGACTTGGAGGGGACCCGTGACACGAACCAGGCGTGCCTTGACGGCAGCCGGAGTATGGACCAGCGCCGTCGCGGCGGTGCTGTCAGCAGCACCCGCCGCATCAGCGAAGGCGCCGACGCAGGACTGCACCGGGATGTACAGCGCGAGGATCACCCAGTGGGCGATGCTCTGCGCCAACGCAGGCCAGCCGATCAAAGGCGCGTTCGCTACCTGGCGGAACCTGCCGATCACCTTCGATTCCAGCAACGACCCCAACATCATGGTCGCGGCGGCCAACTATCTGACCGTCACTCCGGACATCTCGTCGTTCGCCACAGTGCGAATAGGCCTCTACGCGCAGAAGACCGGCTCCCAGAGCGCCAGTTACGCACCACACTGGGAGGAAGTGCCAAGCCAGGGCGGCGGTCGGGAGACGGCCATCAATATTGGTGTCGGCCCGGACCAGGCGGATGGCAGGAACCACAGCTACCTCCTCCAGCGCCAGGACAACGGCGACCAGTGGGATGTGTTCTACGACTTCAACTCGGTCGGCACGACAACCGGGCAAAAACCCGTGCCCCGAGCCTCAGAGGGAAACCGGATCGATGTCGGCTTGGAGGTCAACCACCCCGAGCACGTCGACGTGCCGGTCTTCGAGGACCGAGCACTGTGGATGGACGAGAACAAGGTCTGGGGCCGGTTCGCTCCCGCCAACACCGCCACCCAGCTCGGCCTTGGTAAGTGTGGCGACCCCAGCCCCAGCGGCACCCCTCACACCGCGCCGTACTGCTTCACCGCCCAGCAAGAGCCCAATACACAGCCGTTGCCGTCCCCGCCCGGGACGGTCTCCTGGAATGTCGGCAAACCACTGGCCGCACCTGCTCCCATCGCGCCGATCACGTCACGCATCCTGATGGCTCCCGCAATCGAACAGCCGACCATGCTCAACGGCGTTGACCAGAAAAAGCTCCACGCCTGCCTGAAGAACAACCCCGACGCCTGCCTGACCACGGTGCCCGGTCTCGCCGACTGCCTGCGCAACGCCAAACAGTGCAACGCCGACCAGCCCCCCACACCACCGCGGCGCAAGGGCGACCACATGTCCACCATCCAGACCGCCGACGTGAACGTCGACGACCTCAAGCTGCGCACCGCTGCCGAGTTCGGTGTCCCACTGGACTCGCTGCGAGTGAGTGCGGGGACCGTCGGCGACGACGACAGTGGGCGCCGTAAGGCCGCACGCTGGGACGCCGACACTCCCGTGTGGGTGATCACATCCGATGCGCCGAACCACGGCCGCCAGCAGACCGGCCCCCGAGTTGCAGGCCTCGCCGCGACCTACACCCAGGGGACGGGCGACATCGTCGACGCCTGCTGGGGCTCGGCATGCTCGCGGTGACGGCCAAGCGCCCTATGCCAAGACACCTTGCGACACCTACGGTCTCGACCGATCACCCATCACACCCCTCGCCAAGGAGTTCCACCGTGAACGCCCGAGCCATTCACCGGCTCCTGCGAGCCGCGAGCGCCACTGCCTGCGCCGCCCTGCTCGCCGCCGGCACCCTCACCGCCAGTCCGGCCGTCGCCGCACAGGGACCCAATGCCTCAGGCTTCGTGCCTACTTCATCCGTGCCGGCGGACCAACTGGCACGATTCAGCTCGATTGCCCGCTCCCCCGAGAACGGCGCTGAGACGCGGGCCGGAACAGCCCACGCCGCGCCCACACCGGCAGTCGCTGACGCGCTGGCCGACGACCCGGGGCTCGAAGAGGAGTGCGCAAAGCACCCAGAGGCGGACTCGCCCACGGGCTGGATCAAGAACCGCTTCGAAATGTGTGTGCATCGCCACTACGACCTGGTGCTGGCGACCCCGGACCGGTCCGTGACGCTCGGAAGGCTGAGGTTCGACGCCTGGGTCCTCGGCTTCGCCTACGACGGGCAGCGCAAGGTGGACTACGTCGTCAGCGTCAAGGACATCATCGACGAACCTGTCCCGGGCGAGGACTCCTCGAAGTGGTCCATCAGCCAGGACGTGAACTTCAGCGGCCAGGGTTCCGGCAGCGTGACCAAGCCCGACAAGCAGAGCCGCGTCGAGCTCATCGGTTCCTGGAAGCAGCAGCCTCTGTGGACCCTCACCTACACGGCCCCGGACAAGGGCCCACTGTACGACCAGGGCGACCAGCAGATCGTCAAGGCTGACCTGACGCTCTCGATGCGCGTCACATCGCCCAATACACGGACCAGTCCCTGGTCGGAATTTGGCGCTGCCAAGTCCAACGTCCGCTTCGACTACGCCGGCCCCGTCGCGGGCAAGTACAAGGGAACCGTCTTCACCGACGGCCGGGCCGAACTCGTCATGAAGCTCTCCGACCCGGCCGTGCGGGAGAGCGCGCTGCACATCAAGGACGCGCAGAACAACCCCGAACGGACCTTCCCGTCCTTCAACGGCAAGAGCATCCCCGGAGCAAAGCAGCCCCTGCACCGCCTCATCGACCGTGCCAAGCAGGACGAGAACCGCAGGGTCGCGATAGCCACCTGCAACGAGGTCTGGGGCGACTACTCCGGCTCCGGACTGCAATGCGACGAGTACCCGTTCTCGTCCACGTACGAAGGCGCGAACCAGAAAGACAGCGCAGGCAACCTTGTAAACCGATACTCCGCCCGCCTGATAGACGGCAAGGACAACGGAGACGGAGGCAACATGATCAAGGACGTCTTCACCATCAACCGGATCTTGGACAACGACCCTTTCTACGTCACGATCGTCCCGTAAGCCGTACTCGCCAAGGCCGGAGGACAACCAGTGCCGATCCTGTTCGAGTTCCGCACCGAAGCCAGGCCCGACAACGGCCTCATCGAGGTGTACGACTCCGACGCCTACCTCACCAACTCCGAGGCCGTCAGGCAGAGCTGGGACACGGTGGTAGCGGGCACCGGTACCCAGATCTATCTCCGCAGCCTCCAGAGCATCGCACCTGCCGAGATCCTGGTACGGGTGTGGGACGGCCCTGCGCCGGCCGACAGCACCTGGATCGCCGAGGGCGAGCGCTCGACAGTGCTCGACAGCCCCACCGGCGAAGTGGTCATCCGCGCCTTTGCCCCGGACATCGCTGGTCACTTCCAACTGCCCCGCTCGGGCGTCTACGAAGGCCGCGTGTCCTGGAAGGGGCGACATGAGGCCGCCGCGCAGGAGGCGGGCCTCCACGCCGAACTCAGCACGGCGGAACAGCAGTCACCGGCTGACACCGATACGATCTGGGCAGCCCACCGGGAGGTCCTGGAGACCTACCGGATCGACCTGTGGTGGACCTCCGAGTCCGAGGACGACGAAGACGAAGAGTAGGACCAGGAACCACGGGTGTGGCACCGACCTGACGGCGGTGCCACACCCCGTTGGAACAGAACAACTTCCGCTCGCCAGGCGGCGTTCGCTCAGTTCAAGGCCCACGCTGGCCGGCGCCGCGCCAGTCCTACCGCCAGGGCAGGGTCTTCCTGGGTGATCATCCCCGTCTACCTGCCGACGCCGTTGATCGGGGACGAGACGGCAGTCGCCGACCCGGTCGAGATCCACGACGCCGGGGCCGCGGTCAAGGCCGAGGCCGAACCCAGATCGAGGCCTCCAGCTTCCGCACGATCTGGCGCGTCCTGCGCGCCCTGGCCGCCCACGACGCCCCGGTCGTGGACCGCATCACCGAGCTGCGCGCCCACCGCGCCCAGCCCCAGCACGCCACCGCGGCCACCGAGGGCGAGGCCGCCGAGGCCGCCGGGGTGGGAGCGGGCGAGCAGCAGCCGGCCGCGGTGGAGTCGCCGATCGACTGGCTGCGGATCGACGCGAAGCGGCACGCGGCGCGGATCCTCCAGACGGTGAAGCTGCGCGCGTTCAACCCGCGCGCGACCGAGTGGCAGCGCATGCACGCCGTCGCCGCCGTGTTCCACCTCGAGCACGGCCACCTCGACCCCACCGACAAGACCCGCCACGGGGAGCTGATCTCCTGGCTCGACCGGCAGCGCTACCTGAACGGCCGAGGCCTGCTCGATGCCGCGCGCGTCTCGGAGCTGGACGCGCTCGGCATGATCTGGTCCAAGCACGCCAACGCCTGGGAACGCGGCTACGCCTACGCCCGTGCCTGGGCCGCCCACCACGGCCACCTCGCCGTCCCGGCCACCGAGAAGCTGGACGGCTACGCGGTCGGCGCGTGGATGCGCCGCCAGCGCAAGGCCGACAACCTCACCCCCGACCAGGCCGCCAAGCTCGACGCCTTGGACGAGCTGTGGCGCCTGGAACCGGACTGGAACCGCTCCTACCCCCGCCTGCTCACCTACCTGGCCGCCGACGGCACCCTGGACGGCCCTGCCAACCGCACCGGCCTGGGTGACGACCCGGCGTTTAGGCCCGGCGCCTGGCTGCGCAAGCAGGCGACGGCTCGCACCGACGGGAAACTGACCGAGCAGCAGACGGCGCTCCTGGACGCCCTGCACCGGCACGCCGAGACCGTCACCGGCTGACCCGCGGCCGCCTCGGCCACGCCGCCCCGGACTGCCCCGTCGTGGCGGCCACTGCCTGGAGGAGACGAGTGAGCGCACCCGAGCTTGTCCTGGGCTGTCGGTGCGGCTCTCGTACCATGGGTGGCCTTGCTTGGAGTGTGGGGGTGGGGGTTGGACGGCGGCTACAAGGTCGACGTGAAGGCGCTGGTCGAGGGGTCGTGGCAGCTGCATCAGGTCTCGGAGGATCTGCTCCAGACCGTGACGTTGCTCGCCGGTGAGCTGTCGGAGACGGGCGGCATGATCGGAGACGATGAGGCGGGGGAGATCTTCGCGAAGGTCTACAAACCGACGGCGAAGACAGCGCTCAACCAGATGGCCAACGCCTGCCACTTCATGGGCAAGGGCGCGGAGACCCTGCTCATGAATGCCAACGCCTATCTGGCTGCCGAGGATGCGACGGCGAAGCACCTGTTGGAGGCGAGCACGGACTCCAGCGTGGACCTGTCTCAGCCGTGGGCGGCGCCGGAGAAGTGCGCGCCCGACCCGCGCGGTGTCGGCGAGAGCCTGCCCGAGGCGGTTGGCCAGACAAGCGGTGTCGACAAGTGGGTGTGGGGCGACAAGTACCGTGGGGACGCGGGCAAGCTGAGGAAGGCGGCGCAGACCTGGCAGGCCGCGCACCGGCTCACCGCCCAGGTCCTCTCCGACGCGCAGGACGCGTGGAGTGCCGTCGCCGAGATCCATGAGGGCGAGACGGCGAAGGCGATCGCCCTGTTCTTCGGCGCCTTCGTCGGCCGGCAGGGGTATCCGGCGAAGCCGGAGGACGACCACACCCTGTTGGCGAACCTGTCCTCGGCCTGTAAGCAGCTCGGCGACGCCTGCGAGAACTACGCCAAGCACATCGACGACGCCGCAAGCATTTTCAACGGCTGGTTCGACGCGCCCTGGGACAACCCGATCTTCGGAGGCAACGGCGACGACGGCGGCCTGAAGTCGAAGGTCCTCGGCGATACCCAGATCCTGTCGCTCGCGGACACGCCGCATGTCCTCGACGACACCCAGAAGCGCATACCCGTCCCCCAGGGACAACCCGCCCCGCCGAAGCCGTCCAGCCCGTTCCCCTGGATCCTGCCTTTCCCCGCGCCGCTCCCTGTGCCCGGGCCCTTGCCGCTGGTCCCCGCCGTCTACACCCCGGTCAACCCGTCCGTGCAGCTCAGGAACCCGGTCCCTCCCCCTGTTCCGCCGATGCCGGGCTACCCTCCGCTGACGCCGACCGAGCTCGCCGCGTTCAGGCAGTGGAAGTCGGGACTGGTCACCGGCGGCTTCTCCGGAGGCAACGAAGCCGACAAGCGCTACCAGTGGGACGTCGCCGGCTACCCCGAATACCGCCTGCCCATCGTGCCACTGAAGCCTAACCAGGAGCCGGCCATGATGGCCGACGGCCTGCGGGAGACCGACGGCATGATCATCGAGGCCAAGTACGTCCGGGACCCGGCCAAGTGCTTCCGCACTCTCGCGGAATACGAGAAGTCCAAGAACGGGGAGAAGGGCGCCAAGCCCAAGTTCCTGTTCAAGGACGACGAAGAAGAGATGCAGAAGTACGCAGCCGCCATGAACGACCCTCGCAACGCTCAGATCCGCGGCATGGAGATCGTCACCAACGACCCCAACACCGTGCCCTACTGGCGCACCATGATGGCGCTCAACGGAGCCAAGGGCTACGCCCGCTACGTCCCGCCGGGCCCCCTCACCGCACCCACCATCTCCTAGAGACGAAGGCGGACAACTCGATGACCTCCGACGCGCCGTTCCCCTTCGGGGAAACCAGCACCCTCTTCATCTTCACCCCCACGCACGGCACGACCTGGAACCTGACCCTCGACGGCTTCACCCAGGCCCTGCGCCGAAAGGAAGGCGACAAGGCGTTCGTTCACACGAAGGCAGACGGCGGAGCCTACGGACCGAGCAGCGAGCACGACTGGTGGTTCGACATCACCGCCGCCGGCACCTCCTACGAGGGCATCGGATCCAGTGCATCCGGTGACGAGGGACTCTGCCTGCGGAACGCGACCGCCGGCGCCGCCGCGGAGTTCGCGGCCTGGATGCTCCAGGAGATCGTGCCGCCAGGCGCCGGCGTGGAGTTCAACACGCGGATCGGCATGGAATCCGGGCTGGACGACGAAGTTCTGGCCGTACGTACGGTAACCGAGCTCGAGGCTGTGTTCCGCGAGCATCTGGAAGACCTGTAGTCCTCGGACAGCTGATCGCAATGCCGTTGCGCTCGGTGCCGGGGACGGACGGACAGCAGGCACGGACGGGGCGCGGGACCACGGGAGAACGCCGGAAGGCTGCCACCGCACGGGTGGCAGCCTTCCGACGCTTTCTTCAGGCCGCAGCCGATCACGGGCCCTGTCGGTGTTGAGTGGTCAGTTGTGGTGGAACAGCGGTGTGGTCCAGCTCCACAGGCGGCGCCACCAGGGGCGACGCTTGGGGTGGGTAGCGGACGTTGTCGGCCCGGTGGATGCGGTGGTGGTCGGCTGGATCACGGTGCCGGGAACGACCGTGACGACCGCCTGGGCGGGCTGAGGGTCCGTGTCGAAGGGCAGGACGAGCTGGCTGGGGCGCTGGTCGGTGGTGATGACGAGCGGATTCCGGTGTCGCGGGGTCAGGACCGGGCTGCTCGGGCCAACGTGTGGCTGGCGGGCAGGGCTGCGGCGCTGGGTCCTGGCGTGAGCTTCCCCCGCTGCACGGGAGGCGTTGATTACCTGGTCAGGACGGGTGTGGGTGGTTCGACGGTCACCGGTTCGGCCGTCGCCTGGTCGGCGTAGAACTTCGCCTCGTACTCGTCGGGGCTGAGCCAGCCCAGGCGCTTCTGGATGCGGCGGGTGTTGTACCAGCCGTCGATGTAGGCGAACAGGGCCAGGTCGGCGTCAGTGCGGGTCTCGAAGGTCGTGCGACGCACGCACTCGGTCTTCAGCACGCTCCAGAAGTTCTCGGCGAGGGCGTTGTCGAACGAGTCCCCCACGCTTCCCATGCTCGGCTCGATTCCCGCCTTCAGCAGTCGAGTTGTGAGCTTGATGGACGTGTATTGACACCCATGGTCGCTGTGATGGACCAGTTGGCCGGGTTCGACGGGGCGGCCGTGCAGGGCGTACTCCAGCGCGGTGAGCACGAGGTCGGCGTCCGCCCGCTCGGAGGTGTGCCAGCCCACGATCCGGCGGGAGAAGGCGTCGCGGATCGTGGCCAGCCACCACGGTCCCTCGCCGGTGGGGATCAGCGAGATGTCGGCGACCCACAGCCGGTTCGGCGCGACGGCGGTGAAGTCGCGCTGGACCAGGTCCGGGGCGAGATCCGCCGCCGGGTCGCGGCGGGTGAAGGAGCGGGGCCGGCGCGGGCTGACGCCCTGGATGCCGGCCTGGCGCATGAGGCGTTCGACCCGCTTTCGGCCGACCCGGGTGCCCTCGCGCCGCAGGACGGCGTGGACGCGCGGGGAGCCGTACGTCTCGTCGGAGTCGGCGTGGATGCGGCGGATGTGCTCGGTGAGCTCGGCGTCGTGGCGCTTGCGCTCGCACGGCTCCGCCACGTCGCGGCGCCAGCGGTAGTAGGTGGAGGCGGGGATGTGCAGTTCCCGGAGGACGGGCTCGGCCCCGAAGCGGTCCTGGTGCTCGTCGATGAGCTTCAGTACCGTCGCCGGGTCGGGTCGAGCTCCTGGGCGAAAAAAGCCGAGGCGGCCTTGAGGATCTCGCAGGACCGGCGGAGCTCGGCGTTCTCCTTCCGCAGAGCGGCCAGCTCCTCCTTCTCCGCGGTGGTCAGCCGGTCGTCCCGCTCGCCCCGGTCCGCCTCGTCCTGGCGGATCCAGTTGCGCAGCGCTTCGTGGTGCACGCCCAGGTCGCGGGCCATCTTGCGGATCACGGGCTTCGGGTCGGCGGTGCGGTACATCTCCACCGCACGCCGTCGCAACTCGGGCGGGTACTTCATCGGTGCGGCCATGGCAGAGGCTCCCTTCTCATGGCCAATCAGGCCATCTCCGGCAACCTTCCGCACGTCGGGGGAACCTCAGCTCGCGGGGGTTGCTCCTCGGCGGGACGCTGGCCGTCGCTGCTCGCGTCGTCGGCCCCGCGCTCGCGGGGATTGCTCCGTGGCCTGATACCAGCGGAGGGTGCCGTGATTGTTGGCCCCGGCGCTCGCGGGGTTGCTCCGAGCACGCACTTCCGGGCGCGCTGCCCGTTGGAGGAGGGCCCGGCGCGCGGCTGTAAAGCCGTCCACCAGCGGAGCGACGGCACCGCCAGATCACTCCGGTGTCAGCCTGACGTCGACTCCGTCCCCGGCGCGGCCGGCCCGCGCATCGATTTGTGCTGTTTTCCAGCGGCCACCTGGTCCCGGTGGCACTATGAGCTGACCTGGGTCGGATGAAGTTGGGGGTTCCATTGCCAGGTGATCGGCGGCGCATCCAGACGGCAGTGCTGGGGAGCGCGGATTCGGACGATCCGCTAGTCCTGCCGATTGAGGCGATCGAGCTGGATGCCTTCCGCCGCCGTCACGCTGAGGACACGTTCTGGTGTGGGCTTCTGCTCGGCGGTTGCGGTGCCCAGCTCACGACCAAGCTTTACCGGGATCGTGCCTGCCACTTTGCCCATCATCCCGACCCGGACGGGTCGGCGCCGGTTTGTCGGCGGTCGGCCCGGGGAGTGGAGTCGGCTGATCATCTGTACCTGAAGAGGGATTTGTCAGGGTGGCTGGGTGGGCAGGGGATGCCGGTGGTGGCGTCGTTCCCCCACGAGCACGGGGTGGATCCCGGTTCAGTGGTGGAGCTCGCGCTTGGAACCGGTGGCAGGCTGAGGGCTTACCTGAAGGGTGTGTCACCGGACTGGACGGAGCCGGGTCATATTCTGCTTGGGCCGGAGGTAGAGGCGGACTTCGTGGCGGTGGCGCCGTGCAGGTACGTCAACCGGTTCAAGTACGTGAGCGAGGGCGTGGATCGCCGCATCGCGGTTGGAACGCAAACCATGGCCAACGGCACCCAGTGGTTCGGTCTCGACGAATGCCGGATGACCCCAGACGGACTATTGACCCCGCTGGTGGACCAGCTACTGGCCGAACGGACCGTGCTACTTCGACAAGCCGCAGCAATCACCGTCACACGGCCTGTGGCAGCTGAAGTCTCTGGCACAGCCAGGGCAGGGCTGCGAGACACGAGGGAAGGCGAGGAGTTCACGCGAAGGCTCGCCGCCGGGATGCGGGCGGGAGAGATACGCCTCGTGCAGGCGCTGGTCGAGAAGGCACCAAGACTGCTGGAACGTCTTGCCGAGGAACAGGGCTTACGTGTACGGGAGAGCCTTGCGGAGGCGGCGACATGGCTGAAGACCCGCCGTTCGCAGCGCAGCACAGCATTCGCCGAGCTCAGCTCCGTGCTGAACACAGGTGATTTCACACTGCTGGCGTCGGCGTTGCGGAAGGCTTCGGCCTACGCCGTGGTAGAGCTCGGACCAGCGGAGACTCGGTTGCTGGCACGTGCGAGGGCGGTGCGCGCGCAGTTGGCCTCGCAGCCGCATCGTGAGGGGCCGGGTAGGCCTCGTCACCAGCAGCGCAGCAGGGCGGCCCGGCAGCGTGCGGCAGCGGAGGAAGTGCATCAGATCCTGCGTCGGCTTGCTGCGGACGGCTCTCGCATGCGACCGGTGAGGCTGAGGGCTGCGGTCACGCGCTTGGCGGCGGCTGCGGCCTTGGCGGAGCAGGCGTTGGAGCCCGTCGCCAGGCGTGAGGTCCAGGACTGGCTTTCCCACAGCCGACGATCCGCAGCGGAGTCCGTTCCACGACAACGGAGTCGTCGTCCTGTTTCGGTTACAGGCCGGTCCGGCAGTGCTGCTGCGGAGTCGGCTGCCGTCATGGGGCCAGCGGCGGGTGAAGGATTGGCCTTGTCTGGTCCGGCCCGGCTTGGGGATGAGGCGCTGGGGCTCGTTGCGGCTGCAGTGCGTGGTGCGCTGAAGAAGGCCGCGCGTGAGCGGTGCTCCACGTCGTGGGGACGACTTCATCGTCAGCTCGATCGCGCGCTACCTGTCCTGCACCCGGACGACAGGGTGGAGGTGCTGGTGCGGGTTGAGGCCGGGACAGCGGCCGACGAACCGTTGCTGTCATCGCTTCTCGCGGTCGGGGACAGTTCATCCGCGCTCTACCGCCGCCTGGCGCGTCGTCTGGGCCGGACGTTTCCCGCAGACTCGGGCGCGGCGCGCACACACTGGCAGTCCGAGGTCTTGCGTCTGCATCAGCTCTTTCGGTACCGCTGACCGTTTTAGCAGTCGCCCTGGCCGCCGGCTTCGGGCCTCTCCAATCGGCGGTCCGCTGTGTACCCCCGGCGGCGAGGCCTCTGCTTGGCTCCATGGGGTTGTGTGTGCGACCAACTCGCCGACCGCTGAGCCGCTGTTCGTCTTCCTCTCCGAGACCGCCGGTGGCACCATTCGCCCCTGTCGGTGCGATCGAGGTCGGCGGCTGCAGGTGCTCGCCATCGCATGGGATCAAGGCGACCGCTCGATCACACCGTGGTGAGCGGGACGCCGGCCTAGTCTGTCCCGTCACACTCGACGCGGACGGCCAGCCCTCCCGCGCCGCACATCGCCGCAGCGGGGACGGGCTCCAGGACGACGGACCTGCCTGCCGTGGCGGTCGGCCCGCTGCGCAGTCGGCTGACGGACGGCAGGGGGCTGGGCGGAGGCGCTGCTGTTGAGGGAGCGGTTGGTGTTCGGGGACGCCGGGGTGGGCGTCCCCGAACACGGTCGGCCTTGCGGCCGGGCCGGCTCCGCTGCAATCGGTGCGCGGCCGTGTTCCCGGAGGTGGTGTTGGGCTGCAACCGGGAGGGCGGGTACCAATCTGCCGTGTCGTGCGTGGTGGGTGTGCTTGTCGCGATGGCTATGGAGCGGACGTGGCGCGGAGTCAGCCACTTGGTGATGGCCACTTTGGTGCTTTGACCAGCGTGGATGTGGTGGTTGGTGGCGCTCTTTCTTGCACTAGGAGTCGGACAATCATGAAACATTCAAGGATGGCGTAATTTCGGGAAGGAAACCGGACAAGCGTCAACTCTCCATCACCGGTCCGAATGTCGGCCATGCGCTTTGAGCTGTGGAAACGCAGGCCGGCTGGACCTGGTTGTTTCAACGACCGGTGATGAGGCCCTTCCGCATTGCGTTTCCGGGGCCGGGCGTGTTGAAGACTGGCCGCACGGTGCGGATGAGGACTGCAACCTCTTCCGTGCCTTTCTTGTCGGTTGGGCTGCAGGGTGGGGAAGGACCTCGAGATGAGCGTTCTGCGGAAGCGCCGCAGGGCCAAGACCAGTGACCAGCCGGTGCCGGCCGCCGCGGTGGTACTTGCGGTGGCGGTGCTGGCGGTGTTCGTCGTGCTGACGGCGATGGGCCTGTCGGTCGAGACGGTCATCGCGCTGTCGAGCGCGGCGGTGGTAACCGCGGCGGAGCTGGTGAGACGGATCGTGGCCGCCGCCGCAGGACGCAGGCGCGGGTGAGTCGACGTGGTGGGGAGGCCGAAGAAGGCGGTCGCTGAAGGGGCGGTCGCCCGGGAGCTGGCTGAGTATCTGGAGGGGCTGCGGGCGCGCTGTGGGAAGACGTACGCCCAGATGTCCGAGGAGTCCTCGCCGCGGGTGTCCGTGGCGACGTTCTCCCGGGCGTCGTCAGGGAAACGCCGACCGCAGCTGGGCGTCGTTCGGGCGTTCGTGCGCGCGTGCGGTGCGACGCCGGCGGAGCTGCGGAAGGCGGAGCGGCTGTGGCGCGGGACGCCGACCCGCGCCGCCGGACAGCGAGAGCACCAGCCCGTCGTCAGGTGGCGCGAGCCTGAGTCGTTGGGCGAGCCGCAGCACCTTGCCGAAATTATGCGCACAGCAAGGAAGTTGAGCGGCAGTCCGTCCTTGAGAGTGATGGAGGAGCGGGCGGCGGATCTGGGTCTGAGACTGTCGAAGAGCACGCTGGGGGAGGCGCTGGGAGCGGGGGCGGCGGTTCCGACCGAGCGGGTGTTCTGCGGCTTCATGCAGATGATCTCGGGCTTCGCCGGGTCGCCCGCGTCCTGGTACGGCGCCGCGGTGTGGGGGGAGCTGTGGAAGCGGGCTGCGGCCCGACGGCGTCCGCGGACCGTCGCGAGTCCGTCTGCGGCCGCCCCGGCGTGGGCTTCGCCAGCGGCCGCATCGGCTGCTGAGGGAAACGGGAGGTCTTCTGCCGTACGCCGGGGCCGGGGCGGACCGCCACAGGTCTGGGTACGGCCAGGGCCGCTGCGGGAACTGCGGGACTGGCTGCATGAGCTTCTGCTCAAGGCGGGAACGCCTTCACTGGCGGAGGTCGCCGAGGCGGTGCGGCTGGACGACTCCCTGGAGTCGGCTCCCGGCAAGGACGTGGTGCGCCGGCTGCTGCGCTCCTCCGCTCCTGGGGCACTGGGCGACACGGTGGCGGTGGCGGTGGTCCTGGCTCGGATGGCGGGGGAGAACCCGGTGGCAGTGAGTGAGAAGACCGGGGGCTTGTGGGTGCGGGCGAAGGCGGAGGCTCCGTACGGGATCGCGCTGAGCGAGGTAGGGGATCCTCTGGCCCTGGGCGTACGCAAGGCGTTCTCGGTCCCGGCCGCGGACGGTCCGTTGCCGGTCCTGCCGCCCTATGTCCGGCGAGAGCACGACCATGCGATCGGTGAGGCCGTGCGCAGGACCGTCGACGGGCAAAGCGCGATGGTCCTCGCTCGGGGGCACCGGGCCACCGGCACGACGCGCACGTGCTGGGAGGCACTGAGTGAGGTTCCCGGCACTTGGCGCTTCTGGTCGCCTGCCGATCCGTCCCGGCCCGAGCTGGTGGTGAAGGCGCTCTCGCAGGCCGGCCCGAACTCCGTGGTCTGGCTCGACCGCATCGAGCGGTTCCTGGATCCCGTTCAGTGTCACCTGGCCGGGGATGTCCATGCCGAGCTCCGGGAGCTGCTGCACGACGCCGGCCGGGCACCGGTGCTGGTCATCGGCACCATCTCGGCTGACGCCGGCGTCCTGACTCGCGCCAACGGCCAGACGCCGGGCGCGGACACGGCAGTACGCACCCTGATTGAAGACTCTGCGGTCGACGTTCCGAACCGCTTCACCGCAGGCGAGCTGGCGTTGCTGGCGGATACCGCGGGGCGGGACCCTCGCCTTGCCTTGGCCAGCGCCGAGGCGCTTGGTGCCGTGGCGCGCTTCCTGTCCGCCGACCGGAACCCGAGCCCGCTGATCGAGCCCCAGAACTTCCTCACCGCGGTGGACCAGGGGGACACCCACACCTTGCTGATGGGAGGAGCGCTCCTGCAGCAGTCCGGACGCCTGGGGGAGGCCGCCATCTGGTACCAGCGCGCCGCGGAGGCGGGCGACGCCCAGGCACTCGAGCCCGCAGCCGAGATGCTGACCGAGAACGGCACGTCCTACGAGGCAGTCCGATGGCTGCGCATGCTAGCGGAGGCTGGCGATGCGGATGCCGCCGTCACCGCCGCCCGACGGCTTCTGCGGGAGGGACGGGACGACGAGGCGGTCGAGCACTACCGGCTGGCGGCGGTGATCGACGGCACGAGCCGCACCCTGCGGCCGGCGGCCGCGCTGATGCGCCGCACCGGGCAGGTAGATCAGGCGGTGCGCTGGCTGCGAGATCTGGCCGCGAAGGGCAATCCCGTGGCTCTGCGTGAGGCAGCGCACCTTCTGTGGGAGGAGGGGGACACCACCAGGTCCCTGCGTTTCTATGCGGAGGCCGGGGCGGCCGGTGACGTGGAGGCGTGGAGGGACGCCGCAGAGCATCTACAGGGCTTGGGCCGGGACGATGAGGCGATCGTCATGTACCAGACGGCGGTCAACAACGGTGACGAGCTCAGCGTGCTGCCGCTCGCTGACCTCTTGGCCACGGTGGGGCTGCAGGACAAGGCCCTGGAGATCTACATCGGAGCCGCGGAGAAGAAGGTCAAGGCCACGGAAGACAAGACGGAGGTGAAGCCGAACATGGCAGCGATCCGCCGGGCAGCCGCACTGTACCGGCTGACCGAGCGCCCCGACGAGGCACTGCACTGGTTCCGTAAGGCGACCGAATACGGCGATATGACCGCATTCATGCAGATCGGGCTGATCCTGCGGGGAAAGTGCGACATCGCAGGGGAAGCCGCTGATCCCGAAGTCGTGGACTGTGCCGTCACCGCGTTCACGAAGGCCGCCGGCGTGGGGGAGCAGCACGCCCACCGGGAGGCTGCGTGGATCCTCTTGAAGTACCGCGGCTGGGCCGCGGCTGCGACCTGGCTCCAATCCCGCGTAGCGGCGGGCGACCGCCGGGCTCTGCGGGAGATGGCGGACTTCCTCCGGGAAACCGGCCGGACCGAACAGGCCCTCGAGTGGTACGCGAAGGCGGCTGAGCAGGGAAGCCGCTCATCGGCCAGTCATGTCTTGCGCATCCGAGCGCAGGGTGCGCTCGAATGCGCCACTGCCGACCGTTTCCCAGGTGAGGATGACCCTCGCAGCAACCGAAGCGACTGAACCCGGACCAGCAGCGGAGAGCCCGTCACGGCGGATCAGCACAACACGGGGGAGATGGCCGGGCCCCTCACGCTCGTCGATGTGAGAGGCCCGGCCATCAGCGCACGCCCGCAACTTCCCGCCCTCGTCGGCCAGGACCAATACGAACCAGAGCCCACCGTGAACACCACGACCACCGACACCGTCGACCTCCCCAACCGCGAAGGGCCGCACGCTGCGCCTGGCGGCCGCGCTCCGCGCCGAGATCGAGGGCGGCCGGTGGCAGCATGGCCAGCCGCTGCCCGGGGGCAGCGAGCTCGCCACCGCGTGCGGCGCCCGCCACGAAGCGCTCCGCGCTGGCGCCGTCCCGCTGCGCCCGGCCCGGCCGCCGATGACCGTCAGCGGCGCCTTCGTAATCCCCTGATCGTGGTCGGCCTCCGGGGCCGGTCCGCCGTACGAATCCGTGAGCCGGTACCGTCCGAGGTCCCCGCCGGGGACAATGGGGGCGCCGAGGAGGTGAAGGAGACCGTGAGCGTTGCAGTCACCGAGCACAGCGGGCCGTGGACGGTCGAGGATGTCCTGGCCCTGCCCGAGGACACCCACCACCGGATCGAGCTCGTCGGGGGAGCGCTGCTGATGAGCCCGAACCCCGGCGTTCCGCACCAGCGGGCCAGCTCCCGGCTCTGGGCGCTCCTGGACGCCGCCATCACCGCAGCCAGCGCGCCGTTCGAGGTGCTGGAGGCTGTCAACGTCATCGTGCCCGACGGCCTGCTCATCCCCGACCTGGTCGTTGCCGATGCCGTCGCGGCCGCCGAGGCTGGCACCACCCTGAGCGCGCACGACATCGTCGTGGCCATCGAGATCGCCTCGCCGTCCACCCGCGTCGCCGACAAGAAGATGAAGCCCAGCCTGTACGCCGCAGCCGGGATCCCGCACTACTGGCGTCTCGAACTCGAACCCGCCCCTCGCCTCTACCTCGGGCACCTGGAGCGCGGCCTCTACGTCGACCGCCTCATCCAGGTTGGCGAGACCACCGCGCTCACCGACCCGTTCCCCCTCAACATCGACCCGGCGAGGCTGCGCCGGTAGTCCCGCACGTCACCGCGATGGCCGGACACCTCGGACGAGGTGTCCGGCCATCCGCGTTGGGGCAACTGTGCGGTTTTCCCCTGCCCCAGGCGGGTACATCCGCGTAGCGTGACCGACGGCCCGCACACACAGCGGCCGCTAACGGAAGGGGAGTACGGGCCACCCCGACCCCGCCGCTGGCCGACCGGGCCCCGAGCGAACCGAGCTCGCCCCGTTGTGCTGCTCCCCACCTCTTCGTTCTTCCCCACTCAGCAACGCGCGCCACCTGTCCTGCAGACCAGCCCGGGGACGGGCGGCAACTGCACACCGATGCGGACCGCGGCCGTGTGGGTGGCTGGGCGCGGCGTGCTCCGCCCCCGCACCCGTGGCCAGCGCCAAGGGCTGCGCTGGACCAGCCCCTGCCGCCTGCCCTGCGCCGCCGGATCCGCCGTCAGGGCCGTGGCCGGCCCAGCCGTCGGCCCCGTCGCCGCACCGGCCGGACCGTGGACGGTCCGGCCTGGGCAGTTGGCCCCCGAGAAGCGGCTGGCGTCCTTGCTGGGAGGCGGGCGTCGACCCGGCCTGTGCCAAGCATGGGCGACCTGCCGACGAACAAGGTGGGTGTGGACGTCGCCACCTGCCTCGAATGCCGCTTTCAGCCATTACCTTCTGGGACCAGGTGGAGGACCCCCATCCGTGGTCCGCCCCAGCCAGGTCACGGGCAATGTCGGTGTCGGCTCACGATCGCAGGGCAAGGGTGCGTAGTTGCTCCTGCGGTTAAGGGGGTCGGTGTGTTGGTTCGGGTGTTCGAGTCCGTTCCGGTTGTGGGTCCGGGGTTCCCGGGACGCCTAGGTGAGCATGGTTGTTGGGGGATTCGGGAGGGCAGGTGGTGGCCCTTTTTTGTAAGAGCGCAGTCGAGCGATCATGCCTCTGACCTGCGAACTTGGAAAATCAAAGGTACGGCTGCGCCGACACTAGGTGCCCGCTGGTGTCACGGGAGGCCGACTTTCGGACCCAATGTTTCGCACGATTGCGAAACATTGGCATCGGGCTGCGGCGACGTTGCGGACCCCCGAGTGATCATCGGACCTGGCCAGACGGAGGAACCCACGAAGCCCGGATGCCGCTCGCGACACGTGTTTCGCACTCACGCGCAGAATGCTTCGCAGCATTGCGAAGAACATGTAGTCTGCTGCCGACACGAGGAAAAGGATCACGGCCTTGGCACAGGCAGAGCGCGGCAGCACCCGAAGGCAGACGCCCGAGCGGCCCCGCCAACCGAGACTCGAGCCCGCCGGCCCCCAGCACCAGCGCGACCTCGCCGCCGAGATCGTCCGGGGCTACGCCGGCCACCTCCCCAACGGCATCTACGAAGCCCGCACGAAGTTCTACCGGCGCGCACCCCACGAAGTCCTCGGCTCCGACGGCTACGCCCTCCTCAGCCGCTACTTCGCCCGCTATGTCCTGCCCCAGGCCCTCATGTCCGGCGAGATGACGAAGCTCCAGTGCGCCGTGCTGTCCAACATCGTCGGCCGGGCCGAGCGCGGCGTCTGCCACGCCATCCAGCGTGAGATCGCCGACGAAGTCGGCACCAGCCGCTCCAGCGTCAGCCCCGCCCTCAAGCACCTCGCCGCCCGGAACTACATCCGCAGCATCGGCCGGGGAATTTGGCAGCTCAACCCCCTCATCGCCTACAAGGGCAACGGCGACGAGCAACAGACCTTCCTCGCCGAACTCAGGGCACTCGCCCTGGAAAACGGATTTCCTGACATCATCGGACTGGAAGCCCTCCGGAACGGGGACAAGGAGTCACCAGCATGCTGATGGTCACCGACCTGTTCGGGATGCTCCGGCGCCTCGAACTCACCCCCACCGCCACCAACGTCCTCTCCGTCATGGTCGAGCGGCAAAACCCCGGCGGCGTCGTCCCCATCACCCAGCAGGACATCGCCGAAGAACTGCAGATCCTCCCCTCCGTCGTCAGCCGCGGAATGACCCTCCTCGTCGAGCGCGGCCTCGTCCTACGCAAGGGCTACCGCTACCGCCTCCACCCCGCCATCGCCGGCTACAGCTCCGAACTCGAGATGCAGGCAGCCATGGCCCGCGCCGCCCGCGAAGGCGTCCCGCCCATCCTGATCCCTGACTACCAGGCCGCCCCTCCCAAGGCCGGCCGGTCCCGGCTGCGCGCGGTCAGCTGACTCACAGGGCTTTGTCACAGCTCTGAGCTACGGTGCACGACAGCTCCAAGTGGGGTCGCCCGTGGCGCTGCTGCTAGCCGCGACATTTCCCGGCGGGCCGAGGCTGGAGCGACACCTCCACAAGGAGTTCGACGGCTACCGGACTCGTGGGGAATGGTTCGACTTCGGCGATCAGGACCCAATCGCCGAGGTCGCTGCCGCAGTAGAGGCGTACGAGCCCGAGCCAGGGCATGAGGACCGCGCAGGGCGATACCGAGACGCTGGGCCTCCCCTTACACGCTGGCACTTTAACCGCTCTGTTCTGGGGATCTGAAATAACGGACCGGTCTGGCCCTGGTGGCCAGGGCCAGACCCCTACCACCGGTGATAGCGGTCTGGCCCCCCGCACCCGCCCAGGCTGCGACACTGGTGATCATGACCGACCGACGCAGCCTCTCGCTGCCCGCCTTCTCCGACCCTGCCGCCGACGCGCCCCTTCCCGCCCAGTCCGGCGGGCGCCGGCTGCTGCCGGTCGAGCAAGGCGCCGACTTCCGCCAGCCGCCCGGTGAGACCGCGGCCGTACCCGCCCCGGCCCGTCGCCGCCTCTCGCCCGGCGGCCTGACCTTCTCCGACCCGGACCGCCAGATCTGACGCTTCGGGCCGCCGCGCCGCAGGCTTCTGACCTGCGGAGGGTTCAAAGATCGGCCCTCAAATGAGGGCCCACAAGTAGGACCGCGCCACCTGCCCATGCCCGCCGCAGTGGTCGGGCCCTATGCTCGTCGTCGTTTGCCCTGGGAGAGGAAACAATCGGTGGGTTGGTGGGAGCGTCGGCGGCTGAACCGCCGGCTGGAGGCGGCTGAGTACCTGTACAAGCAGTTGCGCTGGGTGGACGCCGAGCGGGAGCTACGCGCTGTCCTGGAGGTCGCTACGGACGGGGCGGGCTCTCTGGTCTGCTCTGCACGCACCCTTCTGGCGCAGGCGCTCCGCATGCAGGGCCGTCTGCAGGAAGCGGAGAGCGAGGCCAGGTCCGCAATCGCCGCCCAGCCGGTTCCGGGCGATGGTCGCGACGGACAAGACGTACTGGCCTTGGTCCTCGGTGACATGGGCCGCCACCAGGAGGCAGCCGACCTCCTGGCCGCCACCGCCGCAGCACGCGCCCGCATCACCTCCTCCGGTCACCGGCTCGTCCTCAAGAGCCGCAGCGACCGCCTCCAGCACCTGGCCTACCTCGGCCTGCACGAGGAAGTCGTCGCGGAAGCAGACGCCGTGAAGACCGCCGCCAGCGGCACTGACGACATTCACCGGATCCAGTGCTGCCACTGGCCGCCACCAACGGCCTGGCCTTCAGCCTCTCACTCCACGGCCACCACGAGCAGGCCGAACAGGTGCTGCTCCCGGTGCTCGAGGAGGCAAGCCAGCAAGGCCTGGGCAGATTCCTGATGGTGTTGCACCTCGGCGCGGCCCGGGCGCTGACCGGTCAGGGCCGGGCCCAGGAGGCGCTTGCCGCCGTCGACCAGGCGCAGGACACCTTCGACCGGACTCCGGGCGCCGGCGCACTGACGCAGGATCTGAGCGCGCTACTTCTGGCCAGGAGCGCGGCGCTGCTCGCATCGAGCCGGCCCGCTGACGCCGAACACGAGGCCCGGCGGTGCCTCAGCCAGTGTGAGCGCCGCCTCGGCCCCGCTCACCATCGCGCGCTGGAGGCCGCCACCGTGCTCGGAACCGCCCTGGCGGATCTGCACCGCAACGATGAAGCAGTCGAACTCCTGCACGCCACCCACGACGCCTGGCGCACTCACTTCGGCCATGACCACCACGGCACTATCCGAGCCCGCCAACTCTTGGCCGCCCTCACCGACAATTAGTCAGTTTCGCCCTGTGTCATCTGTGTCCGGCCTGCCGACGACTGGTTCGCCGGGTTGGGACGGTGGCGTCCCAGGCCTGTCTCAGGGTGTCCGGTTCGGGTGTTTTGCTGGGACGGTCCTACGACCGTCCCACCCTGTTCTGCCTGGTGGAGGCGTTGCGCGTCGCTGCTGGGACAGGGATGGGACCGTGGCCGGCTACCGGCCGGGCGGGGCATCCTCGATGGCGGCAAGCAGGTGGGTGCGGACGGCGTCGGCGGCTTCGCGGGTGGCCGGGTCCGGGTCCTCCAGCTGCGGGGCGATCAGCGCGGCGGCCGCGGCGAGGACCGGCACTGGGACGGTCGCCGATCGCAGGTGCAGGAGCTGGGCGGCCGCGAGCTCGCCGGGCGTCGCCTGGGCGTGGGCGTTCGGGATCAGGGCGCTGATGCCGCGGGGCAGGGGCTGGGTGCTGGTCACCCGGCTCATTCTCCCGCGCGGCGGGCACCGGTGATCACCACGGCCGGGCGTCCGGCGCCCCGGCGGGAAGGGTGCCGTGGTGGTGGCGGGCGACGGCCTCCAGCAGCGCTTGGCGGCCCCCGCGCCAGCGGACGTCCTCACCGCGGCCGCGCGGGACCGGCCGCTGCCCGAGCAGACCGCGCACCAGGTCGTCGACGGCGCGGCAGATCGGTGCCGAAGACGCGGGCCTCGGCGGCGGTCTCGGCGAGGACGTCCTCGTCTAGGTCCTCGAAGGCCGCTCCCGCCACGGCTCGGCGGTCCGCTCGAACTCCTCCAGCACGGCGTGAGAGCGCCTTCGCCGGCGGCCGGTGACCACGGCGGTGGAGTGCGGGTGCCCGGACGGTGTCGGTCAGCATCCGGGCGGCGCCGGGCCCGAGCGCCCGGCGCCTGGTCGTGCTCACCCGGCGCAGCCGGTGGCCGTGGTGGTGGCGCGGCCAGCGGCGGTGGCGGCGTCCAGTTGGTCGGAGAGCAGGGTGAGCTCGCGCGGCAGGTCGCCGAGCACGCAGGACGGCATGGCGGCCGCGAGCGCGCACACCGCGACCAGCGGCATCCGCTCGCCCGGCGCGAGGTCGGGCATGGTGCCGGTGTGGGTGGCGCCGAGCAGCACGTCCGCGGCGAGCGCGTAGCGCAGCTCCTCGGCCAGCTGGCCGTCGCCGCCGGGGATCACCTCCTGGTGGCTGGCGCGCTCGATCCCTGCGGCCGCGTGCTCCAGGGCCAGGGCGTGGCGCTCGTCGTTCTGGCGGCCGGCCAGCTCGCGCACCCACGCGGCCGCGGCTTCCCCGGCGTCGCGGCCCCGGTGGAGCGCGGCGAGCTGGACGGGGTCGAGCGCCTGGTCGTCGGACTCGGAGGCGGGCTCGTCCTCGGCCCGTTCGGCCGGGGAGAGCAGAGGCAGCGGCAGCCAGGACAGCGGAGGGGTCGTCATGCCGGTGCAACCGCCCGCCGGACCGGACGGTCACGGGTGCAGCAAGGCGACCCTTGCTACACGACAGCGCAGCGCAGCAGTGGGCCGTTGCGCATGCGCAGCGGGGGGACAACCGGCTGTGACTTCGATCGATAGATTGCGATTCCGAGCTCTAGTTTGCGAGCGGCGGCCCGGGGGTCGGTCAAGTCACGGAAATCAGCGACCACATCCGTTCGATTGGCGCCGCCTGGAGTCCGCCGAACAAGGGGACCGATACGAGCAGCCTGACAAGCGGCCAGCTCGGCTACGGTGACGCACTGCAAATGAACCGTTGACGTTCCGCCTGCCATCCGATGAGATGTCCACGGACAAGCAGGTCACCATCAACGGGGGTACGAATGAACAACCTCCTCAGGCGCGCCGCTATGACCGCTGTCGCCGCCGCGGCAGCCGTCGGCCTCGCCGCAGAGCCAGCTCTGGCCGCCACCAACCCGACCTGGATCGGACTCTCGACGAGCCACGGTGTCGGCGTTTACAGCAACTACTACGCCAGCTCCAGCAAAATCGCCCCCGACCTGTTCCCCGCGAACGGTGCCTCCGTCGAGGCAGACTGTTGGGTCGCAGGTGGCTACGTCGGCAACGACGGCGACGTCTGGTACCACGTCACCTGGATCTACCTGGGCACCCCCAGCCAAACCGGTTTCCCTCAGCCTGCGAACGGATGGGTCTTCGGCCCCTACGTGGATGGAGCAGCAGCCTTCCACAACGGCACGCTGCCCAACTGCAACGCGTGAGCTGAGGGCGGCCTCCGGAACGGACTGCTTGACCCCCGCGCTGCGTGTGAGCGGCGCATGCGGGACACTGAACACGGCGATCCGCCCAGCCCCGAATCCCGTGGGGCCGGGCGGATCTGTTAGATCTCCGCAGTGATTGCCGCCGTGACGACGCGCTCGCGATCTCGATCTGCCACCAGGCGCCTGGACCTACTTGCCCTGCCTCTCGAGCACCGTGTCGGCAACGTGCGTCAGCAGGACCACCCCGAGGCATGAACCGGCCCCGCCGGCGCATAGCCGGCGGGGCCGTGGTGCGAGCGGCAGGCGCTGGCCCGGCCGCTACTGAGCCCGGGATCGGCCTACATGATGTAGCCCCAATCGGAGACCGGCGTCGCATAGGACAGACCACCGCCCCAAGTCGGGCCAGTCTCGTGCACGTGCTGCACCGCAGCCGGACAGCTCCTCGCAAACTTACGCTCGGAACGGCGCGCAAACTACGAGTCGAAACCCCAGCTCAAAGACGACGGACTCGCAAACTACCCATCCGAGTCACACCGGCTGCGCAACGGGGACAAGCTGGCTGCGCACGGTGCGGTGTGGGGGCAACCCCCGGCGGGCGGGGTGCGCGGTGCGGGACAAACGTGCGGGCAGGTGGACAGTGCGGTTTTTCGGGGCGCGGTGCGAAATCGTGGCACTGACCTGTGAGGCGACACCCGTGGAAAGTCGCCCCGGTCCGAAACTTTGTCGCCGCACCTGACTACGATCACGCCATGCAAAGCGAACCGGGGCGAAATAGTGGCGAGGTGGCGCTGTTCGATCTGGACGGCGGCCAGGCCGAGGGCGCGCGGTGCGAGGGGCCGGGTTGTGAGAACACGCTGCCGCCGCGCACCGGCCGGGGCCGGCGCCCGGTCTACTGCTCGCAGGCCTGCAAGAGCCGCGCCGACCGGGCGCGGGTCAAGGCCCGGGCCGCGGCCGTGCCGCCCGGCCCGGTTGCGCCGGACAGTGCCGAGGCGGCGTCGGGGGAGAGGACCGGGGGCAAGCGGCCCGCGAGCGGCCTGTCGGTCGAGCGGCAGCGGGTGCTCGGCGCCGCCGACGCGATCCGCGACCGCGCCGAGGCCTTCCTGGCCGCCGTGGACGACGACCCGCTCGCCGCCCACGCGGAGCTAGCCCGCAGAGTCCACGGCCTCGCCTCGCTGCTGATCACCAGCGCCCGGGAGGTGCGGGACCAGGTCCGCTGGCCCGGCCTGGACGCCGACGCGCGCACCGCGGCGCGCATCCGGGAGGAATGGAACCTGCCCGACCCCGACCCGAATACGGACCGGGGCGATTTCCTGGTCCCGTCCAGCCCGCTCCCCGGAACCGGTGAAGCGCACCGGGGCGAAAAAGACTCCGGCGCGGTGCCGAATCCGCCGGCCCCGAAAACGCCCCGGGACGAAACCGGCGCCGCCGCGGACGAGCACGCACCGTTGCGCAGCGCGGTCGCCGACCCGCTCAGCCGCTTCGGCCGGCCGGACCGGCACCACGACCTCAGCATCACCTTCGGCCAGGGCTGGCAGCTGGCCACCTGGGACAGCCCGCAGGCGGGCGGTGCGCGGCTGCTAGTGCGCGCCGGCGTCCCGATCGGCTGGACCACGCTGCTGCCGCAGGGCCCGTGGGGGCTCGGCGGCTGGATCGCCGTCGAGCACCAGGGCCCCGGCAAGCCCGGCCGGGTCGTCGTGGGCACCCTGGGCCGACCGCAGACCTTCGCCACCGCCGACCTCGCCCTGGACGTGTTCCACCAGTCCAGCCGACACCTGGCCGACGCCGTCCCACCCCGCACCCCGGCCACCGCCGTGCGCACGCCCGCGGCACCGATGCCCAACCTCACCCTGGGCCAGACCACCAGCCGAACCGCGCCCACCGAACGAGCCCTGGGCCAAGCACACCGCGACTACGCCCTCGACGACGGCCTGGTCCACCTCACCTGGCCCACCGCCCCGCACATCCAGGCCCTCGAACGCCGCGGCCGCCTCCTCGGCTGGACCGAGGTCTACGACGACAACACCTCCTGGATCACCCTCATCAACGGCCACCCCATCGCCGACGCCGCCGACAACCTCCCCCTGCTCTCCACCAACCCCACCGACGCCCTCACCCTCCTACGCCTGGCCGTCGAGCGCGGCCTCAGCGGCATCGCGCCCGGCTGGGTGCTCCCCCGCACCGCAGAGTGATCCCAGTCTGGGCGAAGCTGGCCGCAATGCGCCCTGACGACGGAACCTTCGCCGACGTCTCGGCCTTCCTGGACAGCCCGGTCAATGCCACCGACCGCGAGGAACTCGAGCGAGCGGTCCAGGAACTGCGCAAGCGCCTGGACGCCCCGCAGCGGCCGAACGCCTGGGCGGCCGGCCGCTACGGCTTTCCCAAGTCCTGACCTGGTCTGACGGGCCCTCCCCGTGCCGGTCTTCGCGGGTTTTTGCTACGCGTCCGGCGCCTCGCCGGGCCGGGCGGTGTCCTTCGGCAGGGGGCGGCTGGCTGCTGCGGGGTTCTCGCCGAGCGCGCTCGCCAGGCGGGCGGCGATCTGAGCCAGCGCCTCACGGGAGTGCTCGGTGTCGGCGATGTCCGGCAAGGCTCCGAGCAGCGGGGTGTGGGCGGCGGCCATCTCGGCTTCCACGGCTCGCAGCCATTCCGGGGCGGGTGTGCTGGAGGTCAGCAGGACCAGACCGGTGGTGGCGACGGTCAGGGAACCGGCGGCCGGCCGCATGTAGCGGTCGCGCAGGACGGCCGCAGCGGCGGCGGGGGCTAGCGGCTGGGTCTCGGCGTCGTTTGAGCGCGGGCCGTCGGCGAACGGTGTCCACGATGCCGCTGCCGCAGCCCACTGCCCGCCCCACAGCCGCAGGCCGGCGTCCGCGAGTCCGGCAACGAACGCTGCGCCGGCCTCGTGCGCGGTCCGGGGCCTGGCCGTCTCCTGTCGGGCGTAGTGGCGGTCCAGCCAGGCGTGAACGTGGTGCTCGGCGCTGGCCCAGGGGCCGGCGTGGACGGGCTCCGTCAGCGGCAGCCGGCCGACACGCGCCACGACGAGGTGGGTGTCCGCCCGGCCGTGCATCTGGTAGGCGCCGCTGCCGTCGATGTCGTCGTTGTGGAGCAGGACGACGTCGAACTCACGACGTGCCCGCCCGAGCAGGGCGTCCAGCCCATCGGGGCCCGCGCCCACCGCGGAAGCGGCGACGAAGCCCGGGCGCTGAGGCGCAGCAGGCCAGGCCGGAGTGTCCGGCGGCGCCTGCTGCAGACCGTGGGAGATGTCCATCGCCAGGACCCGCAGGTTCCGTGCGGCCAGCGCTTCCCCGAGGCCACGAGCCACTGCCTCGATGCTGCAGTGCTGAACGGGAAGCATGCCGATCACGGCCCCGCCCCGGCGCTGCGGGGCTGGCCGGACGGCCATTCGCGTGCTGGCTGTCGGAGCGATCTCGTTCTTCAGCAGGGCGTGGAGGGCGCGGGCGGTGCTGCGCATGGCGACGGCCTGGGCGCTGGCGGGAGCGTCGAGGACGAACAGCGTGGCTGGGGTGCCGGGGCGCCGCAGGCCGATTGGTACGTCGCCGATGACCGGGGTGCCGAACTCCTCCAGCTCACGGCCGACGTCGCAGCGAAACTGGGCCGGGAACGGGTCGGTGTAGGGGTGCGCGGTGAGGATGAGCGCAGAAGGGGGCTGCGGGCTGCAGCCGAACAGGACTGCCTTGCTTCGGCACATCAGGGCAACCGACTTGGCCGCGGTGAGCGGGACGTCGACCTGGAGGGGCTTGCCGTCCTGGATCGTCACTCTCAGCTGTGACACCGGCAGGAGGTCCTGTTCGACGACGCCGACCAGCGTGTCCGGTTCATCCAGGATTTCAAGGGGTACGACGCCCGACTCGGCGAGGATGTAGTCGAACTCGGGCCGGGTCGTGGTCACCAGCTCCTTGACATGGTTGGTGCGTCCGGTCTCGACCGTCACCTCGTGGAGCTCACCCGGGCCGGGGAGCGGCCGGCGCTCGATGGTGGAGACTGCGGGTGCGGGCTGATCCGGGCGGTGGGGCCGGACGAACACCCTGCTGGGCCGGGCAGCGTGGATGGCCAGGACCCGGTGCCCTTCGAGAGCGAGTGCGGCGGCGAGGTTCGCCGACACCACATGGCTGTCGCGGCCGTCGAACTGGACTACGGTGGCGCGGCGCTGCGGCGCGGCGCTTCCTGCACGGCGGGCGTCCCGCAGGCGCAGGGCCGCGGTGTAGGGGAGCGCGGGGCTGGCGGCTGAGCGGGCGCGGGACTTGCGGGAGTTGGAACCGGTTTTCGTCATGGCAGGGTCGTTTCACGGGCGGGGCCCCACGCTTCCCGCCCGGTTCGTGTCCATGGCGAGGTTCCTCGGTGCGGGCCCGTTTGCCGGCTGCTGCCGGTGGAGCCTTGGTCGGCGGTGCCACCCTGGCGGCGTGGGCACCCAAGGTGGCGGCGACGAGCGGCTTGCGCATCCTGCCGGGACGGACAATACCGGTGAAACGCGTCCTCGCGTGGTGCCGGGCCTGGGGATTCGCCCGGTCGGAGGCGGACTCATGGCAAGTGTTGACGTGCGGTCAGGGGCGGGCGCCGAACCGTCGGGCGGTGCTGCCGGGTGGGCGCCTGCCCCCGCTTCCGCGGCCGGGTTCTCCTCGGCGGCCAAACGTAGGGCTGCCACCGCCGAGCGCACGTGGGCGTGCGGCCGACGCCGTCCACGTTCGCTGTCCGTCGTCAGGTTGTGTTACTGACGGGGTGGCCGGTCTGTGGTGCGTCGGCTGTCCGGGTGCGGCCGATGGCGCGGAGGAGTTGCGCTGGGGCGGACTCGTCGTCCTCGGGGATCTCAGTCCGGTCGCACAGGGCGTACACCTCGGTGCGGTCGACGAGGTTGTCGAGCGCTTCCAGGTTGTCGGTGTCGATGGTGGCCCAGGGCACGCGAGGCGGGGGAAGGAGCTTGTTGAGCAGCGTCAGTAGGTCCCAGGTGCCGTCGTCCAGGCGTTGGCGGACCCACCGACGGGCGCCGGCGGCATCGAGGCTGTTCCATCGCCACAGGAGAGAGGTGTCTAGATCTTCGAGCTCGTCGGCGGGTTGCCCGCCGGCCGGTGTGAGGTGTTGCTCCAGGCGGGTCAGTACCGCGGTGCGGGCTGTTGCGAACCACTCGTCGCTTTCCTGTGCGAAGGCGGGTTCGGTGTCGGAGGGCTGGGTGGTGTTGCGCAGGACCACGCCGGCCAGGGCGGCGCCGGCGGGGGAGGCGGCCATCAGGTCAAGGACCTCCACACGCTCGCTGGCTGCAAGGGTGCGGAACAGGTTCTGCGCGAGGAAGATCGCTGTGAACTCGGGGCTGACAATCAGCTCTTTTCCCGCGGTTAGCGATGCGAACCGCTCGGCCATCTGGATCAGCAGCTGCCGGGAAGGCAGCCGCCCGTCGGTCTGCAGCCGCTGCTGGATGCGTCTGGCGATGCGATGGGTGTCGTCCTGGAACCTAAGCCACAGCTCGTCGGCCTCTACACCGGGGGTCGCGGCTTCCACCTGGGCGAGAGCGGCGGTGAGCACGGCCTCCGGCAGATCGTCGTCTGGCACGCCGAAGACGACGTACCGGTCGAAGTAGTCGCCGCTGCCGATCCCCCGGCGTGCCTGCGGCGGTTCACCGCTGAGACCACCGCCCAGCTGGTTCGCGAGTCTCGGGAAGAGACTCGCCAGCAGGCCGAGAACGCCATCAACGTGGTCGGGGGCGACGCCGGCCTTCTCCAGCCGGGTGCGCCACAGCTCGGCCAGCTCGTCGCGTTGCCGGCGCTGGTGCGCGAAGAGGGAGGTGCCGCTGCCGGTAAATTCGGCCCGGTAGCGACCAAGGAGCCGGTAGACCCCGGGCTCGCTTGTCCGTATGAATGTGACGAGCAGGAAGTCGACGAGGTCGACCTCGCCCGCCAAAGTCCCGAGCGACGCCGCCGCCTGCCCGAAGAGACGCTTGATCGCCCGTGGCGTGAGCAGCCGGTCCTGCAGGTATCGGACGTACGCCAGACCGAATCGTTGCACCTCCGCCTTGGTCAGCGACAGCCGGTGGGTCTCAAGCAGCGTGTCGAGACAGCCATCAAGAAGCCTAATGGCGTCGCGTTCGCGGAAGGCCGGCAGGTCCAGCCGGACCTGCACGATCTTCTCCAGGAACTCGCTGGCCCGATGCTCTGACCCGCCCACCAGGTCGCTTCGGCTGAGAACGTCGAGAAGTGTCCGCTCGTCGAAGCTGATGAGGTAGTAGACGTTGGGCAGGTTGCCGACTAGACGCACCAGCTTGAAGACCAGCAGCAACTCGTCAGGCGTCAGACGGTCCAGGTCGTCCATCACGACCAACACGGCACGATCCGCCTCGCGCAGTGCTGCGGCGGCCGACTCCTTGGCCGCCGAGGCACTTGTGTCCCCGCCGATTCGGTCGGCGACGTCTTTGACCACCTCGCTGACATCGAGTCCGAACAGGCCGCCGACTTTTCCCAGCGGACTGATGGAGATACCAAAGTCCCTGACTTTCTCCCGGGCCACCGACCACCGGTCGCCCTTGGGCAGTGCGGCGCGGATCTCGCTGAACAACGCCGCGGTCAGACTGTCGAGGTCGGAATAGAGCCACGGGTTGAGTTCCGCCACCGACCACGACACCGGCTCCGCCCTCCCGAGCCGGTGGAGCACCATCTTGAGCACCGAGGACTTGCCTGAGCCCCAAGGGCCGATCAGGGCGAGAACCCCAGACTCACTCTGCTCCCTGACGTCCTCCAGAAGCCGGACGGCATGGCCGGCATACCTCTCGTACCCGAGGAGATCGGGAAGGTCCGCGCTGCCGTCGACCGGGTCGTCATTGAAAAATCTGTAGGCCATCCGCTCATCCTGCTGGGGTCGATCGACTTCGGAAAGGTCTTGAACGGGCCTGCGTTCTACAGCTCGGTCCACCCGCATGCCCGCCCGCTGCTGCTGAGCGGGTGCCAGATGGGGGCGGCGGGGCCGCGCTGGATGAGGTCCTCGATCCGGGCGGCGCCGGCCGGGACGGCGGCCAGCATCTCGGCGACGGTCGGGCTCTTTTCGGCGGCCAGCCGCAGATCCGCCACCGCATCGGGCGCACCCCGAAGGCCGTCGTGCCGACCAGGACGACCAGCAGCCGCCGGAAGGAGCGCCAGCGCCGCTCCCACGCCGACCCGCCCCCTCCTCGCCCGCTTGCTCCCCCACCCGGGAGCAGGCCGCCAGCTGCGCTGCGGTCTGCTCGTTTCCGGCGCCGAGGTGGTGACGTTCGATGAGCGCCCGCAGGCGGTGTCGGCGGTGTAGGGAGCTCGGCGGCGGGCCGGTATACACCCCGGCCTCGCCGACGGGCAGCTCGAGAGCGGGGAGGAAGTCGAGCGGGCCGTAGGCTTCGCTGCGGGCGCGGGTCTGCTTGATCTCGGCTGCGCCGCCATGGAGCTGGTGCAGCTGTTCGGCGGTCGCCAGGGTGAAGCGGTGGAGCGTCGCCAGGACCTCGTGGTCGGTCTCCAGAGCCCGCTCATATGCGGGCTGGGGTAGTGGTCGGGGCGGGGCGGCGCGCCGGGCGGCAACGGGCTTGGCGGCTGTCAGGAACGGCCGGATATCCCGTGAAGGCAACACCCGACCACGAGCACCGGGAGACGTCGGTGAGCACCCGTCAGAGCCTCGCCGGGCCCGCCAACGAGGACCAGGCCGACGCCGTCGATCCAGCCGCAGCCGCAGCCGTCCGGGACGGACCGAGTACCGGCGCGGCGCCGCCAACCCCAATGGGTCGACCATCGCACTGCGCGCCGACGTCCTCGGCGCGCTCGGCATCCTCAAGGCCGCCACCGCCGACCAGCTCCAGCGACTGCTGCGCCCCCCGGGCGGCGGCGAACAGGGCGGTCCGGCAGGCGCTCGGCGATCCGCCCTGCCCAGCCGGTGTCCTGGGCTGTCGGTGCGGCTCTTCTTCCGGGTGGTCTTGTAGGCGCACGGTGATCCTGCCCGGCATGGCATCACCGCATGTCGGGGACTGTTTTGGGTGGGCCGGAAATGCCGACAACCCTTCTCCTGTCCTTTGTCTTGGTGGAGGTAGGTCGGTTCGGTTCGGGGTTCGCGCCTGCGGCGGGCCGGTGGTTCCTGTGCGCGTCCGGCGAAGCCGTCCGCACCGACCGGCCGACCCACGGCGGTCCCCCCGGTACCGCGCGGATTCCACGTAGACACCACCGCAGGTACCACCGTAGGCGGCACCGACGGCACCACCGCAGGTACCACCGTACGTACCCCGCCGCTTTCAGCGGGCTCCGAACGTTTCCGCAGCTCAGCGGCCACTTTTGGACGGGCGGAAAGTGCGACGACCCCTTCTGTCCGTTCCTTTTCCCGGCTTGCTGGTAGGTGGTGGGGCGGTGGTGGGTGACGGTCCGGTCGGCAGGGGTCTGACCCTGCGGGGCCGTGATGGTTGGTGAGCGCCCGGCGAACGCCGGACGCCCCCGGGGCCCAGTCGGGCCGGAGCGGCGGCGATCCTCCGCCAGGCCCTCCCCCGGCCCGGCTGGACTGTCGACGCCGACCGGATCCGGCACCGCACCCCTGGCCCGACCGATGCCCCACGGGCGGCCCCTGGGCGGCGACCGTGGGGTCCTGACGCACCGTCCGGCAGGGGTGCGGTCCGGCCTCCACACGGCCCGGGAACGGCCCTTCCCGGGCCTCCCGATGCAGCTCCTGATGTAGCTCCCGATGTGGCTCCTGCTGTGGCTCCTGCTGTGGCTCCTGATGTAGCTCCTGATGCCGGCGCCCCCGCCCCGGGCGCGGGGTGGCATCCGTGCAGCTCACAGGGCCCACCAAGGTGGCCGGAAAATCCGACATCCCTCTCTGCGCGCCCCTGTTCTCCTGGTGGTGGGGGGGTGCGCCGTCGGGTCGTGGTGGCCTGCGGCGCCTGCTGGCGGGCCCTGCGGGCGGCCCGGCCTGACCGGCCGCCGATTCCGGGGGCCGGGACCCCCCGCCTTTCCTGGCCTTCGGCGTGGGCGAGGCGGTCAGCCGCTTCCGGGTTCGGACGGCGTCGGTTGTGGTCTGTCTGTACCCCTGGTTCCTCTGTTCAGCCGTGGGACCTGGTGCGGCGGGAGGGGCGGTGCGGGGCCGGGCCGGTCGGGGTGGTCGAGGGTGTCGGGAGTTGCTGGGGTCGGGCCGGCCGTTGCGGGTGGGATCGACGCGGGCGGGTCTGCCGGGGTTGTGCGGATGCTTGTGTCCAGTCGGCGATGAGCTGTGCGAGTTGGATGGTGCGGCGGTGCCCGGTGGCGCTGAACGACATCACTAGGAGCGCGGGGAGGTTGACCGCGATGAGTGGGAGCAGGAGTGCGGCTCCGAATACCGTGGCGACGGTGGCGGTTCCAGCTGCGCGGAAAAGCGCGGGAAGGTGCATGGCGGATTCTCCGTTCTTGTTCGACCGCCCGTTTTTTTGCCGGGCTTGACGGAAATCCTGTCTCGTCGTGTACCGGTTGCGGAAGTGAAACCTATTCCAGGGTTTTTCGGGCGGGGGTTGCCGGGATGGTTGCGGGTGCGCGCTTCCCGCTCCGCCTGGAGGGGGTCAGTGGAACGGGCGCGGTTGCGGGGGCCCGCAACCGCGCCGGCGGGCCGGTGCTTCATGGCGGGTTGCGCGGCCGCAACGCGCGGAACTGCGGCGCTTCACCGGGTGCGACGAGTGGGTCTAGGGTCGCGTGACGGGCACAACGGGGGCGTAGGAGTCGGTGCCGGACGAGGGGTGGGGACCGCACGGATGGGCAACGAGGTCGAGCCGATCGACAATAGCGTCGTCGACGGGGCACAGGGGAGCGCCAGGGGAGGGCCTGAGCGGACGAATTTCTCGAAGCAGGTTGCGGCTCTGATGGCAAGCAGTGGCATCAGAGACGTTGATATCGCTCATCGGATGAACGTCAACAAGGCCACGGTCGGCAGGTGGAGGAAAGGGGAGCATCTCCCCCCAGCGGATTTCGTTGAAATCATTCTCAATATGGCGGAGGAGCGGACCGGGAAAACCCTCGCGGTGGGGTTTCGCGATGACACGCACCGTTTATACAGCGCGGCGGCGTACGCCGACCGCTACCACCGCGACGTACAGCCCAGACTCCAGCAGGCGGCCCGGGAACAGGCCCTGCTCCAGGACAAGGACTCCCTCAGGACGCAACTGGCGTTCCTGAGCGATGTGCTCCTCAAGAGCCTTACAGGGTTCCTCGATCTGTACGCCCAGCGCGGACACCTGACCGCCGAGCTCTCCCAGTGCCACTACGAGATCGAGGGCCTGCGACGGCAGGTGACGCTACTGCGGCGGGGTGGGCAGCCGACGTTCGAACTCGACGAGCGGCTGCGGCGGCAGCAGGCCCGGGCCGAGGCACTTCGCGCCGACCGGCAGGCGGTCGCGATCAGCGCCGATCAGGCCGAGCACATCTTCCTGTCGATGGTCACCCCCTCGCCCGAGGAGGAGACCCCCGAGCACCGGATGGTACGCGCCCGGCTGCGCGCGGCGGCCGACAGCCCCCGGCAGCAGTGGTGGCCGCAGCCGCCCGTCGTCGCCACCGGACCGGCACCCGTCGGCGTCGCTGTTGAAGTACCGCCCTTCCTGCCGCCGGCACCATCCCCGTCGTCGGGACGGCTGCTGCGGGGCAGCGTGGCCGTCCTGGCCGTCGCCGTCGCTGTCCTGGCGGTCGCGGTCGTCGTCATTCTCGTCCGCACGAGCGCAACCAGCACCGTGACTGCGGGCGCCGCGGCCCCGACCGTCACTATCGACGCGCACCCCAGCATCGCGGCCACACCATCCGGCACCTCGCCCGCGCAGGCCGCCGCTCCGACTGGCGCCACCGTCGCTCCGACCGCCGCCACCGCGGCGCCGCCCGACTCAGGGCGGTGGACGGCTCAGTATCGTGACACGGCCATCAACGTGCCGTCGGCAGCGAGGACGTGCGGCCGGGCCATCATGGACCTCGATCCGGCCCGCGGGGCCGTGTTGGACCCGGATGACTTCATGAATATCGTGAACCCTCCGGCGGACCTGACGATCCAGCAGCCCTGCTCCAGCCTCAATTCGGTCACCATGGTCTACCCGCACCTCAAGGCCTGGGGAACGTCCTCGGCGCAGGAGCCCGGTCCGGACCAGTGCCGCGACGATGCCATGCGCCAGACAATGCCCAACCCCGCGCCGTTCAGCAAAATGACCGTCGGCTCCGCCTACTGCGTGATTACCGCGAAGGACTCGGTGGCCTGGTTCAAAGTCACTGCCAAGCCCGGCAGCGACCAGCAGGGGATGACCGTTACCGCCACCCTGTGGACTGCGAGCGGCTGATCCGTTCCACCAAGAGCGGTACTTGCCGACGGGCCGTGAACGGACGCCGCCTTCGCCGCCGCCCGATCCCCTCGACTGGTTGCCCGCGCACAAGACCCAGGCTGTTCGGCCGGGGGTTCGGCTCGTGGTTCGCCACGGGGGCCGGTTTCGGGTTCGGTCCGCGGTGCGGTTCGGCCACCGGCCTTTGTCTCCGCTTGCCGCCTGTTTGTGCTGCTCATCGGGGGTGACGGGTCGAACTCACTACTCCGACTTACCTTCCTGGGCCCCTTGCTGGTGGTTGTGGTGGGTGGGTTGGGGCGTTGGTCGGTGTGGCCGGGCGCTGCGCTGTGCTCTTGTTCTCGCGTCCGGCTGGTGCCGGCCGCTCGTGTGGGTGGGGCGGGCGGCGGTGGCGGTCAGGCGGTCTTGGGGGGTGGTGGCCACAGGAGGCGGACTTGGCCGTAACGGGCGCGGGCGGCGTCCGCGCTGAGTCCGAGCGCCTCGCCGATCGTGGCCCAGGTCGCGCCGGCCTCGCGGTCGGCGATCACCGCGCACCGGACCAGCTCGCGGGTCAGCTGCTGGAAGTCGGCCGCCGTGGTGCGGTGGGCGCCGGGCAGCCCTTGCTGCGCGTGCAGCGCCCCGGCGATCAGCTCGTCCAGGGCCAGCGCGTGCGCCTGGAGTTCCTGGCTGATCTGGAGCAGGACCACGCGCGCGCGGATCGCGGCCTCGGCGCGCCTGCGGGCCCGGTAGGCGGCCTGTCGGCAGGGACGCGGGCACGGGCAGTACCCCGCCCGCTCGGCAGGACATCCCCGCACCAACCGCATCTGTCGCCCATATTCGGAGGATATGACCGTTTCCGGGCGACATGAGGCGCCCGCCTGGCCACCCGTCTGCCCCTCCGCTGCTTCCGGGGTGTGACCTGTTGGCGGGTGGGTCGGTGTTTTTGGCATTGTTTGGGCGTTTTGGCCAGGTGCTGGTTAGACCAGTGTCGGGCTGGTCCCATGGTGGCTGCGCCCCTGTTTTGGTCGGGGCGGTGAGGCTGGTTTCGGTTGCTGTGTGTGTTCGCCGTGAGCATGCCATACGGAGAGGCGCGGGGGTCGGGGGCGGGTAATTTTCGGGTGTTCCTGAGACCGCGTTTGAGATCTATCGTGTCCCGTTGCTGAGGTGTTCGTTGAGCCCTCTGTGAGCGGTGCTGGGGGTGGGTACCCGTCGGACCTGACGGATGAGTAGTGGGCGCTGGTGGAGCCGTTGCTCCCGCCGGCACGGACGGGGCCGAAGGGTGGTCGGCGGGAGAAGCATCCGCGGCGGCGGATCGTTGACGCGATCTTCTACGTGGTGCGGACCGGATGTTCCTGGCGGCAGTTGCCGAAGGACTTCGCTCCGTGGCCGACGGTGTACTGGTACTTCACGTGGTGGCACGACGACGGCACCGTCGAGCGCATCCACGACGCTCTGCGCGGCAAGGTCCGTGAAGCTAACGGCCGTGACGCGGAGCCGAGCGCCGGGCTGATCGACTCGCAGTCCGTCCGCACCGCCGACACGGTCCCCGCTGCGACCCGGGGCTTCGACGCGGGCAAGAAAGTGAAAGGCCGCAAGCGATTCATCGTCACCGACACCCTCGGCCTGCTCCTGGCCGTCCACGTCGTCGCGGCGAGTATCCAGGACCGCGACGGCGCGAAACGACCCTTGCTGTGGACCAGGATCGACCACCCCGGTGTCCGGAAGGTCTGGGCCGACCAGGGCTTTGCCGGTCGCCTGGTCGAATGGGCCGCACAGATCCTCGGCCGCGACCTGGAAATCGTCCGCAAGGACCCTGCCCAGCGCGGCTTCCAGGTCCAGCCCAAGCGGTGGGCGGTAGAGCGCACCTTCTCGTGGCTCACCGCCCACCGGCGCCTGGTGCGCGATTACGAGACCAGCCCCGCCCGCTCCGAGACGATGATCCGCTGGGCGGTGATCGGCATCATGGTCCGCCGCCTGACCCGGGTGGGGCCGGCTTCCCGAGCGGGGCAACGTCCGTTGACCCGAACTTCGGCCTGACAGCGAGGCGTGGGCGGCAACATCAGTCCGGCTCGTTTTCGTCTCCGATGAGCAACGTCACCATCGTTTCGAGGTGCTCGTCGCTGATCTGCGGAATGCTCCAGTTGTTGCTGCGCGCGTGCTCGATGAACGCTGGGTCGAGCTCCACGTGGTAGCGCCCCACGTAGTGGGCCAGGTCCGAGTACCACAGCCAGTGTCCATCCGTGAGCAGGTGCAGCCCTCCGATGAAGGCGCCACTCTCGCTCAGCACGTCAGGCACAGCCGAAGGTGTGGCAACCAAGGTCGTGCCAGCGCGTAGGTACCGAACCAGATCGCCTTCATGCTCCGGCGCAGCCGTCCGTACAGCAGCCCGAATCGAAGGCCCGTCCGGACTGCCGTACTCCAACTCCCTGAAGCTGCCGACGATGGGAAAGCTGTCGAAGATCACCTGGCCGAGGTTAGAGCACCCGCCGACAGGCTGCCGACCCAGATCTCAAACGCGGTCTGAGGGTTTTCCTTCGGTTTCCGGGCGTGTTTTAGCGGCGTGTTTTCTGTCAGCTTTCCGGCGGATCTTTTCGGGAGTCGGATGGTGCGCGTCACGGGCAATGGTTTGTGACGCGCACCGGTTTGTCATCCTGTCAGACCGGACGTCGGCGGCTGCCGTGAGGGTCGTCGTCGGTGGGCGGCTCGCTGCGGGTGCTCGATTTGAGTACTCGTCTCACAGGGGCCCACGGTGTCCGCGGGCCGCTTGTCGGCGTTCTTCTCGGTGCTGTTGGCCTGCTCGCCGCCGTCCGGGCTGCCGGCGCGAGGCCGCCTGGCTGCTCGTCGGCGTCCGCCAGGCCCTGGTCCTGCTCGGTGCCGCCGTCCTCGCCATCGGCCTGGTCGCCGTCGCGCTGCGCTCTGGCTGGGTTCCGCCGGCCGTGGTGTGGGCTGCTGCCCCGGCCGTCCGGTCGCTTGGGTCGCTTGGGCGGAATCGCGTGGACCCGGTGGGTCCACGCGCCCCTACGACCGCTCAGCCTCGATCGGTGAGGATTGCTGAGAGCACGCGTCGCGTGTCACGGGCGTCAGCGCCGTCCTCGCTCAGGCTGTTGGCGTACGAGACGAGCGTCTTCCACAGGGCCCAGCCGCGTCCGCGTGCCCAGGTCGCATCGTCGACGCCCAGCCGTTTCCGGAACACGTCGCGGCCGTCGGCCGAGAGCAGGGTCCACGCGATCGCGAGGTCGCAAGCGGGGTCCCCCACGCCACATGTACCGAAGTCGATGACGGCGACGAGCTGCCCGTCCTCAAGGAGCAGGTTTCCCTTGGCAAGGTCGCCGTGGAACCAGACGTCGGTCCCGTCCCACTGCGCCTCAAGCGCCTGAGTCCACACCTCATATGCCGGCGCGACGTCGATGTGGCCGCGCAGCTCGTCCAGCGCACCGAGCGCCTGCACCTCGTAGGTCCGCAGCGTCGCTCCACGGAACCAGTTGTGCTTACCAGGCTGTGGCCCTTGTGAGGCATCGATGCTCCGCAACGCGGCGACGAAGTCGGCCAGGCCCTCGGCGAAGCGGATCGGATCGACGACCGACTCGAACGTCGCGGGCGTGCCGTCGATCCACCCGTAGACCGACCACGCGAACGGGTAGGCCGCACCAGGACGCCCCATCGCCAGCGGCACCGGGATCGGCAGCGGGAGAGCGCGTGCCAGCTCGGGCAGCCAACGGTGCTCCTTCTCCACCGCCAAGGCGTACTCCTGCGCGCTGGGCAGGCGCAGCACCATGGTGTCGCCCAAGCGGAAGGTCCGGTTGTCCCAGCCGCCGCTCTCCACAGCCGTCACAGGTAGCGAGGCCCACTGCGGGAACTGTTCAGCCACGAGCCGCCCCGCCTGTTCGGCACTGACGGTCACCCGCTGCGGCATGGGCCCAAGATCTGGAACATCGTTCAACAGGCACCCCCTTGTCCAGGCTCTAGTGTGAGCAGACAGACACTGCTCCACGCGAGTAAAACCCACCCGATGCTGCCTCCGAGAACCCTCGGCGGTCAGGCTGCGCCTGGCCCTGTGCTGGGCGTCTTGGCGTGCCCGCGCCGCAGGTGCGGCCGGCGTTCCTGGGTGGCGCCGTAGGCGCTGCCGGCACACCTCGGCCGAGGGCCGTCAGGCCCCTTGCCCGGCCCCTCTCAACCCCCTCCCGGACCGTTTGCGCCGCCCTGTTTCTGGTGGCGCCGTAGGCGACACCCCCTAGCCCTTTCGAGGGGCCGTCAAGCCCCGGCAATCGTCGAAGGCCTGCGTTGTTTTCCGGTGCCTGTTTCGGTTGTTCTCGTCGCGTTGGGCTTTGGAGTTCGAGGGGGTGTCCGGCTGGTCGTTGTGTGGTTGTTGAGAGATTAAGGGGCGGGACTCCAGGTGTCTGGCAGTGGGGGTTTACGACCGGAATTCTAGGATGTACTTCCGGCCTCTTTCCCGCGCGTCTGCCCGGTGACGTCCGAGACAGGTTCACGGTGACATCCCCGTGCGTTTCAGGGGGCCCGTGCCGCGCCCCGCGCTGCGCCCCCTGCTGCGCCCTTTCCAGGGCTTTTTGATGGGGTGGGGTGTGACGGTTCGAGGGGAGTCCCCTGGCCGGATTCCCGGGTGGTGCGGGGTCGGGTCAGTGACAGCTCTTGCATCTTCGACGGCCCCGCCCCCTGCCTCGCCCCGGCACGGGGCGGCAGGCCTGGGGAGGGCTGCCCTGGGGGCCCGGCACGGGGCCGCTGGACGGGTGGGTGGTGGAGGCCCCGGCAGAGGCCCCCGACCCCCGGGTGAGACGTTGCACCGGGGATTTACGCCATATCGTCAACGGGTGCTCGGCCGGGTACCCCCTCCCCGTCGGGGGAGGCCTTTTACCGGAAATTCGCGTCACATCGTCAACGCCGCCCGACCGTAGGGAGGGGGAGGGGGTGCTACCGGGATTTTGCGTCACATCGTCAACGGCGGGGACGGCCCAGGGGGAGGGGCCTTGTACCCGAAATATGCGTCACATCGTCAACGCGCCCGAGGGGCCGGGCCGTAGGCCCCATCAGTTGCCGCCCCGTCAGGGGCCAAAGCCTGCCCGCGAATTCGCCGCAGGCGAATGGCCCAAGCCACCCCGCCCGGCGCAGCCGGGCCCCGAGGCGCAGCCTCGGGAACGCCACGCACGGTGACGCCGCCAGGCGTCACCCCCCGCACCTGGCGGTGCGTCAGCACCGCCGCCCCGCCGCCAGGCGGGGCTAAAGCCGCAGGCTTCCGCCCCCTGCTCCCAGGGCAGGTTCCAGTCCCCCAGCCCGTTCG
>NZ_JPRF03000001.1 GCF_001188955.3 Kitasatospora aureofaciens | reverse complement strand
CGACCGCCGGGCCCGCGGCCGGGCCGGCCGCCCCGGCGCCCCGGCCCGGGAAACAGCCCGGCCTGTGGCTGGAGGCGTTCATGGAGGGCTACAAGGGCACCGGCGCCGGCAGCGAGAGCACGCGCTGCGACGCCACGGGCAGCACCGCCACCACCGGAACCAGCAGCACCGCACCGAACAGCGCCGGACAGACCAGTGAAGAGACGGCAGGGAAAGGCGAGCAGTGATTCCGCACCGCAGCAACATGGACTGGATCCTCAACGACCTCGCACACAGCGTCCCGTACGTGCGCCACGTCATCGTGCTCTCCGCCGACGGCCTGCGGATCGCCCAGTACGGCGCCGACCCGGACACCGCCGACCGGCTGGCCGCCGCCTGCGCCGGACTGCAGAGCCTGGCCGCCGCCGTCGGACACGAGTTCCCGCACGGCAACGGCGCGATGAAGCTGGTCGTGATCGAGGTGGACGGCGGCTACTTCTACCTGATGTCGGCCGGTGACCGCGCCTACCTCGCGGTGCTCGCCGACGAGGGCGTGGACGCCGGACTGGTCAGCCACCAGATGCGCGACCTGGTGGACCGGATCGGCGAGCACCTGTCCGCCCCTCCGCGCAACCCGGAGGTGGTCGCGTGAACCCTCCGGTCACGAGCGCCGGCGCCCGGGCGGGCACATGAACGAGCACAGTGAGGCGGTGACATGACCGCCGACCAGGGCGGCTGGGACGGCCCCGAGCCGGACCGCCTGTACGTGATCACCCGCGGCCGCAGCGGCCCCTCCGGGCCGGGCGTCTTCGACCTGGTCACCCTGATCGTCTCCCTCGCGGAACCGACCCCCGCCATGCAGCCCGAGCACGCGGCGATCCTGCGGCTGTGCCGCTCGCCGCTCTCGGTGGCGGAGGTCTCCGCCTACCTCGAACTGCCCACGAGCGTGGTCACCGTCCTGCTGGCGGACCTGCTCGACGACGGGCGGATCGAGGCCCGTGCCGCGGTACCCGCGGCGGAACTCCCCGACCGTGCCCTGTTGGAGGCGGTGATCCATGGACTACAGCGGCTCTGACACGGTCGTCGGACCGGCGAGCGCGGACCTGCTGCCCGACACCGTCACCACGGCGGTCAAAGTGGTGATCGTCGGCGGCTTCGGTGTCGGCAAGACCACCCTGGTCGGCGCCGTCAGCGAGATCCGCCCGCTGACCACCGAGGAGACCATGACCCAGGCCGGGGTCGGCGTGGACGACCCGACCGGGGTCGAACGCAAGACCTCCACCACGGTGGCCATGGACTTCGGCCGGATCAGCATCAGTGACAAGCTCGTGCTGTACGTCTTCGGCACCCCCGGCCAGGAGCGCTTCTGGTTCCTCTGGAACGGCCTGTTCGAGGGCGCGCTCGGCGCCGTCGTACTGGTGGACACCCGCCGGCTGGAGGTCAGCTTCGAGGTGATCGGACGGCTGGAGGACCGCGGCGTGCCCTTCGTGGTCGCCGTCAACGGCTTCCCCGAGGCGCCGAGCTACCCGCTCGACGAGCTGCGCCAGGCGCTCGACCTCCCGTCCGAGGTGCCGATCGTCGCCTGCGACGCGCGCAGCCGCGAATCCAGCCGGAACACCCTGATGGCGCTCATGCACTACCTGTACGAACTGGCCGCGCCCCCCGCCGGCTGAGCCCTTCGCTTTTCGTCCGAACGACCGGAGACCCAGTGACCACCCCGTTCCCCGACGACGCCGCCGCGCCCGTCCCCCCGCCCGGCTGTCCCGCCCACGGGCGCGCCCTCGAGCCGGTCGGCCCCGGCGGCCTGCGCCGGCTGTACGGCCCCGAGGCCGAGGCCGACCCGGCGGGCCTGTACGAGAAGCTGCGAGCCGAGTACGGCGACGTCGCCCCGGTGCTGCTGCACGGCGACCACCGGGCCTGGCTGATCCTCGGCCACGGCGCCAACATCACCGCGATGCGCACCCCGTCGCTGTTCTCCCGCGACTCCCGGCTGTGGAACGCCTTTCGCAACAACGAGGTCCCGGCCGACTCCCCGCTGCTGCCGGTGGTCGCCTGGCAGCCGATCTGCGTCTTCGCCGACGGCGAGGAGCACCGCCGGCTGCGCACCGCCCTGCTGGACGGCCTGAACGGCTTCGACCGGCGCGGCATCCGCCGCCACGTGCGCCGCTTCACCACCGACCTGGTCCAGGTGGTCGGGCCGACCGGCCGGGCCGAGCTGATCACCCAGTTCGCCGAGCACCTGCCGATGCTGGTGATGACCAAGCTGCTCGGCATGCCCGACGAGTACGGTCCCCAACTCGTCGACGCCGCACGGGACCTGATGAAGGGCACCGAGACGGCGATCGCCAGCAACGAGTACGTGGTGGCGTGCCTGCGCCGCACCATCGCGATCAAGCACGAAAGCCCCGGGGACGACCTGACCAGCCGGCTGCTCGCCCACCCGGCCGGGCTGACCGACGACGAGGTGATGGAGCACCTGCGGGTGGTGCTGCTGGCCGCCAACGAGACCACCGTCAACCTGATCGCCGACTCGCTGAAGATGGTGCTCACCGACCCGCGCTTCCGCGCCCACCTGTCCGGCGGCCAGATGACTCTGGGCGAGGCCCTTGACCAGGTGCTCTGGGACTCCCCGCCGATGTCCCTGGTCGCCGGGCGCTGGGCCACCGCCGACACCGAGCTCGGCGGCCAGCAGATCCGGGCCGGGGACATGCTGCTGCTCGGCCTCGCCGCGGGCAACGTCGACCCGGTGGTCCGGCCGGACCTGACCACCCCGCTGTACGGCAACCGCTCGCACCTGTCCTTCGGCGCCGGACCGCACGAGTGCCCCGGACAGGACATCGGCCGGCACGTCGCCGAGGCCGGGATCGACATCCTGCTCACCCTGCTGCCGGACCTCCGACTCGCCGTCCCCGAGGAGGAGTTGACCTGGAGCTCGGCCTGGATCTCCCGCCACCTCACCGCGCTGCCGGTGGAGTTCACCGCCCATGAGGTCGAGCCGGACCCGGAGTCGGTCGCGGAGGCGGAGCGGGCGGCGGAGGCCCGGGCCGCCGAGGAGCGCGAACTCGCCGCCCGGGCACTGGAGGCCACCCAGCGAGCGGCCGCCGGGTCCGTCGCGACCGTCCCGGCGCAGCGCCGCAGCTGGTGGGACGTGCTGACCGGCCTGTTCCGCCGCTGACCCCGCACCGCGGCGGGCCGGGAAGCCGGCCCGCCCTCCTCTCCGGTCCCGAGTCCTGCCGCCGCCGGTGTGACGCGGTGGCGTGCGCCGTGTGGGAGCGGCCGGGGCCGGGGACGCTCATGCGATGCAGAGGGAAATCACCGTTCGGGTCGACGGGACGGCGCGTCCGCTGACCGTCGACACACGTACGACACTGCTCGACGCGCTGCGGGAACGGCTCGGGATCACGAGCCCCAAGAAGGGTTGCGACCACGGACAGTGCGGCGCGTGCACCGTGCTGTCCGGCGGGCGGCGCGTGCTGAGCTGCCTCACGCTCGCCGTCACCCAGGACGGCGCCGAGGTGGTCACCGCCGAAGGACTCGCCCCCGGGGCGGCGGGCGCCGGACAGCAGCTCGAGGGCGGCCTCCACCCGGTTCAGCGGGCCTTCGTCGACTGCGACGCGCTCCAGTGCGGCTACTGCACCCCGGGGCAGGTCGTCTCGGCCGTCGGGGCGCTCGACGAGTTCGCGGCGGGCTGGCCCAGCGCCGTCACCGAGGGCCCGGGGGCGCCCGGACTGGACCGCGCCGAGGTGGCCGAGCGGATGAGCGGCAACCTGTGCCGCTGCGCCGCCTACGTCAACATCGTGACCGCGGTGCTCCGGGCGGCCACCTCCTTGCCGGCCGGGCCGACGGCCGGCAAGGAGGTGGACGGGTGAAGCCCTTCGACTACCTCGCCCCCGCGGACGCCGCGGAGGCCGTGCGCAGCGTCGCCGCGAACCCGGACGCGGTGTTCCTCGGCGGCGGTACGAACCTGGTGGACCACCTCAAGCTCGGCGTCGCCGAACCCGGCCTGGTCGTCGGCCTCGCCGGCCTGCTGCCCTCCGGGATCGAGGAGCTCGACGACGGCGCCCTCAGGATCGGCGCGGGCGTCAGCAACAGCGACCTCGCCGCCGACCCGCGGGTGCGCGAGCGCTTCCCGGTGCTGTCGCAGGCACTGCTGTCGGGCGCGTCGGGGCAGTTGCGCAACATGGCCACCGTCGGGGGCAACCCGCTGCAACGGACCCGCTGCGTCTACTTCCAGGACGTCACGACCCCGTGCAACAAGCGGGAGCCGGGCTCCGGCTGTTCCGCGATCGGAGGCTGGACCCGTCACCACGCGGTCCTCGGCGCGTCCGAGCACTGCATCGCGGTCCACCCGTCGGACATGGCCGTGGCGATGGCCGCGCTCGACGCACGGGTACGGACCCTCGGCCCGGCCGGGGAGCGCGCCATCCCCTTCGTCGAGCTGCACCGGCTGCCCGGCGACGCTCCCGAACGCGACACGGCGCTGGAACACGGCGAGCTGATCACCGCGATCGACCTGCCGGCGCAGCCCATCGCCCGCCGGTCGGCCTACCACAAGGTGCGCGACCGCGCCTCGTACGCGTTCGCCCTGGTCAGCGTGGCCGCGGCGATCGAGGTCGAGGGCGGCGTGATCAGGGACGCGCGCATCGCGTTCGGCGGCGTCGCCCACGCGCCCTGGCGCGCCCGCCGGGCCGAGGAGGCGCTGCGCGGCGCCCCGGCGTCGGACGGGAGCTACCGGGCCGCCGCGGACGCGGAACTGACCGACGCCCGGCCGGCCGAGGGGCTGGACGGCGGCAACGCCTTCAAGATCCCCCTGCTGCGCCGCACCCTGACCGCGACCCTGCGCGACCTGGCAGGAGAGGATCCCCGATGACATTCCCGAGCGAACCCGAAGCCGTCGGCCGCGACCTGCCCCGCCGGGACGGGGCCGTCAAGGTCCTGGGCACCGCCACCTACGCCTACGAGACGCCGTTGGCGAACGCCGCCTACCTGCACGCCGTCCAGGCAACGATCGCCCGGGGACGCGTCACGGCGCTGGACACCGCGGCCGCCGAGGCACTCGACGGTGTGGTCGCGGTGCTCACCCCCGGCAACGCCGAGCGGCTGGCCTCCACCGAGGACAGGGAGCTGGCGGTCCTGCAGGGCGAGGAGGTCGCCTTCCGCGGCCAGGTCGTCGCACTGGTCGTCGCCGACAGCTCCGAGGTGGCGCGGCACGGGGCCGCCCTGGTCCGGGTCGAGTACGCGCAGCAGCCGCACGACGCCGAGCTCCGCGCCGACCGCGAGGACCTGTACGCGCCCGAGTCGGTGAACCCGGACCTCCCCACCGACACCTCCGAGGGCGACGTCGACGCCGCGTTGGCGGCGGCGGAGGTGAGCGTCGAGGAGACGTACACGACCGCGATGTACCACAACAACCCGCTGGAGCCGCACGCCACGGCGGCGCTGTGGGACCCGGCGGGCGAGGGCTTCCTCACCCTGTGGGACTCCACTCAGGGCGTGCACCCGACCCGGACCGCCCTGGCCTCGGTGTTCGGCCTCGACGAGGCGCAACTGCGGGTCGTCTGCCCGTACGTCGGCGGGGGGTTCGGGTCCAAGGGGCAGCCGCACGTCAACGTGGTGCTGGCCGCCATGGCGGCACGCGCGGTCCCCGGCCGGCCGGTGCGGCTGGCCCTGACCCGGCAGCAGATGTTCTCCCTGACCGGCTACCGCACCCCGACCATCCAGCGCTGCCGCCTCGGTGCGGACCGGGACGGCACGATCACCGCGATCGCCGTCGACGTCGTCGAACTGACCTCGCGAATCAAGGAGTTCGCCGAGCAGAGCGGTGTCCCCGCGCGCATGATGTACGCCTCGCCGAACCGGTCGACCACCCACCGGCTCGCCGCCCTCGACGTCCCGGTGCCGTCCTGGATGCGCGCCCCCGGCGAGTGCCCGGGCATGTTCGGCCCCGAGGTGGCCATGGACGAGCTGGCCGAGCGCCTGGGCCTGGATCCGGTCGAACTGCGGATCCGCAACGAGCCCGCCGTCGAACCCGGTTCGGGCAAGCCCTTCTCCAGCCGCAACCTGGTCGGCTGCCTGCGGGAGGGAGCGGTGCGGTTCGGCTGGGCGGAGCGCGATCCGCGGCCGGGGGTGCGCCGCCGCGGCGACTGGCTCGTCGGCACGGGCGTGGCCGCCTCCACCTACCCGGTCAGCCGCATGCCGAAGTCGACGGCGACGATCCGGCGGGAGGGGGAGCGCTACGCCGTGGAGATCGGCGCGGCCGACCTCGGCACCGGCACCTGGACCACCCTGGCGCAGATCGCCGCGGACGCGCTCGGCGTGACGGTGGCCCTGGTGGACGTGCGCATCGGCGACACCGACTACCCGATGGCTTCGGTGGCCGGGGGCTCCTCGGGCATGACGACCTGGGGCTCGGCCGTGGTCGAGGCGGCGGGTGCCTTCCGCGCGAAGTACGGCAGCGAGCCGCCGGACGGGGCCGAGGCGTCCGGCAGCGTCCAACCGGCCGACGACCGCCACGCGATGCACGCCTTCGGGGCGCAGTTCGCCGAGGCACACGTCCACCTGGACACCGGCGAGGTTCGGGTGCCGCGCCTGCTGGGCGTGTTCGCCGCGGGCCGGATCATCAATCCGCGCACGGCACGCTCGCAGTTCATCGGCGGGATGACGATGGGGCTGTCCATGGCCCTGCACGAGCAGAGCGTGCTGGACCCGCGCACCGGTCATGTCGTCAACCACGACCTGGCCGGTTACCACATCACGGCCAACGCGGACGTCGGCGCGATCGAGGCCTACTGGCTCGCCGAGGACGACCCCCACGTCAACGCCATGGGGTCCAAGGGCATCGGGGAGATCGGGATCGTCGGCACGGCCGCCGCCGTGTCGAACGCGGTGTGGCACGCCTGCGGCGTGCGGGTGCGGGACCTGCCGATCACCCTGGACAAGGTCCTGCACGCGCTGGAGGAACGGCCCCGGCACTGACCCGGCGGCCGGCCGCCGACCGGTCCGGCCGCCGACTGGTCCATATGCCGCCGTGCGGGTGCAACATCCGGCTGCTCGGGCGAGGTTGAGGAGATGGACACCGTCACCGTGCTCGAACCCGACACTCCGACCAACGTCCGGCTCCTCGGCACCGACCAGGAGCCGGTCGACCCGCAGGACTCGGTGCGCCTCGCGCACACCGCCCCCGCGGACGCCTCCGGCGTCTGCGGCCCGCTCACCCTGTGCGGGCGGGACACCTCCGACATGACGCTCGCACCGCACCGGACCACCATCGACGGCCGGCCCTGGCCCTACTGGGCCGCCTGCGGGATGTGCCGGGACGCCGACCGGAGCGCGACGCCCGACACCCCCGAGGAGGACATCGCGCCCGAGGAGGACGTCGCGCCCGGTTAGGCCCTGCCCGGCACGTCGCGACTCAGGGGCCGGCCACCAGTCCGTCCAGGGCGTCGGGGTCGACGTTGAGCGTCACCCCTCCGTACGTCTCGTCGGCGCTGCCCCGGTGCTGGTGGATGCGGTGGCCGGCCCACAGGTCGTCGGGCAGCCCGGGATCCCCGCTGGTCGAGGGGTGCCCGTCCCAGCGGGCGTACCAGACGGCGTCGGGCATCGGGGCCCGGCCGGCCCGGGCGGCGGCGACGAGGTCCGCGATCCCGGAGTCCATGCTGGAGTAGAAGCCCGACCGGTAGCCGGCCGCGTGCAGGGCCTTCGTCCAGCCGACGGTGAAGTCGACCACCGCCCGGCTGCAGACCGGGTCGCCCACCGGGTAGGCCTCCATGTCGAGGTACACCGGGCTGCCGGGCCCCAGGCCCAGCTCCCCCAGCGCCGCCGCGGCCTCGCCCGCCTCCTGTCCGCCCTGCTCCTCGGCCCGCTCCGGGTCGATCCGCAGCGGCTTGTCCGCGCGCTTGGCACAGGGCGCCTGGAGGCCGACGTGGGTGGGCACCAGCTTCCACCCCATCGCCCGGACGGTGGCGACCCACTCCGGCGTCAGTCGGTCCTGCTCGCAGGCGCGCTGGCTGCCGCTGCTGTAGATGTTCACCGCGCCGTACGGCGAGGCGGTGCGCCAGATGTACAGGGCCTCGGCCGGCGGGGCCGAGCAGGCGTCGAACCCGGCGCCGGTGTACCGGTACTCGGGCGGCGGCTCCGTCGAACCGTCGAGCGGCAGGGCGGCGAAGGGAACCGGAGAGGCGGTCGGGGACGCCTGCGCGGGCACGGCGGCGGGGAACAGGACGAGTGGGACCGCGAGGAGCGCGGTCAGGGGAAGAAGACGCATCCCCCCGTCCTAGCCGTCCGCGCCGGGAGATCGCGGTTCACCGTACCGACGCGCCGCGCCCGTTCACCCGGAATAACGACACCGGAGGGTGAACCCGGGGCACCGTCAGGGTGCGGCCCGGCGGCGCTCCGCACGGGCGCAGCGCAGCAGTTCCTCACCGTAGGGCAGGGCGACCAGGGCCGCGGTGGCGACGGCGAAGCCCGTCAGGTAGCGGGCGGGCAGGGGGTGGGGCTTGGGGTTGAGGCGCCAGGCCCGGCGGGTGCCGCCGCCGCGGGCCAGCGAGCGGACCTGGTCCCAGTGCAGGCAGGCGGTGAAGGCGACGGCGGTGAGCGGGAGCACCTCCAGGAAGCTGTGGATGTGCTGTTCGAACGGGGTGACGTCGCGTCGGCCGGTGGCGATCGTGACGTCCCACAGGGCGGTGGCGCCGTGGGCCAGGGCGGCGGCGCCCATGGTGGCGAGGACCAGGGGGTTGATCTCGGCGACCAGGCCGAGGACGACGGGCGTGCCCGCCTCGGCCATCATCAGCGCGTGCACGAGGGATTCCCGCAGGCCGCTGGTGTCCTCGATGTGCGAACGGCGGTGCATGACCCAGTCGCCGACGGCCGGTGCGAACCACAGGGGCAGCACTCCGTAGAGGAGGAAGCGCCGGCTGGCGTTCTTCACGTCGTCGGACGGGCCGGTGGTCAGTTCCGTCGCGGTGCGCCACTGTCGCCACGGGCGGGTGGGTGTCCTGGGCGTTCGCTCTCTCGTCCGGCGGGCTGTGGCGTGCTCAGGCGGTGTAGGCGAAGTCCAGGCCGTCGAGCGGTTCGTCGCGCAGGAAGCGGAGCACGAGGTGGGCGTACTCGGCGTCGCGTTCCAGGTGGGCCATGTGGTCCGCCTCCTTGAGCAGGACCATCGTGGAGCCGGCGATGGTACGGGCGACGTCCCGGTTCTGCCGCGGGGAGGTGGTCATGTCGTGCTCCCCGGTGAACACCAGGGCGGGGACGCCGGTGACGCCGCCCTGCGGGAGGAGGGCGGGCTCCAGGACCCGGCGGTGGCAGGCCGCGTGGCGCCGGGCCTGCCGCCAGGTGGTGCGCAGGGCCTGTTTGCGCAGCAGCCGCTGCACCGCTGCCGACTGCTGGACGCGCTGGTGCTCCTCGGTGTTGACGAGGTAGCTCACCAGGCGGTCGGCGTACAGCCCGAGTGCCGGGCACGCGTCGTCCAGGGACTCGCCCGGCCCGGGGACGGTCCCCTCGATGTGGCTGACCGCCTCCCGCAGGAACGCCCGCATGGTGCCGGTCACCCGGTGGGTGGCGCCGGACAGCAGCAGCCGGCTCACCCGGTCCGGGCGGCGCTGGGCCATCCGGTAGGCGATCGGCGCTCCGTAGGAGGCGCCGAGGACGTTGACCCGGGCCAGGCCGAGGTCGTCCAGCAGGTGCAGGGCGGCGGCGGCCAGGGTGTCGAACCCCTCCTCCTCGGGCAGGTCGTCCGCGGTGCCCGTGCCGGGCAGGTCGACCAGGATCACCGGGGTGTGCGGTGCGATGCGCCGCTCCAGACGGGGCCAGGCGTACATGTCCTGGAGGGCGCCGCCGAGCAGCAGGAGGGGTTCGGCCACCGGATGCGGTCCGCGCCAGTGCCCGGCGTCCGGATCCGTGTGCACGACCCGGCAGACGTAGTTCATGTCCTGCCAGCGCAGGTGGTGGAGTTCCTCGGTGGGGGTGGTGTCCCCGGCGGGGCGGGGCGGGGACGGACGGGTCATCAACGGCTCACCGCGTACCGGCTGATGAGTTTGGCCATGTCGTCCACGCAGGTCGCGGTGGAGAGCTGGTCCTCGCTGATCTCCACTCCGAAGCGGTCCTCCAGGTGGAGGGACAGCATCACCAGGGCCATGGAGTCGACGCCCGCGCTGGCGAGCGGGGCGTCGGGGGTGACGGGCGCGGACGGAAGGCCGCACCTGTCCGTGAGGATCTCCTTGACTTGCTCGAACGTCATGCGCGATTCCCTCCGGTGGAAGACGACCCGCCCGCAACGCGGCGGCCGCGGGCAGGCAGGACGGGCGGGTCGGGACGGGCGGTGTCGGAAACGGGCAGGGTGTCAGGACAGGCGGGCGCTGAGGCCGGCCGGCCACACCAGCGTGGTGGCCGCCCAGGCCAGGCCGCTGCCGAAGGCGACCAGCAGCACCCTGTGGCCGGGCTTCAGCTCCCCCTGGTCGGCGGCGTGGGCCAGCAGCAGCGGCACGGACGCGGCCGCGGTGTTGCCGACCTGCTCGATGTTGGACGGGACGCGCGCCGCGGGGATCTCCAGCAGGTCGGCCACCGTGGCGGTGATGCGCTGGTTCGCCTGGTGGGCGATCAGCCGGTCGACGTCGCCGAGCACCCAGCCGGCCTCGGCGGCCGCGTGCCGGGCGGCCGCCGTCATCCTGCGCACCGCGTGCCGGAAGACCTCGTTGCCGCTCATGTGCACGAAGTGCTCCTCGGGTGCCGTCCGGTTCCGCCGGTGGCGCCCGCGCGCACCGCCCGCGGGTACGGAGATGGCGTCGGAGAGGGAGCCGTCGCTGCCCCACACCACCGGCCCCAGGGCGCCCTCGGCGTGCGGCGCGCCCGCTTCGAGGACGGCGGCGCCAGCCCCGTCACCGAAGATCGGGGCGGTGGCCCGGTCGAGCGGGTTGACCAGGGCGGTCATGGTCTCGGCGCCGATCACCAGGACCCGGCGCGCCGTGCCCGAGGCGATCAGACCGGCGGCGACCGTGCAGGCGTACACGAACCCGGAACAGCCCGCCATGACGTCGAAGGCGGCCACGGCGGGCAAGCCCAGCCGGTGGGCGACCCACGGCGCGGTGGCCGGGCACGGGCGGTCCGGGGTGTTCGAGGCCAGCACCAGCGCGTCCACGGCGCCGATCCCGGCGGAGGCCATGGCCCGCGCTCCGGCCTCCACGGCCATGTCCCCGGTGGCGACGTGCGGCTCCGCGAACCGGCGCTCGGCGATGCCGATGCGCTCGCGGATCCACTGGTCCGAGCTGTCGATGCGGTTGCACAGCTCGCTGTTGGGAACGCGGCGCGGCGGCAGCCACGCGCCCAGCCCGGTCAGCACGGCAGCGGCGCCGCGGCCGCGGTCCGGGGCACAGGGGGTGTCGGTCACGGGAGCTCCCTCGGTCGGACACGCACACGTCGGAAAGGCGGCGTCCGCGCCGCTGCCGCCCCGGCCGGACCCGCCGGTCAATTCATAGAGGAGCGCTCCGGACGCCGCTCCCGGAGCCACACCGGGAAGGGGCCGTTGCCCCCCGAACGGCGGATCGGGCCCGGTGCGTCGGGTGCACCGGGCCCGATTCCGTGCTGGGGGCTGTCCTCTAATTCGCGTCCGCCGGGCGGCTACGGGGTGCCCGGGTCCTGCGGCAGGGCGCCCAGGTCACCCGCGGGCGCCGGGGGCGGGTCAGTCGTGGCCGTCGGTGCGCGGGCGGTGGAGGGTGAAGGTGTCGACCGGGGTGAGGTCGGCGTGGGGGCCGTCGAAGGTGTAGTAGGTGACGCGCATGGTGGTGGTGCCGCCGCGGCGGTCGCCGGGGTCGACCTCGAAGGCGGCGAAGCCGTGGGTGTTGGTGCGGTCCTGGTAGGCGGCCCAGGGGGCGTCCTCGGTGAGCCAGATCGACTCCCGGTAGGGGGCGCCGGGGGCGGGTTTGTCCTCCAGGCCGATGACCACCCGGCCCTGGGGGCGTTCGAACAGGTCGTCCTGGGTGGTGGCGGCGTTGCCGCCGGCACCGATGACCATGTGGACGGTGCCACGGCCGGTGTCGGCGACCGCGGGGTCGGTGCCGGTGGGCACCGGGGTGCGGGTGTCGTTGGGCAGGGTGCCGCGGACGGGGTGGGAGCGCTCGTAGTAGTGCTCGTGCCCGCTGACCACGAGGTCGACCCCGTAGGCGTCGAACAGCGGGCCCCAGGCCTCTCGGACGCCGAGGTCGCTGCCGGAGCCGTGCTTGGAGCTGGAGATCATCGGGTGGTGCATGCAGACCACGATCCAGTCGATCGCCCGGCTGCTCCGAGCCGTTCGCAACTCCCTTTCCAGCCAACGCCGTTGGGCTCCGCCGGAGTAACCCCGCAGATAGGTCTCACCGGAGTTCTGGATGGCGACGTCGTCGTTGGCGAGGCTGATGAAGCGCACCGAGCCGACCGTGAAGGCGTACCACATGCCCCGGGTCTCCTGGTCGCGGTCGGCGGTGGAGTCGGGGAGGGTGAAGTAGGTCTGGTAGCCGTCGGCGCCGATCGGGCCGTTGCCGCTCTCGTTCTCGTGGTTCCCGGCGCAGGGCATCCAGGGGCGCAGCCGCGCCGAGCGGCTGTTGTTGATGAACCAGTCGGCCCAGGTGGCGGTGCGGCTCCCGCCGTGCCGGCCACTGTAGGAGGCGTAGCAGAGGTCGCCGTTGACCAGGTTGAACAGCGGGCCGACGCGTTCGACGGCGGCGACGATGTCGGCGGCGTACGGGGAGCCGATCTGGTTGCTCGTGTACACCGGGTACTTGCCGAGCGGCGAGGGCATGCCGTCGGGGAAGACCAGGTGGCGGCGCAGGTTGGGGGTGGCCTGATCGCCGAAGCTGGTGAAGGTGAAGGGGGTGCGGCCGCGCGGGGCGGTGGTGAAGCTGCCGGTCTCGGGGCTCGCGCCGTCGTGCCCGGCGGTGTACAGGTACGTGGTGCCCGGGCGCAGACCGCCGAGCCTGGCGTGGTGGACGTACACCTCGTCCTTGCCGAGGGCGTCGCGGTAGGTGCGGGTCTCGGCCTGGACCACCTTGCCGAGGCCGCCGTCGGGTGAGCCGAGCCGGACCTGCGGGCGGCGGACGGACTGCGGGGTGATCCAGGAGACGGTCATCTCGGTGGCGGGGTCGGTGCCGAACTGCAGGTGCAGGCCGCTGACGCTGGGGGTGCCGATCCGGTGCGGGCGGGCCTGGAGCAGCGGGCTCGCGGGGCCGTCGGCGTTTCCGCCCGGCGAGCCGTCGGCCGGTCCGTCGGAGGCCGAGGCCGGTTGGGCGGTCGCGCCGCCGACGGCCAGGGCGGCTCCGGCCGCCGAGGTGCCCTTGAGGATGGACCTGCGTGCGATGGTCATGACGCTCCGTCTGCCGAGTGGGCCCGTTCGCGTGGAGAGGGGGCGGGACCCGCAGCACTGTAACGGCATGAGCATGCAAAGGCGATCGCTTTACTGACGGTCGCTCACCTCCGGGCGCGCCGCGGCCCCGGCGGCCGGGGCACCGCCGGGGCCGGGCGCGCCCTCGTATCAGGGACACTGCTTCCAGGCGAGGTGGTAGACGGTGTTGATGCTGCCGTCGGTGGAGTCCATCGTCATGAAGCTGGTGGTGTGGGCCTGGTCCGAGGTGCCGGCGGAGACGCGCAGTTCGGTGTTGATGTTGAAGTTGCGTTCCTCGCCACAGGGGGCCCAGACCAGGGCGGCGACATCGACACTGTCGGTCGCCTGCCAGTTGTCGTCCGTCGGGCCGTCGAAGCGGTGGCTTCGGTAGGTCGTCCCGGAGTCCCCCTGGAAGTAGTAGTTGGCACGCTCGACGCCGCTCGCCCCGTTCTCCAGATGGGCGAAGCCGCGGTAGTCGGCGGAGGCGATGGCGTAGGTGAAGCCCTGGGGGACGTGCACCCGCAGGTCGAGTTGGCAGTTCTTCCGGAAGTCGGTCGGCTTGGAGCCCACTCCCACCTGGGCGAGGTAGCTGCTGTACGTCACGGTGAAGGCGGTGTTGTCCGGCGACACGGCCACCGCGGCCGAGCCGGCCGGGCAGCCGGAGCCGTTGACGGTCGCGACGTCGATGACGATCCGGTCGGGCGGGGTGGGCAGCGAGTCCCCGCCGAAGGTCGGTGAGCCGACCACCGCGGCGGATACGGCGGCCGCGGCGGCCAGTGTGCGGAGCAGCATGGACTTCCCCTTCGATCGTCCACGGAGGCAGGGACGGCGCGGCACGACGGCGCGGCACGGTCCGAGCGCCTCACCCGCGGCCCCTCGTCAAAATTGACGTGGATATGTCAGCACATCCGCACACCGCGTACAAGGGGTCACGCATGGTCACTACTTTTCGGGACCCAGGGCCCGCCGGGTGACCTGCGGGCGTGGGGCCGACGACCTGCGGAGCGGGCGCCCGCATATTCGGAGGGTTGGTCACACCATCCGATCGTGAGACGAGCCGACCATGCCCCTCCTCCGCCGCCGGGCCGCCGTCACGGCCCTCGCCCTGCTGCTCGCCGTCCCGGGCTGCGGCGCCCCGCACCCCTCCGGGCAGGCCGCCCAGGGCAGTGCCGCACCGACGCCGACGCCCACCCCGACCGGGCCACGGGCGTTCACCCTGCTCGCCACCGGCGACGTGCTGCCGCACACCGAGATCATCCAGCAGGCCAAGGAGGACGCCGGCGGCTCCGGCTACGACTTCGGCCCCATGCTGGCCGGCGTCAAGCCGGTGATCGGCGCGGCCGACCTGGCGATCTGCCACATGGAGACCGTCTACGGCGCCGACGGCGGACCGTACACCGGGTACCCGACGTTCAAGTCCCCGCCGCAGGTCGCCAAGGCGCTCAAGGAGGCCGGGTACGCCTCCTGCGACACCGCCTCCAACCACACCCTGGACGACGGCCCGGCCGGCATCCGCCGCACCCTGGACGCGATGGACGCCGTCGGGCTCGCCCACACCGGATCCGCCCGCACCGCCGAGGAGGCCGGGCGGCCCGCACTGCTGCGGGCGGGCGGCGCCACGGTGGCCCAACTCGCCTACACCTACGGGACGAACGGCATCGCGCTGCCCAAGGCCGAGCCCTGGGCCGTCAACCTGATCGACCGGGACCGGATCCTCGCCGACGCCCGCGCCGCCCGGGCGGGCGGCGCGGACCTGGTGGTGGTCAGCATCCACTGGGGCACCGAGTGGCAGGACGCTCCGAACGAACAACAACTCATCCTGGCCAAGGAGTTGTCCGCAGCCGGGCAGGGCCCGGGCCGGCCCGACATCGACCTGATCCTCGGCACCCACGCCCACATTCCGCAGGCCTACGAGAAGATCGGCGACACCTGGACGGTGTACGGCCTCGGCGACCAGCTCGCCGGACACATGTTCACCTACGACAACGCCGAGGACCCGCGCGGCAACTGGAGCTCGATGGCCCGCTTCACCGTCAGCCCGCCGGCCGCCCCCGGGCAGCGGTGGACGGTGAGCCGGGCCGAGTTCGTCCCGCAGATCACCGACCTCGGCCCGCCCTACCGGGTGCTCGACCTGCGCGAGGCCGTCCGCCGGGACCCCGGCCGCGCCGACTGGGCCCGCGCGCTGGAGCACATCCGCACCGTGGTGCTCAGCCGCGGCGCCGCTTCGGCGGGGCTCGCCATGGCGCCCTCACCGTGACCGCGGCGGCGGGTGCTACGGCTTGCGGCCCACACCGCCGTACAGCGAGACCTCACCGTCGGCCGCACCCGGCTCCGGGTGCCAGCGGTTGACCAGGACCACGCCCGGGTCGTCCAGTTCCAGCCCGGCGAAGAAGCGTTCGACCTCGGCGTGCGAGCGTGCGTACACCTCGATCCCGGCCTCGGCGTAGCGGCGCGCGCCCACCGGGACCTGGTCCGGCGCGTTGTCGGCGGTGCCCGCGGTCAGGGCCATGAAGCTGCCGGAGGGCAGGGCGTCCAGAAGTTTGCGGACGGGCGGGTGCGCGGCCTCGTCGGAGAGGAAGTGCACGATGTTGATCAGCGTCAGCGCGACCGGCCGGGTGAGGTCCAGGGTGGCGGCCACCGCCGGGTCGGCCAGGAACTTCTCCGGATCGCGCAGGTCGCCCTCGACGTAGGCGGTGCGGCCCTCGGGCGTGCTGGTGAGCAGCGCGCGCGAATGGGCCAGCACGATCGGGTCGTTGTCCACGTACACCACCCGGCAGGCCGGGTCGACCGCCTGGACGACCTCGTGCAGGTTGGGCGCGGTGGGGATGCCGGTGCCGACGTCCAGGAACTGGCGGATGCCGTGCTCCTCGGCCAGCCGGCGGACCATCCGGTGCATCACGGCGCGGGCGGCCGCGGCCCCGGCCCGGGCGGTGGGCAGGTCGGCGAGCACCCGGTCGCCGACCTCGCGGTCCGCCGGGAAGTTGGTCTTGCCGCCGAGCAGGTAGTCGTAGACCCGCGCGGAGTGCGCCCGGTCGGTCCGCAGGTCCACCTGCGGTGGCTGCTCGAAATCGGTCTCGATCAGCCAGCTTTCCGACTCGTTGCTGTCCACTGTCGCCTCGTCCTCCCCGTCCGGCGTCCGGTCCGGACCCCACTCAACCACAGGACGTGAGCACCCGTCAGGCGGTTCCCGGTGGCCGCTGAACGTCCGGTTCCGCCTGCCGGAGGGCGGCGGTGAACGAGGGCACCCGCATGGCCGTCAGCAGACCCAACGCCGGTCCCGCGGTGCAGACCGTGACGTAGACCGGAATCACCCCGAGGCCGTTGTGGTGGTCAAGCCACTCGGCGAGCAGCGGGAAGGTGCCGCCGAAGGCTGCGATGGTGGCCGCGTTGACCACGCCGAGGCCGACCGCCCGCACCTCGGTCGGGAACAGCAGCCCGGTGAAGACGTTCAGGGTGCCGAGCACCGTCGCCACCGTCATTCCCAGGAGCACGGCCACCACCTGGAACGGCAGCCAGCCACCGCGCAGCCCGGCCAGCAGGATCCCGACCAGCGGGATCGGCAGCCCGAAGCCGATCCGGGCGACCGGCAGCAGGCCGAAGCGGTCCGCGGCGGCGCCGGTGAGCAGCATGGTGGCCAGGACGATCGCCAGCACCACCGTCATGAAGGAGGCGGCCCGCTCCTTGTCGATGACGTGGTAGGCGGCGGCGTACTGCGGCAGGTAGGTCAGGGCGAAGTAGTAACCGACCGTGCCGCCGAGGGTGTTGAGGAAGACGGTGAGCACCGCCCAGCGGTGGTCGCGGACCGTGCGCAGGAAGGACGGGCGTGCGCCCGGCCGCACCCGGGCCCGGGCGCGGTGGAACTCGGCGCTCTCCGGCGCGGCCCGGCGCACCCACAACGCGCCCAGTCCCAGCAGCGCGGCGACCAGGAAGCCCCAGCGCCAACCGCCGTTCTCCAAACCGGACTTGCCGATCGTGTGGATCAGCAGGGTGAGCACCCCGAAGGAGAGCAGCGAACCCAGGATGATCCCGCCGTAGGAGACCGAGCTGAACGCGAAGCGGTGCCGGGGCGGGGCCGTCTCGGTGACGTACGCGGCGACACTCGGCGCCTCCCCGCCGAAGGCGAGGCCCTGCACCACCCGTACGACGACGGCCAGCACCGCCGCCCAGGCGCCGATGGTCCGCTGACCCGGCAGCGTGGCGATGCCCAGGCTCGCGACGGCGATGACGGCCATGCCGAGGCTGAGCGCGAAGCGCCGCCCCCGGGTGTCGCTGAGCCGGCCTATCAGGTACGAGCCGACCGGCCGGGCCACGAAGCCGACCGCGAAGGTGGCGTACGCGGCGAGCACACCGCTGACCCCTCCCTTGCCGTGGCCGAACAGGTCGGCGGCGAAGTAGGGCGCGAGCACGGCGTAGACGTTCCAGTCGAAGGACTCGACCACCGACCCCACCGTCGCCGCCGCCAACTCCCGCCGTCGGCCCCCGTCCTGCACCCCGTCACGGGCCGGGGCGGTCTCGATGTGATCTGTCATGGCCTCAGCATGACACCGTTCGACCTGCGGCGGAATCGGTGCCGGTGCCCCCGCGACGGCCGGGCTGCGGTCGGCCGTCGCGGGGCTCCCGGCGAGCCGCGGCACCCCCGTCGCCGCGGCCTGCGGACCGGTCCGACAGCGGGTACCGTGGGGGGCACCGCGCGTCGGACCGGTAGCTCAGTCGGTCACGTCGACGCAGCCTCCGGTGTGTCCGAATGCCGTGGGGGCGGCGACGACCCGGACCGGACCCCCGGTCGGACGCGAAGCAGTCCTGCGGGCGTTCAATCGTTCCTCCTCGCACCGGTCCGCCAGGCGTCCATCTTCGCCCCGTCGCCGGCGCGCCGACCACGACGTTGACCTGACGTTGACCTGACACTTGGGCGCCGTGGGGCTACGCTCGTTCGCGATCCGGGTCGGACGGGCGAAGCCAGGCGACGCCGCGGATCACAGGCACCGGGGGGATCTGTGGGGGCTGCGATTTTTGCTGCGCTGTTGCGGGAGCGACGCCTGTCGGCGGGGTGGAGCCAGGACGAACTGGCGGAGCGCTCCGGGGTGTCGGCCCGGTCGATCAGCGCCCTGGAGGCGGGCGGGCGCCGCCCGCGGATGTCGTCGGTGGTCCGGCTCGCCGCGGCCCTCGGCCTCGATCCGGAGACCCGTGCCCAGTGGCTGGCCGCCGCGCGGGATCCGGACGCCCGACAGGTCACGGAGCCGGAGGGTGCGGACCGGGCGGACGGAGCGGACGGAGTCGGTCGGCCGGCCAGGACGGACGCACCGGGGGCGGTACCCGGCGGCGGCCCCGCCGTCTCCCCCGTCGGTACGACGGCTCCGACGGCTCCGACCGGTCCGCAGCAACTGCCGATGGCCATCCGCCACTTCACCGGCCGGACCAGGGAACTCCAGCTGCTCGACGACCTGCTCGCCGACGTGACCCCCGGCTGCGGCGCGGTCGTGATCTCGGCCATCGCCGGCACCGCGGGCGTCGGCAAGACCACCCTGGCCGTGCACTTCGCCCACCGGGTCGCCGACCGCTTCCCCGACGGCCAGCTCTTCGCCAACCTGCGCGGGTTCGACCCGGCCCGCGCCCCGGTCGACGCCGCCGACGTGGCACGCGGCTTCCTGGAGGCGCTGGGCGTCCCGGCCCTCCGCGTCCCCGCCGACCCGGACGGGCAGCTCGCGCTGCTGCGCAGCCGGCTGGCGGGCACCCGCACGCTGATCGTCCTCGACAATGTCCGCGAGGCGGAACAGGTCCGACCGCTGCTCCCCGGCTCCAACACCTGCCTGGTCGTGGTCACCAGCCGCAACCGGCTGCCCGGACTGGTCGCGTTGGACGGCGCCGTACCGCTGGCCCTGGACGTGCTCTCCCCCGCGGAGGCGCGCGAACTGCTCGCCCGCCGCCTGGGCGCGGCGACGGTCGCGGAGCAGCAGGAGGCCGCCGACGAGCTGACCGAGCTGTGCGCCCGGCTGCCGCTCGCGCTGAACATCGCCGCCGCCAGGGCGGCCGAGCACCCCGGCACCCCGCTGGAGGTGTGGGCGCGCGAGCTGCGGGACTCCCGGGCGCGCCTGGACCTCCTGTCGGCCGGAGACAGCCACGCCGACGTCCGGGTGGTGCTCTCCTGGTCCTACCGTGCGCTGACTCCGCGGGCCGCCCGGCTGTTCCGGCTGCTGGGCCTGCACCCGGGCCCGTCCGTCAGCACCGCGGCGGCCGCGAGCCTCGCGGGCCGGCCGCTGCCCGAGACCCGCGCCCTGTTGGAGGAGCTGCACCGGGCCCATCTGATCACCGCGCCGGAGCGCGACCGGTACACCTTCCACGACCTGCTGCGCGCCTACGCCGCCGAGCAGGCGGCCGCCCTCGAACCCCCGCAGGGCCAGGCCGCGGCCACCCTGCGGATGCTCGACCACTACCTCCACACCGCCCACCGCGCGGCGAGCCTCGCCTACGCCGACGACGTCTCCTGGCAGTCGCTGGACCTCGCGGAGCCCGCCACCGGCGTGGCGGCCGAGGAACTCGCCGACCGGCAGGAGGCGCTCGACTGGTACCGGGAGGAGCAGCCGGTGCTGGAGCGGATCGTCGACGCGGCGCACCGGACCGGAGCCGACGTCCACGCCTGGCAGCTGGTCGGCGCCCAGGTGCCCTACCTGCTCAAGTCGGGGCTGTGGCAGCAGTGGCAGCGGGCGAGCGAGACCGCGCTGGCCGCCGCCGAACGCACCGGGGACCTCGGCCACCAGGCCCACGCGCACCGCTGGCTCGGCCAGGTGCACCGCTCCCAGGGCCGCCAGCCCGAGGCCCAGGGCGAACTGCGCCTGGCACTCGGCCTGTTCGAGGCACTCGGCGACCGGCCCCGGGAGGGCCGGACCCGGCTCGACCTCGCGATCGCCCACGGCGAGGAGCACTGCGACGCCGAGGCCGTGGCCGAGTCCCGCCGGGCCCTCGAACTCTTCGAGGCCATCGGCGACCCGTCCGGGCAGGCCCTCGCGCTCAACAGCATCGGCTGGTACCTGGCCCAGCAGGGCGAGCTGCGGGAAGCCCTCCCGCACTGCCGGCGAGCCCTGGAGCTGGCCCGCGACGCGGGCAACCTGCCCGGGCAGTCGTCCATCTGGGACAGCATCGGCTTCATCCACCACCGCCTCGGCGAGTACCACGAGGCCCTTCCCGCCTACCACGAGTCCCTGCGGCTGCGGGTGGCGGTCGGCGACTACTTCCTCCAGGCCGACATCCACACCCATCTCGGCGACACCCACCTCGCGCTCGGCGACGTCGAGTCCGCTCGGGCGGCCTGGGCCCGCAGCCTCGCCATCCTGGAGGACCTGCAGCACCGGGACGCCGATGCCGTCCGGGCCCGCCTGGACAGGTGCCCTCCCGCGCCGCAACCGCCCCGTTCGGCATAGGCGGTGCGCCTGGCGGCCCCGGTCACGAGTCCCGAACGGGGCGGCCGGAGCAGCGGTCGGTGCTGGGGGCAGTCCTGCGACTCACCGGCCCAGGACTGCCCCGGGATCAGAGGCCTCAGTGGTACCAGGCCGTGTCGTTGCTCTGGCTGCCGTTGGAGATCGCCATGGCAACCGCGTGGACGACGCTGTCGTGGTAGAACTGGCCCGTGTCACCGCTCCCGCCGGGCCCGTAGGAGATGGTCTGGGAGGACACCTTTCCGGTCTGGTCGTTCCGGTCGAACACCGTCAGCCAGCAGGTGGTGGTGTACGAGTCCAGGTGGCCGTAGGCCCAGTTGGGCGCGAGGTTCAGGTGGCCGATGCAGCCGGGGACCGAGATGCTCACCGAACCCGTCGTGCCCGCGTGGGCGGTTCCCGAGATGCCGACGACGCTGATGCCGGCCAGCGAGGCGGCAGCCATCAATGCTCCGATACGACGACGCATGGTTCCTCCGTGATCCGGTGGCCTGGGGCACAGGGGCGCCCCTTGTCCGCACAGCACACTGCCCGTGCACCGGCACGTCGGGGAAGGACGTTGGCCGGACGTTCCCCTGACGCTTCGCACAGCGCGTCGTCCAGGGGGATCGGCGGGCCCTGCGGGTACGTGCTCCCGAGGGGCCCGGGGCCCAGGGAGATCAGGCGGTGCGGGCGCGCCAGGCGGCCGCGACGGCGAGGGCGGCGTCGTTGGCGTCGGGTTCGCCGATGCTGAGCCGGACACCCTCGCCGGGGAAGACCTTGGCGGTGATCCCGGCCTCGGTGCAGGACGCGGCGAAGGCCGAGGTGTGCTCACCCAGCCGGAGCCAGACGAAGTTGGCGTGGGACTCCACCAGGGGCCAGCCCTGGGTGCGCAACGCGGCCTGGACCCGGTTGCGTTCGGCGACCAGGTTGCGGACCCGGTCGTGCAGTTCGGAGCCGGCCGCGAGGGACTCCACGGCGGCGTCCTGGGCGATCCGGCTGACGCCGAACGGCAGGGCGACTGCGCGGGCCGCGGCGGCGACGGTGTCGTGGGCCACGGCGTAGCCGACCCGGAGGCCGGCCAGGCCGTAGGCCTTGGAGAAGGTGCGCAGGACGACCAGGTTGGGGCGGGTGCGGTAGAGGTCGATGCCGTCCGGGGTGTCCTCGGGGGCGAACTCGCGGTAGGCCTCGTCCAGGACGACCAGGGTGGTGTCGGGTATCGCGTCCAGGAACTTCACGAGTTCGGCGGGCGGGACGGCGGTGCCGGTCGGGTTGTTGGGGTTGCAGACCAGGACGACCTTGGTGCGCGGGGTGAGGGCGGCGGCCATCGCGGTGAGGTCGTGGACCTCACCGTCGGCCAGCGGAACGGCGGCGGCGGTCGCCCCGGCGAGCTCGGCCGCTTCCGGGTAGGCCTCGAACGAGCGCCAGGCGAACAGGACCTCGTCGCCCGGGCCGGCGGCCGCGCGGACCAGTTGGAACAGCACGCCGACCGAGCCGGGGCCGACCACCACATGGGCCGACGGGACGTTCAGGTGGTCGGCGAGGGCGGCGACCAGACGGGTGGCGGCCGGGTCGGGGTAGCGGTTGAGGGTGTGCAGGGCGGCGGTGGCCCGTTCCAGCACGCCGGGCAGCGGCGGGTAGGGGTTCTCGTTGCCCGCCAGCAGGTGGTGGGCGGTCACCGGCGGGGTGCTGGTGGGTGTGTCGGTCATCTCGGTGGGCTCCCGTGGGCGGCTCAGCCGCTGGTGAGGCCGGTCGCCAGGGTGGCGGCGGCGAGGACGAAAAAGACTCCGGCCACGACGTACCGCTCGGCGCGGAGGAAACCGCGGCTCTTCCGGGCGCGCTGGCGCATGAGTGAACTCAGCAGCGCCCAGCCGGCGTTGGTGGCCATGCCGACCACCACGAAGACCAGTCCGAAGACCAGGGTCTGGGACCAGACCGCTCCCCTGCCGCTGTGGATGAAGGAGGGCAGGAAGGCGAGGAAGAACAGGGTGCTCTTCGGGTTGAGGGCGTTGACGACCAGACCGTCGGTGAAGATCCGGGGCGAGCGGGCGGGCGCCTCGTCGGCCTGTGCGGCGGCGGGGTCCGGGTCCGGGGTGCGCAGTCGTTTGACGCCGAGCCAGACCAGGTAGGCGGCGCCCGCGTACTTGACCACGTTGAAGGCGGTCTCCGAGGACGCGACCAGGGCGGACAGGCCGACCACGGCAGCGAGCACCTGGACGAGGTCGCCGCAGGCCAGGCCGAGGGTGGACAGCAGACCGGCGCGGCGCCCCTGGTCGAGGGTCCGGCCGGTCACGTAGAGCACGGACGGGCCGGGGATGAGCAGCAGCACCAGTGAGGCAGTGAAGAACCACCACAGGCTGGACAGTTCGGGCATGCGATCCGGCTCCTTTCGTCCGCAGTCCTCGTCAGGCGGAGCAGCGGGTGGGTGACGTCCTGCGGGCCCGGTCCTGCGTCAGGTCAGCGTCCACCGGAGCGGCGGCGCGCAGGATCCGGAGGCCGCGACGGTCGCACAATATCCCTTGTCCAGTGGGAGGTTGCTCAGTTTCCACAGATCCACGGTGATCGGCAGCGGCCCCGGCGCGCCGGGGCCGAGCCGGCGCGGCACGGGCAGGTCGGCGGCCTTGGCGTACGCCTCCCGCCAGGTCCACCGGGCGTAGAAGGCGTGGCGCCCGGCGGCCGGGGGCAGACCGGCGATCAGCCGGGCCTCGGCGGGGCCGAGGAAGCGGGCGGCCATCGCGCGGTGGTCGAGGTCGGCACGGACCTCCTCCAGGTCGACGCCGACGGTGCCGGTTCGGGTGACGGCGATCAGCGCCAGGTCCCCCGAGTGGCTGAGGTTGAAGTCGAGCGCCGCGTGGTGCGGTGCCGGTGTCAGTCCGGGACGGCCGCGGGCGGAGCGGTGCAGGCGCAGGTCGGCGGGGGGCCGACCGGTGTAGCGGGCCAGGACGGTGCGCAGCGCGCCGTGTGCGGCGACGAAGCGGGCGCGCTCGACCGGCAGCCGGCAGCGGCCAGCCCGCGTCCGCTCCTCGGGGTCGAGGAGCTCGGCGTACCGGCGCGTGGCGTGTTCGGGCGGGTCGAGGCGGGCCCGCCAGACGTGCACCTCGTCCTCGGCGAGGGCCGGGGCGGCGGGGCCGGGCGGCCACCGGTCGGGCTGGCTCACGTCGGGCGGGTTCACGTCGAATGGGTTCACAAGGCGACCGCTCCGGCGATCCGGTCGGTCGGCCGGCGCAGCAGCCGGGACAGTTCGTGCAGGACCTCCTGTTGGGCGGAGTGCAGGAAGAAGTGCCCGCCGTCGAACATCCGCATCGTGAAGGCGCCGGTGCTCTGCCGGGCCCAGGCGGCGAGGCCCTCGGGGTCGACGTGCGGGTCGGCGCGGCCGCCGAAGGCGGTGATCGGGACGGGCAGGGGCTCCTGCGGGCGGTGGGTGTAGCAGTCGTTGAGCTGGAAGTCGGCCCGCAGGCCGGGCAGGACCAGCCGCATCACCCGGGCGTCCGCCAGCAGGCTCTCCGGGGTGCCGCCCAACTCCCTGATCCGGTTCAGGAACTGGTCCTGCGGCAGGTGGTGGATCAGCGGCCGGTTGTGGGCGAGCTGCGGGGCCCGGCGTCCGGAGACCACCAGGTGGTCGGGGGCGGGGGCGCCGAGCTCGCGGAGCCGGCGGGCGAAGGAGAACGCGATCAGCGCGCCCATGCTGTGGCCGAACAGGGCGTAGGGGGGCCGGCAGTGGTCGGCCAGGGGCGCGGTGAGGTCGGGCAGCAGGTCCTCGACGTCGGTGTAGGCGGGCTGGAAGATCCGTGACTCGCGGCCGGGCAGCCGTACCGCGCACACCTCGACGTCGTCGGGCAGTGCGCGCGGCCAGTCGGCGAAGGCCGAGCTGCCGCCGCCGGCGTGGGCGAAACAGATCAGCCGGAGCCGGGCGGCGGGGTTGGGCTCGGTCCTGACCACCCAGGAGCTGCCGGCCGCCGTCACCGCTTCCGGTCCTCTCCGGTCGGGGCGCCGGCGGTCGGGGCGTGGACGCTCGGGGTCCGGACGGTCAGGTACTGCGGGTCGCCGGGGACGTCGGTGAGGTCGGCCTCGAACAGCGTCAGCCCGTCCGCTCCGGTGAGCTGGTGGAACCCGGTGAACTTGTAGGTGATCAGCATCATCCGGTTGCGCCCGTTGGGCAGGTACTCGGCCAGCAGGCGGACGCCGGCCTCCCGGGCGCGGCGGCGCAGGTGGTTGATGATCACCCCGCCGACGCCGCGGGACATCACCCGGCAGGACATCAGCAGCAGCTTGACGGTCCAGGCGTCCGGGTCCTTGGCGAGCAGCACCAGACCGATGGTCCCGTACGGGCCGTGCCGGTCCTCCAGCCTGGCCACCAGCAGTTCGTGGGTGTCCGAGCGGCGGAAGGCGTCGAGTTCGTCGTAGGAGTAGGTGTAGCCGGTGGTGTTGAGCTGGTGGGTGCGGACGGTCAGTTCCTCGGCCCGGCGCAGGTCCTCCTCCTGGGCGGGGTGGATGGTGAGGGTCATGCCGAGGGTGGCGAGGAAGGCCTCCTGCGGGCCGGTGAACTCCTTCTCGACCCGGGTGCGCTCCTGGTCGGCGAGGTACATCTCGCGCCGCCGGGCGGAGTCGTCGGTGATGAACCGGGGCGAGAACTCCGGCCGGTCGGCGAGGCCGGCCGCCTCCGCCGCGTCGAGCACCAGCAGCTCGGGGATCTCGAAGGAGACCTCGCCGCGTTCGAAGACGTCGTCGTCGACGAAGGCGAAGGCGTCCAGGCCGAGGTTGAGCGAGGTGGCGATGGAGCGGATCGACGAGGACTTCGCGTTCCAGTTGATCTGCGGGTAGAGGAAGTAGTCGAGCAGCCCGTGCCGGCGCAGCGCCGCGGTGGCGGCGTCGTGGTCGTTGCGGCTGGCGATCGAGTGCAGGATGCCGCGGCGGTCGAGTTCGACGATGACCTCGCGCAGACCGGGGCGCAGCGGCGCCTCGCCGTCCTCCAGCAGGATGCCGTCCCACACGGTGTGGTCGAGGTCCCAGACGACGCACTTGACGGTCCTGGCGGGCCTGTCGGCGGTGGTTCCGTCCGGCCGGCCGGCGGTGCCCTCGGAGGTCATGCCGTCACCCTTTCGGTGGGGGTGGTGCGGGTTCGGGAGTGGTAGGCGGATTCGGCGATGGTGGTCTGCTGGAGTTCGGTGCTGCCCTCGATGATCTCCATGACCTTGGCGTCCCGCAGGTAGCGCTGGACGGGGTGGCCGTCGCCGCAGCCCTGGGCGCCGTGCACCTGGACGGCGTCCGAGGCGGAGCGGAACGCGGTGCGGGAGGCGTGGTACTTGGCGAGCCAGGTGGCGTGCAGGCTCTCGGTGGAGCGGTCCTGCCGCAGCCAGCCGGCCTGCTGGCAGAGCAGCCGGGCGGCGGCGGTGCCGGTGGCCATGTCGGCGATCATCCGCTGGACCAGCTGGTGGTCGCGCAGCCGGACGCCGAAGGTCTCCCGCCGGTCGGCGTGGTCGAGGGAGGCGTCCAGGCAGGCCTGGGCGAGGCCGACGCAGCCCCAGGCGACGCTGTAGCGGCCGAGCTCGAGCGCGCTGGCGGCGACGGCGGCCAGGCCGAAGCCGGGGCGGCCGAGCAGCGCCTCGGGGGCCACCAGGCAGTCCACCAGGCTGAGTTCGGCGAGCATCGAGGCCTTGGTGCCGAGCATCCCGGTGACCGGCCGTACGGTCAGCCCGGGCGCGTCCCGGGGCACCAGGAAGGCGGCTTCCCGGCCGTCCAGTCGGGCGAACAGCAGGTACACGTCGGCGCGTTGGCCGAAGGTGATCCAGCGCTTCTGGCCGGTGAGCCGGAAGCCGTCGTCGGTGCGCCGGGCAGTGGTGCGCAGGGCCTTGACGTCGCTGCCGGCGCCGGGCTCGGTGAGCGCGAAGGCTCCGATCGCCCCGCCGGTGGCGAACCTCGGCAGCCAGTGCTCGCGCTGGCGGTCGCCGCCCCACCGGGCGACGGCGTACGAGGCCATGCCGTGCACGGTGACCAGGCTGCGCACGGACGAGCAGCCGCGGCCGAGTTCCTCGTTGAGCAGGCCGAAGGTGATCGGGTCCAGTTCGGCGCCGCCGTACCCGGCCGGGACGGCGGCGCCCAGCAGGCCGCGGGCGGCGAACTCCTCGAGGAACTCCTCGGGGAGGCGTTCGGCACGGTCCCAGGCGTCCGCGTGCGGGGCGACGGCCTGCCGGGTGAAGGACTCGTACTCCTCCCGCGCCGCGGCCTGGCGCTCGGTCAGTTGAACTCTGATGGCCATCGGTCCCTCTCTCTCCTCGTCTCTGCGGTCGGGGAGGTCACGGGAGGGTCAGGAGTGCTGCGCGGCGGCGCCGACGGCGGCGCGCTTGCGGGTGACCAGCGCGTCGATGGCGCGCACGGTGTTGAAGTTGGCCATCTCCAGGTCGTCGTCGTCCACGGTGATGTCGAACTCGCCCTCGACGAACAGCACCAGCTGCATGATGAAGAGCGAGTTGACGAATCCGGTGGCGAAGATGTCCTCGTCGTCGGTGAGGCGGTGCTCGCCGAAGAACTGGGCGAGGAAGGCGAGGATCTGCGGCTTGTGGTCGGCCGTCGTCATGGCGGGCGTTTCCTTCTTCTCGTTCGGGTGCCGGGTGCGGCTGGGGCTGGGGCTGGGGCTGATGCGTACGGTCAGGCCAGGGTGGTGGCGTAGTTGTAGAAGCCCTGGCCGCTCTTGCGGCCGAGCAGGCCGGCGTCGACCATCCGGACCAGCAGCGGGCACGGCCGGTACTTGCTGTCGCTGAACGCGGTGTAGAGGCCTTCGACGGACTGCAGGATGGTGTCCAGGCCGATCAGGTCGGCGGTCTCCAGCGGGCCCATGGTGTGGCCGAAGCAGGTCTTGAAGATCCGGTCGACCTCCTCGGCGCCGGCCACGCCCTCGTGGACCAGGTAGACGGCCTCGTTCACGGTGAGCATCAGGACCCGGTTGGTGACGAACCCCGGCGAGTCCTCCACCAGGATCCCCTCCTTGCCCAGTTGGGACAGCAGGGTGCGGGCGGTGTCCACGGTCGCGGCGGAGGTGTGGTGGCCGCGGATCATCTCCACGGTCGGCTTGAGCGGGACGGGGTTCATGAAGTGCATGCCGAGCACCCGGTCGGGGCGGGAGGTGGCCGCACCGATCCGGGTGATCGGGATGACGGAGGTGTTGGCGGCGAACACGGTGCGCTCCGGGCAGACCGCGTCCAGGCGCTCGTAGACGCCCTTCTTCAGGCCCCAGTCCTCGGTGATGTTCTCGATCACGAAGTCGGCCTGGTCGAAGCCCTCGTAGTCGGTGGTGAGGCCGATCCGCCCGAGGACGGTCCGCCGGTCCTCCTTGGGGCCCTTGGCGCCCAGTACCCTGCCGAAGCGCAGGCCCTGGGCGATGGTCCGCTCGGCGGCGGCGAGGATCTCCTTCGTCCGGTCGACGAGCAGGACCCGGTGGCCGGTCTGGGCGAGCGCCTGGGCCAGGCCGGTGCCCATGACCCCGGCGCCGACCACGCCGACCGTGTGGATGTCAGACATCTGCAGTGCTCCGCTTCTGTTCGGCCGGGGTCGTCTCCCCCGCGGCGCCGATCGTCGGTTCGGTGTCGAGGCGTCGACGGAGCGCGGCGGCCTGCTCCGCCACGGTCAGCGTCTCGAAGAGGGCGTTCAGCGGCAGGTCGACGCCGAACCGGCGCCGGATCCGCGCCGCGAGCTGGAGGCCGAGCAGCGAGTGGCCGCCGAGTTCGAAGAACTCGTCGTGCACGCCGACGCGTTCCAGCCCGAGCAGTTCCGCCCACAGCCGGGCCAGCGCGGTCTCGGTGCCGTCCCTGGGCTCGGTGTACGCGGTGAGGATGCCGGGGCGCGGGTGGACGGCGGTGTCGCCCGCCGGGCCGTCCGCCGGGGCGCCCACCCGTTGGGCGCGGATGTCGGCGAACACCGCGTCCAGGTCCTTGGCGACCACGGCGACCTGCGGGCCGAGTCCGGCGGCGAGCAGCCGCAGCAGCGCCTCGACGCCCTCGGCGGGCCGGATGCCCTGGTCCAGGTGGTCGCGCAGCGGTCCGGCCTCGCCCGGCCGTCCGGGGGCGGTGGTCGCCGCGGGCGGGAAGCGGTAGGCGGCGGTCTCTCGGGAGGTGCCGTCGCGCAGCGCTTCGAGTCGGGTCTCCAGGTCGGCGACGCGCTTGAGGACGAAGTCCTCGACCCGGACGGTCTCCAGTCCGGTCTCGTCCAGCAGCGTGAAGTCCGCGGTGAAGGTCTCCTTGCCGCGGCGGTCCGCCTCGTGGAAGCGGTGGTGGCTGTAGATCCGGCGCGGCAGCGGGGCGAGCAGGGTGAGGCGGCCGTAGCTGAGCGGGATGCGGAACTCCTCGGCGAGGTTCATGCCGTGGAAGCCCGCGCCGAGGTCGAGCAGCGAGGGGTGGAGGGCGATCCGCTCCAGGTCCTCGCCGAACTCGGCGGGCAGTTCGAGTTCGGCCAGCGCCTCCTTCTCGCCGAGGTGCACCCGGCGCAAGCAGCGGGAGCGCGGGCCGAAGCCCATCGGGCCGGTGTGGGTGACGGCGCCGAGGTCGCGCATGCCGGCGCGGGCGATCAGCTCGGCGACGTCGTGGCGGCGGCGCGGGGCGGTGTCCTCGCCGACGGGGCCGACGGAGCCGGTCACATGGACCTGCCAGCCGTCCTCCTCGGCCGGACCGGCACCGGTGGCACCTGTCTCCCGGCTGACCACGGCGAAGCGCGGCGGGGTGTGCCGCTTGTCCAGGACGACCCGCAGCTCGCGCTGCTGGTCCTCACCGATGACCACCGGGGAGAGGAAGGTGACCTCCTCGAGCACGGCCCGGGCGTCCCCGCTCTGGTGCTCGTGGACGGCCCGGGCGAGTTCCAGGTGGCCGGTGCCGGGGACGACGGCGTTGCCCGCCATCCGGTGCTCGTCGATCAGCCAGGAGGTGGCGACGCTGAGTGCGACGGAGTAGACGGCGACGGCCTCGTCGTCGCGCAGGCAGGCGTCGAGCAGCGGGTGGTCGACGGGGCCGGTACGGCCGTCGGCGGGCCGGTCGGCGCCGGCGCCGATGGTGCGGAAGGCCATCCCGACCTCCTGCCAGCCGTCCCAGTTCACCGACACGGTGCGCGGGCCGCCGACGGCCTCGTTGTGCTGGGCCAGGGCGTCCAGGAAGGCGTTGGCCGCGACGTAGTCGATCTGCCCGACGCCGCCGGTCAGGGCGAGGCTGGAGGAGCAGTGGACGGTGAAGTCGGGGGCGAGCCGCCGGGCGAGCGCGTCGACCACCAGGCCGCCGCGGACCTTGGGGTCGAGCACCCGGTCGGCGGCCTCGGCGGTCTTGAGCTGGGCGAGCCCGGCGGCCGGGACGCCCGCGGCGTGCACGATCCCGTGGACGGCGCCGAACCGCCGCACCGCCTCGTCGACGATCCGGTGCATGGCCTCGGAGTCGATGACGTCGGCGGCCGCCGTCATCACCTGCCCGCCGAGCCCTTCGAGTTCCAGGACGGCCCGGATCCGCTCCCCCGCCGCGCCGCCCCGGTGGTCGTCGGCGAGCAGGGCGTCCCAGCTCTCGCGGGGCGGCAGCGCGGTGCGGCCGACCAGGACGAGCCGGGCGCCGACGGCCGCGGCGAAGTGGCGGGCCAGCGAGAGGCCGACACCGCCGAAGCCGCCGGTGATCAGGTAGACGCCGTTCTCGCGCAGCGGGGTGCGGCCGTCCGCGGCGGCCTCCACCCGGACCGGCCGGTGGGTGCGCTCCCAGCGGCGGCGGCCGCGCAGGGCGGTGAGCGGCCGGGCCGGCTCGTCGAGTAGTTCGGCGTAGAGGAGTTCGGTGTCCTCCGGTGTCCAGCCGCGGCCGGGCGGCAGGGACAGGTCGACGGCCCGGCAGACGGTGTCGGGCTGTTCCAGCGGCAGGACCAGGGCCGGCCCGGTGACGGTGGCCTTCTCCGGGGCGACGGGCTCGGTGCCGAGGACCGCGAAGGCGTCGCTGGAGACCACGGTGAGGTCCAGCGCGGCGCCGGGGGCAGCGGCGGTGAGGGCCTGGTCGAGCCGGAGCAGGCTGTGGAAGCCTCGTTCCAGGGTCTCCTCGGCGGGGCGGCGCGGGCCGACGCTCCACAGGTGGACGATCCGGTCGGGCAGCCCGCCGCCGTCGGTGATCCGTTCGACCAGGCGCCGGTGGTCTGCAGCACTGCCGGGCGCCAACTCATAGCTGCCGTCGGCGAGTTCACGCCAGCCCTGGCCCGCCCGGACGGTGGTGACGCGGTGGCCGTCGGCGCGCAACCGGGCGGCGAGCGCCTCGCCGATGCCCTCCTCGTCGCTGAACAGCAGCCAGCTCCCGGCCGCGGGCGCGGTGGCCGCCGGGCGGGGCGGCAGCGACTCCCAGACGGGGGTGTGGAACCAGTCCGAGAGGTCCGCCCGCCGGGCGAGCGAGGGCGCGGCCTTCCGGGGCGCCGGGTCGATCCAGTGCCGGGTCTCCTCGAACGGGTACGGCGGCAGGGCGACCCTGGCCGCGGCGTTGCCGCCGCTGACGGCGGACCAGTCCAGGTCCACGCCGGCGGCCCACAGCCCTCCGGCGGTGTTCAGCAGGAACCGCTCCTCGCCCTGCCGGTCGAAGCGGCCCGGCATGGAGGCGACGGCGACCCCCGGCGCGGCGGAGGCGGGCCGCAGCTGCAGGGCCAGGCTGGTCAGGGACTGGCCGGGGCCGGTCTCCAGCAGGACCCGCCCGGGCTGCTGCCACAGCCGGCCGATGCCGTCGGCGAAGCGCACCGGCCGGCGCAGGTGCCGCACCCAGTACGCCGGGTCGGTGACCAGGTCGGCGTCGGCCCAGTCTCCCGTGACGTTGGAGACGTACGGGACGGTCGGCGGTTGGAGGGTGACCCCGGCGGCCAGCTCGGCGAACTCCGCCACGATCGGGTCCATCAGGTGCGAGTGGAAGGCGTGGGTGGTCTGCAACTGCCGGGCGGCGACGCCGTCCGCGGCGAGCCGGGCCTCCAGTGCGGCGACCGCCTCGGTGGTGCCGGCCACCACGCACAGCGCGGGCCCGTTGACGGCGGCCAGTGAGAGGCCGTCGTCCAGCAGGGCGAGGACGCGCTCCTCGGGCAGCGGCACGGCCAGCATCGCCCCGGCCGGCAGGCCGTCGATCAGCCGGGCGCGGTGCGCGACCAGCTTCAGGGCGTCGTCCAGCGAGAGGACGCCGGCCAGGTGCGCGGCGGTGTACTCGCCGATGCTGTAGCCGATCAGCGCGCTCGGCCGCACCCCCCAGGACTCCCAGAGCCGGGCCAGTGCGTACTCGACGGCGAAGGTCGCGGGCTGCGCGTAGCGGGTGCGGTCGAGCTCGGTGCGCTCGGCGGCGGCCGGGCCGCCGCGCAGCATCCGGCGCAGGTCGGGGCCGGCGGGCGCGGTGTCCGGTGCCCCGGCGGGGTGCAGCAGCTCGCGCAGGTCGATGCCGAGGTGCGGGCGGAAGCCTTCGGCGCAGCGGTCCAGGGCGGCGCGGAACACCGGTTCGGTGGCGTGGAGTTCGCGGCCCATGCCGATGCGCTGCTCGCCGAGTCCGGGAAGGACGAAGGCGACCTGACGGGGGGTTCCGTCGTGGTGGCCGGTGCGGACGGCGTTCGGGGCGCGCTCGCGCAGGGCGCGGGCGGCCTCGGCGGCGGACTCGGCGATCAGGAAGCGGCGGTGGCCGTAGTGGCGGCGGCCGGTCTGCAGGGTGCGGGCCGTACCGGCCAGGTCGGGGGCGCCGGCGCCGTCGAGGCGGTCGGCAAGGCGGTCGGTGGCGGCCTCCAGGGCGGTGGCGGTGCGGGCGGTGATGGGCAGCAGGACGCGGGCACGTCCGGGTTCGCGGCGGGCTGGCGCGGGGGCCTCCTCGAGCACGACGTGGGCGTTGGTACCGCCCATGCCGAAGGAGCTGACGCCGGCCCGGCGCGGTCCGGGGCCGGCCGGCCAGTCGGTGAGCCGGGTGTTGACCCGGAACGGGACGGCGTCGAAGTCGATGGCCGGGTTGGGGACGTCGAAGTGCAGGCTCGGCGGGATCTGCCGGTGCTGGAGCGCCAGCACCGTCTTGATCAGCCCGGCGACGCCCGCGGCGGCGTGGGTGTGGCCGATGTTGCCCTTGACGGCGCCGATCGCGCAGCTGCCGGGGGCCAGGCCCCGGAAGACCTGGGTCAGGGCCTCGATCTCGATCGGGTCGCCGAGCGGGGTGCCGCTGCCGTGCGTCTCGACGTAGCCGATGGTGGCCGGGTCGACGTCGGCGGTGTCGAGGGCGGCGCGGATCACCCTGGCCTGGCCTGCCACGCCGGGGGCGGTGAAGCCGATCCGCCGGGCACCGTCGTTGCCGACCGCCGAGCCCTTGATCACGGCCCGGATCGGGTCGCCGTCGGCGAGCGCGTCCTCCAGCCGCTTGAGCACCACCATGCCCGCGCCGTTGGCGGCGACGGTGCCCTGCGCGGTGGCGTCGAAGGGCCGGCAGTGGCCGTCGGCGGAGAAGATCCCGCCGGGCTGGAACAGGTAGCCCTGGTGCTGGTGGGCGCGGACGGTCGCGCCGCCCGCGAGCGCGGTGTCGCAGGCCCCGCCGAGCAGCGCCTGGCAGGCCAGGTGCACGGCGACCAGGGAGGTGGAGCAGGCGGACTGGACGGTGAGGGCGGGGCCGGACAGGTCGAGCTTGTAGGCGATCCGGGTGGCCAGGAAGTCCTTCTCGTTGGCGAGGTTCCGGGCGAACACCTCCCCGGGGTCCTCGCCGTCGATCCGGCCGTCCACGTGGTCGACGTAGCTGTTGTAGTAGGTGCCCGCGTACACCCCGACCGGCCCGGGCACCGCGAGCGGGTCGTGGCCGGCGTCCTCCAGGGCCTCCCAGGCGCACCGCAGCAGCACCCGGTGCTGGGGGTCCATCAGGTCGGCTTCCTTCGGGCTCATGCCGAAGAAGTCGGCGTCGAAGCGGTCGGCGTCCGCCAGGACGCCCTGGGCGGCGACGTAGTCGGGGTCGTTGCGCAGAGCCTCGGGGACGCCCTGGGCGGCGAGTTCCCCGGGGGTGAAGAAGGTGATCGACTCGGTCCCGCTGCGCAGGTTCTCCCAGTACTGCTCGGGGCCGTCGGCGCCGGGGAAGCGGCAGGCGAGGCCGATGACGGCGATCTCCAGGCCGGTCGTGTCGACGCTCTGCTCCATCAGCTGTTCTCCTTCCGCGCGCCGGCCCGTCGTCGGTCGAGCTGGCGGCGCAGCCGGTCGCGGCCGCGGTCGAGCCGGTCCCGGGCATCGGGGGCGGCGGCGCCGGGACCATCGCTCCCGCCGCGCTCCTCGGCCAGGTGGGCGGCGAGGGTCTCGACGGTCGGGCACATGGTCAGCGTCAGGAACGGTACGTCCCGGCCGAGTTGTTCGCCGAGCCGGGCGGCGACGCGCTTGAGGAGCAGCGAGTTGCCGCCCAGGTCGAAGAAGTTGTCCTCGGTGCCGAACTCCTCGGTGCCGAGCACCTCGGCCCAGACGGCGGCGATCCGCCGGGCCAGCGGGTCGGCGGGGGCGGCCCGGTGGCCGGACGCGGCGGCGGCAGCGGCGGCGGCAGTGGCCAGGCGTTCGGCGAGCCGCAGGCGCTGCACCTTGCCGGTGGGGCTGCGCGGGACGTCGTCGACGACGAACACCCGGCTGGGGACCTTGAAGTCGGCGAGCCGCTCCCGGGCGTACTCGCGCAGGTCCCGCTCGACGACCAGGGCGCCGGGCCGCGGGACGACGGCCACCGCGACGTCCTCGCCGAGGGTGGGGTGCGGGACGCCGAACGCCACGGCGAGTTTGACGGTGGGGTGGCCGGCCAGGGCGTCGTCGATCTCGACCGGGGCGACCTTGGAGCCGCCGCGGTTGATGATCTCCTTGCTGCGCCCGACCACGTACAGGTAGCCGTCCTCGTCGAGTCGCCCCTCGTCGCCGGTGCGCAGCCAACCGTTTGTGAAGGCAAGGGAGTTGGCCTCCGGGTTGGCCTCGTAGCCGGCCATCACGTTGGCGCCGCGGATGGCGATCTCGCCGGACTCGCCGACCGGTACGGGGTGTCCGGCCTTGTCGAGCACGGCGACCGGGCCGCCGACCGGCAGGCCGACCGAGCGGAGCTTGCGCCGGCCGGGCGGCAGCGGGTTGCTGGTGACCAACGAGCCGGCCTCGGTCATGCCGTACGCCTCGATGACCGGCGCGTGGAAGGCCTCCTCCAGCGCGGTGAGGGTCGGGCCGGGCAACGGCGCGGAGGCGGAGCGGATGAACCGGAGCCGGCTGGCGGCGAGGACCTCGCGGTGGTCGTCGGCCACGGACAGCAGGGCCTGGTGCATGGCGGGCACGGCGGTGTACCAGGTCGGCCGGAACTGCTCCAGCCAGCTGTAGAAGCCGGTGTCGCTGAAGCCGGGGGTGCAGACGATGCCTGCGCCGCGGACCAGGGTGGCCAGCAGGGTGCTGGTCAGGCCGTGGGCGTGGAACAGGGGCATCGGGTTGAGGCAGAGGTCCCGCTCGTCGAGGGCGAAGGCGGCGCCGGTGTTGCGGGCGGCGACGTGCAGGTTGGCGTGGGTGAGCGGGACGAGCTTGGGCCGGTCGGTGGTACCGGAGGTGTGCAGGATCAGCGCGGTCTCCTCGGGACCGGCGGGGCCGCCGTCGGTGGCGGCGACCGGTGTGCCCCGGTCAGCGCAGTGCAGCTCGAAGACGCCCGCGGGAGTGCCGGGCCGGGAGCTGAGCTCGATGACCCGGAGGCCGAGTTCACGGGCGACCGCCACGGCGGGCGAGTCGTCGCCGGCCTCGATCAGCAGGGCGTCGGCCCGCATGTCGGCGAGGTAGAACGCGAACTCCTGCTCCCGGTAGGCGGGGTTGAGCGGGGCGCTCTGGGCGTACGCGGCCGTGCCGAGGAACGCGGTGGCGAGGTCGGGGCCGTTGGGCAGCACCAGGGCGACCCGGTGGGGGCGGCCGATTCCGAAGGTGTTCAGCGCCTGCCCGATCTCCTCGGTCCGCTCCGCGAGCGCCCGGTAGGTGAGCGGGGTCCGGTCGGGTGCGAGGAGGGCGGCGGCGTCCGGCCGGGCGGCGGCCCGGTCGGCGATCAGTCGGCTGAGGCCGGTGATCGGGGCGTCCTCGGTCACGGTCATCTCCCAGTTGCTTCGTTGGTCGGGGTTCGGCGCGTAGGCGGGTTCCGGGTTTCAGCGCCTCGGCGGATTCCGGGTTTCAGCCCGTCGGCAGTTCTGCCACCGCCCAGGCGGTGGGCGGCCGGTCGGCGGTGGTCCGGGTGCCGGTGCGGACCAGGGCCCGGCGGGGGCCGTGGTCCGGCGGTTCGGCTCCGGCGATCTCGACGGTCAGGTGGTGGGGTGCCGCGTCGGCGGCGGGGTGCAGGCGGTAGCGCCGGGGCGGGGTCCGGGCGAAGCCCAGGCCGGAGGCCTTCGCCAGGGCCTCCTTGACGCACCACAGGTGCAGCGGCCGGACCGGGCCGCAGGCCCGGCGCAGGGCGTCGAGCTCGGCCGGGGTGCCGAAGCGGTGCAGGTTGCGCTCGGCGGTGGCCCATTCGGTCTCGGCGTCGACGCCCAGCCCGGTCGGTGCCGCGCCGCCGGCCGGTTCGCCGCGGCGCAGCGCCACCACCACCTGCTCGGCGGTGTGCGCGACGGAGAACTGCACGGCGGGCCGCAGGGTGGCGCCGTCCCAGCTGACCTGCCGTACGGCGCCGGGGCCGGGCAGCCCGATCCGCCGGTGGGCGTCGGGCAGGTCGGGCACCAGGCCGAGCCGGACCAGGCCGGTCCTCAGCGTGTGCCGGGCCGCGCACCACTGGTCCCGGCGGGCGGCGCCGGTGTGCCCGCCGCACTGGTGCGCGGACTGTGCCGCGCCGCGCCGGACCTCGTCCCACAGCAGTCGCACGCCGGTCACCGCCGTACCGGAACGGGTTCGCGCACCACGTCCGCCAGGCCGCGCACGCCGGGCCCGGCGGTGGCCGCGTACCGGATCGCGCGCAGCACGCCGGGCAGGAAGGCGCGTCGGTCGGCCATCCGGTGCAGGACCTCGACGTGCTCTCCACTGCCCGCCGCGACCACCCGGTGTTCGCTGAGGGCGTCGCCGAGGCGGAAGGAGGTGATGTCGGGGGCGGGCGCGCCGGGCCCGCGGGCGCCCTGCCAGGCGGCGGCGAGGTGACGGGCGGTGCCGCTGGGGCGGTCGCGCTTGCCGGCGAAGTGCAGGTCGCCTACGCCCGCGTTCCAGCTGTCGTCGGACTGGGCGGCGAGGTCCTCGACGAAGCGGGTGACGGCCAGCAGGGCGAGGCTGTAGTTGGCGGCGACCACGACGGCGCGGCTGCGGCCGACCTCCGCCAGCAGGCGCTGGTGCCGCTCGCCGAGACCGCTGGTGCCGATGACCAGCGCGCAGGGCACGGTGCGGGCCTGGTCGAGCAGCTCGGCGGTGGCCTCCTCGGCGGTGAAGTCGACGACCACCGGGTGCGCGTCGGGGAGGTCGGCGAGGCGGTGGACCACCGGCGCGGGCGGGTTGGCCTCGGCCGGGTCGGGCGCCGGGGGCCGGAGGCTGAGCCGGGCGGACAGCGCCAGGTCGGGGGCGTCCAGGACGGCCTGCCGGACGACGCCCGCCATCCGGCCGGTCAGGCCGCAGACGGCGACGGGGACGGGAACGGGAACGGTCATGCGCCGACCGCCTCCGGGACCAGGCCCATCCGGCGGGCGAGTTCGTTCTCGACGACGCGCCGGCCGCCGAAGTAGGCCTGGAGGGCGGCGTCGGGCCAGTCGGCGGCGTCGGGCCGGTCGGCGACGCCCGCCGGGGAGTGTTCGAGGCCGAGTTCGGTGGCCATGTCCTCGGCGGTGCGGGCGGTCCGCCGGATCAGGTCGACGGTGCTCAGCAGGGTGGCGAGAGCGGCCTGGCCGCCGGGTTCCTCGGTCTTGAACCCGGCCCCGAACCGGGCGGCGGCCGAGGCCAGCGAGATCTCGATCTCCAGCTTGCTGAGCTCATGGGCCAGGTACTGGGAGGTGGAGAGCGCCTCGACGCCCTCGCCGGCCCGGGCCAGCGCCCGGCGCAGGTCGGCGACGACCCGGGCGGGCCAGGCGAGGGCGCGGCGGGCGAACGCCCAGGCGTACGCGTCGAGGGCGGCCGTCAGCTCTCCGCCGGGCGCCCAGTCGACGGGGCGGGAGAGCGCGGCGGCGGGGGCGCCGTCGAGTTCGGCCCAGCCCCAGCCGGCGGCCCGTCCGGCCCCGTGCAGCCGGACGCCGGCCGCGTCGTGCGTGACCAGCGCCAGCCTGGTCGCGCCGTCCAGCCGGACCGGGACCACGGACGCCTCGGCGTCCTGGGTGGCGTACCGGTAGCGGCCGTGCAGCAGTGTCCGGTCGCCGTCCCGGTCGGCCCGGACGGCGGGGGCGGTGAGGCTGAGCAGGGCGTTGGGGGTGAACAGGCCGAGCGAGGCCGTGACGTGGCCGGCGCGGATGTCGTCGAGCAGCGGGGCCCCGGCGGCGAAGGAGTCGAGCAGCGGCAGGACGCCGTGGACCTGCTCGGTGAGCGCGGCGGCCACGGCGAAGGGCCGGGTCTCCCAGATCCGGTCCAGCGCCTCGTCCGACGCCCGGCCACCTTTCGGAGCGTTCGGCGGCAGGTCGAGTCCGCGGCCGGTCAGCAGTCCGTGCAGGGCGGTGAGGGCCCGGTCGGGGGCGGTGGTCATGCGCGGCCTCCCTCGGCGAGCCGAGCGCGGACGAACCGGACGATCGAGTCGACGGAGTACAGGTGCTCGGGGTCGGCCTCGGGGTCGATCACGGCGTCGTAGCGCTGCTCCAGGACCTCCATCAGGTTGATGTAGCCGATGGAGTTGACGCCGGCACGGTCGAGTTCGCCGTCCGCGGCCCGCAGGTCCGCGACGGTGACGACCCGTCCGGTGGCGGTCTCGACGAGCAGTTCGATCTCCTCGCGGAGGTCCCTGTCGGTACGGGCCGCCTCGTTGGCTGTACCGGTCATGCGTGCTCCTCCAGTTCCTGGGGGTGGTCGTCGGCGGCGCGGACGTCCTGGACCAGGCGGCGCAGTTCGGTCATCCGGGCCTTGCCGACGGTCGATCGGGGGATGGCGGGGAGGAAGGTCACCCGACCGGGCACCTTGAACGGCGCGAGGCGGGCGCGGCAGGCGTCGACGACCTCGGTGCGGCCGATCCGTCCGCTGCCGGCCAGTGCGGCGTGCAGGACGGTCTCCCCGTTGGCGTCGGTGTCGGCGAACACGGCCGCGTCGGTGACGCCGTCGAGGGCGAGCAGGGTGCGCTCGATCTCTGCCGGGTCGATCTTCCGGCCGGCCAGGTTGATCGGTCCGCCGAGCCGGCCGGTGACGAACAGCCGTCCGTCGACCAGGTGGCCGAGGTCGCCGGTGCGGTAGTAGCCGTCGGCGTCGAGCCGTTCGGCCAGGGCGCCGGGGGCGTTCAGGTACCCGGCCGCCATCGAGGCGGTGCGGACCCTCACCTCGGTCTCGCCGGTGGGCAGTTCCACGGACCGGACGGACACGCCGGGCAGGGCGGTGCCGAGTCCCTCGGAGCGGTCGGGTTCGCGTTCGTAGGTGCAGGGGCCGGTCTCGGCGATGCCGTAGTAGTCGGCGATCCGCACGCCGTACAGGGACTCGAACCCGCGTCGGACCTCGGGGTCGAGGACGGCGGCCGCGGAGACGGCCCGGGTGACGGTGGCGAACGCGTCGACGTCCGCCCGGGGTGCGGCGGCGAGCAGCCGGTAGGCCAGCGGGAAGGCCACCAGCCGGGTCGCGGCGGCGCGGGAGACGGCCCGGGAGATGCCGCCGGAGGTGGGCGGGCCCTGGTAGAGGTGGAGTTCGGCGCCGACCGTGAAGACCGGCAGCAGCGAGGTGTTGAACGCCAGCCCGTTGGTGAAGCCGGCCAGGCACAGCACCCGGTCGCCGGGGCCGAGGCCGGTGCCGGCCACCCAGGTGTCCGCGGCGGCGATCACCGCGTCCGCGGTGAACTCCAGGCACTTGGGGGCGCCGGTGGTGCCGGAGGTGAACCGGCAGGTGGCGGTGGACGCCCGGGGCTCGGGCGCCCCGGCCGGGGCGGGCAGCACCGCGAGCGACAGCGCGCTGTCCGGGACGGCCCGGACGTCGCCGCCGAGCGGGAACGGCTCCTTGCCGCCGAACAGGAAGGCCGGGACGCCGCAGCTGGTCCGGATGCCATCCAGCTCCGCGGCCCCGAAGGTCGCGTCGATCAGGAACGGCAGCCGTCCGGCCACCAGCAGGGCGTAGTACGAGACCAGGTGGTCGATGCTGTTGGCGGCGTGCACGCCGACGTTGGCCAGGTCCGGCCCGAGCAGCGCGTCCAGGGTGTCGGCGCGGTCCCGGACCAGGTCTGCGAACCGGGTGTAGGTCAGTTCCTCGCTGCCCGCGACGACGGCCCGCCGCTCGCCGTGCCGGGCGCAGGCGGCCAGGAACGCGGCGCCGAGCCGCTGCCCGTCAGCCACGGCGGGCTCCGTCCGCTCCGGAGGGCGCGAGTTCGAGCTCGGCCCGGCAGGCCATGCTGTGGTTGGCGATGGTCAGCATGGTGGTCTGGCTGCCGCCGGACATCCGGAATCCGCGCAGCTGGGCGTGGGCGCGCAGCGAGGGGCTGTCCCACATGTAGCCCGCGCCGCCCTCCAGGTCGGTGGCGAGGACCGCCAGTTCGTTGGCCTTCTCCACGCAGAACCACTTGAGTTCGGCGATCTCGGGTACGGTGCTGCCCCCGGCCGTGACCCGCAGGTACGCGTCGGCGATGCCCGCCTCCATCAGCTCCTGGTGGGCGCGGGCCCGGGCCAGCGCGTGGGCGTTGACCGGCCAGGCACCGAGCGCACGGCCGCCGAGGGTGCGCCCGCGCACGTACCCGGTGATGTGCTCCAGCAGCGCCCGGTGGGTGAAGAAGGCGTCGGCGGCGATCAGCAGGCGCATCCGGGACATCACCCGGTTCCAGCGCATCAGCTGGCTGATGCCGCTGCGCGAGACGATCTGCTCGGCGGCGACCCGGACGCCGTCGAACTCCACCTGCGCGGAGTCGACGCTGCGGGTGCCGAACTTGTCGTACACCTCGGTGACCCGTACGCCCGGGGTGGACTTCTCCACCGCGATGATGGCGGGCGCGCCGTCCAGGACGGCGCTGACGAAGCACAGGTCCGCGGTGGCGCCGTTGATGACGAACTTCTTCCGGCCGTGGAGGACGACCTGGGCGCCCTCGGTGGTCGCGGTGGTGGGCTCCTCGGGGGACGGGTCGGTGTCGCACTGGCAGGCCACCAGGTCCCCGGCGACCAGCCCCGGGAGGTAGCGGTCGCGCAGGGCCTCGTCGCGGGCGGACACCAGCCACTCGCAGGCGATCTCGTTCTGCACGTGCATCGCGAGGGCGATGCCGCCGTCGCGGGCTCCGGCCAGCGCCTCGCCGAGGACCAGCGCGCCGAGCAGGCCCAGGCCCTGGCCGCCGAGTTCGCGCGGCAGCGACACGCCCATGAAGCCGTTCGCCGCGAGGTCCTGCCAGGTCTCCCGGCGCAGGTGCCCGTCTGGCGAGGTACGCCACTTGTCGAGCCACTGCGGGGTGAAGTGGTCCGCTGCCCTGGCCTGCAACTCGCGGTGGCGGTCCGTCAGTTGATCGGACAGGATGCCATTGCTCAGCATGGAAACCACACACTGCTCCCTCTGGTCGAGCCTCGGCTCCGAGGCCGGGTCGGCTGCGGGTCTCGTCCGTTCCGCGGTCAGCCGGCCGGCTGCCGTGGGTCCCGTCCGTGGCTGTGAGCGATCGGCGCCCGGTCCCACTTGACGGCGTTCTCGTCGGCGATGCCGACCGCGATCACGTACATGACCTCCTCCTCGTCCGCCAGCAGCGCCAGTCCGGCGATCCGACCCGCGTCGAACCCGCCGAGGCAGGTGATGCCGACGTGCTGCACGGCCGCCCCGAGGCAGAGCCGCTGGGCGGCGCTCGCGGCGTGGAAGTGGAGTTCGGCCAGGCCCTGCTGGCCGCGCTCGCCGAGGAGTTGGCGCACCGGCGCGTGCAGTGCCACCAGCGCGGCGCAGCCGGCCGCGACGCCCTGGTTCATGCAGGCCGCGACCACCGCCTCCTCCGAGCCGCCGTCGCCGCCGACCGGCAGCAGCCGGTGGCCCGCTGGGTCGTACTCGTACGCGCCCGGGGCCAGGCCGTCGACGTTGCGGACCAGCAGGCGCAGGCCGGCCAGCGGGCCGTCCGCGCAGTCGACGGCGATGCCGCCGCGGACGGCGGCCAGTGTCCTTCCGAGCGCGTCGGCCTCGACCGGCTTCGCCAGGAAGCCCTTGGCGGACTGCCGGCTGAGCACGACCGGGCCGAAGTCGTCGAGGGCCGCGGTGTCGTCCGGGCCGGCCAGTGCCACCGGGGCGGCGGCGCCGGTACGGGGGCCGCCCGCCCGGACCGACGCGGTGGTGCCGAACCGCAGCGGCAGGTCCCGGGGTTGGTGGTAGGTGCTGACCGGGCTGACCAGCTCCCAGGCCTCGCGCTCGGGGCCGTCGGGCTGTTCCAGTCCGCGTCCGCCGTCGTGCCACCAGATCGGTACGGCGAAGGGATTGGCCGCCCGGCCGGTCCCGGCCGGGCGGCCCCCGGCGGGGGCGGTCAGGGTGACCAGTGCCTGGGGTTCCCGGCACAGGTTCTCCAGTCCGAAGAGGCGGGAGAGGGCGCGGCGGTCGAAGCGCAGCCGGACCGCGGGGTCGAAGCCCGCGTCGGCGGCGGCCAGGGCGATGTTGGTGGCGGCGTGGGCGCTGTCCAGGTGGGTGTAGAGGTAGCCGCGCCGGCCGTACTTGCGCATCGCGTGCCAGGGCCGGGCCACCACGGCCACCACCGCGGCAGGCAGGTCGGCGGTGCGGTCCGCGTCCGCCGCGGGTGGGTCGGACGACGGCGCGGCGGTCAGGATGTCGGCCACCTCGTGGCGGCCGACGGCGGCCAGTCGGCGCAGGCTGCAGCCGGCCGCGTCGTAGTGGTAGAGGGCGTAGTCGTGGCCGTCCTGGAAGGCCACCAGTACCTCGAAGGGGTAGAGTGCGCCGGCGGACGGCGTGGTGCGGGCCCGCATCAGGGCCTTGCCCTTGGTGATCACCGCGCCCGAACGCTCGCCGTAGCCCAGTCCGAGGGCCTCGGCGATCCGCGTCCACTGGACGCTCATCCCGGGATCCGTGTGATCGGCCATCCCGGGATCCGTGTGATCGGCGGCCGGGGAGATCGTCTCCGGGCTCGATCGCAGGCGCGTCTCGTTCCAGAACCCGGCCAGCAGCGGATTGGTCAACTCTTCGACGCCCATAGGTCCTCCCGCGTTCTCGGATCGGTGGTGCGGCGCCTCGCACAACGGGATCGGCCCCAGCTCGGGTCGGCGCTCCGGGCCTGACACCCGACCGGCGCCGACCTGCCGGATCGCGGCTCGGTGCACCGGAGAACAGCCGCGGAAGCAACCCCCTACGCGTCGCTGAACGCCACGATCCGTCTCTCGTCCCGGGACGGCACCGATCACCCAGCGGCCATTTGCAAACCAATCAGCCGACCGCCGAGGCTGTCCAGCGAACGCCGATGGCTCAGTCCGGCCATGGCCCCGACCGGCCATCGGCGCACGCGCCCGGGCCCGCACCGCGGTGTGACGCAGGCCACAGTGCGACCACGTCCGGCAACTGAGATGCGGGGTTGTTCCAGCTGCGGGCCGTGAAGCAGCATGGTTGCCATGCGTGCACGCCGCGCAACCGACGGTGCGTACCCCGCGGGGGCTCGCGCACCGGCCGGCGGCCGCTGCGGGGGTGTCGAGCAGACCTGGGGGTGCACATGCAGGTTCAGTCCGACCGGCGCGAGCCGTCGTTACCCGAGGCCCAGATGGGCAGGATCCTCGACTCGGCCCGCCGGGCGATCGGCGAACTGGCCTGCACGGTCGAGGCGTTGGACCGCGAACTGGCCGAGGTCAACATCGCGGCGATCCCCGCCCACCTGGACCGCCTCGGCGGTCACGGGGTGGAGGTCTTCCGCGGCGAGGCGGCGGTGCGTCAGCTCCTGGAGGACGCCACCATGACCGTGCGCGGCCAGGTCCTCAGCATGAATCCCGGCGCACCGCCGGCCGCGGCGCTCCTGGTCGCCGGACGGCGCCGGGACGAGGAGGTGCTGGGCCGGCGCGTGTCCATCCGGACCATCCACAGCGAGTCCATGCTCCGGGTCCCGCGCGGCCGGGCCCACCTGAAGGCGCTGCGCAGGGCCGGCGGCCAGATCCGCATCTCCGCCACCCTCCCCTACCGGCTGATCGTGCTGGACGCCGACCTGGCCTTCGTCCCGCCGCCGAACAGCGGCGACGGCGCCGAACCCGCCCTGGTGGTGGTCCGCAACCCCGACCTGGTCAGCCTCTTCGTGCAGACCTTCGAGTTCTGCTGGCAGGAAGCCCGCCCGGCCGAGGTCGCTCCCCCGTCGCGCCAGGGGCCCACCGCGCGCCAGTACCAGGTCCTGCGGCTCATGCAGCTCGGATACAAGGACGAGGCCATCGCCCGCGAGATCGGGGTCTCCTCCCGGACGATGCGGCGCATCGTCCGGGAACTCTTCGAACAGCTCGACGCCACCGGCCGGTTCAGCGCGGGCATGGCCGCCCAGGCGCGTGGCTGGCTCGTCCCGCCACGCTCCCGCGAGGGTTGCTCCTGACCGGCCCTCAGGCCTCCACCGAACTGGGCTCCGCCACCACTGCGGCCAGCCCGGGGACGACCTCGGCGCCCGGCAGCGCGGCCAGCGCCCGTCCCGGCAGGATCAGCTTCCCGCGGCGGCGCCCGCTGCCGACCAGGACGTGCGGCGCGGCGACCACCGCCTCGTCGATCAGCAGCGGCCAGTCGCCCGGAAGACCCACCGGCGTGATGCCCCCGTACTCCATCCCGGTCGCCTCGACCGCGGCGTCCATCGGGGCGAACGAGGCCTTGCGCGCCCCGAGGTGCTTGCGGACCGCCTGGTTCACGTCCAGCCGGGTCGTGGCCAGGACGACGCACGCGGCCATCGTGACCTCCCCGCCCCGCTTGGCGGCGACCACCACGCAGTTCGCCGAGTACTCCAGCGGCGCGTCGTAGGTCTCGCAGAACACCGCGGTGTCCGCCTTCTCCGGATCCGTGTCCACGTACAGCACCGCCCCGGCCGCCTCCGGCGCGTCCCAGCCCCCCAGGGCCTCGGCCACCGGCGGGGCCAGCTCGTCCCGGATGTCGAGTGCCCGGCGGACGGTCGGGAAGTTCCCGAAGGGAGGCGTCACTTGGTCGCTCATGCGAGCACCCTAGCGAAGCCCCGCCGCCCCGGCCAATCAACCCGCCTGCCACCGAACGGAGTTCGCTCGGACAGCCAGGGCGGCCACGGTGTTCGCACGCCTTCGAATGCCGGACGACGGGCGGCGGCCCGGAGCGGTGTGCTCCGGCCGCCGCGCGGGGGGTCGGGGTCAGTACTGGGTGGTGATGGTCACGCCGCTGAAGTCGGTCTGGGCGTAGAGGCTGATGTAGCGGTAGCCCGCCGTGGTGTTGGTGACGGTCAGGCTCTGGTGGGTGGTGCCGTAGGTGGTCGAGCCGTCGGTGTAGGCGTTCGGCGTCGCCCAGCTGTCGGGGTTGTAGAGCAGGTAGGCGGTGCCCGTGCCGCCGGAGCTGTTCACCTTCAGGGTGGTGGTGCCGGCCGGCAGGTAGATGTAGTAGTAGTCCAGGTTGCCGGCGGTCGCGGACTGGTTGGTGCGGGAGCAGTTCTGGTCCAGCACGCGGGTGTCGGCGGCGGTGCAGGCGGTGACGGCGCTAACCGTGACGGACTGGCTGACGCTGTTGCTCTTCCCGTTGCCGTCGGTCACCGTGAGGCTGACGGTGTAGCTGCCCGCCGTGGTGTAGCTGTGCACGGGGCTCCGGTCGGTGGAGGTGGCTCCGTCACCGAAGTTCCAGGCCCAGGAGGCGATGCTGCCGCCGCCGGACTCGGTCGACCGGTCGGTGAACTGGACGTTCAGGCCGGACGGGACGGCGCTGAAGGCGGCGGTCGGTGCGCCGCCCACCTCGCAGGCGCCGGCGGCGCAGGCGTCCAGCCAGGTGTTGAACTCGGTGTCGTACGCGGTGCCGATGGAGTTGTAGACCGCGTAGCCGCCCGTGTAGTCGCCGGTCCGGAAGTGGCCCAGCATGTTCTGGACGACGTCCGGGTGCTTCTCGACCATGAAGCGGACCGCCAGGTAGCCCCACGGGTAGGTGCGGGTGGTGTCGCTGTTGTCGTAGGTGTTCTGGAACAGCGTGCTGAGCGCGTAGGTGTGCTTGGGCGCCTCGGCGATCGCGCCGGTGTCCGTGATGTTCCGGTAGCTGTAGGACACGTACTCGGCGACGCCCTCGATCCACCAGACGTCCGGCACGGAGATCTGCTGCGTGAAGTCGCCCTTCATGTCGAGGCGGCCGTCGAGGGCGTGGGTGTACTCGTGGTTGAGGTTCCAGATGCCCGCGGTGAAGCCGTCGTTGCCGTTCTGGTAGGTCAGCGAGATCGGCTGGTTGGCGGGGGCGCTCGGGTCGCCGATCAGCGTGATGCCGCCGTTGTTGGTGCTGACGCCGTAGATGCCGCCCGCGTAGGTCTGGTAGTCCTGCGGGGAGGCGAAGACCACCATCTGCAGCGAGTTCTCGTACTGGCCGGCGATCGGACCGCTGTCCTTGACCAGCTTGTGGAAGAACGGGTCCTGGTTCTGCAGGCTGGCGCAGACGGCAGCGAGGTCGGCGGCGGTGAGGCTCTGCGCCAGGATGGTGTGGGTGGAGTCGCAGGTGTGGCTGACCGGCAGGGCGGCGGCCTTGAGCTGCTCCGGCAGGTTGCAGACGCCGTAGTACGAGCAGTTCGCCTGGTCGTAGCCGGCGGCCATGCCGGCCACGCCGACCCAGAGCGGCGCGGTGGGGCCGGTGATCGACGAGACGTTCATCAGGCCCTTGATCAGCGGCCGGACGGTGTTCACCAGCGCCGGGTGCTCGATGAACCGGGCCGTCTCCAGACCGGCGTTGGAGTCCAGGAAGGAGTTGTTGCCGCCGAGCATGCTCCGGTGGTTCAGCGCGAAGCTGTCGAGGGTGTTGATCAGACTCGGGTCGGCGGTGACGGCCGCGACGTAGTCGGCGTTCTGGTGGCCGCGGAAGATCGGGGTGTACACGCTGTTCGCGAAGTTCACCATGTACCAGGACGAGTCCCAGGAGCTGTTGTACGCGTTCAGCACCTGCTGGTACGTCTTCAGGTAGTGCGCCTGGAGGTTGGCGCTGTCGGTGAGGATCATCGCCTGGCCCTCGACCTGGCCGTTGCCCTCGTTGACGTCGAGGAAGTGCGGGCTCGCCACCAGGGTGTCGAGCGCGGCCTGCACGGCGGCGGTCAGGCTCGCGTCGTACGTGCCGACGTCGCCCGGGTGGTAGTACTGCACGTAGTAGCCGGCCTGGAGGAAGTAGACCAGCTGGTAGATGCCGGTCGAGTTGTCGCCGGTGTACGAAGCGGCGGCCCTGCGCAGGCCGTCGGCCACCGCGAGCATCTGGCTCTGCCTGAACACCCCGTTGGCGTCGCCGCCGGTGATGCGGAACAGCGAGCTGATGCAGTCGACGGTAGAGCCCTTGATGTAGCCGACCAGGTCGGCGCCGGTGCGGCCGCTGAAGTCGGCCGGGGTGCAGGAGGTGTCGGCCGCGCCGGCGGCGGCCCGGCCGGACTCGGCAAGGGCCGGGGCCTTGGCGAGTTCGGGCTTCGGGGCCTGCGGCGCGGCCGACTGCGGGGAGCGCGGCGGGAGTTGTGCGGGTGCGAGCCGGCCCGTCTGGGTCTGCGCGTGGGTGTCGAGACCGAAGGCGGTGCCGGTGGGGGCTATGCCGCCCAGGTGCCCGGGGTGGGGAGCCCGGTTCGCCTGCTGACCGGTCTGCGCCGTGGGGGCGGCGAAGCTCGGCGCGGCGGCGAAGCCGGTGATGGCGGTACTTGCGGCGGCGAGCACAGCCAGTGCCCGGGGCAGCCGAAGTCGGTGACGCATCGTCACTCCTTGCTGTGGGGGGTGGGGGTGAGCCTCACGCGCTTGCCGTGAAGGCGTCGCCTGGCACGGTGTCACGGGCGACCCGGGGCAATCAATAGGGTGTGACATATCACTTTGAAATTGCAGTCACCCCGGATGCGGAACTCCGGCCGTCCCGCCTCCCCGCACCGGGCAGTCCCCGGTGTCAGCGGTGCGCGTCATACTCGTGCCGCGGCGCCGCACGGGCACCGCGGCACGAGGAGAACGAGATGGGCCCGCCCACGCACGACGGGTCCGCGGCCGCGCGGGTCACCCGCCGGGTGCTCGACTTCCTCAGCCGCATCGGGTAGGGCCTGTCCGGCAAACAGGACCTCCCCCCGGGCAGGGCTCGTCAGGGCGGCAGGGCTCGCTCAGGAGTGGACGACCAGCGGGTTGGGGACGGGGACGTAGTGGGGTTCGGTACCGTCCGCGTCGATCCAGCGGGACAGCAGGTTGGCCTTGCACGGGACGGTTGCCGCGGCGATCAGCGTCTCGGCCGCCGGGAGGCCGAGCTCCTTGTCGCACCGCTGGACCACCTGCCGCGCCAGGGGCCACAGGGCCGCGGCGGCGCCGGGAAAGCGCCGGGTGAGCGCGTCGGCGATACCCGTCAGGTTGTTGACGACGAGACAGTAGACCAGCCGCTCCCAGGCCGCCTCCCGGGGCGTCGGGGGAATCGCCCTGGCGCCTTCCGCGTCGCGGAAGAGGGCCTGGACGGGCAGGCCGTCCGGGCCGACGGCGATCAGCGTGTTCTGGAGGTGGCACTCGACGGCGATGCCGTGGCGGGCGTACGCCTCCAGCACGGGCGGGACCACGCAGTCCAGGTAGGCCGACCACCAGGGCAGCGGGTCGGTGACCCGGTCGAGCGGATCGCCGTCGAAGCCCTCGGTGAGGGCCGCCGCCAGCAGTGCGGTGGCGCCCGGGAGCAGGTGGTCGTCCAGGCCGTCGCGGACCAGGACGGGGAAGGTCTCCTCCAGTCCGCGGACCGTACGGTACCCGCGTTCGCTCAGCCACGCCGCGGGGCCGTCCACGGCCCCGAAGGCCGCGCTGACCAGCGGGTCGGTGCGGAGCGCGTGGCGCAGCTCGTGCCGACGGATCCGCCGGACGTCGTTGGTGATCTGCACCTCCAGACTGAACTTCAGGAACAGGTCCCCGGTCGCCCCGGGCCGTTCGTCACCGCCGGGGACGTGCACCGTACGCACGGAGGCGGTGGCCCGGGCGTCCCACGGCGTGTGGCCGAGAAGCAGGAGGCGGCCCTCGGCGAAGGCGGCGCGGACGGCCGGCCGGTGCCGGGTGAGGTCCAACTGCCAGGGGTGGACGGGCAGCAGCCGGTAGCCGTCGGGTGCCCGGCCCAGGGTGTCGAGGGCGCTGGTGTCGCCGTCGTCGACCGCCGCGTCCTCGCGCACGCCCAGCAGCGCGAGGGGGAAGCGGCCGTGCGTCTCCGGCGCGTAGCGCAGCCAGGAACCGGGCGGGCCGCCGCCGCTGCGCGCCTTGGGGGCCGGGTGGAACGGGTGGCCCATGACCAGGGCCTGTTCGGAGCGCAGCCACAGGCTCTCGGGCGGGACGGCCCGGGAACGGGCGGCGAGGAGCGCCTCGACGATCTCACGGCCGGCGGTCATCTCGGCGGCCAGGGCGACGTTGGAGCGCCCGGTGACGGCCCGCATCTCCTGGGCGGCGAGCTCGACGAGGCCGCTGTGGCGCACGGGTTGCCAGGCGGTGCCGGTCCAGAGCTCGGGCGCGGCGGAGGCGCGGCCGGTGCGCACGCGCAGCAGCCGGCCGGTGGCGCGCAGGCGGTGGACCGCGCGGCCGGCCTCGGGCTCCCCGGCCGGCTCCGGCGCCGGCACGGAGGCCTCCCTCAGCAGACAGTTGAGCAGGGGTGCCATGGCCAGTGCGTCGGCTTCGCGGGCGAAAGTATTCATCGAGGAGCAGTATGTGTGGCAGGTGTTCGCCCGCGGTAGAACATCGGGGTGTGCGACACACCCGCCGAGCGCGCGCTGGCCGAGGAACTGGCGAGCGTCCGACCGTCGTTGTCCTCCGCCTATCTCGCCGCCCTGCCCGGCGCCCGGGCCGCGGTGCTGGCGCGGCTGTGGCGGGGACTGGTCCACGAACCGCTGCCCTGGATCGCCGGCCGCGCCCGCGGCGGCGACGGGATCTCGGTGCGGCTCACCGACGGCCGACGGCTGCACGGCCCGCCGTCGGACCCGTGGGCGACGGGAACGGCGGTCGCCGCGGTGGAGCTGGACGGCGTTCCGTACGACCATCCGGCACTGCTGATGGCGGCCCTGAAGGTACCCGGCGGCGAGCCCTTCGCCGCCGAACTCGACCACAGCGCCGCCTCCTTGGCCCTGTCCCGGACGGCCCCTCCCCCGGCCGGGCCGCCGTCGGAGCCCTGGGAGTGGGAGCAGCGGTCCGCGGATGGCCACCCGTACCACCCCACCTGCCGCTCCCGGCCCGGCTTCTCGGCCGCCGATCAGCTGGCCTACGCGCCCGAACACCGGCCGGTGGTCGGTCTGCTCCTCACACCCGTCACGGATGCGACGGTGCGGGGGTCATGGCCCCCGCAGTGGCGGGACGGGGCGGCCGTGCTGCTCCCGGTGCACCCCTGGCAGGCCGAGCACGTCCTCGGCGGCCGGTCGGTACTGCCCGGTCCGGCGGCCCATCCGCTGCTGTCCCTGCGCACGCTCGCCCTCGACCACCGCACCCACGTGAAGACCGCGTTGAGCGCCCGGCTCACCTCCCAGGTGCGGGACATCTCGGCCTACTCGGTGGACCACGCGCTGGCCACGTCCGAGCTGGCCGTGCGGGTCGCGGACCGCCTGGACGGCCGGCTGCACATCACCCGGACGCTGGCGGCGGCCGGGGCGGGCACGCCGGACCTGGCGGCCGTCCTGCGCGAGTCGCCGTACGTCCACGCCGGGACGGACGAACAGGTGGTACCCGTGGCCGAACTGCCCGGGCACTTCGCCTCCCACGACCACGGCCCGCACCAACGACCGGCGCGAATCGCCGAGTTCGCGCGGCTGGCCCTCGGCGTCTGCCTGGAGCTGCTCGACCTGGGGGTGGCCCTGGAAGCGCACGGGCAGAACCTCCTCGCGGTGCTCGACCGGCAGGGGTGGCCCCGGCGGCTGGTCTACCGGGACCTCGCCGACATCCGCATCAGCCCGGCCCGGCTGGCCCGGCACGGCCTCCCGGCGCCGCCGATGACCGGCCGGCTCCTCGAGGACGACCCCGTCGCCCTCCGCCGCAAGGTCCTCAGCTGCCTGATCACGGGCGCGCTCGGCCCCCTCGCCGGGAGCACCGCGGAGCTGGGTGCCCTGCTCGAAGCCGCCATCCGCGACCTCCACCCGACGCCCGACCTGTCGGCACTGCGGACGGAGCCGCTGCCGGTCAAGGCGCTGACGCTGATGCGGCTCTCGCCGGCGGGCGACCAGTGGGCGCACCTGCCCAATCCCGTCCCGGGCGCCGCGGAAAGGTGAACAGTTGACCGAGCCCGTCCCCGTCGAAGCACCCACGGCATGGCACGGCGACGCCCTCAGCGAGTCCGACTGGCTGGTCCCCCTGCCACCCGCCTGCTCGCGCGCGCTGGACGGCCCACGGGAGCACCCGGCGCCGGAACTGGCGGAGCTGGCCACGCACGTCACCCGACGCGTGCGGAACAGCCGCGGGTTCGTCGTCATCCGGGGTCTCCCGGTGGACGGCCGCACCGACCAGGAGTGCGCCGAACTGTGTCACCGGCTCGCCGCCTCGCTGGGCACCCCGTGGCCGGCGGAGCCCGGCGGCTTCATCACCGTGGCCGACAACGCCGGACTGGGCAGGACCAACCTCGCCCTCACCCCGCACACCGACCGCACCCCGGCCCCCCGCCCGCCGAAGCTGCTCGGGCTCCTGTCCGTACGAGCGGCGGCACTCGGCGGTGACACCCTCCTCGCCAGCGGCCACGCCGTGCACAACCGCCTGCTCACCGAAGCTCCCTGGGCCATCCCCCGCCTCTACCAGGACTTCCACTTCGGCCGGGGCGCCGGCTTCGACCGCATCCGCCCCGTCTTCCAACGCCACGGCGCCGAGCTGCGCGTGCACTACAACAGGCGCGGAATCGAACGCGCCCACCACGAGGCCGGCGCGCCCCTCACCCCCGACGACCACGCGGCCCTCGACGCCGTCGACCGGATCCTCTCCGACCCACGCATCCTCCTGCGCATCCCCCTCCACCCGGGAGACCTCCTCTGGCTGGACAACACCGCCGTCCTCCACGGCCGCACCGCCTTCACCGACCCACCCGCCCCGTCCGCTCCCCGCTGCCTCACCCGCGTCTGGGCGGACTGAGCGGAGCCCACGCCCGGGAGGGCCCGGCGCACCCGGGCGGCTGCGCCGGAACTCCGGTGGGGGACCGGCCCTACGAACGGGATGTCAACCCCGGGTCCCGGCGGTGAGCGGCCGTAGCCGGTGGACGTCGTCGAAGAGGGCTCGCTCGGCCAGGTGGGCGGCGGTGAGGGCGGCCAGGGCAGCAGCGGAGAGCATCATGTACATCACGACGATCTGGTAGCGGATCGCGGTGAGCGGGTCGACGCCGGCCAGGATCAGGCCGGTCATCGCACCGGGCAGGCTGATCAGCCCGACGGTCCTGGTGGCGTCGACGGCGGGGATCAGCGCCGTGCGCAGGGTCGAGCGCAGATGGGGCGCGAAGGCCTCGACGGCGGGCAGGCCCAGGGCGAGGCGGGCCTCGATGGCGGGGCGCGCGGTGCGGGCCTCGTCGCGAAGGCGCACCAGGAGGAGGGTGGTGGCCTGCATCGCGCCGGAGACCACCATGCCACCGACCGGGATCACCACCCGGGCCTGGGGGGCGATGACCCCGAGGGCGAGCAGCACTCCGAGGGTCGCGCCGGAGCCGACGGCGACCGCGGTGGTGGCGATCGGCAGCGCGCGGGGCAGCCCGGCGGAGCGGCCCGCGCAGACCCGCCCGGCCGTGATCACCATGAGCGCGAGGCAGCCGGCGGCTCCGGCCACGCCGGTGTGCTGGAAGACGAGGAGCAGGATCGCGCCGACGGCGGCGAGTTGGACGCCTGCGCGGGCGGCGGCAACGGCGATGTCCCGGGCAAGGTCCAGTCGCCGGTGCCACGCCACCGCGATCGCCGGCAGCACCAGGGCGATGGAGGCGGCGACCCCGGCCCAGGTCGGCACGGCCGTGTTCACGTCCCCTTCCGGAGGTAGTCCACGCGGTCCGCCGGCCCCGAGGCGACCAGCCGCCCACCGCGCAGGACCAGGACGTGGTCGGCGACCCGGCGCGCCTGCGGCACGTTGTGGCTGACCAGCACCACCGCGAGCCCGTCCGCGACCAGGTCCCTGATCGTGTACTCCACCGCCTGCGCGCTGTCCGCGTCCAGGGCCGACGTCGGCTCGTCGAGCAGCAGCACCTCCGGACCGACGGCCAGTGCCCGCGCCAGGCAGACCCGTTGGGCCTCGCCTCCGGACAGCCCGGCCGTGGCCCGCGCCAGCATCCCGGCCGGCAGACCGGTCCGCTCCAACAGCACGGCGGCCCGGTCCTCGTCGAGGTCCGGGCGGCCCACCCGCAGGTCGTCCAGGACACGGTCGGTGAGCAGCACCGGCTGCTGGCCGACCAGCCCGACCCGGCGGCGCAGTTCCAACACGTCGAGCTCGGGCAACGGCGTGCCCCGGAAGCGGACCTCACCGGACGTCGGCTCCGCCAGCCGGTTCAGCACCCGCAGCAACGTCGACTTGCCCGCGCCCGACGGCCCTACCAGCGCCGTGCAGGCGGCACCGGGGATCTGCGCCGAGAGGCCGTCCAACAGCAGTCGCCCGGCACGGCGCACGGTCACCCGGTCGAGGGCGAATGACGGGGGCGCATCCGCGCCCGGCCTGCCCAGAGCACAGGTGCGGGTGCGAACGGCGATGGCGAAGGGCTCGTCCACGGGCCTCCGTTGCCGGTGGGGCGGCGGGCGGGGCCGGCCCGCCCGGCCAGGAATCGGTCCATGCGCTTCATCGTGCCAGTCGTTCCACCGGTACCCGTGGTGATCACCGTCGTGCCCACTCGTACGGATGACTGACCGCCGGCCACCCCTGACGGGCATCACACGTCCCACGGGACCGTCCGCGCACGGCCGATGCGCCCGGCCACCTCCGACCCGTTCGGCCGGCCGGGCGAATCGAGGGCGTGGCCCGGCCGACGGGTGTTTGCTGGAGACATGCCCTTGATCGTCGGTACCTCGGGTTGGCAGTACGACGACTGGCGCGGGCTGCTCTACCGCGAGGGGACGCCCAAGCGGCGCTGGCTGGAGGAGTACGCCGCACGGTTCGCCACGGTGGAGAGCAATGCCGCCTTCTACCGCCTGCCCTCGCCGGACACCTTCGCCGACTGGCGGGCCCGTACCCCGGCGGGTTTCGTGTTCGCGGTGAAGGCCAGCCGCTACCTCACCCACATCAGACGCCTGCGCGAGCCGGCCGAGCCGGTCCAGCGGCTGCTCACGGCGGCGCAGGGACTCGGGGATCGGCTCGGCCCGGTGCTGCTCCAGCTGCCGCCCACGTTGCACGCGGACGCCGAGCTGCTGGACCGCTGCCTGGCCGCCTTCCCGACGGGCGTGCGAGTCGCCGTCGAGCCGCGCCACCCCTCCTGGTGGACGCCGGAGATCCGTGCGGTACTGACCGACCGGGCCGCCGCACTGTGCTGGGCGGACCGGGAGTCACGCCCGGTCACGCCACTGTGGCGAACCTGCGATTGGGGCTACCTGCGCTGCCACGCCGGTCGGGCCCGGCCCCGGCCCCGGTACGGCCGACAGGCCCTGGCCACCTGGGTGGGCCGCATCGCCGACACCTGGGCGGACCCGGCGGACGTCCACGTGTACTTCAACAACGACCCGGGCGGCGCGGCGGTGCTCGACGCGACCGTCTTCGAGTCCACCGCCGCACGGGCGGGCCGCACGGTGGCCCGGACGCCGTAGGGGGTGGGCGGTGATCCGCAGCCGAGTGATCGGCCGTCAGTGCCGGGCCAGCAGGCCTCGTACGTAGGCTGCCTGGCCGACGTGCTGGAGGTCGTCGGCGATCACGCTGATCAGGCGTACCCCCAGGGTGACCGGGGGCTGCCAGGACTCGTCGACGATCCGGGCCAGGGACCGGTTGTCGAGGCCGCGCACGTAGTCGACGGTCCGCGCGTGGACGGCCTCGTGGTAGCCCGCGAGGAGATCGGCGGTGGCGGTGACCTTGGCGACCTGCGCGGGTCGGTGCCCGTAGCCGGTCGACGACGCGGCGAACGGCAGGGCGAACCGGCTCGCCCAGCCGTCGGCCGTCCACACCTGTTCGCGGTCGGCCGCGTCGGCGAGGTGGTCGTCCTGCACCCGGGTGAGGTGCCAGACCAGCCAGGCGATCGAGTTGGCGGAGTCGTGCACCCGGTACGCCAACTGCTCGGGGGTCAGGCCGTCGACCACGTCGGCGACCGTGTCACGGATCCGGTCGAACGCGTCCACGAGAAGATCGCTGCTGGTCACACCGGCCACAGTCGCCTCCGGGTCGAGTACCCCGCCCCACCGGCGGCGTGGCGGGTCACGCCGCCCCGACGATTGTGTCCCGCCCGTGGAGCCCCGGCCACCCGGGCCCGACGCGCCGTCGTCCCGGGCAGCCACCGCAGCCACGGCCCGGTGTCGGTGCTGGCACGGCTGCCCCGGCGAGCCGATCATGGCGTGCGGTGGAGCCTCCGGCTCCCACCCGCCGCGGCCCGTCCCGCCCCGCCCGTACCGTCCACACCAGAAGGGCCCCTCCATGGCCGTCTCCCGGACACGCCCCGCCGACCGCCGTGGCTCGGCACCCCGTTGCGCGCGCGTGGCCCTCGCACTCGGTGTCGCCGCCACACTGACCGGTGCGGGCCCCGGCCCGAGGGCATGGGCCGACGGCGGCCCGTTCCCCGTGCCGGTCACAGTCGGCCGGGCCGAGCAGGTGATCACGGTCGAGGCGGACGGCACCCGCGCCACCGTGACCCTGTGGGCTCGGCAGGACGGCCTCTGGCGGTCCCTCGACTCCACCACCGACGCGCGCATCGGGTCCGGCGGAGTGCACGACGGCCTCACCCGCGTCCAGGGGTCCGGGACCACACCGACCGGCACGTACACCATCACCCAGGGCTTCGGGATCTCCCCGGACCCGGGCACGAGAATGCCCTACCACCACGTCACCACGCACGACTGGTGGGTGCAGGACCCCTCCTCCGCCTACTACAACCGCATGCGCACCGACACCGAGGGCGGGTTCCACCTCACCGAACAGGGCGCCCTCGGCAGCGAGCACCTCGTCAGCCACCCCGTCCAGTACGACAACGTCCTGGTCATCGACTTCAACACCTCCCCCGTGGTGAGGGGCCGCGGTGCCGGCATCTTCCTCCACGACCTCGGCCCCCGAGCCGACGCCACCGGCGGATGCGTCGCCGTTCCCGCCGCCTTCATGACCCGGACGATGCAGTGGATCGACCCCGCCGATCACCCCGTCGTCGCGATCGCCCGGAGGTCGTCCGGGTGATCCAGGTCGTTCTCGGAATCTCGGAATCAGCCTTCGCGCTTGCGGTCCTCCGTCGCGGCCTCGGAGAGCCGGTCGTCCGCACGGGTGGCGCCGCGCACGTCCCGATGGACGTCAGGCGTCGGCACCGGCGGGAAAGAGCCGGCCCAGCAGGCGCTGGAAAGCGTGCCGGTCTCCCTCGCCCAGCTCGTCCAGACCGCTGAGGGTCGCCAGCAGCTCGGCACGGATCTCCTGGACGGTCCGCTCACCGTCCTCGGTCAGGATCACCCGCTTGACCCGACGGTCGGCGGGATCGACCTCGCGGCGGACCAGGCCGTGCGCCTCCAGCCGGTCGACGATGCCGGTGACGTTGGACGCGTCACAGGCGAGCAGCTCGGCGAGGGTCCGCATGGGCATCGGACGCCGGAGCAGGCTCAACACCTTGCCCTGCATCAGGGTGAGGCCGCGTGCCGCCGCCACGGTGGCGAAGCTCCGGTAGTACGCGGCCGCGGCCTGGGCCAGCTGGTCCATCAGCTCGATGGAGGTGGGCGCGGGGGGCGGGGTGGTGCTGGTCATGGATCGAGTGTAGGCGGGATTGGTTGACATCCTCAACCATCGGGGTCTACCGTCGACGCATTACTTGAGGCTATCAACCATCGAATCCCTCAACTCATCCCGGAGCACCACCATGACCGCCGCCCTCTTCGTCGTCACCGGCGCCACGCACTGGACCCTCGCCGACGGCACCACCCACCCGACCGGCTACTGGGCCGAGGAGCTCGCCGAACCGCACCGCGTCTTCCGCGAAGCCGGTTACGAGATCACCGTCGCCACGCCCGGCGGCGTGGCGGCCACCGTCGACCGCGCCAGCCTGACCGCCGCGGCCAACGGCGGCCAGGAGCGGGCCGACGCCGTCACCGCGTACCTCGACTCCATCCGGGACTCGCTCACCGCTCCCGCCACGCTGGAGGAGATCGACCCGGACGCCTACGACCTGGTCTTCTACCCCGGCGGCCACGGCCCCATGGAGGACCTCGCGGTCAACGAGGCCTCCGGCCGCATCCTCACCCGCGCCCTCGACTCGGGCCGGCCGCTCGGCGTGATCTGCCACGCACCGGCCGCGCTGCTCGCCGCGCGCCGCGAGGACGGCAGCTGGCCCTTCGCCGGCTACCGCATGACCGCGTTCACCAACGCCGAGGAGACCGCGGCCGGACTGGCCGACCGCGCCGCGTGGCTGGTCCAGGACCGTCTGGTCGAGCTGGGCGCCGACTTCGCCGAAGCCGCCCCGTTCACCCCGCACACCGTCGTCGACCGCAACCTGTACACCGGACAGAACCCGGCCTCCTCCGCGGCTCTGGCCCACCGGCTGGTCGAGGCCCTCGCCACCGACGCCGACAGCGTCGTGAAGCGGCTGCGGGCCACGTTCCGGTCCGGACGCACCAAGCCGCTGGACTGGCGCCTCGACCAGCTCCGCGCGCTGCGCACGCTGCTCACCGAACAGTCGGAGGCGTTCCTGGCCGCCCTCAACGCCGACCTGGGCAAGGGCGCCACCGAGGCGTACCGCACCGAGATCGCCTTCACCCTCAACGAGCTCGACCACACGGTGCGGCACCTGGAGGAATGGCTGCGCCCGAAGCCGGCCGCCGTTCCCGACGCCTTCCTCCCGGCCCAGGCCCGGGTGGTCCGCGACCCGCTCGGCGTGGTGCTGATCATCGCCCCGTGGAACTACCCGCTGCAGCTGGCCCTCGCCCCGCTGGTGGGTGCCCTGGCGGCCGGGAACACCGCCGTGGTCAAGCCCAGCGAGCTGGCCCCGGCGACCTCGGCGGCCATCGCCCGCCTGCTGCCCCGCTACCTCGACCGGCAGGCCGTCGCCGTCGTGGAGGGCGCCGTCCCGGAGACCTCCGCACTCCTGGAGCAGCGCTTCGACCACATCTTCTACACCGGCAACGGCGCGGTCGGGCGGATCGTCATGGCCGCCGCCGCCAAGCACCTCACCCCCGTCACCCTCGAACTCGGCGGCAAGAGCCCCGTGGTGGTCGAGCCCGGCGTCGACCTGGCCGTGACCGCGCAGCGGATCGCCCGGGGCAAGTTCCTCAACGCCGGCCAGACCTGCGTCGCCCCCGACTACGTGCTGGCCGTCGGCGACACCGCCCCCGCGCTCGCGGCCGAACTGGCCGCAGCCGTCCGCGCCGCCCACGGGGACGACCCGGCCGGCGACCCCGAGTACGGGCGGATCGTCAACGAGCGCCACTTCGACCGTCTGACCGCCCTGCTCGGCGAGGGACGGGTCGTCACCGGCGCCAGCCACGACCGCGCGACCCGCTACCTGGCACCCACCGTGCTCGCCGACGTCCCGCCCGCGGCTCCCGTGATGCAGGAGGAGATCTTCGGACCGATCCTGCCGATCATCACCGTGCCCGACCTCGACGCGGCGATCGCCTTCATCAACGAGCGCGACAAGCCGCTCGCGCTGTACGCCTTCACCGACTCCGACCGCACCAAGCAGCGGCTGGCCGAGGAGACCTCCTCCGGCGCGCTCGTCTTCGGCCTGCCCGTGTCGCACCTGGCCGTCCCCGAGCTGCCGTTCGGCGGTGTCGGCGAGAGCGGCATGGGCCGCTACCACGGCGAGTATTCCATCGACACCTTCAGCCACGCCAAGGCGGTCCTCGACAAGCCGCTGGGCTGAGACCGGGGCGGTCGGCCGGCCCGGCGCTGGACGTGCGGTTGCGCCGCACGTCCAGGCCCTGCACCTCGCAGTGCGCGCCCTTCGCCGGTGACCAGCACCTGCGCTGGCAGTCGGAGCCCGGAGGGCTGGGCAGTGGGACCCTGCTTCCCCCGGCGCAGCATGCAGATCGCGGTCCAGGACGTGCTGGACCGCGATCGGGTGGTGCTGGTCCCCCCGCTGGCCCGGACGCTCGTCACTCCGGCGACGGGGATGGTCCCCCGCCGCCTGGTGGTCACCGCCCGGGTGGGTGACGACCGGGTCGTGCTGGACTTCCACGCCCGCACGGCCGCCCGGATCGCCAACCCCTCCGAGACCAGCCTGCGTCCGTTCAGCGTCCACGAGACGCTCGGCCCCTGCCGCGTCGAAGCCGTCATCGGCGGCCGCCTGCTGGCCTTCGAGACCGGTGGCATCGTGGAGTTCGCCGGGGGTGCCCATGACTGACACCCTCGCGTTCACCGGCGCCGGGCTGCTGGAGCGGACGGTCGCGGCGCTGGCCGACCGCGCCCCGGCGATCGTCGCCGCCGCGGCGGACCAGATGCGCGGCATCCGGCTCGGTCTGCACTTCAACGACGGCAGCCATGCCACCCTCACCGTCCAGCACAGCCACCTGATCGTCGCCCAGGAACGCTGCCCGGATCCGGACGTCGAGGTCGCCTTCGACGACCGGGCGATGAACCTCGTCTTCGACCTCCAGCGCCGCCCCACCACGGAGGTCCTGTCCGAGAGCCTCGACGTCCGCGGCTCCCAGGAGCAGACCCTGGCCACCTGGCGCGCCTTCACCCTGCTCTCCCAGCGGGCCTCCGGGCTGCGCTCCGTGCAGGAGCTGTGGGGCAGCTACCGCGAGCAGGTACCGCAGCTGTGGGGCGCGAGCACCGGGGCCGCCGCAGCGGACCGGGCCGGGCCGGACAGCCGGTGGCGGGCACTGGACTTCCTCACCGGGCTCAGGCCCGCCGACATGCCCGGGCAGCAACGGCCCGCCCTGGTCGGCGGTACGACCGTCACCGCCCCGCGTCTGCTCTGGGACGGCCGGCAGACCTCCCCGTGGTGGCACGAGGACCGCATCAGCGATGCCGATCTGCGACAGACCATGGAGATCTGCCGCAGCCGCACCAAGGACGAGATGCAGCGCCTGATGCCGGACCGCGAGCCGCGCGCCGAGCTCTACGACCTGATGCGCAGCTACCCGGCACGCCAGGGCAAGGGGCTGCGCCCCACCCTCACCATCGCGGCCTGCGCCGCGTTCGGCGGCCGCCCGGAGGAGGCCGTACGCGCCGCCGCCGCACTGGAGCTCTTCCACAACGGGTTCCTCGTCCACGACGACATCGCTGACGAGTCCACCCACCGCCGGGGCTGCCCACGATGCACGAGGAACACGGCGTCGGCCTGGCCGTCAACGTGGGCGACGGGCTGAACCTGCTCGCCGTCGACGCGGTGCTGTCCAACCTGGAGACCCTGGGCCTGGCCCGCACCCTCGGCCTGATCCGGGAGGCCCTGCACATGTGCCGGGAGTCCGTCGAGGGGCAGGCCGTGGAGCTCGGCTGGATCCGCCATGGCGTCGTCCCGCCGGAGGACGACGCCTACTTCGTCATGAGCACCAAGAAGACCGGCGGGTACACCTGCACCAGCCCGTGCCGCATCGGCGCGGTCTGACCGACGGCGGGGCGCTCCCGCCCACCCCCGTAGGTCGGGAGCGCCCCGCCGGTCGGCCCGGTTCGGGGACCGTCATGCTCGTCGGGCGGTTACGACCCGCCGGCTCCAACCGGTGTCACGGGTTCGGCGTCCGCCGCGACCGCTTCCCGAACCGCACATCCCCGCCCCCAGGTCGGCAGCGGCGGACTCCTCCACCGCGCGACGATCATAATCGCCATGGAGGGAAAACGGCACCTCCCGGGCTGGATCGAGCGGCAACCGTGGCCGGGGAGGGGAATGACGCTCTGTCAAGGTACCGACCGATCAGTGGCCTTCGTCCGCGCCGAGCTGTCGGTAGGCCGCGGCCACGGTGAGCATCCAGGCGATCTCCTCGCGCGGGGTGCGGCCGCCGGTGGTGGCGGCCAGGGCCGAGGGCGGTGCGGGGGCGGGGAGGTGGCGGGCTCGGTGCCGGACGGCGGTGCGCAGCCAGCGGGCCTCGACCCGGGCGAGGTCCTCGTCGGCGGCGACCGTCGAAGCGGCCCCGGGCGCCGAACCGGCCCCGGGTACCGGGGCGTCCTCGCGCAGGACCAGGGCCGCGTCCCGGATGGCGAAGGCCCGGTGGGCGAGTTCGACCGAGCGGTCGCGGACGGCCAGCAGGTCGCGCAGCCGGCTGCTCGGGGTGCCGAGCACCACCTGCGGGACGGCGGCCACCACGTCCGCCCAGAGCGGGTGGAGCCGCCACAGCGCGTACTGGTCGCGCAGGTAGCCGACCAGCGTCCGGGCGGGCGGGACGGTGACGCCGAGGACGAGCAGCACCAGCATGAGCGCGGGCAGCACCTCGCTGAGCGTGTCCTGCAGCGGTACCGGCTTGCCGTCGGCGTCGAACTCGGTCGCGTTGCCGCTGGTGAGGATGAAGTGGTAGCGGTAGAGCGCGTAGGTCAGACCGGTGGCCCCGGACGCGGCCAGGCAGGTCAGTCCGGCCCGCAGCGCTCCGGGTGGCACGGCCTCCCGGTTCGACCAGAACAGGACCGTCGCGCGTGCACTGGCCAGCGCGAAGACGGTGTCGAACACGCACAGGTAGACCTTGACCCCGGGTTCGCCGAAGTGGGCGTCGATGCCGAAGGCGCCGTCGGCGTCGTGCGGGAGCGCGAAGACGAACAGCAGGGTCAGGGCGAGTCCCGCGGCCACGGTGAGCAGCAGTCGGGCGCGGGCGGCGCCCGGCCGATCCGGGCGCCGCCGTACCGCCTGGACGTACTCCAGCAGGAAGTACGCCGCGGCGACCCCGGCGAGGTGCTTGAGCAGCTGGGTGACGTCCCGGATGCCGGTGACGTCGCCGAGCGCCCGCTCGATGAACGCCGGGCGGCAGCTGAGCCCGAGGGCGATCGCGGCGAAGGCCGCCCAGAGCGCCCGGTTCGCCCGGGTGGTGAAGGCGGAGGGCGCCCGCCAGAGCACGACGGCCCAGATGAGCGTGGGCATCAGCCAGGTGAACAGCGGGCGCATCAGGGCTTCCTCCACCGGGGCTGGCGGATCGGGTGCAGCAGGCTCGCGGCCAGGCGATCGGAGACGGGGCCCGGGTCGGTGGTGGCGCCGACCAGGTCGGCCAGCAGCAGGGCGATCATCTCGGCCTCCTGCTCCTCGGCGGTGTGGTAGCTCGTCCGGCCCGCGCCCATCAGCTGGGCGATCAGTTCGGGCGTCAGGTCGGGCAGCAGCGCGGTCAGCCGGGAGAGCTCCAGGGTGCCGGTGTGACCGCACAGGACGTGGCCGAGTTCGTGCAGCTTGATCAGATCCTGGTGAGCCGGGCTGGTGCGCTCCTCGTAGTAGACGACGTCGATGCTGGGCAGCGCGATCCACAGGCCGCAGGGGAGGTCGGGGCCGAGCGCGGGCAGCGGCTCCATGACGATGCGGCGGCCCCGCTCGCGTTCCAGCGCGGCGCGGAAGCCCTCGACGGTGAAGGGGGCGGGCAGGCTCAGGCCGGAGAGCCGCTGCTCGCAGCGTCGGCGCAGACCGCGGGGGAAGACCAAGGCGAGGGTGTTCCTTCGGGGCGGGGGCGTCTATCGGGTACGGGTCCGGGGGGTGGCACGGTGCGCCCGCTCATCTTCCGTCGGCGGGGGTGGTGTGCCGCCCGTCCTGCCCCACGGGGCCGTCCTCCGCGGCGTCCTGTTCGAGCTTGCGGAGGTTGTCGGCGAGGGAGAGCAGCACCCGCAGGCTGCCGTCGGAGAGCGCCGAGGCCCGCTTGGCCAGGTTGACCACCCCGTCGTTGCCCAGCGCCTGCCTCAACTCGGCGACCCGCTCAAGCTGTTCGAGCTGCTCGTCGACCACGGCGGCCTTGGCGTCGTCCAGGAAGTAGCTCGCGCCGGCGCCGATCCCGAAGCCCCGGCCCAGCCAGTCGAGCGTGTCCACGGTGGGGTTGCAGGCCTGGCCCTTCTGGTTCAGGCCGAGGTGGAGGTTGCGGACGGTGTCGCGGGAGATGACGTCCCGGCCGGCCAGGCGGTTGATCCGGTCGGCGAGTTCACGGTAGGCCGGAGGGCGGCCGCCGGACCGTGCCGCCTCACGGGCCATCAGCCGGTCCAGTCGGCGGGCGATGGCCGCAGCGCGCTCCCCCGGCTGCTCCGGCCCGCCTGCTCCGTCGTCCGCTGCTGCCTTCACCATGTGCTTGCCCCCTCCGCGGCCTGCCACGATACCGTCGGTGCCCGATCGCACGGTAGCCGAGGCGGCGCGGGCGGCCCGGGAGGCCCGGCGGCGGGCAGTGGACCGATGAGCGGCCGTGCGCGTCCGCCGGCGTCCGGGGTGGTGGACGAAGCGGTAGGTGTCGCGGTCGAGTTCGGTGACCTGGACGCCGATCGCCGCCGGTACGGCGATGTGCGCGCCCAGCACCTCCAGCACCCGGGCGGTCGGTTCGGCGCGTTGAACGGTGGTCCGGGCGGAACAGGGTCTTGCGCTGCACCCCCCTACCGCGCCCGAGCACCGGGGCCGCTCGGAGGCCCGGGCCGGGAGCGGGCCCCGTTCGCCATGGCTTCCGGCGGCCCGGGGCCCGGGGGCGACAAATGCGGTCAGCAGCCGAAGTCGATCAGGCGGAAGGTCGCGTAGTGGTCGCTGGTGTAGTAGTCCTCCTGGTGGCGCTGGCCGGTGACGATCCGGCGGGTGCCGCGGGTCGGCGCGCCGGGGGTCACCACGGTGTACTCGTGGTAGTAGCCGGAGCGTTGGGACGGCAGCACTCCCTCCTTGTTGGTGAACACCACGCCGTCCTGGCGGTACGGGAAGGGCCCGCCCTTGGCGATCAGGCCGAGGGTGGTCCGAGCCTGGGACGGCAGGGCGGACACGCACACCTTGCCGCTCACCGCGGCGTGCGCCTCGGTCGCGACGGCGACGGGCGCGAGGGTGGCCAGGGAGAGGACGGCGACGGCGGCGGCACGGGATTTCCACGCGCGTAGAGTTCGGGTCATGCCAACCAGGATGGCGAGCCCCTGAGCTCCCCGGAAGCCCCGTTCGGAGTCTTCATCTCCGGTCAACTCGCCGTATCCGTCGATGACTTCCCCCGGAAGGCCGGCGACTGCGCAGCGCTGACCGCTCGGACGGCCGAGGTCGCCGGGCTCGTCGCGGGCGAGGACGGCGCCGGAGCCGTCCTCGCCCACATCGACCGGCTCGGCGGGGGCCGTCGCCGCTGAGCCCGGCCGGGTCACGCAGATCACCCGGGCCGGGCCGCCGCGGAGCGTCAGCCGCGGGACAGCACCAGGGACTGCACCGTCGGGAGCTTGCGCCAGTCGCTGGACACGATGCTGGCGTGCGCCCGGGCCAGCTGCTCGGTCCGGGCCCGCGCCTGGTCGGCGGTCGGGTCGGTGGCGCTGATCTGCGGCGCGACGTTCTGGGCGTCCGTCATCACCACCAGGTAGTGCGAGCGGTCGTACCAGGCGGTGTCGATGCCGTTGAGGTAGGTGGCGGCGTCGCCGTCGAAGACCACGAACCAGGGGCGGATCCCGGTGTCCGCGCCGGTGTACTTGCTGCGCGGGTCACCGGCCGCCGCGCCGTGCACGGCCGGGAACAGCTGGGCCTGGCCGATCCGCCCGGCCGCGGCCAGGTCGCGCAGGTGCCGCCCGTACTCGACGTCGGTGTGCAGGGTGTCGAAGGGGTTGTTCTCCTCGACCGTCCCCGGTATCGCGTAGAGCAGCACCCGCCCGGCGAGGGCGGAGCGGCTCGGCCAGTTGCCCGCCCGCACCGCCTCGTCGACGGTGGCGTACGAGCCGCCGCCGGGCTTGACCAGCAGGTCGGCCGGGCGCAGCACCGCGTCCCCGAGGTGCGCGGCGATCAGCGCGTCGAGCTGGTCGGGGCCCATCCCCATGTTGGCCGCGAAGCCGCCCTTCAGCTCCAGCTTGACCACCAGCGGTCCGGCGGCCGGGTGGGCTCCCAGCCAGACCCGAATGTCGTCGAGGCAGTGCTCCAGGTTCTTGTTGGTGCCGCCGCCGTAGAGCTGGCCCGGGTTGTCGGCGGCGGTGCAGTTGTTGGAGTTGCCGAGCGGGTTGGAGTGGCTGACCTTCCACTCCTTGGTGATGACGTCGGTCCAGAGGTCGAGTTCGACCATGCCGGTGCCGGTGTCCAGGCTCTGGGCGAGGTACTGGTAGGCGGCCGGGTCGTAGGTGTTGTGCAGGCCGACGGTGGTGGCCGAGCCGAAGGGCAGGTCGCCGGTGCCGGTGTCGGCGGCCGCCGGGGCCGCGCTCGGCACCAGGGCGGCGGCCCCGGCGAGCAGGCCTGCGGCCAGGAGGCCGGCCAGGGTACGGCCTGAGGTCGTGCGGCGTGCGGTCATCGGAATCGTTCCCCCCGGGGTCCGTTGCGGCGGCCGCCCGTGCGCGCCGCCGGAGGCAGCATCGCCCGTCGGGGCGTGCACCTCGTGAAGAAGGCACGACAATATCGTGACGGCTTCACCACTCCTGACCCGGGCCTCCCCGCGCAGCGGCCGCCACGCCCCGCCGGTGACGGAACGTCAGGATCGTCGGGCCCGGGCGCTAGCGTGACCGCGAGCGGACGCCGGAAGCGGTGGAGTGGCGGGCGGCCGCGAGCAGCCGAATTCAACGAAGAGCAGTGGAGGCAGCACCGTGTCCCTGGTCCGGGTCCACAACTTCTCGATCTCCCTCGACGGCTACGGCACCGGCGAGGGCCAGAGCCTGGAGAGCCCCTTCGGGCACGCCGCCGACCGGCTGCACAGGTGGTTCTTCGGCACCCGCACGTTCCGGCGGATGCAGGGCCGGGAGGGCGGCGGCACCGGGGTGGACGACGCGATGGCCCGCACCTGGGCCGACGGCATCGGCGCGGAGATCATGGGCCGCAACAAGTTCGGTCCGCAGCGCGGGCCCTGGCAGGACGAGGACTGGAAGGGCTGGTGGGGGTCGAACCCGCCGTTCCACACCCCGGTCTTCGTTCTGACCCACCACCCGCGCCCCAGCGTGGAGATGGAGGGCGGGACGGTCTTCCACTTCATCGACGCCACGCCCGAGGAGGCCCTGCGGCAGGCCCGGGAGGCGGCCGGCGGCAAGGACGTCCGGATCGGCGGCGGCCCGCGCACCGTCCGGGCGTTCCTGGAGGCCGACCTGATCGACCACCTGCACGTGGTCGTGGTGCCGATCGTGCTCGGGCGGGGCGAGTCTCTCTGGGCCGGGCTCGAAGGGCTGGAGGAGCGGTTCGACTCCGAGGCGGTGGCCGGTCCGAGCGGTGTCACCCACCTCACCTTCACCCGCCGCGGCACCGCGTGACGGCACCCGCCCCGGTGGTGACGGCCGACGGGTGGCCTCCTCACGCGGGTACGAGGAGGCCGCCCCGTCGGCCCGGTGGTCGGCGCCCGGTCGGGCCTGGTCAGATGCGGTCAGATCCGGGTGGCCCCGATCAGACCCGGTCGGCCGCGATCAGCACGTACTGGAAGGAGCCGTCCTTGTAGGACTCGATGAACGCCTCCTCGATGCCGGTGACCAGCGAGGTGGTGTTCCGCAGCTCCCAGTAGGGCAGGGTGTCCGGAGTCAGGTCGATGACGGCCTGGGGCACCAGGCGGTTGTCGGCCATCGCCCGCAGGTACTCCCGGCGGGAGTGGATGTTGCACTCGAAGTGCGCGTTGATCTGCGAGACCCACTTCGACGGCTGGCCGTACTTGGGGTTCCAGCAGCCGGTGATGGTCACGTAGCGGCCGCCGACCGCCAGCACCCGGGAGTGCTCGGCGAACAGGTCGTGCAGGTCGACGTACATGCTGGACTCGTTGTTCCACGAGCCGGCGATCGAGCCGTTCTCCAGGGGCATCTCCAGCATGTTGGCCACCCGGGAGCGGACGAACTCGCCGATGCCCAGCTCGGCGGCGCGCTTGTTGCCGAAGTCGGCCTGCTGGGTGGAGAGGGTCAGGCCCTCGACGCGGCAGCCGAAGCGCTGGTGGGCCATGACCATCGAGCCGCCGCGGCCGCAGCCCGCGTCGAGCAGTGTGGACTCGGCCCGGATGTCGCCGAGGTTGTCGAGCAGGAGGTCGGCCTGGGCGGACTCCAGCCGGTGCAGCTCGGCGATGACCTTCTTCTCGCGCTCGGTGTCGGCCGGGTCGCCGAGAGCCGCCCGGTCGATCTCGCCGATGCCGTAGTGGTGGTGGTACAGGCCGTCGACGTCGCCCAGGCGCAGGTTGACGGGGCGTGCCTCGTGGTCCCAGTAGCGCGCGATGTCGCCCTGGTACGGAGTCGCCGGGTCGGGGATGGCGCTGCTGGGGGTAGTGATGTCGTCGGTCAGGGACATGGGTCAACTCCAAGGTTCTTACGGTTGGTTATTGGGCAATTGGCGGCTTCCGGGGCCTCTCGGTCACCAGAAGTCGGGCAGGCTGTAACGGTGGGTGTTGGTCTGGTGCCAGTAGTGGTTGCCGTCGAGCCACGCGGCCACCCCGCGCAGGAAGCGCACCAGGGTCGGCACCGGGCAGGCGAGGGCCAGCGCGGCCGACTCGGCCTCGAAGGCGTGCATCAGCTCGTTGTGGACCTCGACCGCCTTCAGGTAGCCCTCCTTGCGCGAGACGCCCTCCCGCTCGGAGATCACCACCGGCAGGTTCAGGTGGAGCCCGGGACTGGAGAGCTCCTTGGTGTACGAGTACAGGTCGTTGACGATCGTGGTGGCGTTGCCGGCCAGTGCGATCACCCGCTGCATGGCGGGCAGCGCGTGCAGTTCCGCGGGCAGCTCGTAGCCGCCGACGGTGTCCGTGATCGTCGGGCAGGGGCGGAAGTTGTTGAACTGGCGCATCGCCAGGTACTCCCACACCTCCGGGACGTGGTCGGTCTCGGCCCAGGCGGCCTCGGCCAGGTACCCCAGGTGCAGCCGCGCCATGTCGTGCCGGAAGCGGTCCGCCTGGGAGGGCGTGGAGGCGCGGACGAAGTAGTCCATCGCCGAGCGGTACGAGCGCCGGGGCGCGTCCTCGGAGAGCGAGGCCTCCCAGCCGGGGTGGTACTCGGGGGTGGTGTGCAGCGGGTCCAGCGCGGTGTGGGCGAGCAGCAGCCGGCTGCCCAGGCCGATCGGCGAGCCGCCGAGGTCCTCGCAGTAGCAGTCGTCCACCGCGTTCTCGGCGACCATCAGGCGGGCCGCGAGCATCAGGTGGTCGATGCTCGGCGCGTCGGGGTGGCAGGCCACCATGTAACGCCCGGTGGAGAACCCGTCGAAGTCCTTCTCCCACTCCGGCGGGTAGAGCTCGATCTCGTCGATCGCCCAGGCCTTGATCCTCAGGCTGAGCGCCTCCACCCGGGCCGGGTCGGGCTCGGCGATCGGGTGGTGGTAGAGGCCGGGGATCGGGTCGCCGAGCTTCGGCTTCCCGCCGCTCGACGCCGCGGTGGCCCGGGGGGCCGTCAGCGCGGCGGGGAGGGACGGCACGGGGAGGGAGGGAACGGGCAGCGACGACCGCTGGACGTCCGGGACCGCCGCCCCGAGCGTCGCCGTCCTGGCCACGACGGCCTCCAGTGCCACGGTCTCGACCACCCTGTTCTCCGCGCCGGCCGCCGTCGGGGCCTCGGGGCCGGGGACCTGCGGCCTCAACTGCAGCCCGGCGGTGCCCAGTCCGGTGGGACCGCGGAGGATCCGTCCGATCGTCGGGGAGCTCACGGGCCCACCGCCGGGGCGGGCGCGGGCCCGGTTCGGGTGCCCGGTGTGATGCGCAGGGGCATGGAGCCTCCTCTGAGAGGGATCGCATGATGTGACGGGTCGTCATCCGCCCGACGCGATGGGGAACTCCACGCCGCGGGCCCCGTCTCGCTCGCTTCCCCACCGTAGGCGCGAAGGTCCGTTCCGGATCCCAACGGACGATCTTCTACACCCGATAGGGTGAACGTTCATGCCGACGGCGTTTGCCCGTGCCCCTGTCATGCATGGGCCACCCCTCGGCTCGGCGCCCCGACCCCGAACCGGTCGACCCGCCCCGCCCCGACGCCGCGTCAACCCGGTGCATCTCGACCCGTGGCCCGGCTCACCGGCCGGCGTTGCGCCCCGGCGGTCCCGTACGGCGGGTCGGCGCCGGGCGGCCCTGTCCGTCCCACCTGTGTAAGGGGGAGAAGAATGGGCGCAGCGCCGTGAGAGGAACGGGGCCAGGAAGGAAGAGCAGCGCATGGAGAGCCAGGCCCGCAGCCGGACCGCAGTCGTCGAGGACCTCATGGAGCGCTTCCCCGACGTGCCCCGGGAGGCGGTGATCAAGGAGGACCTGCTGCGCGGCGGCATGGCCTTCGACGAGTCCGCCCTCAGCGGCAGCACCGGCGCCGACGGAGGCGGCGAGGTCAAGCCGAAGTCGTACTTCATCTTCTCCTTCGACCACCGCACCCTGCCCGAGCTCGGCGCGGCCGCGCTGAACCGGCCGCCGGAGGAGCTCGTGCTGACCGGCGGGCCGTACGGGCTGCGCCGCACGGTGGTGTCGGTGCGGGTCAACCCGGACTCGCCCTACCGGGTGCGCGCCGGCGAGGACGGTTCGCTCGGCCTCCACCTGGACGGCGCGCGGATCGCCGATGTCGGCCTGCCGCCGATGCCCGACTACTACCGGCACACCCTGGCCAACGGGAAGTCGGTGATGGAGGTCGCCCCCACCATCCAGTGGGGCTACCTGATCTACCTCACGGTGTTCCGGGTCTGCCAGTACTTCGGCGCCAAGGAGGAGTGCCAGTACTGCGACATCAACCACAACTGGCGCCAGCACAAGGCCGCCGGCCGCCCGTACACCGGGGTCAAGCCGGTCGAGGAGGTGCTGGAGGCGCTGGAGATCATCGACCGGCACGACACCGCCCGGGCCTCCCGGGCGTACACCCTCACCGGCGGGGCGATCACCTCGCAGGTCGGCGGCCGGGACGAGGCGGACTTCTACGGCCAGTACGCCAAGGCCATCGAGGAACGCTTCCCCGACCGGTGGATCGGCAAGGTGGTCGCCCAGGCGCTGCCGCGCGACGACGTCCAGCGCTTCCACGACTACGGAGTGAAGATCTACCACCCCAACTTCGAGGTGTGGGACAAGCGGCTGTTCGAGCTCTACTGCCCCGGCAAGGAGCGCTACGTCGGCCGGGACGAGTGGCACCGCCGGATCCTCGACTCCACCGAGGTGTTCGGCGCGGAGAACGTGATCCCCAACTTCGTGGCGGGCGTGGAGATGGCCGAGCCCTTCGGCTTCACCACGGTCGACGAGGCGATCGCCTCCACCCGGGAAGGACTGCGCTTCTTCATGTCCCACGGCGTGGTGCCGCGCTTCACCACCTGGTGCCCCGAGCCCACCACCCCGCTGGGCAAGGCCAACCCGCAGGGCGCGCCGCTGGAGTACCACATCCGGCTGCTGCAGGCCTACCGGGCCACCCTGGAGGAGTTCGGCCTCTCCTCCCCGCCCGGCTACGGACCGGCCGGGCCGGGCAAGGCGGTGTTCTCGGTGAGCTCCTTCATGGACTCGCTGCCGGGCTGAGCCGGTACCACAACGATGGCGCCGCCCCCTTGGCCGGGGGTGGCGCCATCGGCCTGCCGGCGGGCGTCAACTGCCGGGCATCGGGCGGACGGTGAGGATCTGCTCGGCCCGCCCGACCGGCCCGTGGACGTCGTGCAGCACGGTGCTGGTGACGCCGTGGCCGGACGGTCCGAAGCTGACGCTGGTGTCCAGGCCGGTCCAGCGGCCGTCGGGGCGGCGGTGGAAGTGGATGGTCAGGTCGGTGTTGGGGAACATCCAGGCGGTCGGCTGCTCCCGGACGGCGATGCCGTTGGCGGTGTCGACCAGGGCGATGAAGGCGGCGTGCGGGCTGCTCCGCTCCCCCGCGACGATCTCCAGCGGGGTGGAGAGCCAGGCGGCGGCGCGGCCGGGGGCGGTGGAGCGGCGGCGGACCTCGACCGAGGCGATGTAGCCGCCGCCCCACTGCTCGTCCATCGCCCACGACTCGAACTCCTGCGGCGCGGGCAGCCGTTCGTCGTGCGTCCCGGCGACGGCGCCGGTGTCCTGCTCGGCCAGGAACCAGGCGCGCGCCCGGACCACCGCCCGGCCGTTGACCGAGGCCACCGCCTCCACCAGCTCGATGGTGCGCCCCGGGCGGAGGGTCTCCACCGTGATCTCGAGCTCGTCCAGGGCGATCAGGCCGAGTATGTCGTAGCTGATCCGGGCCAGGGCGAGCCCGTCGGCGGGGCGGTCGGCCCGGTGGCGGTCGATCGCGTGGGCGATCAGGCCGCCGACCGGGCTGAAGTGCTGCTCGTCGGGGTGCCAGGCGCCCTGCGCGTGGGCGGTCGGCTTGTAGCTGTGCTCGCCGGTGCGCTGGTAGTAGCTGTCGGGCGCGGCGGTGGGGGTGGTCAAGGTGCGCTTCTCCTCGGGCCGGATCGCGGTGGTACGGCGGACGCCGGGCTCGTGGCGAACGTCCGCGATCACGATCGTAGGAGTCCGAACGGCCCCGGGAGCTGTGATGCGCCCCACACCCCAAGACTTTCGGCGATCACCCGGTGAATTCGTTCGGAACAGAACCACCGAAGCGACGGGGCGTCAGAACGGCAGCGGAGTCGGACCGCCGGCACCCCGGTCTTCCCCGGTTCCGGGGCTGCCGTCACACTGTCGCGAGCACGAACGGAACCACCGGAAACACGGGGGCAGCATGGCCAGGCGTCCGAACAAGAAGCAGAAGAGACCGCTCGCCGCGGGCGCCGGCCGATCGCCGAAGCCGGCCCGCCGACGCTCCGGCAAGGACATCCGGCTCGCGCCGCGCACGGTGCGCCGCACGGCGCTCCTGGTCGGGCTGCTCGCGCCGCTGCTGATCGTCGGACTGCTCGCGCTCGCCACCAACCCGGACTACCAGGCCCCGTGCACCGTCCTCGCGGTGCTGGTGCTGATGGCGGCCGTGGTCGGGCTGATGATGATCCGCAGCACCGGGTGGGTGATCTGGCCGGCCGTCCTCCTGGGCGTACTGCTGCTGGTGATCCCCACTGCCGCGCTGCGCGCCCAGCTGATCGCCCACCGCGGGGTGGACACCCGGGTCGTGATCACCTCGGCGCACAGCGGCAAGGACCGGATGGGCAAGGTGAGCTGGACCTGCGGCATCCGGCGCGAGGACGGCCAACCACTGCCGCACGGCAGCGTCGTTGGCACCGGCTGCTCGGGCGGCTCGGTCGGTCGGACCACCACGGTGCTGGCCGACCCGGACGGCTGGGCACCGCCGGCCACCCTGGACGACGACCTGTCCTTCCGCGGCGCCGGGGTCTACGTCGCCGGCGCCGCGGCCGTCCTCTGGGCCGCCCTCACCTTCGGCGCGGCGCGCCGCTCCCTGGGCGGGCGGGGCCGGAGGTAGCGGGAGGCAGCCGCCGGTGGGCGTGGTCGGAGCGGCGGCAGGCAGCAGGCGACAGGCCGGCAGGTCCGGACGGCCGCCGTCGAGGGTGCTGAACAGGACGGCCGTACCGAGCGCGCCCACCGACGCCCCGGGCGGCGCGGCCCGTCATTCGCCGCGCAGGCCGTCGAGCAGGCTGAGGACGTCCTCGACCGAGCCCGCGGGGTCGGGGACGGGGTAGAGCGCGCCGCGGACGGTGCGGTCGGCGTCGAGGATCAGCGTGAGCCGCTTGAGGCGTTCGGCGCCGGCGGCACGGAAGGTGGGCAGCCGCAGGGCGGCGGCGAGTTCGAGTCCGGCGTCGGAGAGCAGCGGGAACGGGATCCGCGCGTGGTCGGCGAACGCGGCCAGCTGGTCCGGGCGTTGGGTGCTGACGCCGTGGACGGCCGTGTCGCGGGCGGCGAACTCGCCCATCCGGTCGCGGTAGGTGCAGGACTCCAGCGTGCAGCCGGGGGCGCCGGGGATCTCGCCCCAGCCGGGCGGGTGGCCCATCGTGCCCGGCGCGTAGGCGCCCGGGTAGCAGTACAGCACCGTCCAGGCACGGTCCGCGGCGACCGGGTCGGTCCAGCCGCCGGAGGCGGCGGCGAGTTCCAGGGCGGGCAGCCGGTGGCCGGTGAGCGCCAGCACCCGGCGGGTCTCGGCGGAGTCGGGGGTGCTGGTGCCGGTGAGGGTGCCGTCGCCCAGGACGTAGCGCCCGCCCCAGTCCTGGAGGGCGACCAGGACCGGCAGCAGGCCGCGGCCCCGGTCCGTCAGGTGGTACTCGTAGCGCGGCGGGTGGGGGTGGTAGAGCCGCTTCTCCAGCACACCGTCGGCGACCAGCGCCTTGAGGCGTTCGGTGAGCACCTTGCGGCTGATGCCGAGTCCGTTCTGCAGGGCGTCGAACTGGTGGGTGCCCCCCGCGACGTCCCTGATCAGGAGCAGGGTCCAGGTGTCCCCGACGACCGCCAGGGCCTGGGAGATCGCGCAGTCGGGGTCAGCCGCTTCCGTGTACCGCATGAGCACCCATTATAGTGAGTTCCCAAAAGGAACTCACTCGGTCGTGCGACCGGTGACGAAGGGGTGGGACATGACGACGGAGACGGTGGACGCGACGGCGACGGCGGACCCGGCACGGCCCGGACGGCGCGGGGGCGGCGGGAGCGGCGGGGCGACGGCGTTCTGGCGCTACTGGACGGCCTCGACGGTCAGCCGGCTGGGAGACCAGGTGACGACGGTGGCGCTGCCGCTGATCGCGGTCGTCACCCTGCATGCCTCGGCCTTCGAGGTCGGCCTGATCACCGGCGCCGCGTACCTCGCCTGGCTGGTGATCGGGCTGCCCGCCGGCGTCCTGGTCCAGCGCCTCCCGCTGCGCGGCACCCAGGTCGCGATGGACCTGGTCCGCGCCGCCGCCGTGGCGTCGATCCCGCTGGCGGCCGCCCTCGGGGTGCTCGGCCTGACGCAACTCGTCGTGGTGGCGCTGCTGGTCGGCTTCGCGAGCGTGCTCTTCGACGTCGGCAACTCCACCTTCCTGCCGACCGTCGTCCCCAAGGAGCAGCTGACCGCCCGCAACAGCCTGGTCTCCGGCAGCATCGCGGCCACCGACCTGGCCGGGCCCTCGCTGGGCGGCGTGCTGGTGCAGCTCGTCGGCGGCGCGGCCTCGATGCTGCTGGACTCGGCCAGCTACGTGGTCTCGGCCGCGCTGCTCGGCAGCCTCCCGCAGGCCGGACAGCCCGCCGCCCGGCCGAGCGGCGGCGCCGGGATGCGCGAGCAGATCCGCGAGGGCTGGCGGTTCGTCGCCCGGCACCCGGTGATCCGGCCCTGCGTCGCCGACGCCACCGCCGTGAACTTCGTCTGCGGCGGCCTGATGACGCTCACCCCGGTCTTCCTGGTCCGCACCCTCGACGCGCCGGCCGCCGCCGTGGGCGCCCTGATGGCCACCGGCGGCCTCGGCAGCCTGCTCGGCGCGGCCGCCACGCCGCGCCTGGTGTCCCGCTTCGGCGGCGGCCCCTCGCTGCGCCGGGCCGCGGTGGTCTCCACCGTCTTCGCCCTGCTGCTGCCGCTGGCCGGCTCCGGCTGGGGCACGCTGCTCTTCGCCCTCGGCAACGCCGGGTTCTCCGCCGGGGTCGTGGTCACCAGCATCGTGACCCGCACCCACCGGCAGACCCACACCCCGCCGGAGCTGCTCTCCCGGGTGATGGCCACGGTCCGCTTCGTCTCCTGGGGCGCCATCCCGGTCGGCGCCCTCGCCGCCGGCGCCGCCGCCGCGGCCTGGGGACCGCGCACGGCGCTGCTGCTGGTCGCGATCGTCAGCGTGGCGAGCCCGGCGATCCTGCTGGCCAGCCCGGTCCGCCGGATGCGCGAGCTGGCCTGAGCCGAGATCCGCCGGGCCCGGGCGCGGAGTGCGGTGTGTGGCCGGCCCGGGCCCGGCGGACGGCCGGACCGGGCGGTGGGCGACCCGGGCGCGGTGTGCGGCCCCGGCTGCCGTCAGAGCCCGCTCGGCCAGTTGTAGCTGCTCGGCACGGAAACAGCGGCGTTCTCGGCGGCCGTGCCGTAGACCAGGGCGATCTCGTCGTGGGCGTTGAGCGGGATCGCCGCCGGGTCGCCACCCACCGCCTTGCCGTCGACGTACGCGGTCAGGGTGTGGGTCGCGTCGGTGCGCAGGCCGCCGAGGTGGTCGGCGGAGGCGGAGACCTGCCATTCGGTCAGGAACTGGCCCAGGGTGAAGTCGGCGCTCACCGGCGACTCGACGTGGATGACGCCGGTGGTGTCGTGGGTGTGCAGCGGGCTGATCTTCTGGGCACTCTCGTCGATGCCGACCAGCGCGGGCACCGTCACGGCGTGCCCGTCGGCGTAGACGTCGAGGTGGGCGTGGATGTGCAGGGCCGTGCCCTCGGCGCCGAGCATCGGCAGGCCGGCCGCCTTGACGGCCGCGGCGACGTCGGCGGGGGCGTCCCAGGGCGGCGGGGTGGTACGGCCCGCGGCGGTGGTCCTCGGGTGCGCCGGGACGCCGCTGGGGGCGGTGGAGTCCTGGTTGGTGGCGATCACGACGGCGATCCCGCCGATCACGACGAGCACGAGCAGGCCGATCAGGCCGACCCTCAGCCACCGCCGGGCCCGCGCGTGCCGGACCTCCGCCGCCCGGAGCGCGGCAACGCGGGCCCGCCGTCCGGACGGCCCGGGCTTCTGCGCGGACATCGGTGCGGGCCTCCTCGGTCGAGGTAGCTTCCCTCCCAGCGTGGCAGAGTCCGCCCCTGCCAGCGCGCCGAGCCCGGTGGGGCCACGTACGACCACCGAACAGTCACCGAGAGTGACCGGAAAGACGTCGGCCCCGGCTCCCCTGGTGGGGAGCCGGGGCTCGGGCGTTCTATCCGATCACGCCCTGGACGGCGCGGTCAGCGCTGCCCCGGGTAGCCCTGCTGACCCGGCTGGCCCGGGTAGGGCACGTTCGGAACCTGCGGCGGGTACGGCTGGCCCTGCGGCGGCACCTGGGCGCCCGGCTGCGGCGGGTAGGGCTGGGCCGGCGGGTAGGCCTGGGGCGCCGGGTACGGCTGGCCCTGCGGGGCCGCGTGCGCGGCCGGGTACGGCTGCTGCGGCGGGTACGGCTGGCCCTGCGGCGCGCCGAAGCCCTGCTGCGAGGGGATGCCCGGCTGGCCCGGCATCGGCTGGCCCGGCATCGGCTGGCCCGGCATCGGGTAGCCCTGGCCCTGCGGGGTGTCGAACGGCTGCGAGCTCGGGTCGATCGACCCGGGCGGGAAGGCGGCGCTCAGCTGGTCCATCTCGGCGCGCCAGATGCGGTGGATGTTCAGGCGCGTCGGGCTGCTGTTGCCCGGCATCTGGATGTACATCGAGCTCCAGATGCTCGCCCGCTTGACCCGGTTGACCGGGAAGGCGTGCCGCGGGAAGGCCGCGACGACGTCGCCGGGGCGGTTGTTCCAGCGGTTGGCCGAGTTGATCACCACGTGGCTGTTGGTGAGCGTCAGGAAGTAGTACCTGCGGGTCAGCACGATGATCAGGCCGACGAGCGGAATCTCACCGAGCGCCGCGGCGAGCCACGGACTGGGCCCGCTCTCCGCGTGCACGCAGGCGATGAAGGTCTCACCGGGAGGCGCCACCTGCGAGAGCTTCTCGATGACCTGGGCCTTCTGCTTGGCCCGGAGGAATGCCATGTCTTCTGTACCTCTTACCCCGTCTTGTCCGCCGACTCGGTGCGGCGGGAAATCGGCTGAGGTTAGCAGGTGGTGATGACACTTCGAACACCCCCGTCCCGGTGGGCCCCGGCGGCCCCGCCCGGCCGTCGCCCGGCCGGGGCGGGTCGGCACACGGACCGTCCAAGGGCGACCTGGGCGGCGGGCGTTCGGCGCCCCCGTTCGGCGCCGTTCGTCACCGCCCCCGGCCGTCCGCGGAAGTCCGCAGCCTCTCCCGGCCGCCCCGGGTCAGCGACTCCGTGGCTCAGCGGCTCAGCGACTCAGCGACCCCGCGGCTCAGCGGACGGCGGTGACGTCGAAGCCCTCCGGCGCCCTCATCCGGACGGCGCCGGTGTGGTCGGTCTCCACCTCGATCGGCAGGCCGGCCACCGTCAGCCCGTCGATCCGCAGCGACTCGTATCCGGCCGGGAGCCGGTCGCGCACCCGCAGACGGCGGTTGGGAGCGTCCGCCTCCAGCCCCAGCAGTGCCTGGAGGACGAGGACGGCGGACGCGGCCGCCCAGGCCTGGGGGCGGCAGGAGGCCGGGTACGGGACGGGGCGAGCGTACCGGTCTCGCGGATACCCGCCGAAGAGTTCGGGCAGCCGGTGGTCGAATGCGGCGGCGGCGCGCACCAGCCCGGCGGCCAGCGGCGCGGCGGCGTCGTGCAGTCCGGCCCGGGCCAGGCCGTGCACGGCGACGGCGGTGTCGTGCGGCCAGACCGAACCGGTGTGGTAGCCCAGCGGGTTGAAGCCGGCGGTGGCCGCGTCCAGGGTGCGCAGGCCGAAGCCGCTGTCCATTCCGGGGGCGGTGAGCCGCCCCGCGACCAGGGCGCTCTCCGTCTCGTCGAGCAGGCCGGTGCCGAGCAGGTGGCCGAGGTTGGAGGCGATCGAGTCGACCGGGCGCTTGTCCCGGTCGAGGGCGACCACCGGGTACCGGCCGTCGGCGTCCTCGGTCCAGAAGCGGTCGCGGAAGCGCTGCCGGAGGTCCCGCGCCCACCGGCGCCAGTGGGCGGCGCCGGGGCGGCCGAAGGCCTCCAGCAGGTCGGCGGTCCTGACGGCCGCTTCGTGGGCGTAGGCCTGGACCTCGCTGAGCGCGATCGGGGCCTCGGCGATCCGGCCGTCGCGGAACCGGATGCCGTCCGAGGAGTCCTTCCAGCGCTGGTTGGACAGGCCGCGGCAGGTGCTGTCGACGTACTCCAGGAAGCCGTCGCCGTCCGCATCGGCGTACCGCTCCAGCCAGTCGAGCGCGGCCTCCGCGTTGGGCAGCAGTTCCTCGACCTGGTCGGCGGGCAGGCCCCAGCGCCAGGCGTCGTGCAGCAGGACGAGCCACAGCGGGGTGGCGTCGGCGGTGCCGTAGTAGCTGGGCGGCAGGTGGGAGCCGGTGTCGAGGTGCTGTTCGGCGCGGCGGACCTCGTGCAGGATCTTGCCGGGCTGCTCCTCGCTGGCCGGGTCGACGGCGCGGCCCTGACGGCGGGCCAGGGTGCGCAGGGTGCCGGCGGCGAGGTCGGTGCCGAGCGGGAGCAGCATCCGGGCCGCCCAGAGCGAGTCCCGGCCGAAGAGGGTGAGGAACCAGGGCGCTCCGGCGGCGAAGAAGGTGTCGGCGGGGCGCAGCGGGTCGGTGAGCAGCAGGCCGCGCAGGTCCTGGTGGGAGCGGGCGGTCCAGCGGGCGAGGGCGTGGTCGCGGCCGGTGATCCTCGGCTCGGTCCAGGGGGTGGCGTGGGCGGCGGGGAAGAGGTCGCCGTCGCGGTGGTCGGCGGTGCACTCCAGGGCGGCCTGCCAGCTCTGGCCGGGGGCGAGTTCGAGGTCGTAGCGGAGGGTGCCGGTGGCGGGGTCGAGGTGGTCGGGCGCCGGGGTGAGGGTGAGGACGGCGGTGAGCGGGCCGAGGCTCCAGCGCAGGCCGTCCGGTTCGGCCTCGGGGACGGCCGGGGCCCCGGTGCGGCCGGCCTTGACGGTGTCCATCGCGGCGAAGTCGCTCTCGGCGCGGACCTCCAGGCGCAGTCGGGCGGTGCGGGCGCCGGCGTTGCGGACGGTGTAGCGCTCGACCAGGCGGCCGGGGTGGAGTTCGCGGCGGCGTTCCAGGGTGGTGGCCGGGTCGGCGGTGCTTTCGGCGAGGCCGCGCAGCACGGTGACGAAGGCCGTGTGCCCGTCGGCGCCGTCGGCGGTGGCGACGGGCGCGTTGGGGACGCCGGGGGCGCCGACCTCCAGGCGGGAGAGGACCCGGCGGTCGCCGTGGTAGAAGCCGTCGGCGCCCTCGGCGATCCGGCCGTCGGGGCGGGCGGCGCAGAAGCTGGGGGTGGCCAGGGAGAGCCGGGCGTCGTGCAGGAAGGGCTGCAACTCGGTCGCTGACATGGTCTCCTCGTTCTCGGGGCGGGTCTTGACAGTTGCTTCCACTCGGGCGCAACCTTTCTGCCGTTGGAGCGTTCCAAGACGTTAACTCCCCTGATGGAATTGATGGAACCCCCGCGTGGAACGCTCCAAAACCAGCTCGATGACGACAGAACCTAGGATCACCGTCATGCATCCACACTCATCGCCCAGGCCGAGGACGGGGCCCGCCGTGACCCTCGAAATGGTCGCCGCCCGGGCCGGCGTGGGCCGTCAGACGGTGTCCAACGCGATCAACTCACCCGAACTGCTGCGCCCGCAGACGCTGGAGCGGGTCCGGCACGCCATCGACGAACTCGGCTACCGCCCCCACCGGGCCGCGCAGGCGCTCAAGACCCGGGCCAGCCGGCTCATCGGCTACGGCATCCGCTCCAGCAGCACCCGCGTCCCCACCCCGGTCCTCGACCAGTTCCTCCACTCACTCTCCGAGGCCGCCGACCGGGCCGGCTACCGGGTGGTGCTGTTCGCCGTCGCCCCGGGGGACGACGAACTCACCAGCTACCAGCAGCTGCTGGACGAGCACGGCGCGGACGGCTTCGTGCTCAGCGGCACCGACCGCGGCGACCGCCGCCAGGGCTGGCTGCACGAACGGGGCGTCCCGTTCGTCGCCTTCGGCCGCACCTGGTCCGGCAAGGACGTCGGCGACTGGGTCGACGTGGACGGCGCCGCCGGCACCTCCGCGGCCGTCCGCCACCTCGCCGGGCTCGGCCACCGCCGGATCGGCTTCCTCGGCTGGCCCAAGGGCTCCGGCGTCGGCGACGACCGCGCCCGCGGCTGGCAGAGCGCGATGCGCGAACTGGGCCTGCCCACCCGGGGCCGCCGGGTCGCCAGCCCGGACGACCCCGAGCAGGCCACCGAGGCCGCCGAGAAACTGCTCGCCACCGGCGCCACCGCCGTCGTCGCCGCCAGCGACACCCTCGCCCTCGGCTGGTACCGGGCGCTGCGCCGGGCCGGCCGCGGCCCCGGCCCGGAGGCCGCCGTCATCGGCTTCGACGACTCCCCGATCGCCCCGCTGCTGTTCCCCTCGCTGTCCAGCCTCGCCCAGCCGCTCGACGCGGTCGGCCGCACCTGCATGCGGCTGCTGCTGGACCGCCTCGGCGACCGCGACCGGCCCACCGAACACATCCTGCTGGAACCGGAGTTGGTCCTCCGCGAAAGCGTGTGACGCCACTCCCCCGAAGGTTCCCCGCCGCCACCCCACCCCTCGCAGGGAGATCTCGCATGGCCACCTCCCGCAACCTCGCCGCGGCCGCCGTCTGCGCGGCCCTCGCCCTCGGCGCGGTCACCGGCTGCTCCTCCTCCGGCGGCTTCGGAGACCCCTCGGCCAAGCAGTCCTCCGGCGCGAACCAGAACCTCACCGCGCTGATCGCCACCTCCGGCGAGGCCGAGACCGCCGCGGTCAAGGCCGCCACCGCCGACTGGGCCATCCTGGCCGCCCTCCAGCGCAACGGCGAGCCAATCGCCGCCAACTGCTGCGCCACGTCACGCTGCCCGCGCTGCGGCCCGTCCTGTTCATGGTGCTGACGCTCGGCCTGATATCCACCTGGCAGGTCTTCGACCAGATCTACGTGATGGGTCGCGGCGCACCCGGCAACACGACCCTCACCCCTGCCTACCTCTCCTACTCGGCCGGCTTCGACAACGCCGACTACGGGCAGGGCGCCGCCATCGCGTTCGTCCTGCTCGGCCTGATCCTGCTGCTCACCGCCGTGCAGCGGTTCGTCCTGCGGGAACGGGACGGCAAGCCGCGGCGGCACCCGAAGGGAGCCCGCCGTGCGGCACGTTGACCACGACTCCGACCCGGGCAGGGCCGACCACAGCTCCGGCCCGGACGAGCCCGTGCTCGGCCGCTTCCCCCGCCCCCTGCGCGTCCTCGGGTACGCCGCCCTGCTCGGCTTCGCAGCTTCAAGACCGACCCGGACGCGGCCGCCCACCCGATGGCCCTGCTGCCGGACGGCGGCACCCTCGACTCCTACCGGCGGCTGTTCGGGCTCGCGCGGGGCGTGGAGAACGTCCCGTTCCTGAGCTGGCTGGGCAACAGCGTGCTGGTGACGGTCCTGGTCACCGCGGGGCGGGTGTTGTTCGACTCGATGGCGGGCTACGCCCTGGCCCGGATCCGCTTCCCCGGCCGGCGGCTGCTGTTCGGCTTCGTGCTGGCGGTGAGGGCGGTGCCGGGCGTGGTGCTGCTGATCCCGAAGTTCCTGGTGCTGAAGAGCTTCGGGATGCTCGACACCTACGGCGGGATGGTCCTGCCGCTGCTGGTCGACGCCGCCGGGGTCTTCATCATGAAGCAGTTCTTCGAGTCGGTGCCGCGCGAGATCGAGGAGGCGGCGCGGATCGACGGCGCCGGGACGTTCCGGATCTTCTGGTCGGTCGTGCTGCCGATGTCCCGGCCGTCCCTGATCACCCTCACCGTGCTCTTCTTCCAGGGCTCCTGGAACGAGTTCACCCCCTTCCTGGTCTCCACCCAGTCCAGCGAGCACGACACCCTGACCACCGGGCTGGCGCACTTCGTCTCCGGCGGCCTGGGCTCCGGGACCCAGTACCCGCTCAAGCTGGCGGCGGCGCTGGTGTCCACCGCGCCGGTGGCGGTGCTGTTCCTCCTCTTCCAGCGTCACTTCGTGCGCGGGGCCAACTCAGGGTCGTCCAAGGGGTAGTCGTCCGAGGGTAGCGGGCGGCCCTGCCGTCGGGTCAGGGGACGAAACCCGGCCACAGGGTGGTGTTCTCGGCCTCATCCGTTAAAGCCGGGGTCAAAAAATCGTGTGCATCCTTGCTGATACTGTGCTGCCATGTGTATGCGCTGCGGTGCACTTCGCCGCAGGGGAGGGTCGGCCTGACGTCGTTCGATCAGGCCCTGTCACACAGGAGATGCACCATCAACACCGCCATCCGCAAGGCCGCGCGCGGTGCGCTGCCCGTCGCGGTCACCGCTTCCGTCCTCGCCGCCGGCCTCACCGCCTGCGGTACCGCCGAGCAGATCTCGGCCGGTCAGAAGGTCTCCAAGGCCTTCGGCAGGATCGGTGACGGCAGGTCGGCCGGCTTCACGCTCTCCGTGGACGCCACCCCCGAGCAGATCGTCGCCTTCAGCAAGGCCACCGGCGACGAGGCCGCCGACGAGAAGAGCGCCAGGGGCCTGTCCGGCCTCTCCATATCCGTGGCGATCTCGGCCGACAAGCCGCTCAAGGACGTCGAGGCCTTCAAGAACGCGGCCGCCACGGACCAGAAGAACCAGAAGGACGTCACGCTCGACAAGTCGGTGCGGGTCTCCTACCGCATCGCCGACAAGAAGGGCACCCCGCTCCTGGAGTACCGCCAGGTCGACGCCAAGGGGTACCTGCAGATCGACCTGAAGAGCGTCCTGAAGCTCACCGGTCAGGACGCGGCCGAGGTCGACGACCTCGCCAAGGGCCTCCCGTCCGACATGGCCCCCGCCAAGAGCCTGCTGAGCGGCAACTGGACGTCCATCGACCTCCAGGAGCTCGCCGACGCGGCCAAGAAGGACGACGGTGCCAAGGGCGGCAAGCCGGAGGCGGTGCCCTCGGTCGATCCGCAGGTCGGCCAGGAGCTCTTCAACTCGCTGAAGGACGTCTTCAACCGCACGGTCACCTTCGAGGACAAGGGCAAGAAGGACGGCACCGAGCACATCTGGATGAGCGCCCCGGCCCGCCAGGCCGTGGACGAGCTGTACAAGGCCCTCAAGCCGCTCTCCGCCAAGTTCCCCCAGCAGTTCAAGAAGTTCCCGACCGAGGCCCCGACCGGCGTCCCGGACCGCCAGGTCGGCGCCGACCTCTACCTCAAGGACGGCTCGCTCTCCTCGGCCACCTTCGACCTGGCGCAGCTGGCGAAGAAGGTCGAGCCGGGCGTCAACTTCCCGGTGAAGCTGACCTTCAGCCAGGACGCCCCCAAGGTCGAGGCCCCGTCGCCCGTGCCGAACAAGATGACCGCAGAGGACCTCATGAAGACCTTCTTCATGGTGGCCGCCGGCGGCGAGGGCCCCGGCCTCGGCGACGGTGCCGAGCCGGGCGCCGTCCCGCCGTTCAGCACCGACGCGGCTCCGCTGACCGACGCCCAGGTCAAGGAGCTGACCGCCCTCGGCATGCCGGAGAACCAGGCCCGTGCCCTCAACAAGGTCGGCATGAGCTTCGAGGACATCAAGGCCATGGCGCAGGAGAAGTGATCCCCTCCTGACGTCCCTGCCCACTCGACCGGCCGACCGCCCCCGCGGTCGGCCGGTCGTGTTCGTGCGGCTCCGCTCACCCAGGCGGTCCGGCGGGCAACTCGACCAGGCCGTGGCGCAGGTGGTTGCGGTGGCCGTCGGTGAACTCCGGTCGGAGGCTGTGGTCCGCCGGGGCGTCCACCACGACGGCGCTGCCCGGCGGCAGGGCGAGGGCGTCGTGGACGGCCGTGCCGAGCACCATCGCCCCGGCGGCCGCCGTGAGCATCCCGATCCGCACGGCCTTCCGGCGGTCCTGCCCGTTCTTCTTCATGATCGGTATCGTCCACCGCCACGCGCGGCCGCCGCCTGAGTACGGGTACTCAGGCGGCGGCGTCCGCGTGCCCGGGTTCAGGCACGGGGCTCAGGCGTGCGACTCAGGCGTGGGCGGTGGCGCACTCCGGGTGGCCCCAACTGCTGCCCACCTTGGTGATCTTGTCGCCCTTGGCGTACGGGCGGCTGCACGGGCAGGTCCCGGGGAAGCGGGCGTTCAGGGTGCGCGAGCCGCTGCTGCGCTTGGCGGCGCCCGTGGCGGCGGAACCGGTGCTGCGCGCCTTGGGGGCCTTCGGTGCCTTCGCGGCCGCGGCCGGGTCGGGCACCGGCAGGTCGGCGGCCGTCCCGGCGGCGGCCTGCTGGGTGCGGGCGGCGTCGCTGGCGGCCTTGTCGGCGATGGCGTTCAGCGGGTCGCCGTCCACCTGGTGGGCGGGGACGTAGACGAAGGTGACGTCCCGGCCCTCCAGGAGTTCGTCGATCCGCTGGATCAGCTCCCGGTTGGCCACCGGCTTGCCCGCCGCCGTCTTCCAGCCGTTGCGCTTCCAGCCCTTGAGCCACTTGGTGACCGAGTCGCGGGTGTAGGTGCTGTCGAGCCGCACCTCCAGCGGGATCGCCGGGTCGGTGGCGGACAGCAGCTGCTGAAGCGCCGTCAGCTCGCCGATGTTGTTGGTGCTGTGCCCGAGCGGCCCGGCCTCCCAGCGCTGGGGCACCCCGGCGCCGTCCGCCACCACGTAGGCCCAGGCCGCCGGACCCGGGTTGCCCTTGGCTGCTCCGTCACACGCTGCAATGACTCGTTCGACCATGCCCCGATCATGCCTGGTCAAGCGGCCGGTCGCCAAAGTGGTCAGAGGCGCAGCAGCGGGAGCAGCAGTGCGGCGGACCAGCTGAAGTCGGTGGAGTTGCGGCCCCGGCCGGTCAGCGGGTCGTAGTTCTCCCGCGCCGGGCCGTCATCGCCGACCACGAGAACGCGCCGCCGAGGAGCACGAACGGATCGCCCAGTGCCTGCTCGACGGCGACGTCGAACAGGTCGCTCCGGAGGCCAACTGGATCAGCGGGATGGAACGCATCCTGGACCGCCTGCCCCCGCTCGGCGCCACCTGGCAGGCGCTACCGGAGGTATCCCTCCACCAGGTCGGCGCCCCGGGCCGCTCCCCCACCCCGCCGGATGGCCCGGCGCATCTCGGCGAGGGCGGCGCGCACCGCCGGGTCCGAGGCGACCCGGTCGATCGCCGCCCGCAGTTCCCCGGCGCCCGCCGCTTCCGCGTCCAGGCGCACTCCCAGCCCGAGCTCCGCCAGACGCCCTGCATTGGCGGCCTGCTCGGGTGTCCGCGGGACGGCGACGATGCCGACCCCGTAGGTCAGTGCCTCCATCACCGAGTTCATCCCGGCGTGCGACACGAACGCGGCGGCCCGGCGGAGCACCGCCAGCTGCGGGAACCACGACCGCACCTCAACCCGACCGGGTACGGCCCCCAGCGCGGAGCGCGGCGCACCGCCCACGCTCACTGCCACCTGCCACGGCCGGTCGGCGACGGCGGCCACGCAGGCCCGGTAGAAGTCCGCGTGACCGTCGACCACGGTGCCCAGCGAGACGTACAGCAGCGGCGCGTCCGGATCGCGCGGCGACCACGACTCGGACCGCTCGCGCGACTCCAGCGACGGGCCGACGAAGTGGAAGCGCTCGTCGAAGCTGTCGGCGGCCGGCTGGAATTCCCGTGGGACGAAGACCAGATTGAGCCCGTCCGCCACCGTCATGGTGTCGGCGACGCCGAGCGGGACGCCGTACTCGCGGGAGAAGGCCGCGCAGTCGGCGGCGAGCGCGACGAACTCCGGACCATCGGCGTCGATCCCCGCGGTCAACTGCCGGTCCAGCGAGTACTTCTCGTTCGAGGCGAGGTGGGGGAAGCACTGCACCCCGGGGATGCCCAGGCTCCGGGCGGCGATCCGGCCCGGCCAGTTCGTCGTGTCGTAGCAGACCGCGTCCACCGGCTCCGACAGGCAGTGCCTCCGCAGTACGGGGTAGGTACCGCTCAGCGCGGCGAAGTAGTGCCGCAACCAGCCCGCCACGGCCTCCGGCCCGAACGTCGACGGCGGGGTGAACGGCGGCGGCGACGGCAGCTCCAGCCAGCGCGCACCGGCGCCGGTGACGGTGGCGGCGTGGGCGGCCTCGGTCGCGTACACCACCTGGTGCCCGCGCCGTACGAGTTCCTCGACCAGCGGCAGCATCGGGTTGATGTGCCCGTGGCCGGTCAGCGTCACGAAGAGCAGGTTTCTTCCGAGCACGACCGGCACCCTGCCAGGAGCGCTCGGGCGGCGCCACCGGTTTTCGCCGCCACCGGTCCTACGCCGTCGGCCCGAGGGCCATCACCACCTCCGGCGATCGCGGACCGGCCCGGGCTGGTCGGGCAGGTGGGCGGCGGGTCGCCGACGGACGACCGGGCGCTGCTGCTCGGCCTCTGGGCGGACGAGGACGCGTACCTCCGCTTCATGCGCGAGCGCCGCGAAGCGGTTGCCACTGAGGCCTCCCGGCACGCCAGTTGGGTCTCGATCCGGGTCTTCTCCGGGCCGGTCGTCCAGGCCGCGCGGCGCGCTGCCCGGGGCGTTTCGCGTGCCGCGCCCCGTTCCTCGTCGTCCGTGCCCGCCCCGGCCTCACACCTGCCGGTCCAGGAGGGCCAGTTCCTCCTCGGTGAGACGGAGGGCACCGGCGGCGATGTTCTGGGCGAGATGGCCGGGGCTGGTGGTGCCGGGGATCGCCAGCACGTGCGGGCCGCGGTGGAGCGTCCAGGCGAGCCGCACCTGAGCGGGTGTCGCGCCGTGGGCACGGGCGACCGTGTGCACCCGCGCGTCCCGCTCCCGTACGGCGGGCGCCTCGCGCCGCCGTCCGGCGATGGCGAAGTACGGGACGAACGCGACGCCCTGCTCCCGGCACAGGTCCACCATTCCGCTCTCGTCCGCGCGGCGCCAGTCCAGGCCGTAGGAGTTCTGCACGCAGACCACGGGCGCGATCGCCCGGGCCTCGGCCAGGTGCTCCGGCCTGACGTTGGAGATCCCGAGGTGCCGGATCAGGCCCGCTTCGCGCAGCTCGGCGAGGGCGCCGAAGTGTTCGGCGATCGAGGCCGTCCCGGGGCCGTTGCGGCGCAGGTTCACCACGTCGAGGTGGTCCCGGCCGAGCTGGCGCAGGTTCTCCTCGACCTGACCGCGCAGCTGGTCCGGACGGGCCATGGTGAGCCACTCTCCGGAGGGGTCGCGCCCCGGACCGACCTTGGTCACCACCACCACGTCGCCGTTCCAGGACGCCAGGGCCCGGTTGATCAGCTCGTTCGCGGATCGCAGCGGCGAGAAGTAGAACGAGGCCGTGTCGACGTGGTCGACCCCCTGCTCGAAGGCGCTGTGCAGCAATCGCACCGCGGCGTCGCGGTCGATCGGCGTGCCGTCGGAGTTGCCCATCATGCCGTTGCCGGTCAGCCGCATCGCCCCGTACCCGATGCGGTTCACCTCCAGGTCCCCGAGCTTCCAGGTTCCCGCTTCCGACGCTGCTGCTGTGCTCATCGTGCTCCTCCGCCTCGGTGGTTCGTGAGGTTCCGGAGTATGGGCGGGTCAGCGGGCTTGCGACAGGTCAACGGGCTGGGCGAAGCGTCACATTCCCAGCGGGAACGAACCGTGACCGCCCAGCCGTTGGACCTGTCGTGGATGCGCTGCCCCGCAGGCCGGAAGCTACTGGTGCGCGGCGGCGTCGAAGCCTTCGGGGGCGCGGTCACCGTCGAGACCTTCTTCCCGGCCGACCGGGCGACGGTGACGCCGATGCGGGCGGCCGCCCCGTAACGTCGTCAGGCCACCACCGGCACGCCGTCCGGGCGCCCGACGAGCAGGGCCGCGACGTGGTCGGCGCAGCGCAGGGCCGCCTCGGCCATGGCGGTCCTGGTCATCCCGGCGACGTGCGGGGTGAGCAGGGCGTTGGGCAGGCCGGAGAGCGGTGAGGCGAAGGCGGCGTGCTCGTGGGCGAAGGTGTCGACGGCGGCGGCGGCCGGTGGCCGGGCCGGGTCGCGCAGGGCGTCGGCCAGGGCCTGTTCGTCGACGATGCCGCCCCGGGAGGTGTTCAGCAGGATCGACCCGGGCCGCATCAGGGCGAGTTCCGCCCGGCCGATCAGCCCCGCGGTGTCCGGGGTGAGCGGGAGGTGCAGCGACACCACGTCGCTGGTGGCCAGCAGGGCGTCGAGGGTTTCGACCCGGGGCACCGGCGCGGGCGTGGGGCGCCGCGCGTGGCCCTGGACGGTCATGCCCAGCGCCGTGGCCCGCTCCGCCAGCGCCAGCCCGATGCGCCCCATGCCGACGATGCCCAGGGTGAGGTCGGACAGCTCGACGGCCGGGGCCTTCGGCGCGCTCCAACGGCCCTGGTGCGCGGCCTCGTTGTACGCGCCGAGGTTGCGGGTCAGGGTGAGCAGTTGGGCGAGGGTGAACTCCGCGACGGCGTTCGCGTTGGAGCCGGGCGTGTGGGTGACGGTGACGCCGTGCCGGGCGGCGGCGGCCAGGTCGACATGGTCGGTGCCCGCCCCGGCCCGTCCGATCACCCTCAGCCGGTGGGCCAGCCCGCGGTCGGTCCCGGCCGCGAGCAGCGCGGCGCGCAGCGGGGCACCCGCGCGGGACTTGAGGGCGTGGTACCCCTGCCCGTCCCGTAGCACCTCCTCGATCAGCGCCGCCTCGGCGAACAGGTCCACGTCGGTGAACTCGACCCGACCCGCCCACCGTTGAACCACCCCCGGTCGGTCCTCCACCCGCCGCAGGTTCAACGTGACGGCCAGCCCGTACCCGACCAGGCGCTCCAGCTCGCGATCGAGCAGCTCCCCCGGAGCTGCGTCCAACAACAGGATCCGCATCCCTTCCACGCCCCCTACCTGGCCGGAATCAGCACTGTACATCGGGAATTTCCACCACTCCTGCCCCTGACCTCCACAAGCCGCCCGGCCCGGCAAAGGGTCCTCCCCCTCCACCGCCCACCCCCGGTCCGGCCTGGCAGGATCTCCCGCCATGACGCACTACGAGACGTCCCGGCCGGGGCAGCGACGCGGCCGGGGCGGCCGACCCCGGAGGTCCGGGGAGGACAGCACGCCGTGGCCTCGGCGGCCGCTGCTGATGGCACTGTGGATCCCGGCCGCCGCCGTGCTGCTTCCGCTCGGCGGGGCGCTCGGCGCGTTCGGCGCGTGGTTCGTGCTGCCCTCCGTCGCGCTGGCCCTGACCGGGGCGACCGGGCTGATCTACGCCACGGCGTGCCTCTGCCGAATCAGGGCGCTGCAGGTCGCGGCACTGCTTCTGGCGGTCGCTCCGATGATCGCCGTCCCGCTGATGAGCATGAACACCGTCCAGGCCACCGTGCTGTCCATGCGCGGCACGGCCCACCCGGGCACTGTCACCGACATCACGGTGACGCACGGCAAGGGCACCAGCTACACCTGCGAGGTGCGGTACGACGACGCCCCGGGGCGCACCCGGTCCGTCGCCTGCGGGAGCGGTGACACGGCGGGCGAGCGGGTCAGTGTCACCGAGGACCCGGACGGCCTGGTGCGCCCGGAGTTCACCGCGGAGGCCGAGAACCCCCGGTTCGACCTCGCGATGGTCGGCCTCGCCGACGCCTCCCTGCTCGTCGTCTCCGGCGCCGCGGCCGGCCTCGGCGCACTGCTCCACCTGCTGCGGAGGCGCCGTTATCCCGTTGCGCCGGCGGCCGGGTGACGGACATCCTCCCTGGATGGAGCCAGTAGAGCAGGAAATCGCCCTGGACGAGGTGACGCTGCGCCGTTTCCGCGGCGAAGCGGACTTCCCCGAGTTCTTCCGGGTCATCGAGGAGTCGCTGGAGCACCTGCGGCCCTGGATGCCATGGGTCGCCGAGCACAGTGAGGCCAAGACCACCGCGTTCCTGGCGGAGCGGCCGGAGCTGTGGGAGAGCGGGCAGGACTTCACGTACGCGATCCTGCTGGACGGCGCGATCGTCGGCGCCTGCGGGCTGTTCCGCCGCGATGACACCGAGGAGAACGGCCGGGAGATCGGCTACTGGCTGCACCCCGCCGCCACCGGTCGCGGCATCGCCACCCGGACGGCCCGGGCTCTGGCCGAACAGGCCTTCCGCCTCCCCGGCGTGGACTTCGTGGAGATCATGCACGACCCGGCGAACCTCGCCAGCGCCGCCGTGCCGGCCCGACTCGGCTTCACCGAGTACCGGCGCCGCCCCGCCGAGGCGCTCGCCCCGGCGGAGACCGGCGAGGAGCAGATCTGGCGGCTCCGGCGCAGCTGAGGAGGAGCGGCCCGGCGGTCCGCCGCCGTGGGGGAATGCGTGCGGACCGCCGGGCGACGCCGGACGGACGGGACGATCCGGCCTGGCGCCGTGGGAACGAACGCGGGCCGGAGACTTCCGTCCCCGCGCGGAGCGCCCCATCTCGAACCCCGCATGCCGACCGCGCACCCTCTGCCGCAGCCTGGTGCGTTCGTTCCCACGCCCAGGAGACCGCTCGACAGGTGGGCGGATAACACTTTTTTTCTCGGGCCTTCCTCCGCCCGCCGCCCCCGTTCCGGTGATCGTCTAGTCTCGGCTGCAGCCGACGGCGACCGAGACCTCGGCCCAGCCAGCAGCTCCCGCCGAGAGGCCCGACCGTGCCGAACGCCCCCGTGATCCGCAGTGACGTCCCCGGTTCCTTCCCCTGGGCCGTCTTCCACGAGCGCCACCCCGAGCTGGTCCGGCGGCTCCTCGACGCCCTGCCGTACGGCCCGGCCGAGCGGGCGGCGGTCGAGCGGCTGCTGCTGGAGAGCACCACCGGCCTCCTGGAGCCGCCGGAGGAGGACACCCCGGACGCCGCCCAATGGCGGGAGTGGGGCGGGCCCGTGTGGGGCAGTCCCTGGGGCGAGGCGCCGTTCCTGTGGGCGGAGAGCTACTTCTACCGCCGGCTGCTCGAGGCCACCGGGTACTTCGGGCCGGGCGCCTGGCAGGGCATCGACCCGTTCGCGCCGTTCAAGAACGCCGAACTGGCCGGTACGGCCGTGGACGAGGAGCTGGCGGCGCTCGACCGGCTCGACGACCTGCCGAAGCCCCAACGGGAAGACGCGCTGCTGTCCTCCGCGCTCTGGGGCAACCGGGCGGACCTCGGCTTCCAGCTCACCGCCGGTCCCGGCGGCGCCGCCTTCTCCGACCTGCTCGCCGACGACAGCGCGCTGCTCCGGTCCGGAGCTGGAGCGGGCTCGCGGAGGGCTGGTCTGCCTCGTCGCGGACAACGCGGGCCGGGAGCTGCTGCCGGACCTCGTGCTGATCGACCACCTCCTGGCCGACGGCCGGGCCGCCGAGGTCGCCCTCTACGTGAAGCCCCAGCCGTACTACGTGTCGGACGCGACGACGGCCGACGTCCTCGCCTCGGTCGAGCGGCTGCGCACCGCGCCGTCAGCGGCGGCCGGGGCCGTCGGCGGCCGGCTGTGGCGGGCGCTGAACCGCGGCACGCTCGTGATCCGCACCCATCCGTTCTTCTGCGCGCCGCTGCCGTACCACGACCTGCCCGCCGACCTCCGGACCGAACTCGCGGGCGCGGCAGTGACGATCCTCAAGGGCGACCTCAACTACCGCCGCCTGGTCGGCGACCGGCTCTGGCCCCCGACCACCCCCTTCGCCGAGGCGGCGGGGCACTTCCCGTCGAGCGTCGCCGCCCTGCGGACGCTGAAGTCGGACGTGGTCGTCGGCCTGGACGCCGACACCGTCGCCCGGCTCGACGGCACCGGCACGGCGTGGCGCGTCAGCGGCCGCCACGCCGTCATCCAGGTCCGGCCCCGGCCGTAGGGTCCGCCGTCGGGCGCCCCGTCGCCCGGGTGCCCGGGCAGGTGGGTCACGACTGACGCACCGGCCGTCCGCCGGCTGCTCGACCGGAGCAGCGGGCGGACGGCTGTGGTTCAGCGGCCTGACTCCCAACCGGCCGGGCACCCAACGGCCGGGCACCCAACGGCCCGGCTCTCAGCCCGCGTACACGTCCTCCACGTAGCGCCCGGCCTCGATCAGGCCCTGCAGCCACTCCTGCGCCCGCTGCTCGTCGGCCCCCGGAGTGCGCTCCCGGTAGAGCGCCCGGAAGGCCTCCCGCACACCAGGCGCCATCCGGGCGCCGTCTCCGCACACGTACACCTCGGCCCCGGCCTCCAGCAGCGCCCATACCTCCGAGGCCTCGGCCGCGATGCGGTCCTGGACGAAACGCCGCCCGTCCTCGGGCTGCTGGCTGAAGGCGGGCCGCATCGAGACCGCGCCGGCCCGTTCGGCCTCCTCCAGCTCGGCCCGGTGCAGGTAGTCCGCCTCCGGGGCGTCGCAGCCGAAGTACAGCAGGGCGGGAGCGAGCTCCGTACTCGCGGTGGGCGAGGCGAGCAGCGCTCGGCGGTCGGCGACGGCGCCGCGGAAGGGCGCCAGGCCGGTCCCGGCGGCGATCATGATCACCGGGGTGCGGTGTCCGATCCGGAACGCCTCCCGGCACGGCTGGACCCGGGCCAGTACGGTGTCGCCGACGCCCACCCGGTCGAGGTAGCCGGAGCCGGTGCCCCGGAAGGTGCCCCGGCCGGAGCGCGCCGGGGCGCTGAGCACCGAGACCATCAGGTCGACCTCCCGCGCGCCCCCGGCCGCCGGCACGGCGCCGGCGGGCGAGGAGGAGATCGAGTAGTGGCGGGGCCGGATCGGCGGCAGCAGCTCCAGCAGCACCGGCCAGCTGAGCGCCTCCCGCAGGGCCGGGAAGTCCTCGACCAGGTCGAGCAGGGTTCGCGGGTCGTCCGCGGGGAGCGCCCGCAGCGCGGCCTGCTCGGGCGGGCAGGGGTTGAGCGCGGCCAGCGCGGCGCGCTGCTCCGCCGTGGGGCGGTCCTGCAGCTCGACGTGGCGGGTGAGCAGTTCCCGTACGGTCAGGGGGCGGTCGACGGCGAGGCCGGTGCGCCGGTGGGCAACGATGCCGAGCACCGTGTCGAGGTCGGCGCCGAGCAGCTTGGCGGCGCGCTCGACCAGCACCGGGTCGTTGGCGGGGAGCACGGTCAGGTGGTCGGCCGTCCGGTAGTCGGCGCCCGCGGGCAGGGCGAGGCGGACGAACCGCTTGACCCGGTGGTAGTCGGGGTCGGTCAGACTGCCGACGGCGGTGACGGTGAGTTCGCTCATGCCGTGCCGGGCGGCGAGCGCGTGCAGCGGGCCGCCGGTCAGCTCGGTGACGGTGTACGCGGCCTCCTCCCGCGGGGCGGCCGCGGCCTCGGCGTCGCCGTGGCGCGCCAGCAGGAGGTCGGCCAGCGCCTCGGTGAACTCCCTTACCGTACCGACCAGATCGCCGGAGGCGTCGGCGGCGGCGCGGGCGAGCAGCCGGGTGCCGCCGAGGGCGGCGAGCCGGTCGTCGATCAGGGTGGGGATGCGCTGGTAGGTGGCGGCGTAGGTGCGGTCGCCGATGCCGAGCACCGCGTACTGGACGCCGTCGGCGGCGCCGTCCGGGGCGTCGGCCAGGCGGCGGACGAACTCGGCCGCGTCGTCGGTCGGTTGGCCGTTGTACGAGGCGGCGGTGATCACCACCGGGCGGTCGGTGGGCAGGCCGTCGGCGTACGCGTCCAGCGGGGCGGTCTCGGTGTCGCAGCCCAGTTCGGCGGCGACGTCGGCGAGTTGGCGGCTGAAGTCGCGGCAGGCGCCGTAGTTGGAGCCGTGCAGGAGCAGCAGGCCGGTGCCCTGGCGGACCCGGCCGGGGCGCTCGGAGCCCTCGGCGGCGCGCACGTCCTGCACCGGCGGGACCGGCTGGACGTGCCGGACCGGCGGCGCGGGGGTGCGCGGTGCGAGAGCGAGGGTGAAGCCGTCGGGCTTGATGGTGAGCGTCTGCTTGAGGGTCAGCCGGTAGTCGGCGTGGTCGATCAGCCGGTAGCGGTGGACCAGCATGCCCAGCAGCATGGTCGCCTCGTGCAGCGCGAACTGCCTTCCGATGCAGGCGCGTTCGCCGGTGCCGAAGGGCTTGAACGCGTGCGGCGAGCGGGCCGCCTCGCACTCGGGGTCGAACCGGGAGGAGTCGAACAGCTCCGTGTTGTCGCCCCAGGCGCGGTCGCGGTGCAGCATCGGGGTCAGCACGAAGATCGGCATTCCCGGACGGACCGGGATCCGCCCGCCGAGCAGGGTCTCCGCCCGCGCCTCCCGGCTGAACTGGGGCGCCGTCGGCCACAGCCGCAGCGCCTCGTTGAGCACCTGGCGGGTGTGGCGCAGCCGGCCGACGTCCTCGTACGAGGGCTCCGGGTCGGCCTGGTCGCCCCAGAGCGCGTCCACCTCCTCCTGGACGCGGCGGAGTTCGGAGGGGTGCTTGGAGAGGTAGTGCAGCGCGAAGGACAGCGCGCCCGAGGTGGTCTCGTGGCCGGCGATCAGGAAGGTGATCACCTGGTTGCGGATGTTCGCGATGTCCAGCCGGGTGCCGTCGACGGGGTGGACCGCGCCGAGCATCAGGCCGAGCAGGTCCTCGGCCGGGCCGTCCTCGGCACCGCCGCGTACCCGGGCGGCGATCACCTCGTCCACCACGCCGGCCAGGTAGTCGGCGTCCCGGCGGAAGGCCGCGTCGCGCTCCTCGTGGTCGAGCGCCGGGTTGCGGGTCAGCCTGGTCATCGCCCAGTCCAGGCAGCGCACCATCGCCTCGACGAAGGGGTGCGGCTCGTCCCGCTCGAAGGAGCCGAAGTCGAAGCCGAACCCGGCCAGTCCGATGGTGTCCAGGGTCATCCGGGTCATGTCGCCGGGCACGTCGACCGTCAGTCCGGCCGCCGAGCGGCGGTCCCAGGCCTCGATCACCCGGCGGGCGACCTTCAGCATCACCGGGTGGTAGGTGCGCATCGAGCCGAGCGCGAACGCGGGCATCAGGATGTCGTGCGCCCTGGCCCAGTTCGGCTCGTCGTTGTAGGCGGTGAACAGGCCGTCCCCGGTGAACTCGCGGACGTTCTCCAGCGCCGGGCCGACCGCCTTGGTGAAGCGTTCCTCGTCGGCCAGTTCCTCGACCAGTTCCAAGCTGCTGACCATCAGCACCTCCCGGCCGTGCAGGCGCTGGACGAAGGCCGGGCCGTGCTCTCTGGCCAGCTCCATGCTCCGCAGCACGGGGACGCTGGCCGGCGGCAGCGCGGAGATGTCCACGAGGGGAACGGCCGGGCCATCGGTGGTGGCCCCGGTGCCGGTCCTGGCCCTGGTCATGGCTTCGGTCGTGGTGTCGGTCATCGGTGGGTCCCTCCCACGGCGGAAAACTTCTCGGTTCCTCCACTCTGAGCCCCCGGGACCACCGCCCGACAGTGATCACTACATGATTGTGTAGTGCTCGCACCGTCCGGAGACTTGCCTACGCCCCACCGGTTGCGGCCCGGTGCGACAGGAGGAGAACGACGCATGCGACCGATCGAGGGCCGCCGCCCCGCGCCGGTGACCAGGCAGGACCCGGCGGTGATCTGGCGCAACCGCGCCCTGCGGCTCATGGACCACGTGCCGCTGCCCATCGCCGTGTGCGAGTACGGCGGCCGGATCCTGATCGTCAACCGCGCGATGGCCGCCGAGTTCGGCCTGCTGCCCGGCCAGTTGCGCCACCGGCGGATCCTGGAGTTCTTCACCCTCCACGACCGCGCCACCCTGCAGGCGCTCACCGAGGCCGTCCGCCTGCACCGCCGCTCCCAGTACCCGGCCAGGGTCTCCTGGACGCCCGCCGACGGCCGCGAACGGCAGGGCGAGATGACCGTCGAGCTGATCAGCGACTCCGCGGAGGAGACCCCGAACCTGCTGATCTCGCTGCGCACCCTCGCCGAGCCCGCCGCCCCGTCCGTCCCCCGACAGCCCGGACCGGGCGCCGAGGTCAGTCCGATCGAGGCCCGCATCCTCGCCGCGGCCGCCCGGGGCGCCACCACCGCCCGGATCGCCAAGGAGGTCGGCCTCACCGCGGACGGCGTCAACTACCACCTCTCCCGGCTCTCCCGCCGCTGGCACCTCCCCAACCGCACCGCCCTGGTCGCCCGTGCCTACGCGCTCGGCGTTCTCGCCGCCGGCACCTGGCCCCCGGAACCGGCCCGTCCGCACTGACGGGCCGTGAACTGCGAATGGACCGTGGCCCGCGAACGGACGCGTCCGGCTCGCCGCCGCCGCGGGCGCGTGCTGTCGTGAGGCACATGATCACTTCATCGCTGGCCCGCCTGGCCGTCCTGTTCGCCGCCACCGCCGTGCTCGTCCTCGCCGGCTCCGCCCCGGCCCGGGCCCTTCCCCGCGACGTCACCGCCGAGCAGTGCCAGAATAACGGCGGCACCGTCCAAGGCGGCGGCTACTGCGTGGGCGCCACCGGCGAGGACGAGTGGGGGGCGGACATCGACGGGCAGGGCATCGCCTAGAGCCCGCCGGCAGCAGCTCTCCCCCGAGCCGCGGGAGGGCGGCACAGACGCGCCCGGTGATTGAAAAGTAACCGTGCGTGAACGAAGCTGTGCCGCATGACCTCCCCAGCGCGGACCCCCGCACAGTTCACTGCGGATCTGCACGCCTACGCCGAGAAGTACTGGCACCACCACCCCTTCCACCTCAGGCTCCACGAGGGCGAGCTGACCGCCGATCAGCTCCGGCTCTGGATCGCGAACCGCTGGTACTACCAGGCCCGTCTGCCGCAGAAGGACGCGGCTGTGATCGCCAACTGCCCGGTGGCGGAGGTGCGGCGGCGCTGGACCGAGCGGATCGTCTACCAGGACGGCGCGGCCGACGGTCAGGGCGGTCACGAGGAGTGGCTCAGGCTCGCCGAGGCCGCCGGGCTCGAGCGGACCGCCGTGCTGGACGGGAGCCTGCTGCTGCCCGGGGTCCGCTTCGCCACCGACGCGTACGTGGACTTCGCCCGTACCCGGCCGTGGACCGAGTCCGTCGCCGCCTCGCTGACCGAGCTGTTCTCCCCGGACCTGATGCGCCGTCGGCTCGACGCCATCAAGACCCACTACACCTGGATCGCCCCCTCCGGCCACGGCTACTTCACGGACCGACCGCCGGTCGCCGCTGCCGACGCCGAGCACGCCCTGGGCCTGGTCATCGCCCACTGCGCGACGCGGGCGGAGCAGGACGCCGCCCTCGCCGCGCTGTCGTTCAAGTGCGACGTCCTCTGGTCCATGCTCGACGCAATCGAACACGCTTCCGAAGGCACCACCGAAAGCGGCCCTGAAAACGCCGCCTAGTCCCGGCCCGCCGCCCGTCCCGGCCCTGCCCCGTCTCGCCGCCCGATCCTCCGGAGGTCGTAGCGTGCCCCTGCTGCCCCCCACCGTCGTCGGACCGCTGTCCGAGTGCAGCACCTCGGTCCGTGTCCAGAACCAGCTCGTCGGGTCCACCGTCACCCTGCTCGTGAACGGCTCGCACACGGTCGGCGGCCAGCTGGTCGGCGGCGGCGTCGCGACCTGGCCCGACCAGGAGTTCCCGCTCACCCCCGGTGTCGCCCTGCACGCCGGTGACCAGGTCGCCGCCACCCAGCTGCTCGGTGGCCAGGTCAGCGCCGCCTCCGCGCAGCCGGTCGCCGTCCAGAAGGAGCCGGCCGTCATCGGCTCCCTGCACTACGGCGGCCACCAGTACGTGTGCGGGCAGTGCCTGTGGATCGACGGCGCGGTCCCCGGTGCCACCGTCACCGTGAAGCAGGGCGCGACGGTCCTGGGCAGCGCCACCGCCCCGGACGGCATCGCCCGCGTCCAGCTCGGCGCCCCGATCGCCGCCGGCGAGGTGCTGATGGCCGAGCAGCAGGCCTGCGGCAACCCCGGCACGCCCACGCCGAGCCCGGTGCCGGACGGTCCGCCCGAGCAGCCGCCACCACCGGTCGTCCACGGTCCGCTGCTGGCCTGCCAGACCGGCGTGCCGGTGAGTGGCGTGTTCGAGGGGGCACAGGTCACGCTGCACCGCACCGGCGTGCCCAACACGACGCGCGGCTGCTTCGACCTCAGCGCGTTGACGTTCCGGGTGCCGCCGCTGGTGGAGGGCGAGCAGGTCTCCGCGGACCAGGCCTTCGTCAACTGCGAGGCACCCGGCGGAGCCTCGGCCACCGTGGTGGTCGGGCCCGCCGACCAGATCCCCGCGCCGGCCGTCGTCGCTGCGCTGTGCGCGGGCGGCACCTCGGTCCGGGTCACCGGGCTGGTGGTGGGCGCGCTGGTCACGGTCCTCGAGAACGGCGTCGTGCTCGGCACGGCGCAGGCCTTCGAGCCGAGCGCCGACCTCGACGTGCCCGCGCTGATCGGCGGCGGCACCGTCACCGCGCGCCAGGAGCTCTGCGGGTACACCAGCCCCGATTCCGCGCCGGTGGTGGTGGACCCGCAGCCCGCGGGCCTGCCCGCCCCGGTGGTGGTCCCACCGCTCTTCGAGTGCGCCTCCCGGGTCCGGGTCATCAACGTGCAGCCGGGCGCCCTGGTCCTCGTCCACTCCGCGGCACTCGGCGCGCCGATCGGCCTCCAGTACGTCTACGCGGGACAGGCGGACATCCCGGTGGCACCGCTGCTCAGTGCCGGGGACCAGATCTACGCGGTGCAGCTCGCCTGCGGCCGGACCAGCCCCAGATCGGCCCTGGTGACGGTGCAGCAGCTCGGCGCTGTCGAGCCGCCCACCGTGCGCACCCCGCTCACCGAGTGCACCCGCTGGGTGTGGGTGGACGGTGTGGTCCCGGGGGCCGACGTGGACGTCTACGTCAACGGCCGGTGGCAGGGGACGGCGACCACGACCACCCCCGGCGTCCAGGTGGGCGTCAGCGGACCGCTGCGCATGAACGACACGGTGAGTGCCCGTCAGCGCATCCGCACCACCGTGACCGAGTTCGGCCCGGCTGCGACGGTGGCCTTCGGCCCGGTGTCGGTCACCACCCAGCACAACGACAACCGGCGCACCGGAGCCAATCTGCTCGAGGTGACGCTGCGCCCGTCGAACGTCGGCCCGAAGACCTTCGGCAAAGTCTTCACCCGGGCGGTGGACGGCGAGATCTACGGCCAGCCGCTCTACCTCTGCCAGGTCGACGTGGCCGGCGTCGGACAGCGCAACGTCGTCTACGTGGCGACCATGCACAACAGCGTGTACGCCTTCGACGCGGACGACCCGAACGCCTCGGCACCGCTGTGGCACGCCCGACTGGGCCCGTCGGCCCCGATGCCGGATCCCAACATCGGCCCGGGCGGGTACGCGGACATCTCCGTCGAGGTCGGCGTCATCAGCACGCCGGTGATCTCGGTCGACCGGAACCTCATCTACGTCGTCGCCTTCACCAAGGAGGGCAACACGTACCACCACACCCTGCACGCCCTCGACCTGCGGTCGGGGCAGGAATCCCTCGGCGGCCCGGTGCGGATCGCCGCCACCGTCCCGGGATCGGGCGAGGGCAGTGTCAACGGCACCATCACCTTCACCAGCCACCTCCAGATCCAGCGGGCCGCGCTGACCCTGGTCAACGACCGGCTGTACGTCGCCTTCGCGGCCTACGGCGACCGGGAACCGTACCACGGCTGGGTGTTCGGCTTCGACGCCGACAACCTGCAGCAGACCGGTGTGTTCATCACCACGCCCGACACCGGCCTGGGCGGGATCTGGCAGGCGGGACAGGGGCTGGCCGCGGACGGGAACGGCGACCTGTACTTCATGACCGGCAACGGCGGCTTCCGTCCCGACGGGTCGAACCTCTCCTGCTGCATCGTGAAGCTGAGCCCCGATCTCAAACTCCTGGACTGGTTCGCCCCGTTCAACCAGGCCTTCCTGAACGGCAACGCCGACCTGGACCTGGGCTCGGCCGGTCCGCTGCTGATCCCGAACACCAACCTCCTGCTGGGCGGCGGCAAGGAGGCGAAGTTCTATCTGCTGGACACCGGCGCGATGGGCCACTTCCAGGCCGGCTCCGACAGCCAGATCGTCCAGAGCTTCTGGCTGACCCAGGACCACACCAACAACCACATCCACGGCGGGCCGGTGTACTGGGACTTCCAGGACGGCCCGTTGGTCTACGTCTGGCCGGAGAACGTGCCGCTGCGCGCCTACCGCTTCGCCGGCGGGGTGCTGCAGACGGCCCCCGCCTTCACCAGCACCACCCCCGAGCCGCCCCCGTTCATCATGCCCGGCGGATTCCTCTCCGTCTCGGCCAACGGCAGCGACCCCGACTCCGGCCTGCTGTGGGCCTCGCACGTGCTCAAGGACGACGCCAACCACGCAGTGGTGGAGGGCGTGTTCCGCGTCTACCTGGCCTCCGACCTGACCAAGGAGCTGTGGAACAGCAAGATGAACGCCGCCCGGGACGACGTCGGCCTGTTCGCCAAGTTCGTGCCGCCGACCGTGGCGAACGGCAAGGTGTACCTGGCGACCTTCTCCGGGGCGCTGAACGTCTACGGGCTTCTCGAATGAGCCGCGCCGGGTCACCGTCGGACCGGCGGAACGTCGCGGACCGGTAAAAGCACCACCCCCTGCCCCTCCCCCCTCGCTGACCAGCCGCTACGCTCTGGGCCGCGCCGCGCCACGGGGGCCGGCGGATCCACCACGGGGGAACCACTGTGCGTTACCTGGTCCGCGACCGCATGTTCGCCTTCCACGAGGAGGCCTGGATCGAGACCGAGCAGCGGGAGAAGCTCTACCGCGTGAACCGGAAGTTCTTCCGGCTGCGCCGCACCTTCGCCCTGGTCGACACCCGTGGCGAGCACGTCGCGAGCATCGTCCGCAAGGCCTTCACCTTCCACCACACCCTGCTGATCAAGCAGGAGGGGCAGCCGACCGCGAAGGTCAGCAAGAAGCTGTTCAAGCTGTTCGGCGACCGCTTCAAGGTCCGTCTCGGCGACGGCCGCAAGCTGAGGATCAACGGCAACCTGTGGGACCGCGAGTTCGACATACGCCACGAGGGCACCACCCTGGCGCACGTCTCCCGCCGCTGGTTCACGATCCGCGACGCCTACGCCGTGGACGTGATGAGCCAGCAGGACGCCCTGCTCCTGGTCATCCTCGCGGTCTGCGTGGACCACGTGCTCCAGGACGCCAAGGGCGACCAGCTGACCAACCTCTGACGGGAAGCCCCGGACGCGTTGCGGACTACGGTGCGCCCAGGATCACCGGGTCCTCGGCGAGTTCGGCGAGCAGCGCGTCCAGCTTGGCCCGGTCGACCGAGGGCATCACGAAGACGTGCACGTAGCTGCGCCGGGTGGTCTCGTCGCCCGGGACCATCAGCACGTCCTGGGAGGACAGCGACCACTTGGCCACCAGCTCGGCGCTCGGCTTGCGGAACCGTACGGTGACGGCGCCCGGGGTACGGGCCGGCCAGAGCTCGACGCCGAGTTCGCGCTCCATGGCGGTCAGCCGCCGCTCCAGGTAGGCGGCCAGCTCCTGGGCCGCGCGGATCCGCTCCACCTGGTCCCGGTAGGAGTACCGGGACAGGTGGTCCCAGAGGATCAGCGGGGAGAAGCCGTTGCGGGAGCCGGCGAAGGTGGTGTCCGGGGCGCCGATGTAGTCCGGCTGGGACGGCGGCGAGATCTGGTACTTCACCTTGGTCATGTAGATGCCGCACGGCCACGGCGCGCCGGCCCACTTGTGGCCGCTCATCGCGATCGAGGAGACCATGTCCACCTCGCCGTGTCCGGCGGTGGGCAGCCGCAGCCGAAGTCGAACTCGGGCAGCTCCGCCTCGGGCGTCCAGCCGTACCCTTCCGGGTCCTCGGCGGCCAGCCGCAGGAACGGCGCGTAGCCGGCGCCGAGCGCGCCGTCCACGTGGATCCAGAAGCCGCGGCGCACGTCCACCAGCGGCCGGCCGGTCTGCGGGCAGCTGCCGTAGACCACCTCGCGCTGGACGAGCCCGTGCCGCTCGAAGATCGGCAGCAGGCGCTCGCAGACGGCGCGGACGTCGTCGTGGGCGCCCTTGAAGGTGCTGCCGAGGTTGAGGTTGACGAAGACCGGGTGGCCCTTGGCGGCGAAGAACTCGACGAGTACGGCGAGGGCGTCGACGTCTATCTCGCCGGGGCCGTCCCAGGACAGGCCGGACGGGCCCGGGCGGGAGGGCACCTCGGTGGGCCAGGTGCGCAGCCCGGTCACCGGGTCGACCAGCGGGCACTCGTCGGCGTACTTCTCCAGGCCGACGGCGTGGAAGGTCTCCACGCCGAGGACGGCCACGGCCTTGGCGAAGGAGTAGTGGGTGTCCTCGGAGTAGAAGGCCACCGGATGGTGGGCGTTCGGGTTCCGCCGGTCGGGGTCGGCCTTGACGTAGCGCACCGCGTCGAAGGGGGCGGTCGGCGGCTGGATCAGCGCCTTGCCGCTCAGGTAGTCCCGGGCGTTCCAGAGGGCGTACATGTTGCCCTCGGTCGAGCCCATGGACAGCATGTAGCCCCAGTACGACTCCGGGTCGGCCGGGTCGTGCGGGCGCTCGGCGTGCCAGAGCTTCGCGTAGTAGTCGAGCACGGCCCGCTCGACGACCTTGGTGTTGGGCTTGTATCCGCCGCTCTGGAACGGGTCGCCGAGGTTGTTGATGTTGTTCGGCATGAACCGGGCGAGGTCCAGCGCGGTGCCCTGCATGTCCTGGGTGGCCTGGTAGCCGACCAGGTGCTTGCGCTTGCGGGTCAGGTACTCGTCCACGGCGTCGAGCGCGCGCAGCCGCCGGTCGTCGTCCAGGCCGCCCTCGGGGAGGGTGAAGTCACCGCCGTCCAGCTCCGGACCGGGATCGACGGCGGGCGCGGGCGCGGTCGCGGTCTCGGCGGCGGGGAAGGCGGTCGGGCTCATGGGCGGGGCGCTCCGGGGGTGCGGTGGGGCGGCGACCGGGTGTGACGTCGTCGTCGATGTCGATGACGGTCGTCGGTCAGGACCGTCGGTAAGGATGGAACTTTCAGGCGCTCCTGGGAAGCCTCTTCGAAGAACATTCGGCCAAGTTCCGATCAGGTTTGCGAATCTGCGGAAAGGGCTGCGATCCTGGCGGGCATGCCGAACAATCCGCAGGGCCGCCGGGCGCCGGTCGACGACGTGGACCGGGCGATCGTCCGCGCCCTGGCCGACAACGCCCGCCTCCCGAACAACGCCCTCGCGGCCGCCGTCGGCATCGCCCCCTCCACCTGCCTGGCCCGCGTCCGCGCCCTCCAGGAGCGCGGCATCATCCGCGGCTTCCGGGCCGAACTCGACCCGGCCGCGATCGGGCTGCCGCTCCAGGCGATGATCTCGGTACGGCTGCGCGCCCACACCCGCGAGCAGAACGAGAGCTTCCGCAGCACCGCCCCCGACCTGCCCGGCGTGCTGGCCGTCTTCCACATGGCCGGATCGGACGACTACCTGCTGCACGTCGGCGTCGCCGGCCCCGAGGCGCTGCGCGACTTCGTCGTGGACCACCTCACCACCCACCCGGCGGTGGCCCAGACCCGCACCAACCTGATCTTCGAACAGATACCGGGCCGCCGTTACCTGGGGCACTGACGGGCGGCATCGGCCGCCATCTGGTCGGCCTCGCCCTCGCCGACGGACACCAGGTCACGGCCGCCGTTCGCGACCCGGCCCGGCTGCCCGCCCGCCACGACCGGCTGACCGCACTCCGGGACGCCGACCTGGAGGCGATGGAGCGGGGGTGACGGCGACCACCCGGGCGGGCGGATCCGCCGGAGTGCTCGGCTTCCTGCGGCGGCTGCACGACCGGGGCGGACCGCGCCTCGGCCTGATCGGCTGACGAACGGAGGCCGGGCCCTCGGCCTGATCGGCTGACGAACGGAGGCCGGGCCCTCGGCCGGATGGGCAGACGGATGGTGCGCACCGGCACGGTGGCCCCGCGCACCCCGCGCCCGACGGCCACCCGGACCACGTCCTCGACCTGGTGGCGGACCTGCCGGAGTTGCCGTCCCGGCTCCGGCGGGAGCGCTGAAGGTGCGGCGACCCGCCCGGTGTGCGTCCCTGGTCCTCGAACCCACCGCACGGAACGGATGGACGGAGATACCGATGGGCCTGCCCCTGCTCGCCGGCCATGTGCTCGTCCGCCTCACGGACGGCGCACCGGAGGTCGCCGGGGCCGTCCTCGACGCCCTGGAGACGGCCTTCCCGACGCACACCGGCCGGGGCCGGACCCGGATCGGCAACGTGTGGGACGTACCGCCCACCCTGACCTCGGAGAGCACCTGGACGGTCGCCGAGGCCGGGCCCGAGGGCACCCGGACGATCCCCGGGCCGGGCCCGGCGGTGAGCACCTCGCAGGCCTTCGACGTCCAGAGTCCCGCCCCGCCGCCGGGACCGCCCGCCCTGACGGGCGAGGCCACGGCGGAACTGCTCGGCGCGCCCGAGCACGTCGAAACGATGCTGCGGGCGCTCTCCGAGCTCTGCCCGGTGGACGAGGAGGGCCGCGAGGAGCAGGGCCCTCAGCTGGCGGTCCGCCTGCGGCTCGGGTGTGCCGCGCCCGGGGCCGGGTAGCCGCGCGGCGACAGGACTACTGGCCGCACCGATCCTCGGGAGCCCCCATGGCCGGACGACGCACGCGACGCGGGGCGGGTGAGCACCACGACTTCCCACACACCCCGAGCGGCCCCGGCCGGACGACGCCCGAACTGCGGCCCCAGCCGGGGGTGCGCCGGGGCACCGAGCCGGTGAACGCCCGGACGGACCTGGAACTGCGGCGGCTGCTGTCCCGGATCTTCCTGGTGCTGTTCCTCTGCGGGACGGTGGTCTTCGCCGTACTGGCCGCACTCGCCGCCCCGGGCCCGCCGCCGAACCGGGGCGTGTACGCCGTGCTCGCCGCCGTCTGCGCGGCCTTCGCCGGGATCAGCGCGTTCGACCTGACGGTGGTCCGCCGCCGCCTGGCCGCCGGGCAGGGGCGCGACACCCGTCGGCGCTGATGCCTACTTGACGGCCCCGCTCACGACCGCTTGCCCCGGACGGCCGCAACCGCCCGGGCCAGCGCGACCAGCACCAGCCGCTCGGCCTGTGGGAGCAGCGGCGGGGCGGCCAGGGCCACGACGATCGAGGCCGCCACGCCCGTCCAGGCCACCGGGCCGAGCGGGGTGCAGCCGAAGAACCGGCTGACGCCCGGCGTCTGCACGATGACCGCCAGCGCGGCGGCGGAGCCCAGCACCGTCGCCAGCACCAGCGGGCTGCGGGCCCGCCCGGCCAGGGTCTGGGCCAGCTGGGCGCCGACGACGCCGCACAGGGCCATCGTGCTGGTGCGCCGGGCCGTGCCGGGGGTGGCGGTGCCGATGAACCAGGCGGTGGCCGCGCCGAGGGCGGTGACCAGGCCGCGGTGCCGGATCTGCCGGGCGAGCGGGGCGTCCAGGGCGGCCGTGCCCACGCGCCGGGTGGCCTCCCCGTTCGACGGATCGTTCCGCGGGGTGACGGCGACGGCCATCGCCGGGAACATGTCGGTGAGCAGGTTGACCAGCAGGATCTGCCGGGTGGACATCGGGGCGCGACCGGACAGCACCGTGCCCAGCAGGGAGAAGCCGATCTCGCCCGCGTTGCCGCCGATCAGGATGGTGATCGCGTCCGCGACGCTGCGCCACAGCGCCCGTCCCTCGTCCACCGCGTCGGTCAGCACGGTCAGTTCGTCGTCGGTGATCACCAGGTCGGCCGCGTTGCGGGCGGCCGCCGAGCCGCGGGCGGCGATCCCGATGCCGATGTCGGCCGATCGGATGGCGGCGGCGTCGTTGGCGCCGTCCCCGACCATCGCCACCACCCGCCCGGATTCCCGGAGCGCCTCGACCACCAGTACCTTCTGCTCGGGCGCGACCCGGGCGACGACGTCGCAGCCGCCCAGCGCCCGGGCGCGGCCGGTCCGGTCGAGGCCGGCCAGCTCGTCACCGGTGGCCAGTGCGAGGTCCTCGGGCCAGCCGAGGGCGAGGGCGACCGCGCGGGCCGTGGCCGGGTGGTCGCCGGTGAGCATGACCGGCCGCACCCCGGTTTGGCGCAGCCCCTCGATCAGCGCCGCGGACCCGGGGCGCGGGCTGTCGGCCAGGGCGACGAAACCGACCAGTTCCAGCCCATCCAACGGGCGGTCCAGCGCCTCCTCCTCATCGGCGGACAGCGGTCGCAGCGCGACCGCGAGGACCCGCAGGCCGTCCGCGCCCAGGGCGGCCACGGTCGCCTCCCCGTCCTCCCTCGCGCCCGTGCCTGTGCCCGCGCCCCTGCCCGTGCAGGCCGGCAGCACGGCTTCGGGTGCGCCCTTCACCACCAGCAGCGCCCGTCCGTCGTCCTCCGTCCCGGTGGCGGCGGCGTACCCGCGGCTGGCCTCGAAGGGCAGCGTCTGGGCCGGGGTCCAGCCGAGGTCGTCCGGTGCGGCGGCGAGCACCGCCTCGTCGGTGGAGTGGGCGTGCACGGTCCTGTCGTCGTCGGCCGGCGGGCAGGCGCGGGCCGCCATCCGCAGGACCGCGGCCGCCGTGGGGTCGTCGGCCGGGTGGCGGGCGCCGTCGGCCGTGGCGACGCGGGTCACCCGCAGCCGGTTCTCGGTCAGGGTGCCGGTCTTGTCGAAGCACACGGTGTCCATCCGGCCGAGCGCCTCCAGCGCGCGCGGGGTGCGGACCAGCACGCCCCGGCTGCTGAGCCGGCGGGCCGCAGCCAGCTGGGCGACGGTGGCCACCAGCGGCAGGCCCTCCGGTACGGCGGCCACCGCCACGGCCAGTCCGCCCCGGACGGCCTCGCGCACCGGGCTGCCCCGCAGCACCGCCAGGCCCGCCACGGCGGCCCCGCCGAGCAGGGTGAACGGCAGGCTGCGGTCGGTCAGTTCGCGCAGCCGGGCCTGGACTCCCCCGGCGGGCGGGGTGCGGGCGGCGAGGTGCGCGGCCCGTCCGGCCTCGGTGTCCTCGCCGGTGCCGACGACGGCGGCCCGGGCGCGCCCGGCCACCACGGTGGTGCCCTCGAAGACCATGCAGCGGCGGTCGGCGACCGTCGCCTCGGGGGTGGCGGCCAGCTGCTTCGCGACCGGGAGGGACTCGCCGGTCAGCGCGGACTCGTCAACCTCCAGCTCGTCCAGTTCGATCAGCCTGGCGTCGGCGGGCACCACCTCGCCGGTGCCCAACTCGATCACCTGACCGGGCCTCAGGTCGGCGGCGCTGACCCGCCTGGTCCGCTCGCCGTCGACCACCGTCACGCGCTGATGCTGGGTCACTTCCAGTGCGGACAGGGCTCGTTCTGAGCGCAACCGCTGGAAGGCGCCGATCAGCGCGTTCATCGTCAGGGCTCCGGCGACCAGCGCCGCGTCCACGGTCGATCCCAGCAGGGCGGAGGCGGTCGCCCCGACGAGCAGGACCGGCGTCAGCGGATCGTCGAGCTCGGAGCGCACCGCGCCGACCAGCCGGCCCGCCCCGCGCAGCGGCGAATGGGCGGCGAGCCGCCGGACCCATGCGGCGTCGCGGCGCGCCGGGCGGCGGACGGCCTTGAGCCGGGCCACCGCCTCCTTCGGCGCGAGCGCGTGCCAGGGGACGCGCGGCGGCGGGTGGGGCGCGCTGCGGGTGCCGACCCGCAGGGCGGCCCGCCAGCCCGAGACCAGGGCCCCGGCCGTCGCGACGTTCACGGGCGAGAGCCGGGCGGCGACCGGGAGGGTGCTGTGCGGCCGTCGACCACGGGTGACGACCAGGAGGCCGGACAGCGCGGCGCTCGCCTCGGCCAGGGTCTTGGAGTGCTGGGCGACGGTACGGGCGGCGGGGATCGCGGCCAGCAGCCGCCAGGCGGAGTCGAGACCGTTCAGGCCGTTGAGCAGGATGAGGTCCGCACCCCACACCACCGCGCTCTCCCGGTCGGTGAGCGCGACGGCGAGGTCACCGCGCAGCAGCCCGGCGAGCAGTTCGCGGGCTTCGTCCGTCAACTCGGCGCCGTGGTCGGCCGGAACGCGGGCGATGGTGAGCACCACCCTCCCCTCGCGCTGGAGTTGGCGCACCGCATCGGACAACGACCTCTCGCTGCCCAGTAGTTGATCGGCCAGGGTGCCGAAGTCTCCGAGCGTTCCGTCGTCGGCCACCACGACGTGCAACCCGGCTCGGCGGGCGGCGTCCAGCGCGGCCTCGGCCACCGGGGCGATCTCCCGTCCGACCAGGACCGTGCCGACGTCCCTGCCCCCGGCGGACGCGACCAGCAGCCCCGTCCCGGCGTCCGGCCGGCCCGACCGGTCCGGCAACGGCCGTAGTTCGAGTTCCGCCCCGGGCCGGTCCAGGGCGGCGACGGCCGCCTGCCAGAGCCGGTCGTGGTCCCAGTCGGGCGCGGAGGGATGGACCTCCAGGACCGTTCTGCCCGTCCCGCGCAGCGCGTCGGGGTGCAGCACCACGGTGTCCACCAGTTCGAGTCGGCGCAGCCGCTCCAGGTTGCGGACCAGCACGCCCTCCCGGGCGAGCGCGGTGCCCAGCGCGGAGGTGAACGCGGCGGGACCGTAGCGCGCGGCCTTCGGGTTGCCCGCCGTCAGGCCCTCGGCGGACTCCGCCACGTCGCGGGTGAACAGCAGTGCCGCGGCCGCGCCGAGCAGGGTGCTGCCGACGGCCTGGTCCTCGAACTTCTCGCGGGGCAGCGGCCGCAGCGCGGGCCGGGCGGTTCCGGTACCCGCGACGCTCAGCCGTCCGGGGGCGCAGACCGTGTCGTGCGCGGCGTCGAAGGCCGCGGCGCCGGCGATCGTCTCCATCAGCCGGCCGGTCCGCAGCACCGCGTCCAGGACCAGCGCGCCGGGCGACTGCCCGACGCCGTGCGCCGCGGCGCCGACCGCGGCCAGCACCAGGTCGGCCCCGGCGTCGCCGAACCGGCGGCGCAGCAGGGTGCGGACGTCCGGGTCCTCGCGGACCAGGGAGACCAGGGCGGTGGCCAGCCGGGGCCCGGTGCGCAGCGGAACCACCCGGGCTCCCACGGCGGTGACGAAGCCGACGGCGTCGCAGGCCAGGGCGACCGACTGGGCGCGGACGCCACCGGTGCGACCGGGGTGGGCGGTCTCCAGGACGTCCTCGTCGACCCGTTCCAGGCGCTGCCCGGCAGCGAGTTCGGTGGCCCGCTCCACCACGCGGTCGATGGCCGCGTCCTGGGTCAACTGGATCACCAGCCGGGCGAGGCCGCCGTCCCAGTAGGCGGCGATGACGTCCGGCCGCCTGGCCAGTCCCAGCGCCACCCGCCGGGCCGCCGCCTCGACGTTCCGCGCCGTACCGGCTCCCCGGGAGCGCAGTGGCAGCTGGATCCGCGAGCCCGCGTGCCAGTAGCCCGTGCCCGTCTCGGCCGCGCTACGGGCGACCCGGCCCACCCGGGTCGCCGTCCCCGCGGCCGAGACGGCCGTCCGGACGGTGGTGCGAACGGTGGTACGGGCGCCGACGCGCCCGGCCTCGGCGGCCACCCGGGCGGCGGCGCGGGCCGTGGGCACGGCGGAGCGCGCGAGGACGACCGGCACGGCCAGGGACAGCCCCAGGCCCATCGCCGGTAGTCGGGTCAGTCGGTGCGGCACCACGGCTCGGCCCCGATCCGCCGGGTCAGACGGTCTTCCGCCGGGACGACCCGGCGGACGCGGCGATGGTCGTCCGGCGGCGGCTCGGCGCCGTGCCGCCCGACCGGGAGGCCTTCGGTGCCTCGGTGGTTCTGCTCTTGGCTGCCGGCGCACCTTCCCGGGCGGGCGTGGCGGCGGACCCCGTGGAACTCTTCGGGCGCGCCTGGGTCAGCCAGACCGCCGCCGCGCCGGCTGCGGCCACCGGCCACTCGACCGCGCCCACCGCTCCCAGCAGCCCGGCGCCGGTGTAGGCCGCGATCCGACGGGCCCGCGGCGACACCAGTCCCACGGTGTCGAGCACTCCGTCGACCATCCCGCCGACGGCCCCGGCACCCGGTACACGCCGCACGGCGGAGGCGGCGGACTCCACCGGGCGCAGCAGCAGGGCCGTACCCCTCGACGGGGCGGATGAAGTCGATTCCTGGTCGTTCATGGCCGTTTCCGATCACTACTCTCCGACGGCCCGCAGGCCTGCCGCGCATACGCGCAGATCGACCCGCGGGTCCGCGTGTCCACCTTGCGTCTGCCCAGCAGCCCCGGCTCAAACATCGGCAGGCGGGGCCGGGCAAGGTCATGGCGACGGTGAGGGTCCCACGTCGACGGGACTCGCGTGATCCACGTCGAGGGGCTCGCGTGATCCCCCCGGCGGCCGCGGCAGCCGTTCCCGGCCCCGCCGCCGGGCAGGCGCGCCTTCGCGGGGCCCGTTCGGCGGGCCGCGTACGGCGTCGCCGCCGAACGTCCTCACTGACGGCCGTCCCTTGAGCGTGCCCCGACGCCGTGCGTCGGGGCACGCTCTATCGGCGCGCCTGGCGTCGGGGCACGCTCTACCGGCTCAACAACCGCCGCCATCGCGGCAGTTCCGTGCCGCAGCAGGCCAGCGCGAGGAGCGTGACCAGCACCGCCGCCCAGCCCGGGAAGAGCAGCCCGGCGGCGGTGACGGCCCCGGCGAGTTCGGCGAGCACCATCAGGACCGTGACCCAGCCGGGCACCGCGACGACCGTCCCCGGTTTGTCCCCGGGCGTCTGCAGGAGCGCCGGGACGCCGATCAGCAGCACGTCCACGCCGATCGCCAGCAGTAACGAGTGCGGCCACAGCGCGATCGGCAGGCCGATCCAGCCGACCAGTTCCAGCCCGGCCCGCAGCGCGGTGGCGTACCAGGGCTCCGCATGCTGCTGTTTCTCCATCGCCTTCCCCCGTCGCACAGCCGGACCGGAAGCGCGCGGCATCGTCGCGCACTACAGCCGCTCGGCCAGCGCCCCCCGGACGCGCCGCCAGGCGTCGGCGGTCGCGGTGGCGTCGTGGTCCGCCGGGCGGTCGGCCGCGAAGCCGTGCCGGGCGCCCGGGTAGGTGACCAGCTCGTGCCCGACCTTGGCGTCGGTCAGCCGCCGCTCGGCCTCCCGCCACTCCTCCTGCGGGAGGATGTGGTCCAGCTCGCCGCAGAAGCCCAGCAGGTACACGCCGTTGGCGGCGATCCGCTCCGCCGTCTCCAGCGGCGGCACCGGACCGACCAGCGGGAAGCCGGAGTTGAGCAGCCAGCCCGGGTAGTACACCGCGGCCAGCTCGAAGCGCAGCTCGGTGGCCGCACGCACGGCGATGTGGCCGCCCATGCTCATCCCGAAGAAGGCCACGCCGTGGCCGTCGGCCAGTGCCCGGGCGGCGTCCAGTGCCGCGGCGGCGTCGGCGACCAACTCGTCGCGGTCCAGGGCGGTCATCAGCACCAGACCCGCCTCGCGTTCCTCGGCGCCGTAACCGAGCTCGGTGCGGCGGGCGTTGCGCCAGTAGAAGTCCGGGGCCACCGCCACGTACCCGAGGTCCGCCAACTCGGCACAGACGCGCCGCAGGTACGCGTTGACGCCGTACAGCTCCGAACAGACCACCACCGCCCCGCGCACTTCGCCCGCCGGGCGGTGCACGTACGCCTCGATACCGCCGGGCGTGCCCAGCTCCTGCCACTGACCCGTCATCAGTTCCCCCTTGATCGGCCGGAAAACATCGCTGCGCATCGTAGTACCGACCGCCGTGGACCATCGAACACGTCCACCGGCCGTTCGACGACAAGGACTTGGTATGACCACGGCAAAGGCTTCGCACGGCCGTGTCCGCCATCTGGACTGCACCGCCGCCGAGTTGGTGTGGTGTCCGGGCTCGACTCGACGAGCACGGACAAACCTCCCACACCCTCACACTCGGGAGCAGACGCATGCGCACACCGCTCAAGGCCGCCGCACACACCCTCACCGCGCTGGCCCTGGCCGCCCTCGGCACCACCGCACTGGCCACCGGCGCCGAGGCGCAACCCGCCCCGGCCGCCGCCCACTTCGGGACCAAGGCGCTCCACCCCGGCGCCGCCCAGCGCCCGACCGCCACCACCAACAACACCCTCTCGGTCCGCTCCTCCGCGACCCAGGGCGTGGTCTCCCCCACCCCGAAGGTGTACCTGGTCTTCTGGGGCAGCCAGTGGTCCTCCGACCCGGCCGGGGTGGCGGCCGACATGCAGAACATGTTCAAGGGCCTCTACGGCAGCCAGGACACCTGGGGCACCATCCTCGACCAGTACTGCGAGGGCGTCGCCAAGGGCACCACCAACTGCGGCACCAAGGGCGTCCACGTCCAGCACCCGGCCACCACCCCGCTCGCCGGCGTCTGGTTCGACAACTCCGCCGCCGCGCCTGCGAGCGCGACCAGCACCCAGCTCGGCGCCGAGGCCGGCAAGGCCGCCGCCCACTTCGGCAACACCACCCAGGCGCCCAACCTCAACGCCCAGTACGTGGTGCTCTCCCCCACCGGCACCCACCCGGACGGCTTCCCCAACAGCGGATTCTGCGCCTGGCACGACAAGACCAGCAGCTCCTACGGCACCCTGGCCTACACCAACATGCCGTACATCCCGGACCTGGGAGCAGGCGCCTGCACCACCTTCACCGACGGCCGGATGCTCTCCGGCATCGAATCCACCGAGACCCACGAGTACGCCGAGACCGTCACCGACTTCTGGCCCAGCATCGGCTGGAACGGCGGCGGCGGGGAGATCGGCGACGAGTGCCAGAACCTCGACGCCTACGTCACCCTGAGCACCGGCACCTTCGACCTCCAGGGCCTGTGGTCCAACAGCGCCAACAAGTGCGTCACGCACGGCTAGCACTCCTTGCGCCACCGGTGGGGCCGCCGTCCGCCCGGCGGCCCCACCGCCCCTCCCTCCTCACCCCACCAGGCTCAGCACCGCCTCGGCGAACGCCTCCGGCGCCTCCTGCGGAACGTTGTGCCCCACGCCTGGCAGGGTCCGCACCTCGCACGGGCCCGTGAACCGGTCGGTGCCGGTCTGGTCCGCGGCGGGGATCACCCCGTTCTCCTCCCCGACCAGCACCACCGTCGGAGCCGCGATAGGCGGCCGGCCGGCCAGCGTCTCCTCCAGCTCCTGGTAGCGCGGGTCGCCCTCCACCAGTCCGTACCGGTGCCGGTAGGAGTGGATCGACACCTCGACGAAGTCCGGGTTGTGCAGGCTGGGTGCGGACGCCGCGAACGCCTTCCCGGCCGCCGCCCAGCTCGGCGACCACAGCCGCCAGAGCAACCCGCACAGCTCCTCACGGTTCTGCTCCAGCCCCTGGCGGCCGCGATCGGAATGGAAGTAGTACTGATACCAGAGGTTGCGCTCCGCCTCCGGCGCGGCGGGCTCCATCGCGCGGGCGATGTCCTGGACGGTGTAGCCGCCCGCCGCAACCAGACCGTCGATCCGCTCCGGCCACAGTGCCGCCGCCGCACAGGCCGCCCGCCCACCCCAGTCGTAACCGGCCACCACCGCCCGCTCGATCCCCAGCGCGTCCATGAACTCCACCAGGTCCCGCGCGAGCGCGGCCTGCTGGCCACTGCGTACCGTCCCCCCGTCCAGGAACCGCGTCGGCCCGTAACCACGCAGGTACGGCACCAGTACCTCCCGGCCGACCTCCGCGACCAACCGCGCCACCTCGTCGTAGGCCCGCACGTCGTAGGGGAACCCGTGCAGCAGGATCACCGGAGCGTCGGTGGTCCGGCGGCGCTCGCCGGTCCGGTGGTAGGCAATCTCCAGAACCGGCGTCGTCACCCGGTGCAGCTCGTGGGAAGTCACAGTCATCCGGTCATGCTCGCACGCCATGACCGAGGAGCAACTGATCCGGAATCAGCCGAAGGTGCCGCCGCAGCCCCGCCCGACGGCCACGCCCGACGGCAGCTCATGGTGCTCACCTATTCGCTGCTGTACCTCGGTACCGCACCGGCGGGCATGCACGTGTCCCGCGTCCGGGTCGGCCCGGCCTCCTTCGCCGTCGACTACCGGCCCGTCCGCGAGGGTTACGAGACCGGGTACGTGGGTCTCGTGGTGCGCCTGCCGCTCACACCGGCTCTCCGGTGCCCCGACCGCCGCGCACCAGCGCGGCCGGCGCGGCCGACTCGGCATGGCCTCCTTCAGCAGCGGCCACGTGGCCCTCACCTGCTTCCTCGGCGAGCGTGCGCAGCGCAGGTAGTGCTCGCGGCCGACGGCGTCCGGGGTGCCGTCGGCGGCGGGCAGGTAGGTGTCGGCGAGCCAGTCGCGGAAGGCGGCAGTGGCGGCGGTCGCCCGTTCGGCGGCGGCGTCCAGTTCGGGGCGCAGCGCGGCGGGCCCGTCCGCGACGAAGCCGGTGAACCAGCTCGTGCCGCCGCCCGCTCGCCCCGTCCAGGCGTCCAGTTGGGCGATGGCGGCGCGGGCCTGCCGGGGGCGCTGAGCAGTCCGCGGCCGATGCCCTCGGCCAGCGTCGCCCGGTATCCGTGCAGGGCGCCGGGGACGTTGCGCAGCCGTCCGGCGACGGCCGCCCACTGCTCGGCGGTGTCGGTGGGCATCATGGTGAAGACGCCGCGGACCTTGTGCAGGGGCGAGTTGACGTTGCGCAGCTGGCGGTAGTGGTCCCCGGCCTCGTGCACGGCGAGTTCGGCGGTGAGCCGCTCGCGCAGCAGGCGGGCGCAGTCCAGCTCGGCGGGATCGTCGACGAGCGCCGTGGTGTCGAGGGCGGTCAGGGTCTGCCGGGCGACTTCGGCGAGCGCCTCGAAGCCGTCCGGTGACAGGTCCGGCTGCCGGTCGTCCTCGGGGTGGAGGCCGAGTCTGGTCGAGGTCGCCGGGTCGAGTGCCGCGACCCGGACGACGTGGTCGTCGGCGATCCTGCGCGGGGACTTCGGCGTCTCGGGCATGTGCTCCATGCTCGCGCAGCCGCTGACCCGCCGTCCAGGGCGCCCAAGGGCCTCTCTTCGGGCTCGCGCCTGCGGGGCCGCCCTCGCCGGGCTCCGGTTCGGCGGGGGCGGCTCCTTGACTGCTCTTCTACTGACCGTCAGCCCTGGCAGACGCCCCGGCTGTAGTCGAAGGTCGCGGCGGCCTGCGAGTACTGCCACTGCGGGGCGAGCAGCTGCTGGTCGAGCTGCCCGGCGGCGGCGCGGTTCTCGACGACGTAGCCGAAGTCCTGCAGCCAGGCCGGGTAGAGGTTCTTGGAACCGATGAAGAAGGCGGATCCGTCGACCGAGACCAGCTTGTGGTGCAGCGCGTACGGGTGGCCGTCGGCCCAGGTCGGGGCCGAGGAGGCCCGGAACGGCGCGAGTTGGAGGTTCTGGCACATCGTCGCCTTCGCCTTCCCCGGGTCGCCGAGGCGGGCGGTGAGGCGGGCGGCCAGGGTGTCGCTGATCTCGTTCAGGGACTTGATCTGCGAGTAGCCGCCGCTGCCGACGGTACCCCGGTTGCCGGGATCGCTGACCACGATGCGCACCTTCACGCCGTCCGCGAGCTTGCCCGCGAGCAGGTCCAAGAGCCGCACGTCGTAGCGCGGCATCGGCGGGCAGGTGCCGGTCACGTCCTGCTGGGAGATGTCGATCCGGCTGCCGGCGCCGGCGATCAGCGCCCGCAGCGCGGCCTCCTCCGGGTTGACCGTCGCGTAGTCGCGGTCGTCGTTGGTGTTGTCGTGCAGGCCGATCGGGCCGCACTTGAGGTCGTCGGCGGCGGGCGCCCGGTCGGGGCGGTAGCCGGAGGCGGGGTCGTTGCCGCGGATGCCGACGCCCAGGCCGCCGACCGAGATCACCGGCAGGTCGCCGGCGGCGGGCACCTGCGCGGCCGCCGGGTTGAGACGCCGCTCGAGGTCGGGGGTGCACCCGGCGCCGTTGGAGGAGGCGAACCAGGCGGCCGAGAAGACCCCGGTGTTGCGGCAGGTCCAGTCCCACAGGGTGTCCAGGTAGGCACCGGCGGAGGCGGCGGCCGGACCGTTCAGCGCCAGGTCGACGTCGGTGACCGGGTGGGCGGTGTCGAGGTAGTCGCCCTTCCAGTTGTTGATCCCGCCGGTGATGACGCTCTGCCCGTCGACGACCAGCAGCTTGGAGTGGTTCCAGGAGAACGCGGTCTTCGCGGTGGTCATCGAGGCCACCTCGACGGTCACGCTCCCGGCGGCACCCCCGAGCCGGGCCACCAGGTCGTCCCGGTACTTCGACGGCAGCGCGGTGATGTTGTACAGCGGCGCGGCCCCGGCCAGGACCCGCACGTGCGGCGTGTTCCCGGCGGCGACCGACGCCTTGAGGCCGTCCACGATCGCGTCCTGGAACCCACCGTCCGGGAACGGCGCGAGAGTTGAGATGTCGACGGTCCGGGTCGCCCGCGAGATGTTCTCCCGCATCTTGTCCAGCACCCGCCTGGTCCCCACCCGCTGGCTGCACGAGGCGTCCCCCCAGCACCCCGGCGTCTGCAGCAGCCACCCACCCGGGTCTCCGGCCGGCGCATCCAGCCGGTTCCCCGCCGTGCGCTCCCACGCCGTCCCCTCCAGCCCCGGCGACACCTCGCGCAACGCCCGCTCCACCGCATCCAGATGCGCAGTGGCGTCCGGCTGACCGGCCGCCCCCGGCACGGGCGCCGGATCGGCGAACGCGGGAGCAACGGGCAGTACACCGACAGCAGCAACAAGGGCCAGCGCGGACCCGGCCAGACGGCGACCGGAACGGTGGAACTGGTGAGAGAGCACGTACGAGTCCTTCAAGGGAGGCCGGGGACGTTCACCCGGACGACACCGTTAAATTACCCTAAAGTAACCTGATGTGCTGTCAGGGTCCCATCAAGGAAGTTCACGTGGGCCTGACACCCACTCGGCGCCGGAACCGCTGGGCACCCGGTGGTACCTAGCCCGGACGTCGCGAAAGGGCGGGCGGACACGTTGGACACGGAGTTGCGGCACGCAGCCGTCGCTGCCCTGGCCGACCTCGGACGAAGCCGGGACCACCGCGACCGCGCGGACGCCGGTCACGCGCGAAGCCCCGGCCGGGATCGACCCCGTCCTCCGCTCCCGTAACACGAAGAAGCCGGGGTCGGCGCACCAAGTGCGCCGACCCCGGCTTCTGTTGGTAGCGGGGACAGGATTTGAACCTGCGACCTCTGGGTTATGAGCCCAGCGAGCTACCGAGCTGCTCCACCCCGCGTCGGTGAGATCACCATAGGCGATGTCCCTACCGAAACGGAAATCGGTTTCCCGCAGGCCCCGCTCTACACGGTCCTGGCGGCGAGGGCCTTGGTGACGAGGTTCACGGTCGGGCGGTACTTCACCGTGCCGGCCAGGCGCTCCAGCTCGTCGTACGCGTCCTCGTCCCCGAGCTGGACGAGGGCGTGCACCGCGGCGGAGGCCGTCTTGTGCGACCGCGGTCCGACGCCGGGGATCCGCAGCAGGGCTGCCTCCACCAGACGGCCCAGGGCTGCGGCCGAGTCCGGGTGGGCGGGTGCCAGCGCCAGGAGCGCGGCGACGCCCTGGAGCGCACGCACGTTGAAGGGGTCCATCTCGAACCCCGCGGTGCCCGAGCCGTAGTAGGACGCGACGGGCAGACTGCGCGGCTCGCCGGCCAGGGCGAGCCACCCGCAGACCGCCGAGCGGACGCGCTCCGGCCCGAGTTCGGCGAGCAGCTGCCGCCCGGCCCGCTGCCACCCGACGCCGGGGCGGGAGCCGGAGAGGGACAGCGCGTGGCCGATCAGCGGGTGCCAGGCGGGCCCGGTGACCGCCAGGTCCGCGAGTGCCCGATCCGCCCACGGCTCGCCGGGGTTGAGAGGCGGCTCGGCGATTCCGGCGGCCACATCGAGGAGTTCACCGGGGGTCTCGGCGGCCAGCGCGGTCCGGCGAACGGTGGCGACCACCGCGTCCGGCAGGCACCGACCCGCCGCCAGCTCGACCTCGGCCAGGCAGCCCAGCCGCCAGCCCTCCCACAGGGTCATCATCCCCGCCGCCAGGTCGAGCAACGGCTCCCGCCAGGCGGCCAATTGCTCGCAGCTCAGCCCCTCACTCAGCCGTACGACCAGCCTGGCCAGACCCGGGCACTCACGGGGCGCGTGGACGGCCGTCTCCTCCAGCCCCTCCGTCATCCGGCACAGCAGCTGCACCCGGTCGGGGATGGGCATCCGCCCCAGCAGCTCGATCACCTGCCCGCCGCCGTCGCCGGCCCAGTCGCCATCGAGGTCGACGTTCAGGCCGTAGAGGCTCCTCACCAGACCGTCCAGATTCCCGGCCTCCGCGAACCTCCGGACCCCGGCCACCCGCGCGTCCCACTCGTTCCCCTGCGGCTCCAACTGCCCCACCCTCAACACCGGCTCAACCTGTCGGGCCCGACCCTACGCGGCACCACCGACGACCAGCCCGGGCCGGTGCGGGTCAGCAGCTCCGGGGCGGGACGGTCTCCGCCCCGAGGCCGTCGTCGCCGAGGAGGACGTCTGCCACTCCGGCGATCAGCACCGTCCGTCGGGTCACGACTCCTCCGGCGGGGTGATCTCGTCGGGCTGCAGGCACCGGAAGCGCCCCTGGGCCCGCCACAGGTCCGCGCCCAGGTCGTCCTCCAGTCGTGCCGGCCAGGTGCACCGACCCGTCGAGGTCCTGGGTGGCGGTGCGCCGCCGTCCGGGCCGCAGCAGCACCGGGCTGCCCGGGTCCCACCAGGGCTGTTGCCGGTCCGGGCCGCAGCCGGTGATGCCGCGCACGCCGCGGATCACGCCGTGCGGCTACCCGAGCACCTCGGGCGGCATGGAAGCGGCCAGGCCGTCGCTGCCCCGGGGCTCCCGCTTCCGCCGGTCGGTCGGGGTCGCCGTCCGCAGGGCCCGGATCTCGTCGATCTCGGTGGCCTCGTACAAGGCGTCGGGGCTCTCCGGGGGGATGGGCGGGTGGTCCTCCAGGAGGATCGGCGAGGAGAGGACCACCTGGTACCCGCCGTCCGGTCCGGCGGGCATGGGCCAGGTGCGCTCGTTGCGGCACCGCTCCACGGCCGAGCGGGCCCAGTCGGGCGGATCGGCGACCGACAGGAAGCGGCCGTGCTCCAGTGCGAGCAGCAGGTGGGTGGAGAGCAGGGAGCGCGGCAGCGCCTCCTCGCGGCCGGCCCCTCGGGGCGGCGTCCAGGTGGAGGCGTTCTCCACCTCGACGGTCAGGCGCTGCGCCCGGTACCGGCCGGGCAGTTCCTCGACCCTCAACCGCACCAGCCCGTCGACCTGTTCGCGCCGGCGCACCAGTCGGCCGACGGCGCTGCCGCGCTCGTGCAGCAGCTCCGTGCTGCCGACGCCCGGCAGCCGGAACCCGTGCTGCACCACCTCGCCGGTCAACTCCTCGACGGACAGCAGCAGTTCGATCCGCTCCTCGACCGCCTCGTCGCACTCGACGAGCACCCGGTCGGCCAGCTCCAGTTCCTCCACCGGCTCGAACCCGCCGCCCTTGACGGCCTGTTCGACGGTGCGTCGCTGGGCCCGCAGGAAGCGCAGCTCCACCGCCAGCCGGTCGTCGTACTGCGCCTCCATCACGCACTCCGTGCGCTGGTGGGAGTGTTCGCCGCCCTGCGCCGTGTACTCGGGCGGCACCAGCACGCCGAACTGCCGGCGCAGCCTGTTCTCGGCCTCGGACACGCGGTGCGGGTGGAGCTCGTAGCCCGCCGTCAGCACCGCGTCGGCGATCCGCCGGGCCCCTGCGAAACCGCGCTCGATCTTCTCGGGGAAGCCGCTCGTGTGCCTTCGCTCACTTCGTTCACTCACGCCGTCACCTCCGCGGGCAACGGGCGGGCCCGTTCGGCCGACTGTGCAGCATGTCGGTGTCGGCGCTTGCAGCGGTTGCGGCGGTTATAGCCATTGCGGCGGTTACAGCCGTTGCGGCGGTCGCGGCGCTCATGAGGATGCCTCCTCGGGGACGGGAACCGGAGGGGATGGCTCGGTCCCAGTCATACCAACGATCCGGGTCGGCCGCCGGGCGGAGAGCCCACCGGACCGTCCTGGCCGCGCAAGCCCGCCGCGGCCGTTCGGGTCACGTCCTCGCGAGGAGCCCGGCGGGCACCGGGCGCTTGTGGACGAACGCGGACCGCAGGGCGTGGTACGGCGATTCGGGTGTGAAGAACTGCCGGCGCATCACCGCGAGCTCCTCCTCCCGGTACGCGGCGAGCGGCTTCGCCCGCTCGTCGGCCTCGCGCACCGCCTTCTTGGCCGCGATCCGCTGCTGGGCGGCGGGCGAGGCGGCGAGCAGCCCGGCCAGGTGGGCCGCGTTCGCCCCGAACTCGCCCGGCCCGCAGTCCAGCACCCGGTCGACCAGGCCGATCCGCTCGGCCGCCGCGGCGGACACCGGGAGGGCCTGCTCGGTCAGCCGCCCGGCCTCCGCCGCGCCCACCCGCCGCGGCAGGGTGTAGGTCCAGTACTCCGAGCCGTACAGGCCCATCAGCCGGTAGTGCGGGTTGAGCACGGAGCCGGCGCGGCACCACACCTCGTCGGCGGCCAGCGCCAGCATCATCCCGCCGGCCGCGGCGTTGCCGCCGAGGGCGGAGACCACCAGCCGGTCGGTGGTGGCGAGCACCTCGGCGACCAGGTCGTCCATCGCGGTGATGTTGGCCCAGGACTCGGCGGCCGGGTCCTGGGCCGCCTCGATGACGTTGAGGTGGATGCCGTTGGAGAAGAAGTCCCGGCCGCCGCCGAGCACCAGCACCGAGGTCGGGCGCCCGAGCGCGAAGCGGTACGCCGCCAGCAGCCGGCGGCAGTGCTCGGTGGACATCGCCCCGCCGGGGAACGCGAAGCGCAGCAGGCCCACCGGGCCGTCCTCGCGGTAGCCGATGTCCGACCAGCCGGGCCGCTCGCCCTCATCGGGCATCAGCGGCGCGAGTGCCTCGGGCAGGGGCGGCAGCAGGGCGCCGAGCGCCGTGACCGCCGGGAGCTTGAAGGTCGCGGGCCCGCCCGGGGTGCGGCGGCGGCGCAGTTCGGGGATCCACACCGCGCCGTCCGAGGTGGCCCGGCAGACGGCGCCGGCCCGGGTGGCGAGCAGCTCACCGGGGCGGCCGCGCAACAGCGGCTCGCGGTGGCCGCCGTGCAGGAACCACTCGCCGCCGCACAGCTCGTCCAGCACGCCGGGCTGGGAGTCCGCGGCGCGGAGCCTGCGCAGCACCGTTTCGGTGGGGTCGGCCGCCCAGTCGATCCGGCGGTCGTGCTGGCGCAGGAAGGGCCGGGTGCGCACTGTCCGGCGCCAGCCGGGACCGTGCTGCGGCTGCGGGACGTACGTGCCGGAGGCGACGCGCTCCACAGCGAGCAGGGCGGCGGCCACGGCCGCGTCGGAGACCTCGTTGCGGTAGAGGTCGCTCTTGCCGTGCTCGGGCAGCCCGCAGGGCTCGGCGGCCCAGACCGGTCCGGCGTCCATCTCCGCCTCGGCCTGGAGCACCGTGACGCCCCACTCGGTGCGGCCGTCCTGGATCGCCCGGTCGAGTGAGGAGGGACCGCGATCGCCGGGCGGGCCGGGGTGGACGATCAGGCAGGTGAGCTCCGACCAGACCTCCTGCGGGATCGCGGTGCGCAGCATCGGCGCGAGCAGCACGTCCGGCCGGAACCGGGCCACGGTGGCGGACAACTCCTCGTCGTCACCGGCGAGTTGGAACTCGACCTGGTGGCGTCGGTCGCGCAGTTCGGCGTGCAGCCGCTGACTGAGGCTGTTGAACGCACTGGCGAGGAGCAGGATCCGCATGTCCGCCTCCGACGGTGAGGGCCTCCAGGATTCCGGCGATCATCGCCTCCGGCCCGCCGCGCCGCCCGTTCACCCGGACCGCCGCGCCGCCCGTTCACCCGGGCGGCGGGAGCGGTGTCCGGGGCCCCCTCCGCGATCAGGCCGGGCGTCGGCGGTGGCCGAACAGCAGGACGGTGAGCGCCGCGGTGGCGATGCCCTCGGCCCAGGCGGCGCGGATCTTCTCCTCGAACCAGATCGGCTCGTACATGTTCGGCAGCGGGCCCAGGGTGCCGACGTCGACGTAGCGGCGGAGCAGCGGTGCGCCGAGGCCGCAGGCGGCGACGAGCCAGGCGTAGAGATCGCCGGTGCGGTGGCGCCGGAGGAACACCACCGGCACGGCGAGGCCGGCGGCGGCCACCACGCGCGGCAGGAGGTGGGCGAGGGGTGCCGGCGGGCGGGTGCGGGGGTGGCCACGGGGCCTCAGCCCACGGTGAGGGTGCCGTGCATGAACGGGTGGATGGTGCAGATGTACGGGTGGTCGCCGGCCTGCTGGGGCGCGGTGAAGGTCGCGGTGGCGCCGGGCGCGATCGTCCCGGTGTCGAAGGACTTGTCGGCGGCGGTGAGGGTGTGGGCGGTGGTGTCCTGGTTCGTCACGGTGACGGTCCGGCCGGGGCCCGCCTTCAGGGTCGCGGGCGCGAAGGCGAAGTCCTTGATGGTGACCTGGAGCGCCGCGGTACTGCTCTGGGCGGGGCTCGCGGCGGCGGCACTGCTCTGGACGGGACTCGTCGCGACGGTGCTGCCCTGCAGGGGGCTCGTCGCGGTGGTCGACGGCGTTCCGGAGCCGGAGCCCGAGCTGGAGCAGGCCGCGAGGACGGCGGGGAGCAGCAGCGCGGCGGCTGCCCGGAGGGGCCGGGATCTGGTCACGTTCGGGCTCCGTTCGGGAGGGCGGGCGGCGGGAGCGGCCCACTGGCCAGCCTCCTCCGGCAGGAGGCCGCCGTGACCTGCTCCAGAGCTCCGGACGGCCCACCATTTCATGCGCAGGAGTGAAGACGCGGGCGCGGAGTTGACGCCTGCCGGCGGGCGGTGCAGGCCGGCGATGCAAGGGAATTGTGGAGATTCGTCCGCCCCTGGCTGTGTCTCGGCGCGCCGGGTAGGCGCCATGGGCAGCCGGACCGCCGCGGGCCGGCCGTTGCGATCGCAGGAGGCCGAATCGATGCAGTTGTCCACCGTCCGCCCGCTGTCCGTGACCTTCCCGGAGAGCGCGGCGCCCGACGTTCCGGTCGAGGCGGAGCTCCGCTTCGACGCGAGCCTCCCTTATGCGGCCTGCCTGGCCTTTCCGCTGACTCCGTGCCAGTGCACCGGCGACGGAGCCCGGGTGTCCTGGTACTTCAGCCGTGAGCTGCTGAACGAGGGGCGGCTCGGCCCGGTCGGCAGCGGCGACGTGAAGGTCCGTCCGGGGGTGGCGGGCGAGGTCCTGATCAGCCTGCGGGGGCCCGGCGGCGGGTCCCTGGTCAGCGCACCGGAGGACCTCGTCACGGCGTTCCTCTCGGACTCCTTCACCCTGGTGCCGGCCGGCTCCGAGTCCGACCACCTGGACATCGACGCGGCCCTCGCCCGGCTCCTCGCCACCGACTGAGCCCGCCGACCGGGCCCACCGAGCGAGACCAGCGACCGGGCCCACCGAGTGGGACCAGCGACCGGGCCCGCCGGCCGTCCGGGTCGCGTGCGATCCTCCGTAGAATCCACGGGCCGATCCCACTCGCCCGCAGGAGGCCTCGTTGACGTCCGATCCCGGCCCCGGTGTGCTCGCCCACCTGGGGTCCCTGCTCCACCAGGCTCCCGCCGACCGCAGCGGAGCGCTGTGGCGCCTCCAGGAGGAGAGCCGCCAGCTGGACGCGAACATCATCCGCCTGCCCGCGAACGCCGAGGTCGCCGGGCACGTGGAGCCGGACCTCGACGTCCTGGTCCAGGTGCTCGACGGGAGCGGTCGGCTGGAGACCGCCAACGGCCGCCAGGACCTCTCCCCGGGGTGCACGGCCTGGCTGCCGCACGGCGCCCGGCGGTCCGTCACGGCGGGCGGGGACGGACTGGTCTACCTCACCGTCCACCGCCGCCGGCCAGGCCTGTCCATCCGCTCGGCGCCCGCCGAGTGAGTACGGCCGTGGGGGTAGGTCCCGCTGCGGCGAAGCCACCCGCCCTCTGGGCCGGCGATCTCCGGGGCCGGAGCGCACCCGAGAGTTACTTGACAGCCTCAACCTTTCAGGCCTAGCGTCGTCGCAATTGCTTCACTACATGAAGAATTGAGAGGCAGCCCTGATGACCCCGCTGGACCACGGCACCGCCGTCGCCGCCGAGACCGCCCGCTTCGTCGCCGCCGTGCGGCAGGCCGACCCCGCCCTCCCGGTCCCCGGCTGCCCGGGGTGGACGCTCGCCGACCTCGTCCGCCACACCGGCAGCGTGCAGCGCTGGTTCACCGTCCTGCTGCGCCAGCGGATCCAGGAGCCGCCGCGCAGCCGGGACGTCGACCTGCGGCTGCCCGAGCGGCCGGAGGACTACCCGGCCTGGCTGGCCGAGGCCGCCGAACAGGCCGCCGCGGCCTTCGCCGAGGGCGACCTCGACGCGCCGATGTGGGCCTGGGGCGCCGACCAGCACGCCCGGTTCTGGGTGCGCCGGATGCTGTTCGAGACCCTCGTCCACCGGGTCGACGCCGAACGCGCGCTCGGACTGGAGCCGGAGATCGACCCGGCCCTGGCGGCCGACGGGGTGGACGAGTTCCTGACCAACCTGCCCTTCGCCGCCTTCTTCGCCCCCGCGACGGCCGAACTGCGCGCCGAGAACCGGACCGTCCGCTTCGCCCGCACCGACGGCGAGGGCGACTGGCTGGTCCGGCTGCGCCCCGACGGCTTCGGCCTCGACCACGCCGACACCGACACGGAGGCCGATGCCACCGTCCGCGCCACCGCCGCCGAACTGCTGCTCATGCTGTACGGGCGCCTCGACCGCGACACCGCCGGTGTCGAGCTCTCCGGCGACCAGGAACTGCTGGCGCACTGGTTCGCCCACTCGTCCTTCTGAGCACGACCACCTTCCGAGCACCGACCGCCTTCGCGAGCACCGACGGGACTTCCGAGCACCGACGGGCAGCGGCTCAGGCCGTCGCGGCGAGGGTGCCGTCGAAGGTGGCGGCCGCGAGGCCGAAGGAGAGGGTCATCCCGATGCCCGAGGTGACCGAGATGGCCCGCACCCCCGGGGCCAGGTCGCGCACCAGCAGCGGCCCGCGGGGACTGCTGGCGTAGACGCCCTGCCAGCGCTCCAGGATCCGCAGCCGCGGCACGCCCAGCACCCGGGCGACGGCGTCGATCAGCAGCTCGTAGGTGCGCTCGTCGACGAACGGCGGGGTGGTGGCGTCATAGTGGTGCGAGTCGCCGATCAGCAGGGTGCCGTCCGGCTGGCGGGTGAACATCACGTTCGCGCCGATCTCCAGCAGCTCCGCGCTGTGGCCGAGCACCTCCTCCCGCAGCCGGGCAGCCGATGGCCGGGCGGTGAAGGCGTCGTAGCGCAGCATCGAGGTGGCGGTCAGCACCGCGGAGTCGGTGCGGAAGCCCTCCGGGGCGGCGGCCCGGGCCATGGTCAGCCGGCAGCGCTGGATCCCGTGGTCCTCGGCGACGTCGGGGAGCAGGTGGTCCAGGTCGTGGCCGACGCAGACCAGGATGCGGTCGCCGTGGACCGGGCCGCGGGTGGTGTGCACGGTGCCGGACTCGACGCCGGTGACGGCGGTGCCCCACAGGATGCGGCCCCGTGGCTGCTCGGCCACCCAGCGGGCCAGGCCGGGCGCCGCCTCGCGCGGGTCGACCCGCAGGTCGGCGGGCAGCACCGCGCCGCCCACCAGGTCGCCGTCCTCGCCCGCCGCCCGGCCGAGCGCCTCGGCCGTCTGGGCGGCGCTGCGCAACCGCACCGCGTCGCCGCCGCGTTCGGCGTGCAGTTCCTCCAGGACGGCCGCCTCGGTCGCCGACCGGGCGACCACCAGGGTGCCGGCCTCCGCGGCCCAGATGCCGGACGCCTCGGCGGCGCGCAGCCAGCCCGGCCGGGAGCGCTGGGCGAGGGCGAGCAGTTCGCCGTCCTGGGCGCTGATGCAGCAGTGGCCGAAGTTGCGGACGGAGGCGCCGACCGGCCGCCGGTCGCGGTCGAGGACGGTGACGGAGAGTCCGTTGCTCAGCGCCTCGAAGGCGTGGGCGAGGCCGATGATTCCGGCGCCGACGATCACCACATCGCTGCGCGGGGTGGTGGGGGAGGTCACGGGTGGGGTGCTGCTGCTCATGGGTCCAGCTTCCGGGCGGGCGGGCGCTGGCGTCAAGACATGTATGTACAAGTTACCGACTGTTCATCCGCCCGACGATCTCAGTGATCTGCCGGGTGAACAGGAGAATCCGCAGCTCGATCGGTCTTGAGAAGTCCTGGGCCCGGGTGCCATAGTCGACTTGTGAAGACAAGTGAGGACCTCCCCCTCCACCAACGGCTCGGCGCCGAGTTCCAGCGCCGCATCGAGTCCGGCGAGTGGCCCGAGGGCGAGCCGGTGCCCAGCGAGTCGCAGCTCTGCGCCGAGTTCGGCACCTCCCGGGGGCCGGTCCGCCAAGCCCTGGCCATGCTGCGCAGCGCGGGCAGCCTGGTCGGCGGGCGCGGGAAGCCGCCCGTGGCCCGTCGCACCACGCCCTCCCAGCCCTTCGACACCTTCCTGTCCTTCACCCAGTGGGCCCGCAGCATCGGCCGCGAGCCCGGGCAGCACACCCTCGAGGTCGCCCGCCGCCGGGCCTCCCCGGAGGCGGCGGTCCGGCTGGGCCTCGCGCAGGACGAGCCGGTCGTCGAACTCGTCCGGCTGCGGCTGCTGGACGGCGTCCCGGCCATGCTGGAGCGCTCCACCTTCGTCCACGAGGTCGGCCGCATCCTGTTCGACTTCGACCCGGACACCGGCTCCGTCTACCAGGAACTGCTGCGCCGCGAGGTCGACCTCCACCACGCGCGGCACACCATCGACGCCGTCGCCGCCGGGCCGCGCGACGCCGAACTGCTGCGGGTCGACGCCGGAGCCCCGCTGCTGCGGGTACGCCGGCTCACCACCTCCCGCCTGGGCGTGCCGCTGGAGGACGCCGACGACCGCTACCTGCCCGCCATGGCCACCTTCACCATCGAGAACACCATCGAAGGCCGTACCGTCATCGGCCGCTACCGCACCGAAGAGGACTGACACCGTGATCGAGCTCGCCGCCCTGGACATGGCCGGGACCACCATCAACGAGTCCGGCGCCGTCTACCGGGCGCTGCGCACCGCCGTCGAACGCAACGGTGTGGCCGTCGCCGAGGCCGACCTCCAGGCCTGGATGGGCACCGACAAGCGCGAGGCCATCGCCGCCCTGGTCCGCCTCGGCGGCGGCACCCCGACCCCGGAGCTGGTGGAGGAGAGCTACGCGGCCTTCGCGGAGTACCTGCGCGAGGCCTACCGGACCACTCCCCCACAGGCCGTCCCCGGGGTCGAGGAGGCGCTGGCCGAGCTGCGCCGCCGCGGGATCAAGGTCGCGCTCACCACCGGCTTCAGCGGCGACGTCGCGTACCCGCTGCTGGAGTCGCTCGGCTGGTCCACCGGCGAGGGCGGCAACCTTGACGCGGTGGTGACCTCGGACGAGGTGCCGCGCGGCCGTCCGGCCCCGTACATGATCCACCGGGCGATGCAGAAGACCGGGGTGATCGACACCCGCCGGGTGCTGACGGCCGGTGACACCGTGGTCGACGTCGAGGCCGGGCGCAACGCCGGGGCCGGCGTGGTCGTCGGGGTGCTGACCGGGGAGCTCGGCCGCGCCGACTTCGACGGGCACCCGCAGACCCACGTGCTGGCCAGCGCCGCCGAGATCCCCGGCCTCGCCGAGGCCCGGCCGAGCGCCTGACGGTTCCCCCGCACGGGCTGCCGGGCCGTCGCAGGGCGGTCCGTCAGCCCGTCGTGCGTCGCGCGCGCCGACCCGCTAGCGTGGACCGCTTCGCCCTACCGACGCCCACCAAGGAGAGCAGCGCCGTGTCCGACAGCTTCGCGCACCTGCACGTCCACACCGAGTACTCGATGCTGGACGGGGCGGCGAAGAATGGCAAGCTGTTCGCCGAGGCGGAGAGACAGGGCATGCCCGCCATCGCGATGAGCGACCACGGCAACATGTTCGGCGCGTACGAGTTCTTCCACGCCGCCGCGAAGACCGGCGTGAAGCCGATCATCGGCATCGAGGCGTACGTCGCACCCGGCTCGCGCTTCCTGAAAAAGCAGGTGTTCTGGTCGCCGGGCGGCCAGCGCCCGACCGGCGCCGACGGTGAGGGCGGCAAGGACGTCTCCGGCGGCGGCCGCTACACCCACATGACGATGTGGGCGCAGAACGCGACCGGCCTGCGGAACCTCTTCAAGCTGTCCTCCCTCGCGTCGATGGAGGGCTACTACATGAAGCCCCGGATGGACCGCGAGCTGATCGCCGCCAACGCCGGCGGCATCATCGCGACCACCGGCTGCCCCTCCGGCGAGGTGCAGACCCGGCTGCGGCTGGGCCAGTACGAGGAGGCGGTCAAGGCCGCCGGCGCGTACCAGGACATCTTCGGGAAGGAGAACTACTTCCTGGAGCTGATGGACCACGGCCTGGACATCGAGCGCGACGTCCGCGAGGACCTGCTGCGGCTGGCCAAGCAGCTGAACATCCCGCTGCTGGCCACCAACGACTCCCACTACGTCACCGCTGACCAGGCCGACGCCCACGACAGCCTGCTCTGCGTCGGCGTGGGCAAGAACAAGGACGACCCGAACCGCTTCAAGTTCCAGGGCACCGGCTACTACGTGAAGACCGCCGAGGAAATGCGCGCGCTCTTCCGCGAACTGCCGGAGGCCTGCGACAACACCCTGGCGATCGCCGAGCGGGTCGAGTCGTACGAGGAGGTCTTCACCTACGTCGACCGGATGCCCCAGTTCGACGTGCCCGAGGGCGAGACCCAGGCCTCCTACCTGCGCAAGAAGATCGAGGTCGGGCTGAAGCACCGCTACGGCGACAACCCGAGCCAGGAGGTGCTGGACCGGATCGAGCTGGAGATGGGCGTCATCACCCCGATGGGGTTCGACGCCTACTTCCTCGTGGTCGCCGACATCTGCCAGTACGGCCGGGACAACGGCATCCCGGTCGGCCCCGGCCGTGGCTCGGCCGCCGGCTCGATGATCGCCTACCTGACCGGGATCACCCAACTGGACCCGCTGGAGCACGACCTGTTGTTCGAGCGCTTCCTCAACCCCGAGCGCATCAACCCCCCGGACGTCGACATCGACTTCGACGACCGCCAGCGCGACCAGATGGTGCGCTACGTCACCGAGAAGTACGGCGCCGCGTACACGGCGCAGGTGAACACCTTCGGCACCATCAAGGCCAAGGCCGCCGTCAAGGACGCCAACCGCATCCTGGGCTACCCGTTCTCGATGGGCGACCGGATCACCAAGGCGATGCCGCCGGACGTCATGGGCAAGGGCGTGCCGCTGGCCGACCTGTTCGACGAGAAGCACGCCCGGTACAACGAGGGCACCGAGATCCGGGCGCTGTACCAGAACGAACCGGACGTCAAGAAGATCATCGACACCGGGCGCGGCATCGAGGGCCTGATCCGCGGCACCGGCGTGCACGCGGCCGCCGTCATCCTCTCCTCCACCCCGCTGCTCGACCTGATCCCGCTGCACATGCGGGACAAGGACGGGGTGATCATCACCGGCTTCGACTACCCGTCCTGCGAAGCCATGGGCCTGATCAAGATGGACTTCCTGGGTCTGCGGAACCTGGGCATCATCGACCACTGCATCAAGATCGTGAAGGCCAACCGGGGCATCGACGTCGACATCGAGAAGATCCCGATCGACGACCCCACCACCTACCAGCTGCTCGCCCGCGGCGACACCCTGGGCGTGTTCCAGCTCGACGGCGGCCCCATGCGCGCCCTGCTCAAGCTGATGAAGCCCACCGAGTTCGCCGACATCTCCGCCGTCTCCGCGCTGTACCGGCCCGGCCCGATGGGCATGAACTCGCACACCAACTACGCGCTGCGCAAGAACGCCCAGCAGGAGATCATCCCGATCCACCCCGAGCTGGAGGAACCGCTCAAGGACGTCCTCGGCCCCACCTACGGCCTGATCGTCTACCAGGAGCAGGTCCAGCGAGCGGCCCAGGTGCTGGCCGGCTACTCACTCGGCCAGGCAGACCTGCTGCGCCGCGCGATGGGCAAGAAGAAGAAGGAGGTGCTGGAGAAGGAGTTCGTGCCCTTCCACGCGGGCTGCAAGGAGCGCGGCTATTCCGACGAGGCCATCCAGGCGGTCTGGGACGTCCTGGTCCCGTTCGCCGGCTACGCGTTCAACAAGTCGCACTCCGCCGCCTACGGCCTGGTCTCCTACCACACCGCCTACCTGAAGGCCAACTACCCGGCCGAGTACATGGCCGCGCTGCTCACCTCCGTCGCCGACGACAAGGACAAGATGGCCGTCTACCTGGCCGAGTGCCGGCAGATGGGCATCAAGATCCTCTCCCCCGACGTCAACGAGTCGGTGGTCGACTTCACCGCCGTCGGCAGCGACGTCCGCTTCGGCCTCAAGGCCGTGCGCAACGTCGGCGTGCCCGTGATCGAGTCGCTGGTCGGCACCCGGGAAGAGAAGGGCAAGTACACTTCCTTCGCCGACTTCCTGGACAAGGTCGAGCTGGTGGTCTGCAACAAGCGCACCGTCGACTCCCTGATCAAGGCGGGCGCCTTCGACTCGCTCGGCCACACCCGGCTCTCGCTCAGCAGCGTCCACGAGAGCGCGATCGACTCCGTCACCGGGCTGAAGAAGCAGCAGGCCATCGGCCAGGACGACCTGTTCGGCGCCCTCGACCCCGGCGACGGCGGCGGGCCCGGCATCGGACTGGACTTCCAGCTCACCGACAACGAGTGGCCCCGGCGCCAACTCCTCGCCCTGGAGCGGGAGATGCTCGGCCTGTACGTCTCCAGCCACCCGCTCGACGGCGCCGAGCACATCCTGTCCCAGAACCGCGACACCTCGATCGCCGAACTCCTCGGCTCCGGCCGCTCCGAGGGCGAGGTCCGGCTGTCCGGGCTGATCACCGGCGTCGACCGGCGGATCAACAAGGCGGGCAACGCCTGGGCGATCATCACCCTCGCCGACCGCGACGGCTCGGTCGAGGTGCTGTTCTTCCCCGCGACCTACAACCTGATGGCCGACCAGATGATCGAGGACAACGTGATCTCGATCCGCGGCCGGCTCAACGAGCGCGACGGCTCGCTGAGCGTCTTCGGCCAGGAGATCACCACCCTCGACGTCTCCTCCGCCGAACTCGGCACCAAGCCGCCGGTCCAGATCACCGTCCCGGTCCACCGGATCACCCCCCAGATGGTCGCCGAGCTCAAGCTCGCACTCCAGGCCCACCCCGGCGACGTCCCGATCCGGCTGCTCACCACCAACTGGGACAAGAACACCCTCTACGAGCTGGGCTTCCTGGTGAACCCCGACAACGGGCTCGCCTCGGACATCAAGACCCTCCTCGGCAACCGGGCCTGGACGGGCGCGGCGGTGCGCTCGTAGGGCCCTGTCCTCGATGGGACACGTACGGGCCCCGGACCGGTTGGAGCCGGTCCGGGGCCCGTTCACGGTCCTCGGGGAGGGTGTCAGCCGTCGTTCTCGGCGGAGGGGATGTAGGCGCCGGGGACGTCGTCCGGGGTGTGGATCTCGTCCTCGCCCGGGTACGGCGTGGTCCAGTTGTGGGTCTGGTACCAGGTCAGGTGGTTCATCTGGGCCGGGTTCGCGCGGTCCGGGGCGGCGTTGGGGCCGGTCAGGTGCTGCTTGGACTTCCAGGTGTCCCACTGGGCGGCGACGCCCTGCTCGGCCGCCGGCGGGGCGGCGGTCACCGGCGCCGCCACCGCGCTGCGGTCCTGGGCCCCGCCGGGCACGTCGACGCCGCAGGAGGGCGGGGTCTTCAGGCCGTCGGTCAGCGAGGTCCGGTTGGGCACCGCGGTGAACGGGGTGTAGTCGGGCTTGTCGGTGAAGGCCGTGGCCATCGGCGTGGCCGCGCTGTCCTTCTGGTTCATCGGGTGGATCCCGAGGATCTGCTCGATGGTGCGGACCATGGTGATCTGCGAGTAGTAGCGGCTGTCGACGGCGCCGTGCTGGGCCCAGGGGCTGATGATCTGGATCGGGGCGCGGTGGCCGTCCACGTGGTCCAGGCCGGCCTGGGAGTCGTCCTCGACCACGAAGATCGCGGAGTCCTTCCAGTACCCGCTGTGCGAGATCTCCTGGACGATCCTGCCGACCGCCAGGTCGTTGTCGGCGACCTGCGCGGCCGGGCTGGCCGGCCCGCCGGTGTGGTCGCTGGACAGCCAGAGCATGTTGAGCGCGGCCGGGCCGTTCTGCTCGAAGTCCTGCTTCCAGATCTGGTAGCGGTACTGGTCGGGCACGTCGAGGTCGAACTTGGGGAAGCCGGGCACCGACACGTCGTTGAGCGACGGGATCGGCGAGGAGGAGTTGAGCGGGTAGGCGGTGCCGTCGCCGGTCGCGTCCATGTTCTTGGCGTCGCAGTACAGGTTCTGCCAGTTCGCGCCGTCGGGCTTGGTCAGGAACTGGTGGAACTCGCCGAAGTCCCGCACGTCCTGGCCGGCCGCCTGCGCGCCCGTCCACAGGAAGCCCGAGCGCTGGTGCCCCAGGGCGTCGTCCTCGGTGTCGTAGCTGCGCTCGTACTCGCCCGCGGAGGACTCGGTGTACTCCGGGTTGTCCGCCTGCATCAGCCAGTTGTGGCCCTCGGCGGAGTTGGTGCCGATGTCGTAGGTGTTGTCGTAGAGCCCGAACTGCTTGGCCAGCGCCTGCTGGTTGGGCGTCACGTTGGCGCCGAACTGGGCCAGCTTCGGGTCACCGTTGCCCTTGCCGATGTCGCCGAAGACCTGGTCGTAGGTCCGGTTCTCCTTGACGATCAGGAAGACGTGCTTGATCGTCGACGGGTCGCCGATCCGGGCCGGTACGGCCACGGGCTTAGCCCCGCGCCGGTCGGCCGTCCGAACCGCGTTCTTCGTCCAGCCGTTCTGCTGGAAGACCTTCTCGGTCTGGGAGCGGATCTCCTTGTCGCCCGGCAGGGTGAACTGGGTCAGGCTGGAGGTGGTGTCGTGGGTGTTGTGGGCGCCGGTGGAGTTGGGGCGCCGGGCGTCGATGCCGCGGGTGTTGGAGACGACCACCTTCGGGCCGACGGTGGTGACCTCGGCCGGGAAGTAGTCGGTGGGCAGCAGGCCGACGTAACTCACCGGCTCCTGGGCGCTGGTGAAGCGGTAGACCGCCACCGCGTTGGCGCGGCCGAGGGTGACCAGCAGGCGTCCGTCGTCGGTGAGGGTCACCGCCGTCGGCTCATAGCCCACCGAGGCCTCCGGCCACGGCTTGGTGGAGATCCGCTGCACCACCTTGTCGCGCCCGGTGTCGATGACCGACACCTGGTCGGAGGAGGTGTCGGCGACGAAGACCGTCCCGTTCTTGGCGTACACCGCGGTCGGGTGCAGGCCGACGTCGATCGAGCCGACGGCGGCGGACGGGGCGGAGAGGTCGATCACGCTGACGGTGCCCGAGGTCGCGGCGCCGGTGTCCGGGTCGGCCGGGACCTGGGTGCCGTAGGAGTTGAGGGTGTCGTCGTCGGGGGTGGCGGGGCGGCCGCCCTCGTTGCTGACGTACAGCTTGTGCCCGACCTGCACGATGCCGCGGGGCGCGTTGCCCACCGTCCAGCTCTGCCCGAGCGCGCCGGTGGCCGTGTTGATCGCGACCACCCGGTTCTGGCCGTTGACCGCCGCGTACAGCGTCGAGCCGTCGGCGGAGAACACCGCGCCGGAGGCCAGCGCGTGCTTGTCGCCGTCGGCCGGGATCGCCACCTTCACCGGGTCGGCCAGGGAACCGTCGGCCTTGACGGTGAACCGGGTGTAGCCGTCGAGCTGGCCCAGCCAGAGCTGCCTGCCGTCCGGCGAGTAGACCGGGGCCTCCTGGCCGACCGAGCCGTCGGTCAGCTTCAGGTCGGCCGTCCTGGCCTTGCCCGCGCGCTGCTGCACCTTGCCGGTCCTCAGGTCCACCACGACCAGCGAGGCGTCGCCGTCGGCGAGCGAGGCGGCCAGGTGGGTGCCGTCCGGGCTGACCCGGGAGCCCATGATCTTGCCGTTGTTGATCACCAGCCGGTCGCCGTACGGGGCCAGGTACTGGTCGCTGGAGATCACCTGGCCGTCGGCGGTGACCTGGCCGACCTGGTCGTTGCCGAACTGGTGGGTGGCCGCGAAGGCCGTGCCGGTGGCCACGGCCACCGCCGTGATGCACGCCGTGGCCAGCACGGCCCGGCGGCCCGACCGCCGGCCGGGGCGCCCGGGGTGCTCGTTGCGGACACGTCGACGACGCGTTACCTGCATGGCGTCAGCCCTTCGTTGTGAGTGCGCGCTTCGTGGTGAGCGCGCGGGGATGCGTGGGAGCGTGGGAGCTTCGGTGTGCCGGTGCCGGTGCCGGCGCTGGTGCCCGGTCAGCCGGTCGGGGAGGCGAGCAGGTCGACCTGGCCGTCGAACTGCCAGAGCGGGTTCGGCGCGTCGCCGGCCCCGGTGTGCACCAGGAAGTAGCCGTTCACTTCCTTCGGGCCGTCCCCGTCCGCCATCACCCGCCCGTCCGAGGCGACGTCCAGCTGGTAGATCGCCGTCCCCGGAGCGGCAGTACCGGGCAGGTGCCAGGTGACGGTGCAGCGCCAGTCGTTGCCCGGCCCCTCCGGGTCGACCTGGCCGTCGCCCCGGCCGCAGTCCGCCGTGACCCGCAGGTCGGCCTCGGTGACGGTGGGGCGGTGCAACTGCTCGGTCTGCAGCCGGTACAGGTGCGCGAACACGGTGGTGACCGTGCGCTGCACCTTCGCCTGGGTGATCCCCGACCCGGTCGAGGGCGTGGCCACGGCGACCGCGCCGAAGGTCAGCGCCAGCAGCCCGGCCAGCGGGGCCGCCCCGAAGGCGAGCGCCCGGCGACCGCCGCCGTCCTCGCTGCCGTTGGTGAAGTCCCGCCGGAGGAACAGCACACGGGCCGCGGTGGTCGCCACCACCGCCCACACCAGGCTCACCGCGACGGCGATCAGCAGCTCGGTCAGACGTGCCGGATCGGCGAACAGACCGTTCCACGAGACGAAGGCGTAGCCGGGCAGCGCGAGGCGCAGCGCCACCGGCAGCGGCAGCATCTGGGCCAGCTGCATCGCGACCGCGGACAGCGCGGGGACGAGCAGCCCCATCGGGGAGCGACCCAGGGCGACGGAGCCGAGCAGCCCGAGCGCCGCCAGCGCCAGGGTGGGCGCCAGCGCGCAGGCCCAGGCCAGCAGGACCGACGCGGCCGCGTCGGACGGGGCCAGCTGGTGCCCGTCGACGCCGACCAGCGGCCGGTTGCCGACCGCCGCCAGCCCGCCGACCGTACTGGAGGCCACCAGCCCGGCCACCAGCAGCGCGAGCACGGTCGCGCCCGCCAGGGTCTTGGCCAGGAAGATCCGCCGCGGCGAGCGGACCGCCACCAGCAGGTGCCGCCATGTCCCGAGGCGGTCCTCGGCGGCGAACACGTCGCCCGCGACCACCGAGGTCAGCAGCGGCAGCGCCCAGGAGCCGGCGAAGCCCAGCACCACCAACGGACCGGCCCAGCCGGTGGCGTGCATCCAGCGGCCGAACAGGGTGTCGGAGGGCAGTGTCCCCTGCTGGGCCACGGCCGCCACGAACAGCCCGGGCAGCGCCCAGCAGGCCAGCACCAGCAGGCGGATCCGCCACTGCGAGACGAGCTTGACCAGCTCGAAGCGGTACACCCGGCCCACCGGCACCCGGCGCGTCGCGGGCCCGGCGGCCGGACCGGCCGCCGCCTTCCCGGCCGTGACCGTGCTCATCGCCCGTACTCCTGCTGCTCCTCGGTGCGCTGCTCCTCGGTGAGGGCGAGGTACGCGGCCTCCAGCGGCGACACGACGGGGGCGACCTCGCGCACCCCTACGCCCTCCCGTACCAGCGCCGCCACCAGCTGTTCGACGGCCGGCGCGGTGGCGCGCACCACCAGGACCTCCGTGCCGCGCCACGCGACGTCCCCGTCCAGGACCGTCACCCCGGCAGCCCCGGCGGCCACCAGCCGCGCGGTGCGCAGGTCGGAGGTGAGCAGCCGGTGGTCGAGCGCGCGGGTCTCGACGGCCAACGTGCCCAGCGGGCCGGAGAATCGCACCCGCCCGGTCGCGAGGATCGTCACCTCGGAGCAGAGCGCCTCCAGGTCGTCCATCCGGTGGCTGGACAGCACGACCGTCACGCCGTTGTCCGCGAGCCGGCGCAGCGCCCCGTGCACGTGCTGCTTGCCCGCCGGGTCCAGGCCGTTGGAGGGCTCGTCGAGCACCAGCAGCCGCGGCTCGGTGAGCAGCGCGGCGGCCAGGCCGAGCCGCTGTCGCATGCCCAGCGAGAAGCCCCGCACCCGGTCGTCGGCGACGTCGGTCAGCCCGACCTCGGCCAGCACCTCGTCGATCCGCCGGGCCCCGGTGTCCTGACCGCGCAGCGCCGCCAGCGCGGCCAGGTTCTTCCGGGCGGTCAGCGACGGGTACAGGCCGGGGCCGTCGACGAATCCGGCGACCCCGTCCGGCGCCGCGAGTGCCCGTCCGACCGGTCTGCCCAGCACCTCCAGCTCGCCGCCGTCGGCGACGGCCAGCCCGAGCAGCAGCCCCAGCAGCGTGGTCTTCCCGGCGCCGTTCGGCCCGGCCAGCCCGTGGATCCGCCCGGGTACCAGCTCCAGCCCGACCTCGTCGAGCGCCACGACGTCACCGAAGCACTTCGTCAATCCGCGTGCCCGTACGGCAGGTTGGGTGTCTTCCATGGCTCCTTCTCGCAGTCCCCCAGGGAAGGTAGGGGGTTGACGGGACGGAGTCGAGACCGCGTGGTTGAACACCGGTGGAACAGCTGACGGTCGTTCCGGAGGCTGCCGAGGGCTCAGACGGTGGCGAGCGCGTGCCCCAGGAGCGACATCGCGTCGGGCATCACCCGCCGCCAGAAGCCGTCCGTGTGCCTCGCTGGTGGACCAGACGCCGCCGGACAGACCGTACTCGGAGTCGTTGGCGATCCGGACGGCGTCGTCCTCGCCCTCGTAGGGGATGACCACCAGGACCGGGCCGAAGATCTCCTCCTGGGCGATCCGCATCGAGTTGTCGACGTCGGCGAACACAGTCGGAGCACCGGACGCTGGCCGGTATCGGCCAGAACGTCCCCCAGGAGGCGCCGACCGCCTTCGCCCAGGCCGTCGTCGACGCCGACCACCTCTGACGCCGGCCACCCCTGAGGCCGGAGCCCACCGGGCCGGGGCCGTTCCGTTCACCGCACGGGCCCCGAACCCGCGCGGAAAAACGGGCGGCGCCCGGCGAAGTGGACTGCTACGCTGGCGAACCAACCCCTTCGGAGGAGTGCAGCAGACATGGCGGGTGACGACGACATCTCCGGGTGAGACCCGGACTTGACGGCCGTTGCGGGTGCAGGGCGCCCGGTGCAGCGGTCGGACTCGTCGTACCCCAGTCCCCCTGTCTTTCCCGGGCCGGACTCGTTTCCGCCCGCTCACCTTCCGGGTCGTTCCCATGTCCTTCGCATCCATCGTCGCGTCCCAGCTGTCCTTCGCCTGGCCCGACGACACCCCCGTCTTCCAGAACCTCTCCTTCACCGTCGGCCCCGGCCGCACCGGCCTGGTCGCGCCCAACGGTTCGGGCAAGAGCACGCTGCTCAAGCTGATCGCCGGTCAACTGCGCCCGGCGGCCGGCTCGGTGACGGTCACCGGCACGGCCGGCTACCTCCCCCAGGACCTCCCGCTGACGGCCGACCTCACCGTCGCCGAGGTGCTCGGCGTCGCCGAGGTGATCCGGGCGATCGACGCCGTGGAGGCGGGGGACGTCGCCGAGGAGCACTTCACCACCATCGGTGACGACTGGGACATCGAGGAGCGCTGCCGTGCCCAGCTCGAACGCCTCGGCCTCGGCGCCCTGCGCCTCGACCGGGGCCTGGCAGCCCTCAGCGGCGGCCAGATCGTGCAACTGGGCCTCGCCGCCCAACTGCTCAAGCGGCCGGACGTCCTGCTGCTCGACGAACCCACCAACAACCTCGACCTCGGGGCCCGCCACCGGCTGTACGACGCGCTGGAGGACTTCGGCGGCTGCCTCCTGCTGGTCAGCCACGACCGTGCCCTGCTCGACCGGATGGACCGGATCGCCGAACTCGACTCGCACGAACTGCGGCTCTACGGCGGCGACTTCACCGCCTACGAGCAGGCCGTCCAGGCCGAGCGGGAGGTCGCGGAGAAGAACGTCCGCAACGCCGAGCAGGAGCTCAAGCGGGAGAAGCGGGAGATGCAGCAGGCCCGCGAACGCGCCGAGCGCCGGGCGGGCAACGCCGCCCGCAACCTCAAGAGCGCCGGGCTGCCCCGCATCTTCGCCGGGAACATGAAGCGCGGCGCCCAGGAGTCCGCCGGGCGGGCCGGCCAGATGCACGCCGCCCGGGTCGACGAGGCCAAGGCCCGGCTCGACGAGGCGGGGCGCGCCGTGCGCGACGAACAGCGCCTCACCCTCGACCTGTCCGGCACCAAGGTGCCGAACGGCCGCGACCTCTTCATCGGCGAACACCTCCAGGTGCTGCGCGGCGGCGCCCCACTGTTCGCCGGGGGCGGCGTCGACCTGACCGTTCGAGGTCCGGAGCGGATCGCCCTGTCCGGCGCCAACGGGGCCGGCAAGACCACCCTGCTGCGGCTGCTGGTCGGCGACCTCACCCCGGACGGCGGGCAGGTCAAGCGGGCCGACGGCCGGGTCGCCCACCTCTCCCAGCGCCTGGACCTGCTGGACCCGGACCGCACGGTGGCGGAGAACTTCGCCGCCGCCGCGCCGGAGCGGCCGGAGGCCGAGCGGATGAACCTGCTCGCCCGCTTCCTGTTCCGCGGCGCCCGGGCCCACCTGCCCGTCCGGGCGCTGTCCGGCGGCGAGCGGCTGCGCGCCACCCTGGCCTGCGTGCTGTGCGCCGAGCCCGCGCCCCAGCTGCTGCTGCTGGACGAGCCGACGAACAACCTGGACCTGGTCAGCGTCGGGCAGCTCGAAGGCGCCCTCAACTCCTACCAGGGCGCCTTCCTGGTGGTCAGTCACGACGAACGCTTCCTGGCCGGCATCGGCGTCGACCGCTGGCTGCGGCTGGCGGACGGCGAGTTGGTGGAGGGCGGCGCCCCGAGCGCGTGAACCGTGCGGCTCCGGTTCACCGGCGGGGCAGGCGTGGTCCTGCCACGCCGGCGGACCGGAGCCTCGCCTCGGTCAGCGCGGTCAGCCGGGCGGAGACCGGTGCCTGCTCCTCCCGGTGCCCGTCGATCAGCCGGTACTGGGTGGCAGCCCTGCTCCAGGCCTCCAGACTGCCCGGGTCCCCCAGCAGTCCGGGGTTGGCGAGGTAGCGGTCGGCCATGGCCGCGGCGAGTTCCTCGATCCTCGGGTCGTCCGGGTCCCAGTCCCGCGCCTCCCAGCCGCGCTGGGCCAGCTCGACGAACCCGGGGTCGTCGAGCTGGTGTTCCAGCTGGGTCAGGAAGCCGTCGAAGCCGTCCGGCACCAGTACCCGGGCCAGCACCAGGGCCTCGCGCTGGGCGGTCACGTACGCCGGGTCGAAGCCGAGGGCGGGCATCCGGTCGAGGGTCGCGCAGGCGCGGTCGGGCAACAGGGCCCGGTCACCCTCGGCGAGCCGGTGCAGTGTCTCCCTGCGCGCCGCCAGCTCGGCGATCCGTTCGGCGAGCCGCCGCTCGACGTCGGCGAGGGCGGCGGCGAAGTGCTCGGCGTCGGCGTCGAGCAGGGGCCCGATCTCGGCCAGTGGCACCCCGGCGGTGGCCAGGGTCCGGACCTGCACCAGCCGCAGCAGCTCGTCCGAGCCGTACCTCCGGTAGCCGGAGGCGTCTCGCCGTGGTTCGGCGACCAGTCCGTGCTCGTGGTAGTGCCGCACCGTCTTCACCGAGACGCCGAGGAACGCCGCCGCCTGACCGATCGTGACTCCGCTCATCATCTGCTCAGCTTCTCGTGCGTCCGGACCGGGCGGCCACCCGGCCCCCGGTCCGGCCCCCCGTCCCGATGCCCGCCGTTCAGTCCGTCGACGGCGCCGGATCGGCCTGCCCGCCGCAGAACACCTCGGCGACGAGCAGTTGCTGTGCCTTCTGGAAGGCCCCGGCGAGGGACAGGTCCGCGTCGTCCACGTAGTTCAGGCCGGCGGTCAGGATCCTGCTGCCGTCGGCCGAGCCGTACATCAGCGCGGCCGAGCCGATGGTGGCGCCGTTGTGGTGGTAGACGGTACCGCCCTCCGTTTCCTGGGCGAACACCCCCAGGCCGTAGCCGATGGTCGCCTCCGGCGTGCGCATCTCGCCCAGCAGCTCGGCGGGCAGGAGCCTGCCGCCCATCAGCGCGGAGAAGTAGGTGTGCAGGTCCCGGGTGGTCGAGATCATGTCGCCGCCGGCCGCGACCCAGGAGGGGTTGTGCCGGGTGACGTCGAGCGTCCGCTCCTGCCCGCCGTCCTGGTAGCGGTAGTAGCTGTGGTGGTGGGGCTCGGGGAGTTCCGGCGAGGCGCCCGGCGCCACGGTGCCGGTCATCCCCAGCGGCCCCAGGATCAGCCGCTGCAGCTCCTCGGCGAAGGACCGGCCGGTGACCTCCTCGATCACCAGCCTGGCCAGCACGTAGTTGGTGTTGGAGTAGCTCCAGCCCTCCCCCGGCGCGAACCGCGGCTCCTTGGACAGCGACAACCGGACCAGCTCCTCGGGCCGGTAGGTGCGGAAGCGGTCGTCCACCCAGGCCTTGCCCTGCCAGGCGACGCCGGGCACGACCGTCCCGTCCGCCAGGAGCTCGCCGGTGTGGCTGAAGACCCCGCTGGTGTGCTGGAGCAGCATCCGCACGGTGATCCGGCCGTCCAGCCCGAAGGCGGGCAGGTACTGCGCGGCCGGGGCGTCCAGCTCGATCCTGCCCTCCGCCACCAGCAACAGCACCGAGCCCGCGACGAAGCTCTTGGTGCTGCTGCCGATGCGGAAGTGCCCGTCGGTCAGCGGCCCGGCGCCGGAGCCCAGCTCGCGGGCCCCGGCGCTGCCGACCCACTCCCCCCGTTCGTCGGTCACCAGCAGCTGCACGCCGAGGACGCCCGACTCGACGATCTCCTCGATCGCCTGGCGCAGTTCCGGGCGGTCCTGGTCGGAGGAGGTGGTGGCGGTGGAAAGGGTGGTGGACATGGTGTTCCTCGGAGTCCGTCGGGTCCGGATCGGTGTCCGGCTGGTGTGACGAATCTCCACCCTGCCCCAGGGGCGGGCTCAAGTGTGTCCCGGGCCACAGCCCGGGCCTGCCGTCAGCCCGTGACCTCGACCGTGACGTCGTAACTGCGCTGGTCCGGCGAGCAGTTGAGGGCCTCGCCGCAGGCGGTGCGGGAGGCGGTGAGGTGCGCCGTGCCCGCGGTCCGGGCGGTGAAGGAGGTGGTGACCGTGCCGCAGCCGCCGCCCGGGCGGCAGGAGGGGGACGGCGCGGTGGTCGGGGCGCCGACGGACGCGAGGACGTCGCCGGCGGAGCTGGAGACGGCGGACCAGTAGGTGCCGTGCAATTGGATCGAGACGGTCGCGCCGGCGGCGACCTTCAGGGTGGTGTGGTTGGCGTGTTCGTCGGCGGTCACGGCGGCCGGGGTGCTCAGGGCCGTGGTGGTGGGCGCCGGGGCGGACGCGGCCGTCGCGGCCCCCTTGGAGCCGCAGCCGGTCAGGGCCAGCAGGGCGGCGGCGCAGGTCAGGGCGAGGGCGGCGGGTCTTCTCAGGTTCACGGTGGTTCCTCAGTGCAGGGGGAAAGCGGTACCGGTTGGACGCACCGCGCGCTGGATCGGATCCCCCCGGAACCGAAGAAACACACCGGGGCGGGCACGAGGCCCACCCCGGTGCGTCAGCGCGAGGAGATCGTCAGGAGACGGTCACGTCGTCGTAGTAGGTGTAGGTCGGGTCACCCGCGTAGTCGTCGTCGTGGTTGCTCAGGGTGAGCGTGTACGAGTGACCGGGGGTGACGGTCGCGCTCTGGTTGGTCCAGCTCGCGGCGGAGGAGCAGGTCTTGGCGAGGACCGTGGTGGTCGTGCCGGTGGTGTTGTCCTTCAGGGTCGCGGTGGCCCAGTCGTAGGTCACGGTGTCCGGGCAGGTGTTGCTGTACCAGAAGGACAGCTTGCTGGAGCCGGTCGGCGCGGTGAAGGTCTGGGCGGCGGTGGAGTCGGTGCTCGGGCTGCCGGAGCCGAGCTGCAGGCCGTAGCTGCCGCTGTGGGCGGCCGCGCCGAGGACGGAGGCGCTGCCGGTGGTGCTCCAGCCGGTCGCGTTGCCGTTCTCGAAGCCGCCGTTGGTGACGGCGCTGCCGCCCGAGGTGGACGACTCGGTCCAGGTGAAGGTGGTGTTGCCCGCGGCACCGGTGGAGTCGGTCGCGGTGACCGTCACGCTGGAGGTGCCGGCGGCGGTCGGCGTGCCGGAGATCAGACCGGTCGAGGAGTTGATCGACAGGCCGGCGGGCAGGCCGGTGGCCGAGTAGCGCAGGGTCTGGCCGGAGGCCGAGTCAGTGGCGTGGATCTGCAGGCTGGCCGCGGTGCCGACGGTGCCGGACTGGTTGCCCGGGTTGGTGACGGTGACCGTGTTGCCGTGGGTCAGGATGGCGTGCGAGATCGCGCAGGAGTTGGTGTCGTTCGACCAGCTGGCCTGCTCGGCGAAGGTGCCGTAGGAGCCGAAGGAGACGTTCGCGGCGCCGCCGGCCGAGCCGGGCTGGATCCAGGCGCACTCGTCCGAGTTCTCCTGGCCGTTGTACGAGCTGCCGCTCACGTGGTTGGTCCAGCCGCCGGCCGGGTTCTGGTCGGACATCATCTCGTGCCACTCGTGGCCGAGGGTCATCGTGTAGCCGTCCAGCGTGCCGGGCGAGTTGACGAAGCCGACGCCGCAGGTGGAGCCCTGGTCGATGTTGTACGGCTGGTTGGAGAACGCGATGTCGCCGTAGGGCGAGCTGGCCGCGCCGCCGGTGAGGGTGGTGTCGCCGTTCCAGTCGTGCCAGGCGCAGTACCCGGTGGTCGGGTTCTGGTAGTCGTCCGGGTTGGTGCCGTGCGGCGACAGGATGACGTAGTACGCGTCGCGGTTGGCGGCGGCCGTGGTGTTGCCGAAGTGGCCGGCGGCCTTGACGGCCTCCTGGGCCAGCTGGTTGCCGGTGGCCTGGGAGGGCGAGGCGGCCGCGTTGTCGTACCAGACGCCGGACAGCACGCCGCCGCTCTGGTACGGGATGAAGTTGGCGTTGGACGGGCAGCTGGTGGCACCGGTGGAGACGTTGGGGCCGTCGCACCACTGGGTCAGGTCGGCCGACCAGGTCTCGCCGTTGGTGCCGATGCCCTTGAACATCTGCTGGGTGGCACCGGCGGCGCCGGCCGAGTCGCCGGAGAACTTCGCGTTCCCGTTGGCGTCGGTGGTCTGGGTGCCCCACTGGGTGCCGTAGAAGACCAGGTAGACCTTGGAGTGGCCGCTCTGCACGCCTATGCCGTCGACGCCACCGCCGTAGGAGAGCGTCTCCTGGCCGGTGGCCGCCGCCTGGTTCTTGGCGGCGAGCCACTTCTTGTACTGCTCGTGCTGCTGCTTGCCCGGGACCGCGCCGTGGCGGTACGGGTGACCGTTCTGCGGGCTCCAGGGGTTGAACTCGTTGCCGGCGCTGCCCGAGGAGCTGGAGGCGCTGGAGATGTCCTGAGCGGCGGCCGGGCCGGCCGCACCGGCCAGGCCGGCGGCGGCGAGGGCGAGTGACGCCATGCCGGTGAGCGCTGCGTACTTCGCGCGCCGCATTCTGCGGGAGTGACCCATCAGGTGGGGGTGCCTCTCTCGTACCGATCGCCCGTACGGCTGGGGGCCGCGAACGATCCCTTTGTGGGGAAGGAGCAGACGGCGGAATCCGCCCGAACGCCAAATCCGGTCGTTTCTTCCGGGCAACCGGAATTGACTGTCTTTCGGTGGGGGCTGCCTGCTGGGCTGAAGGAAAGCAGAGTTGATGAACGCAGGTCAACGGCCAGGGGTAAGGAAACATTAAGAACGGCATCCGGGCAGGTGAAAAACCTGATCCGAGGTCACTCCGAAGGGCTCCGCATTCACTGAATAGCTGTCAGGAGACTGTTTTCACATTCAGTGAAACGTCGCAGTTTCAACATTTCCTCATGGGTGGGGGACGGTCGGTTCGACCACGACCCGGGCGGCGCGGAGCCGTTGGCGCGGGCCTCGTGGAGAGAGTTCCGGAAGGCCGGGCGGCGGCTCACCGACGGGGGGCGCGGCCCGGGGTCGGGCGCGCGGCGCCGAGGACCGGGACCGGACGGAACGGGACCGGGTGGCAGCGGGTCCCGTTCCGCAGGGCCTGCCGCTGCCCTGCGCTACAGCCGCCCGCCGGGGCTGTCCGCGGAGAGCCGCTGGGCCAGGTACACCGGGACGACGGAGAGCAGCACCAGCACCGCGGCCACCACGTTGACCACCGGGGCCTGGTTGGGCCGCGCCAGGTTGGCATAGATCCAGACCGGCAGGGTCTGGACGCCCGGGCCGGCCGTGAAGGTCGTCACCACGATCTCGTCGAAGGACAGTGCGAAGGCCAGCAGACCGCCTGCCAGCAACGCCGACCGGACGGCCGGGAAGGTGACGTACCGGAAGGTCTGGAAGGTATGGGCCCCGAGGTCCGCCGAGGCCTCCTCGGCCGAGGGGAACGTCCGGCGCAGCCTGGCGACGACGTTGTTGAAGACCACCACGATGCAGAACGTGGCGTGGCCGATGACCACGGTGAGCAGACCGAAGCCGATGCCCGCGGGGCCGAGGACGGTCCGGAACGCGGCGTTCAGCGCGATGCCGGTGACGATGCCGGGCAGCGCGATCGGCAGAATCACCAGGAACGACACCGTCTGCCGCCCGAAGAACCGGTGGCGCTGGACGGCGAAAGCGGTCATGGTGCCCAGGACCAGGGCCACCAGGGTGGCCCCCGCGCCGGCCTGCAGCGAGGTGAGGACGGCGCTGCGCGCGCCCTCGGACTGCCAGGCCCGTACCCACCACTGGGTGGTGAGCCCGGCCGGCGGCCAGGCGAAGGAGCGGTCCCGGTTCAGCGAGTTGAGCAGGACCAGCAGCAGCGGCAGGTAGACCACGGCGAGGCCCGCGACCATGGCCGCGCGCAGCGCGATCCGGGTGCGGCGGGAGAGGATCACGAGGTTCGCCCCCTACAGGGATTCCAGGGCACCGGTGCGGCGCACGGCGAGCAGGTAGCCGACGATCAGCACCACCGGTACGCAGGACAGTGCGGCGGCCAGCGGCAGGTTGAGCGTCACGTTGTCGGCGATGGCGGTGCCCAGCACCTGGGTCTTCCCGCCGACGATCCGCACGGTGACGTAGTCGCCCAGGCTGAGCGAGAAGGTGAACACCGACCCGGCGAACACCGAGGGCAGCACCTGCGGGAGGACCACCGAGCGGAAGGTCCGTCCGGCGGAGGCGCCCAGGTCGGCCGAGGCGTCGAGCAGGTTGGCCGGCAGGTTCTCCAGCCCCGAGTAGACCGGCAGGATCATGTACGGCAGCCACAGGTAGGCGAGGACCACGATCACCGCCGTGGTGCCGTACCCGGGGCTGGAGAGCCCCAACGGGCCGACCAGCCAGTCGAGTACGCCGCCCTGACTGAAGATGACCCGCCAGGCGTAGGCTTTCACCAGGTAGCTGGCCCACAGCGGGGTCAGCACCGCGACCACCAGCAGCTTGCGGGTGCGCGGCCGGGCGACCCGGGCCATGTAGAAGGCCATCGGGAACGCCACCACGGCGTCGATCACGGTGACCGCGACGGCGATGCCCAGTGTGCGCAGGGCGATGGCCCGGTAGACCGGCTCGGTGAGGACGGTGGAGAAGTTGGCCGTGTTCCAGACCCGTTCGACGTCGTAGGTGAAGTCGTCGACGGCCCAGAAGGCGGACAGCAGCAGGACGGCGAGCGAGCCCAGGTAGGCGAGCACCAGCCAGGCCATCGGCGCCGACAGCAGCAGCGCCAGCCGCAGTCCGGCCCGCCGGTGCAGGACGGAGGCCGCCCGGCGCAGCGGCCGGGCGGCCGTGGGGGGCGGGGCCATCAGCCCTTGATCTCGGTCCAGGCCGCCGTCCAGGCGGCGTAGTCGGTGCAGGCCACCGTACGGCCGTCCAGGCAGCTCTTGACCGGGGTGGTCCAGTAGTGGACGTCCTTCCAGTAGGCCTCGTCGGCGGCGTGGAAGGTGTTGCAGAAGTCCTTGTCCGTGGTCCGGTCGCAGGCCTTGGCGTTGGCCGGGGCCTCGCCGAACCACTGGGCGACCTGGGCGTTGGCGGTCGGTGAGACGATCCAGTTCATCCACTGGTAGGCGCAGTTGGGGTGCGCGGCCTTCGCCGACACCATCCAGGTGTCCGACCAGCCGGTGGCGCCCTCCTTCGGCAGCACCGCCTTGACCGGCGCGTGGTCGGTCTGCGCCATGTTGGCGATCACCTGCCAGGTGGTGCCGACCACGGTGTCACCGGTCTTGAAGGAGTTCTCCGACTTCTGGAAGTCACTCCAGTACTCGCCGATCGCCTTGTGCTGGGTCTTCAACAGGTCGACGGCGGCCTTGAGTTGGTCCTGGTCCAGGGCGTAGGGATTCTTGATGCCCAGCTCCGGCCTGGTCCTCATCAGGTACAGCGCGGCATCGGCGATGTAGATCGGGGAGTCGTAGGCGGTGACGTGGCCGCTGTAGGGCGAGGCGCCGTCGAAGACCACGCTCCAGGAGTCCGGGGCGGGAGTGACCTTGTCGGTGCGGTACATCAGCAGGTTGGCGCCGCGGCCGTGCGGGATGCCGTACATCTGGCCGTTCACCGAGTTCCACGGCTGGTTCTTCAGGCCGTCGAAGACGTCGGCGTAGTTCTGGACCAGGGCGGTGTTGACGGGGGCGACGTCGCCGGCCGCGATCAGCCGCAGGGTCGCGTCGCCGGAGGCCGAGACGGCGTCGTACTGGCCGGTCTTCATCAGCGAGACCATCTCGTCCGAGGTGCCGGCGATCTTCGTGTTGACCTTGCAGCCGGTCTGCTGCTCGAAGGGGTGGACCCAGTCGACGGACTTGTCGTCCGAGCCGTCCTCGGCGTAGCCGGCCCAGGCGACCAGGTTCACCTGGCCCTCGCCGGGGCCGAGGGACTGGAGCATCGGCAGTTTCGGCGGGTTCAGGCCACCGTGTCCGCTGGTCGATCCGGCCGTGCCGCCGCTGCCGCACCCTGCGGCGAGCAGGGCGGCGGCGGTGGCGGCGGCCGCGGTGCGGGCGATCCGGGAGATGCGCATGCGAGGTGTTCCGATCTTCGGGTCTTCGGGTCTTCGGGTCTTCGGGGGTGAGGGTTGTCGGGGGCTACGGGCCGACGCGGACGGTGTGCTTGCGCTGCCAGGCCAGCACGACGTCCGTGCCACGGTGGCGCAGGACGTCGGCCGAGCCCTCGTCGAGGTTCTGCCGGACGGCGGTCAGCCGTCCGCCGGCCTCCAGGTCCACCAGGAACCGGGTGTGGCCGCCCGCGTAGACGACCTCGGCGACCCGCCCGGTGGCCGACAGTTCGTCGGGCCCGGCGGGATCGTCCGGGTGCGCTATCCGGATCTTCTCCGGCCGGACGCTGAACAGCCCGGTCTCGCCCACGACCTGTTCGGCCGCCGCGCCGTCCAGCAGGTTGGAGGTGCCGACGAAACCGGCGACGAAGGCGGTGGCCGGGTGCTCGTACACCTCGGCGGGCGAGCCGACCTGCTCGATCCGCCCCGCGTTGAACACCGCCACCCGGTCGCTCATCGTCAGCGCCTCGTCCTGGTCGTGGGTGACGAACACGAAGGTGATCCCGACCTCGCGCTGGATCCGCTTCAGCTCCGCCTGCATCTCGTGCCGCAACTTCAGGTCGAGCGCGCCGAGCGGCTCGTCCAGCAGCAGCACCTTGGGCCGGTTCACCAGCGCCCGGGCCAGGGCCACCCGCTGGCGCTGGCCGCCGGAGAGCTGGGCCGGCCGGCGCCGCTCGAAGCCCTCCAGGCGGACCATGGCGAGCGCCGCACGCACCCGCTCCGCCCGTTCCGCCTTCGGCACCCGGCGGACCATCAGGCCGTAGCCGACGTTCTGTTCGATGGTCATGTGCGGGAACAGCGCGTAGTCCTGGAACACCGTGTTGACGTCGCGGTCGAACGGCGGGAGCGCGGTGACATCGACTCCGCCCAGCAGCACCCGGCCGGCCGTCGGCCGCTCGAAGCCCGCGATCATGCGCAACACCGTGGTCTTCCCGGAACCGGACGGCCCGAGCATCGCGAAGAACTCGCCCTCGCCGATCTCCAGGTCCACCCCGTCGACCGCACGGACCCGGCCGTCGAAGGACTTCGCCAGCCCTTCGAGCCGGACGGCGCCGGCGGGCCGGTCCGGGTGGGGCGGGCTGTCGTCGCTCTTCAACTCCGGTGGCCCCTCTGCTCGGTGTCGGCGGGACGGACGGATCGGCCGTCCCGGTCGGATCTTTCGGAACACTAGGAGAAGATCCGTTCCTTGAAAGATCGGTAAACCTCGGGGATTCGCCCGCTATCGGGGCGAAGGTCCTGGTCCGGTCCGCTCCCGCCGCAGCGGGAGGCGCGAGGTGGCCTGCCCCTGCCGGCACCTATGCAACTTATTGATTAACCGCAACACTGGCCGACGGGAAGCGCTGCTCGCTAGGCTGGCGGCATGGCACTGCGCAACGCGATCATGTCGACCCTGTTGGAGGGCGAGGCGTCCGGCTACGACCTGGCGAAGGCGTTCGACGCGTCGGTGGCGAACTTCTGGATGGCCACACCGCAACAGCTCTACCGGGAGCTGGACCGGATGGAGGCCGAGGGGCTGATCAGCGCTCGGGTCGTCGAACAGGAGCGGCGGCCGAACAAGCGGCTGTTCTCGCTCACCGGGGCGGGCCGCGCCGCGCTGCGCTCGTTCACGGCCACGCCGCCACGGCCGTCCGCGATCCGGGACGAACTCCTCGTCCAGGTGCAGGCCGTGGACGCGGGCGACCCGGACGCCGTGCGTACGGCGCTGCTGGAACGACTGACGTGGGCGCAGGCCAAGATCGACCGCTACGAGCGCCTGCGGGCGCGGCTGCTGGACGGGCGTTTCGAGGACGAGTACCTCGCCACGGCCGAACGGATCGGGCCGTATCTGACGCTGATGCGCGGCCTGTCGTTCGAGCACGAGAACCGGCGCTGGTGCGAGCGGGCGCTCGCGGTCCTGGAGCGGCGTGCCGCCACGCCGGCCCCCGCACAGGGGCCGGCCTGACGGTCGACGGGCCGGCCGGTCACTGCACCTGGCGGGAAGCCTCGACGGGCCGCAGTTCGGGGCGCTTCGCGACCCGCCCGTCGCCGGAGGAGCGGCCGCGCAGACGGCGCAGCAGCCACGGTCCGAGGAAGGTGCCGATCCAGGCGGCCTCCTCGGCGGCCCGCTGCCGGGTCCCCGCCACCGGGAGCGGCGGCAGCGGCTCCGCCCACCCGTCGTCGCTTCCCGGCAGCGCGAGCGCGTGGGCCGCCGCTGCGGCGATCCCGGCGTGGCCGAGCGGGCTGGCGTGCAGCCGGTCCGCGCTCCACATGCGCGGATCGGTCGTCACCCGGTGCGGGAAGAAGTCGACGACCACGACGCCGCGGTGGTCGGCCGCGGCCCGGATGCGTGCGTTGAGGTCCAGGACCCGGGGTCGCAGTCCGCGGGCCAACGGCGCGATCCGGCCGATGTCGGGGAAGGTGAAGGTGAGCACCCGCGCCCCGGTGGCCGTGAAGGCGGCGAACATCGCGTCCAGTTCCGCCACGACCGCGCCCGCGTCGAACCCCGGCCGCATCAGGTCGTTCATCCCGGCGACCACGGTGACCAGGTCCGGCCGCAACGCGAGGGCGGGAGCGAGCTGTTCGGCCCGCACCTGGGCGGCGAGCCGGCCGCGGACGGCGAGGTTGGCGTAGAGCAGGCCGGGTTCCCGCTCGGAGATCGTCTCGGCCAGTCGGTCCGCCCAGCCACGCCAGCCGGCCGTCCCGTCACCGTCGCCCAGGCCTTCGGTCTGGCTGTCGCCGACCGCGACGTAGCGGCGGTAGCCCGTCGTCGCGCTCACGCTCCGGCCGCGCCCCGCGCCTCGGCGGTGATCCGCTCGAACTGCGCGCCCATCGCCGCGGCGAGTGCCTGCGCGCCGGAGAGCGGGCGGACCATCACCGTGAACTCGTCGATCAGGCCGTCCTCGTCGAAGTGGAGGAAGTCGCAGCCGTGCACCTCGCGGCCGTCGACGGTGGCCTTGAACACGAAGGCGTGGTCGCGGCCGTCGGCGCCGTTGATCTCGCGGACGTAGTGGAAGTCCTCGAAGACCCGACCTGCACCGCGCAGGATCGCGGCGGTGACGGCCTTGCCGGAGTACGGCTTGAAGGCGACGGGGCTGGTGAAGACGACGTCCTCGGCCAGAAGGGCCTCGATGGCGTCGTGGTCACCGGCATCGACGGCTGCGCGGAAGGGGTGCACGGCGGGCTCCATAGTCAACAAATTGAGTAGTGTCCTGCGCGGGAGCCTAGCCTCGTGCTCCATGTGCTGTCGAGGGTGCGTACAGCGGCGGCCACGGCTCCGGGTCCGGCTGTTTGAGGACGCGGCCGTGGAACCGTCTTGTTAGCGCTAACAGAAGCATAGGATGCCAAGCGACGTCCCCCTGGCCGGCACGGCAAGGCAGGGCCCGGGAAGGCTCGTTGACCGCCACGTTGACCTGCATCACCCCCTGAACGAGGACCACATGACCGAGTCGAACCTCGTCGTGCTGTCGGCCGGTGACGCGGCCCTCGCGCTCGACATCACCGGACCCGACCTGCCCCGGGTGCTGCACTGGGGCGTCGATCCCGGCCTCCGCGCCGACGACGCCGCACAGGTGCTCGATGCCATGGGCCGGACCCCGCGCCACCAGGCCGGAAGCCTGATGCCCTCCCAGGGGAAGGGCTGGTTCGGGCGTCCGGCCCTGACCGGGCACCGCGACGGCCGGGTCCGCCCCCCGCGTTTCGAGCTCGCCGAACCGGTCGCCGTGCGCGCCATGGACGGTTGCGGCGGCGCCGTCCACGTGCGGGCCCTGGACCGTGGCGCGGGGCTCGCCCTGGACACCGAGCTGCAGATGACGGAGCAGGGCGTCGTGCGGCTACGCCACGCCCTGACCAACACGGCGGCGGGCACCTACACCCTGGACGGGCTGGCGTGCGTGCTGCCGGTCCCTGCCCACGCCGTGGAACTGCTGGACTTCGCCGGCCGCTGGGCCCGTGAACGCTCCCCGCAGCGCGCCCCGCTGCGGCAAGGCGTGTGGTCGCGGGAGAGCCGCCGGGGCCGCACCGGCTTCGACGCCGGACTGCTGCTCGCCGGCGCCGCGGGCTTCGGTTTCCGGCACGGCCAGGTCTGGGGCGTGCACTCCGCCTGGAGCGGCAACCACGTCCAGTACGCGGAGCGGCTGGCCGACGGAACGACCGTCCTCGGTGGCGGCGAGCTCCTGGACGCCGGTGAGATCCGACTGGCCGACGGCGAGTCCTACCGGACCCCGTGGGTGTACTTCGCGACCTCCGGGACGGGGCTGGACGGAATCAGCCGCGGCTTCCACGAGATGCTCCGGGCCCGGCCCCGGCACCCGGCCACCGCCCGGCCGGTCACCCTGAACATCTGGGAGGCGGTCTACTTCGACCACGATCCCGAGCGGTTGCACGCCCTCGCACGCACCGCGGCCGCGGTCGGGGTGGAACGGTTCGTCGTGGACGACGGCTGGTTCCGGCACCGCCGCCACGACCGGGCCGGCCTCGGCGACTGGTACGTCGACGAGGAGGTGTGGCCCGACGGACTCCGCCCGCTCGCCGACCACGTCCACGGGCTCGGCATGCAGTTCGGTCTCTGGTTCGAGCCCGAGATGGTCAACCCCGACTCCGACCTGGCCCGCGCCCACCCCGACTGGCTCCTGGCCGACCCCGAACGCCTCCCGTTCGAGCAGCGCAGCCAGCACGTCCTGGACGTCGCGCACCCCGACGCCTACGCCCACCTGCTTGAGCGGATCGGCACCCTGATCGGGGAAGTGGGCATCGACTACCTCAAGTGGGACCACAACCGCGACCTCGCCGACGCCGTCCACGACGGCCGACCCGGCGTGCACGCGCAGACCACGGCGGTCTACCGGCTCCTGGACGAACTGCGCACCCGCCACCCCGAGCTGGAGATCGAGTCCTGCTCCTCCGGCGGCGCCCGCGCCGACCTCGGCATCCTCGACCGCACCGACCGGATCTGGGGATCGGACAACATCGACCCGATCGAACGCCAGGCCATCCAACGTTGGACCGGCCTGCTGCTGCCCTACGAACTGATCGGCTCCCACGTCGGCTCCGCCCCCGCCCACATCAGCCACCGCGACACCGAACTCGCCTTCCGCTGCGCCACCGCGCTGTTCGGCCATGCCGGCATCGAGTCCGACATCTCGGGTTGGTCGAAGGACGACCTGACCGCGCTCACCGCCTGGGTCAGCGCCTACAAGCAGCTGCGGCCGCTGCTTCACGGCGGCGACGTCGTCCGCACCGACCACCCCGACCCCGCCGCCTGGGTCCACGGCGTCGTCTCCCGGGACCGGGCCCACGCCGTCTTCGCCTACGTCCAGTTGGACACCTCCGTCGCCGAGAACGGGGCACCCGTACGGCTGCCGGGCCTGGAGCCCGCGACCCGCTACACCCTGCGCGTGCGCCCCGAGCTCTCCTCCCCCGAGGACACCTGGCCCGCCTGGGCACGGCGGACGACCGCACCCGCCCTGACCGGGCGGTACCTGGCCCAGGTCGGCCTGGCCGCTCCGTACCTGGCCAACCGCCCCGGCCGGGCGCTGGTGATCGAAGCACGGGCGCAGCCGGCCGCCGCGCCGGAGTGATCCGCGCCCACCGCGCCGGCGCCGCGCACCGCTCCCGCTCCGATCCGCCGCTCCGTCAACCGTGACTAGCGGCGGGTCAGTGGCCGATGTCCGGCGCCGGACAGGTGAGCCGGTGGCGACTGCCCGCCGCCAGACGCAGCCGCAGACGCCGCACGTCGCCCGCAACCGTGGCCGCCACGAGCAGGTTGCCCTGGTCATCGGTCACGACGGGAGGACCCGCGCGCTCGGGCAGGTGGAGGTCGACCGTGATGCCCCGGGCGGCGCGCAGTTCCGCTCAGCTCCGCGGGCGCCGGCCCCACTCCCGGACGTGGTGGTGCGCGTCGGCTCTCAGCCGCGGTCACTCCTCGGTCAGTGGCGCACGACTGGTCCGGTGGCACCGGGACGGTCCGGATCCGGGGACGGGCGGTCACGGGCCGGCGGGGATGGCTCTCCCCCGGCGAGGTGGTCGCGCAACCAGCGTTCGGTGGTGTTGACGTGCATCAGGGCGGCGGCCTGGGCGAGGTTCGGGTCGCGGGCGACGAGGGCCTGGTGGATCGCCTCGTGCTCGGCGACGGTCCGCCCCGCCGCGTCCGCTTCCGCCAGTCCCCGCCAGGCCCGGGCGCTGAGGGTGCGTCCGGAGATGTGCTCCAGCAGCGTGGCCAGGGTCTCGTTGCGGGTGGCGCGGGCCACCGCGTGGTGGAAGGCCGCGTCGTGCCGGAGCAGCAGTTCCACGTCGTCCTGGGCGTCCCGCATGGCCGACAGGTGCCGCTCCACCTCGGCGAGGTCCTCGTCGGTGACGCGGGTGGCGGCCAGCGCGGTGGCGACCGGCTCGAACAGCCTGCGCACCTCGGTGAGTTCCAGGACGGTGTCCCCCTGGAGCAGTTCGACCGCGCCCCCGAGGCCTTCCAGCAGCAGGCCGGGCGCCAGGCTGGTCACGTAGGTGCCGTCGCCGCGCCGGATCTCCAGGACCCGGGCGACGACCAACGCCTTGACCGCCTCGCGCATCAGGTTCCGGGAGAGCCCGAGGTCGGCCGCGAGCTGCTGTTCGGGGGGCAGCTTCGCTCCCGGGGGCAGCTCGCCCTCCCGGATCATCCGGCGGATTCGGGCGATTGCTCTGTCAGTCAGCGACACGGCGCCAACGTAGCAGGTGGTCCCATGTCCTGAAAGGGAACGAGTCCTTCCTGTCGCGCCAGTGAGCCCAACCGGCCAGGTAGTTGTCCGATCGCCCCGGACGCATCGGGGTGCCCGGGGCCGGATCCGTCCCATCTGTCGGCGCGGAGGCGACCGGAACCGGCGATGCGAGGAACCGCCCGGTCGCGCGCACGCGAACCACACGTGATCTCCGCAGAAGCCTCGCGCCGGGCCGGTGTCGCGAGCGGGGCAGTTCTGCGTAGGCTCCGCAGATCACCCGTCGCGGTATGCGGGCATCTACGGAAGATCGAATGAGTTACTGCACGCTCTGCCAACGGCATCTCAACGGCGCGCTCTCCTGCCCGGGCTGTGGACGGCCGCAGGAGGCGCTTTCCCGGCAGGAGCCCGAACCCCCGGTCGCGGACCCGCCCACCGCGGCTCCCGAACCCCGGAGGGCCCGGCGGCGAACGACCCGGCGGCGCAGCGCCCGGCTCGCCCTGGCGGCGCTCGGTCTGACGGCGGTCGGACTGGCCACCGCGGTGGCGGCCTTCGGCCAGGACGATGGCGAGGCGGTCCCGCTCACCTCGGGCGGTACGGTGACGTCCACGTCGACGGCCACGCCGTCCGCCCGGGGGCCTGTGAGCGTTCCCACGAGCGTGACGGCCTCGCCGAGTACGGCGAGCCCTCCGACACAGCCGTCGGTCGGCAGCACCCGGCCCACCGCGTCGAGGACGACCGCCACTCCGTCGCACACCGCCCCGACCGAGCCGACCGCTCCCCGGCCGACGCAGCCCACCACGGCGCCGCCGCCCACCCGGCCGTCGCCCGGCCCGGCCACTCCCACGGCGACAGCGACGCCGGCCTGCAAGCCGTTCCTCTTCTGGTGCGCCTGACCCCTTTCCGCCGTCCGTCGCAGGGAAGGGGCCCGACCGGCCGCGCCGCCCGCCACGGTGAAACTTTCACCAGCGGGACCGGCCCCATCGGCCGTATCACCGGTATTGCGGCGAAGGGACCTTGACTGCTCCTGGACAACCAACGGTCACTGATGCAGCGTCGACATCCCGTCGAGAAGAGGTCCCATGCTGCCTTTCCGGTACTTGAAGTCCCGCCTGCTCGCCGTGCTGCTGGCGATCGGCGCCGCGTTCGGGGCGAGCCTGTCCGTCGCTCCTCAGGCCGGCGCCGCCTCGTTGACCCGGATCACGGGTTTCGGCGACAACCCGACCGGCCTGCAGATGTACGTGTATGTGCCGAACGGCGTCAGGGCGCGTCCGCCGATCCTGCTGGCGCTGCACGGCTGCCAGGGCTCCGGGCCCTACCTGTACTCCAGCACCGACTTCGCAGCGCTGGCCGACCGGTACGGGTTCGTCGTCGTCTACCCCTCGACCAGCCCCGGCGGCAGTTGCTGGGACGTCTCGTCCGACCAGGCGCTGACGCGCAACGGCGGCAGTGACCCGGTCGGGCTGATGTCGATGATCAGGTACACGGAGCAGCACTACGGCGGGAACCCCGACGCCGTGTACGTCACCGGCGAGTCGTCGGGAGGGATGATGACGAACGTCATGCTCGCCGACTACCCGGACGTGTTCAAGGCGGGCTCCGCGTTCATGGGCGTGCCCTACCACTGCTTCCACACGGGCACCGTGCGCGGTTGGAACGGTCCGTGCGCCGGGGGCCAGGTCTCCATGACGGCGCAGCAGTGGGGCGACCTGGTGCGCCGTGCCGATCCCGGCTACACCGGGCCCCGCCCCCGTGTGCAGTTGTGGCACGGTACCGCCGACCCGATCCTGAACCACCGCGACCTCGGCGAGGAGACCAAACAGTGGACGAACGTCCTCGGGGTGCGCCAGACCCCGTCGTCCACTGACACCCCGGCCACCGACTGGAACCGGGCCCGGTTCGCCGACCGCTCCGGCGTCACACAGGTCGAGACGTACAGCATCACCGGCGCCGGCCACCAGCTGCCGGTCAAGGGCACGCCGATGGCCGCCTACGCCGTTCACTTCATGGGGCTGGACGGCCGCGGACCCGCCCGGGCCCGCGGCTGAACAGGCTTCGGAGCCGTGAGCTCCCTCCGTTACGGGGTGTCGGCCGGTGGGAGGTCGTGGACGGTGACGGTCGGGTGCAGAAGGCGGGTGTGGTCGAGTGCTCGTGCCCGGCCGGTGAGGCGCAGCGGCACGGTGAGGCGGGGGTCGGTGCTGGAAGCGGAGATCCGCAGTTCCAGGGCGCCGGGTTCGACGATCCGCCGGCCGTCGCGGCCGGTGAAGGAGGCGAGGTCGGCGGGGACGGTCAGCTCCACCCGGCAGGTGGCTCCGGCCGCCAGCGGGATCCGCCGGTAGCCGATCAGCCGCTGAACCGGCTGGACGACGGAGGCCACCGGGTCGTGGAGGTACAGCTGCACCACCTCGGCGCCCGCCCGCGAGCCGGTGTTGCGGAGGTCGAAGGCGAGGCGGAACGCGCCGTCGGTGCCGGTCTCGGCCTCCCGCACCTCCAGGCCGGACCACGCGAACTCGCTGTAACCGAGGCCGTGTCCGAAGCCGTAGGCGGGTGTCGGGTCGGTGCTGGAGACCCCGCCCGCCTGGGCCAGCCTCGCGGCCAGGTAGGTCGAGGGCTGGACCCCCGGGTGGGCGGGGACGGAGACGGGCAGCCGCCCGGACGGGTTGACCCGTCCGCTGAGCACTCCGGCGAGCGCCTCCGTCCCGGCTTCCCCGGGGAAGAAGCACTGGACGATCCCGGCCGCCTCGGTGACGGCCCGCCCGAGGGCGTAGGGGCGCCCGGCCAGCAGGGCGACCACCACCGGCTTCCCGGCGTCCAGCACCGCTTCCAGCAACTCCCCTTGTCTGCCGGGCAGTTCGAGGGAGGCGACGTCGCAGCCCTCTCCGCTGGTGCCGCGACCGAACAGCCCCGCCCGGTCGCCGAGGGCGAGCACCACCACGTCGGCCCGCTCGGCGGCGCGCACGGCTTCCGCGATGCCGGCGGTGTCCTCGCCGCCGTCCTCGCCGTCGACCGTCACGCCGCGCACCGTACACAGCTCACTGCCGGGGAACTCGGCCGCCAGCGCCTCGCGCAGGGTGGGGAGTCCGATGCCGAGCGGGGTGTCCGGGTGCCGGCTGCCGACGTGCACGGGGAAGGAGTAGCAGCCGAGGACCGCCATGGGTTCGTCGGCGTTCGGGCCGATCAGCGCGATCCGGCTGGGCTCGCGCAGCGGCAGCAGGCCGTCGTTGCGCAGCAGTACCACGGCCTGCTGGGCGAGTTCGGCGGCGAGCGCCCGGTTGGCGGGCCGGTCCAGGTCGATCAGGCCGCGCAGCGCCCGCGGTTCGCTCGGGTCCGCGTCGGCGAGGGCGGCCGGAACGGGCGACCAGTCGGCGTCCAGCAGCCCGAGTTCGGCTTTCTGGACGAGGACGCGGCGCAGCGCCCGGTCGATCAGCCGCTCCGGGACGGTGCCCGAGACCACCGCGTCGAACAACGGCTGCCCGAAGGTGTCGACGGTGGGCAGTTCGACGTCGACCCCGCTCTCCAGGGCCATTGCGGCGGCGGCGGACCGGTCCTCCGCCACACCGTGCAGGGTGTGGAGGAAGGCGATGCCGAAGTAGTCGGCGACGACCGTGCCGGTGAAGCCCCAGGTGTCCCGCAGCAGCCCGGTGAGCAGGTCCCGGTCGGCGGCGGAGGGCAGGCCGTCGGTGTCGGTGTAGGCGTGCATGACGGAGCGGGGGCGGCCTTCCCGCACGGCCATCTCGAAGGGTGGCAGGATCACGTCGGCGCGCTCGCGCGGGCCCATCGACACGGGGGCGAGGTTGCGGCCGGCGCGGGAGGCCGAGTACCCGGCGAAGTGCTTGAGCGTGGCGACGATCCCGGCCGACTCCAGGCCCTGGACGTAGGCGGTCGCGACGGTGCCGACCAGGTACGGATCCTCGCCGATCGTCTCCTCGACCCGCCCCCAGCGGGCGTCACGGACCACGTCGAGCACCGGCGCGAGGCCCTGGTGCACGCCGACGGACCGCAGGTCGCGTCCGATGGCGGCGGCCATCGTCCGGACCAGCTCCGGATTGAAGGTGGCGCCCCAGGACAGCGGTACGGGGTACGCCGTGGCGCCCCAGGCGGCGAAGCCGGCCAGGCACTCCTCGTGGGCGAGGGCCGGGATGCCGAAGCGGTTGGCGGCGGCGATCCGCTGCTGGGTGCGCAGCAGCGAGAGCGCGCCGAGCGCCGGGTCGACCGGGGCGGTGCCGAACGGCCGGGTCAGCTGGCCCAGTCCGAAGGGCAGGAGGGTGTCGAGGTCGGGTGGCGGCTCCATCTCGTGCTGGTGGGGGGCGACTTCCTCGCCGTCGGCGTCGGCGCCGACCCAGACGCCGACCAGTTGGGCGGTCTTCTCCCGCAGGGTCATCGCGGCGATCAGGGCGTCGGCCCTGGCCTCCGGGGCGAGCGAGGTGTCCCGCCAGGCGGGTGCGGGCTCGGGGTTCCGGTGGTCGTTCACTTTCCTCCGACCCCCGTCAGGCCCTGGACCAGGGCGCGGCGGGCGAACAGGTAGACGATGAGGACGGGGAGCATGGACAGCACCACGGCGCTGAGCAGTCCGGGCACGTCCACGCCGTGTTCGGTCTGGAAGTCGTACAGGCCGAGGGTGATGACCTTGGTGGAGTCGGACTGGGTGAGGATCAGCGGGAAGAGGAAGCCGTTCCAGGCCTGGAGGGCGGCGAAGACCGTGATCGAGGACAGTCCGCCCCTGGACAGCGGGAGCACCAGCTGGCGGAACACCCGCGCCGGGGACGCGCCGTCCATCGCCATCGCCTCGTACAGCTCGGGGCCGATGTCGCGCATCGCACCGGTCAGCACCAGGGTGCAGACCGGCAGGCAGAAGGCCGCGGTCGGGAGGATGACGCCGATCAGGTGGTCGTACAGGCCGGTCTGGCTGATGACGTAGAACATCGGCACGATCACCGCCTGGGCCGGGATCGCCAGCCCGAGCAGGAACAGCCGGAACACCCAGCCGGTCGCCCGGCCGCGGGCGCGCACGATGGCGTAGGCGAGTGGCGGGACGACCAGCAGCACGATGGCGACCACGCCGGCGGTGACGGTCAGGGTGTTGAGGAAGTCCTGGCCGAAGCCGTTCGACAGGTCGGTCAGGTAGTTCTGCAGGGTCCACCGGGCGGGCGGCTTCAGCGGGCCCCCGGTGGAGTAGTCGGAGCGGGTGCGGAAGGTGGCGATCAGCAGGACGTACAGCGGCAGGCCCACCAGCACCAGCCACACCAGGGAGCCGAACCCGGCCAGGACGTTGGGGCGTCGTCGCATCACAGGCCCTCCGCCGTGCCGCGCATCCGGTCGTAGCCGGAGAGCCGGACCACCGCGAGCGAGATCAGGGTGGCCACCACCACGAGGACCAGCGCGATGGCCGAGCCCACACCGAAGTCGAAGCCCTTGAAGGCCTTTTGGTACATGTAGTAGGCGGTGACGGTGGTGTCGGTGCCGGGTCCGCCCTGGGTGAGGATCAGCACCGTGTCGAAGGTGGTCAGACCGCCGACCACCATGAGGATCACCGAGGTGATGATCGTGTTGCGCAGCTGCGGCAGGGTGACGTGGAGGAACTGCCGTACCCGGCCCGCGCCGTCGACGGCGGCGGCCTGGTAGAGCACCTGGGGGATGGCCCGGGCGCCGCCCTGGTAGATCAGGGCGTGCAGCGGGGTGAACTGCCACACGCCGACGAAGGTCAGTACGCCGATCGCGCCGCCCTTGCTGCCGAGCAGGTTGCCGTCGCCGAACAGCCAGGTGAGCTGGGCCGGCACGCCGAAGTTGGGGTCGAGGACGGCCCGCCACACCACCGAGACGGCGGTGGCCGAGAGCAGCAGCGGCACGAAGTAGACCGCCGACAGGACGGCCCGGTTGCGCTGGTGTCCGGCGGCCCAGACGCCGAGCAGGATGCTGACCGGCGTCTGGGTCACCACGCCGAGGGCGGTGAGCAGCAGGGTGGTCCAGACGGACTGGATCATCACCGGGTCGTGGAGCAGGGCGGTCCAGTTGTCCAGGCCGTTGAAGCGCGGTTCGCCGATGCCGTCCCAGCTGGTGAAGGAGAGCACGACGACCAGCAGTAGCGGTGTGAGCGCGAACATCAGGAAGAACACCGCGGCGGGGAGCGCCCAGACGAAGCCCGGGCGGGTCGCCGCCGCGCCCGGACGCGCGGCGCGCGTCATGAGGTCGGCAAGGCCTGCATGGCCTTGATGAAGCCGTCGGTGTCGAGCCTGCCGTCGAAGAACTGCTGGACGGCGGTGTGCATGGGGGTCATGGCGCTCGGCGGGTACGCCTGGTCCCAGGAGAGCTGGAAGGAGGGGGCGGCCTTGACCAGCTCGTACTGGTCCTTGGAGTACCCGGGGCTGGCCGAGAGGTCGAGGAAGTTGACGGTGCTGGTGGTGGTCGGGAGGTTGCCGATGGCCAGTTGGGCCTTCACGAACTCGTCGGAGTACATCAGTTCGAGGAAGGCCGCGGCGGCCTCCGGGTGCTTGGTCCTCTTGAGCACGGAGTAGAAGTTGTTGGTGTTGCCGACGACGTCGGCCGGGTCGCCCTTGCCGCCGTTCAGGGCCGGGAAGCCGGTGTAGCCGAGGCCGGACTTGGCGAAGTCGGGGTTGGCGTCCTGCTGGGTGGAGTAGTACCAGGAGCCCATCAGCTCGAAGGCGGCCTTGCCCTTGGCGACCAGGGCCGGGGAGCCGCCGTCGGTGAACTTGACGGAGTCGTAGTTGCTGCCGAACGCCCCGGCGTCGACCAACTGCTTGAGGGTGGTCAGCGCCCTGCGGCTGTCCTCGCTCGCCCAGGCCTCGCGGTCGCCGCCGAGCGCCCGTTGGAACAGGCCCGGGCCGGCGATCCGGTCGTAGAGGTACTCCAACCACATCAGGGTGGGCCACTGGTCGCCGCCGCCGAGCGCGATCGGGGTGACGCCCCTGGCCTTCAGGGTCCTGGTGGCGGCGACCAGGTCGTCCCAGGTCTTCGGCGGGGTGAGCCCGGCGTCCGCGAGCACCTGCTTGTTGTGGAACAGCAGCACCGGCTGGGTGCCGCGCATCGGCACCCCGTACGGCTTGCCGTCCACCACCGCCGAGTTGAAGACCGAGGGCAGGAAGTTGTCCTTCAGGCCCGGGTCCTTGGCGATGAAGTCGTCCAGCGGCAGCAGCAGGCCCGCCTTGACGAACGGCTGGATGGAGCCGCCGCCCCAGTTGAAGAAGACGTCGGGGGCCCGCGGCGTGTTGATCACGGTCTGGAGCTTCTGCTGGTAGTCCGCGCCGGGGATGGTGTCCAGCACGGCCTTGACCTTGGAGGTCTTGTTGAAGGTGTCGACGAGCTGCTTCTCGACCTTGTTGGCGGCGTCCCCGTAGACCAGTACGTGGATCGTGCCGTCGCCGGCACCGGAGGAGGAGTCCCCCGAGCCGCAGGCTGCGGACGTCCCCAGGACGAGTGCGGTGACCGCGGTGATCGCGGCGGCTTTCGATCGCATATCCTGCCCTCTGTTTCGAATGTTTCGAGCAAGTTGCCGAATGTTGTGGGAAACCTAGATCCGTGGTGACCGTCCGTCAAGAGCCCCGACGGGATCGGCCCGCGACTCGTCCGGGGGGCTAGCATCCGTGCGGTACGGCCACCCGCGGCCGTCTCGTACAGCCATCCACGACGGAGTTCGCCCAGCAGGGGCAGTGCAGGAGGAACCCGTGACCAGAGCGGCCACGCTCGCCGAGATCGCGCAGGAGGCCGGAGTCTCCGCGCCGACTGTTTCGAAAGTCCTGAACGGGCGCGCCGACGTCGCGCCGGCCACCCGGGAGCGGGTGGAGGAGCTGCTCCAGCGGTACGGCTACCGGCGGCGGCGCGGCAACCGCCGGGCCAGCCCGCTGCTGGAGCTGGTCTTCCACGAGCTGGAGAGCGCGTGGGCGGTGGAGGTGATCCGGGGCGTCGAGAACGCCGTCCGCGAGGAGGGGCTGAGCATCGTGCTCTCCGAGTCCGCCGAACGGCACGGCCCCGGCCAGTCCTGGGTGGACGGGGTGCTCGCGCGGCGCCCCACCGGTGTGGTCCTGGTGCTGTCCGACCTGGACCGCTCGCTGCGCGAGCAACTGTCCCGCCGGGACGTCCCGTTCGTGGTGCTGGACCCGGCCGGCGACCCCGGGCAGGACGTGCCCGCCGTCGGGACCACCAACTGGGACGGCGGCCTCGCCGCCACCCGGCACCTGCTCGACCTCGGACACCGCCGGATCGGCCTGATCGGCGGCCCCGCCCGGATGATGTGCAGCCGCGCCCGGGCCGACGGCTACCGGGCGGCGCTCGACATGGCGGGCATCCCGTACGACGCGGACCTGGTCCGCGAGGGCTCCTTCCACCACGAGTCCGGACGCCTGCTCGGACTGGAGCTGCTCGGCCTGCCGGAGCGGCCGACCGCCGTGTTCGCCGGGAACGACCTCCAGGCGCTCGGCCTGTACGAGGCCGCCCGCGAGCTGGGGCTGCGCGTTCCGGAGGACCTCAGCGTGGTCGGATTCGACGACCTGCCGCTGGCCCGCTGGGTCGGACCGCCGCTGACCACCGTGCGCCAGCCGCTGACCGAGATGGCCGAGGTGGCGACCCGTCTGGTGATCGACCTGGCCCGCGGGGTGCGGCCCGGCACGCTCCGGGTGGACCTGGCCACCAGTCTGGTCCAGCGCAGCAGCACCGCCCCGCCGCGAACGGCCGTGCCCGGCCAGGTGGAGCGCGGTTGACGGGCGGCCGGGCCGTCCGGCGGTCCGGGCAGTCGAACCCGCCGAGCCGCCCGGGCCGTCGGGCGGCCGGCGGCCGGGCCGGGGACCGCAGAAAGCGGTGCGGCCGGACGGCCGGGGAACCCGGCGCCGTCCGGCCGCACCGCACCGCTCGGTCAGCCGAGGGTCCACTGCTGGTTGCTCCGGCCACTGCAGGTCCACAGCTGTGCCGGGGCGCCGTCGGCGGTGGAGCCGCCGGAGACGTCCAGGCACAGACCGGACTGGACGCCCGTGACGGTGCCGTCGGCGTTCACGTGCCACTGCTGGTTGGCCTGGCCGTTGCACGGCCAGACGACTACCTTGGTGCCGGGCACCGTGCCCTGCCCGGAGGCGTCCAGGCACATCCGGCCGGCACCTCCGTAGACGCTCAGCTGGTCGGCGGCGGTGTGCGTCCAGATCTGGTTGATGCCGCCCCAGCAGCTGTAGAGCTGCACCTGGGTGCCGGCCGTGGTCGAACCGTTCGGCACGTCGAGGCACTTGCCGGCACCGGCCGCGCGCAGCTCGCCCGTCGTGCCGCCACCGCCGCCGGTGCTCGAACCGCCGAGGGCGGAGAGCGTCGCGGCGAAGGCCGGCTTGGGCCGGTCGTTGTCGTCGTACATGGTGGCGGCGCCGTACCCGGGGAAGGTGCCGGGGATCCAGGAGTGCGCGTCGTCCACGCCCCACTGGCTCACGCCCACGCAGCGGGAGACGGCCAGGCAGGCCCGCACCACGGCGGCGTAGTCGGCCGCCTGCTGCTGGAGGGCGCCTCCGGAGGCGGGCAGCTGGATCCGGTCGTCCAGTTCGGTGACGGCCACGTCCAGGCCCAGGTCCGCGAACCGCTGCAGGTTGGCCCGCAGGTCAGTGGGGACCTGACCGACGACGAAGTGGCTCTCGAACCCGATGCCGCCCAGCGGCACGCCCTGGGCGAGCAGCGACCGGGCGAGGCTGTAGAGGGCATCGCTCTTCGCGTTCACGCCCTCGATGTTGTAGTCGTTGATGTAGAGCTTCGCGCCCGGGTCGGCGGCGTGCGCGGTGCGCAGCGCGTCGGCGAGGTAGTCCGGTCCCATCGCCCGGTAGAACGCGTCCGGGACGAGGGAGCCGTCGCCGTTGAACGGCTCGTTGATCACGTCCCAGGCGTAGACCTGCCCCTTGTAGTGGCCGGCCTCCGCGGTGATGTGCGCCTCCATGGCGGAGCGCACCTGGTTCAGCGGCAGGTTCGACATCCAACCGGGGAGCTGGTTCTGCCACACCAAATTGTGACCGCGCACCCGCATGCCGTGCGCCCGGGCGAACTGCACGAGCTGGTCGCCCGGGCCGAAGTCGTAGGAGCCGGGGGCCGGCTCGACAGTCTCCCACTTCATCTCGTTGGTCGGGGTCAGCGCGTCGAACTGCGCCCCGACGACGGCGGTTTCGCCGCCGACACCGAGGTCACCGTCCGACAGGGCGGTGCCGAAGTACCGGCCGTTCGCTTCTGCCGCCGCCTTCAACGTGCTGCCGGCCGCCGCGGCCGGGGTCGTCGCGGCCAGCGCACCGGTCGCGAGCACCAGCGCCAGGACCACCGCGGCGGTCCAGGCATGGTGAATTCCGTTCAGGGTCCTTCGAAGAGACATGGTCGCCCTCCAGCGTCGCTCCAGGGAAGGGGCACACCCGCGCTGACGGCGGGTCATGGCGCACGAGCGATGACGGCGGTGGGGCCGTCGGTTCGGGGAACAGGGGGGAGCGCTGCGGCGACCGTCCGGCAGACGGTGCCCCGGGTGGGTTGCGCCCCGGGCTAGGTAACTCGGAGTGTGCGAGACTCGTCAATACGTGGTTGAAAGTTTCGGCAATGTTTCGGAAATCTCTGCCGACACTCGGGGCACTGGCGACTCGGAGGTTGCCGGGTGTCCAGGCGTTCTGGGCGGGTGCCTTCCCCGGCGCGGCGGCATGTAACTTACAGCCTCTTTTGGGAGCGCTCCCGCGACTATTGACGCCGTTTCTCAGGCCCTGGCTTGATGTGACAGGGGTCGCCATGCCCCTCGTGGGCGCGTTCCCACCCGATTCCGCGACCCCGTCAGGAACCCCCACCCATCGGAAAGGACCCGGACGTGCCTCATCCCGTCCTGCGTCGGCTCCGCACGGCAGCGGCCGCCACGCTGTTCGGCGCCACCGGCCTGCTGCCGAGCATCGGTGCCGCCGCCCCCGCACACGCCGCGCCCGCCCCGGCGGCCGCGGCCGCCGTCCACCTCACCAACCCGTTCGCCGGCGCGACCGGCTACCTCAACCCCGACTTCGCGGCCGAGGTCAAGGCCCAGGCCGCGGCCGACGGCGGCACCCTGGGCGCTCTCGAAACCCAGGTCGCCGCCAACCCCACCGCGGTGTGGATGGACCGCATCGGCGCGATCGCCGGCGACGCCACCCACCTCGGCCTCCAGGCCCACCTCGACCACGCACTCGGCCAGCAGCAGCAGGGCGGCACGCCGGTGGTCTTCCAGGTCGTGATCTACGACCTGCCGGGCCGGGACTGCGCCGCGATCGCCTCCAACGGCGAGCTCCCCGCCACCGCGGCCGGTTTGGCCACCTACGAGGCGCAGTACATCGACCCGATCGCGGCCGTGCTGGCCAACCCGAAGTACGCCGGCCTGCGGATCGCGGCCGTCATCGAGCCGGACTCGCTGCCCAACGCCGTGACCAACCAGTCCAAGCCGACCTGTGCCACCGCCACCCCGTACTACGAGTCGGGCATCGAGTACGCGCTCAACAAGCTGCACGCGATCCCCAACGTGTACGACTACCTGGACATCGGCCACGCGGGCTGGCTCGGCTGGTCCAACAACATGGTCCCGGCGGGCAAGGAGTACGCCAAGGTCGCCCAGGCCACCACGGCCGGGTTCGCCAGCATCGACGGCTTCGTCAGCGACACCGCCAACACCACGCCGCTCACCGAGCCGTACCTCACCGACCCCGACCTGTCGGTCGGCGGCCAGCCGCTCAAGTCGGCGAACTTCTACCAGTACAACCCCGCGTTCGACGAGTACCACTACGACACCGCGATGTACTCCACCCTGGTGTCCAACGGGTTCCCGAGCAGCATCGGCATGCTGGTCGACACCTCGCGCAACGGCTGGGGCGGCTCCGCCCGGCCCACCGCGCTCAACTCCGGCCCCACCACGGTGGACGCGTACGTCGCGGCCAACAAGGTCGACCGGAAGCCCTTCCGCGGCGACTGGTGCAACGTCAACGGCGCGGGCATCGGGGAACGTCCGCAGTCCCTGCCGTACGGTACGGGCAGCCCGATCATCGCGTTCCTCTGGGTCAAGCCGCCAGGCGAGTCGGACGGCGACTACCCCGACGCCTCCCACCCCCACGGCGACCCGCACTGCGACCCGAACGGCACCCAGAGCGACGGCAACGGCAACACCTACCCGACGGACGCCATCCCCGGCAGCAACATCCCGGCCGGACAGTGGTTCCCGGCCCAGTTCCGGCAGTTGGTGCAGAACGCCTACCCCGCGTTCGGCAGCGGCTCCGGCGGCAGCACCGGCCCGAGCGTGCCGAGCGGGCTGACCATCACCGGCACCACCAGCAGCAGCGTGTCGCTCAGCTGGACGGCCTCCACCGACCCGGCAGGCGTGACCGGCTACTCGGTGTACCGGAACGGGGCCAAGGTCGCCACCGTGACCACCACCGGCTACACCGACTCCGGGCTCTCCCCCGCCACCTCCTACCAGTACACCGTCACGGCCCAGGACGCGGCCGGGAACGTCTCCGCCGCCTCGGCCGCGGTGACCGGCACCACGGCGGCGCCGGGCGGGGGCGGTGGCAGCAGCGGCTGCTCCGCCGCCTACGCGGTCGGCAACGACTGGGGCAGCGGCTTCACGGCCGGTGTCACCGTCACCACACCGGCAGTACGGCCACCAAGTCCTGGACGGTCACCTGGACGTGGGGCGGCAACCAGCAGGTCACCAACAGCTGGAACGCCACCACCGCCCAGAGCGGCAGCGCGGTGACGGCCGCCAGCCAGACCTACAACGGCGCGCTGGCGCCCAACGGCACCACCAGCTTCGGCTTCCAGGCGAGCTACTCGGGCGGCAACACCGCTCCGACGCTGACCTGCACCGCCAGCTGACCGCCCCCGGCCGGGGCCGCACCGGCGGCCCCGGCCCCCACCCACGAGGACCCGGCATGCCCCGTACCGCCACACCCCGCACGGCCGCCCTCGCGGCCGCCACCGCCGCGTGCACCGCCCTGGCCGTGCTCCCCCTCACCGCCTCCGCGACCACCTCCTCCCCGACCCCCGCCTCCGGCACCTCCTGCGACGTGAAGTACGCCGTCAACGACTGGGGCAGCGGATTCACCGCCAACCTCACCATCACCGACACCGGCACCCTCCCGATCAACGGCTGGACCCTCGGCTACTCCTACACCGGCAACCAGACCCTCCAGAACGGCTGGAACGGCACCTGGAGCCAGTCCGGACAGGCCGTCACCGTCACCAACCCCGGCTACGCCCCCACCATCGACCCCGGCGCCACCTACACCACCAGCGCCAACTTCTCCTACAACGGCACCAACACCGCCCCCACCGCCTTCACTCTCAACGGCACCCCCTGCGGTCCACGGTCGAGCCCGTCCCCGAGCCCCTCCCCCACACCGACCAGCACCCCGCCGACCACGCCGCCCCCGAACGGGTCCGCCCCGGCCGTGCACGTCGCGGGCAGGACGCTGGCGAAGGCCGACGGCACCCCGATCACCCTGCACGGGGTCGACCGCTCCGGGGCCGAGTTCATGTGCGTCCAGGGCCACGGATTCTTCGACGGCCCGGCCGACCAGGCCTCCGTCACCACGATGAAGTCCTGGCACGTCAACTCCGTCCGGGTGCCGCTCAACGAGGACTGCTGGCTCGGCCATTCCAACGTCGACCCCGCCTACGCCGGTGCGGCCTACATCGGTGCGGTGCGCAGCTACGTCGACCTGCTGGAACGGAACGGCCTCGTGGCGGTCCTGGACCTGCACTGGACCGACGGGGTGTACACCGGACCGTCCGCCGGCTGCCCGGACGCCAACGCCACCTGCCAGAAGCCCATGCCGGACGCGGCCGGTGCCATCCCGTTCTGGACGTCGGTGGCACAGACCTTCAAGGGCGACGACGCGGTGGTCTTCGACCTGTTCAACGAGCCGTACCCGTCACGCGCCACCGGGAGCGAGGACAGCGGCTGGACCTGCTGGCGGGACGGCGGCAGCTGTCCCGGAATCGGCTACCGGGTCGCCGGGATGCAGGCGATGGTCGACGCGGTGCGCTCGACCGGCGCGGACAACGTCCTGATGCTGGGCGGCCAGGAGTACGCCAACGACCTCACCCAGTGGGCCGCGCACCAACCCGCCGACCCGCTGCACAACCTGGCCGCGTCCTGGCACTCGTACAACTTCAACGCCTGCAGCACCACTTCCTGCTGGGACGGCCAGATCGCCCCGCTCACCGCGCAAGTGCCGGTCATCGCCGGTGAGTTCGGCGAGAACGACTGCGCGCACGGCTATCTGGACGCCCTGCTGCCCTGGCTGGACCAGCACGGTGTGTCCTACCTCGCCTGGACGTGGAACACCTGGGACTGCAGCAACGGCCCGGCGCTGATCAGCTCCTACGACGGCACCCCGACGGCCTTCGGCGCCGGATACCGCGCCCACCTGGCCGGCACGTAACGCCGCCGGGCCGTTCCGGTCACGAGGACTCCCGCACCACCAGTTCCGTCGGCAGGACCGTCTGCCGGCGGAACCGGCCCGGCTGAGCGATCTCCTTGAGCAACGACCGGACCATCAACCGCCCCGTCTCCTCGATCGGTTGGCGGACACTGGTGAGCGGCGGCTCGGTGTGCCGGGCCACCACGGAGTCGTCGAAACCCACCACGGCGACGTCCTGCGGCACCCGCCGGCCCGCCTCGCGCAGCGCCTGCAACGCACCCGCCGCCATCAGGTCCGAGGCGCAGAACACCGCGTCCAGACCGGGCCGGCGGGCGAGCAGTTCCCGCATGCCCTCGCGGCCGCCGCGCTCGGTGAAGTCCCCGTGGGCCACGAGCCCCTCGTCCGCCGGCACCGCGGCCTCGGCGAGCGCCTGCCGGTAGCCGGCCAGGCGCGCCGCGGCGCCCTCGATGTCGAGCGGCCCGGTGACGGTCCCGATGGCCGTCCTGCCCCGGGACAGCAGGTGCCGGACGGCCGCACGGGCGCCGCCCGCGTTGTCGGCGTGGACGTAGCTCAGCGTTTCCCGCTCCGAGCGGCGGCCGCCGAGCACGGCGGGCAGTTCCAGTCGCTCCAGGAGCTCGGGGAGCGGATCGTCCTGGTGGACCGAGACCAGGAGGACGCCGTCCACCCGGCGGGCGGTGAGGTAGCGGCTCAGCCGCTCCCGCTCGTGCTCGTCGCGGACCAGCACCAACAGCAGCTGCAGGTCGGAGTCGGCGAGTTCGGCGGAGACTCCGGTGATGATGTCGGAGAAGTAGGGCTCCGAGCTCAGTTTCGCGACGCTCTCCGGGATGACCAGGGCCACCGCGTCGGTGCGGGAGGTGACCAGGGAGCGAGCCGCCTGGTTGGGGACGTAGCCGAGTTCCGCGATGGCCTGTTCCACCGCCGCGCGGGCCTTGGCGCTCACCTTGGACGAGCCGTTGACGACCCGGGAGACGGTGCCCCGGCCCACTCCGGCCCGCGCGGCCACCGCCTCCAGGGTGGGACGGGCAGCGGGCGGCTGCTGCGCGGCTCGACTCATGATCGTTCTCCCGGCGGGCGATGGACGGACGGTGGACGGCGACGACCGCGGCGCGGACGTCCGGACGACACGGTCCGGTAACGGAGCCGTTGCCCGCCCTTGACACGCCTCGCGCGGCGAAGCAATCTTCCCACATCGAGGTGGGAGCGCTCCCATATGCCTTCCCATTCACGTTCCCCCGCATTCGCAAGTACTCGCACTCCCACAGTTCCGAGCACGGCTGCGCGCCGCCCCGGTGGCGCCGCGCAGCCGTGCCCCACCCTGGACAAGGAGATCCGGCCATGCGGAACCCCGGTACCACCCACGGCGGCAGAGCCACCGCCCCCCTCCCCGTGCGCAAGGTCCCCAAGCCGCTGCTGAGCGCCGCGACCGCCGCCCTGGGCGCCCTGCTGGTCGCCGGGTGCAGCAGCGCGGGCTCCGGCTCGGGCGGCGCCGCGGCCTCGGACTCCAAGATCACCCTGACCGTCGGCGACTACGGCACCTTCGGCTACAAGCAGGCCGGCCTGTTCGACGCCTACATGCGGGAGCACCCCGGCATCACCATCGTCGAACACACCGTCGAGCAGGAGACCGACTACTACCCCGCCCTGCAGACCCACCTCGCCTCCGGCAGCGGCCTGGACGACATCCAGGCGGTCGAGGTGGGCCGGATCGCCCAGGTGGTGAAGAAGCAGGCGAACAAGTTCGTCGACCTCGGCAAGGCGGACGGGGTGGACAAGGGCGCCTTCCTGCCCTGGAAGTCGCAGCAGGCCAGCACGACGGACGGCCGCACCATCGGCCTGGGCACCGACATCGGCCCGATGGCGATCTGCTACCGCAAGGACCTGTTCCAGCAGGCCGGACTGCCCACCGACCGCGAGGAGGTGGCCAAGCTCTGGCAGGGCGACTGGGCCAAGTTCGTCGAGACGGGCAAGCAGTACCAGGCCAAGGCACCTGCCGGCACCTTCTTCACCGACTCCGCCGGCGGCCTGTTCAACGCCGTGGTGTCCTCCAGCACCACCCAGTACGACAACGGCAGCGGCCAGCTGGACTACAAGAACAGCCCCAGCGTCAAGAACGCCTGGAACCTGGCGACCGGCGCGGTCCAGGCCGGGATCAGCGCCGGTCTCAAGCAGTTCGACACACCGTGGTACCAGGCGTTCGCCAACTCCAAGTTCGCCACCGTCGCCTGCCCGTCCTGGATGACGGCCATCGTCGCCGACAAGTCCGGGAGCGCCAACAAGGGCAAGTGGGACATCGCCACGGCGCCGGCCGCCGGGAACTGGGGCGGCTCCTTCCTCACCGTACCGAAGGCCGGCAAGCACCAGAAGGAGGCCGAGGCGCTCGCCGCCTGGCTCACCGCACCCGCGCAGCAGGCCAAGGTCTTCACCACGGTCGGCAACCTGCCGTCCAACACCCAGGCGCTGGGCCGGCCGGAGGTGCAGAACGCCCACCTCGACTTCTTCGGCGACACGCCCACCGGCCGGATCTACGCCGCCACCGCGCAGTCCATCCAGCCGACCGTGATCGGCGAGTGGGACGGCCTGGTCAAGGACACCCTCACCAACGGCGCCCTGCTCAGCATCGAGCAGCACCAGAGCGACCCCGCCAAGGCGTGGGGCAACGCGGTCAAGGAGATCGACGACAAGGTCAGCGACTGACGACCGGTCTCCCGCCGTCCGCCCGCCCGGCCCCGCTGCCCCGGCCGGGCCGGGACGGCGCCCCCCTCCAGAGAGGTCCTCACCCATGCTCGACGAGGCCGTCCCGGCCACTCCCCTCGGCAGGCCACGCCCCGCTCCCCCGCCGCCGCGCCCCTGGCGCGCCCGGCTCTACCGGTGGGACCTCAAGGCTTCGCCGTACCTGTACGTCGCGCCGTTCTTCCTCTGCTTCCTCGCCTTCGGACTGTTCCCGCTGCTCTACACCGGCTGGGTCTCGCTGCACAGCGTCGACCTGCAGACCTCCGACCAGATGCAGTGGCGCGGCTTCGACAACTACACCCGGCTGCTCCACGACGACCTGTTCTGGAACGCCCTGCGCAACACCGTCACCGTCGGCCTGCTGTCCACCGTGCCGCAGCTGCTGATGGCCCTCGGTCTGGCGCACCTGCTGAACTACCGCCTGCGCGGCCGCGGCTTCTTCCGGATCGCGATGCTCGCGCCGTACGCCACCTCGATCGCGGCGGCGACCCTGGTGTTCACGCTGCTGTTCGGACGTGACTACGGGATGGTCAACTGGCTGCTGGGCAACCTCGGCCTGGGCCACGTCGACTGGGAGGGCGGCACCTGGACCTCCCAGATCGCCGTCTCCACGATCGTCACCTGGCGCTGGACGGGCTACAACGCCCTGATCTACCTCGCCGCCATGCAGGCCGTCCCGCACGACCTGTACGAGGCGGCGGCGCTCGACGGCGCCAACCGGTGGCAGCAGTTCCGGCACGTCACGGTGCCGACCATCCGGCCCACCATCCTGTTCACCGTCGTGGTCTCCGGCATCGGGGCCACCCAGCTCTTCGGCGAGCCACTGCTGTTCGGCGGCGGAGCGACCGGCCACAGCGGCGGCTCGGCCCACCAGTACCAGACCCTCGGGCTCTACCTGTACGACCAGGGCTGGTACGCCTTCCACCTCGGCCGGGCCGCCGCCGTGGCCTGGGCGATGCTGCTGATCCTGCTGGCCATCGGCGCGCTCAACCTCGCCCTGGTCCGCATCCGCCGCAGCCGGAACGGAGGTTGAGAGCGATGGCCGTCAACCCGGGACGACGGCGCGCGGGAGCCCGCGGCCTCACCGGAGCCGGACCGTTCACGTACGCGGTGCTGATCCTCGTCGCCGTCCTCTCCCTGTTCCCCCTGTACTGGACGCTGGTCGGCGCCTCGACCTCCGGCAGCCGGATCGCGCAGACCCCGCCCCCGCTGCTGCCCGGCGGGAACCTGTGGCACAACCTCGACATCGCCTGGAACCAGGTCCACATGGGCCAGGCACTGCTCAACTCGGTGGTGGTGGCGAGCTGCGTGACCGCCAGCACCGTGCTGTTCGCGACGCTGGCCGGCTTCGCCTTCGCCAAACTGCCCTTCCGGGGCCGCAACGCCCTGCTGAGCCTGGTGGTGGCGACCATGACGGTGCCCGCCCAGCTGAGCGTCATCCCGCTGTACCAGATCATGGCGCGGCTGCACTGGACCGACCGGCTCCAGTCGGTGGTCCTGCCCAACCTGGTGGCCGCGTTCGGGGTGTTCTTCATGCGGCAGTTCCTGTCGGAGGCGTTGCCGATCGAACTGGTCGAGGCCGCCCGGATGGACGGCGCGAGCAGCCTGCGGATCCTGTGGAGCGTGGTGCTGCCGATCGCCCGGCCCGGGATGGCCGTCCTCGGCATGCTGGTCTTCGTCCAGTCCTGGAACGACTTCTTCTGGCCGCTGATCGCACTGAGCCAGAGCAATCCCACCGTGCAGGTCGCGCTGGCCGGGCTCGGCGGCGGATCGTACGACTCCGACCAGACCGTCATCCTCACCGGCGCGCTGCTCGGGACCGCACCGCTGCTGCTGGTGTTCGCCCTGCTGGGCAGGCAGGTCGTCGGCGGCATCACCGCCGGCGCAGTCAAGAACTGATCTTCAGTCGTTGACTTCCTCCCCTCCCTGGAAGGGAGGGGATTCCCCTCAGCCTCGCGGCTGAGCCGCTGCGCGTGTGCGCTGCGGTGGGATGACTTCCTGCTTCATCGACGACTGCCCGCCCGGAGTACTCCGTTGAGGTCTTACACCGTCTCCACAGGCTGCAACCGCCAGTCCGGCGGCCAGGATGTTGCGTGCCGCGTTCACGTCGCGGTCGTGGACTGCTCCGCAGTCGCACGCCCACTCGCGGACGTTGAGGGGCATCTTGTCGCGGATGGTTCCGCAGGCCGAGCACAGCTTGGAGCTGGGGAACCACCGGTCGATGGTCACCAGGTCGCGGCCGTACCACGCGCACTTGTACTCCAGCATGGTCCGCAGCTCGGTCCAGGAAGCGTCCGAGATGGCTCGGGCGAGCTTCTTGTTCTTGAGGAGGTTGCGGACGGTCAGGTCCTCGATCACGACCAATTGGTTTTCGTGGACGAGTCGGGTGGTGAGCTTGTGCAGGAAGTCCCTGCGCCGGTCGGCGATCCTCGCGTGGACGCGGGCGACCTTCGCGCGGGCCTTCTCGCGATTCTTCGAGCCCTTGGCCTTGCGGGCAAATTCCCGCTGGGCCTTGGCCAGACGCTCCCGATCCTTGCGCTCGGACCGGGGGTTGGTGATCTTCTCCCCGGTGGAGAGCGTCACCAGACTGGTGATCCCGGCGTCGATACCCACCGCCGCGCCAAGCGCGGGCAGGGGTTTGACGCCGGGGTCCTCACACAGCATGGAGACGAACCAGCGCCCCGCCGCATCCCTGGACACGGTCACAGTGGACGGCGACTGCCCTTCGGGCAGGAGACGCGACCACACGATACGCAGCGGCTCCGCCATCTTCGCCAGTGTCAGTTGACCGTCGCGGTACCGGAATGCGCTGGTGGCGTACTCGGCGCTGTCGCGGGACTTCTTCTTCGACTTGAACCGGGGGTACCTCGCCCGCTTCTGCCAGAAGTTGGAGAACGCCCCTTGCAGGTGCCGGAGAGTCTGCTGGAGCGGCACGGAGGAGACCTCATTGAGGAACGCCAGCTCCTCGGTCTTCTTCCACGCCGTCAGCATCGCGGACGTGGCGTTGTAGTTCACCCGCTCCTGCCGCATCGTCCACGCCTCGGACCGGGCATGCAACGCCATGTTGTAGACGAGCCGCACACACCCGAACGTGCGCGACAGCTCAGCCGCCTGCGCATCGGTCGGATAGAAGCGGAACTTGAAGGCCCGCTTCACCTGAGTGGTCGTCATGGATCGCACACCAGCGCCAATCTTTGTGACCATCTGCGGCTGATCAACCTACCGAGACACCGGTTCGCCCTGGCGGCGAAACGGCTATCCCTGCCCCGCTACGCGGGAGCTTCGTTTCTCCCCCGCAAGCGGGAGGTACCCCCACCCCCGGCTGAGGCCGGGGGTATCCACGAAGGAGTCCTGATGAACCCGCGAGAAACGAAGAAGCCGGCGATGACTTCCGCACGGACCGGGTCGGCCCCGGTCGACGCCTCCCCCTCCGCCTTCCCCCCCGGTTTTCTCTGGGGAGCCGCGACGGCGGCCTACCAGATCGAGGGAGCCGTCGACGTCGGCGGCCGGACCCCCTCGATCTGGGACACCTTCAGCCGCACCCCGGGCCGGACGGCCGGTGGCGACACCGGTGACCGCGCCACCGAGCACTACCGCCGCTACCGGCAGGACGTCCGGCTGATGAGCGAACTGGGCCTGGGCGCCTACCGGTTCTCGGTGTCCTGGCCCCGGGTCCAGCCGACCGGCCGGGGGCCGGCCGTCGAACCGGGCCTGGACTTCTACCGGCGCCTGGTGGACGAGCTGCTGGAGCACGGCATCCAGCCCGCCCTGACGCTCTACCACTGGGACCTGCCACAGGACCTGGAGGACCTCGGGGGCTGGCCGGCCCGCAGCACCGCGGAGCGGTTCGCGGACTACGCCGCGCTGGTGGCCGATGCCCTCGGCGACCGGGTCGGCATCTGGACCACCCTCAACGAACCCTGGTGCTCGGCCTTCCTCGGTTACGGCTCAGGGGTGCACGCCCCGGGCCGCACCGACTGGACCGCCGCCCTGCGCGCGGCCCACCACCTCAACCTCGGCCACGGACTCGCGGTCGAGGCGCTGCGCACGGTGCTGCCCCGGGACGCGCGGATCGCGGTGTCGCTCAACCTGCACGAGGTGCGACCGCTCACCGCGTCCGCGGCGGACCGCGAGGCCGCCCGCCGGATCGACGCGGTGGGCAACCGGGTCTTCACCGGACCGATGCTGAACGGCGCCTACCCCGACGACCTGCTCGCCGACACGGAACACCTGGTCGACTGGCAGGCCCTGGTCCACGACGGCGACCCGGCCACGATCGCCCGGCCGGTCGACCTGCTCGGCGTCAACTACTACACTCCGACGGTGGTTTCGGCCCTGCCGCACGGGCAGGACCCGGACCCGGCGACCGCGGGCGAGGCGGGTCACGGCGACGGTGCCCAGTCCCCATTCGCCGGCTGTGCCGACGTGCTCTTCCACCGCGCGCCCGGCCCGCGGACCGTCATGGGCTGGCCGATCGACCCGTCCGGCCTGACCGACCTGCTGCTGCGCCTCCACCGCGAACATCCCGGGCTGCCGCTGATGGTCACCGAGAACGGTGCCGCCTTCGACGACCGGCTGACGCCGGAGGGCACGGTGCACGACCCTCAGCGCATCGACTACCTGCGCGGACACCTCGACGCCGTCCGGCGGGCGATCGCCGCCGGAGCGGACGTGCGGGGCTACTTCCTCTGGTCGCTGATGGACAACTTCGAGTGGGCGTGGGGCTACGGAAAGCGGTTCGGTCTGTACCACGTGGACTACGCCACCCAGACCCGGACCGCCAAGGACAGTGCCCGCTGGTACGCGGAGGTGATCCGCCGGAACACGCTGCCTGACCTGCCCGGGTGAGGGTGCCGGATCCCTTGACGCAGACCGTTCAACCCTCCAAGCTGGCAGCCGGTGGGTGGACCGGCGCAGGACGGGTTCGGGGTGCGGTTCCCGTGTCGAGGATCGATCCAGGACGGCCCCCATGCCCCAGCCCTTGCGCAGCAACGACCCCGCTCCGACACTGGCCGAGGTCGCCCGGCGCGCCGGTGTCTCCACCGCGACCGCCTCCCGGGTGCTGAATCGTTCCGCCCCGGTTTCCACCGACGTGGCGGCCCGGGTGGAACGGGCCGCCCGCGAGTTGGCGTACGTCCGCCTCCGGGCGGCCAGTGCCCGGGAGACCGGCGTGGTGGCCGTCGTGGTCTTCGCCGATCCGGCGCAGTACCACGCCGACGCCTTCCCGGTGCGGCTGCTGTCCGGGCTGCGGCGCTCCCTGCCGGGCGCAGAGCGGGAGCTGGCCGTCTTCACGGTGCCGAGACGCTCCCGGCGGCCACCGCTGGTGCGCTACCTGTGCGGTGGTCACGTCGACGGCGTGTTGCTGGTCGGCCCCTGGGGGGACACCGCGCTCGTCAGGCTGCTGCACGCGGCCAGGGTGCCCGTGGTGTCGCTGGGCCGGCCGCCGGAGCCGGGCACCGTGGCGTTCGTGGACGCGGACAACCTCGCCGGCGCCACGGACGCGGTACGGCGGCTGTGCGCGTCCGGGCGCCGCTCGGTGGCCACCATCGCCGGACCGCCGGACACCGCCGCCGGCGCGGACCGGCTGGCCGGCTACCGCCAGGTGATGGCCGCGGTAGCGGCGGTACGGCCCGCCGTGGCCTACGGCGACTTCAGCAGCGCCTCCGGTGAGCACGCGATGCAGCGGCTGCTGGACCAGCGCCCCGAGGTGAACGCGGTGTTCGCCGCCTCCGACCAGATGGCCGCGGGCGCCCTGCGGACCCTGCGGCGGCGCGGCCTGCGGGTGCCGGAGGACGTCGCGCTGATCGGCTTCGACGACGCCCCCGTCGCGGCGCGCTGCCGACCTGGCCTGACCACCGTCCGCCAGCCGGTGGAGGAACTCGGCTCGCGCGCCATGGAGTTGCTGCTGGGGAACCCGGCGCGCGGCGAATCGGTGGTGCTCCCCACACGGCTGGTCGTCCGGGCATCGGGCTGAGCGCACCGCGGAGCGGTCACTCGCATGCGGTCCGAAACTTTCGAGCCGCCGACTCCCGCAACTCACTGGCCGCGCTGCCGGGAACGGCAGGTTCCCGTCGGACTCTTCGGCCACCAGGGGCTTGACCATTGCCTTTGGAGGAAGAGGCGGGGCGGCGCCCTCGCCGACTCTTTCGCCCTCTCGGCCGCAAGAGTTGACAGCTTGTCGGGGGCAGGCCAACACTGTCGCCGTCGACACCTGTGCACGGCCGTGGCCCCGGATCCGGGTCGCATGCGCGTGCCGCCGGCCACCTTTCGCCGTTCGCCGGAGCGGCGGTGACGGCACGTCGACTCCCTGCGCCGCCATGCGGTGCCGTCCGGCCCACCCTTCCCTCGGCGGTCACCGGGTGGCGCAGGGCCCCTCCCCGCCCCCCACCCATCGGCAGAACGGATCACCCTGTGAAATCTCCCCACCCCGAGAGCCGCAAGGTCGGCCGCCTCCGGCGGTCCGTCGGCAAGGTGCCCCTTCTCGCGCCGGCCCTGGCGGTCGTCCTGCTCCTGCCCGGCACCGCCGACGCCGACACGGTGACCACGAACCGGACCGGCACCGACGGCGGATACTTCTTCTCGTTCTGGACCGAGGGCACCGGCTCGGTCTCGATGTCGCTGAACGGCGGCGGTCACTACGGCACCTCCTGGACCAACGCCGGCAACTTCGTCGCCGGCAAGGGCTGGAGCACCGGGTCCCGCAATCCGGTGACGTACTCGGGCACCTGGAGCACCAACGGCAACGCCTACCTGTCGCTCTACGGCTGGAGCACCGATCCGCTCGTCGAGTACTACGTCGTCGACAACTACGGCTCCTACAAGCCCACCGGCACGTACAAGGGCACCGTCACCAGTGACGGCGGCACCTACGACATCTACGAGACGACCCGCTACAACGCCCCCTCCATCGAGGGGATCAGGACCTTCAACCAGTACTGGAGCGTCCGTCGGGACAGGCGGACCGGCGGGACCATCACCGTCGGGAACCACTTCGACGCGTGGGCCGGGCACGGCATGAACCTCGGCACCCTGAACTACGAGATCCTGGCCACCGAGGGCTACCGGAGCAGCGGCAGCTCCGACATCACGGTGGGCGGTTCCCCTGGCGGGGGCAGCGGCGGCGGCACGCCGGGCGGAGGCATCACCCCCGGCGCCGTCTACACGCTCACGGACGCTGCCGCCGGTCGCGTGCTCGACGAGCCCGCGGGGCAGAACGGCAACGGCACTCCGCTCCAGGTGTGGGACGCCAACGGCGGTGCCGCCAACCAGAGGTGGCGGGCGGACCGGAACGACGACGGCTCCTACACGCTCACCAACGTAGCCTCCGGCCGGGCGCTGGACGAGCCGAGCGGCCGTACGGGCAACGGGACGAGGCTCCAGGTCTGGGACTCCAGCGGCGCCGCCAACCAGCACTGGCGGGCGGACCGGAACGACGACGGCTCCTACACCCTGACCAACGTCGCCTCCGGCCGGGCCCTGGAACTCCCGGGCGGTCAGACCGCCAACGGCACGCCCGTCCAGGTCTGGGACTCCAACGGCGGCGCCAACCAGCACTGGAACCTCGGTTGAGCCGGGCCCCGGGGCAGGCGGCGCCCTCTGCGCCAACGTTTGTTAGCGCTCACATACTCGTCTGTCGGCCCCACCCGGCCGTGAAGGAGTCTCCCCATGCGTGAACGAAGGTCCTGTCTCCGGCGACCGCACAAGATGCTCGTCGCCGTCGTCGCGGCCGTGGCGGCGTTGGCGGCCGTACTGGTCGCCGGCCCGGCGCAGGCGGCCACCAGCGGCGCCCTTCGCGGCACCGGTTCCGGCCGCTGCCTCGACGTGGCGAACGCGAGCCGGACGGACGGCGCTCCCCTCCAGGTCTACGACTGCTGGAACGGGGCCAACCAGCAGTGGACGTTGACGCCCGACAACCAGCTGACCGTGTACGGCGACAAGTGCCTGGACGTTCCCGGCCACGCCACCGCCGCCGGTACCCGGGTGCAGATCTGGACCTGCACCGGAGCCGCGAACCAGCAGTGGCGGGTCAACGCCGACGGCACGGTGGTCGGCGTGGAGTCCGGGCTCTGCCTGGACGTCGCGGGCGCCGGTACGGCCAACGGCACGGCGGTGGACATCTGGCAGTGCAACGGCGGCAGCAACCAGAGCTGGACCGGCCTGTCCTCCTCGGCCCCGCCGGGCGGCTCGTGCGCGCTTCCCTCGACGTACCGGTGGTCCTCGACCGGCGCGCTGGCGCAGCCGGCGAACGGCTGGGTTGCGCTGAAGGACTTCACCGACGTGGTGTACAACGGCAAGCACCTGGTCTACGCGTCGAACGTGTCGGGGTCCTCGTACGGCTCGATGGCCTTCGCCCCCTTCACCAACTGGTCCGACATGGCCTCGGCCGGGCAGACCGGGATGAACCAGAACGCGGTTGCGCCCACCCTGTTCTACTTCGCGCCCAAGAACATCTGGGTGCTGGCGTACCAGTGGGGCCAGTGGCCGTTCATCTACCGCACCTCGAGCGACCCGACCAACCCCAACGGCTGGTCCGCGCCGCAGCCGCTGTTCACCGGCGGCATCCCGGGCGCGGCCCCGATCGACCAGACGCTGATCGGTGACGACCAGAACATGTACCTGTTCTTCGCCGGTGACAACGGCAGCATCTACCGGGCGAGCATGCCCATCGGAAACTTCCCCGGCAACTTCGGCTCCTCGTACACGACGGTCATGAGCGACTCGGTGAAGAACCTCTTCGAGGCGCCGCAGGTCTACAAGGTCAAGGACCGGAACCAGTACCTGATGATCGTCGAGGCCCGCGGCGCGAACGAGCAGCGCTACTTCCGCTCCTTCACCGCCACCAGCCTCAACGGCCAGTGGACCCCGCAGGCCGCCAGCGAGAGCAGCCCCTTCGCGGGCAAGGCCAACAGCGGCGCCACCTGGACCGACGACATCAGCCACGGCGACCTCGTCCGCAACAACCCCGACCAGACCATGACCATCGACCCCTGCAACCTCCAGCTCCTCTACCAGGGCAAGTCCCCCGCCGCCACCGGCCCCTACGACCAACTCCCCTGGCGTCCGGGCCTCCTCACCCTGCGACGCTGACCCACCCGTCACGACGGGGCACGAGGAACCCCGGCCGCCGTTGCGGCCGGGGTTCCGTCCGAAGCCGGTGAGCCGGGCCGGATTCCGTGAGCGCTGACAAGTCGTTGCTGACCGGGATGGGCCCTGGCCCGGAATCGGTGTTCGACAGCCCCGTCCGGCGGTTCGGGGATGCCGGGCACCGGCCCACGGCATAGCGTGGCCGATGGCGCCCCGCCCCCGGTGGCGGTGCGCGAGGCCGCAACACCGCTTCCCTGGAGGTCAGTTCATGCGCGCCGTGACCTACGACTCGTACGCCCAGGACAACTCCCGGCTGAAGTACGGCGAGGTGCCCGATCCCAAGGTCGGCCCCGGGCAGGTGCTGATCCAGGTCCGGGCCGCCTCCGTCAACCCGGTCGACTGGAAGGTCATGGCGGGTGGCCTGGACGGCATGATGGACACGGTGTTCCCCGTCATCCCCGGCTGGGACGTGGCCGGCGTCGTCACCCGCACCGGGCCGGACACTCCCGAGTTCGCCCCGGGGGACGAGGTGATGGCGTACGCCCGCAAGGACGTGGTGCAGGCCGGCACCTTCGCCGAGTACGTCGCGGTCGCCGCGCCCGCGGTGGCGCGCAAGCCCTCCGGGCTCGACTGGGCCCAGGCGGCCGGACTGCCGCTGGCCGGCCTCACCGCGTTGCGCAGCCTGGACCGGCTCGACGTCGGCCCCTCCGACGTCCTCCTGGTGCACGGCGCCGCCGGCGGCGTGGGCAGTCTCGCGGTGCAGCTCGGGCGCGACCGCGGCGCCCGGGTGATCGGCACCGCCTCCGAGCGCAACCACGCGTTCGTCCGCGGCCTCGGCGCCGAGCCGGTGACGTACGGCGACGGCCTGACCGAGCGGGTGCGCGCACTGGCGCCCGGCGGCGTGTCGACCGTCGCGGACTTCGTCGGCGGCCAGCTGGAGACGACCCTGGCCGTACTCGCCGAGGGCGGACGGCACGTCTCGGTCGCCGATCCCGGGGTGTCCCAGCACGGCGGCCACTGGATCTGGGTCCGCCCGGACGGCGCCGCGCTGGCCGAACTGGCGGCGGTCGTGGACCGCGGCGCGCTGACCGTGGAGGTCGCCCGGACCTTCCCGCTGGAGCGGACGGCCGAGGCCTTCGACGCCAGCCGGACCGGTCACACCCGCGGCAAGCTGGTCGTCGAGCCGTGACCGAGTGCCCTCCCCGCAGGGGGCGCGCGTGGCGGGAGCCGGACCCGGGGCGTGTCTTCGAACGCCCGTCGTCCGCCCGCAGGCGGGAGCTCGAAGACAGGCCCTAGGGTGGAGCAAGGCCGCCGGAATCCGTTCCGGCTTGCACCGCTGCCCGGACGGAGGCGCGCGTGGAGACGACTGGCGAGCAGGACGCACCCACCGCCGCTGTCGTGGTCGGACCGGACGGCGTGGTCAGCGGCTGGAGCGAGGGCGGGCGGCTGCTGCTGGGCTGGAGCGCGGAGGAGACCGTCGGGCGCCCCGTGACGGACTTCCTGGTCGATCCCCGGCCCGGTTACCCCGCGGACGCCGGCCCCGGCACCACGTCGCTCACGCTGCGCCACCGGGACGGGTCCGCGGTGGACGCCGCGGTGACGGCCCACCCCCTGAACGGCGGCGACGGACAGCCGCTGGGCCAGGTGCTGACCGTCCAGCGCTGGGACCGCCGTCCGGTGATCGCCGACCGGGCCTTCGAACAGTGCCCCTTCGCCCTCGGGGTGTACGACCCCGAGCTGCGGTTCCTGTGGGTGAACGCCGCCGCCTGCCGGGTGATGGCGCACTCGGAGGCCCAGGTGCTCGGTGACAAGTACCGTGAGCTGTTTCCCGAACTGGACGACGCCGCGTACACCAACCAGCTCTCCGAGGTGGCCAGGACGGGCGAGCCCGCGCGCCTCATCACGGTCTTCCGGCCGCGCGGCAGCGCCTCTGCCACCGCCTGGGCCACCAGCATGTGGCCCGTCCGGGACACCGGGGGCAGGGTACGCGCGGTCGCCAACTGGGCTTTCGACATGAGTGCGGAGTACTGGGGCCGCCAACGCCTGCTCCTCCTCAACGAGGTCGGCAGCGGCATCGGCCGGACCCTCGACGTGGTCAGCACCGCCCGGGACCTGGCGACCGCCTCGGTGCCGGGCTTCGTCGACCTCGTCACCGTCGACCTCTTCGACGAGGTCCTGCGCGGGGAGGAACCGCCCGCCGCCGCGGTCACCACCGATGGCACCGTCACGCTCAGCCGCGCCGCCCGGCACAGCACGCAGGAGGACCCCGACGGGCCCTCCGGACCGGTGACGCCGGTCGGGTACGCCTCCGGTTCCGTCGCCGCCCGCTGCATGGCCGCCGGCACGTCCATGGTCCAGCTCGCCGCCGAAGCCGACCAGGGCGGCGGGTGGGCCTTCGGCCCGGGCCTGGCCGCCGACCCCGCCCACTGGCCGCCGGGCCTCCCACTGATCGACCGGACCATCCTCGCCCAGGGACTGACCGGCCGGATCACCGTGCCGCTGCTGGCGCGCGGCGCCGTGCTGGGCGTCGTCGCCTTCGCCCGGAAGGACCGGCCCGAGGCCTTCACCGCCGACGACCTGATCCTCGCCGAGGAGCTGGCCGCCAAGGCCGCCGTCGCCATCGACAACGCCCGCAGGTACACGCGCGAGCACACGACCGCGCTGACCCTGCAGCGCAGTCTGCTGCCGCAGCGGCTGCCGAGCCACAGGGCGGTCGAGGTGGCGTCCGGATACCTGCCCGCCGGGGCTGGCGCGGGCGTGGGCGGCGACTGGTTCGACCTCATCCCGCTGTCCGGCGCCCGGGTCGCCCTGGTCGTCGGCGACGTCGTCGGCCACGGCGTGCACGCCTCCGCCGGCATGGGCCGGCTCCGCACGGCGGTGCGCACCCTGGCCGACGTGGACCTGCCGCCGGACGAACTGCTCACCCACCTGGACGACCTGGTCCTCCACCTCCCGGACGACTCCGGGCCCGACGGCCGTTTCGAACCGACCGGCGAGACCGGCGCCACCTGCCTGTACGCGGTGTACGACCCGGTCTCCCGCCGCTGTGCCCTGGCGAGCGCGGGCCATCCGCTGCCGCTGATCATCTCGCCGGACGGCACCGGTGTCCCGGTCGAAGCGCAGCTGGGGCCCCCGCTGGGCATCGGCGGCCTGCCTTTCGAGGCGACGGAGTTCGAGCTGCCCGAAGGCAGCCTGCTCGCCCTCTACACCGACGGGCTGGTGCGGAGCCGCGAGCGCGACGCCGAGCGGGGACGCGCGGCCCTGCTCCGGATCCTGAGCGAACCGGGCACCTCGCTGGAGGCGCTCCGCGACACGGCGATGAAGGCCATGCTGCCGGAGCACCGCACCGACGACGCGGCCCTCCTCCTCGCCCGCACCCGGGCGCTGGATCCCGACCACGTCGCCGACTGGGGCATCGAGCCCGACTCCGCACAGGTGGCGCACGCCCGGCAGCTGGCCGCCGACCAACTGGCGCTCTGGGGCCTGGAGGAGCCGGCGTTCGTCACCGAACTGGTCGTCAGCGAGCTGGTCACCAACGCGATCAAGTACGGCCGACCTCCCATCAGACTGCGGCTGATCCGCGATGCCTCACTGATCTGCGAGGTCTCCGACGGCAGCGACACCGCCCCGCACCTGCGCCGGGCCCGCACCTTCGACGAGGGCGGACGCGGCCTGATGCTGGTCGCCCAGCTCACCCAGGGCTGGGGCACCCGCCACACCACCAAGGGCAAGACGATCTGGTGTGCCCAGACCCTCGGTCCGGCGTAGTCCCCTGCGCGTCGCGCTGTGCACCACCTGCTTCGACGACACCTGCCCCGGCCCGGGGTGGGCGGGCGGAACCCGGCCCGGGGAGGGAACGCACACCGGTCCGGACTCCGGCACCTGGGCGTCCATCCGCTCGCTGGAGGTCGACGACCGCCCGTTCGCCGGCCCGACCGCTGCCGCCCCTCGAGACCGCACCGCCGGGTGACAGCGCAGGTCGGTGACACGGCGTCAACCCCACGTGAGATCCCATGTCGGAGAAGAGTGCCATCGACGCCTCGCAGCCCTGTGCATCGGGATCTGTCGAATTTGCCTCTGTGACAAGCAACTTCAAAGTTACCCTCGTGAAACCCCTGGACTCGCCGACGCGGGACTTCTATAAATCCATCCCATGACCCAGGATTTTGTGAGCGCTCTCAACCCCAGCCGCTTCCCCCGGCGCACGGTGCACCTAGACTTCCACACCGGTCCCGAAATCCCCGACGTGGGCCGGGACTTCGACCCGGTGTCCTTCGCGCGGACCTTCCGGGACGCCCACGTCGACAGCGTCACCGTCTTCGCCAAGTGCCATCACGGCCACCTCTACCACGGGACAGACCGGCCCGAGCGCCACCCGGGTCTCGCCCCCGGCCTGGACCTGCTCGCCGAGCAGGTCCAGGCCCTGCACTCGGTCGGCATCCGCGCGCCGATCTACCTGTCGCTCCAGGTCGACGAGTACGCCGCCCGCGAGCACCCCGAATGGGTCGCACACGACGAGAACCTGAAGATCGCCCGCTGGACGCCTTCGGCCTTTCAGGCGGGCTGGAACATCCTCGACATGTCGAGCCCCTACGCCGACTACTTCGCCGACCAGTTGGACGAGGTGCTGCGGCGCTTCGCCCCGGTCGACGGCATCTTCGTCGACATGTGCTGGAGCCAGCCGAGCCTGAGCCGCTGGGCGGTCGACGGGATGCGCCGGGAGGGCCTGGACCCGGCCGACGCCGACCACCGGGCGCGCTACGCGGACCTGGTGGCGCAGCGCTACATGGCGCGCTACTCGGCGATGGTGGAGAAGGCCCTCCCGCCGGACGCCGCCCAGGGAGTCTGGTTCAACGGCCGCCCGAAGACCCGGCTGCCGCAGGAGCGGCCGTTCGTGCGGCACGTCGAGATCGAGGGGTTGCCCACCGGCGGCTGGGGCTACGCCTTCCTCCCGTACGTGGCCCGCTTCGTCCGCCCGCTGGGGATGCCGACCCTCAGCCACACCGGGCGGTTCCACGAGAGCTGGGGCGACAACGCCGCGCTCAAGCCCCGCGCTGCGCTGCTCTACGAGAACAGCCGGATGCTGAGCCACGGCCTGACCAGCGGCGTGGGCGACGTGCTGCACCCGCGGGGCGTGCCCGCTCCGGCGGTGTACGAGCTGATCGGCTCGGTCTACGGGCACATCGAGGCCTGCGAGCCGTTCGTCGAGGGCGGGGAGGTCGTCAGCGAGGTCGCCGTGGTCGTCGACCCGGGTCTGGGCGACCATCCCGGCGCGAGCAACATCGGCGCCGTGCGGGCGCTGCAGCAGCTCCGGATCCAGTTCGACGTGCTCCCGCCGACGGCCGACCTGGGCGCCTACCGGGCCGTGGTGGTGCCGGAAACCACCCCTGTCGACGACGGCCTGGCCGAGCGCCTGGGCGCGTACCGCCGGGCCGGTGGCGCCGTGCTGCTGGTCGGGCCCGCCCTGCTCAGGAACGGCACGGAGCCCGTCCTACCCGATCTGCCGGTGGAGGGTCTGGCCCCGGCCCCGGACGGCGAGGTCTTCCTCGCCTGCCGGGGTGTCCCCGGCGTCCCGGAGGACTTCCCGGTGATCAGCTACGGCTCCCGGCTGACCGCCCGCGCGCTGCCCGGCGCCGAGGTGCTGGCCCGGGTCGTCGCGCCCTACTTCCCGCGCTCCTGGGACCGCTTCTGCGGGCACTCCTACACTCCCCCGGCCGACCCGACCGAGGAGGTGGCGGTCGCCGTCGGCGACGGGATGGCCGCGGTGACCGTGTCGTTGCTGGAGGCCTTCCACGACCACGGTCTGGAAGCGTACCGCCGACTGCTCGGCGCCGCGCTGGACCGGCTCCTGCCGGACCCGCTGGTCCGTGCGGGCGGGCCGGTCCACCTGGAGACCACCGTCGTGCGGACCGGCACCGGCACCGTGGTGCACCTGACCAGCTTCGTCCCGTCCCGGGAGACCCCGGAACTGGACCTGGTGCACGACCCGTTCCCGCTGGTCGACGTGCCCGTCGCCGTCCGGGTCGCCGCCGTGCCGCACTCGGTGCGGCTCCAGCCCGCCGGGCGGGAACTCCCCTGGGAGCACGACGGCGAGTACGTCCACGTACGGGTCACGGCAGCGGACGGGCACGCGATGGTCGTGGTCGAGCACGACCTCCCGGACGGGCCGTCCGGTACGGGCTCCTGATCACCCGGCGGGAAGCAGGGTCGGGTCCGCCATGATGCGGCGGATCGTCGTCAGCGCCGCGCCCAGCAGGGGCCCGCGTCGCCCGAGCGCGGAGGGGCGCAGCGCCTCCGCGGCCCAGGGCCGCACGGTGACCCGGGCGGCCAGCTCGGCGCACACGGACGGCAGCAGCCAGTCGGCGAGCTCGGCGTAGGCGCCGCCGAGGACGAGGCCGTCCGGGTCGATGAGGTCGACGGCGGACGTGAGGGCGAGACCGAGGGCACGGCCCGCCCGGTCGAGGGCCGCCAGGGTGGGCGCGTGTCCGTTGGCTGCCCGCTCGGCCAGCAGGGCGACCGGGTCTCCCGGGCCGTCCTGCGCGAGACCGGCCTCGCGCAGCACGGCCGCCTCGCCCGCGTACTGCTCCAGGCAGCCCCGGGCGCCGCAGGCGCACTCGGGGCCCTCCGGGTGCACGGGGACGTGGCCGAGTTCGCCGGCGAAGCCGCGGGCGCCCCGGAACAGTCGCCCGTCGATGACCAGGGCGGCGCCGATCCCGGCCCCGGCGGAGACGTGCACGAAGGTCTCCACCGGGGTTCCGGCGTTCCAGTACTCGGCCAGCGCCCCGAGGTTGGCCTCGTTCTCCGGCTCGGGCGCGGTCTCCGGCTCGGGCCAGTGGTCGGCGATCCCGACGGTGTGCCAGCCGAGGTTGGGCGCGCGCTCGACCAGTCCGCGGGGTTCGTTCGGCACCACGCCGGGCACGGCCAGCACCCGGCCCTCGACGCGCAGGCCGAGGGCCGCGGCCTCGGCCTCGGCCTCGGCGGCCAGGGCGGCGAGTTCCGCCAGTACCGTCCCGGGGGGCCGGCCCGCGTTGGCCCGTTCCACCCGGCGCCACAGCCGCGGCTCGCCGCGCAGGTCCGCGACGCACGCCCCGAGGTGGCCGACTCCGATCTCCAGGCCGAGGCCCGCCGGGCCTTCGCCGCTCACCGTCAGTGCCCGTCCGGGTCTGCCGACCCGTCCGCTGGCGGTGGCCGCCGCCTCGGTCACGGCTCCGCGGCCGATCAGCTCGTCGACGAGCGAGGAGACCGCCGCCCTGGTCAGACCGACCCGACCGGAGACGTCCGCGCGGGAGAGCGGGCTGTGCGCGGCCACCGCGGCAAGGACGACCGCCAGGTTCTGCCGCCGCATGTCCTGTAGCGACGCGGGCCCGTTCGCCGCGCTCCTGCTCGCCGCCCTGCCGACCACCGCCACGTGCCGCCCCTCCTACCGGTCCTCGGCCGGGGCTCCCTGCAAGGCCCCGGCCCGACGCAGGGTATCGCCGATCCTCGTGAGCGCGGCCTCGTCCTTCTCCACCGGCTCCAGAACCGGGCCGTGGGCCGTCCGCCAGCGGCGCGCCACCGCGTCGGCCGGCTCGCCGGTGAGCAGTGCGGCGGCCTGGGCGGCGGCGCCGAGCGCGACCAGTTCCTGCGCGTCGGGCACCTGGACGGCCCGGCCGGAGAGCCGCAGCACGGTCCGCTGCCAGGCGAGCCCGCGGGCGCCGCCGCCGATCAGCAGCAGCGGTTCGTCGCCCGCCGGATCCGCGCCGCCCGCGCGCAGCACACCGTCCAGGGCGGCGAGCAGGGCGTGGGCGGCGCCGTCGTAGGCGGCCTGCAGCAGTTGCCCCGGAGTGGTGTCGTGGCGCAGGCCGTGGACCAGGCCGGAGGCGCCCGGGAGGTCCGGTGTGCGCTCGCCGTCCAGGTAGGGCAGGACGACGGCCGTGCCGCCCTCCTCGACCTCGTCCCGGCCGCGTCCGAGGAGAACGGCGAAGCGGTCGACGGCGAGGGTGCAGTTGAGCGTGCAGGCGAGCGGCAGCCAGCGGCCGAGGGCGTCGGCGAAGCCCGCGACGGTGCCGGTCGGGTCGGCGGGCCTGTCGTGGCCCACGGCGTAGACGGTGCCGGAGGTGCCAAGGCTGAGTACCGGCTGCCCGGGGAGCAGCCCGAGCCCGAGGGCCGCGGCCATGTTGTCGCCGGTGCCGGTCGCCACCGGCACGCCCGCTCGCAGCGGCGTGCCCGGGCGGACGACGCCGGCCCGCTCGCCCGGCGCGAGGACCCGGGGCAGCAGGCCCGGGTCGAGTCCGATGTGGGCGAGGAGGTCGTGGTCGTAGCCGTCCGGCCCCCACCAGCCGGTTCCCGAGGCGTCACCCCGGTCGGTGACCGCCTCTCCGGTCAGCCGCTCGGTCAGGAAGTCGTGCGGGAGGCGGACGGCGGCGGCCCGCTCGGCGGCGGCGGGCTCGACGGCGCGCAGCCAGGCCCACTTGGCGGCGGTGAAGGCGGCGGTGGGGACGCTGCCGGTGCGGCGGGCGAGCTCCGCCGCTCCGATCGCGGCCGACAGCCCGGCGGCCTGGGACGCGGACCGGACGTCGTTCCAGAGCAGCGCCGGGCGGACCGGCGCCCCGCTCGTGTCGAGGGCGACCAGGCCGTGTTGCTGGCCGGCGACCGAGACGGCGGCCGCACGGTCCGCCCAGCCCGTCGCCGCCGCGGCCTCGCCGAGCGCCTGCCACCACTGCTCGGGATCGCTCTCGCGGCCGGTGCCCGTGCTGACGGTGTGCGGGGCACGGCCCTGGCCCAGAACGGTGCCGGTGTCGATGTCGACGGCGAGGGCCTTGGTGGACTGCGTCGAGCTGTCGAGGCCGATCACGACACGCTGCTCAGCCATGCGTTCCTCCGGTGCGGGGGGTTCCTTCCGACGTTCCGGCATACTAATTTGTTGAGAGTCCTGACAAACACCCCCTGGCACTGATCCGGAGCCGCTCCATGTCCAGCGACCCGCTCGCCCCCACCCCCGCGCACAAGTTCACCTTCGGCCTGTGGACCGTGGGTTGGCAGGGGCGCGACCCCTTCGGCGACGCGACCCGCCCCGCCCTCGACCCGGTCGAGACCGTTCAGCGTCTGGGCGAACTCGGCGCCTACGGCGTCACCTTCCACGACGACGACCTGATCCCCTTCGGCGCGGGCGACGCCACCCGCGAGGAGACCGTCAAGCGCTTCCGCGCCGCGCTGGACGCCGCCGGGCTGAACGTCCCGATGGCGACCACCAACCTGTTCACCCACCCGGTCTTCAAGGACGGCGCCTTCACCGCCAACGACCGCGACGTACGGCGCTACGCGCTGCGCAAGACCATCCGCAACATCGACCTGGCCGTCGAACTCGGCGCCTCGGTCTACGTCGCCTGGGGCGGGCGCGAGGGCGCCGAGTCCGGCGCGGCCAAGGACGTGCGGACCGCGCTCGACCGGCTCAAGGAGGCCTTCGACCTGCTGGGCGAGTACGTGGAGCAGCAGGGCTACGACCTGCGCTTCGCGATCGAGCCCAAGCCCAACGAGCCGCGCGGCGACATCCTGCTGCCCACCGTCGGCCACGCCCTGGCGTTCATCAACGAGTTGGAGCGTCCCGAGCGGGTCGGCCTCAACCCGGAGGTCGGCCACGAGCAGATGGCCGGCCTCAACTTCCCGCACGGCATCGCGCAGGCCCTGTGGCACGACAAGCTGTTCCACATCGACCTCAACGGCCAGTCCGGCATCAAGTACGACCAGGACCTGCGCTTCGGCGCGGGCGACCTGCGGCAGGCCTTCTGGCTGGTCGACCTGCTGGAGTCGGCCGGCTACGACGGCCCGCGGCACTTCGACTTCAAGCCGCCGCGCACCGAGGACGCCGACGGCGTCTGGGCCTCGGCGGCCGGCTGCATGCGCAACTACCTGCTGCTCGCCGAGCGCTCCCGCGCCTTCCGGGCCGACCCCGAGGTCCGGGCCGCGCTCGCCGCCTCCCGGCTGCCCGAACTCGCCGTCCCGACGGCCGATGACGGCGTCGCCGGGCTGCTGGCGGACCGCTCCGCCTTCGAGGAGTTCGACGTGGACGCCGCAGCCGGCCGCGGCATGGCCTTCGAGCAGCTGGACCAGCTCGCCCTCGAACACCTCCTCGGCGCCCGCTGACCGGTGCCGGAGCCCGGCCGGGTCGTGCAGGCGGCACGACCCGGCCTCCACGGCGGCCGGGAGCTACGGTGGTCGTCGTGACCGCCCGACGGGGAACCGAGGGACCACCGCTGCGCCCCGGTTCGGTTTTCCGGCCCGCCGGGAGGTGAAGCAGTCCATGGCGACCCGACCGTCCACCTCTCCTGTCACCACTGATCACACAGGGAGCGCCAAAGGGATGACGAACGACTACTTCGAGGACCACTCCCCGGGCCGAGGAACCATGACGCCCCGCGCCTGGTACGCCTCGTCGAGCGCCACGAGCCTGTCGCTGAACGGCAGTTGGCTCCTGCGGGTCTCGCCGACGGCCGACGCCCGGGACGAGTCCTTCGCCGAGCCCGGATTCGACGCCGCCGACTGGGCGGAGGTGACCGTCCCGGGGCACTGGGTCCTCCAGGGCGACGGCGCCTTCGGCCGGCCCGCGTACACCAACCACCTGTACCCCTTCCCGGTCGACCCGCCACGCGTGCCGACGGAGAACCCGACCGGCGACCACCTGTACCGCTTCGACCTGCCCGAGGACTGGCCGGACGACGGCGGCGCGGTGCTGCGCTTCGACGGTGTCGAGTCCTGCGCCCGCGTCTGGCTCAACGGCACCCGGCTCGGCGAGTTCAAGGGCTCCCGCCTGCCGCACGAGTTCGCCGTCGGCCACCTGCTCGAGCCGAGCGGCAACGTGCTCGCGGTACGCGTCCACCAGTGGTCGGCGGGCTCCTACCTGGAGGACCAGGACCAGTGGTGGCTCCCCGGCATCTTCCGCGACGTCACCCTGCGGCACCGCCCGGAAGGCTGCGCGGGCGACTTCTTCGTGCACGCCTCCTTCGACCACCGCACGGGCCAGGGCACCCTCCGCGTCGAGTCCGACACCGCCGGACGGGTGTCCGTGCCGGCCCTGGGCATCGACGTCGCGACGGGAGCCACCGTCACGGTGCCGGTGCGGCCGTGGTCCGCCGAGGTGCCGACGCTGTACGACGGCGAGCTGGTCACCGCCGGCGAGCGCGTCCCGCTGCGGATCGGCTTCCGCACCGTGGAGCTGGCCGACGGGCTGATCAGGGTCAACGGCACAGCGGTGCTCTTCAAGGGCGTCAACCGCCACGAGTGGCACCCCGGGACGGGGCGTGCCCTCGACCCGGAGACCATGCGCCGGGACGTCCTGCTGATGAAGCAGCACAACATCAACGCCGTCCGCACCGCGCACTACCCGCCCCACCCGGCCTTCCTAGACCTGTGCGACGAGTACGGCCTGTGGGTCATCGACGAGTGCGACCTGGAGACCCACGGCTTCACCGAACAGGACTGGCGCGACAACCCCGTCGACGACGACCGCTGGACCCCCGCCCTGCTCGACCGCGCCGCCCGCACGGTCGAACGCGACAAGAACCACCCCTCGGTCGTCATCTGGTCACTGGGCAACGAGGCCGGCACCGGACGGGGCCTCACCGCGATGGCCGAGTGGATCCACCACCGCGACCCCTCCCGCCTCGTGCACTACGAGGGCGACCCGAACAGCCGCGACACCGACATGTACTCACGGATGTACGCCGGACACGCCGAGGTCGAGCGGATCGGCCGGGAACTGGACGGCGGCACCCACAAGCGCCGCCGGCTGCCGTTCATCCTCTGCGAGTACGGCCACGCCATGGGCAACGGCCCCGGCGGACTCGCCGAGTACCAGCGGCTGTTCGAGACCTACGACCGGCTGCAGGGCGGGTTCGTCTGGGAGTGGATCGACCACGGCATCGCCCACCCCGGACTCGGCTACGCCTACGGCGGAGACTTCGGCGAGGAACTGCACGACGGCAACTTCGTCTGCGACGGCCTGGTCTTCCCGGACCGCAGGCCGTCCCCCGGTCTGCTGGAGTACAAGAAGGTCATCGAGCCCGTCCGCATCCACGGGGACGGCGCCGACGGCACCGTGACGGTCACCAACCGGTACGACTTCGCCGACCTCGCCGCACTGGCCTTCGAGTGGTCGTACCAGGTGGACGGCGAGACGGTCGAGACCGGCCCGCTGGTCGTGCCTCGGCTCGCGCCCGCCGAATCGGCGGTGGTGAAGCTGCCGCCGCGGCCCGCCGGCCCCGAGGACGGTGAGACCCGGTGGACGGTCCGGGCGGTGCTGGCGGCCGACACCGCGTGGGCTCCCAGGGGCCACGAGGTCGCGTGGGGCCAGTTCCCGGTGACCGAACGGACGCGGCCGGTCCTCCGCCCGGCCGTCGGCCCCGTCTCGGGCGACGGCGCGATCACCCTCGGCCCGGCCCGCTTCGACCCCCGTACCGGCGCGCTCGGGTCCATCGGCACCGTCGAGGTCAGCGGCCTGCGACTGGACGTGTGGCGGGCGCCCACCGACAACGACGAGGGCACCGACTGGCTGACCGGCACCCGAACCGCCGCGCTGTGGCGAAACGCCGGTCTGCACCGCATGCGGCACCGGCTGGACGCGGTGGAACTCGGCGAGAACACGCTCACCGTGCGGACCCGGGTGGCCCCGGCCGCCCGGGAGTTCGGCCTCGACACGGACTACCGCTGGACCAGCGACGGCGACCGCCTGCGGCTGACCGTGTCGGTGCGGCCCGACGGCGAATGGCCCGTGCCGCTGCCCCGCCTCGGCGTGCGGCTCGCGCTCGCCGCGGCGGACGAGGTGCGCTGGTTCGGTGCCGGCCCCCACGAGGGGTACCCGGACACCAGGGCCGCCGCCAGGCTCGGCCGCTACGAGTCCACGGTCGACGAACTGCAGACCCCCTACGTGCGCCCGCAGGAGAACGGCGCACGGGCCGACGTCCGCTGGGCCGAGATCGGCGGCCTGCGCATCGAGGGCGACCCGGCCTTCTACTTCACCGCCCGCCGCTGGACCACCGAGCGACTGGACGCGGCCGCCCACCTCACCGACCTCACGCCCGGTGACGCCGTGTGGGTGAACCTGGACCACGCCCTGCACGGCATCGGCACCGCCTCCTGCGGGCCCGGCCCGCTGCCCCGGTACCAGCTGCGGGCCGAAGGAGCCGAGTTCGCCTTCGTCCTCTCGCAGCTCCGCTGACCGGCGCCCCCCTGCGAACCACCCGGCGCGGCCGGCGTGACCGGCCGGTCACGCCGGTCACGCCGGCCGTGTGGGGAGTCAGCCGAACAGGTCCGCGACGTCGGCCCCTTCCCGCACGAAGACCGGAAGGCGTTCCAGCGGGGCCTCCGCGTCGAGCGCGCTTCCCCCCTCCAGCGCGCGTCCGGTGACCGGCTCGAGCCAGCGGGCACCGGCCGGCAGGTACACCCGGCGGGCCCGGGCGCCGGCCTCGTACACGGGTGCCACCAGCAGATCGGGGCCGAGTAGGAACTGGTCGTCGACCTCCCACGCGCGTTCGTCCTCAGGGAAGTCGAAGAACAGCGGGCGCATCGGCGGGGCACCGGTGCGGTGGGCGTCCTCGGACAGCCGCCGAAGGTACGGGCGCAGGCGTTCGCGCAGCAGCAGGTGGTCGCGGAGGATCGGGTACGCCTGCTCCCCGTACGACCAGACCTCGTTCGGCCCGCCGGTCATGTCGGCGGAGAAGGCGGGAAAGTTGGGCTCCCGGTCGCCGTGCAGACGCATGACGGGGCTGAAGGTGCCGTACTGGAACCACCGGATCAGCAGTTCACGGTACGCGGGGTCGTCCGGGTCGCCGCCGAAGAAGCCGCCGATGTCGGTGTTCCACCAGGGGATGCCGCTCATCGCGACGTTCAGCCCGGCCCGGATCTGGCGCCCGAGGGAGTCGAAGGTGGTGGGGGTGTCGCCGGACCACAGCAGGGCCCCGTACCGCTGGCTGCCCGCCCATGCGGAGCGGACCAGCGACAGCGGCCGGTCCTCGCCCGCCGCGCGCAGCCCCTCGGCCACCCCGCGGATGTGCTCCAGCGGGTAGAGGTTCGCGGCCTCGGCGGCGGGCCCGGCCGCGTAGACGGCGCGCTCGGCGATGCCCGGGGGCACGTCGGGCTCGCAGGCGTCCAGCCAGAAGCACGCCACGCCCGCAGAGCGGTAGTTGTCGTTCAGCCGCTGCCACAGCGCGGCGCGGGCTCCGGGATGGGTGGCGTCGTAGTACGCCATCGGGTGGATCCGTGCCTCGCCGCTGTACCGGGACGGCCACGGGAAGCTCAGCAGACCGCCGCCCGCGTCCCGGACCAGGTGCCCGGCCGAGCGCATCCCGTCGTACGCGTCACTGCCGGGCTCGACGGTGGGCCACACCGAGACGGCGAGCTTCACCCCGAGGTCCGACAGCTCCTTGGTCATGGCGGCGGGATCGGGCCACTCGCTCTTCTCGAAACGCCAGTCGCCCATCCTCGGCCAGTGGAAGAAGTCGCAGACGATGCCGGACAGCGGCAGTCCACGCTTCTTGTACTCCCGTGCCACCGCGAGGAGTTCGTCCTGGGTGCGGTAGCGGAGCTTCGACTGCCAGAAGCCGGAGGCCCACTCGGGGAGGAGGGGCGGGCGGCCGGTGGCCCGGGTGTAGGAGTCCAGGATCTGGGCCGGGGTGTCGCCCGCGGTGATCCAGTAGTCGATGCGCCCGCCGCCGTCGGCCGTCCACCGGGTGGCGTCGGCGCCCAGTTCGACACGGCCCGTGGCGGGGTTGTTCCACAGCAGCCCGTAGCCGCGCGAGGAGTGCAGGAAGGGGACGGCCACCACGGTGTTGGCCTGGACGAGGTCGATCACACAGCCTTTCTGGTCCAGGCGTCCGTGCAGGTGCTGCCCCAGGCCGTGCAGCCGTTCCCCGTCGTAGGCCTGGAAGGACTGTTCCGTCCGGCCGTCCGCCGCGTGGACGCGAACGGCGCCGTGGTGGGCGTGCGGGCTCCGCTCGGCGAGGAGCTCGCGGCCCGACGCGGCGTGGTGGAACCTCAGCCGGCCGTCCGCCGAGGCTTCGACGGCGATGCGGCCGTTGACCAGGCGGGCGCGGCCGTCGTCCGAGACTGACGGTTCGGCGTGCGGGCAGGGCGCAGGGTTCTCCAGCGCGCCGGGGGCGGTGGGGTCGATGGTCCCGGAGGAGGCGCGCACCCGGACGGCGTCCGGTCCCCAGGGCTCGATGCGGAGGATCTCGGCGGCGGTGTGGCGTTCCAGAGCGCCCGCGCGAATGGTGTAGGACAAGGGACCTTCCTCTGTTCGTCTCAACGGGCAGGTGGGAGTGGGCCGTTGCCCGAGGGGGCGGGGCGCCGCACGCCCATGTGGCGACGTGCGGGGCCCCGCGCACGGGGCCGGCCTCAGGCCGGGTAGGGCAGCTCGGCCTCAGGGGTGCCGGCCCGGCTGACGTGCAGGGCACCGTCCGGACCGCCGATGCGCAGCTGCCAGGGGTGCGGGCTGCTGGTGGCCACCGTGAGGCGGTCGCCGGTGCGGCGCACGTGGAAGCGGGCGGTCTCGCCGGGCCCGTCGGAGCGCGGGATCACGACGGTGCGCTCGGCGCCGTCGGCGAACGCGTGGACGCGCAGTTCGACGCCCTCCGCCCAGGCGGAGACCGGGCGCTGGTCGTCCGCACCGAGCGGGACGACGGAGTCGGGGCGGGCGAGCAGCGGCAGGGTGTGGAAGCCGTGCTGTTCGCGCACCCAGCGCGGCCCGGTGACCTGTGCGCCGGTCAGGAAGTTGGTCCAGGCGCCCTCCGGCACGTAGTACTCGACCGTGCCGTCCTCCGTGAATACCGGGGCGACGAGCAGGTCGTCGCCGAGCAGGTACTGCCGGTCGAGTGCGGCGGCGGCCGGGTCGTCCGGGAATTCCAGCACCATCGCGCGCATCACCGGGAGGCCGCTGGCGTGCGCCTGCTGGGCCGCGCGCTGGAGGTAGGGCGCGAGGCGGTGCTTGAGCAGGGTGAACTCCCGGGTGACCTCGACGGCCTCCGCTCCGAACTCCCACGGGACCCGGTAGGACTTGCTGCCGTGCAGCCGGCTGTGCGAGGAGAGCAGGCCGAACTGGGTCCAGCGCTTGAAGACGGCGGGTGTCGGGGTGCCCTCGAAGCCGCCGATGTCGTGGCTCCAGAAGCCGAAGCCGGACAGACCGAGGGACAGGCCGCCGCGCAGCGACTCCGCCATGGCGTTGAAGTGCGATTCGCAGTCGCCGCCCCAGTGCACGGGGTACTGCTGGCCGCCCGCGGTGGCGGAGCGGGCGAACAGCAGCGCCTCCCCCTCCCCTCGCACCTCCCGGAGCAGTTCGAACACCGTCCGGTTGTACAACTGGGTGTAGTGGTTGTGCATCCGCTCCGGGTCGGAGCCGTCGTGCCAGACCACGTCGGTGGGGATGCGCTCGCCGAAGTCGGTCTTGAAGCAGTCCACCCCGATGTCCAGCAGGGCGCGCAGCTTGTCGGTGTACCAGGTGCGGGCGGCCGGGTTGGTGAAGTCCACCAGGGCCATCCCGGGCTGCCACAGGTCCCACTGCCAGACGGTGCCGTCCGGGCGGCGCACCAGGTGGCCCTCCCGCACGCCCTCGTCGAACAGCGCCGACTTCTGCGCGATGTACGGGTTGATCCAGGCGGAGATGCGCAGGCCCTGCTCCTTGAGCCGGGCCAGCATCCCGGTCGGGTCGGGGAAGGTGTCCGGGTCCCACACGAAGTCGCACCACTGGTACTCGCGCATCCAGAAGCAGTCCAGGTGGAAGACGCTGAGCGGGATTCCGCGCTCGGCCATCCCGCCGACGAAGCGGTTGACGGTGGCCTCGTCGTAGTCGGTGGTGAAGGAGGTGGTGAGCCACAGGCCGAGGGCCCAGGCCGGGGGCAGCGCGGGGCGGCCGGTGAGGGCGGTGTAGCGCTTCAGGACCTGCTTGGGGGTGGGGCCGTGGACGACGAAGTACTCCAGCGACTGGTCCTCGACGCTGAACTGCACCTGGCCGACGACTTCGGAGCCGATCTCGTAGCTGACCTTGCCGGGGTGGTTGACGAAGACGCCGTAGCCCCGGTTGGTCAGGTGGAACGGGACGTTCTTGTACGCCTGCTCGCTGCTGGTGCCGCCGTCCGCCTGCCAGATGTCCACCACCTGGCCGTTGCGGACGAACGGGGTGAACCGCTCCCCCAGGCCGTAGACCAGTTCGCCGACGCCGAGGGCGAGCTGTCCGAGCATGTGGTGACGGCCGTCGGCGTCGGTGACGAAGCCGGTGCCACGCTCGCCCACCGTGGTGAGCACCCGGCCGCCGGCGGTGAACTCCAGTTGCCAGGGCTCGGAGGTGTCCACCCGCAGCGTCAGCTCGCCCGAGGCCAGTTCCACCACGTCGCCGTCCCGGCGCACCTTTCCGCTGCCCGCCTCGGCTCCGGGCAGTGCGAACTCCGGTCCGCGCCGCACCGAGCCGGCGTGGTGGGTGGCGCGCACCCCGATCACCCCCTCGGCCGGGGACCAGCACTCCACGGTCAGCAGTGGGCTGTTGAGCGTGTCACCGCGGCCGCGCACGTGTCTGACGGGCGCGTACAGGGTCATCCGGTCCTCGCCGGTGCGGACGTCGGCGACCTCGGTGGCGTAGCGCGCGGTGACACCCGGGCGCATCAGCCAGTAGCCGTCGGTGAACTTCATCTGGCGGATTCCTCCGTCCGCGCACGGTGCGCGGTGATCAGGCCCCGGTACCAGTGGTGACTGTCCTCGGGGGTTCGGGTCGGGGTGTCGTGGTCGACGCGGGGTGTCTCGGTGGGCGGGCACTCGGTCACGGCTGCGGCGCCAGCCCGCGCCCGCGCAGCCAGGACAGCTGGACGGGCGGGTTGGAGCCGCAGCCGCCGGCGTGGTCGGCGAAGGGCCAGACGGTCATGGTGCGGTCCTCGCCCGCGTAGTGGTTGAAGGCCGCGTAGACCGTCCGGGGCGGGCAGACCGGGTCCATCAGGCCGACGCTGAACAGGGCCGGTGCGGTGGCCCGCCGGGCGAAGTTGACGCCGTCGAAGTAGTCGAGGGTGGCGAAGGCCGGCCGCACCCGGTGCCGGCTGTGCCAGCGCAGGTAGTTGACGAGCTCCTGGTACGGCCCGTCCAGGGCGGTCTGCGCGCCCTCGCGGTAGTGGCACAGGAAGGGGACGTCGGGCATCACCGCGGCCACCCGGTCCCCGGTGAGCCCGGCGGCGGCGAGGGCCAGTCCGCCGCCCTGGCTGACCCCGGCGACGACGATCCGGTCGGTGTCGAGACCGGGGAACTCCGCGACGGCGTCCACGGCGCGCACGCAGTCGGTCATCAGCCGGCGGTAGTAGTAGGTCTCCGGGGAGTCGATGCCGCGGGTCATGAAGCCCCCGACCCACTGGGTACCGTCGCCCGTGGCCGGGTCCGGGGTGTCGTGCCCCTGCCCCCGGCTGTCCACGACGAGCTGGGCGTAGCCGGCGGCGGACCAGAACAGGTGCTCGGTGGGCAGGCCCCGGCCGCCGGAGTAGCCCAGGTAGGTGACGACGACCGGCAGCGGGCCCGCCGCGCCGCGCGGACGCAGCAGCCAGGCGGCCACCGGTTCGCCGTTCCAGCCGGGAAACCGTACGTCGTCGACCTCGACGGTGCGCAGCCCGTGCTGCGCGGTGACGCGTTCGGCCTTGACCGCCCCGCCGTGCGAGCGGGCCTCGGCGAGGGTGCGCTGCCAGAACTCGTCGAAGTCCTGCGGGATGGTCGATTCGGGCTGGTAGTCGCCGAGTTCGTCGGCTCCGAAGTCGGTGAGCGGCACGGGGGCTTCCTCCGGGTGTCGCGGGTTCGGGGTGGGGTGGTGGGGCGTGAGCAGTGACGTGCGGGCCGCCTCCGGGCGGTGGGTGGCCGCGGGCTCGGACGGAGGCGGGCGCGGACGCGGGCGCGGACGCGTGGGGCGGCAGGCGTCAGTCGGCCGTGCCGAAGCGGAAGGCGGCCAGCCGGAAGTCGCCGTGCAGGGTCAGGCTCAGGTCGTGCACGCCGTCGAGCGGGACGGCGAGCCCGGCGGTGGTGCTGGTCCAGGCGTAGCGGTCGCCGGTCACGGGCACGTCGATCTCGGCCAGCACCCGGTCGCCCGACCGGACTTCCAGCCGCGCCCCACCGGTGCCGGCGCCCTCCCGGGCGGTCTCGACCTCGATGGTGCGGGCACCGCAGAGGTCGACCTCGCGGAAGAGGAGCGACGCGGGCTGTGCGGGATCGGCGGGCGTGACGGCATCGCCGTCGGAGCGGGTGGCGTCGACGACGGTGACGTCCTCGTAGTCGTCGAAGTCGACGGCCGGGATCCGGTGTTCGACGCCCGCTCGCGGCGCGGCGGGCGACCCGGTCACGGTGAGCGGCGCGGTGAGCACGGGGTGGTCGGCGCCACGGGCGACGACCACCTCGTAGCCGCCGGGCTCGACGGTGAAGCCGCCGGTGGCGACGGACCAGTGGGCGAGCTGCTCGGCCGGCAGTACGAAGGTCAGCTCGCGGCTCTCACCCGGATCCAGCCGGACCTTGCGGAAGTCCGCCAGGCGCAGCCGGGGCGCTTCGTAGCGGGCCTCCAGGGCACGGACGTAGACCTGTACCACCTCGCTGCCGGACCGCGTCCCGCTGTTCTCCAGGGTCACGGTGGCCCGGACCGAGCCGTCCTGGGCGATCGACGGCTGCGACAGGCTCAGGTCGCGGTACGTGAAGTCGGTGTAGCTCAGCCCGTGGCCGAAGGAGTAGAGCGGGGCGGAACGGTGGTACTGGTAGGTCCAGCCGGCCTTGATGATGTCGTAGTCGAGCGGGGCGGGCAGCGGGTCGTCGCCCCGGTACCAGGTCTGCGGCAGGCGGCCGGCGGGCTCGGCCCCGCCGAGCAGGACGTCGGCCAGCGCGTTCCCCGTTTCCTGCCCGCCGTGGGAGGTCCACACCACGGCGGGCAGGTGCTCGTCGGCCCAGTCGAGGGCGTACGGGTAGCTGCTCATCACGACCAGGGCGGTGTCCGGGCGGACGGTCGCGACGGCGCGCAGCAGCTCCTCCTGCCCCTCGGGCAGGTCGATGTCGGCGCGGTCCTCGGTCTCGCGGCCGTTGATCAGCGGGTGGTTGCCGAGGACGACGACCGCGACGTCCGCCGTCGCGGCGGCCGCCCGGGCCTCGGCTGCGCCGTCGCGGACCAGCTCGCGCTGCCAGCGTTCGGCGTCCTCCGCGCTCTCGGCGGTGACCGCCACCCGGCCGTCGCTCGGATCCACGGCGGCGTAGCGACCGGTGAACACCGAGCGGAGCAGCACGGTGTCGGGGCCGTCGGGTTCGATCCGGAAGGTCTCCTTGACGAACCAGCTCTTGATGACGTCCTGGCCCGCGGCAAGGGCGTCGTCGTCCTGGAGGGCGAGGTAGCGGCCGGTGTCGGCTTCGCGCAGGATGGAGGCGCCGCCGCCCCAGTCGGTCACGTCGAAGGCGGACTTGCCCAGCAGTTCGCCGGTGGTGCGCGAGCGCAGGGTGATGCGGTTGGAGCCCTCCACCGTGACGACCTCGCCGCCGAGGGCGCCGAGGGCCTCGGCCAGCCCGGTGGCGATGCCCACCCGGTAGGGCAGGGTGCCGCTGTACCAGTCCTCGAAGAGGGTGTCGGCGAGCGGGCCGATCACGGCGATCCGGCGCGCGCGGACCGGGTCGAGCGGCAGCAGGCCGTCGTTCTTGAGCAGGACGGTCGACTCTGCCGCGGCCCTCCGGGCCAGGGCGCGGTGCTCGGGGCTGTCGACGACCTCGGGGCCGATGCCCGCGTACGGGTCCAGCTCGGGGTCGAACTCGCCGAGGCGCAAGCGCACTTCGAGCTGGCGGCGGACGGCGCGGTCCACGTCGGCCTCGTCGATCAGGCCGCGTTCCAGCGCCTCGCGCAGTCGGCCGATCGGGGTCCCGCTGTCCTCGCCGTGGTCGGTGAAGTTGTCGATGCCGGCCTTGAGCGCGGCGGCGTGGGACTCGGCGTGGTCGTCGAAGTAGTGCTCCGGGTCGACCAGGTTGGAGGGGGCCTCGGCGTCGCTGACCACGAACAGCTCGTGGCCGGTCGGCTTCGCCCAGCGGCGCAGCTCCGTCTCGATCAGCGGACTCACGTGGCAGGGGCGGCCGTTGACCAGGTTGTACGCGGCCATCGCGCCGGTCGCGGCGCCGGAGGCGACGACGGGGCGGAAGGCGGCGAGGTCGTACTCCTGGAGGACACGCGGGCGCAGTCCGGAGGAGGTGGTGCAGCGGTCGTCCTCGTTGTTGTAGGCGAGGAAGTGCTTGAGCACCGGGGCGGCCCGCAGGTAGGTCGGGTGGTCGCCGGAGAGGCCGCGGCAGAACGCCTCGCCGACCCGCGCGGTGTGCACCGGGTCCTCGGAGTAGCCCTCCTCGTTGCGTCCCCAGCGCGGGTCGCGCAGCAGGTTGAGCACGGGGGCCCAGGCCTGGAGGGAGTTGGGTCCGCGCTCCTCGCGGGTGCCGACCGCCGGTGGGCGGTGGTGGTGGAAGGCCCGCAGCTCGGTCGAGACCGCCCCGGCGACGCCGCGCACCAGCTCCTCGTCCCAGCTGGCGCCGAGGCCGACGGCCTGCGGGAAGACCGTCGCCACGCCGAGCCAGGAGACGCCGTGCAGGCCCTCGCTACCGGTGCGGAACGGGGCTACGCCCAGGCGCGGAACGGCCGGCGCGTACTGGTGCAGCATCGCGAGCCGTTCGTCGAGCGTGAGCCGGTGGAGCAGGTCGTCGACACGCTTGCGCAGGGGCAGCGTGGGATTGCGGAAGTCGGGCAGGCCGGCGGCGGACGCGGGAACGGAACTCACGTGGGAACACCCCTCGGACGGGCTCTGGCTCGGCAGTCGTTCATCGAAGCGCTTCGACGCTGGCACGCTCCGATGGGGCTGTCAACTCCCCAGGCAGCAAAGGATTTTGCATTTGTTCAGACTCTTGCTCAACAGGTAACGCGTCGTTAGTCTCGCCGAAACATCCAAGCGCTTCGACGATCCGGTCGCTTCGAGCGCGCTTCGACGGAGAGGGGCCACGCCACCATGAGATCCGGGATGAACCGCAGGAGCTTCCTGAGTACCGCCGCCACGGTCGCGGGAGCCGCCGCGATGGCGCCCCTGCTGTCCGCCTGCGGCGGAGGCTCCACCAAGAAGGCCGGGGCGAACACCAGGGAGGGCCTGAAGGCGGCCCTGCCGACCTACGCGCCGAACGCCGGCGCGGTCAAGCCGGACATGGTACCCGTGCGGGGCGGATCCGACGCCGCGACCGACCCGGGCTTCCTCTCCTACCCGGCCGCCCCGCCCACCAGCGTCTCCGGCGTTCCGGGCAAGGGCGGCAGCTACACGGCGGTCACCCCGCTGTGGGGCACCGCCCCTCCGGTCGGCAACTCCTTCTACCAGGCGCTGAACAAGGTGCTTGGGGTCGAGCTGTCCATGAAGCCGGCGGACGGGATCAACTACAACACCATCGTCCCGACGATGACCGCCGCCGAGAAGCTGCCGGACTGGATCAACCTGCCCTCCTGGTGGAACTCCAACTTCAACACCGGCGGGCTGGTCGGCAGCCAGCTCGCGGACCTGACCCCGTACCTGTCCGGTGACAACGTCAAGAAGTACCCCAACCTGGCCGCCCTCCCCACCGGCGCCTGGCAGAACGGGGTCTGGGGCGACAAGCTCTACGGGATACCATGCTTCTCCACCAGCTTCGGCGTGCCCGGAGCCACCTTCTACCGCCGGGACGTCCTCGAAGCCCGGGGCATCACCGCCGACCAGGTGACGTCCGCCGACGACCTGATGAACCTCGGCAAGGAACTGACCGACGCCAAGCGGGGCGTGTGGGCCTTCGACGACGTGTGGGTCTACCTCCAGACCGCCTGGAACGTTCCGATGAACTGGCGGATCGACAACGGCAAGCTGGTCCACATGTTCGAGACCCAGGAGTTCCTGGAGGCCGTCGACTGGCACTACCGCCTGGCCACCTCGGGCTGCATGCACCCGGACGCGCTGGCCGGTGACGTCGCCAACGGGTCCACCCGCTTCTACAGCGGGAAGACGCTCATCGCGGGCGGCGGACTCGGCGCCTGGAACCTGTCCGACCACCAGTCCGGCATCGCCGCGGACCAGAACTACCGGCGCGGCGCGTTCAACGCCGTCAGCGCCGACGGCAGGAGCACGCCGGTGGTCTACATGGGCGCCGCCGCCAGCATGATCAGCTACCTCAACGCCAGTCTGAAGCCGGCGCAGATCGAGGAACTGCTCGCCGTCGCGAACTACCTCGCCGCCCCCTACGGCACGGCCGAGTACACCCTGATCAGCTTCGGCGTCGAGGGCGTCCACCACACCCGGGTCAACGGCGTGCCGACCTTCACCGAGGAGGGCAAGAAGGACGTCCAGGCGACGACCTTCCCGTTCCTGGCCGCCCCCGCCTCCGTGATCAGCAACCCGGGCGGCGAGCAGGTCACCAGGGACTACACGAGCTGGGCGGCCGCCAACGTCAGGTTCCTCACCAAGCCGCCCTTCTGGGGCATGAACTTCAGCATGCCGCAGGCGCTCGCCACCGCCGCGGCCGCGCCGAACGTCAACGACACCCTCAAGGACTGCTACCACGGCAAGAAGAAGGTCTCCGACGTGCAGGACGCCATCGCGAGCTGGCGGTCCGGACCGGGCGGGCGGCTCAAGCAGTGGATGACCGACAACGTCCTCGACAAGTACGGAACCGGCCAGTGAGCACCGCGGCACCCGAGCGCCCGGCCGGCCACACGCGGCTCAACTGGCGGATCAGGCTTCGGCGCGACAAGTCGCTCCTGCTGATGACGGTGCCGGCGGTCGTCCTGCTCCTGGTGTTCAACTACGTGCCGCTGTTCGGCATCGTCACCGCCTTCCAGGAGTACGACCCGCTGGTCGGGGTCTGGCACAGCGAATGGGTCGGCTTCGACCAGTTCCAGCAGCTGTTCGGCGACCCGGCGTTCTGGGCCGCGCTGAAGAACACGCTGTACCTGAGCTTCGTCCAGCTGGTCCTGTTCTTCCCGGTCCCGATCGCCCTGGCCCTGCTGCTCAACTCGGTGCTGAGCGAGCGGATCCGCAACTTCTTCCAGTCCGTCGTCTACCTGCCGCACTTCTTCTCGTGGGTGCTGGCGGTCACGATCTTCCAGCAGATGCTGGGCGGCGCCGGCGTGCTCAACCAGTTCCTGCGCCAGCACGACATCGGCACCTGGGACATCATGACCAACCCGCACACCTTCGCGCTGCTGGTCACCTCCCAGGCGGTCTGGAAGGAGGCGGGCTGGGGGATCATCGTCTTCCTCGCGGCGCTGAGCGCGATCAACAGCGAACTGTACGAGGCCGCGGCGGCGGACGGCGCGGGGCGGGTCCGGCGGATGTGGCACATCACGCTGCCGGGACTGCGCGGGGTGATCGTGCTGATGCTGGTCCTGCGGCTCGGCAACGCGCTGTCCGTCGGCTTCGAGCAGTTCCTGATCCAGCGCGACGCCGTCGGCCACGAGGCCGCGGACGTCCTGGACACCTTCTCCTTCTACTACGGCATCTCCACCGGCGGCTACAGCTACGGCGCGGCGGCCGGGCTCTTCAAGAGCGTGGTCTCCCTGCTGCTCATCTGGGGTGCCAACCGGCTGGCGCACGCCTTCGGCGAGGACGGGCTGTACCGCAAATGACGAACGCACTCACCATCGGTTCCCGCCGCGAGAAGCGCCGCCGGGCGGCCGTGGCCGCCCGGCGCCGGGCCCGCTCCGCCCGCCCGCCCTGGGAGGAACCGCCCACCGCCGTCGGCCGGGCCGCCAAGGGGCTCACCCTCGGCGGGACGCTCGCCGTCATCCTGGTCCCGCTCTGGATCATCGTCCTGACCAGCTTCTCCACCCCCGGCGCCATCAACCGGGCCGGCGGCCTGGTGATCTGGCCGGACGGCCTGACCACCGACACGTACCGTGAGATGCTCAGCGACCCGACGGTCGTCACCGCACTGACGGTGAGCCTCGGCATCACCGCGGTCGGCACCGCGGTGTCCATGGCCGTGTCCGTCCTCTGCGCCTACGGCCTCTCCCGGCCGCGGTCGTTCGGGCAGCGCTTCGTCCTGCTGCTGCTGATCGTCACGATGTTCGTCAGCGGCGGCCTGATCCCGAGCTTCCTGGTGGTCACCGGCCTCGGCGGCTACGACCAGTGGTGGGCCCTGATCCTGCCGAGCGCCCTCTCCGTCTTCAACATCCTGGTGCTGCGCGCCTTCTACCAGGAGACCTCGTCCGAACTGATCGACGCGGCCCGGATGGACGGCGCCGGCGACTGGCGGATCCTGTGGTCCGTCGTCCTGCCCACCTCACGCGCCGTCACCGCCGTCACCGCGCTGTTCTACGCCGTGGGGTACTGGAACTCCTTCTTCAACGTCATGCTCTACATGCCGACGGACAGTCAGAAATGGCCGCTGCAGTACGTGTTGCTGACATACGTCAACCGGGCCAACGGTCTGCCCGGTTCCGTCAACTCCGGCTTCGGCAACACCCAGGTGCAGACCGCGCCGCTGTCACTGCAGATGGCGGTCGTGGTCCTCACCCTGGTACCACTGGTGATCGTGTACCCGTTCGTGCAGAAGCACCTGCGCACCGGTGTCCTCACCGGCGCGATCAAGGGCTGAGCCGTCCGCACCGGGCCCGACGGACCCCACGGACCGGGAGCGGTCACCCTGCGGACCTCCCCGTCGCACGACCGGGACCGCCCCCCACCGGAACCCACACGAAGGAAGCGCAACGATGGTGACACTCGCCGATGTGGCCAGGCACGCCGGCGTCTCGTCCAGCACGGTCAGCTACGCCCTCAGCGGCAAGCGCCCGATCTCCGACGAGACCCGGACCCGCATCGAGCAGGCCATCACGGACCTCGGCTACCACCCCCACGCGGGTGCCCGGGCCCTGGCCGGCAAGCGCTCCCACATCATCGCCCTGGTGGTGCCGCTCCACCCCGAGGTGCACGTGCCCACCATGATGGAGATCGCCATCGCGGTCACCGTGGCGGCCCGCGAATACGGCTACGACGTCCTGCTGCTCACCAACGACGAAGGACCGGAAGGGGTCCGCCGGGTCGCCGCCACCGGCCTCGCCGACGGCGTGATCCTGATGGACGTCCGGCTGGACGACGACCGCATCCCGGTCCTGCGGGCCCAGGACATCCCCGCCGCCCTGATCGGACTGCCCGGCGACCCCACCGGCCTGTCCTGCGTCGACCACGACTTCGCCACCGCCGGCGCCCTGTGCGCCGACCACCTGGCCGACCTCGGCCACCGTGACATCGCCTTCATCGGCTACAGCAGCCGGGTCTACCGGCGCCACGCCGGCTACGCCGAACGCACCCTGAACGGCTTCCGCGCCCGCGCCGAGCGGCGCGAGCTGCGCTTCCTCCACCGGCCCTGCGAGGGCGGCTACGAGAGCACCGCCGGCACCCTGGCCCGCATCCTGGCGGACCGCCCGGACACCACCGGGTTCGTGGTGCAGAACGAGGCCGCGATCGGCCCGCTGCTCAGCCTGCTGCGCGCCAGCGGACGGACCGTGCCGGAGGACGCCTCGGTCATCGCGATCTGCCCCGACCCGATGGCCGAGCAGCACTCCCCCCGGCTCACCTCCGTGACCAGCGCCAAGAAGGACCTCGGGCAGGTCGCCGTCGAGCAGGTCATGGCGCGGATCGCCGAGACCGCCGCGGGCGACCGGCCGCAGGAGCGGCTCGTCCTGATGCCACCGGACCTGGTGGTCCGGGAGAGCACCGCACCGGCCCCGCGCCGGGCCTGACCCCACTCCCCGAAGGACGGTTCCCAGATGGACATCCGCCGGCTCACCGACCGGCTCGGTGGCCTCGCCTACGGCGGGGACTACAACCCCGAGCAGTGGGACGCCCAGGTGTGGAAGGAGGACGACGAGCTGATGCGCCGGGCGCGGGTCAACCTCGCCACCGTCGGCGTCTTCTCCTGGGCCCTGCTGGAACCCGAGGAGGGCCGGTACGACTTCGGGTGGCTGGACTCCCACCTCGACCGGCTGCACGCCAACGGCGTCGCCGTCGACCTGGCCACCCCGACCGCCTCCCCGCCGCCCTGGTTCACCCTGGCCCACCCGGACGCCCTGCCGGTGCGCCCCGACGGCGCCCGACTGACCCACGGCAGCCGGGACACCTACTGCCTCACCGCCCCCGCCTACCGCCGGGCCGCCCGCCGCATCGCCGCCGCCCTCGCCGAACGCTACGGCGACCACCCGGCGCTGGCCCTGTGGCACGTCCACAACGAGTACGTGACGCCCTGCCCGTGCGACCACACCGCCGCCGCCTTCCGGGTCTGGCTGCGCGCCCGCCACGGCTCCCTCGACGCCCTCAACGAGGCCTGGGGGACGGCGTTCTGGAGCCAGCGCTACACCTCCTGGGAACAGATCCTCCCGCCCCGGGCCACCCAGTGGCACCACAACCCCGGCCAGACGCTGGACTTCAGCCGCTTCTGGTCCGACGAGACGCTCGCCGCCTACCGCGAGCAGCGCGACGCGATCCGCGCCCACAGCGACCGCCCGGTGACCACCAACCTCATGGTGCCCGCCTACCAGAACCTGGACCTGTGGGCCTTCGGCCGCGAGGTCGACCTGGTCTCCATCGACCACTACCCCGGCGCGCCGGGTGTCGAAGCCGCCGCGCAGGCCGCCTTCGACGCCGACCGGGCCCGGTCCTTCGCCGGCGGCGCCCCGTGGCTGCTGATGGAGTCGGGCACCAACACCGTCCACGCCGAAGGCCGCATCCTCCCCAAGGAGCCGGGCGACATCCTGCGCCACTCGCTCGCCCACATAGCCCGCGGCTCGGAGGGTGCGCTGTTCTTCCAGTGGCGCCAGTCCCGGGCCGGGGCCGAGCAGTGGCACTCGGCGATGGTCCCGCACGCCGGGCCGGACAGCCGGATCTTCCGGGAGGTCACCGCGACCGGCGAGGCCGTCGCCCGGCTCGGCGAACTCGCCGGCTCCACCGTCCGGGCCGAGGTCGCCGTCCTGCACGACTCCGACGCCTGGTGGGCGATGAACGTCGACGGTCTTCCGTCCTCCGAGCTCGACTACCTCGCCGCCTTGCGCCGCGCCCACCGGGCGCTCTGGGACGCCGGCCGGACGGTCGACTTCGCCCACCCCGAGCACGACCTGGGCCGCTACCGGCTCGTCCTCGCCCCCGCCCTGTTCCTGCTCGCCGACGCGGGCGCCGAGAACCTGCGCCGCTACGTCGCGGACGGCGGCACCCTGCTCGTCCAGCACTTCAGCGGCATGGTCGACGAGCGCCTCCACTCCCGGCTCGGCGGCTACCCGGCCGCACCGCTGCGCGAGGCGCTCGGCATCCGGGTCGAGGAGTACCGCCCACTGCGCCAGGACGAGCGGATCACGCTCTCCGACGGCTCGACGGCCACCTCCTGGAGCGAGTCCCTGCGCACCGAGGGCGCCGAGGCCGCCACCGCCTACACCCATGGCATGCTCACCGGCAGCCCGGCGCTCACCCGCCACGCCTTCGGCTCCGGCCACGGCTGGTACCTGTCCACCCGCCTCGACGACCCCGGCTACGCCGCCCTGGTCGACCGGCTCCTCGCCCAATCCGGCGCCGGCCCCGAACTGCCGGGCCTGGCGCCCGGGGTCGAGGCCGTCACCCGGTACGCCCCGGACGGCCGCGGCTGGCACGTGCTGCTCAACCACCGCGCCGAGGCCGTACCGCTGCCCCGGCCGAGCCACGACCTGCTCACGGACGGGCCGCTGAGCGAGCTGCCGCCCGGCGGCTGCGCGGTCCTGCGCGCGCACTGACCTCCCGTGATGCGCACTGCGACCGCGCGCGCTCCGCCGTGGCGGCCCGCATTCCGAACGGAACACGCTTCGCGTCCGGGCCCGACCCTGAGCAGCCGCCGGGCTCCACCGTCCAGAACGCGGGAGTTCGATCCCCCACCCGAACACCACGCACCCCCACCCCCCTGGAGGGACGCAGTGACATCACCCGTACAGTCTTGTCGTGAACGCGTCGCAGCCGTCGCGGCGGCCCTGTCGCTCGCGGTCACCGGCGCGGTCGCCGCCGTCGCGCCGCCCGCGGCCGCGGCGAGCTCCGTGTCGGTGTCGGTCGACGCCGCCCTGCAACTCGCCACCGTCCCCGCCACCGGCGTCGGCGTGAACATCCCGGTCTACGACGCCAACATGAACGCCGCCGCCACCCCCGGCCTGCTCAGCACGGCCGGCATCAACACCGTCCGCTACCCCGGCGGCAGCCACTCCGACGTCTACCACTGGCAGACCGGCACCGCCGAGAACGGCCAGTACGTCGCCCCGAACACCGGCTTCGACGCCTTCATGGGCACCGCGCGCGCCGCCGGAGCGCAACCGATCATCACCGCCAACTACGGCTCCGGCACCCCGCAGGAGGCCGCCGCCTGGGTCCAGTACGCCAACGTCACCAAGGGCTACGGCGTCAAGTACTGGGAGATCGGCAACGAGGTCTACGGCAACGGCGAGTACAACGCCACCTGGGAGTACGACACCCACAGCAGCAAGAGCGCCACGACCTACGCCAACAACGTGCTCCAGTACGTCTCGGCGATGAAGGCGGCCGACCCGAGCGTCAGGATCGGCGCCGTGCTGACCACCCCCGGCTACTGGCCGGACGGCATCGTCGGCCCGGGCGACACCATGGACTGGAACCACACCGTCCTGTCGATCGCCGGCTCCAAGATCGACTTCGCCATCGTGCACGCCTACCCCACCAGCACCAGCCCGGCCGATCTGCTCACCAAGCCGCAGGCCCAGAACGCCGGCATCACCGGCGCCGTGCGCTCGCTGATCAACCAGTACGCCGGATCCAACGCCCCCAACGTCGGCATCGCGGTGACCGAGGCGAACGCCCAGGCCTACCTCGACACCTCCCCCAACGGACTGTTCGCCCCGGACAACTACCTCACGTGGCTGGAGAACGGCGCGTTCAACGTCGACTGGTGGGACCTGCGCAACGGCACCGACTGCACCAAGGTGACCACCGTCGAGGGCGCCACCGACTACAACGACGGCGGCATGGTCTCCAGCGGCTCCCCCTGCGAGCCGGCCGTCAACACGCCCTTCCCCGCCTACTACGGCATCCAGATGATCAGCAGGCTGGGCGCACCCGGCGACACGCTCGTCAAGGCCGCCAGCTCGTCCTCGCTGCTCACCGCGCACGCCGTCCGCCGCGCCAACGGCGACGTGGACGTCATGCTGATCAACAAGGACCCGCACAACGACGCCACGGTGAACCTCTCCTACACCGGGTTCACCCCCTCCTCCGCCACCCCGACCGTCCACTCCTACCTCAAGAACGCCCACGGGATCGGCACGGCCCAGTCCGGCAGTCCGACCGTCCAGACCGTGCCCGCCTACGGCATCACGGTCGTCCAGATGCACCCGACCAGCGCGCCCTGCCGGGTCGTCTACAACAGGAACGAGTGGTCCGGCGTCATGGTCGGCAACGTCACCGTCGTCAACAACGGCCTCGGCCAGGTCAACGGCTGGTCCCTCGGCTTCACCTTCCCCGGCGACAACACCATCACCAACACCTGGAACGCCTCGGTGTCGCAGAGCGGCCGGAGCGTCAACGCCCAGAACGTGTCCTACGACGCCACCGTCCCGCAGGGCGGCAGCGTCCAGTGGGGCTTCCGGGCCGCCTGGTCCAGCAGCGACGCCGACCCGTCCGCCTTCTGGTTCAACGGCGCCTCCTGCGCCATCGGCTGAACCGGACCCGATCCGGTGGTGCCCCGGGCTTCCCCAGGGCCCGGGGCACCACCACCCCCCTCCCGAGCCGAAGCACCGAAAGGAACCGACCCACGTGTCAGAGCAGTCCCGGCCCGGCGGCACCGTCACCAACCCGGTGATCCCCGGCTTCCACCCCGACCCCAGCGTCTGTCGCGTGGGCGACGACTACTACCTCGTCTGCTCCAGCTTCGAGTACTTCCCCGGCATCCCGGTCTTCCACAGCCGCGACCTGGTGAACTGGAGGCAGATCGGCAACGCCCTGGACCGGCCGGGCCAGCTGCGCCTTCCGCGCGACACGCCCTCCTCCGGCGGGATCTACGCCCCCACCCTGCGCCATCACGACGGCCGGTTCTGGCTGATCGTCACCAACGTCAGCGGCGACGGCAACATGATCTTCACCGCGACCGACCCGGCCGGCCCCTGGTCCGACCCGGTCCGGCTGCCCGGGGTCCACGGCATCGACCCGGACCTCGTCTGGGACGAGGACGGCACCTGCTGGTGCACCGTCGCCGGGATCTCCCAGGTGCGCATCGACCCGGCCACCGGCGAGACCTTCGGCGAGCCGCACCGCATCTGGTCCGGCACCCCCGGCTCCACGGCCCCCGAGGCCCCGCACCTCTACCGGATCGGCGCGTACTGGTACCTGATGATCGCCGAGGGCGGCACCGAGCGCGGCCACAGCGTCTCCATCGCCCGCGGGCCGTCACCCTCCGGCCCGTTCGAACCCTGCCCGGCCAACCCGGTGCTGACCCACCGTGGCACCGACAGTCCCATCCAGAACACCGGGCACGCCGACCTCGTCCAGGCGCCCGACGGCTCCTGGTGGATGGTGCTGCTCGCCGTCCGGCCGCGCGGCGGCACCCCCGCCTGGTACGTGCTCGGCCGGGAGACCTTCCTCGCCCCGGTCGAGTGGGTGGACGGCTGGCCGGTGGTCGGCGCGGTCACCCCCGAACTGCCCGGCCCGCCCTGGCCGCTGCACCCCGCGCCCGCGGTGCCGGCCCGGGACGACTTCGACCTGGCCGAGCTGCACCCCCAGTGGATCTCGCTGCGCGCGCGCCCGGAGCGCCTGTGCACCTTGAAGGAACGTTCCGGCTGGCTGACCCTGCGCGCCGCCGGAGCCTCGCTGGACGAGAACGACGCGGTCTTCGTCGGCCGGCGCCAGCAGCACCTCGCCTGCCGGGCCAGCACCCTGATCGACCCCACCGACGGCCGCGGCGGCCTGGCCGTCCGCCTGGACGAGGAGCACCACTACGAGATCGAGGCGGCCGACGGCGAGGTGAAGGTGTTCGCCCGGATCGGCTCGCTGCGCACCGAGGTCGCCGCCCGGCCGGTGCCCGCCGGAGCGGTCGTGCTCGGCGTCGAGATCGCTCCGCGGCCGACGCGCGGCCCGCGCACCGGCCCTGACGACGTCCTCCTCGGCATCGAGGAGCCCGACGGCACCTTCACCGCGCTCGCCGCGCTCGACGGGCGCTACCTGTCCACCGAGGTGGCCGGCGGATTCACCGGCCGGGTCATCGGCATGTACGCCGCGGCCGGCACCGTCCACTTCGACCGGTTCGACTACGAGCCCCTCCCGCTCCCCTGACCTCCCCTCAGGGGCTTCGCCACCTGTTCACCCGAAGGGACACACCCCGTGAAGGACGCCCAGCAGACCGCACGCACCCGCAACCGCCGCCTCCACCGCACCGCCGGCCTCCTGGTGGCCCTGGTCACCACCGGCGCCCTCTGCGGTGGCACGGCGATCGCCGCGCCCGCCGAGCAGCCCCCGTCGGCGGCCGAGGCCGCCGGCGCCGGGGTCCCGCAGAACCCGATGGCCGCCGTGGCCCGGATGCAGCCCAGCTGGAATCTCGGCAACACCCTCGACGCGATCCCCGACGAGACCTCCTGGGGCAACCCGCTCACCACCAAGGCCACCTTCGACGGCCTCAGGGCCCAGGGCTTCCGGAGCGTCCGGATCCCCGTCACCTGGTACCCGCACCAGTCCGACACTGCCCCCTACACCATCGACCCGGTGTGGATGGACCGGGTCAAGCAGGTGGTCGACCTCGCCCTGGAGGACGGCCTCTACGTGGAGATCAACGTCCACCACGACTCGTGGAAGTGGATCGCCAACATGTCCACCGACCACGACAACGTCGTGGCCCGGTTCGACTCCACCTGGCAGCAGATCGCCACCGTCTTCAAGGACGAACCGCGCACGCTGCTCATGGAGAGCATCAACGAACCGCAGTTCTCCAACGCGACCGACGCCCAGAAGACCCGGTACCTGCGGGAACTCAACACCTCGTTCCACGACATCGTCCGCAACTCCGGCGGCAGGAACCGGGACCGCCTGCTCGTCCTGCCCTCGGAGGAGACCAACAACGCCCAGCACTGGCTCGACGACCTGTCCACCACGATGGGTTCGCTGCAGGACCGCAACCTGGTCGCCACCGTGCACTACTACAGCTGGTACCCGTTCAGCGTGAACATCGCCAACGGGACCACCTACGACGCCACGGCCCAGAAGGACCTGACCGAAGGCTTCGCCCGGGTGCACGACACCTTCGTCGCCAAGGGCATCCCCGTCTACCTCGGCGAGTACGGCCTGCTCACCTCGCCCTACTCCGGCGTGGTCGAGCGCGGCGAGATGCTGAAGTACTTCGAGCAGGTCAACTACGAGGCGCGGCGCAACGGCATGACCTCCGCCGTCTGGGACGCCGCCAACGACTTCCTGGACCGCGGCACCATGCAGTGGCAGGTCCCCGAGATGAAGGCCCTGATCCAGAGCTCCTGGCGGACGCGTTCCGGCACCGCCTCCACCGACAACGTCTTCCTGCCGGAGTCCGGCCCGATCGCCGCGCAGACCATCACCCTCAACCGCAACGGCCTCTGGTTCGCCGGCCTGTGGCAGGGCGACCGCCCGCTGACCCCGTACGTCGACTACACCCTCGACGGCGACCGGCTGACCCTGACCACCGACGCCCTGACCCGCCTCGCCGGCGACCGCGCCGCCGGGGTCAGTGCGACCCTCGAGGTCCGCTACTCCGACGGCGTCCCCTGGAAGCTCTTCGTGCGCTCCTACGACAAGCCGGTGATGTCCGACGCCACCGGAACGGCCGACGGGCTCACCATCCCCACCCGGTTCAACGGTGCCCTGATGGCCAACGTGCAGTCCACCTACGCCGACGGCACCGCCGCGGGCCCGGCCTCCTGGACCACGTACCAGACCTTCGACAACTACCGGGCCGACTACGGCGCCGGCACCACCACCGTCAAGCCCGACTTCCTCAAGTCCCTCAAGGACGGCGCCCCGGTGACGCTCACCTTCCGCTTCTGGACCGGCGACACCGTCACCTACCACCTGACCAAGTCCGGCAACACGGTCACCGGCACCGCCTCCTGACCTCCGTCCTCCCCGCCCCGGCTGCCGAGCCAGGCAGCCGGGGCCCTCACGTTCCGAGGTGTCCCGGTGTTCCCGCGCGTCCGCGCGTCCGGTACGACGAGTTCAGCAACCTGTCCGCGGACCTGCCGGTGCGAGCCGCCCCCGGCAGGTCCGCTGCCGCTTCCGGTGCCGCCCGTTCCCCTCGGCCCGAAGCCCCTACCGGGCCGAGAAGCGGTACACCGTCATCGAGCGGAACTCCTCCCCCGGGCGCAGGACGGTGGAGGGGTACTCGGGGTGGTTGGGCGAGTCCGGGAAGTGCTGGGTCTCCAGGGCGACGCCCGCGTACGTGCCGTACGGGCGGCCGGAGGGCCCGCGCAGCGTGCCGTCGAAGTGGTTGCCCGTGTACACCTGCAGGCCGGGTTCCGTCGTCAGGCACTCGACCCGCCGACCGCTGGCCGGGTGGCTCAGGACGGCGGCCGGTCGGAGCCCGTTCCCGTCCAGCACCCAGTTGTGGTCGAAGCCGGCGCCGGCCCGGCGGATCTGCTGGTCCCCGTCGACGACGCGGTCCCCGATCCGCCGCTCCTCGCGCAGGTCGAAGGGCGTGCCCAGGACGCGCGCGGCGGGCCCGATCGGGATCAGCTCGGCATCGACGGGGAGGTAGCCCCGGGCCTCGACGCGCAGCAGGTGGTCGAGCACCGTGCCGTTGCCCTCACCGGCCAGGTTGAAGTACGCGTGGTTGGTGAGGTTGACCACCGTCGGCGCGTCCGTGGTCGCCCGGTAGCCGATGCACAGCCGGCCGGCCGGGTCGAGCAGGTAGGTCGTCTCGACGGTGAGCGCTCCCGGGAAGCCCTGGTCGCCGTCCGGGCTGTGCAGGCGCAGCCGGACCCCCGCCCGCCGGCCGTCCCGGACCGGTACGCCGTCCCACAGCCGGGTGGCGAAGCCGTCCCTCCCGCCGTGCAGGGTGTGGCCGGTCGGCTGGGTGGTGAGCCGGTGAGTCGTGCCGTCGAGCGGCAGGACTCCGTGGGCGATCCGGTTGGCGTAGCGGCCGATCGTCGCACCGAAGTACGCGCCCTCTCCGAGCAGGTCACCGGCGCGCTCGCAGCCGAGCACGACGTTCGCCCGCCGCCCCTCCCGGTCCGGCACGTACAGCGCCTGGAGGCGGGCGCCCAGGCTGAGCACCTCCGCCCGCACGCCCGAGGGCGAAGCGATGGTCCAGCGGGTGACGGACCGCCCGTCCGGCAGGGTCGCGGCGACTCCCTGGGAGACCGTCAGCTCGCCCGGCGACACGAGTGCGTCCTTCGGCACGGGGTTGCTCCGTTCCTCGCGGGGCCGGGGGGAGAACGGGCGACGCCCGCCGCGAGGGCGGGCGTCGTCCGTCCGGGGCCGACGGCTCACAGGCCCTGGGCCAGGCGGTGGTAGGCCTGGTTCCAGCGCAGTTCCTTGGTGAACCGGCGCAGGGACGTCTCCTCGTCGATCAGCAGGAGTTCCACCCCCAGCATCTCCGCGAGGTCGTCGAGCTCCTCGGCGCCGACCGCGCGGGAGAGCACGGTGTGGTGCGGCCCGCCGGCCGTCAGCCAGGCCTCGGTGGAGGTGTGGAGGTCCGGGCGCGGCTCCCACACGGCCCGGGCGACCGGCAGGTGCGGCAGCGGCGCCGGCGGCGCCACCACGTCCACCTCGTTGGCGACCAGCCGGAACCGGTCGCCCAGATCGGCGAGGCCGACCACCACGGCCGGGCCGGGCTCGGCGTCGAAGACCAGGCGGACCGGGTCCTCCCGTCCGCCGATGGACAGCGGGTGGATCTCGCAGGAGGGGGTGTCGGCCGCGATGCTCGGGCAGACCTCGAGCATGTGCGCGCCGAGGATCAGCTCACGGCCGAACTCCAGGTGGTAGGTGTAGTCCTCCATGAAGGAGGTGCCGCCGGCCAGTCCGCCGGACGTCACCTTGAGGGTGCGCAGCAGAGTCGCCGTCTTCCAGTCGCCCTCGCCGCCGAAGCCGTAGCCGTCGGCCATCAGCCGCTGCACCGCGAGGCCGGGCAGCTGGCGCAGTCCGCCGAGGTCCTCGAAGTTGGTGGTGAAGGCCTTGAAGCCGCCCTGCTCCAGGAAGCCGCGCAGGCCGAGCTCGATGCGCGCCGCGTACCGCAGCGAGTCGTGGCGTTCGCCGCCGGCCCGCAGCTCGGGCACGAGACGGTAGGTGTCCTCGTACTCCTTGACCAGCGCGGTGACGTCGCCGTCGTCGGCCGCGTCCACCGCGGCGACCAGGTCGTTGACGCCGTAGGTGTTGACGGAGACCCCGAACCGGCGCTGGGCCTCGACCTTGTCTCCCTCGGTGACGGCGACGTCGCGCATGTTGTCACCGAAGCGGGCGAGTCTGAGGCCGCGCAGTTCGGCTCGGCCGGCCGCGGCGCGGGCCCAGGTGGCGACCCTGGCGGCCACGGTCGGGTCGCTGACGTGTCCGGCGACGGTCTTGCGGGCGACGCCGAGGCGGGACTGGATGTAGCCGAACTCGCGGTCGCCGTGGGCGGCCTGGTTCAGGTTCATGAAGTCCATGTCGATGGAGTCCCAGGGCAGTTCGATGTTGGCCTGGGTGTGCAGGTGGAGCAGCGGCTTCTGCAGGGCGTCGAGTCCGGCGATCCACATCTTGGCCGGGGAGAAGGTGTGCATCCAGGCGATCAGGCCGATGCAGTCGTCTGCGGAGTTGGCCTCCAGGCAGATCCGGCGGATGGCGCTCGCGTCGGTGAGGACGGGCTTCCAGACCACCTCGACGGGCATCGCCGGGTCGCCGTCCAGGGCTGCGGCGATCCGCTGGGACTGCTCGGCGACCTGGCGCAGCGTCTGCTCGCCGTAGAGCCCTTGGCTGCCGGTCAGGAACCAGACCTGGCGTCCGTCCAGTGGCTTCTTCACGGGGGGCTCCTTACCGGGCCTGGGGCTGGCCGTAGACGTTCTGGTAGCGGTGGTTGAGACTGTCGATGTCCGCCTGGGCGATCGGCAGGGGCTCGCCGAGCTGACGGGAGAGGTGGACGGTGCGCGCCACGTCCTCGCACATCACGGCGGCCTTGACGGCGGCCTCGGCGTCCTTGCCGATGGTGAAGACGCCGTGGTTCTGCATCAGGACGGCGGGCGAGCGGTGGCCCCGGAGGGTGTCCACGATGCCTCGGCCGATCGAGTCGTCGCCGATCAGGGCGAACGGACCGACCGGGATCTCCGCGCCGAACTCGTCGGCCATCGCGGTCAGTACGCAGGGCACGGCCTCGCCGCGGGCCGCCCAGGCGCAGGAGTAGGTGGAGTGGGTGTGGACCACCCCGCCGACCTCGGGCAGGTGGCGGTAGACGTAGGCGTGCGCGGCGGTGTCGGAGGACGGCGCGTGCTCTCCCTCGACCACTTTGCCGTCGAGGTCGCAGACGATCATGTTCGCGGGCGTCAGCTCGTCGTAGGGGACGCCGCTGGGCTTGATGACCAGCAGATCCTCGCCGGGGACGCGGGCGGAGACGTTGCCGGCCGTCCAGACCACCAGGTTGTAGCGGACCAGTTCCTGGTGGAGGTCGCTGACCTGGCGGCGGATGCGGTCGATGGTTGCGTTCACGGAGCCTCGCTCGGTGTGGTGAGGGCGGCGTTGCGGATGTCGCGCAGGCGGTGCAGAAGCTTGTCGGCGCCGAGGCCGAAGTGGTCGTGCAGGGCGCGGTACTCGGCGAAGAGCCGGTCGTACGTGTCGGCGGCTGCCCCGTCGGGTCGGTGGGCGCCCTGCCGTACCCGTCCCATGGCTGCTGACGCGGTCCGGACGTCCGGGTACGCTCCGGCGGCGACGGCCGCGTGGATCGCCGAGCCGAGCGCCGGGCCCTGCTCGGACTCGGCGACCGAGACCGGGCGGCGCAGCACGTCGGCGTAGATCTGCATCAGCAGGGCGTTCTTCTTGAGGCCGCCGGTGACGATGAACTCGGTGATCGGGACCCCGCCCTGCTCCAGGGCCTCGACGATGACGCGGGTGCCGAAGGCGGTGGCCTCCAGCAGGGCCCGGTAGATCTCCTCGGGCCGGGTGGCCAGGGTGAGGCCGACGATCACCCCGGACAGGTGGTGGTCGACCAGGGTGGAGCGGTTGCCGTTCATCCAGTCGAGCGCCACCAGGCCGTGGGCGCCGACGGGTTGGCCGGCGGCCTTGCGGGTGAGGAGCTGGTGGAGGTCCTCGCCGTTCGCCTCGGCCTCGGCCAGGTACTCGGCGGGCACCCCCTGGCGCAGCCACCAGGCGAAGATGTCGCCGACGGCGCTCTGTCCGGCCTCGTAGCCGTAGGAGCCGGTGACGATGCCGTTCTCGACCACGCCGCAGATGCCGGGGACGTCGGCGAGGGTGGCGCCGTTGACCACGTGGCAGGTGGAGGTACCCATGATGGCGAGGAGCCGGCCGTCGTCGACGGCCCGGGCGGCCGGCGCGGCCACGTGGGCGTCGACGTTGCCGGCGGCGACGGCGGTGCCGACGGGCAGGCCGGTCCACTCCGCCGCCTGCGCGGTGAGCACGCCGACCCGGGTGCCCAGCGGGGAGAGCGGGTGCTCCAGGCGGGTGCGGGCGAAGTCCGCGAACTCCGGGTGGAGCGCGGCGAGGTAGTCCTCGCTCGGGTAACTCCCGTCCTGGTGGATGCCCTTGTAGCCGGCGGTGCAGGTGTTGCGGCTCTCGGCGCCGGTGAGCTGCCAGACGATCCAGTCGGCGGCCTCGATCCAGCGCGCGCAGGCGGCGTAGACCGCCGGGTCCTCCTCCAGTACCTGCAGCGCCTTGGCGTACTGCCACTCGGCGGAGATCCTGCCGCCGTACCGGGAGATCCACTTCTCACCGCGGGCATGGGCCAGCGCGTTGATCCGGTCGGCCTGGGGCTGTGCCGCGTGGTGCTTCCAGAGCTTCGGCCAGGCGTGCGGCCGGGCCGACCAGGCGGCGGTCTCGGCCAGCGGGGTGCCGTCGGCGAGCACGGGCAGGACGGTGCAGGCGGTGAAGTCGGTGGCGATGCCGATGACCTGGGCGGGGTCGACGCCGGAGGCGGCGATCGCGGCCGGGACGGCGGTACGCAGCACCTCGCGCCAGTCCGCCGGGTGCTGGAGCGCCCAGTCGGGCGGGAGCAGCCGGCCGGTGCCGGGCAGCTCGCGCTCGATCACGGCGTGCGGGTAGTCGTGGACGGCGGTGCCCATCTCCTCGCCGTCCCGGACCCGGACCACCACTGCGCGGCCGGAGAGGGTGCCGAAGTCGACACCGATGACGTACCGGTCGGCGTCGTGGGCGGCAGGGGGCACGATCACTTCGTCATCCTTCGTACGGGAGGGCTGAGTTGGTCGCCCGTCACCTGGGCGTGCGTTCTGCCGAGACTTCGGTCTGTCGCCGGTGCGGTCTTCGACCGGGGCAGGGCGGACCGCACCGGCGACAGACTTCATTCCGCCACCCCACCCTCGGAGGCGGCGGAACGCGGACCCGTCGGCCGGGCACGTGGAAGCGGGATGCAGCGGCCCGGCCGGCGGAGTGGAGGGGGCGTTTGTTGTTAACGCTCACAGTGATTGTTAGCGCTCACAACCATGGTGTCAAGGAAAGTTTCACGAGGGCGGAACCATCGAAACCGGCTGATCCGCGCGCCGGCTGGCGCCTACCGGCTGAACGCCCCAGGGGCGGGGCCCACGCTGCGCCGCAGCACCATCTCCGGCAGGATCTCCACACGGGAACCGGAGAACGCCACTCCCTCCAACTCCCCGACGAGCATCTCCAGGGCCCGGCGGCCCAGTTCGGCGAAGTCCTGCCGCACGGTGGTCAGCGGCGGGGTGAAGTACGCGGCCTCCGGGATGTCGTCGAAGCCCACCACGCTGATGCCCTCGGGGACCGAGCGGCCGGCCTCGTGCAGAGCGCGCAACAGCCCGAGGGCCATGTGATCGTTCGCGCAGAAGACGGCGGTGACCTCGGGCAGTCGAGCGATCCGCAGACCCGCCTGATAACCCGAGCGGGCGCTCCAGTCACCGCGCTCCACCTCCGGCACGGGAGCTCCGGCCGCCTGCAGCGCGAGGCGCCACCCCTCCTCGCGGTCCCGGCTCTCCAGCCAGTTGGCCGGCCCCGCCACGTGGTGAACCGTGCGGTGCCCGAGGTCGAGCAGATGACCGGTGGCCTCCTCGGCGCCGGAGCGGTTGGCCACCGACACCATGGGCACCCGGTTCTGGTCGCCCGAGCCGACCGCGACGACCGGCACCGAACTGGAGAGCCGGGCCACCGCGCTGACCGAGGAGGTCTGCGGCGCGATCACCACCACGCCCTCCACCCCCTGGTCGCGCAGCCGGTCGACGGCCTCCTGGACCGAACGGCCGTCCAGCGACCGCAGGCTGGTCACGCTCACGAAGTACCCGGCACTGCGCGCGGCGCGCTCTATGCCGTCCAGCATCGAGGCGGGGCCGTAGAGGGTGGAGTCGAAGCTGACCACCCCGAGAGTCTGCGAGCGGCGGGTGACCAGCGCGCGGGCTGCCGAGTTGGGCCGGTAGTCCAGTTCCCTGATGGCGGCCAGCACCCGGTCCCGGGTGTCGGGCCGGACGTGCGGGGCGCCGTTGAGCACCCGGGAGACCGTCTGGTGGGACACTCCCGCCAGTTTCGCCACGTCCGCCATCACGGGCTGGCGCTGTTCAGTCCCGGCGCTGTCGGTTCCCACTCGCAGTCCCCTCCTCGGTTGTGGACCACAGTACGCGACCAGGTCCAGGCCAATCCGTCGCCCACGGTCCAACCGGCGGTTTCCCTTCCTACCAGCGCTTCGGGCCGCGGACATGTGCCAATACCGCCAAGTTAACGCGCACATGTTCTCCGTGGGGGAGATTGCCGGGTCGAACCGTCCCGCCGTCCCGCCGCCCGCGACTCGACGGCGCTGGGTGAGCGGTGCGGCACGCAGCGCGTCCCCCCGCGCCGAGCCGATCAGCTGTTCGGCATGCGCCGCCGAACCCGTGCCCGGTCCTGCTCGGGCAGCGCGTCGGCGACCAGGAGTAGCGGCAGCAGGGCCGGTTCGAGCGTCATCGCGCGGAAGACGACTTCGACGGTCACGTCGTGGTCGGGCCGGTGCACGATCTCGACGGGGTCGCCGGCCCGGATGGCCCCCGGCGCGATCACACGCAGATAGGCACCCGGCACCGCGGCCTCGGTGAAGCGCGTGACCCAGCCCTCCCGCTCCAGCCACCCCTGGAACGTCGAGCACGGGATCCGCGGGCACGACACCTCCAGGACCGCGTCCGGTCCGATGCGCCAACGTTCGCCGATCCGAGCACCGTTGACGTCGAGACCGACGGTCGTGAGGTTCTCCCCGAAGACGCCGTTGGAGAGCACCCTGCCCAGCTCGGCCTCCCAACCATCGAGATCCTCGCGGGCATAGGCGTAGACGGCCTGATCGGCGCCGCCGTGGTTCTTCACGTCGTAGGCGCGGTCACCCGCGAGACCGACCGCACCGGTGCCCTTCGGACCGGGGTCGGCGACCGCGACCGGGCCGTCCACGGGCCGCTTGTCGATGCCCGTTGCGCCGAGCCCCTTCCACGGATTGGGCCGGGGCCTGCCCACGTTGACGGAGAGCAGCTTCATGCCCCCGACGGTACGGGCCCCTGCGCGCCCGGGCGATCCATTTCCCTGCCACGTCTCGACGTCCATCCTCCGGTTCGCCCCCGCCACGGCAGGCGCGGTCGTTTCGCCGCACACGGCCGGCCCCCTGGCCGCCGCGCCCCGGCCCCTCCGGTGACTCGGGCGCCGGCCCCGGCCCGACTCCGTCGGCGGTGCGGAGCCGGGACCGGGGCCCGGGGCGGCCAGGGGCGGCCGGAACGGCAGCTACCCGAGTGCCCACCTCTGGTTGTCCCCGCCCCAGCAGCTCCACAGCTGGACCGGCGTCGCATCGGCGGTGAGCGCCCCGGCGACGTCCAGGCACCGGCCGGACTGGACGCCGGTGACGCTCCCGTCGGAGTTGAACCGCCATTGCTGGTTGGCACCGCCGTTGCAGGGCCAGGTCACCACCTTCGTCCCGTCGGCCGTCGCGGCGCCGTAGGCGTCCAGGCACAGGGTGGTGCCGGCGACGTTCACGGTGAGCCGGCCGTCGGCGGTGCGGGTCCAGGTCTGGTTCGCCGCTCCGGAGCAGCCGTAGATCTGCGCCTGCGTCCCCGGTGCGGTGGAGGCGTTCGGAACGTCCAGGCACTTGCCCGAACCGGCGCCGCGCAGGGCCCCCGTGGCAGCCGCCGGGGCACTGGCGTAGCCGGCCGAGACGATGTTGGCCTGGACGGCGTTCTCGGTGGCCTCCGACGGGTAGCCGGAGGTCATCACGCCCTCGTAGAAGGTGCCGCTGGCGCTCTTGCTGTTGTCGCCCCCGATGCCGAGGATGATCGCCCCCTCCTTGTGCATCGGGTTGTAGCCGGACGCGTTCGGGCGCGGACCGGAGTAGAAGGTCGACAGCCCGCCGGACTGGGCGTCGCCCGCGCGGATCGCCCACTGGTTCGGGGCGCCCTTGACCATGGCCGTCAGGTAGCGGTGGCTCACCGTCGGGTCGTTGGCGTTGTAGCGCGTGTCGACGCCGGAGAACAGGCCGTTCTCCAGGTCGGCCATCACCCAGGGGCCGGGCCCGCTGCCGTAGCCCCAGACCTTGATGTTGCCGAAGTAGACGGCCTCCATGTGACCGTTGCCGGTGTCGTTGCTGCTGGTCTCGGCGTTGCCGTAGTCGAAGCAGCAGCCGCCGTTGTAGTGGGTGCCGTCGAGGATCGCGTACATCCCCTCGGGCTGGTCGCCGGTGGCGACGCCGGAGGTGTGGTTGTTGCGGTAGCCGGTGCCCGGCGCGACGTACACGCCGTAGGCGCGGTGGCCGTTCAGCGTGGTGGGCGCGAGGGTCGCGTCCGCGAGGTTGTCCGGGCCGGGTGCGGCCCCACCGCCGGGGGCCTGGGTGAGGTGGTTCTTCCGGCCGCTCTGGTCGTAGATCACGGTGATCACGCAGTGGGTGCCGGCGCAGAAGGCGTCCTGGGCGGCGGCGTCGGCGTAGCCGCCCGTGCTCAGGACGCCGATGTCCCGCAGCGCCTGGTCCGAGGCGCGGCGGACCTGGTACAGCGGCCCGCCGTACCCGCCGTAGAGCGCACGGGTGGTGCTGTGCGCGGCCACGCAGGGCGTGCCGCCGGCGGCGTAGAGGTCGCACGGCCCCTGGGTGGCCGCCTGGGCCACCCCGCTGGTCGCGGTGGCGCCCGCCAGGGCGCCGACGAGGACGGCGAGGGCCGCCCCGGCCCGGGCGAGGCGGCGCAGTGCGCCCCGTCCACGGGTGGTGCTGTGGGTGTCACTCATGGTGTCTCCCTGCTCATCCGGTGTCTCCCGGCTCGTGGTTGAGCGCGGCCAAGGGAAAGTGAGCGTTAACAATCCAGCCCGCGGCAGCACACTTCGGCCCGGGCGGGAGGTTGGAGGGTTCCTGGACCGGTGACAGTGCCCGCACCGACCGTGTCCCGTCAAGGGTTCCGACACGTCCGCAGCGAGGAACCTCCCACCATCCGTGACTGACCGTCAGTACGCCACAGGTCCATGACTGCAAGGTGGTTGACGCTGGCGGATGTGAGCGCTCACACTCCACAGCGGCACACCCGAGCATTCGCGCCGGTTCACCGCGCCTTTCACCAGCTCCCCACCCACCGGCAGCGACCGAGAGGAACCACCCCATGCGCGCACCCCTCCCCCGTCCCACCAGAGCCGCCCGCATCGCGTCCGCCGCGATCGTCACCCTGGCCCTGACCCTGGCCGTCGGCTGCAGCAAGCAGGGAGCCGGCGACCCGGGCCCCTCCACCGGCGGTTCGCCGGCCGCCGCGCCCGCGATCCAGGGCGACATCACGTTCAACGACGACAACCTGACCCGCCTGGACGCCGCGCTCAAGTCGGCGCTCCAGGGCAAGGACCTCTCCCAGCTGGACCTGGCCATGGTGGTCAACGTCGCCGTGGACTACTGGAACGCCGGCAAGGCCGGCTTCGACAAGGGCCTTGCCGACCTCGGCGTCAAGGGCACCTTCCAGGCCCCGGCGAACGGCCGGCTGGACCAGCAGCTGTCCATCCTCCAGACCCTGCGCGGCCAGTCCATCTCCGCCTTCTCGCTCTCCGCGATCGACCCGACGGCCGTCAAGTCACCGATCCAGTCCGCGTCCTCGGCCGGGATCCCGGTGCTGGCCATCGACTCGCCGCTGCCCGCCGAGGACGGTGCCGCGCTCTACCTCGGCACGCCCAACTACCAGGCCGGCAAGCGGGCCGGCGAGGCGATGAAGGCCGCGCTGGGCGGCCGGGGCAAGGTCGTGGTGCTGGTCGGCTCACTGACCGCGTCCAACGCCGTCGAGCGCATCCAGGGCTTCGAGGACGCGCTGAAGGGCACCGACATCAAGGTGTCCAACAAGCTCGCCGACAACATGGACGCGGCCAAGGCCCTCACCAACGCGCAGACCGCCATCCAGACCGACCCGGGCGTGACCGGCCTGTACGGCGTCTACTCCTACGACGGCCCCTCCGCCGCACAGGCCGTGCAGGCCGCGGGCCGGGCCGGCAAGGTCAAGGTGATCTCCGACGACAGCGACGCCCAGACCCTGACGTTCATCCAGCAGGGCGTCATCCAGGCGACCGTCGTCCAGTCGCCCTACCAGCAGGGCTACACCGGCGCCTACCTGCTGGCCGCGCTCAAGGTGTTGGGCAGGGACGCCACGATGGCCGTCGTCAAGCCGCTCCTGGAGTCCGACGGCAGCACCCTCAGCTCCGGGGTCGGCGTGGTCACCCCGGACAACCTGGGCGCCTTCCGCGCCAAGCAGACCCAGCTCGGCATCACCGGATGACCGGGACGGCCGCCCGCACCGCCGACCGGCCGGCCGCGGCCCTGCGCGCGGTGCGCAAGAGCTACGGGCCGGTCACCGTGCTGGACATTCCCGAACTCGAGCTGGCGCGCGGTCGGATCACCTGCCTGGTGGGCGAGAACGGCGCCGGGAAGTCGACCCTGATGGGGGTGCTGGCCGGCACCGTCTCCCCCACCTCCGGCGAGGTCCTGATCGCCGACCGCCCGCTCCAGCCCGGTCGGCCCGACCATGCGAAGGCGCTCGGCGTCAGCCTGGTGGCGCAGGAGTTCCCACTCGTCGGCCGGCTGAGCGTGGCCGAGAACCTGCTGCTCGGCCGGCGCACCCGGGCCGCCCAGGGCGCCGGTGCGCTGCGCCGCGCCCTCTTCGACCGGGCCGGCACCCACCGGGAGGCCCGCGAACTGCTGGCCGACGTCGGCGTCGAGGGCGTGGACGTCGACCTGCCGGTCGAGCGACTGCCCGTCCCGCTGCGGCAGATGATCGAGATCGCCAAGGCCTGGGGCAACCGGCCGCTGGTGCTGATCCTGGACGAGCCGACCTCCTCGCTCGGCCCGGTCGAGGCCGGCAAGGTCCTCGCCCTCGCCCGGCGGCACGCCGCGGACGGCGGCGCGGTGCTGTTCATCGGCCACCGGCTGGACGAGGTGCGGGAGGTCGCCGACCGCGTACTGGTGCTGCGCGGCGGCCGGCCGGTCGCGGACCTCACCCCGGCCGAGGCCACCGAGGAACGGATGATCCGTGAGATGGTCGGCGGCGAACTCGCCCGCGACCTCGCCGCATCCCGTGCCCCCGCGCCGGCCCGTACGGTCCTGACCGCCCGGGGACTGACCGCCGACGGGCTCGGCCCGGTCGATCTGGAGCTGCGGGCCGGCGAGATCGTCGGGGTGGCCGGTCTGATGGGCGCGGGCCGCAGCCGGCTGCTGCACACCCTGATGGGCGCGCAGCCCCGCACCGGCGGCGAGGTCGAGCTGGGCGGTCGGCCGTTCCGACCGCGCCATCCCGCCGACGCGGTCGCCGCGGGCATCGGCCTGGTGCCGGAGGACCGCAAGGAACAGTCCCTGCTGCTCTCCCACTCCGTGCGCTGGAACGCGACCCTGGCCACCCTCCGGCGCGACTCCTGGCACGGCGTGATCACCCCCGGCGGCGACCGTGCGCGCTCCCGCCGGATCATCGGCGACCTGGGGGTGCGGCTGCACAGCCAGGAGCAGCCGATCGGCGACCTGTCCGGCGGCAACCAGCAGAAGGTGGTGTTCGGACGGTGGCTGCACGCAGCCCCCGAGGTGTTGCTGCTCGACGAACCCACGCGTGGCGTCGACGTCGGTGCCAAGGCCGAGATCTACCGGCTCGTCGACCGGGCCGCGGCGGACGGTCTGGCCGTCCTGGCCGCCTCCTCCGAGTTGGAGGAACTGCTGTGGGTCTGCCACCGGATCCTCGTCATGGCCCACGGGCGGGTCGTCGCCGACCTGCCACGCGAACTCTTCAGCAAGGAACGGATCATGACAGCGGCCACCAGCCGGCCGGAGCCGGCGGCGAGCACGGAGGCGACCGTATGACCACCCGGACCGCACCCGCCCCGGAGAAGGCCGGGGCACCGAGCCGGAGCCGACTGCGCACGCTGGTCGACACACCCGAGGTGGGCGTGGTCCTGGCCTGCTTCGTCGTCTTCGCGACGCTCGCACTGGCCCGGGACACCTTCGCGAGCGCGGTCAACCTCCAGGGCATGGGCGCCGATCTGGCGCAGTACGGGCTGATCGCGATCGGCGAGTCGCTGGTCATCCTGACCGGCGGCATCGACCTGTCGGTGGGGGCCCTGCTGGGCACCAGCGTGATCCTGATGTCCTGGTTCAACGTGCGGGCCGGACTGCCCGTCGGCCTCGCGGTGCCGGCCACACTGGCGGTCGCGGGACTGGTCGGCCTGGTCCACGGACTGGCCGTCACCCGTCTGCGGATGCCACCGTTCGTCGTCACCCTGGTCACCTACACCGTGGCGCAGGGCGTGACCCTGGCGATCACCTCCGGCACCTCGATCATCGGCATCTCGCCGTTCTTCGGCGACATCGGCCAGAGTTACCTCGCCCAGGTCCCGGTGCCGCTGGTGCTGTTCGCCGTGGTGGCCTTCGCCGCGTGGTTCTTCCTGGAACGCACCTACGCCGGGCGGCAGGTCTACGCGGTCGGCGGGAATCCCGAGGCGGCCCGGCTGGCCGGCATCCGCGGCGACCGGCGGGTGGTGTCCATGTACGTGACCTCCTCGCTGATGTCCGCCTTCGCCGGCATGCTCGTGCTGGGCCGGATGGGAGTCGGCTCCGCCAGCGGGGTCGGCGTCGGCTGGGAACTCACGGCGATCGCGGCCGCGGTCATCGGCGGGGTCAGCCTGACCGGGGGGCAGGGCCGCGTCCTGGGGATCGTGGCCGGCGCCGTCCTGCTGGAGCTGATCAACAACGGACTGACCACCCTTCAGGTCAACTCCGACTACACCAACATCGTGCTCGGTTGCGTCCTGGGTTTGGCCATCACGGCCGACCGGCTGCGCGCCCGGCACGTGGCGCGGAGGTCCTGAACCCGCCTCCCCGTCACGGCAGCCGAACTCGCTGGCGAGGCTCCCGCCGTGGTCCGGCGGGGCCCTCGCCGTGGTCCGGCGTGGCCCTCGCCGTGCCCGCGTGCCGCCGGGGGCAGCCGAGCCGTCCCGGCGCCGCGACCCAACGGTGATCTAACGCCCCTTGACGGCGCGGTTGTTAGCGTTAACACTTCAAGTCACGCCAGGCCAGAGCTAACACAGCCCCGACGTTCCACAACGCGAGGGACCGCTCCGGCCGGCCCCGCTCGACCGCCCCCGGCGCCCCCATCAGGGTCGCTCTGCGCGGTCGCGGAACACCATTCACTGGAGGAACTGTGCGGAAGCTTTCAGCGGGCCTCGTCGCGGTGGGCCTGACGCTCTCGTTGGCGGCCTGCGGGCAGAGCGCCAACGGAGCCGGCGACGGGGCGGCCAAGGGCGACGCCAAGGGTGGGCTCATCGGCATCGCGATGCCGACCAAGTCGTCGGCCCGCTGGATCGACGACGGCAACAACATGGTCAAGGACTTCCAGGCCAAGGGTTACAAGACCGACCTGCAGTACGGCGACAACGTGGTGGAGAACCAGGTCTCCCAGGTGGAGAACATGATCACCAAGGGCGCCAAGCTGCTGGTGATCGCCGCCATCGACGGCTCCTCCCTCACCAACGTGCTGCAGAAGGCCGCCGATGCGCACGTTCCGGTCATCTCGTACGACCGACTGATCAAGGGAACCCAGAACGTCGACTACTACGCGACCTTCGACAACTACAAGGTCGGCGTCCTCCAGGGCGGGTACATCGTCGACAAGCTCGGTCTCAAGGACGGCAAGGGGCCGTTCAACATCGAGCTCTTCGCCGGCTCGCCGGACGACAACAACGCGACGTTCTTCTTCAACGGCGCCATGAGCGTGCTCAAGCCGTACATCGACCAGAAGAAGCTGGTCGTGCAGAGCGGGCAGACCGACTTCAACCAGGTCGCCACGCTGCGCTGGGACGGCGGTGTCGCCCAGTCCCGGATGGACAACCTGCTGAGCAAGGCCTACACCACCGCGCACGTCGACGCCGTGCTGTCGCCGTACGACGGCATCTCGATCGGCATCCTCTCCTCGCTGAAGGGCGTGGGCTACGGCACCGCGAAGTCCCTGCCGATCGTCACGGGCCAGGACGCCGAGCTGGCCTCGGTCAAGTCGATCATCGCGGGCGAGCAGACCGAGACGGTCTACAAGGACACCCGCCAACTGTCGAAGGTCGCCGTCCAGATGGGCGACGCGCTGCTGACCGGCGGCAAGCCCGAGGTCAACGACACCACCCAGTACAACAACGGCGCGAAGGTCGTCCCGGCCGAGCTGCTCCAGCCGGTCAGCGTCGACAAGGACAACTACCAGAAGATCCTGGTCGACAGCGGCCAGTACACCGCGGACCAGCTCAAGTAGCCCGCGGGGCCCGGTCGGCCGGGCCCCGCGCCGAACCGGCGGTGCGACGCCCGGAAGACCTGCCCGCGCCGCACCGCCCCGAACGATACGGACGCACAACCATGGCTGGACCCGTTCTCGAAATGCGGTCGATCAGCAAGTCGTTCCCCGGCGTCAAGGCGCTCTCCGAGGTCAACCTGACCGTGGCCGCCGGCGAGGTGCACGCCGTCTGCGGTGAGAACGGCGCCGGCAAGTCCACCCTGATGAAGGTGCTCAGCGGGGTCTACCCGCACGGCAGCTACGAGGGCGAGATCCTCTTCGAGGGCGAGCCCTGCCGGTTCAAGGACATCCGGGCCAGCGAGCAGCGCGGAATCGTCATCATCCACCAGGAGCTCGCCCTGGTGCCGTACCTGTCCGTCGCCGAGAACATCTTCCTGGGCAACGAACACGCGACCCGCGGCGTGATCAGCTGGCACCGGACGCTCACCCACGCCGCCGAACTGCTCCGGCAGGTCGGCCTGGAGGAGAGCCCGCAGACCAGGATCGCCGACCTCGGCGTGGGCAAGCAGCAACTGGTCGAGATCGCCAAGGCGTTGGCCAAGAAGGTCAAACTGCTCATCCTGGACGAGCCGACCGCCGCGCTCAACGACGAGGACAGCCGCAAGCTCCTCGACCTGATCCTGGAGCTCAAGGCGCAGGGCATCTCCTGCATCATCATCTCGCACAAGCTGAACGAGATCGCCCGGGTCGCCGACGCCGTCACCATTCTGCGCGACGGCCAGACCATCGAGACCATCGCGATCGGTCCCGAGGGCATCTCCGAGGACCGGATCATCCGCGGCATGGTCGGCCGCGACCTCGAACACCGCTATCCCGACCGCACCCCCGACATCGGCGAGGTCGCCTTCGAGGTCCGGGACTGGACCGTCCGCCACCCGATCGACCAGCAGCGCACGGTGGTCGACGGCGCCTCGCTGAACGTGCGTCGCGGTGAGATCGTCGGGATCGCCGGCCTGATGGGCGCCGGCCGCACGGAACTCGCGATGAGCGTCTTCGGCCGCTCGTACGGGCGTTGGAGCGGTGGCCGGGTGCTGCTGCACGGCCGGGAGGTCCGCACCCGGACGGTGCCCGAGGCCATCCGGCACGGCATCGCGTACGTCACCGAGGACCGCAAGCACTTCGGTCTCAACCTGATCGACGACATCAGCCGGAACATCTCGCTGAGCGCGCTCGGCAAGGTCGCCCGGTACGGCCGGGTCGACCGGCACGAGGAGAGCAGAGTCGCCGAATCGTTCCGGCGGACCATGAACATCAAGGCCCCGACGGTGTTCACCCGGACCGGCACGCTCAGCGGCGGGAACCAGCAGAAGGTCGTCCTCAGCAAGTGGATCTTCGCCGAGCCGGAGGTGCTGATCCTCGACGAGCCCACCCGGGGCATCGACATCGGCGCCAAGGCGGAGATCTACACCGTCATCGCCGAGCTGGCCGCCCAGGGCAAGGCCGTGCTCGTCATCTCTTCGGAACTCCCCGAACTCCTGGGCCTGTGCGACCGGATCTACACCATGGCCGAAGGCCGGATCACCGGCGAGGTCGCCCGCGCCGACGCCACCCAGGAATCCCTCATGCGGCTCATGACCATGAGCACGGCATCCAGCAACGAGCAGGTGTAGGTATGGCCCAGACCGAGATCATCGCGGACTCCGCCCGGAACGGCGCCGAGTCCGACCCGAGTCCGTCCGTCGGCTCCGTGCTTGCCCGCGCGCTGCGCGGCAACGTGCGCCAGTACGGCATGCTGGTCGCACTCGCGCTGATCGTGCTGCTGTTCCAGATCTGGACGGACGGCATCCTGCTCCAGCCGCTCAACATCACCAACCTGATCCAGCAGAACGGCTACATCCTCATCCTGGCGATCGGGATGATGATCGTCATCATCGCCGGGCACATCGACCTCTCGGTCGGCTCGCTGGCGGCCTTCGTCGGAGCCGCCGCCGCGGTGATGATGGTCGAGCACCACATGCCGTGGCCCGTGGCGATGCTGGTCGCGCTGGTGATCGGCGCCCTCGCCGGTGCCTGGCAGGGCTTCTGGATCGCCTACCTCGGGATCCCGTCGTTCATCGTCACCCTGGCGGGCATGCTGCTGTTCCGCGGGGGCACCCAGATCCTGTTGCAGGGCCAGTCGGTGGCACCGTTCCCCAAGGGCTTCCAGAGCATCAGCAGCGGCTTCCTCCCCGAGGTGGGCCCGCACACCGACTACCACAACCTGACCCTGCTGCTCGGTCTCGCGGTGCTGGTCGTCGCGGTCCTCCAGGAGCTGCGCGGTCGGCGGCAGACCGCCTCGTACGGCCTGGAGGTGCTGCCGCTCGGGCTGTTCCTGGCCAAGCTCGCGGTGATCACGGCGGCCGTGGTCGTCTTCACCCTGCTGCTCGCCAGCTACCACGGCGTGCCGATCGTCCTGCTGATCCTCGGTGCCCTGCTGGTCGGCTTCGGCTACCTGATGCGCAACTCGATCATCGGTCGGCACACCTACGCCATCGGCGGCAACGAGGCGGCGGCCAAGCTGTCCGGGGTGAAGAGCAAGCGGGTCGTCTTCCTGGCCTTCACCAACATGGGCGTGCTCGCGGCGCTGGCCGGGCTCGTCTTCGCCGCGCGGCTCAACGCCGGGACCCCGCAGGCGGGCATCAACTTCGAGCTGGAGGCGATCGCCGCCGCGTTCATCGGCGGCGCCTCCGCGAGCGGCGGCGTGGGCACGGTCCTGGGCGCCATCATCGGCGGCCTGGTGCTCGGCGTCCTGAACAACGGCATGTCGCTGGTCGGCGTCGGCACCGACTACCAGCAGGTGATCAAGGGCCTGGTGCTGCTCGCGGCCGTGGGCTTCGACGTCTACAACAAGCGCCGGGCCGGTTCCTGATCCGGCCCGCGGAAGGGCGGGCGTGGTGCCGCGGCACCGCGCCCGCCCTTCCGCGTTCCCACCGCGCGGAGCGGTTCCCCGATGTCTTCCGGTGGACGGCAACCTTCTGCCGCTACGGCGCCCCGTCCTGACCCTGGCGGTCCGGGGCGGACGGCAGGGCCGCGCCGTCCGCCCCGGGGGCGGCCCTGGAAGGCCGCGGAGAAACCGGCGCCCGAGCGGCAACCTTTCCGCCCCCGGCGGCCACTGACCGGTGCAAGGTCGACTCGATCTACCGAATTGGATGGGCATGAGGGCAACGAAGCACGCCGTCCCGAGGGCGCGGCGCGGGCGAGGGCTGGGCATGGGTGGTCCGTTGGCGCTGGTGGCCGTCGGGCTGCTGGTGTGCGTGGCACTCGGGCTCACCGGAGTCAGCGGGGCCGGTTCCGGGCAGCCCGCCGGCGCGGCCGCCGGAGCCACCGCGCAGAGCATGCCCACCACCGCCGACGGTCCGGACGGTGCCACGCCCTCGGCCGTGCCGCCGTCGCCCACCGCGCCGTCGCCGTCGCCGACGCCGTCCACCGGCACGGCGTCGCCCTCGGCTCCGGCCACCTCGAAGCCGTCCGTCGCCTCGAAGCCCTCCGCCACCGCGACGCCGTCGCCCTCGGCGGCCGGCAGCGCGCGTACGGCGGCCGCCGCGGCGGCGCAGGCCGGGCGGATCGAGCCCGGGACGAGCTACCAGGGCGTGGCGACCTCGTACGACGCGGCCGACGGCAACGGCGCCTGCTCGTTCGGCCCCTCCGGCGATCTCATGATCGCGGCCATGAACCACACCGACTACGAGACGTCCAGGGCGTGCGGGGCGTACGTGCGGGTCCGCACCGCCAACGGGGCGAGCGTCACGGTGCGGATCGTCAACGAGTGCCCGCTGCCCTGTGCTCCTGGTCAGCTCGACCTCAGCCACGAGGCCTTCGCCAAGCTCGCCGACCTCTCGGTGGGCCGCCTGCCGATCACCTGGACTCTGTTGAGCCCCGGCGAGCCGGACGGCATGTCCGTCCGGTACAAGACCGGATCCAGCCAGTGGTGGTGCGGGATCCAGGTCATCGGGCACCGGAACCCGGTGGCGGCGCTCGAGGTCCGGACCGCCGGTGGCTGGCGGCAGTTGACCCGCACCGACTACAACTACTTCCTCTCCCCCGACGGCGGCGGGTGCGGCGGTCCGATCAGGGTCACCGACATCTACGGCGAGCAACTGACCGTCGACGGAATCGCGTTGCGGCCGGACGTCGTGCAGTCGACCCGCGTCCAGTTCGCCCGGCATTGAGCGCGCGGCTCGCCCGTCGGCGGGTGACGGCCCCCGGCGGGGGCGGCCACCACTCCACCCCCAAGGAGGGCACTGCTAGGCTCATGCCTCTTGTTAACGCTCACATTGCAGGGAGAGGGCGACCGGGGAACATGCTCCTCGATGACGCGTCCGCGGAATTCCACGACTTCTTCGAACGCCACTACGCCGAACTCGCCCGTCTCGCCCATCTCCTGACCGGTGAGACGGACGCGGCCGACGACCTCGCAGCGGACGCCCTGGTCGCCCTGTGGCAACGCTGGGATCGGCTCCGCGCAGCCGACCACCCGGTGGCCTATGCGCGCGGGGTGGTCGCGAACATGGCCCGGGAGCGGATCCGCAGCGCGGTCCGCGAGCGCCGGCGGGTCCTGCTGTTCTGGTCCCGCAGCCCCGAGAGGACTTCGGGGCCCGACGTCGCGGCCGTGCTGGACGTCCGCGCGGCACTCGCCAGGCTGCCGTTCCGCAAGCGGGCCTGCGTGGTCATGCGACACGCCTTCGACCTCTCCGAGAAGGACACCGCCGCAGCCCTGGGGATATCGGTCGGTACGGTGAAGAGCCAGACCTCGAAGGCGATGGCCGAGTTGGAACAGCTGCTCGGCGCACGAGCGGTCGGCGAACTGACGGCAGGAAGGAGGAACCGGTGAACGAGCACATCTCCCGGCAGCTGCGCGAGGCGGCCGGGGCCCACCAGCCCGACCGCGCGAGGATGCTGGCCCGAGTGCAGCGCGGCGCAGCCGGTCCCGCCCCCCGTCACCGCACGCGGTCGGGCCTGAGGTCCTGGCCCCGGGCCGCGATCGCCGGACTGGCCGCCGCCGGCATCCTGGCCACCGGTGGTCTCGCCATGGCAGGGATCACCCAGGCCCCGCCGCCCTCGGAAGCCACGACCGCTCCGGCGCCCCCATCCCCCGTCGTCACCCCGACTCCGACCCGGCCGGCCCCCCCGGCCGCCACCGCCCCCGCCACCGCTCCCGCCCCGGCCGCCGTCACGCCGCCGAGCCCGCACCCGACCCCCTCGGCCTCGGCCGGCTCCCGGACCCAGAACGGCCCGCTGTGGTCGGCGGGATCGATCGGCTCACACAGCAACGCCTACTGGAGCGAGAGCGACCTCGTCCTCAGGACCAGCCAGCCGCTCACCTCGCTCACCGTGGAACTGCGCGTCGCGCAGACCGGCGGCGTGCGGGACACCGGCAACTGGCGGACCCTGCCGGCCGACGACTTCACCGTCACCGTCCAGGAGGCCGGGGGTGCACTGGTCTACCGCTGGGTCCTCAAGCCGGGCCGCACGGTGCCGCCCGGAGAGCACCAGTTCGCCGGTCAGTACAACCACGCCACCGGTGTGCGTGCGGCCACCGGCGACGGCTACCGCGCCGAGGCCCAGTCGACGGGCGGCCCCGCCACCGTCTGGGGCGGCTTCACTCCGGCGGGCTGACGGCCGGGGTCCGGCCGTCAGCCCGCCGGGGTCCGGCCGGAACCGGTGGTCCGCGGTCGGCCCCACCGGGTGCCGGTCCGCGGCCCGGAAACGGAGCGGGCGCCCGCTCGTGAGAGCGGGCGCCCTGCACCGGCCGAGCTCTGACCGGGCCGGCGGACCGGCCCGGTCAGGGCTCACCGCACGGCCCGTCGGATCAGACGCCGGCCAGCCCCTTCTCGGCAACGGGGGATTCCGGAACCTCCGCGGCGGCCCCCTGCCGCATCCCCTTGAGCAGGACGACCACCGCCGCGGTGAGCACCGTGCCCGCCACGACCGCGAGCAGGTACAGGACCGGGCTGCCGATCAGCGGGAGCACCCAGATCCCGCCGTGCGGGGCCCGCAGGGTGGAGCCGAAGGCCATCACCAGTCCGCCCGCCGTCATGCTGCCGACGATGCTCGCCGGGATGACCCGCAGCGGGTCCGCCGCCGCGAACGGGATCGCGCCCTCGGTGATGAACGAGGCTCCGAGCACCCAGGCCGCCTTGCCGTTCTCCCGCTCCTCGGCGGTGAACAGCTTGCGCCGGACGACGGTGGCCAGGGCCATGCCCAGCGGCGGGGTCATGCCGGCGGCCATCACGGCGGCCATCACCTTGAGGCTGCCGGCGTCCGGAGTGGTGCCCGCCGTGGTGAGCGCACCGGCCGCGAAGGTGTAGGCGACCTTGTTCAGCGGACCGCCCATGTCGAAGGCCATCATCGCGCCGAGCAGCGCGCCGAGCAGGACCGCGTTGGAGCCGGAGAGGCCGTTCAGCCAGTCGGTCAGGCCGTTCATCGCCGAGGCGATGGGCGAGCCGACCACCACGAACATCAGGAAGCCGACCACCGCCACCGACACCAGCGGGATCACCACGACCGGCATGATGCCCCTGACCGCGCGCGGCACGTTCCAGCGGATCATCCACAGCACCAGGAAGCCCGCGGCCAGACCTGACACGATGCCGCCGAGGAAGCCCGCGCCGACCGCCACCGAGACGGCGCCGCCGGCGATGCCTGCGGCCAGTGCCGCCCGGTCGGCGATCGCCCAGGCGATGTACCCGGAGAGGATCGGGACGAGGAAGCCGAAGGAGGCCTTGCCGGTCTGGAACAGCATCGCCGCCCAGCTGTGCGAGGAAGTCCAGTCGAAGTGGCCCAGCACGGACGGCGCGGAGGCGATCTGGTAGCCGCCGACGGCAAAGGCGAGGGCGATCAGCAGACCACCGGCCGCCACGAAGGGGATCATGTAACTGACGCCCGTCATCAGGTACTTGCGCAGCCGCTGGGCCCAGTGCTCACCCGCCGGAGTGCGCGGACCGGGAACCGGTGCACCGGTGGGACGTGTGCCCCCGCCGTACTCGGCGACCAGTCCTGCGGCCTGGGCGATCAGGTCGTCGGCGCGGTTGACGGCGGCCTTCACCCCCACGTCCACGGTCGGCTTGCCGGCGAAGCGGGCGCGGTCCCGGACCTCGACGTCATGGGCCAGGATCACCGCGTCGGCGGCCGCGATCACCTCGGGCGCGAGCACCGTCGTCCCGGCCGACCCCTGGGTCTCGACCTCGATCCGCGCACCCGCCCGGGCGGCGGCCAGTTCGAGGGCCTTGGCCGCCATGTAGGTGTGGGCGATGCCGGTCGGGCAGGAGGTCACGGCGACCAGCCGCAGCTCGCCGTGCGGAGCGGCCGCCTCGGGGGCCGGAGCCGGGGACGGGGCCGGAGCCGCCTCCGGAGCGACGGCCGGCACCTCCTCGCCGTTGATCAGGGCCGCGACCGCGCCCGGGCTCCCGGCGTCGCGGAGGGCACCGGTGAAGGCGGGGTCCATCAGTCGGCGGGCCAGCGCGGCGAGGATCTGCAGATGGGTGTCGTCCGCACCGGCCGGCGCGGCGATCATGAAGACCAGGTCGGCCGGCCGTCCGTCCGGGGCGTCGAAGTCCACGCCCCTGGTACTGCGGCCGAAGGCCAGGCTCGGCCGGGTGACGTGTGCCGATCTGCAGTGCGGGATGCCGATCCCGTCCCCCATCCCGGTCGGGGCCTGGGCCTCGCGGGCGGCCACGTCGGCGAGGAAGCCGTCGAGGTCGGTCACCCGGCCCTCGGCGACCAGCCGCTGGGCGAGGGAGCGGAGGGCTTCGCCCTTGTCCGTCGGGGCGAGGTGGAGATCAACGAGTGCGGGTGTGGTCAGTCCGCTGGTGTCGCTCATCGTGTCGGTCCTTCAACTGGTGCCTGACAGTCTTCCCTTGCCCCCGGGAATGGTCGCCGTTCCGTCCCACACGGTCGGGCGTGCTGCCTCCGGCTGGAGGCCGTTCTCAACCGCGGAGCGGTCGTTCGAGCGGGATGTCCGCCGTCACGACCACGGCGGCCGGGTCCAGATCGGCCGGGGTCGGCATGACGCTCCCCGGCAGTTGCACGGCGGCGGCGCCGTGCGCCAGTGCCGCCGCCAGTGCCTCGGGGCCGGTGCCACCGGCTCCGAGGAAGCCCGCGAGCGAGGCGTCGCCCGCTCCCACGTCGCTGCGCACGACGGCGACCGGTGCGCTGCCGAACCAGCTGCCCTCCTCGGCGATCAGCAGCATCCCGTCCGCACCGAGGCTGGCCAGGACCTGCTGGGCACCGCGCTTGCGCAGTTCCCCGGCCGCGTCCACGGCGTCGCCGACGGTGGTGACCTGGCGGCCCACCGCCTCGGCGAGCTCCTCCCGGTTGGGCTTGACCACGTCGGGACGGGCCGAGAGCGCGGCGAGCAGCGCGGGGCCGGAGGTGTCCAGGGCGATCCGGGCGCCGCCCGAGTGCACCTGGGCCACGAGCTGGGCGTACCACTCGGGCGCCAGCCCGCGCGGCAGGCTGCCGCAGCAGGCCAGCCAGTCGACGTCGTTGCCGGTGCCCCGTCCGATCCGCTGGGTGTCTCGGACGAGCGCCAGCAGCGCTGCCGACTCGGCGGCGCTGAGCTCTGGGCCCACCGCGTTGATCTTCGTGAGGCCGCCGCCGTCCTCGGCGATCGAGACGTTGATCCTGGTGTCGCCCGCGATGGTGACGGCCGCCACGTCGATGCCCTGGCGTCGCAGCAGATCGGAGAGCAAACCGCCGGAGAGGCCGCCGAGCGGCAGGACGGCCGTGGTGCGGTGGCCCGCGGCGGTCAGCGCCCGGGAGACGTTGACGCCCTTGCCGCCGGGATCGAGCCGATCGTGCGCGGCGCGGTTGACCTCGCCCGGGGTGAGTGTCGGCAGCTCGTAGGTGCGATCGAGACTGGGGTTCGGGGTGATGGTGACGATCATGCGCGGATGACTTCCGGTCCGTGGTTCTCGATCTCGGTGGTCTGCTCGTCGGTCAGTCCAGTGTCCGTGACCAGCACGTCGACCTGGTCCAGCGAGCCGAACCGGGCGAAATGGCGGGCGCCGTACTTGGAGGAATCGGCCACCAGAACCACTCGGCGTGCCCCGGCGAGCATCGCCCGCTTGACGGCGGCCTCGGCGAGGTCCGGCGTCGACAGGCCGCCCTCCGGGGAGAAGCCGTTGGTCGCGACCACCGCGACGTCCGCGTGGATGTCGGCCAGGTCGCGCAGCGCCCAGGCGTCGACGGCCGCCTGGGTGCGGTGGCGCAGCCGCCCGCCGACGAGGTGCAGGGCGAGCGCGGGGTGGTCGGCCAGCCGGGCCGCGACCGGGAGGGCGTTGGTGACGACGGTGAGGGCACAGTCGACGGGCAGCAGGGCGGCCAGCCGGGAGACGGTCGTCCCGGCGTCCAGGATCACGCTGCCCTCGCCGGGCAGCAGGGCCAGGGCGGCCCTGGCGATGCGCTCCTTCTCGGCCGCGGCGGTGGAGTCCCGTTCGGCCAGGCCGGGTTCCAGGTGCAGCGCGCCGACGGGAAGCGCCCCGCCGTGCACCCGGTGCAGCAGACCGGCCCGGTCCAAGGCGCTCAGGTCACGCCGGATGGTCTCCTGCGTGACGCCGAAGTCCTCGGCCAGCGTCGGCACGTCCACCCTGCCCCGCTCCTGGGCGAGGCGGAGGATCTGTTGCTGCCGCTCCGGTGCATACATGTGGGTTCGGGTCCGTTTCATGTCCGTTTACGCCTGGTGAAGCCCGACCATACGCGCTTCGGACCGAAAAGCAAGAGGTCGTTCCACCTCTCGCCGGATTCGTGGATTGCGCCCGAATGTGTTGACATCTCCGCGTAACCGGGCGTAGAACCAACCGAAACAACGCTCAAACGGGCGTGAAACCACAGGGTGCCCGGTCTCCGCGACCGCCCCCGTATGCGATTACCAGGCACCCGGCCCCGGTGGCCCGCGCTTCACCCTTCGCGCGGGCCACCGGATCCGCCCTCCCACCGACCCGGTTCCCACCCGGGTCGGCGACCGTCTTCTCCATCTCCCCCCAAGGACTCCCCATGCCCTCGATCCAGATCACCGTCGGCTCCAGCAGCGGTCTGCACGCCCGCCCGGCATCCCTGTTCGTCCAGGCCGCTTCCCGCCGGCAGGCCAAGGTCACCGTCGGCCGCCCCGGCCAGGCCCCGGTCGACGCCCGCAGTCTGCTGTCCGTCCTCGCCCTGGCCGCCCGATGCGGCGACACCCTGGAGCTCACCGCCTCCGGCGACGGGGCCGAGGAGGCGCTCGAGGCGCTCGCCGACCTGCTCTCCTCCGACCTCGACGCCGCGGCGTGAGGGACCTGATGCGCGGGATCGGCGTCGGCACCGGCAGCGCGGCGGGCCCGGTCGCCCGCATGGCACCCGTCCCGGCACTGCCCGCGCCGAGGGCCGTCGCCGACCCGGCGGCCGAGGCGGCGGCGGTCCGCGCCGCCCTCGGTGCGGTCGTCACCGACCTGGAGGAGCGCGCCGCCCGTACGAGCGGCACCGGCTCCCAGGTGCTCTCGGCCCTGACCATGATGGCCGCCGACCCCGCGCTCGCCGACCGGGCCGCCGGGCTCGCCGAGCAGGGCACCGACGGCGCCCACGCGCTCGCCACCGCCTTCGACGGCTTCCGCGCCGCGCTGGTCGCCGCCGGCGGCTACTTCGCGGAACGCGCCCCCGACCTGGACGACCTGCGCGACCGCGCGGTGGCCCACCTGCTCGGCCTGCCGACGCCGGGCCTGCCCGACCCCGGGCACCGGTACGTCCTGGTCGCCGAGGACCTGGCGCCCGCCGACACCGCGCTGCTCGATCCCGAACGGGTGCTGGCCCTGGTCACCGTTCGCGGCGGACCGACCAGCCACACGGCCATCCTCGCCAAGGCCCTCGGCGTGCCCGCGGTGGTCGGCTGCACGGGCGCCTCGGAACTGGCGGACGGACAGCAGGTCCTGGTGCACGGCGCGGACGGCGTGGTCGAGCCCGACCCGAGTCCGGAAGCGGTCGAGCGGGCCGCCGCGCACGAGCACCGGCGCCGCGAGCTGCTGGCCGGGTTCCAGGGGCCCGGCCGCACCGCGGACGGCCACCCGGTCTCTCTGCTGGTCAATCTGGGCGCGCCGCACGAACTGGCCGGCGCGGCCGCTGCCGACGCCGAGGGGGTGGGGCTGTTCCGTACCGAGTTCCTCTTCCTGGACCGCGCCGAGGCTCCGGGCCTCGCCGAACAGGCCGCCGCCTACCGGAAGACCTTCGCGGCGTTCGCCGGCCGCCGGGTGGTCGTGCGCACGCTGGACGCGGGCGCCGACAAACCGCTGCCCTTCGTCCTCTCCGCCGACGAGCAGAACCCCGCGCTGGGCGTGCGCGGTCTGCGGAGCGCCGTGCGCGATCCGCAGCTCCTGGAGACCCAGCTCGCCGCGATCGCCGAAGCCGCCCGGGACAGCACCGCGCAGGTCTGGGTGATGGCCCCGATGGTGTCCGTCCCGCGTGAGGCCGCCGAGTTCGCCGCCCGGGCCCGCGCGCACGGCCTGCCGATGGCCGGTGCCATGATCGAGGTCCCGGCGGCCGCCCTGCGCGCCGACCGACTGGCCGAGTCCTGCGACTTCTTCAGCGTCGGCACCAACGACCTGGCCCAGTACGCCTTCGCGGCCGACCGGACGCTCGGCGACCTCGCCGAGTTGCTCGACCCCTGGCAGCCCGCCCTGCTCGAACTGGTCGCCACCGCGGCGCGGTCGGCGGCCGGGCACGGCCGTCCGATCGGCGTCTGCGGCGAGGCCGCCGCCGACCCGGCACTCGCCCTGGTGCTGGTCGGCCTCGGGATCACCAGCCTGTCCGCCGCGCCTGTCTCCCTCCCCGGGCTGCGGGCGGCGCTGGCCGCCCACACTCTCGCGCAGTGCCGCGAACTCGCCGGGCTGGCCCTGCTCGCCGACGACGCCGCGACCGCGCGCGCCGAGGTCATGTCGCGCATGTCGGAACGCTGAGCCGTCGTCGTCCACCGGGACCGAGCAGCGCGCCGCCGCACCGAACTCCGGTGCGGCGGCGCGTCGTTCGGCCCTTCCTGGTTCGTCAGGCGGCGGGGGCTCCGCTGCCCGCGATCACCTCGGGCCGCAGCAGGGCGGCGAGCCGCTCTGCCGGCAACAGGCCCTTCTCCAGAACGAGTTCGGCCACGCCGCGGCCGCTGGCGAGGGCCTCCTTGGCGATCTCGGTGGCGGCCGTGTACCCGATGTGCGGGTTGAGGGCGGTGACGAGGCCGATGGAGTTCTCGACGGTCGCGCGCAGCACCTCGGTGTTGGCGGTGATGCCGACGACGCAGCGCTCGGCCAGGGTGAGGCAGGCGGCGCGCAGATGGGTGATCGACTCCGACAGCGAGTGCAGGATGATCGGCTCGAAGGCGTTGAGCTGGAGCTGGCCCGCCTCGGCGGCCATGGTGACCGCGACGTCGTTGCCGATCACCTCGAAGGCGACCTGGTTGACGACCTCGGGGATCACCGGGTTCACCTTGCCGGGCATGATGCTCGAACCGGCCTGCACCGGCGGCAGGTTGATCTCGCCCAGGCCCGCCCGCGGCCCGGAGGAGAGCAGTCGTAGGTCGTTGCAGGTCTTCGACAGCTTGACGGCGATGCGCTTGAGCACGCCGGACATCTGGACGAACGCGCCGCAGTCCTGGGTGGCCTCGACCAGGTTGGCGGCGGTGACCAGGGGCAGCCCGCAGATGTCCGCGAGGTGGCGGCGGGCTGCCTCGGCGTATCCGGCCGGAGCGTTGAGGCCCGTGCCGATCGCGGTGGCGCCGAGGTTGATCTCGTAGATCAGCTCCACGGCCTCCGCGAGCCGGCTGCGGTCCTCGTCCAGCATGACCGCGAAAGCCGAGAACTCCTGACCAAGGGTCATCGGCACGGCGTCCTGCAACTGCGTGCGGCCCATCTTCAGGACGTCCCGGAACTCGACGGCCTTGCGGGCGAAGGCGTCCTGGAGGACGGCCATCGCGTCGAGCAGGCCACGCACCGCGTAGACGGTGGCGATCCGGACGGCGGTCGGGTAGACGTCGTTGGTGGACTGGCCGAGGTTGACGTCCTCGTTGGGGTGCAGGTGCGGGTACTCGCCCTTGGCGTGTCCCAGCAGCTCCAGCCCCCGGTTGGCGACGACCTCGTTGGCGTTCATGTTGGTCGAGGTGCCGGCGCCGCCCTGGATGACGTCGACGACGAACTGGTCGTGCAGCTTTCCGCCGCGTATCTCCCGGCAGGCGGCGACGATCGCGGCGGCCTTCCGGGGCTCCAGCAGGCCGAGTTCCTCGTTGGCGAGGGCGGCGGCCTCCTTGACGGCGGCGAGGGCGTCGATCAGGTGCGGGTACGTGGAGATGGGCGTGCCCGTGATCGGGAAGTTCTCGGTCGCGCGCAGGGTGTGGACGCCCCAGTAGGCGTCGGCGGGGACGTCGCGGTCGCCGAGCAGGTCGTGTTCGCTCCGGGTGGCGGTCGTCATCGTGTGCGGGTCCTCTTCCTGAGGTGGGGTGGTCACGGGTCGGGGGTCGGTCACGCGGGACGGGTGAGGGTGTGCGGGGCCAGCGCCGGTACCGGCCGTACGCTGCCGACGCGCCGGCCGCCGCCCGACGTCGCCTCACCGGCGCAGTCCACCAGCAGGCGGGGATCGACGCCCGCCAGCGTCAGGGCCGCCGCCGCCACCGGGATCCGCGCCCGGTTCGCCCCGTCCGCGATCTTCACGGCGATGGCGCGGCCGTCCGGCAGCGCGGCGATCTGGACGCCCTCGAAGCCGTCCTTGGCGAGCAGTCCCGGTACCGCGCGCATCAGCGCGGCCGTGTCCCGTCCGGTCCCCGACGCCATCTCCGGGTGACCGCGCAGCGCGTCCGCGACCCGGTACCCGGGAGTGCCCGGGGGCGCCGTGGCGATCCGGGCGGCGGCACGGGCCAGGCCGTGCAGGGAGACGGCGAACAGCGGGGTGCCGCAGCCGTCCACGCTGACATGGGCGGCGCGCTGGCCGGTGAACTCCTGGACGACCTCGGCCACGGCGATCTGGAGCGGGTGCGCGGGGTCGAGGTACGTCTCCAGCGGCCAGCCGTTGAGCCGGCAGAGGTAGAGCATCGCAGCGTGCTTGCCGGAGCAGTTCTGGGCGAGGCGGGAGGGCGGGCGCCCACTCCGGACCCAGGTGTCCCGCACCGAGGGGTCGTACGGGAGGTCCGGTACGTTGCGCAGGTGGTCCTCCCCGAGACCGGCCAGTTCGAGGATCCGTCGGGTGCCCGCGAGGTGGCGCTCCTCTCCGGAGTGGCTGCCCATCGCGAGGGAGAGGAGTTCGCCGTCGAGCGGCAGCCCGGCGCGCACCATGGCGACGGCCTGGAGCGGCTTGAGGGCGGATCGGGGGTAGAAGGCGGCCTCGGTGTCGCCGAGCCGGAACCGGACCGCGCCGTCGCCGTCGAGGACGACGACGGATCCGTGGTGGACTCCCTCGATCACGCCGCCACGGGTGACGTGGGCCACGGGGACGTGCCGGGGCTCGCGGATCGCGGGTGCGTCCGCAGGGGTACTTCTGTGCATCACTGCCTCGATCGATGGTGGGTCACTGCCGGTTCGTCGGCCGGGCGGCGGCCCCCGACAGCGGCGGAACCGTCTCCGCGTCGAGGTCCGCCGCCCGTTGTCAGTCGTCGGACCCGGCGGCCGCGCGCCCGGCACGGCCTCGGATCGCGTACCAGCCGGCGACCAGCACGGCGGCGATCAGCGGTACGCACAGGACGGTGGTACGGCCGGCACCGCCGTCGGCGTACATCAGGACCAGGACGGTGACGAGGAAGGCCAGCGTCACGAGCTCCGTCCAGGGCGAGCCCGGCAGCCGGTAGGCGGGGCGGGTCAGTTCACCGGCTCGGGTCTTCCGCCAGAAGAAGAGGTGGCAGATCATGATCATGCCCCAGGTGGCGAGGATGCCGATCGCCGCGAGGTTGAGCACGATCTCGAACGCGTCGGCGGGCACCACGTAGTTGAGGACCACGCCGAGGACGCACATGCCGCTGGTGAGCAGGATGCCGCCGTAGGGCACCTGACTGCGGCTCATCCGGGCGGTGAAGCGCGGGGCCGAGCCGTTGACGGCCATCGAGCGCAGGATGCGGCCGGTGGAGTAGAGGCCGGAGTTGAGCGAGGACATCGCCGCGGTGAGGACCACCAGGTTCATCACGCTGCCCGCGGCCGGCACCCCGATGTGGGACAGCACGGTGACGAAGGGGCTCTGACCGGCGGTGTACCTGTTCCACGGCAGCAGCATCGACAGCAGGAGCACCGAGCCGACGTAGAACAGGCCCACCCGCCACATGATCGAGTTGATCGCCTTCGGCATGATCTTCTCGGGGTTCTCCGTCTCCCCGGCCGTGACGCCGACCAGTTCGACGGAGGCGTAGGCGAAGACGACGCCCTGGATGATCAGCAGCATCGGCAGCAGACCGTTGGGGAAGATGCCGCCGTTGTCGGTGACCAGGGAGGGGCCGGGCACGGTGCCGTCCACCGGGTGCCGGGTGACCAGGAGGACGATCGCGATGCCCATGAAGACGACCAGCGCGCTGACCTTCACGATGGCGAACCAGAACTCCAGTTCGCCGAAGATCCGCACCGAGATGAGGTTCACGGTGAGGACCACCGCCAGGGCCACGAGCGCGATCACCCACTGCGGGACGTCGGAGAACAGGTGCCAGTAGTGGGCGTACGTGGCCACCGCGGTGATGTCGGCGATACCGGTGGTCGCCCAGTTCAGGAAGTACATCCAGCCCGCGGTGTACGCCCCCTTCTCGCCCAGGAACTCCCGGGCGTAGGAGACGAAGGCTCCGGAGGACGGCCGGTACAGGACGAGTTCACCGAGCGCTCTCACGACGAGGAACGCGAACACCCCGCACACCGCGTAGGCGACGAAAAGGGAGGGCCCGGCATCGGCGAGGCGGCCGCCGGCGCCGAGGAACAGGCCGGTGCCGATGGCGCCGCCGATGGCGATCATGTTGACGTGCCGGGGTTTCAAGGACTTGCTGTAGCCGGTGTCCCCGGCGTCGACGTGACGGGTGGAGGGGCGCTTCTCGTCTTTGAGGAACTGCTCGCTCACGCCTCGGGTCTGCCTTCTGTTGGGGGGATGTCCGTGCGCTGAGGGCGCACGATGTCGGTGAGGGTCGCCTCGACGCGGCGCAGGTGGTGGGACATGGCTTCCACCGCGTCCGGCTCGGACCCGTCGATCAGTGCTTCGACGATCGCCCGGTGCTCGCAGTTGGACTGCTCGCGTCGATCGCCGAGCTCGTTGAGGAAGGCCGACTGACGCGCCAGTGCGTCGCGGATCTCCTCGATGACCTTGCGGAAGACCGGGTTGCGGGAGGCTTCGGCCACTGCCAGGTGGAAGACGGTGTCCAGGGCGACCCACGCCGTGGTGTCGGTCTCCCGCTCCATCCGGTCGAGCAGGTGGGCCAGGTGGTCCAGGTCCTCCGGGGTGCGGCGCAGCGCCGCGTACCCGGCGACCGGGATCTCGACGTGCCGACGCACCTCCAGGAGGTCGCTGGCCGCGTAGTCGCCGAAGGTGGGGTCCTCGACCGTGTTCGCCACGACGAAGGTGCCCTTCCCGGTCTTGGAGACGGTCAGTCCCATGGTCTGGAGCGCCCGGAGCGCCTCCCGCAGCACGGGCCGGCTGACCTCCAGGGCGCGGCAGAGCTCCGCTTCGGAGGGGAGCTTGTCCCCCACCGCGTACTCGCCTCGCTCGATGGCACCGCGGAGATGACCGAACACCGCTTCCATCGCGCTCACGCGCCGGGGCACCGGACTGACTGTCTGGCTGTCTGACAGGTTCACGGGGTGATCCTGAGGGATTCGTACGATGATGTCAAGACACTCGGAGTGAAAGCTCAACTCCACTGGGGCGAACTCGAGTTCGCGCGGTCCGCCGAAAGGCACGGCCCAGGCGGGCGCTCGCGGTGGAGAGGGGCCTGCGCACGGCGCTTCCTTCCGGGACTGGGGGTTATGGTCAACGGCCGTCTCCTCCGTCGCCCACCCACCCGGCCATGCGTTCGGGTGGGTGGGCGACGGAGGAGGGGGTGCACGGCGCTGCGGCGCACGGACGCAAACCGCGGGGCGAAGCGATCGGCCACCGCGCGGAGGCGTTGGCTTGCGCATCCGGGCCGCAAGCAAGAATCCTGCTGCCGTTCACCTTCAAGTACAAGAAAAGACGTCTTCGCGACAGTTAAGTGAGCGTTAACCCCATGCAGAGACTGGACCCCCGTCTGCTCGCCACCCTCGAAGCCGTGGTCCGCCACGGTTCCTTCAACTCCGCCGCACGTGAGCTGGGTTACAGCGCACCCGCCGTCTCGCAGCAGATCGCCGAACTCGAACGCCGTACGGGTCTCAGGGTGCTGGAGCGCCGGCCCGTACGGCCCACCCCGGCCGGCGAGGTCCTCCTCGACGCCGAGCAGGGTGTCAGGAGCGCCCTGGCGGCGGCCTCCGTCGAACTCGACGCCATGCGCGCCGGCACAGCCGGGCGGATCCGGCTCGCCGCCTTCGCCTCCGCCGCCACCAGCATCGTCCCGAAGGCGCTTGCGCAGCTGCACACGACGTACCCCGACGTGCGGGTCAGCCTCTCCCAACTGGAGCCCGAAGCGGGCTACAGCCGCCTCAAGCGCGGAGACATGGACCTCACCCTCAGCTACGACTACGACTTCATACCCCAGCCCCCGCCCCGGACGCTGCGCCGGACGCTGGTCGCGCGGGATCCGGTCGTGGCGGTGGTCCCGGCCGGCCACCACCTCGCCGACCGGGAGGTCATCGACCTGGCCAGCCTCGCGTCCGAGACCTGGATCGCGGCTCCGGAAGCAGCGCTGCGCCTGGAACTGCTCGCCCAGATCGCCAAGACGCCGGGGTTCCGGGCGCGCCTGGAGTACGAGGGGGACGATTTCAACACCGTGCTCGGCTTCGTGGCCGCGGGCCTGTGCGTCGCCGTCATGCCGCAGCTGGCGCTCCCCCGCGGTACCACCCAGGTCGTGGCGCGCCCGTTGGCCGAGCCCGAGCTGACGCGTTTCATCTACGCCGTCCGCATCGACACCCGGCACGCCCCACACGCCCTGCTGGCCCTGGAGCAGATGCTCGCCGCGCAGGCGCTGGCCGCGCTCTCCTGAGGCGTGGAGGCGTGCGCGACGAACCGAACGTCACCGGGCCCCCGCCCGCCGGGGCGACTGTCGCGGCGCCGCCTCCCACCGGGGCCGCCGGACGGGCCCTACTCCGGCCGGGTGCCCCGGTCCGCCGTGAGCCGTTCACGCCACTCGGCGACGACCGTCGGGGACGTCGCGGCCAGACCGGCGATCTCCTCGTCGTCCCGCCCGTCGGTCCAGCTGAGGACCCGGGTGAGGACGGTGTTGCGCACGCGCCGGAGTTCCGTGACCATCTCCTCCAGTCGCTTCAGCTCCTCGCCGGTGGCGGCGAGCGTCTCGTCGACCGCCGCCCTCTCCTCGGCCCGCTCCTGCCACAGGTAGGCCGGCAGTCCGGTGAGAACCACGCCGTCGTCGCCCGCGGCACTGCGAAACGTCTCGGCGAGGTGGGCGAGCACGCAGTCCGAGGCGTCGGCGAGGCTCGCGCCCACGACCTTGGCGGCCTCCCAGGCGGTGCGCCCGGCGTCGCTGGTCCGGAGCCAGATCCGGGCTTCGACCGGCGTGCGGTCGCCGCAGGCGGCCGCACGGTAGGCGTACAGCGCCGCGCGGTGGCCGTAGAACGTGTAGCCGTCCTCGATCTGAACGTGCGCCGGGGCGCACATCCGCCCCGGAACGCCTCCGTAACCGGAAACGGGTTCGTAGGCGGCGTAGGCGTCGAGTTCCGCGTCGGTCGCCGTCGACCAGGACGGATCGCACAGCTCCGGGTTCCGGGCGAGGAAGTCCGCCACCTCCACCCGCGTGCCGGGGACCCGGCTCGCGCGGGGGCCGGCCCAGACCACCGCGCCCGTCGCGTCGGACGTGTGGTCGCAGGCCCGTTCGAGATCTGACCAGGCCGTGGCGGCCTCGGCGGACCACTCCAGGTCACCGGCAGGCCCCACCCGGTGCAGGGAGTCGATCACCCGCTGAACCACGGGCAGTATTCCCTCGGCCAGCGCATGGAGTTCCTCGGCCGTGAAGAACCGCCACGTGCACGCACCCTGGCCGTCGGAGCCCCGGTGGGTGAGCGGGTGGACGAGGACGGCGGGCGAGGGCAGGGCCCCGTCCCCGACCTCGGCCCGCCGAGGCCCCGGGAGCCCCGGGAAGGAATCCTCCTGCGGCGCCCGCCAGTCGGTGTCCCCGAACCACACGGCGCCGGTGCCGAGGTCGACGGCCAGCCACTGCTGGTAGCGGTTCCCCGGGCCGAACCGTTCCTGCTGGTGCTCGGCCCGCCGGTCGTGCCACACGTATTCCGCCGGGGGCGGACTGAGTTGGACGGCGACGAAACCCTCATGGGGGGTGTACCCGACGACGACGTGTGCGGTCGGTTCGGTGTGCTCAGTCCCGGACATGCGGCTCCCTCCGTGCCGGACAGTGGCGGATCCACCACTGTGCGCACAGAGCCTGCCTCGCCGAAGCTGTCCGATCAAATCCGATCACTTGTGGACTTGCACGCCTTCGAGAGTCCGTACACGAGCGGAATCGACGTGACGGGCCCCGGGTGGTGATCACGGAACGCCGCCGTTCCCAACCAGTGAACAGCCGGCGAACGACGACTTGACACCATGTCATCGGCGGCCTCAGGATCGGCTCGTGAACCTGTCAGACAGCAGGACAGGCGGTTCGGATCGGCGGCCGTACGACCGGCCGCGCCCCTCCGCCCAAGAGCTGCCCGGCAGGACTGCGGCACACGCAGCGTGTCCCTCCGGTTCGTCCGCACCCCGGAGGGCCGGCGGATCTCGGCGATCGCCTGGCACGACCACTCCTGACCGCCCCGACCGAGCGGGATGCCGCCCACGCCGTCCAACGCGCCGTGAGGTGCGCGGCACCCGCGTCCGGTTCTCCTACCATCAGGGCGGCACCGGCCCTCAGGAACGGAGTCGCCTCCCGTGACCGATGATCGCAGCGCCCTGACCGACCGGTCGAAGCCGAGCATCGCCCGGGTGTACGACTACCTGCTCGGCGGCGAGGAGAACTACGCCGTCGACCGCGAGATCGGCGACTTCTTCCTCCGGGACCTGCCCGGCTCGGTGGCGATCGCCCACGCCAACCGCCGGGCGCTGGTACGGGCCGTGGGCGCGATGGTCCGCGAGGGCGTCCAGCAGTTCGTCGACATGGGCAGCGGCCTGCCGACCGCCGACAACGTGCACCAGGTCGCCCTGCGGCACGCTCCCGGGGCGCGCGTCGCCTACGTCGACCACGATCCGACCGTGCTCGCCCACGGCCGCGCCCTGCTGGGCTCCGCCGGACGCAGCACCCTGGTCCAGGCGGACCTGCGCGAGCCGGAGTCGATCCGCGACCACCCCGACGTGCGGCGCCTGATCGACTTCAACGAGCCGGTGGCCGTGGTCTTCAGCGCCGTACTGCACCACCTCGACGACTCCGAGCATCCCGCCGCGCTGGTTCGCTGGTGGGTGGACCGGGTGCCCCCGGGCAGCCTGGTCTACATCTCGCACTTCCGCTCCGGCGGGAACGAGGAGGCCCGGATCGCCGAGCAGAAGCTGCAGGACAGCTTCGGCCGCGGCCGCTGGCGCACCGACGAGGAGATCCTCGGCCTGTTCGACGGCCTCGAACTGCTCGAACCGGGCCTGGTGCCCTGCTCGTTGTGGCGGCCGGAGCCCGAGGCGGACGGCACCGCGGCGCCCTCGGACGAAGCCGACCTGCCGGTCTGGGAGCGGCTGATCTCCTGTGCCCTGGCCCGCATGCCCTGACCGGCCGCAGCGCTGGACAGCCCGCGCTCCGGGGCCGGGGCGCGGGCTGCACGGTGTTCGCCTCAGCGGTTCAGTGCTTCGGTGCTTCAGCGGTTCGGTGCTTCGGCGGTTCGGTGCTTCGGCGGTTCAGCGGTTCAGCGGTTCGGTGCATGGCTCAACGGCCCTGCAGGGACTTGACGTTGTCGCCGAAGGTCCAGCCCTTCGAACCGTCCCAGTTGAGCGACCAGGTCATCAGCCCCTTCAGTGCTCCGCCGAAGGCGCTCCACGCCTGGCCGACCGATCCCGGGTCCATGTAGCCGCCGCCCGCGCCGGGTTGGGCCGGCAGGCCGGGCACCTGTTTGTCGTAGGGCACGGTGACGGTGGTGCCCTGGATGGTCAGCCCCCTGTTCAGGCATGTGGTCTGCGCGGTGAAGCCCTGTACGGTGCCGGCCTGGTAGGAGTCGCCGGAGCAGCCGTACATGCTGCCGTTGTAGTACTGCATGTTGAGCCACCACAGCTGCCCGTTGTCGACGTACTTCTTGATGATCGGCAGGTAGGCGCCCCAGATCGAGCCGTAGGTGACGCTGCCGCCGGTGACGTAGGCGGTCTCGGGGGCCATGGTCAGGCCGAACCCGGCGGGCATCTGGGCCAGCACGCCGTCGATGATGCGGATCAGGTTGGCCTGGGAGGCGGACAGCGTGTTGATGCTGCCACTGCCGGAGAGGCCGGTCTCGACGTCGATGTCGATCCCGTCGAAGTTGTACTTCTTGAGGATCGGGACGACGGTCGCCACGAACCTGTCGGCGACGGCGCTGGAGCTCAGGTCGATGCCCGCGGCGGCGCCGCCGATGGACATCAGGATCGTCGCGCCGGCGGCCTTGGCCTGGCACATCTCGGCGGGGGTCGACACCTTGACGTTGGTGTCCATTCCGTCCTGCCACTGGACGGTGCCGTCCGACAGGATCACCGGGAAGGCCGCGTTGATGACGTTGTAGCCGTGCGCGGCGATCCGGCTGTCCGTGATCGGGGCCCAGCCCATGCCCGGGTGGACGCCGTTCGAGGCGCCGTCCCAGTTCTCCCAGTAGCCCTGAAGGACCTTGCCCGAGGGCTTGGGCTTGGTGGGGCAGGTGTCCCCCGGCGCCGGGGTCGTGGGCGGCGGAGTGGTCGGCGGGGTGCTGGTCGGCGGCGGAGTGGTGGGCGGTGCGCTGGTCGGGGTGGCGGTCGGCGAGGGGCTGCTGCCGCCGGGACCGGTGAGCGACACGTCGTCCGCGTAGTACGCGGGCTGGCCGTACCAGCCGTGCAGGTAGACCGTCACCGAGGTGGTGGTGGGGCCGGTGGTGAAGCCGACGCTGAGCTGGCCGTACAAGGAGTTGCCCGGCGTCCAGGTGGACGGTTCGCTGCCGGCGCCGGTGCCGGTGGCGCCCAGGTAGACGTAGCTGCCCTGGACGTAGGCGCTCAGCGTGTACTGCGAGTTGGGCTGCACGCTGACGGTCTGGCCGCACTGGGCGTCGTCCTGGCCGCTCGGCGTGGCCCGGAGCGCGGAGGCACCGGAGTGGACCGGGCTGCCGACGGCCGCGCCGGAGCCGCCGGAACACGTCCAGCCGGAGAGTCCGTTCTCGAAGCCGGGGTTGGACACCAGGTTGGTGGTGGCGGCCCCGGCGGTGACCGAGCCGACCGCGGCGATTCCGGCACCGATGACGGCGGCGGCGCTCAACCCGGCGAGGGAGCGCATCAGGACACTCGCGCCCTGTTCGGGGCGACCGGGATCCGGACTGCGGTGGAAACCCCCCGACGACGCGCGCGGCGCGCGTGACCTCCGACCGGACATGCTGAGCTCCCTTCCCGCCGGGCGCCATGGGAATGACCGGCGCGTGGGGGCGTGCCGCCCGGCTGTGGGTGAGGTGGGGACATGTGGGGCTGTGCCGGACCGGATCGTAGGAGGGCGGGCAGCGTCGGTCAATAGGTCTGGACCATTTAGGTCTGGACCAATTTCGCCACCCTCACCGTGCCGCCGTCACGCCGCCTCGCCCGCTGGACGTCACCGCGACCTTCGCTCGCGGCCCGCGGGGTCGACACCTCCAAGACCTACCGCCTCAACGGCGCCGCTGAGGAGGCCTCCTGACGCGCACTGCGCCGGCCCGCGGGAGGACGCCGACCGCCGCGTCCCCGGGGCAGTTGTCCGGTGGCCACCGCGGGTGCTGCGCGGGCAGGCCGCTCAGACCGTCGGCAGCGGCGCCGGGGCGGCCGGACCGGTGTAGCGGGCCGACGGGCGGATGATCTTGGAGTCGGCGGCCTGTTCCAGGATGTTGGCGCTCCAGCCGATCGCCCGGCCCGCGGCGAAGGTGGGGGTGAACATCTCCCGGGGCAGGCCGCACAGGTGCATCACCACGCCGGCGTAGAACTCGACGTTGGCGTGGAGTTCGCGCCCCGGCTTCAGCTCCGCCAGGATCGCCTCGACCTGGGCCTCGACCTGGACGGCGAGGTCGACCAGCTCGCCGCCGAAGGACTGCGCGACCCCGCGCAGCATCCGGGAGCGCGGGTCCTCGGTGCGGTAGACGGCGTGGCCGAAGCCCATGATCCGGTCGCCGGCCAGCACGCGCTCCCTGATCCAGCCGTCGATCCGCTCGGGGGTGCCGATCGCGTCCAGGGTGTCCAGTGCCCGGCTGGGGGCGCCGCCGTGCAGCGGGCCGGAGAGCGCGCCGAGCCCGCCGACCAGGCAGGCCACCAGGTCGGCGCCGGTGGAGGCGATCACCCGGGCGGTGAAGGTGGAGGCGTTGAAGCCGTGGTCCACGGTGGAGATCAGGTACTGCTCGATCGCCCGGGCCTTGGCCGGCTCGGGTTCCTCCCCGGTCAGCATGTAGAGGTAGTTGGCGGCGTAGCCGAGGTCCTCGCGCGGCTCTATCGGCTGCTGAGCGTTCTGCAGCCGGTGCAGCGCGGTGAGCACGGTGGGCACCAGCGCGGTGGCGAACAGGGCGTCCTCGACGCGCTGTTCGGGGGCGGTGTCGTAGAGCGGCCGGATGCCGCGGTCGGCGGCGGCGATCGAGAGCGCGGCACCCAGGGCGGTCAGCGGGCCGCCGTGCGCGGTGCTCGCCGCGAGTGCGGGCAGCAGCGGGCGCAGCGCGTCGGGCAGTCGGCGCAGCGGTGCGGTACGGGCCAGGAAGGCGGCGCGGCGGGCCGGGTCGGGGAGTTCGCCGAGCAGCATCAGGTGCCAGACGTCCTCCAGGGTGCGCTGCTCGGCGAGGTCGATCGCCGAGTACTGGCGGTAGTGGTAGAAGCCCTCCAGCCCGCGGACGTCACTGAGTTCGGTCTCGGTGACCACGACGCCCTTGAGTCCGCGCGGGACCTCGATCTCGGTGGTGCTCGGGGTGTTCGACATGGCGGCAGCCCTCCTGGGGGTGTTCGTACCCGTTGACGTTCTGTACTCTCCGATCATTGATCCATGTTGTCAATGTTGATTGAAATCAATGTGGAATACTGTGGATCGATCGATCACCATCAAGTCGCGGGACGAGGACGAGGGCAGACCATGGCCGAACGCTTGACCACCCAGCAGGTCGCCGAGCAGCTCGGGGTCAAGGTGGAGACGGTGTACGCCTACGCCAGCCGCGGCCAGCTCAGCAGCGAGCGGGCCCCGGGCGGCAAGGGCAGCACCTTCGACGCCCGCGAGGTGGCCGAACTGGCCGCCCGCGGCCGCCGGGCTCCGCTGCGCCCACCGGGCCAGGCCTCCGCCGGCGAACCCCCGGCCGCCGGACGCTCGGCCGCCGACCCGTGGACCACCGCGGCCTGGCCCGGCGGGCCTGTCACGGTGCGGACCGGCCTGACCCTGATCGAGAACGGCCGGCTCCACTACCGCGGCCGGGATGCCGTCCAACTCGCCGCCGAGCACGGCTTCGAGGCCGCCGTTGCCTGGCTCTGGGGCCTGGGCACCGACGCCCCCGTCTCCCTGCGGGTGCCGCCCGCCACCGCCGAAGCCCTCACCCGGGCCGCCGCCGCGCTGCCCGCCGGGATCCGGCTGCCCGACCGGCTGCGGATCTCGGCCACCGTCGCCGCCGCGCTCGACCCGCTCCGCTTCGACCTGCGCGAACAGACGGTGCTGGCGGCCGGCGCCGCCCTGATCGCCGGAATGGTCGAGGCCCTGCCCCGCACCGCACCCGATCCCGGGCCCGACGCCACGCTCGCGGCGCGGCTGTGGAGCCGCCTCGCCACCGCCGCCCCCACGCCCGAGGCACTGGCCTGCCTGGACCGCGCCCTGGTGTTGCTCCTCGACCACGAGCTGGCGGTGTCCACGGTGGCGGCCCGGGTCGCGGCCTCGGCCCGGGCCCATCCGTACGCGGTGGTCTCGGCCGGCCTCGGCGCCACCGACGGCCCGCTGCACGGCGCGGCCAGCCCGCTGGCCCACCGGATGCTCGCCGAGGTGCTGGCCGACGGCGCCGTCCCCGTGGTCTCCGACTACCTGCGCACCGGCAGGGCGATCCCCGGCCTCGGCCATCGCCTCTACCCGGACGGCGACCCCCGGGCGGTCGCCCTGCTCGACGCCGTCGCCCGGCTCGACGGCGGCGCAGTCGTGGTGAGGGCGGTCGCCGAGGTCGAGGCGGCGGCGGGCCCCGCCGGACGACCGGCCCTGCGGGCCAACGTCGACCTGGCCCTGGCCGCCATGGCCCTGGCCGCCGGCCTGCCGGCCGAGGCCGGCGAGGTGGTCTTCGCCGTCGCCCGCACCCCGGGCTGGCTGGCCCACGCCGTGGAGGAGTACCGCGAGGAGCCCCTGCGCATGCGCGCCCGCGCCGGCTACACCGGCCCGCGGCCGCAGCAGAGCTGACCCCGCTTCACCACGAGCCGGGCCGGCGCCCACGCGGTGGTCGTCGCCGTCGAACGCGGGCTGTTGGACAGGCGTCAGCCCCTCAACCAATACGGAGCGTCAGAACGGTTAGTGGATTAGGCTGGTCGCCATGACCCACGAGACCCGCGGCGCCACGATGCCCGCCGTCGCCTACCGCCGGAGCCTGCCGATCGACGACCCCGAGAGCCTGGTGGACGTCGAGCTGCCGGTCCCCGAGCCCGGCCCGCGGGACCTGCTGGTCCGGGTCGAGGCCGTGGCCGTCAACCCGATCGACTGCAAGGTCCGGCGCGGCACCGACCCGGGCGGCACGCCCAAGGTGCTGGGCTGGGACGCGGCCGGCACCGTCGTCGCCGTCGGCGCCGACGTGGAGCTCTTCCGGGTCGGGGAGGAGGTCTACTACGCCGGGGCCGTCGACCGCCCCGGCGCCAACTCCCGCTACCACGCCGTCGACGAGAGCCTGGTCGGCCGCAAGCCCGCCTCGCTCTCCTTCACCGAGGCGGCGGCGATGCCGCTGACCTCGCTCACCGCCTGGGAGGGCCTGTTCGACCGGCTCGGGCTGCGCACCGGCGCACCGGAGCAGACCGGCACCCTGCTGGTGACGGCGGCCGCGGGCGGGGTCGGCGCGATGGTCGCCCAGCTGGCGCGCGCCCTGACCGGACTCACCGTGATCGGCACCGCCTCCCGCCCCCGGACCGCCGCGTTCGCCCGCCGCATGGGCGTCGACCACGTGGTCGACCACACCGAGCCCCTCGCCCCGCAGCTCGCCGAACTCGCCCCCGGAGGCCTCGACCACGTCTTCAGTACGGTCGGGACGCAGCGCAACCTCCCCGTCTACGCCGAACTGCTCAACCCCTTCGGCCGGATCGTCGCCATCGACGACGTCGACACCCTGCCGATGGGGCTGCTCAAGCCGAAGAGCATCGCGTTCCACTGGGAGTCGATGTTCACCCGCTCCCGCTTCGCGACCCCGGACCGGGCCGGGCAGCACCGGATCCTCACCCGGGTGGCACACCTGGTGGACGCCGGCGTGCTCCGCACCACCGCCATCCGCGACCTCGGGCCCGTCAACGCCGCCAACCTCCGTGCGGCGCACCGGCTCCAGGAGTCGGGCACCACGATCGGGAAGACGACCCTCACCGGGTTCTGAGCGGCCGCCGTCCCGCCCCGTCACGCACTCGGCGGGTTCCGGTCCAGGTAGCGCAGGCCCTGTTTGAGGTACGCCCGCGGGTTGGTGGTCAGATGGCGGGCCCAGGCGGGCTTGGCCTCGCCGCGCCGGTGGGCGTAGCAGGCCAGGGCGTAGCCGAACATCCGCTCGCTCAGGTAGCCGAGCCGCGTGTACGACCAACCCTGTTTGTCCTGGCTGTAGTTGAAGGCGGAGTTGGCGGTGAAGATGCCGAGTCCGAAGTGGACCGTCAGCAGGTCGGTGAGCGGCTCGTGGTCGTGCCGGTCGGCGGGGATGCGCTGCTCGTCGAGGAGGCGGACGTGCCCCAGCTCGTGGGCGACGGTGGCGACCAGGGCGACCGGACGGGCGGCCTGGCGCTGGTCGACGGCGATCACCGGCCGCCCGTTCTCGCGCCGGTAGTGCCCGGCGGCGTAGCGGGACCGCCTGGCGAGCCGGAGGTCCGCGACCATGGCGTCCTCGCCGTCGTCCGGCTGGATCTCGATCGTCAGCCGGTTGGGCGCCACGTCCAGGTATCCGCAGATCTGGGCGATCACGCCCCGGATGTCCTCCTCGGAGCCCCGGAACGGCCCCGGGAAGTACTCCCCGGTCGGCAGCACCGGCGCGCGGTCCAGCACGGCACGGCCGAATTCGGCCGCCAGCCAGGCCATCGACTCCTCGATCCAAGCCCGTTCGTCCGGCCCGACCGGGCACTTCGGCGAGAACAGCGCCATGACACCCCCGAGTGATCACGGCCATCATGCCATTGGCTGACGGGCCGCCCACATCGGTGGCTGAGCTCAACCCGTGGCCAGGCGCGGGGCGAAGGCCGAGAACCACAGGGCCGCGAACGTGGCGACGGTCATCACGGGCACGAAGAACCGGGTCTCCAGCTTCCCCCCGGTCCGCCGGATCAGCACGAGCTCGAAGCGCCTGCGGCAGGGCCAGAACAGGGGCGCGCCCCGGCGGGTCAGGCAGTCGCCGAGCAGGTGGCTCAGCGTCCCCAGGCAGACCGTGTAGGGCAGCCAGACGGCGATGCCGGTGAACCAGGCAGCCACCGTCGCCGTCCCGACACCGGCCAGACCGACGGAGGTCACCCATGCCGTCAGCCCGCGCCCCGGCGGGTGCAGGTGCAGGGCACGCGCCGCGAGAGCGAAGAGGACGAAGGTGAGACCGAGGGTGAAGCCGCCGCCGAGGCGGGTGACGCCCATCCAGGTGCCCCAGCTGGTGAGCGCCACGAACAGCAGCGAGTGCGTCGCATGGCGGTGGCCCCCGCACAGTCGGCCCACCACACGGCACAACCCCCTCGACAGCGGACCCAGCAGGTGCGCGGGCGTCGCGTCGTGGTGGTCGAGGTCCGGCAGCAGCGCGGCCCCGGCACAGAGCAGCGTGCCGACCAGGACCTCGCTCGGCCGCGGCTGCGCGCCCAACAGGGCCTCCGGCAGGAACGGCGCGGTGGCCGCGTAGAGCAGTGCCCCGCTGATCGCATGTGACTGACCCAGCATGTCGCCCCCCTTCTCCGTCCCGCTGCCTCGCGCCCCGCCCGCTCCGACCGCCACCCGGGAGCCCGACGGGGACCCGTCTGCTACCCGCCCAGCCCCCGCCCACTCCTCCGCGGCCACGCACCGCCGGGCCACGGGCGCTGGTGGTCGCGCGGCAGGCCTCGAGCGGGCGGAGCGGCGGCGACGTGCTCAAGCACACCGGGTGGGAGTTCCTCGACGGTGAGCCGTCGGGCCGGGCTCCGACGCACATCGCGGCGGGACTCCCGCGTTGCGCGACCGGATTCCTCCGCACGGGACGGCAAGCTCGGACGGTGGCAACAGCGTGCCGCCGGGTTTTCGGGGGTACGCGGTGCACCTGACCGCAACCGAACGTTGGGAGAGCCATGCCGAAGGACGTCATCGAGCTGATCACCGCGGACCACCGCGAGGTCGAGAAGCTGTTCGATCGCTTGCAGGCGGGCGGTGCGGACCGGGTCGCGGTGCTCGACCGGGTCGGCGCGCTGCTGGTCGCGCACTCGCGGGCCGAGGAGGAGCGGGTGTACCCCGTCGTCGCGAAGCGGGCACCCGGTGAGAAGGACCAGGTGGCGCACAGCGAGGACGAGCACGAGCAGGCGGAAGGACTGATCAGGCGGCTGCAGGCCACCGATCCGGGCTCCGAGAAGTTCGACTCCCTGGTCACCGAGCTCGTCGAGGCCGTCCGGCACCACGTCGAGACCGAGGAGTCCGAGGTCCTGCCCGCGCTGCGGGAGGCGGTGGACAGCAAGCAGTTGCACGAGCTGGGCGGGAAGTTCCGCGAGCGGCGCGAGGAGGCACTGGCCGAGGCCGAACGGGAAGCGGCCGAGCGCCGCCGGGGTGGCGAGCCGACCAAGGACGAGCTGTACCGGCAGGCCCAGGAGGCGGAGATCTCCGGACGCTCGAGCATGACCAAGCAGGAACTCGCCGACACCCTGGAACACCAGGGGTGACCCACCCCGTGCTGCGGCCGGGGCAGCAGGGCCCGGGCCGACGTACGACCCCCGGCCGCGCGGTCGAGCAGCGGTCCCCGACGAAACGAAAGGACGCCGAGAATGCCGCTCAAGCGAGCCCAGGAGCACCACCACATCAGCCGCGACCTGGAACTGAACCCGGTCTTCAGCCGTGAGCCCGTAAAAGTCCCCCGGTACGCCCTCCCGAAGAGCGAGATGGAGCCGGAGACCGCCTACCAGCTGGTGCACGACGAACTCATGCTGGACGGCAACGCGCGGCTGAACCTGGCGACGTTCGTGTCGACCTGGACCGAGCCGCAGGCGCTGCGTCTGATGGGCGAGTGCGCCGAGAAGAACATGATCGACAAGGACGAGTACCCGCAGACGGCCGAGCTGGAGACGCGCTGCGTGCACATGCTCGCCCGGCTGTGGAACGCCCCCGACGCCCACCGGGCGGTGGGCTGCTCGACCACGGGTTCCAGCGAGGCGGCGATGCTCGGCGGACTCGCGCTCAAGCGCCGCTGGCAGCACCGCCTCGCAGCGGACGGCACGACGGCGAAGCCGAACCTGGTCATGGGCATCAACGTGCAGATCTGCTGGGAGAAGTTCGCCGACTACTTCGACGTGGAGGCCCGCTACGTCCCCATGGAAGGCGAGCGCTACCACCTCTCCCCCGAGGCCGCGGTCGAGCTGTGCGACGAGAACACCATCGGCGTCGTCGCGGTGCTGGGCTCCACCTTCGACGGCAGCTACGAACCGGTGGCCGAACTCGCCGCCGCGCTGGACGACTTGCAGGAACGCACCGGCCTGGACATCCCGATCCACGTCGACGGCGCCTCCGGAGCGATGATCGCCCCGTTCCTCGACCCCGACCTGGTCTGGGACTTCAGGCTGCCGCGGGTGGCCTCCATCAACACCTCCGGCCACAAGTTCGGCCTGGTCATGCCCGGGGTCGGGTGGGCGCTGTGGCGCGACGAGCAGGCCCTGCCCGACGACCTGGTCTTCCATGTGAACTACCTGGGCGGCGACATGCCCACGTTCGCGCTCAACTTCTCCCGCCCCGGCGCCCAGGTCGTCGCCCAGTACTACAACTTCCTGCGCCTGGGCTTCGACGGTTACCGGCGGGTGCAGCAGACCTGCCGCGACGTCGCCACCCGACTGGCGGGCGAGATCGCCGGACTCGGACCGTTCGAGCTGATCACCGACGGCAGCCAGACCCCCGTCTTCGCCTTCCGGATCCGCCAGGGCATCGACGCCTTCAGCGTCTTCGACGTCTCCGCCGCGCTACGCGAACGCGGCTGGCTGGTGCCCGCCTACACCTTCCCCGAGAACCGCACCGACCTGGCGGTCCTACGGATCGTGGTCCGCAACGGCTTCAGCCACGACCTCGCCGACCTGCTGCTCGCCGACCTCAAACGCGTACTCGAACGCCTGGAGCACCAGAGCGGGCCGCAACGCAGCGCCGACGACGCGGGCGGCTTCGCTCACGGAGCCGAGACCAAGAACCCCAAGCGGCCCGGACGGCACTGACACCCCCGCGCGGGGCGGCCGCGCCGGGGCCCCGGCGCGGCCGCCCCGCACTCCCAGGAGAGGCAGGACCCCATGTGCCGCTTGTTCGGCATGAGCAGCGCGCCCCGGCGCAGCCGCGCGACGTTCTGGCTGCTGGACGCCCCCGACAACCTGAGCGACCAGAGCCGCCGGGAGCCCGACGGAACCGGGCTCGGCTACTTCACCGCCGACGGGACGCCACAGGTGCACAAGGCCCCCGTCGCCGCGTTCCAGGACCGCGCCTTCGCCGAGGACGCGGCGACGGTGGAGTCGGCGACGTTCCTGGCCCACATCCGCTACGCCTCCACCGGAGCCCTGCGGGAGTCCAACACCCATCCCTTCGAAATGAACGGCCGACTGTTCGCCCACAACGGGGTGATCGAAGACCTGGACCGGCTCGACGCCCACCTGGGCGCGGACCGGTCACTCGTCAAGGGCGACACCGACTCCGAACGCTTCTTCGCCCTGGTCACCCGGGAAACCACCGCACACGGTGGGGACGTCACTGCCGGAATCGTGGCCGCCGCCCGCTGGACGGCCCGCCACCTGCCCCTCTACGCCCTCAACATCGTCCTCGCCACGAGCGACCAGCTCTGGGCGCTGCGGTACCCGGACACCCACGAACTACACGTCCTCGAACGCCGGCCCGGCGGGCACCACGGCAACCGCCAGCTGGACCACGCCGGCGCCGCCGGACGCATGCGCGTCCACTCCGGCGACCTCGCCCGGACCCCGGCGACGGTGGTCGCCAGCGAACGCATGGACGACAACCCGCACTGGCTGCTGATGGAGCCCGGTGAACTCCTGCACGTCGGGCCCGACCGGGCGGTCACCCGCCGGATCGTCCTCCCGCAGGAACCCGCCCACCGCCTGACCCTCGCCGATCTCCACCCCACGGCCGCCGCCTCCCAGCAGGCGGCCTGAGGCCGCCGCCGGCCCCACCCGGCAGTAGCCGGCGCGACGCACCCCGCGCCGTGAAGTGGCCTCTTCGGTGACTTCGCCCCCCGACGGCCGATTCCGCCGATCGAGGAGACCGTGCCCGAACCTCGCGCCGATCCCGTGTAGGGCGCCCGCATCCGGGCAGTCGCCCGGACAGCTGTGCACACCCCTTCAGAGCGGAGAGTCGTTCTCATGATCATGGAGAAGCTGCACAAGGCCGGAGTGAAATCCGAGCACGCCTACATGGCCGGCCTGGCCTCCATCGGACTGTCCTTCGTCTCCTGGATGGTCTCCGTCAAGGCCGAGGCCGCCGGCGTGGAGCGTGCCGACCGCTGGGGCATCTTCGTGGGCGAATGGGCGCCCACGTTCTTCTGCATGGGACTCGCCCTGTCCCAGTACGAGCGTGACGACAACCCCGTCTACGCCAACGACCCCAGGGTCACCGCCACGACCACCTGAATCGGACGGCACGGTCCCGCGCCCGTAACGCACCCGGGGCACACCGCCCCGCGGCCGGGCCGCGGCGACCGAACGGCGTCGGCCACCGGACCGCGACCCGGACGTACCGCCCGGGAGCGGCGCGGGGCCGACGCCGGCCGTGTGTGAACACCAGGGAGGGTCCGGGGGTGGGGTGGGGCCCGCGACGCCGAGGTGCCGGTACCCGTCCGCCTACGGAGGCCGGCATCGCCGACGGTGCCGCGCACGGGCGCGGGCGTCGCCGAGCCCCCGGCGGCCCGGCCCCTCCGGCTCAGCCGGACCGGCCCGCCCGGACCCCGGCCGCGGCCAGCACCGCGCACACCGCCAGATTCGTCAGCGGGTAGGCCGCCAGGACAGCCACGAACTCCCGCAGGGTCGCGCTGGGCCGGTAGTAGGCCGCGGTCGGCGCGCCGTGTGCCTCGCCCGGGACCCCGGCCCGGCGCGCGAGGATGGCCGCTCGCAGCGAGTGGAAGTCGTTGGTCACGATGGCGCAGCGGTAGCCCGGGCGGATCCGCTCCATCAGCTCCCGGCTGAACGCTACGTTCTCCCCGGTGTTCGTCGAGGCGCTCTCCTGGAGGATGTGCGTGCCGGGGACGCCCCGCGCCATGAGGTAGTCGGCCATCGCCTCGGCCTCGGATACGCGCTCGTCCGAGCCCTTGCCGCCGGAGACCACCAGGGTCGGGGGCCGTCCTTGCGCCGCCTGGCGCCGGTACAGGGTCAGGGCCTTCTGGAGTCGCGAGGCCAGGAGCGGCGGGACGGTGGATCCGTCCGCCAGTCCGGCGCCGAGGACGACCACGAAGTCGACCGGGCGGCGTGCCGTGACCCGTTGGTAGAGCACGGCGTAACCGACGAAACAGAGGAAGAGGAACCCCACGTAGCCGGCCACCAGCAGGGCAGCGGTTGCCGCGGCGCGCAGCGGCCCGTGCTCGGTGCGTGCGGCGACGACCGCGAGCGCGAGTGCGGCCAGGACCGCGAGGCCCGCCAGTGGGGACAGGAGGTTGGCCGGGCGACCGCCTTCGGCGCGGACCATCCGGATGCCGTTGGCCATCAGGGCTCCGGCGACGGCCGTCGCGCCCGCCACGGCCGCGACGCCGGTGGCGCCCGCCACCGCCTGGGCCACCGGGCGGTGGAAGCGGTCGAGCACCAGGAAGGAGCCGGCGAACACCAGGACGGTGCACAGGCCCAGGAGGACGCCGTTGCCGAAGCGACGCCGGTCATCGCGGAAGCGCCGTGCGAAGAGCAGCAGGAGCAGAACGGCTGCGAGAAGGCAGAGGAAGGGGAGCAAGGTCACTGCGGCTCCTGGCAGCAGGTGGTGGGGCGCCGGCTGCCGCCGGTGTCCGGGGCTCGCGAACACGGCAGTGCGATGCGCTCCAGGTCCGCCCACAGGTCCTGGGCCCGCTCACGCAGTCCCACCACCGTGGAGCTGCCCGCCTCGACCGCGCTGAGGTAGGCGTCTATGCCGGTCACCGCGTGATACACCTGCCGACGCAGCGGCTCCACCCGCGCCGCCTCCTCGCCGTGTTCGCATGGCGACCCGACCCGCTCGGCCAGCAGGAGCCTGAGCCGCTCCAGCCCTTCCCTGCTCATCGGATCCACGTCCACCATCTCCGTACGAGAGCCGCCGCACGGATCGCCATGACGATCCGCGTTACCTTCACTGTTCGCCGATCCGCCAGACATGTCAACCAATGCACGAATCCATTGTCATGTTTCAGCGGTCATGAAACAGGAGTCTTATCGTGGATACATGAACGACGCAACGGCGGCCGAGCGGCAGTGGACCTTCCTGACCAACCACGCCCGGGTCCTCGTCCAGATAGCCCGCGACCCCGGCATCCGGGTGCGCGACATCGCCACCCGCTGCCTGCTCACGGAACGCGCCGTCCAGCGCATCATCACCGACCTCGAACAGGCCGGATACCTCAGCCACGAACGCCGCGGCCGCACCAACCACTACAGCGTCCTCGCGGGCAAGCAGCTACGCCATCCCGCCGACGCCGGCCCCACCGTCGCCGAACTCCTCGCCACCCTGCTGCGGACACCCGGCGACGGGCAGCACCACCCGGCTCCCGCCGTGCCGGAACCTGCCGGCCCGCGCTCACCGGATCAGGTCGACGGACAGCAGGGTGACGGACTGTCCCAGGGCCGCCCGACGGGCGCGGACCGCCTTGACGGTGCCGTTTCCGGTGCCCAGTAGCGTCCAGCCGGTGGCCGTCGCCGGCGGTCCGCCCGAGCGCCGAGCCGGGGCGCCGGCCGCCGCCGGGCCGGCGGGGCGCGGGGAGCTCCTCCCGCGGTGGCACCGCGGAGAGGCGCTCAGGGGATGGCGGGACGTTCGGGCCGGTAGACGGTCAGAGCGGCGGTGACCTTGGACAGGCGCAGCCGGTCGGGGGCGGGGAAGGCCTCGCCGTCGACGGCGAGGTTCCGGACCTCGTGCAGATCGCTGAGGTCGAGGGCGGCCAGGCGCGCCTCGCGGTAGACGCGGGAGGTGGCGAGGGTACCGGTGAGGAAGGCGAGCAGGAGGCGGGTGCGGGCGAAGGGGTGGCTGCCGTCGACGGCGCGGATGTCGAGCCGGCCGCCGTCCAGTGAGGTGCGGTGGGTGGGCGCGAAGCCGGGTGGGTCGTAGGTGCCGTTGCCGGCGAAGAGCATCCACAGGGTCCGCGGGACACCGGAGACGGTCAGGCGTACGGGCTCGGCGCCGGCCAGGACGCGGACGAGAGCGACGGCGAGGGCGGGCCACTTGCCCAGGCGCCTCTCCAGACGTTCGCGGACTCGGACGAGTTCGGGGTAGATCCCGATGCTGAAGGTGTTGAGGAACAGCTGCCGGTCGCCGTGGTCGCCGGTGGCCAGTGCGACGTCGACGGCGCAGGCACTGCCGGCCTTGACCGCGTCGGCGGTGGCGCGCAGGATGTGAGTGCCCAGGTCGACGGCGAAGTGGTTCAGGGTGCCGCCGGGGAACACCGCCAGTGGCAGGCCTTCCCGGGCGGCGACGGCCGCGGCCAGGTTGACGCTGCCGTCGCCGCCGCAGATGCCCAGCGCCCCGTCCGACGTGACGGCGAGTGCCGCGGCCTGGTCCAGCAGCGCGGCCAGGTCGTCGCCGTCCGCGCACAGCCGGATGTGGGCGTCGGGGAGTTCCCGGCGCAGTTCCTCGACGGACCGCTCCGCGCTGTCGGCCCCCGTGAGGGCTCCGGAGCCCGAAGCGCCGTTGACGACGAGGTACAGGCCCTCACCGGTGGGCAGGGCGGGCGCCTTGACCACGGGAGCGGCCGTGCTGGCCGAATGGTCGCTGCGACGCGGCCACCAGCGCAGGGTGAGCGCTGCCGTCCCCGCCCCCAGAGCGGCCCCGGCCAGGACGTCGCCGGGATAGTGGACACCCACGTAGACGCGCGAGGCCATCACCGCGGCGGCCACGGGAGCGGCGATGGCGCCCAGCAGCGGCGATTCGATGGCGAGGGCGGTGGCGAAGGCCGCAGCCGAGGCGGAGTGCCCGGAGGGGAAGGAACTGGTGGCGGGCTGTTTGAGCAGCCGCCGTACGACGGGCACGGGGTCGAGGGCGGGGCGGGGCCGGCGGGTGAGGCCCTTGGCGGCGACGTTGGCGAGAGCGGAGGCGAGCAGGAGGGAACCGGCTCCACGCAGGGCGGCCCGCCGGGCGGTCCGATTGCCGGTGGCGCCCAGCAGCGCCGCGCCGGTCATCCACAGCTTGCCGTGATCGGCGGCGCGGGTCAGGCGGGAAAGCCACGGGTCGGTGCCGCGCAGGCGGCGGGACGCCACCCTGACGAACAGCCGGGCGTCGAGATCGTTCAGGGCTTTCCTCATGCGAAGCGGTCCTTCTGGTCGTGCGGGTAGCGGGTGGGGATTGCCGGGCTCGCCCGGCGGCACGTCGGCACGTCGGCAACGCGCGTCGGCGGTCGGGCCCGACGCGTCATGAGGGGCGACGCGGTGGTTCAGCGGTGGTTCAGCTGTCCGCCGGAGAGGGAGGACGGCCGCCGTCGCCTCGCTGCGCTCCGGGTGGGGGGAAGTCCACGCGGATCTCCTCGTCGGGCTTGTAGGCGGCGGCGGTGGCGTAGGAGGTGTAGGCCCGCCGGTCCGCCCGGGTCAGCGGGGCGTGATCGGCGAAGGGCGCCGTGATGCCCCGGGGCCACAGCCCCCGGGTTCGCACTGCCGCGCTCTCCGCGCAGACGACGAGCGTGAGCGCGCCGAGGTAGATCCACGCCATCAGGCCGAGCACCATGCCGAACAGCCCGTACGTGGCCGTCGCCCCGCGCAGTTCGTGCCCCACGTAGTAGGTACCGACCAGCAGCAGCGCCTGCCAGGTCAGCGAAGCCGCCAGGGCTTCGGGCCACAGCAGGCGCACCCGGAGCCGGCTGTTGGTCAGGAGCTTGAAGCCGGCCAGCAGCAGGGCGGTACCGACGGCGACCGACAGCGGGACGGCGGCGATCCGTACGCACCGGTCGATCCAGGCGGGCCAGCCGTGTGCGGTGGCGGTGAGGGCGGCCAGGACCGTGGAGGCCATGACCGCGACGGCGAGGACTCCCAACAGGGCAAGTCCGCGCAGCCGGGCGGTCAGCGCGTTCGGGCGGCTGTGCTGCGGGACGGCCCACACCGTGTTGAAGGCGTTCTGGAGCGCCTGCGCCACGCCCAGCGCGCCGTAGAGGCTGCCGGCGATGCCGACGGCGAGCGCGAAGCCGCTGCCCTGGAACGACCGGATGTTGTGCTCGATCTGGTCGCCGATCACCGGGAACTGACTGAGGGCGGAATGCAGCACCTGCTGCTGCAACTGGGCGTCGCCGTGCAGCGCGAATCCCAGCACGGCGACGAGGAGCAGCAGCATGGGGAACAGGGACAGGAACCCGTAATAGGTGATCAGGGCGGCCATGTAGGTGCCCTGATCGTCGATGAACTTGTACACCACCGCGATCGTGAGACCCGCCCAGCGGTGCCGCCGCTGGTAGTCGTCGAGTCCGTCGAGCACGCTCATGGACCACCCGTTTCGGACGGAGTGCGCGGACAGGGGGAACGCGTGCCGCCCGGGCGACGCGTCGAGCCGCGGCCCCGGGTGTCACCGCACCCGGGGCCGCCGCTGCGCCGATTCCGGTGCTCACCACCGGTACCAGCGGCGTCGGCCGCCGGCATCGTCAACGGTGCGGACCACGAAGCCCAGGAGCCACACCGCCAGGACGAACAGCGCCACCCACCACAACACCTTCACCGCGAAGCCGAGACCGAAGAGCACGACGGCGAGCAGCAGTACGAGCAGAAGGGCACCCATGGGTCTGTCATCTCCTTGGTCCGTCTACTGGGGACGCTCATGCTGATGACCCGATCGGCGGGAAACATGCCTCCGAATCGGCGCGCGGATGCGGACGCCGAGTGTCCGCCGCCGGGGCGCCCCGCCGGGGACCTGTCTGCGGCCGTGCCGGTCCGCCGTCGGACGGCGCGGGCCCCGTATGGTCCTCTCCCAGGGCACGCGGCCCGGCCGGTGCGCCCGGAGCGGGGCGTCGCAAGAGCGTCGGGCCGCGGGAAGGACGAACGGGAAAGGCTGGCACGTCACATGCAACAGCGCAGTCTGCGGGACCTCCAGGTGTCGGCCATCGGCCTCGGCTGCATGGGGATGTCCGCCTTCTACGGCACGGCCGACCAGGACGAGGGCGTCGCGACCATCCGGCGCGCCCTGGAACTGGGCATCACCTTCCTCGACACGGCGCAGGTCTACGGACCGCTCACCAACGAGTCCCTGGTCGGCGAGGCCGTCCGGGGACACCGTGACGAGTACGTGATCGCCACGAAGTTCAACTACCGGATGGACGGCGCGGTGCCGGGCGACATGTCGACGGTGGGCCGCCAGGACGGCTCCGCCGAGCACGTCCGCAGTTCCGTCCACGGGTCGCTCGCGCGGCTCGGCACCGACCGCATCGACCTCTACTACCAGCACCGGGTCGACCCGGCCGTGCCCATCGAGGAGACCGTCGGCGCGCTCGGCGAACTGGTCGCCGAGGGCAAGGTGCGGTACATCGGGCTGAGCGAGGCGAGTGCCGAGACCATCCGCCGCGCCCACGCCGTCCACCCGGTCACCGCCGTCCAGAGCGAGTACTCGCTCTGGACCCGGGACGTGGAGGCCGAGGTGCTCCCCGCGTGCCGGGAGCTCGGAATCGGCTTCGTGGCGTACTCCCCCCTCGGCCGAGGCTTCCTCGCGGGCCGCTTCAGCTCCCCGGACGAACTGGACCAGGACGACTTCCGCCGCGGCAACCCGCGCTTCACCGAGGCCAATCTGGCGGCCAACCTCCGGCTCGCGCAGAAGGTGAAGCAGATCGCCGCGGAGAAGGACGTCGCGCCGGCCCAACTGGCGATCGCCTGGGTACTGGCCCGCGGCGAGGACCTCGTGCCGATCCCCGGCACCAAGCGCCGGACCTACCTGGAGCAGAACGCGGGCGCGGTCGACGTCGAGCTGACGGACGAGGAACTGGCGCGCATCGACGCCGAGTTGCCCGAGGCGGCGGGCGAGCGCTACGACGAGGACGGGATGCGGGCGGTGAACCGCTAGGAGCGTGTCCCGGTAACCGGCAACCCGCGTGCGGCCTGTGATCCGCCGGCCCCGAGGGTCGCACTCCCTGATCCGGTGGACCGGCTGCACCTGCCGGGGGCGGCCGCGCGGACGGGGCTCGGCGGGACGGCCCTCGGTCCGTCAGGAAGCGTGGCCCGGGGTGTCCCGGCCCAGGCCCTGGCGGATCGCGGTCTCCACGGGCGAGTACGCGCCGTCGGCCCGTTCCAGCTCGTACGGCTCGGCCGGCATCAGCGGCGGCTGGGCCATGAAACGCGGCCGCAGCCCGTGATGCGGCTGGGCCGCGTGCACCAGGAACGGATGGCACAGGAAGACGTCCCCCGGGGAACCGGTGGCGAGCGCGATCGGCCGGTGCTCGGACGCCGCCACCAGATCGGGCGCGAGGGTCAGCCCGCTCGCCCCCTCCTCGCCGTACTGTGCCAGGACCTTCGGCACGTCCAGGTGTGAACCGACCCGGATCCGGGTCGGAGCGTCGTCCTCCCCGACCTCGCTGAACAGGAACAGCATCAACAGCGCCCGGCCCTTGGAGCGCAGGTTCGTGAAGTACCGGTTCTCGCCCTCCGGCAGGTAGCTGCCCTCGATGTGCCAGCCCGCGTCGTCCGGCTCCTCCTGGTGCGGGAAGCGCAGCGGGAACGAGCCCAGCGAGTAGCGCGGCTCCCAGCGCCCCCCGCCGACCAGCAGGTCGTACGCGCGGTGCAGCGAGAGCGAGTTGGGTGCGGCGGCGAACGGTCCCTGCGCCATGCCGGCCACCCAGTGCACGGGCTGCGTCCACGTCGACGGGTCGTCCGGGTCGCAGCCGGTCTCCCGCCACAGCAACCGTGCGCAGTCCGCGGCCACACGCGGCGCGACGGCGCCCTCCAGCTTCACGAAGCCGTCGCGCAGGAAGGAGGAAATCAACGTCGTGTCATCCATGGCCCCATGGTGCGGCGACACGGCTCCCCCTCGCCCGACATTTCCCGTACCGCCTTTGTCGGGCGAGCACCGGGCCCCGTTCCGCCGGCGGCGGCGACCGCCGGCCCCGGGCCCGCGGTCAGACGAAGAAGGCGTTCATGCCGGGGACGTCGGACAGGTAGGTCTCGATGTCGGCGATCCTGCCGTCGCGAAGGCGGCAGACGGTGGCCAGGTACTCGTCCAGGACCGCGTCCGGGCGCTGGGCGGTGTTGTGCAGCGACAGGGCCATGTTGTCGCGGCTGACCAGGACGTGCAGCAGCTCGAAGGAGACACCGTAGGAGGCGATCTTCCGGGCACGTTCGATCACGGCGTCCCCGCCGTGGAGTTCCGGGCAGAGGTCTCCCCCGACATCGACGAGCGACGCAGCGGCCGCCGGGAATGCCTGCAACGCGCCACCGCCGGCCTCGACACGGTCCTCGAGGCCTCCCGCGCCCGGGGGGGAGACGCCTCCCCCGCTCGAACGGCTGCTCGACCGGATCGTCGCCCCGCTCTACTTCCGCGTCGTCTTCTCCGTGCCGAACACCGACGAGGCCTACGCGCGCGCCCTGGTCGCCGACCTGGTCGGCGATCCCTCCCGGCCGCCACGCTGACGGCCCGCGGTGACCGGCGCGGCGGTGAGGTTCACCAACCGCCACCCGCCCGTCCTGCTGGACCGACTGGAGGAGGTCTACGGACCGGACCGCACCGTGGTCACTCGCCGCCCTCGCCGCCCTCGCCGGCTTCCGCATCCCGGCCGGCTTCCACTGGCAGGAGGTTGAACGGCCGTCGCCCCGCCCGGCAGGACGGGCCGGAGCCGTAGGGGTCGCCGACCTCGCCCTGCTGCTCGACCCGATCACCCTGCACCCGACGCTCCACGGCACCGGCCGGACGGCGGACGACGAACCGGTCCCGCTGGTCGGCATGGTGCCGGTCGACGCCGAGTCGGCTCAACTACTGGCAACACGCCCGCAGTTCGGCATCCCGGCGGGCCCGTGGGCGCACCTGGCGGTGCTGGCCGCCGAGGTGAGCCGGGACGGCGGGCTGTTCTGGTGGCACGACTGGGAGCAGTCCGCCACCTCCCTGCGGACCGTCGAGCGTGCACTGTCGGAGGGCGGACGGTAGGCCCCTCGCGCCGGAGCGGTTGTCGCACCGGCGGCCCCCTCCCACCGGAGGTAAGTCGTACCGGCGGCCGGTGGGGTGGTGTCGCGACGGTAAGAAGCGTGTCCCGACCGTAGGCGCGGCACCCGGGCCTGGATAGACTCGCGCGGCCGACCGAACATCAACTCCAGTTCGGTACCGGAACAGCGCAGCACCACCCGGGACACCAGGCAGTTTTCCGCCGACGACCATGGGGGTCTCCATGCAGTTCCGCACCAGAGCGTCGCTCGCCACCGCGGCCGCAGCGCTCGTCCTCGCCGCCGTCGCGGGCGGCGCACCCGCCGGTGCGAGTACGACCGATGGGAACACGGACGGCGCGGGCGCGACGCATCCGCCGCTCGCCCTGATCTCGCCCGGCGATCCGTACGCCACGTGCGACCTCACGGCGGACGGCCCCGGCACCAACTACCCCTCCGCCGAGGACGAACCGTTCGCCGCCTCCAACCCGCTCGACCCGGCCGACACGATCACCATCTACCAGCAGGACCGCTGGTCCAACGGCGGTGCCCGCGGCCTGAGTTCGAGCTACACCACGGACGGCGTGCACTTCACCCAGACCGCCCTGCCGTTCACCCACTGCGCGCCGGGCGGGCTGGCCTACCAGCGGGCCTCCGACGGCTGGGTGAGCTTCGGCCCGGACGGCACCGCCTACGCCAGCGCCCTGGTCTTCGACGCCACCACGCCGCGCGGCGCGGTGGCCGCCGCCACCTCGACCGACGGCGGCCGCAGCTGGCAGCACGTCGCCGAGCTGATCAGCGACAACGACCCGGCGATCACCGACGACAAGAACGCCGTCACCGCCGACCCGGTGCACCCGGGCGTCGCCTACCAGGTCTGGGACCGGGTCGACCAGGTCACCAGCCCGGCACCGTACTTCGACGGGCCGGGCTACATCTCCGTCACCCGTGACCACGGCCGTACCTGGAGCCCGGCCAAGCCCTTCGTCGTCACCAGCACGACGCCGAACACCCAGACCATCGGCAACCAGATCGTGGTCGACCCACGGACCGACACGCTGTACGACTTCTTCGACTCGATCACCTTCACCGACGGGACCGCCACCACCGTCAGCGACGTGCACTTCGGCATGGTCACCTCCACCGACCAGGGACGGACCTGGAGCCAGCCGGTCCGGGTCGCCGCCGACACCTCCGTCCCCGAGGTCGACCCGAACGCGCCCGCCGACGCCACCAAGTCCCTCCGGGCCGGTGCCGGGCTGCCGAGCGTGGCCGTCGACCCGCAGACCGGCGAGCTCTACCTCGCGTACGAGGGTTCGGAGTTCACCGGCGGCCAGTACGACGCCGTCCAGCTGGTGCACTCCACGGACGGCGGCCGGACCTGGAGCGGCCCGACCCGGATCAACCAGGCCCCGGGCGCCCCGGCGTTCACCCCTTCCATCACCGTGACCGCCAACGGCACCGTCGCCGTCAGCTATTACGACCTGCGCTACCTCACCGCGGGCAACACCACCACCCTGCCCACGGCCGCCTGGCTGCTCAGCTTCCCGCGCGGCGGCGAGGACAGCCCGGTCGAGCGGCAGATCTCGCCGGTGTTCGACTGGCTCCAGGCACCCTTCGCCGGCGGCCACTTCCTCGGCGACTACCAGTCACTGATCAACGACGGCCGCCAGATCCGGCCGGTGATGGTGACCGCCAACGCCGAGCCGCTGAACGCCACCGACGTGTACAGCGGCCGCTTCCAGCCCGGCACCCTGCGCAGCCCGGCCGCCGGCGCGCCAAGCGCACAGGCGGCGCGCGCCGCGGCGCCCGTCGCCGCCCCGCGCGCCGTCCAGCACCTGCGGCGCTGACCCGGTCGGTCCGGTTGGACGGACGGCGTCCTGCGGCTCCTGCCCCTTGAGGCGGAACCGCAGGACGCCGTTCGGGTTCCGGTGGCTCAGGCCCGCACCGCCCCCGTCGGCGCCGCGCCCGCAGCCGTCGTCACCGCGGCGGAGACCTGCCACGCCGCCCGGCCGAGCAGCAGGCACAACGGGGTGTAGAGCGCCAGGTTGAGCCAGTAGAAGGTGTCGCCCGGGTCCGCCCAGGCGCCGGTAACCCAGACCAGTCCGACCGCGCCGCGGGCGAGCAGTCCGCACGCCACCGCGCGGCTCCCCCAGCGCGGCAGAACCGCAGGCAGCCGACGGGCGAGGGCCGGCAGCCACCCGCCCCGAACCAGCACCAGCGTCGCCCCCGAGAAGAGCATCCCCGCGAGCGGCACCAGCCCCTGCGGGGTGAACGGCACCTGGGTGTTGAGCACCAGCTGCGAGAGCCGGGTGGTGCCGTCCACCGGCCAGGTCCGCCCGGTGGCCCAGTAGAGGTGGACCAGGCCGTCCACCGCCAGCACCGCGCCGACCGCGGTGGCCCTGCTGCTGATCTTCGTCGACTTCATGCCGTCACCTCACGGGGTCTCAGGACGCTCGAACACCCGAAGGAGCACCCCGCCGACCGATCCGTTCCTGTGACGGGGAACACTTGCCCGGGGCGGAATCCGCAGGGAACGTTTCGCCGCTCCGGGCCCTCCCTCTACGGACCCCGGTCGCCCGACGGACGACCGACAGCAGAGGAAAGAGCGGAGACAGCACCATGCAGGAGCCACCGCCCGGCCTCGCCGAGCTGGTGAGATCCGCCCAGGGCGGCGACCAACTCGCGGTCGGCCGGCTACTGGACCTGATCACCCCGTACGTCCGCCGGCTCTGCGGCCCGATCGCGCTGGACGACGGCGCCGACGCGACCCAGGAGGCGCTGATCGTGGTCTTCCGCAAGCTGCGCCAACTCCAGGACCCGGCAGCGCTGTACGGCTGGGTCCGCGCCATCGCGGTGCGGGAGGCGGTGCGGTGCGCCAACCGGGCGGCGCGCTCGCGGCCGGCCGAACTCGGCGAGGTCCCCGCACCAGGCGATCCCCAGCTCGCCGCGGACATCCGCGACGTGCTCTCCCGGCTCTCCCCCGCGCACCGCGCCGTGCTGCTGATGCGCGACCTGGAGGGACTGGACGAACGACAGACCGCGGCGCTGCTCGCGGTCGCGCCCGGGACAGTCAAGTCCCGGCTCTCGCGGGCCCGACTCAGCTTCCGAAAGGCGTGGCAGCAGTGACCGACTCCCCGACGCCGATGCCGCAGTGGCCCGTCGCCGACTTCGACCCGGTCCGGCGGCTGCACGTGATCGCCGCGACCGCACCAGGGGCGGCCCGGATCGGCGAGACCGTCCTCGGCGCGCCGTTCGAGCGGGTCTGGGCGCTCGCCCAGGACCTGGAACGCACCATGCCGCTCTGGATCCCCGACGTCCGCACGGTGCGGCTCGACCGCCCCGCACCTTCCGGTTCGCTGCCGACGACTTCGCTCCGGGCCCGGATCCACGGCCACACCCGGCTCCGGGCCACGTTCGGGATCGACCTCGCACCCGGCTGGTGCCTGATGCAGAGCCGCCTGGTGCTCGGCGGGATGGCGGCCCGCCCGGAGACCGACCGCACCACCCGCTTCGCCTTCCTCGGCGGCCTCCGGTTCCCCGGCGCCCGCCTCCTCGCCCCCGCGCTGCGCCCGTTCACCGGGGATCCGTTGGCGCGGTTCGCCGCCCTGCTCGAGGAGGAACAGGACGAGGAGTAGGAGAGGAGCCGGAGCCCCGGAAGGCCGGAAGGCCGGTCAGGTCCTGTTGAGGGCTTCGGTGAGCCGGGCCGCCGCCTCGACGACGGCCCGGGAGAGCTGGGCCCCGGGGTGACGGGTGAGCCGTTCGATCGGGCCCGAGACGGACACCGCCGCCACCACCCGGTTGGACGGGCCGCGCACGGGGGCGGACACGGAGGCCACCCCGGGCTCGCGTTCCCCGATGGACTGGGCCCAACCGCGACGCCGTACGCCGCTGAGGGCGGTGGCGGTGAAACGGGCTCCCTGCAGGCCGCGGTGGAGCCGCTCGGGCTCCTCCCAGGCCAGCAGCACCTGGGCCGCCGACCCGACCTTCATCGGCAGGGCGAGGCCGACCGGGACGGTGTCGCGCAGCCCGAACAGACGCTCGGCGGCCGCCACGCAGATCCGCACCTCGCCCTGCCGGCGGTACAGCTGGGCGGTCTCGCCGGTGAGGTCGCGCAGGTGGGTGAGGACCGAGCCGGCCGCCGCCAGCAGGTGGTCCTCACCGGCGGCGGCCGACAGCTCGGCGAGTCTCGGACCGAGGACGAACCGGCCCTGCACGTCCCTGCCGAGCAGGCGGTGGTGTTCCAGCGCGACGGCGATCCGGTGGGCGGTCGGCCGCGCCAGGCCGGTGGCGTCGACGAGCCCGGCCAGGGTGGCCGGGCCGGCCTCCAGCGTGCCGAGGATCGAGGTGATCTTGTCGAGCACGCCGACGCCGCTCGTGTTCTCCATGTTCTCCATGGACGGGTACTCCAGTCTCGAATCCCGTGAGCCGCGGGTGGGTCTGGGTCCGGCTCACGGACGCTCCGGTGGGGTGGGGAGCGGGGTGGTCAGCGAGGACGGGCCTGCGGAAGCGGCCGATTGCCTGCGCCGGACACGAGACGGGTACGCGGAAGGGCCGGGGCGGGAAGCGCCCGGGCGAAGGACAGCACAGAGAGCACCGTGTCTCCTCATCTTTCCCGCGCCACGTTGGCGACAGGCCGGAGTTGGCACTGAACCCGGACGGCACGGCGCGTACTTCGGACGCCGGGTCGACCGGGGAGTTGCCGGGGCTTCGTAGGGCCGGTCCCTCCACCCCTCTGGATGATTCGCGACGAACCATACAAGACTTCCTGGGCGCCCCGCCAAACTTTTCCCTCACCCGCGCAACCGGAATCCCACCGGGAGGTCAGGGCTGAGAGTGCCCCCATCAGTCGCCGTGCGCTGCCGCCGGCAGTGCCGGGCCACCCGGGCACGGTCGCCGCAGGACGGCTTGCGGTACCCCTGCCGCCCATGGCTCTTCACGGAGTAGCGCACGCACCGGGGCGCGGTGCAGGCGCGCAACTGTTCGCGCTGCGGACCGCTCAGGGAGTCGGTGGCAGCGCACGGGCCAGGGCGAGTTGACGGGCGTCCGCCGGACTCGGCGGAGCGGGGCCGAGCACTCGACGGCCACTGCCCACGCACCACTGACGGCGCTCTGGCTCCCCACCTGGACCGCCCTCGTCGAGCGCGCCTCGCAGATGCCAGGACGCTCCCGCTTCAAACGCGCGACGGCCAGGATCACGGCCGTGGTCTTCCTGGCCTCGGCACCCGGACCGCCGTGACGTGACCGAGAAGGAGATCAGACCTCGGCACGGCGGACGATCAGCATGTCCTGGGTGTGGCCGATGGCGTAGCCGCCGTCGGGCCGGGCGAAGTGCTGCTGGACGTAGGCGGCGAGGGCGGCCCGAGTCGGGCGGGCGTCGAGGGTGGCGAGGTCCGCGACGTTGACCATGAACTCGGCGACGTCGACGGCTTCGGTGAGGTGGGGCGTGCGGTAGTGGAGGGCGAGGGTCTCCAGGGCGTAGTCGTGGGCCGGATGCTGGGCCCGCAGGCGGTCGAGGAGGGGGCGCAGGTCGTAGCGGACGCCGGTGAAGTGGGCGGCCATCCGCATGCAGGGGCTGTCGGGGTTCTGCAGGACGATCAGCATGGCGCCACCGGGGGCGGTCCAGCCGAGGGCGCGGGCGACGGTGGGGAGCCAGTCCGGTTGCGGCACGTAGTAGAGCACGTGGGAGAGGTGGACAAGGTCGGCCGGCTCGGGCGGGGCGGCGCGGTCCAGCGGGTGGGGGATGACCAGGGCGTCCGGGCAGGCGGCGGCGAGCTTCTCGCGCATGGCCGCGCTCGGCTCGACGGCGATCGTGCGCTCGAAGTGGCGGGCGAGGTACGCGGTGGTGCGGCCGTCCCCGGCGCCGAGGTCCAGCAGGACCCGGCGGTGCGGGAGGGACGTGGCGATCTCGCTCAGCCGGGCGTGGGTGCGGGGCTTCTCGTCGGTGCCCGCGAGGAAGAGGTCGAAGGCCCGGCGATAGTCGGTGCCCGAGGTCTCCAGTACGCGCACCGGGTCGGCGTCGGCGGTCGTCGGCTGCTCCATCGGGCGGTCCTCTCGTGTGGTGTGCCGTCGGCGTTCGGCCGGGTCTGGCCCCATTGCAGCCCGGTACGGCGCCCGGGCGCCGCAGGGACGTTCCTGCCCGCGTGTTGCGCGAACGGCGAGCCGGCCTCCTCGATCCATGGAGCGCATTTCGTCAATTGGCGAGCGGAAGGCTTCACCTTGTGGGGTGGTTAGCTTTCGATTTTCCGTAGGCAGTCGAACCAAACGTGGACGCCTGGCCTGGTACGAATACGGAACGGCAGGAAATCGCGTGCGGGCGGGGGAGTTGACACGGATGAGGGCGAAGGCGGAGACCCGGACGGTTGCCGTGGCCGGGGTGGAGTTCGGCTGGGGCAGTTCGGGGAAGTTGAGCGCGGTGCTGTCCGCCCTCCGGGGCACCGGGGGCCACCGGCTGAGATTCATCGGGCTGGCCTCCGGGCTGGGGAGATCGGTGCTCGCCGAGCAGCCGGTGGAGCGCTGGTTCGACCTCCCGGACCGCTCGAACGCGGAGCTGAGACGGATCGTCCAGGCGCAGCGCGTGGAAGCGGCGCTGGTGGTGCTGGACGGCGGGTTGGCGAAGGCACTGCGGGCCTGTGGGGTGCCGGTGGTGTTCGTCGACAGCCTGCCGTTCCTGTGGACGGACGGCGACCGCCCCGGCCTCCCGCTGGACGCCGAGGTGTACTGCGTCCAGCGGTGCGTGGAGCTGCCGCGGGAGGGCGCCCGGGTGCTGGCCGACGTGCACCACCTCCGCTGGGTGGACGCCGTGATCGCCGACGGCGGAGTCGCGCGCGGCACCGCGCCGACTCCGCACCCCCGGCGTGCCCTGCTCAACCTCGGCGGCCTGCGCGCGCCCCAACTCGCCGACTGGGCCGACTATCCACGGCTGGTCCTGCCTCCGGCCCTGGAGGCACTCACCGCGAGCGGAATCACCGAGGTGCACATCGCGGGCAACCTGCCCGCCTGGCTGGCGGCGCAGTTGGTGGACTCCTGCGCGCATCCGGCCACCACCACGGTCGGTGCCCTCCCCCACGAGGACTTCCTGGGCCGCCTCGCCGAGTGCGACGTGCTGCTCACCTCCCCCGGCCTGACCACCCTCCTGGAGGCCGGGCAGCTCGGGACTCCCACGCTCTGCCTGCCGCCGCAGAACCTCAGCCAGATCTTCAACGGCCGGTTCCACAGCCAGGCACTCGGCACCGATGTGCGCGTCCGCTGGCCTGCGGCGGTCTTCGACGAGGACGAGGCACTGGCGCTGCGCACTCACGGCGTGGACAAGGCCCTCGACCTGATCCACGGCGGCATCGCCCGCGCCGCCCACCTCGGCCGCCACCGGACGGCGACGGCCGTACGGCAGGGGTTGGTCGAGAAGCTCAGACGCCTTTCCGACGGGGCCGGGCCCGACACGCCCGGCCCCGACTGGACGGCGATGACGCGGTCGGTCGGCACCGCCGGTGCGGCACAGGTCGCCGACGCCTTGGTCCAGCTCCTGGTCTGACCCACGGAGGGAGGAACCTCCCGGCCCGGCGGATCACTCCGACGGAGGAGCTGGTGCGTGTCCCCGCGGTGGTCGAGGCCGTTCCCAAGATCGGTGTCGGCGACTCGGGCTCCGGGTGGTGGGCGCCTCCCTACCCGGCACCACCCCCTGCCTCCCCTTTCGACGACAGGAGACCACGGCGTGCGACGCCTCCGCCTACACCCCCTGTTCGCTGTCCTCGCCGTACTGCTGACGGCGGCCGCCGCCCCGCCCGGCCGAGCCGTTGCCACCACCCCTGCGGCCACTGCCGGCGACCCGACGCGAACCCCCGGCGCCCCCGCCTACACCGTCGACCTGAGCAGCGACGCCACCGGCGCACACTGGCACGGCCACGAGCGGATCACCTTCAGCAATGTCTCGCCCGACCCCCTCCAGGAGGTGTACCTGCGGCTCTGGGACAACTTCCGCGGCGGCTGTGCGAACCCGTCCGTCCGGGTGACCGGTCTGGGCACCACCCAGGTCACCCAGGCCACCCTGCTCCCGCAGGACACCCGCGGTCGCTACGAGGTCGGCTGCACCGCCCTGCGCGTCCCCCTCCCCCACCCGCTGACCCAGGGCTCCTCCGGCACCGTCGAGTTCGACCTCACCATCGACGTCCCGGACGGCATCGACCGCTTCGGCCGTGACGGCTCCTTCAGCTTCATCGGCAACGCCCTGCCCGTCCTCGCCGTCCGCGACGAGGCGGGCTGGCACCTCGACCCGTACTCCGAGCTCGGCGAGTCCTTCTACGGCCTCAGCTCCGACTTCGCCGTCACCCTCGACCACCCCACCGACCTGCTGGTCCCCGCCACCGGCACCGCCGTCGACACGCCCGGCGAGCCCGGCCGCACGCTCACCCGGATCGGCGCCCGCAAGGTCCGCGAATTCGCCTGGGCGGCCGGGCCGTTCAGCCGCATCGCGGGCCGGTCGGCGGACGGCGTCCGGATCGCCGTCTACTCGGTCGCCGACATCACTCCCAAGGACGCCCAGGACATGCTGGACCTGTCCCTGCGGACCATCGACGCCCACTCCGCCAGCTACGGCGCCTACCCGTACGGGGACCTCGCCCTCGTGCTCGACAACCGGTTCGACTTCGCCGGCATGGAGTACCCGGGCTTCGTCCTCGACTGGATCCGGCCCTCGGCCGTGATCCACGAGCTGGCGCACCAGTGGTGGTACGGCATCGTCGGCGACGACCAGTACCGCGCGCCCTGGCTGGACGAGTCCTTCACCGAGTACGCCATGGCCGTCGCCATGGGCGACACCGGCGAGGGCTGCACCACCAGGACGCCCTGGCGGTCCGCGGACGAACGCCTCACCAACCCGATGAGCTACTGGGACACCCACCCGGACCGCTACGTGCCGGTCATCTATGACCACGGCTCCTGCGCCCTCCACGAACTGCGCCGCCTGATCGGCGCGGACACCATGGCCGGCCTGTTGCGCGACTACGCCCGCGCGCACTGGTACGGCGTCTCCACCACCGCCGACTTCAAGGCCGCCGCCCAGGCCGCGACCCCCGTCGACCTGACGCCCTTCTGGCGCGAGCACCGCATCGGCTGAGCCGCACGGCAGTCCGATATTCGGTGGCCCGTCCCTTCCGTCCGCTCCTACAGTGGCCGCCGGATCAAGGACGTACAGGGAGCCGGACATGCGTGTGCACTACCCCCGGACGCCGCATCTCCCGTGGTCACCGGGGGCTGCGGCGGACGACATCCGGACCGGGGACCTCTCCGGCCTGACCGGGTCGGAGGTCGTCGTCACCGAGAAGCTGGACGGCGAGAACACCACCCTCTACGCCGACGGCCTGCACGCCCGCTCGCTGGACTCCGCCCACCACCCCTCCCGGGCCTGGGTCAAGGGCCTGCAGAGTCGGATCGGCCCCCGGATCCCGGCCGGTTGGCGGGTCTGCGGCGAGAACCTCTTCGCCCGGCACTCCATCCCGTACACCGACCTGGACAGCTGGTTCCACGGTTTCTCGGTCTGGACGGACCAGGACCGTTGCCTGGACTGGGACGACACCGTCCGCTTCCTGCGCCGCCTCGGCGTCCCGACGCCCCGGGTTCTCTGGCGCGGCCGCTACGACGAACGGGCGCTGCGCGCCCTGCGGTTGGACCTGGACCGGCAGGAGGGCTACGTCGTCCGGACGGTCCGGGGCTTCCCCCGGGCCGAGTTCGGCGGACGGATCGCCAAGTGGGTCCGTCCGCAGCACGTCCGCACCGACACCCACTGGATGCACGCCGCCGTGGTGGAGAACGGCCTCGGCCCGACCGCCGCGCTATGGGAAGTGCGTTCCGGCCAGCTGCCGGAACTCCCGCTGCTGGCCAAGTCGCTGGGAATTCCCGAACTCCACTGCTCGGCGGATGAGTTGGCGGACGTGTCCGCTCGGCTGGACGAGCTGGGCCGCACCGGCGACGCCCGACTGGCCGGTGTGCTCGCCACCGCGCTGCGCACCACCCGTCGGGATCGAGCCGCCTCCCAGCTCTCTCCCCGACCCGCAGCGCCACAGCTCGCCCCCCGACTGGCCGACCGGCTCGGCCTGCCGCTGGCCCGCCGGGTCGCCGACCTGGTCGGCCTCCACTCCGGCCTCCAGCAGCCGTACCCGGACGAGGAGCGTCGCGCCGGCCTGGTCAGGCTCGCCGCGGCCGCCGACCTCGGCGTGCTCCACGCGGTGGCCGCGGCCGCCGCCCCCGGGCCCGCCGAGCGCGAGCAGGTCGCCTGGTCCGCCCTGCACGCCGAGGACGCCGGACTGCTCGACGCCGATCCGCTGGCCTGGCTGCGCACCGGCCTGCGCGAGGCCCTGGCCGACCTCGCCCCCGACGGCCCCGACGCCGCCGACCCCGCCGACGCCGCCGACCGCTGCTGGGCCCAGGCCCGCGAGGCGTACGCGCTCGGCCGGATCAGCACCGTAGAGGAGGCGGTCGCCGCCACCTGGCGCTGGCGGGACGGCCGCTTCCCCCGTCTGGTCCACCTGAGCGGCCCGTCCGGCAGCGGCAAGAGCACCTTCGCCGCCGCACTGCCCGGCGTCCCCACCCGGATCAGCCTGGACGACCTGCGCGCCGCCCTCGGCTCGCGCGCCGACCAGCGCCACAACCCCGAGGTGCTGCGCACCGGCCTGGCCCGACTGGACACGGCCCTGGCCGACGCGGCCGCCACCGTGGTCTGGGACGCCACCTCGCTCAACCGCGAGCAGCGCTCCCACGTCCACGGCATCGCCCGGCGCCGCGACGCCCTGGTCACCCAGGTGGTGCTGCTGGTCGGCGAGCAGGAACTGCTGCGCCGCAACGCCGTGCGCCCGCACCCGGTGCCGTCCGAGGTCCTCACCGCCCAACTGCACCGCTTCAGCCCGCCCCACCCCGGCCAGGCGCACCGCACCTGGTACGTCGGCCCGGGTGGCACCGTGGAGGACACGGCGGGCTCGCTCGACTCCGAGGAGTACTGATGCGCCCCATCGAACAGGTCTGCCAGCGCATCCGCTGGGACGCCCGCTTCGACCCGGCCCGGTTCACCCTGGGCGTGCGGCAGCGCGACGACCGCACCAAGCGCGTCCCGCTGGAGGCCTTCGCCGCCTCCGGCGAGGTGCCCTGGCACCGGGTCCGCTGGGTCGAGGCGGACGGCGTCGTGGTCTGGGACCGCACCACCGGCGTCGACGTCCTGGACACCACCGAGGCCGGGCGCCGCACCGAACCGCGCCACCTACCCTCCCCCTTCTTCACCGCCGTCACCCCGTACGCCTGGCGGGCGGACGGCGGCTGGCAGCCCCACGAGGCCCGCACCGGAACGGCCGACCCGCACACCGTGCGCGTGGTCACTTGGAACACCCTGTGGGATCGCTACGACGCCGACCGGATCGCCACCGCCCGCCGCCGGCCGCTGCTGCTCACCGAGCTGGAGGCCGCCGACGCCGACGTCATCGCACTCCAGGAGGTCGAACCGGCGCTGGCCGCCCAGCTGTTGGCCGCCCCCTGGGTCCGCGACGGCTACACCCTCGGCGGCGACCCGTCCGGGGGCGACGTGGCCGAGTACGGCCTGCTGCTGCTCAGCCGGCTCCCGGTGCTCGAAGCCGGACGGCACGTCCTCGGCCCGCACAAGGCCGTCACCGCCGTCACCCTCCGGACCGCCGACGGGCCGCTGACCGTCGCCGCCGTCCACCTGAGCAGCGACCACTCGACGGACGGCCCCGCCCGCCGTCAGGCCGAACTCGCCCGGCTGGCCGAGGGACTGGCCGCCGTCGAGGGCGAACTGCTGCTGCTCGGGGACTTCAACGACGCCCGCTCCGGCCCGGCCGGCCCCGCCGCCGCCCTCGGCCTGCGAGACGCCTGGACCCAGGTGTACGGCCCGGCCGACGACACCCCCACCTTCGACCCGACCGTCAACCCGCTGGCCGCCGTCTCCTCGCTCACCGGCCGGCCCGGCCGGATCGACCGCGTGCTGCACCGCTCCGACCGCGCCCGCGCCACCGCGGCCGCGCTGCTCGGCGACCGGCCGGGCCCCGACGGGCTCCACCCCTCCGACCACTACGGCGTGGCCGTCGACCTCGCCCTCGGCGACGCCTCCTCCCCGGAGACGCTCGACACCGCGCCCACCCCCCGGACCGCCGTCGCCTGGCTGCCGCCCGAGGAACTGTGGCCGCCGATCCAGCAGTTGCGCGCCGCCCACGACCCCCAGATCCGTCGCTGGCCCCCGCACGTCAACCTGCTGTTCGGCTTCGTCCCGGAGTCCGCGTTCGACCGCGCCCTGCCGCTGCTCGGCGCGGCCGCCGCCGAGGTCGCCCCGTTCACCGCCCGGCTGGACGGGGTGCACACCTTCGGCCACCGCGAGGACGCCACCGTCTGGCTGGACCCGGCCGCCGCCGCGCCCGAACCCTGGGCCGCGCTGCGGCACGCCCTGGAACGCCGCTTCCCCCGCTGCCGAGGCCGGGCCGAGGGCTTCACCCCGCACCTCAGCCTCGGGCGCAGCGCCGACCCGCAGCGGGTGGCCGCCGACTGCACGGCCCGACTGAGCGCCACCAACGCCCGGGTGGGCGAGCTGGTGGTGCTGTCCCGCCGGGGCGAGGAGCCGATGCGCCCGCGCGCGGTGGTCACGCTGGGGACGGGCGAGGTACGGGTGCTGCCGGAGGAACCGGTGGTGTCGCTGCACGCCGAAGCACCCGAACGCACGTCCGCTGCCGCCGAGTTGGCCCGGCGGATCGCCTCGGCACTGCCCGAGGGCGTCGTCCACACGGTGGGCTCGCGGCGCCTGGGCTGCCAGTTGGACGACGGCGACCTGGACCTGGTGGCCGCGCTCCCCGGGCCGGCCGACCTGCCCGGGGTGCTGACCCGGGTAGCGGCCGCCGCGCCGCAGGCCCGGCAGGTCCGGGAGGTGCGCGGCGCCCGGGTGCCGGGGCTGCGACTGGAGGCGGACGGGCTGACCGTCGACCTCGCCCTGGTGTTCACCGGCGCCCTCGACCCCGCCCGAGCCGTGCCCCGGCGCGTCGAGGTGGGCGGGGGGGCGGCCGTCGCGCTGAGCGCCGTGACGGACGCCGAGGCCATCCTGTCGACACTCGGGGACCGGCACCCCCGCTTCGTCCGACTGGCCCGGCAGGTCAAGGCCTGGGCCCGGGCGCGCGGCCTGGACGGTGCACCGTTCGGCCAACTTCCCTCGCTGGCCTGGTCGGTGCTCGCCGCCCGTACCGTCCTCGACGCCTCCGACGCCCCGGGCGCCACCGGCTCCGCCGACGCCACGCACGACGACCTGTTCCGGCGCTTCACCGAAACCTGGGCCTCCTGGGACTGGCGCCAACCCGTCTCCCTCACAGGCGAGTTCACCGAGGAGTTCACCGACGGGTTCACCGACCGAAGTCGCGCCCCGCTGACCGTCCTCACACCCTCCGCCCCCGTCCGCAGCTGCACCACCCAGGTCGGCCCGGACACCCGCGACCTGCTGACCGAGGAGCTCTACCGTGCCTGGGAACTCACCTCCACGAGCCCCGACCCCTGGCCCGCCCTGCTCACCCCACCCCCGCTGCACCGCCGCCACGCCGCCTGGGCCGTGATCACCACCGACCGGGAGTCCGCCGGTGCCGTCCGCGGCCGCCTCCGCAGCCTGCTCACCGCCCTGGAGGAGGCCGGTGCCGCCCAGCTCCACGCCTGGCCCCACCCCTACCGCACCGGCGACGACCGCATCCACTTCCCGATCGGCCTCGGCCCCGCCCCAGTCCCCCGCGCCCAGCTCGCAACCGTCGCCGCCGCCTGGTCCCGCGGTCTGCCGAGCGTTCACGTCGACCACGTCGAGTGCGGCGCCGTCCCGACCCTCACCCGGTGACGGACGCCTCCGAACCGATTGCGGGACTCGCGGCACGACAGTCGACACCCCGCCACGGCACCGGGACCGCGGCGCGCTGTGGGAGCGGCTCAACCGGGCGACGCCACCCTCCGCCTGTGACGCCGAGCCGACGAAGTACCGTGCGGGTCATGACCTCTCCGATCCGTCGGTTACTGGCAGGGCGTACCCTTGCGGCCCTGGCGACTGCGCTGATCCCGACCACCCTCACCCTCGCCGTCGTCCGCACCGGCTCGGCGACGGACCTCGGCCTCGTGCTGTCCTGCGAGCTGCTCCCCATGCTCGTCCTGCTGCCCGTCGCGGGAGTGGTCGCCGACCGCTTCCCCCCGCAGCGGGTCGTGTTCACCGCGGACCTAGTCCGCGCCACCGCACAACTCGCGATCGGGGCGGAACTGCTCGGCGGCGGGCTGCGGATCCCCGATCTGGCCGTGCTGTCGGCGATCACGGGCGCGGCCGTGGCCTTCGGGACACCGGCCGTCCGTACGCTGGTCGCCGCCGTGGTAACCGGCGCCGAGCGGCTTCGTACCAACGCGCAACTCGGGGCCGCGCAGGGGCTCGCCCAGATCGCGGCTCCCGCGGCAGCCGGCGGCCTGATGCTGCTGGTGGGGGCCGGGTGGTCCTCCCTGCTGACCGGCGCGCTGTTCATCGCGTCCGCCTCCACTCTCGGCGGCCTGCGGCCGGACCGCTCCCTCCAGCGCGCCGAGCGGAGCGCCTTCCTGGGAGAACTGCGCGAGGGCTGGGCCGAAACCCGCCGCCACCCCTGGTTCCTGGCCAACGTCCTCGGGCACGGCGTCTGGCACCTGACGGCGGGCGTCCTCCTCACCCTGGGCCCGTTGATCACCGTACGCCACCTGGGCGGGGACACCGCCTGGGTCGTCATCGCCGAGGTCGGCACGGTGGGCACGGTCGCCGGTGTCTACGCCGCCTCCCGGCTGCCTATCCGCCAACCGCTGGTCGGCGTCGCCGTCGGCGCCGCCGTCTTCGCGCTCCCGCTCACGGCTTTCGCCCTTCTGCTACCGGTCCCGGTCGTCACGGCCGCCTACTTCGCCGGGATGTTCGGAGTCGGCGTCCTCAACCCGCTGTGGGAGACCACCATGCAACGCCGCATCCCGCCCGAAGCCCTCGGCCGCGTGGGATCGTTCGACACCCTGATCTCCTTCGCCGCCCGACCGCTCGGCCTCGCCGTCGCCGCGCCCCTCGCGGCGGGCATCGGGACCACGACACCTCTGCTCCTGGGCGCAGCCCTGGTGGGCACCGCGAATCTCGCCGTCCTCCTGCTCCCCACCGTCCGGGAGACGACCCGCGCCCCGCTCCCGGCCGCCGAACAGGCCTGCTGAGCCCGCGCCACGGACTGTCCGGCCGGCCGGTGCGACCGGGAGCACGGCGCACCGGCGGGCCGGTCAAGGGCCGAAGGCCAGAGGTCGGAGACCAGAAGTCAGAGGTCAGAGGTCAGAGGTCAGAGGAAGGGACCGACGTAGAAGGGGCCGTAGTAGGCGTCGTAGCCCGCACGGTAGTCGGTGCCGGTGCCGTGGTTGGGGTCGAACGCGGGGCCGTTTTTGATCTCGTCCTTCGTGCGGTCGACGTACACCTTCTTGTCGTGCTGGTCGACCCTGGCGACGGTGCCCGCGGGCAGGAGGACCCGGGTTCCGAAGATCCACGGGCCGGTGTCGACCACGAGGTAGGAGGCGCCGACCTCCTCCGAGTGCTTGTCGATCTTGCCGATGGGGCCGTCGGTGGCTTCGACGTGGAAGCCGACCAGGTCGGTGCCCGAGACGTGGCCGGATTCGGAACGGAACTCCCAGATCCTGCTGGCGCTCATGTCTCTCCTCGTGTCACGGCGCCGCCTGTTCGGCGACGCGCTCCGTGACGACCGCCTTCCCGCAGGCTCCGGTTCCATGCCGGCGGCTCGCCCTCCCGCCCTCCCTCCCCCTCCGGCGTGGAAGCACGGGATCGCCACCGGCGGCTTGCGGCCGCGTTCCTGAGCGGTGGTCAGCGGGCGGGAGGTGATCCCGGTCGCATGCGGCCGCCGGATGCGGGCACACGAAGGTGGCACGCACCTGAAGGGAGGCCTTCATGTCCAGGAGGAGTGGAGTGGGATGGGCCCGGCGGCTTCCGCTCGGCGCGGGAGTACGGGCCGGTCGGGAGTGGGCGAGGAGGCATCTCGACACCCTCGGCTGGAACCGGGACGCGCCGGCCCTCGCGGACGCGGTCGTGCTGGCCGTGTCCGAACTGAGCACCAACGCCCACGTCCACGCCGGCAGCGACGCGGAGCTGGTGCTGACCTGGGACGGGCGCTGCCTCCACCTGAGCGTCCACGACCACAGCAGCCGGCTCCCCCGCCCCCGGGCGGCGACGCCGGAAGCCACCGGAGGGCGCGGCCTGGCACTGGTCGACGCACTCGCCGACCACTGGCACACCCGTCTGCAGAAGGACGGCAAGACCGTCACCGCCTACTTCCACTCGCCGGGCGCGGGTCAGCCGGGCGGATGGCAGTGCCTGAGCTCCTCGGGCTCGTCCAACTCGTCGGGCCCGTCCAGCTCGTCGGGGTAGCTGCCGTTGGCGACGGGCGTGCAGGACGGCGCCGGGAGAAGCACGAGGGCCCGGGCCCTCGCGCATGGGCGCGGGCCCGGGCCCTCGTCGGTCACCCCGGCGGCCCCTGTCCGACCGCCGAGGCGGGAGGAGCCGAATGGTCGGCTCAGTACCAATGGTGGTTCTGCCAGAACGTCCACGCGGCGTTGGGGCTGCCGTAGCGGGTGTTCATGTAGTCCAGCGCCCACTTGATCTGGGTGGCCGGGTTGGTCTTCCAGTCCGCGCCCGCCGAGGCCATCTTGGAGGCCGGCAGCGCCTGGCCCAGCCCGTAGGAGCCCGAGCTCGGGTTGGTCGCGGTCACGTTCCAGCCGGACTCGTGGGAGACGATCTGGCTGAACGAGGCCAGCTGGTTCGCCGGGACGATCCGGGCGGCGACGGCCTGCGGGGAGGCGTCCGCAGCCGAGGCCACGGCGGGGACCACGGCGGCACCCAGGGCGGTCACACCGGCGGCGCCGGCCAGGATCGCGGCAGAGGTACGCATACGGAGCTTGAAAGCGGGCATGTAGAGCAAGACCTCAATCGGGTTGGGCCGAGTCACCCCCCGTTTTGGACCGCGGCCGGACAGGGGCCATAACGGTCGCGGGTGTGACTCGGCGGTTAGCGCATCCGGCGGGACAGGAGCCGGTCTGGCTGACGACAAATGCCAAGCTGCCAGACCGGTTCGGCGACCGCCAAGAGCTCCCCGGAACGATCCCCCGTCGTAGCCGGGGAGTCCGGAACCGATTCGTCGGTGGGGCTCCGCGGCGGGCCGACGGCGCCCGGCAGCCCCCTCCGCTCCTGCCCGAGCCCGTCCTCACCCGTTCACCGAGCGGTCCTCGAGCAGCGGAAACGGACACCACTATCCGTCGTCGTACACAGCACTACCGTGTGAGCGCACTCACCACGCAACCAACGTCAGCATCACCGACCGGCCGACCGCCGTCACGCTGCGGCATCACCGGGGGGATCCGCCCACCGAGGTCGTAGGCGGGCTCCAGGACCGCGGTGGACACGACCCCGGTCGGTGCCGGACGGTGCGGGGTGGCAGGAAGGCGCGCAGCAGCTGCGCGGGCAGGCTCATGGGCTCCGCGGATGCCCGGGGCGTAGCTGTCGCTGGTGTCACGTTCGGAAGTGACCAGCATGGCGAGCAGCGCGGCGAGCAGTCGGCAACGATGGAGCGGGGGCGCGTGAGCGGTCAGTCCCCCTGGGACCAGGCGGCGATCGGCAGTGACAGGTAGACGCCGAAGTCGACGAGCCCGGTCGCGGCGCGGATGCTCTCGTGGAGCGCGTCCACCCGCTCCTGCCGGTTGGCCTCCCTGCTGGCGAACCACTTGGACTTGATCTCGATCACCACCGCCAGCCCGCTCCGGTCCAGCGGGCCCAGCGACCGGAAGCGGATCTCGACGTCTCCGGGCCGCAGATCGCCGTCGTACGGTTCCTCGGGGCACTCCACGGCCAGGGACACCAGATGCGGCAGCACCGATCCCAGTTCGCGCAGGGAGGACTCGGGGACGGTGGGCGCGTGGGTCACGTCGACGAGCGGCATGCCGGACACCCTAGCCGGGCCGGCGGAGCACTGTTTCCCTCACTCCGCCGGGGCCCGGGTGCGGTGCGGCAGGTTCACCACCACCAGGGCCAGTCCCGCCAGGGTGACGTTGCGGATCGCCGCGTCGAGGCCGTTCCACGCCTTCGACTGCCACATCGCGAACCACTCTCCGCCGATCCCGATGAACCCGGCCCCGAAGAGCAGCAGCATCAGCAGCAGGCCGAGGGTGCTGAGCCGGCGTGCCACTGCGGGCCGCAGCCACCAGGCGAACGTCCCCGCCGTCAGCACCAGGGCGCTCAGCGCCTCCCAGGCGATGATCGCGACGTACGCCGCGTTCTGCAGACCCGGGGACGTGACGGCACGCCACATCAGGTCCTGGTCGCGGAAGGTGGTGTCCATCGCCAGCACGTGCTGGACGAACTGCTGGTTGGTGGCGAAGTCGGTGACGTTCCCGAAGACCACGAGCAGCAGGTAGAGCGCGTTCGTCCCGGTGAGCACGGCCGCCGCCGCGCGCGGTGAGCCGAGTTCGAGCAGGCGGTCGCGGACGGTGGGGCCGCCGGGGCTCACGGCGGCCGGACTTGCGGGGCGGGTGGTCGGCATGGGGAACAGGCTAACCGCTGCGGGGAGTTGACGGGCTGGGCGCCCGCGGGCCCGGGCGCCCGCTCAGACCGCTCAGACCGCTCCGGCCAGGGCCCGGGCGGGCCGCGTCGACTCGTAGGCGTGACCGACCCGCAAGAGTACGGGCTCGCCGAGGGGGCGGGCGGGCAGCTGCAGGCCGATCGGCAGGCCCGCCGGGTCGTGGCCGACCGGGACGGTCAGGGCGGGCACCCCGGTGATGTTGGCGGGGGCGCTCAGGCGCACGTAGGCGTCGGAGACGGCCTCGGAGGACGGCGCCGGCCGCGCCCAGGCGCGCGGCGACCGTGCTGTCCGCCCCGGCGCGGTGGCCGGCGCGGCCCCGGGAGCTGGCGGTGGTGGGCATCCCGCCGACGTCGATCAGGTCCTTCAGCCCCATCGGGATGCCGTGCAGCGGTCCCCGGTAGCGGCCGTGGGCCACCTCGTGTTCGGCCTCGGCCGCCGCCCGGCGCGCCCGCTCGGCGGTGACGGTGACGTAGGCGCCGAGGTGCGGCTCCACCTCCTCGATGCGGCCGAGGACGGAGTCGACCAGTTCTACCGGGGACAGGCGCCGGGCCCGGATCGCGTCCGCGGCGGCGGCCAGGGACAGCTCATACGGCTGCACGGTGCGCCTCCTGCACGGGGTGGTAGGCGGCGGCGGGCGGGACGTCCTCGAAGTCCAGTTCGCGCAGGACGGCGACGACGTGGTGGATGTGGTCGGCGACCACGGTCACCGCGGCGTGGCGCTCGGCGGGCAGGCGGAGTCCGGCGCGGGCGGCCCAGCGGGCGGCTTCCGGGGGTGTGAGTGCGAGGGCTGGCACGGCTGTGGTCCTTCTCGGTGGGGCTGGGCGGAAGAGGCGGTTGCCCGGGAGGTCTTCACCGAACAGGGCCACGACCCCCACCTGGACGACGTGGCGCGCCGGGCCGGTGTCGGGGCCGCCACGCTCTTCCGCCGCTTCCCCGACAAGGCCGTGATCCCTGCGGGCCGTGCTGGACGCGCGCTTCGACGAGCGGGTGCGGCCCGTCATCCGGGCGGCCGCCCACGACCCCGATCCCGCATCGGCACTGGCCCGGGTGCTGGAGACTGCTCTGGAGTCGGTGGCCGGCGACTACAACGTGCTGGCCGCCGCCCGGGTCGCCGGCGTGCTGACCCCGGCGACCGGCGAGGAGTTCTTCGCCGCCCTCGACACCCTCCTGGCACGCGGTCAGGACGCGGGCGCGCTCCGGCACGCACCGTCAGCCCTTCGGCCGACCGTTGATCACCGGGCCGCGGCCCGGTGGCTGCGCGCCCCGGTCGCCGCGGCGACCTCCCGGCGTGAGCGGACGCCGAGCTTGCCGAGGATGTGGGAGACATGGGTCTCCACCGTGCGACGCGAGAGCAGCAGCATCGCGGCGATGTCGGGGTTGGACAGCCCCTGCACGACCAGTTCGGCCACACGCTGCTCCGTCACCGTCAGCGCGTCCCGGCCGGAGGCCGGCCGGGACCGCGGTCCCCGGATCCCGGCCCGCACTCCCCAGGGGCGCATGCGGGCGGCGGCGCGCCGCGCGTCCCAGACCGCGCCCAGCTCGGCGTAGACCGCGAGGGCCTCTCCGAACGCGGCGCGGGCCGCGTCGCGGTCCCCGGACGCCGCGTGGAGCACGGCGAGGTCCTCGAGGGCGTTTCCGAGGTCAGGGGGGCGGTCGGCGGTGCGGTGGTGGTCGATCGCGACGAGCAGCCGGGCCGGGTCGTCGTGCAGCAGTCCGCGGCACCACTGGGCGGCCGCCCGCGTGGCGGGCAGCGGTTCGATGTGGGCGTTGCGTCGGCTCGCGAGCGCCGCGGTCCGCGCCGTGCGCCGGTCGTCCACGGCCAGCGCCAGGCGGACCAGGCCGGCCAGCCACTCCGGATGCCTCCTGGTGTCGTACTCGTACGCGGGGGCCAGCAGCGCCGCGAGCACCTGGAGGGCCTCGCGGGGCCTGCCCGTGCGTTCGAGGGCGAGGCTGCGGGCCACGATCCGGTAGGAGGCCGCGACGGGCCAGGTCGGCGGCACCGTCCGGGCATCCAGGATGTCCGGGTGGCCGGCGGCCTCCTGCCCGCTGTCCCGCCGGGCGCTGATCAGCGTCCGCAGGCTGTGCCGGGCGAGTTGCCAGCGCTCCTGCGGGAGGTCGGTGACCTCGTCCAGGACCGCCTGGGCGTCGTCCCAGCGACCGTGCTCGTAGTGCCTCTCGGCGATCTTGACCAGGCTCATGGAGAGCAGCGTCTCCCCGGTCCGCCCGGCGAGGGTACGGGCGTGCGCCAGGGTCTCCTCCGCCTCCTGGGGGCGGCCGAGGCCGTCCAGCGCCACAGCCCGGTGGCCGAGCAGCATGAGCCTCAGGTCCACGAGTTCGCGGTCGTCGCCGATCTCCGCCAGCGCGCGGTCGGCCAGGGCCAGCGCACCGGCCTGGTCGCCCTCCCGGCTGCGGATCAGGGCGCCCGCGTTCAGGGCGTAGCCGATGGTGGTGGCGCTGTGGAGCCGCACCCCTTCGGCGAGTGCCTCGGTCATGGCCGTGCGGCCCGCGCCGAGCCGGCCCTGGAAGCCCCGGGCGAGCGCGAGCAGGGCCAGCAGGCCTGCCCGCCAGCGCGGCCCGAGCCGCGGGTCGCCGACGGCCGCCTGCCAGTTCGCCTCCACGTCCTGGTAGCGGCCGGCCCGCAGCGCGACGCCGGCGAGCAACCACCTGGCCCGTCCGACGAGTTCGCGGTCGGAGGTCGCCAGCAGGATGCTACGGGCGAGTTGCTCGGCGCGCTCGACGGGCCCGGTGCGGAAGTAGAGCGCCGCCAGCCGGTCGGCCAGCAGGTGGTGCCTCGGACAGTCCGCGTCCGTCTGCCGCAGGGCGTGTTCGAGCAGGTCGGCAGCGAGCGCCGGGGCCCGGTCGACCAGTTGCGCCGCGTGGTCGGCGAGCCACTCCCACTCCCAGCCGTCGGCTTCCCGCACGGCCGGCAGGATCAGCGCGGCCACGCGCTCGATCGGCGCCCCGGCGGCGGTCAGCTCCTGTACCGCCCGCCGCAGGAGCCCCGCGCGCAGGGCGGACGGGATGGTCTCGTGGAGCACCTCTCCCAGCAGGGGGTGACGGAACCGCAGCCGGGGCCCGGCCGACTCCAGCACGCCCGCGCTCAGCGCCTCCTCCACCACCGTCAGGAGGTCACCGCTTCCCGCCGCTGCCGTCAGCTCCGCTGCCGAGAACTCGGGTCCGAGCAGGGAGGCGACGCGCAGCGCCTGTTGGGCCCTGGCCGAGAGACAGGCCAGCCGGTCCGCGATGACGTCCGTCAGCGACCGGAGGTCACCCGGGTCTCCGCGCTCCGCGGACAGCTCCACCGTGCCGGCGGCGCGGTGCAGGGATCCGCCGCGGGCGAGGGCGTCCAGCAACTCCCTGATGTACAGCGGATTTCCGGCCGCCGAGCCGAGGCGGGCCGTGAGCCGCGGCCCGGGGGTTCCGCCGGCCAGCACACCCGCCAGCTCCGACACGCCCGCCTCGCTCAGGGGGTCGAGTGAGAGCACCCGTCCGCCCTGGGGGCGAAGCTCCCGGCGCAGCCGCGCCAGGCCCGGCCGGCGGGGCACCGGCCGGCAGGTCCCGATGGCCAGCAGCGGCCGCCGCATTGCGGTCCGGCACAGGCGGCGCCACATCAGCAGGGTCGTCTCGTCGGCCCATTGCAGGTCCTCCAGTGCCAGCACCACCGGTCCGGACGCGCACAGCCGGTCGACACGGGTCAGCAGTTGCTCGGTGGCGGCCGCCACCGGATCGGCGGCGAGGAGGTGCGTGTCCCGGTCCGCGCAGGTGTGCGGCCGTCGAGACGGCGGTGCGGCCTCCGCGTGCCGGGGGTCGGCCCAACGCGGGGGCACGCCGAGGAGTCGTGTCATGGCCGACAGCGGAAGCCGCTGCCCCAGCTCGTCGCACTGCCCGAACAGGACCTCGCAGCCGACGGCCCCGGCCGCGGCGAGCGGTGCGGCGAGCAACGCGGACTTGCCGATGCCGGGTTCGCCCTCGACCAGCAGGCTGCCCCCACGGCCGGCCGCGACATCGGCGACCAGGTCCGCCAGCAGTGCTCGTTCGGCTCCCCGACCGGTCACGCCGACCATGTACGGAATCCGCATGTACATGACCTTAACCGGCTCGGGCGGGGCGCCAAACGTCGCGCACGTCACGCCCGGATCACCGAGGGGCGGCCCGGCGGCGTACGGCACTCCGGAACCTCAGTGAGTCTCACGGATGTCTCCACGGATCCGCCGCCGGACGATCATCCGGCGCCCCCGGCACGGTCATTCGGAGAATCCGTCACCACGCGAGGAAGGTCCCGCATGTCCCTTCGACGCTCAGCCCTGAGGATCGCCGCGGCAGTGGCAGCCGTATCGGCGATCGCCCTGCCCACCGCCGCCTCCGCGTCCACCTCCACCTCCGCCTCCGCCTCCGCCGAGTCGAAGGCCGGACCGACGCACGCGACGGCGGCGGACCAGGCCGGTTTCGTCGTGAGCAAGGCCCAGTTCGGCCGGATGTTCCCGAACAGGAACCAGTTCTACACCTACGAGGCACTGGTCGGCGCGATGAGCGCCTACCCCGCCTTCGCACACACCGGGAACGATCAGGTCAAGCGGCGGGAAGCGGCGGCCTTCCTGGCGAACGTCAGCCACGAGACCGGCGGCCTGCGCCACGTCGTGGAGCAGAACACCGCCAACTATCCGACGTACTGCGACGCCGCCCGGCCCTACGGGTGTCCGGCGGGACGCGCGGCCTACTACGGACGAGGGCCGCTCCAGCTCAGCTGGAACTTCAACTACAAGGCGGCGGGGGACGCCCTGCACATCGACCTGCTCCACAACCCCGACCTGATCCAGACCAATCCTCAGGTCGCGTGGAAGACCGCGCTCTGGTACTGGAACACCCAGACCGGGCCCGGTTCCATGACGGCCCACCAGGCGATCGTCACCGACGCCGGCTTCGGCCAGACGATCCGCAGCATCAACGGCGCCGTCGAGTGCAACGGCAGGAACACCGCCGAGATGAAGGACAGGGTCGACCTGTACCAGAGGTTCGCGCAGATCCTCGGCACCTCCCCCGGAACCAACCTGACCTGCTGAGCGGAACGGAGAAGTCATGCACAGGTTCCTGACCAGGCTGTTCGTCGCGGCGGCCGCTGCCGCACTGACCGTGGTGCTGCCGGGCGCGGGGCCGGCGACGGGCGCGGCAGTGCTCCCCCGTACCGCGCCGGTCGCGGCTGCGGCGGTCAACCACACGGTGACGTTCGTGAATCACTCGTCCCAGAAGCTCTGGATCGGAAGCGGCGTCAACGCCGACGGGTCGAAGCAGTTCACCCGGCTACCGGTCCTCGCTCCCGGGCAGTCCGCGACGGTGGCGATTCCCGAGACGGCCGCCCCGTTCCACTGGCGTGGAAAGTTCTTCGCACGGCAGGGCTGCGGCGGGGCCTCCGGCAGCACCTTCCACTGCCGGGTGGGTGACTGCGGCCCGTCGGCCGACCACTGCACGACGGGCGAACAGCCCGTCGGCCTCGCGGAGTTCAACTTCGACAGCAAGGACGGCGCCGCTCCCTGGTACGACGTGAGCTACGTGAACGCGTTCTCGCTGCCGATCACGATCACTCCGGTGAACGCCGCGCCGGCCGGCGGAGGCTGCGAGACGCGGGGCTGCGCGACGAACCTGCTGCCCTACTGCCCACCCGCCGACCTGACGCGCGGGCCGGACGGCAAGCCCGTACTGTGCACCAACCCCAGCCGGGACACCCCCAGCGACTACAGCCGCGCGCTCAGCGCGAAGTGCCCCAAGGCCTACACCTGGTCCAAGCAGGACCAGGTGCCGGGCAACAAGGTGATGCAGCAGTGCAGCCGCTGCAGCGGCTTCACCGTCACCTTCGGACCCGCGTGATCGAAGGAGGGGAACGTCTTGCCGGGTCGAACACGCCTGTTCGCCGTTCTACTCGCGGTGCTGACCTGCCTCACGGTCGGCAGTACCGCCGACGCGTCCGCCGCCCCGGTGAAGAAGAAGGGCGTGAGCGCCTGGAACTTCACCGACGCCACCGGGGCACTGGCTGACTCCGGGGTCGGCTGGTTCTTCACCTGGGCCTCGGACCGGCAGCAGATCAAGCCGCCGGCCGGCGTCGAGTTCGTCCCCATGATCTGGGGGGCGGCCTCGGTGACCGACGCACAGCTCGCGACAGCCAGGAAGGAGGGCACGACGCTGCTCGGGTTCAACGAACCCGACCTGCCGGCGCAGGCGAACATGAACGTGTCCCGGGCCCTCGACCTGTGGCCCCGGCTCCAGTCGACCGGAATGCGCCTGGGCGCACCCGCGGTGGCCGGCGGCGGCGACGTCGCGGGCGGCTGGCTCGACCGGTTCATGAAGGGCGCCGCCTCCCGCCACTACAAGGTCGACTTCGTCCCCCTGCACTGGTACGGCTCGGACTTCCGCGCCGACGCCGCGACCGGTCAACTGCGCAGCTACCTCCAGGCGGTCCACAACCGCTACAACAAGCCGATCTGGCTCACCGAGTACGCCCTGATCGACTTCTCCAGCGGCACCCCGAGGTATCCGACACCGGAACAGCAGGCCGCGTTCGTGACGAAGTCGACCGCGATGCTCCAGGGCCTCCCCTTCGTCGAACGCTACGCGTGGTTCACCCTCTCCGCGGACCGCGGTGGCACCGGTCTCTACAACCGGGCAACCCCCAACCGCGTGGGTACGGCCTACCGCGCGGCGGGCTGAGCCCGAGCGGCCGACCGGACCCGCACACCCCCGTCCGCGACTGCGGACGGGGGCGCGGTCGATCACGGCGCCCGACCCGGCGAACCCGTGGCCGGGCTCCGGACCGCGTCCCGGAGCCCCTGAGGTCTCCGAAATTTTTATTGCGCAGTTTTCATTGCGCAACTTTCCTTTCGTACCTACCGTGGAGGCATGCCCGAAACCCCCCGGCCGGAGCGGATCACCGACCTCTCCCGCCTCAAGGCGTTCACCAACCCCCTGCGGATGCAGCTCTATCGCCTGCTCTACGCGGCCGGCACCGCCACCGCCTCGCAGCTCGCCGAGCAGGTCGACCAGGCGCCGTCCCTGGTCAGCTACCACCTGCGCAAGCTGGCCGAACTCGACTTCGTCGTCGAGGCGACCGGTCAGAGCGCCGACGGACGGGAGCGGTGGTGGCAGGTCGCCTCCGAGGAGGGCTGGGGCTTCCGCGAGTCGGACCTCGCCGGGACGCCCGAGGGCGCGGCCGCGGTCGGCGCCGTCACCCGCGGCCTGCTCGACAGCCGCGCCGCCCAGGTCCGCACCTACCTGGACCAGGGCGCCGCCTGGGGCCGCGAGTGGACGGACGCGGCCTTCACCTCCGAGTGGCTGCTCGATCTCACCGCCGCCGAACTCGCCGAACTGAACGACGAGTTGCAGGCCCTGGGCCGCCGCTGGCGGGAGCGCGGCAGGGCCGCCAAGGCGGCCGGCGACAGCGAGAACCGCGAGCACGTGTCCGTCCACCTGTACGGCTTCCCGTTCCGCCCCTGACGCGTCCGCCCACCCACAGGAGCCCGCCCCCATGGCCACGTTGGAAACGGCACCGTCCGTACGCCCCGCTCTCCCCGCGCACCGTGACGCCAACGTCCTGCGCTGGCTCACCGCCTACACCGCCTCCCTGGTCGGCGACACCGTCTACTTCCTCGCCCTCGGCTGGTCGGCCCAGAAGACCGTCGGCCCCACCGAGCTCGGCCTGGTGATGGCCGCCGGTGCGCTGCCCCGGGCGGTGCTGATGCTCGGCGGAGGGGTGGTCGCCGACCGCCTCGACCCGCGGCGGGTGATCCTCGGCAGCGACGCGCTGCGCTGCCTGCTCATCCTCTCCATCGCCGCCGCTGTCGCCCTGACCACGCCCGCCCTGTGGCTGCTGATCGCGGTGGCTCTGGTCTTCGGCGCCGTCGACGCCCTGTTCGTCCCCGCCGTCGGCGCCCTGCCGCCCCGCCTCACCAGCCCCGACCAGCTGGCCCGCGTCACCGGTCTGCGCTCGCTCGCGATGCGCCTGGGCCAGATCGCCGGCCCGCCAATCGGCGGCCTGGCCATGGCCCTCGGCGGCCCGGCCGTCGCCTTCACCGTCGCGGGCGGGCTGTTCGCCCTGTCGCTGCCCCTGCTGCTGTCCGTACGGATCCGGCCCCTGGAGCCGCACGAGGACCGGGCCGCGCCCGGTGGATCCGGCACCGCCCGTGCCGAGCTGCGCGACGGCCTGCGCTACCTCCGGCGCCACCGCCTGCTCGGACCGCTGGTCCTGGTCGGCGCCGTCTGCGAACTCGGCCTCATCGGCACCCTCAACGTCGGCATGGTGCTCCTCAACGCCGAACGGGGCTGGGGCCCGTCCGGCCTCGGCCTGATCGTCGCCTGCTTCGGCGCGGGCGCCGCCGCCGGCGCCGCCCTGCTCGCCGTCGCCGGCTGGCTGCCCCGGGCCGGCCTGACCATGGCCGTCACCCTGCTGCTCGGCAGCCTGGGCGCGGCCGCCATGGGCTCGCTCCCCGCGCTGTGGTCGGCCGCCGTGCTCGCCGCGTTCGTCGGCCTGAGTGCGGGCGTCTTCGGCAGCCTGGACGGCGCCCTCGTCCAGACCACCGCCGACCCCGCCTACCTGGGCCGGGTCACCTCCGTCGTGATGCTCACCATGGTCGGCGTCGCCCCGCTCAGCTACCCCCTGGTCGGCGCCGCCATCGGCGCCTGGGGCGCCGCGCCCGTCTTCCTGGGCTGTGGCGGCCTCTCCTGCCTCGGCGCGATCTACGCGCTCACCTCCCGGCCGGTCCGGCAGGCCGAACTGCCCCGACGCCCGCGCTGACCGGCCCCGCCGACAGCTCCGGTCACTCGGCCACGCCCAGCCGACGCCCGTACTCCGTGAGGGCCAGCACGCCGGTGCCCCGTACCGGCGTGTCCGGTCCGATCGCCCCGGGGTCGAGGCTCAACTCCCCGGCCAGACGGGGTGCCAGTTCGAGCAGCTCCCACTCCCAGTCGTCCGCCTGCTCCTCGGGGTCCACCTGGCCCGCCGCGAGCGGGGGCAGCCCCAGCTCGGCACGCCGCCGCTGCTCGTAGGGCAACGGCGCACCCAGCTCCAGGTGCGCCGTCTCCTCGCCCGGGACGAAGCCGAACCGCCGTACGGCCACGCCCTGTTCGGCGACCAGGACGGCCGAGCCGTCGTTCTGCGCGCTGTACCAGTACGCCTGGGCCCGCCCGTAGCGGGCGCTCAACCGCTCGCAGGCCGCCAGGACGTCCGCGGCCCGCTCGGCGTCGACCGGATCGCACCAGGCTCCCGCCACCAGCGTCCACCCGGCCAGCTCCGGCGTGACGAACACCCGGCGGAAGCCGTCGTGCGGATCGTCGTCGGAGAAGGGGTGGCCGTCGCCGTCCACCGCGTCGACCCCGACCTCGAACGACACCGGCAGCGGCGCGGACAGTCCCAACAGGTCCATCACCCCGGCCTGGTCGCCGGTGTTCACCGCGATCCACGCCAGCCAGCAGCAGACCAGGGGCACCGGCCGGTCCTCGGACACCCCGGTCTTCGCTCCCATGTGCCCCGTCCCTCCCGTCCGCCCCGTCCGCCCCGGCCGTTCCGTCCGTTCCGTCCGTTCCGTTCCGGGACATCCGTTCGGAGGCTAGCGGGCAGGTCTGACAACGGGCCCGACCCTGCCGCGGGAACGGGCGCGCCCGGCTACAGCCCGGGTTCGTACGGGGCGATGCCGACGATGAGGATCTCGCGCCGCCCGTCGCCCTCCTCGTCACCGAGACGGACCGGGCCGACGTAGTGGCTGACCCGCTGGTCGTGCACACCGTAGCCGTCCAGGGGCTCGGTCAGGAAGAACCGGTCGTGGACGGCCCCCGGGGGCAGGTCGTCGGGTTGCCGACCGGCGCTCTCCGGGGTGGCGATGACGTTCTCGCCGCCCTCGACGTTGCGCCGCCCGAGGAGGTGGGCGAAGGTGAACGTCGCCGGCGAACCACCGTCCTGGTGCAGGCAGTTCGGCGAGGACACCGCGACCTGCTCGCGGTCACGCACGGCGAGCGCGATCAGGTGGACACCCACGTAGACGGGGACGCGGTGCAGGTCCTCCAGCCACAGGGCGTGGTCGAGATCGGCACGGATCAGGGCCTCCAGCAGTCGGTTGCCGTGGAGGGCGGGCGGGATGTCGGGCAACCGACGGCGCATCCGCGGGTACTCGGGGTTGTGCTCGTCCTGCCAGTACTCGGTGGCGGTGCCGAACTCGTCGTCGGGAGCGCCCGGAACGTAGGACAGCTCCCCGGTCCAGGGCAGGTGGACGGCGTGGGAGTAGCGGCGGAACCGGTTGGTCCGCCGTGCGTACGGGTCCGGGGGCAGGTCGCGACAGGCGTCCGTGAGGCCCTCGAAGTCCGTCGCGAACGTCTCGGTGTCGATGCCGAGATCGGCGGCGCTCAGCCGGGCGTAGCCGTCACGACGCACACGCCCGTCTCGTACCGCCGCCGGAGCTGCGGACGGCCGGGCCATGACGCGGGGCACGATCACAGGGTCCTCCCGAAGTCGACCGGACGGTTCTCGGCACGGAGCGGCCGGTGCGGTCCGGTGTCCGAAGCCGCCCCGGGGCGCGTGTACCGCCGCGAGGACGCGCCAAACCCTCCCGGCGCGGAGCGGACGCGACACACGCGGCACACACTCGGGCGCCTGGCGGCCGGGGTCCGCAGGCCCCGGCCGCCAGGCGGCGGTGGACGCGTCCGACGACCGGATCACGCGTCGTCCGACACCTCCGTCTCCCCCGACTCGTCGGGCCCGAGCCGGCGCGCCCGGCCGGGTTGCGCGGTGGTCGCGTCCCCCTGGTCCTCGACCGGGTCCTCAGGCGCCTGTCCGGACGCACCGGACCCACCGGTCGTCCCTGACCCGCCGGAGCCGCCCGATCCGTCATCGTCCCGGCCGGTCACACCCGGAGCCCGGGGATCGGTGCTGCCGTCCTCCTCGGAGCCGTGGTGCAGCGGCACACCTCCGGCGCCTCCCTGCGCGATGTCGTTCACCGTTACCTCCTCGCCTCGTGCCGGTTCCTCGGTCGCATCGCGCGTGCCCCAACCGCGGCGGAGGAATCCTCACGCTCCGCTACCACCGGCGAGCGGTCCCCACCCCCCCGGGCCCACACCAGGCACACGCCCACCCGGGACGCCCAGGCCACCGACCGCGGATTGGCCCGCGACACGATCTCCGCGCGCCACTACCCTCGGCCTGACAACCGATCAACGGAGAAACCCCATGCACCCCGACCTCGCCTCCGACCTCGACCAACTGCCCGCCCTCCTGGAGGAGGCCCGGCAGCGGGCGGTCGGCTTCCTCGCCGGGCTCGACGACCGGCCGGTGATCCCGCGGCAGGCCGACCGGCCCACGCCGGCAGGCCCGCTGCAGGAGAACGGCGGGGGCCTGCGGGCGGCCCTGGCGGAGTTCGACGAGCGCTGGGAACCCCGGCTGTCGGCCAGTACCGGGCCGCGCTACTTCGGGTTCGTGACGGGCGGGGCGACCCCGGCCGCACTGGTGGGCGACTGGCTGACCGCCACCGCCGACCAGAACTCCAACTCCTCGCTGGACCCGGCCGGACAGCACCTGGAGCGGGAGACGGTCGGCTGGCTGCGCGAGCTCTTCGGGCTCTCCTCCGCGCACAGCGGCGCCTTCGTCAGCGGCGCCACCATGTCCAACACCGTGGGCCTGGCGGTCGCCCGGGAGTGGCTGGGCGAGCGGCTCGGGGTGGACGTGGCCGAGGACGGGGTGGCCGCGCTGGGCCGGGTGCGGGTGCTGTCGGGCAGCGCGCATTCGAGCGTGTCCAAGGCGCTGTCCGTACTGGGCCTCGGCCGCGCCGCGCTGACCGTCGTCCCCACCCTGCCCGGCCGGGAGGCCGTGGACGTGGCCGCGCTGGAGCGGGCGCTCGCCGAGGCCGACGGCCCGTGCATCGTGGTCGCCAACGCGGGCACCGTCAACACGGTCGACTTCGACGACCTGAGCGCGATCGCCGCGCTCCGCGAGCAGTACGGCTTCTGGCTGCACGTCGACGCGGCCTTCGGCGCCTTCGCGGCCCTCTCCCCGGAGCACGCGCGGCTGGTCGCCGGGCTGGACCGGGCCGACTCGGTCTGCGTGGACCTGCACAAGTGGCTCAACGTGCCCTACGACAGCGCCGTGCAGTTCACCCGCCGCCGCGACCTCCAGGCCCGGGTCTTCCAGAACGCCGCCGCCTACCTCGGCCCGATCGGCGAGCACCCCGACCTCGTGCACCTCACCCCGGAGAACTCCCACCGGCTGCGCGCCCTGGCCGCCTGGTTCACCCTGCGCGCCTACGGCCGGGCCGGCCACCGCGAGATCGTGGAGCGCTGCACCACCGGCGCCCGCGCGCTCGGCGAGGCGATCGAGGCGATCGACGGCCTGCGCCTGCTCGCCCCGGTCCGTCTCAACGTCGTCTGCTTCACCCTCGCCGAGGACCCGACCCCCGAGCGCCTCGCCGCCCTCGCCGCCGAGCTCTCCGGCGAGGCCTTCCTGACCCCCACCCGCTACGCCGGCCTGCCCGCCCTGCGCGCCGCGTTCAGCAACTGGCGCACCACGGAGGCGGATGTGCGGCGGACGGCCGAGGCGCTCGCCGGGGCCGTCCGCAAGCTCGGGACCGACTGACCGACTGACCGGCTTACCGGCACGGCGGGCGGCGGGCGGCGGGCGGCGGGCGGCGGGCGGCGGGCGGCGGGCGGCGGGCGAGAACTACCCGCGACCGCTCACGGATGCGCCGCGTCCCCGTACATGCCGACCGCCGAATCCGTCAGGCGCGGGGGACAACACGCCTGCACGGCCTTGACCCTCACACCGGTGTGAGGCCCCATGATTGCTCGCATGACCGCCACTGATCACGACCCCCACGCCCTGCTCGCACAGAGCCGCCTTGGCATCCTCGCCACCATCAAGGCGGACGGACGGCCCCAGCTCTCCCCGATCATGCCGTTCTACGACCGCGAGGCGAACGTCATCCTGATCTCCACCCGGGAGGGGCTGGCGAAGACCGCCAACCTGCGCCGGGACCCGCGGGTCAGCCTGGAGGTGACCGGGCCGGACGGGCGGTCATGGGCCACCGCCGAGGGCGTCGCCACCCTCACCGGTCCGGGCACCGACCCGCACGGGCCCGAGGTCGAGGCGCTGGTCGACTACTACCGGCGGGCCGCCGGGGAGCACCCGGACTGGGCGGAGTACCGCGAGTCGATGGTCGCCGACCGCCGGGTGCTGCTCACCATCCCGGTCGACCACGTGTACGGCGCCAAAATCTGACCGGCCGAACGGTCGACCCGGTCGGACGGTCGACCGACCGTCGCTCCGGCCACCGGCACGGGGGTCCGGTGGCCGGAGCGACGGATGAGGGGTCCTCCGGGATCCGCCGCGGCTCAGCCCAGGGTCGCCGTGACCACGGTGGCGTCCAGTTCCTCCTCGCGGCTCACCGCCGCCGCCAGACCGGCCTCCCGCGCCACCGCCAGCGCGCCGTCCGCCTGCCGATCGCTGGTCTCGAACAGCAGTGCGCCACCGGCCGCCAGCCACTGCGGCGCCGCCGCGGCCACCCGGCGCAGCACGTCCAGCCCGTCCGTCCCGCCGTCCAGCGCGGGCCTCGCCTCGTGCAACCGGGCCTCGGGCGGCAGCAGCTCGATCTCGCCGGTCGGCACGTACGGGACGTTGGCGATCAGCACCTCGACCCGGCCGCGCAGCGCGTCGGGCAGGGCGGCGAACAGGTCGCCCTCGAAGACCCGGGCGCCCGTCCCCGCCAGGTTGCGGCGGGCGCAGCGGACGGCCACCGGGTCCAGATCGGCCGCGTACAGCTCGACGGGGCGACCGGTGGTGGCCGCGACGGCGGCGCCGAGTGCGCCGCTGCCGCAGCACAGGTCGACCACCACCGCGCCGGGTCCGGCGAGTCGAGCGGCCTCGGCGGCCAGGAACTCGCTGCGTCGGCGCGGGACGAACACCCCGGGGTCGACGGCGATCCGCAGACCGGCGAACTCGGCCCAGCCGACGACGTGTTCGAGCGGCCGGCCCTGGGCGCGGGCGCGGACCATGGCGGCGAGTTCGGCGGTCGTGGCGGCGGCGGTGAGCAGGATGCGCGCCTCGTCCTCGGCGAACACACAGCCGGCGGAGCGCAGTTGGGAGACGACGGAGGAACGGAGAGCGGCGGAGACGAAGACGGGCAAGGGGACCCCTTGGGAGGACGGGAGGAGAACGGAGGACTCCGTCAGGGCTCCCGCCAGGGCCGACGCCGCGTCGGTGCGCCCGCGCTACGCGCGCGGTGCGCCCGCACGGCCGCGCTCCGGGAGCACCCGCTCGGACATACCGGTAATGGGTCTCACCTCCCTGGCTCGCGGTCGTGTTCAGCGTCGGTCACCCTACCGCACCCGCCCCGGCCGTGATCAACCCCCGCATGCCTTGGCCGAGGCGCCCCGGCCAAGGCTCGGTGGCCGTGGCGTCACGGCCGTGGCATCACGGCCATTGCGTCGCGGCCGCGGGCTCGGCGGGTGGCTCAGCCGAGGAAGTCGGCCACCAGGACGGCGAACTCCTCCGGGCTGCTGATCGGCACCCCGAGCTCCTCCGCCTTGGCGCGCTTGGAGCCCGCCTTCTCGCCCGCGACCAGCAGGCTGGTGCGCTTGGACACCGAGGAAGACGCCTTGCCGCCCGCGCGCTCGATCAGCTCGTTCATCTCGTTGCGGGAGAGTGCGGCCAGGGCCCCGGTCATGCTGCCGGTGACCACGACACTCTTCCCCGCCAGCGGACCGGCCGCCGCGCCGCCGGCCGTGGCGCCCTCGTCCGCGATCCCCTCGCCCGTAACTCCCTCGCCGATGACGGCCGTGCCGGTGACGGCCGCAGCGACGTCGGCCGCTGGCGCCGCGGACACCGGCCGGGACACCTGCGTCCCCACGCCCTGTTCCACCAGCCGGTCCAAAAGTTCTGCCACCGCGGCGAGTTCGGCGACGATCACGGCGGCCTTCTCCACCCCGATGCCGTCCACGCCCGCCAGCGCCACGGCGTCGGCGGCCCTGATCGCGGCCATGCTGCCGAAGTGCGCGGCGATCCGGCGCGACATCGTCCGCCCGGTGCCCCGGATGCCCAGCGCGCAGAACACCCGGTTCAGCGGGCGGGTGCGGGCGGTCTCGATGGCGGCGAGCAGCTTGTCGGCGCTGGTGTCGCCCATCCGCTCCAGGGTGAGCAACTGCTCCTTGGTCAGGGTGAACAGGTCGGCGAGGTCGGCGACCAGTCCGGACTCGACCAGTTGCACGGCCCGGGTGCCGCCGAGGCCCTCGATGTCGAGCTGGTCGCGCCCGGCCGCGTAGATCACCGAGGCGACGGCCTGGCAGCCCCGGCCGCGCACGCAGCGCCAGCGCTGCTCCGCGCGGTCGATGGCGTCGCCACAGCGCGGGCAGACCTCGGGGAAGGCGATCGGCTGCTCGGCGCCGGTGCGCTCGTCGACCAGCGGCGCCTCCACCCGCGGGATGACGTCCCCGGCGCGGTAGACGAAGACCTGGTCCCCGATCATCAGCCCGCGGCGCTCGATGTCCGCGGGGTTGTGCAGGGTCGCGTAGGTGACGGTGACGCCGTCGATCACCACCGGGTCGAGCACCGCCCGCGGCGCGATGATGCCGGTGCGGCCGACGTTCCACTCCACCCCGAGCAGCCGGGTGACCTTGTGCTGGGCCTGGAGCTTGCGGGCCACCGCCCAACGCGGCGCCCGGGAGCCGGAACCCGCCGCTTCCTGGTCGGCGACCGCGTCCGCCTTGACCACCACGCCGTCGATCCCGAACGGCAGCGCGGCGCGCAGGGCGGCGATCTCCTCGATCCGCTGCTCGGCCTCGGCGAGGGTCGCGCAGCGGAGCGGCGCGGCGTGGGTGCTGGCGGCGGTGTTGGCGCCGAGTTCGGCGAGGCGAGTGAGCAGTTCGACGTGGCCGAGGCCGGGCAGGCCGTGGGCGTCGTAGCCGAAGAAGGTCAGCTCGATCCGGTAGGGGCGGTCCTTGGCGCGCAGGGTGCCCGCGGCGCCGCTGCGCGGGTGGGCGAAGGGGGTGGCGCCGTGGGCGGTGCGCACCGCGTTGGCCTGTTCGAACTGCTCGTGGGTGAGCAGCACCTCGCCGCGCAGTTCGACGTCGAGCGGCTCGGCGAGCCGGGCGGGCAGGCCGAGCACGGCGTCGGCCGCGTGGGTGATGTCCTCCCCGGCCAGGCCGTCGCCCCGGGTGAGCACCTGGTACAGCCGGCCCTCCCGGTAGTGGGCGGCGACGGCCAGACCGTCCAGCTTGGGTTCGACACACCAGGCGGCGACCGGCCGGCCGAGCCGGCGCTCCAGCCCGGCAGCCCAGGACTCCAGCTCCTCGGCGGAGAAGACGTTGTCCAGCGAGAGCATCGGCGTGCTGTGCGGGACGTCGCCGACCGCCGCTCCCCCGGCCACCTTGCCGGTGGGCGACTCCGGCAGCACCTGGTCGGGGTGCTCGCGCTCATAGGCCTCGACCGCCCGGACCAGAGCGTCGTACTCGTCGTCCCCCAGCGCGGTGGAACCGTCGGAGTAGTACGCCGCGGCGGCCCGTACGGCGGTGGCGACGGCGTCGGCGTAGGCCTCCGGGGAGGCGAGGGCGGCGGGGATGGCCGTGGTGGCTGCGTCCTTCATACCGTCATCATGGCGAGCAGCACTGACATTCGACCCGTCCGCCGCGGGCGGGCCGGGTTGGGCGAGCTGCGGCGCCATCGGCCCGCTGCGGCGCCCGCCGGAGCTGCCCGGCGGGACGAGACGGTGACCGCCGACCGGGACATCGGCGAAGACCGGGCCGCCCCGCACGGCGAGCGCCTCGCCGAGCAGACGGCCTACCCCCGGGCAAGGCGAAGGCGGCCTCGGATCCCCGTGGCCCCGGGGCGCTCCCGTCCGGAACCGAGCCACTCGGGACGGGTTCGGTCAGCCCGCACCGGCCCCGTTCACGACCACCTCGCCCCCGGTCCGCGACTTCGCCGACGACCCTCCGCCGCCCTCCCACGCCGCCCGGGCCGCCGCGACCTCGGCGACCACCTGGGCACCGCGGTCCGGGCCCATCTGCAGGGAGCCGAGCACGCCGGGCACCGCGACGCTCGGCATCAGGTGCTGGAACAGACCGGAAACCCGCCGCTCCAGGTCGGCCCGGCCACAGAGCTTCTGCGACTGGATCTGAACTCCGGTCCAGGCGGCGGTGACCAGCCACGCGGTGTCGGCCGGAACGACGTGCGGCAGCAACTCGCCGCGCTCACCGGCGGCAACCAGCAGCGCCTCCATCCGGCCGATCCAGCCGGGGATCGCCCCGCCGCCGAAGTCGTCGGACGCGTCCTGACCGAGCGAGAGCCGAGCGCCCGCGCTGAGCAGCGGGTTACGCGGCATCAGGTGCGCGACCGTCATCCCGGTATCCACGAACTCCTGGAGTTTGCAGCTGCGTTCCGGCACGCCGTCCTGGACGAACTGTTCCTCGACGACACCTTGCGCGAGTTCCCGCTTCGAGGCGAAGTGGAAGTACACGGCTCCACGCGTCACACCCGCGCGGGAGACCACCTCCCCGATGGTGGCGCCCTCGTACCCGAACTCGTCGAAGACCGTCGCCGCAGCCTCCAGGATCAGCCGACGCGTCCGGAGCGCCCGTTCTTGCCGTACCACCGCAACCACCCCGCCCTGAGCCCCGGAAACAAAACCAAACACCCCGTATCTTAGCTGCGGGCCACCGACGGGCTACAAGCAATGTCGGGCCATCAGCCCGCTCGGCCCCTCCACCCACCCCACCGCTTGGCCCGCCCCACGGTCCGTCAGCCCCTCTTCGGTCAAGCGGAATCCGGGCCTTCCGGGCAATCCGCCGACCCCCACTCCTTCCACCGAGCCCTGTGGATCAGAAACCGAACGATCGGTTTCTGATCGCCGGCCACCCATCAGGAACCCGAAACCCACCCGGGACGCGCCCCCGACCCCCCGCAACCAATTGGTTGAATACGCGGCGAGGCCGGAGTACCGTTGTTCTCAACCAAACGGTTGAGGATGAACAGAGGTGTGCCGTGGCCGTCGACCAGCTCTCCCGGGCGTTCGTCGCCCTGGCCGACCCGACCCGGCGCGACATCGTCGCCCGGCTCTCGGTCCGGGACGCGACCGTCGGCGAACTGGCGGAGTCCTACGCGATGTCCATGCAGGCCGTCTCCAAGCACCTCAAGGTGCTGGAGGAGGCCGGGCTGGTCAGCCGCAGCCGAGACGCCCAACGACGGCCGTGCCACCTGGAGCCGCAGGTGTTCGACTTGATGACGAGCTGGATCGAGCGCTACCGCCGCCAGGCCGAGGCACGTTTCAGCCGCCTGGACGCCGTGCTCTCCGCCCTGGGCGATCGCGACACCGCCCCGGGCGCCGCAGCAGACGCGACCCCGGACGCCCACCCGGCACCGGACACTCACCCGACCCCGCCCCCGCCCCCGGACCCGACCGGTCCGGTGAACGCCGGTACCCGACCCCGCCCCGACCCCACTCGAGGAGCCCCGTCATGACCTCCACCTCCACCCACGAGACCCGGATCGAAGCGGACCCGACGCTGCCCACCATCCGGATTGTCCGCGAGTTCGACGCCCCGCAGGAGCGGGTGTTCCGGGCCTGGATCGAGCCCCAGCTGGTCGCCCAGTGGCTCGGCCCCGAGGACCTCGACATGAAGATCGACGACTGGGACGGCCGCACCGGCGGCCACTACCGCTACTCCATGCACCGTGACGGCCAGGAGGTCGCCGCCTTCTACGGGTCCTTCCACGAAGTCCGGCCGGCCACCCGGCTCGTCCAGACCTTCACCTTCGAGGGCGTGCCGGACGGCGTTTCGCTGGACACCGCCGTCTTCGAAGCCGTCGGCGAGGGCCGCACCCGGGTCACCGTGCTGTCGGTGGTCGACAGCCTGGCGGCCCGGGACGCGATCCTGGCCAGCGGAATGGAGCATGGCGTCGTCGAGGGCTACCGGAAGCTCGATGCCCTGCTCGCCGGCGCCTCTTCCTGAGCAGCACCCGTCCGAACGGCACCGGACCGGACGGCAGCCGACCCAACGCCGGGGTCGACCACCGCCGTCAGGGCAGCACGGCCACCGCCTCCACCTCCACCAACTGGTCGGTGTAGCCGAGCACCGTGACGCCGAGCAGCGTGCTGGGGGCGTCATGCTCGCCCAGGTACTCCCGGTACACGTTCCACACCTTCACCAGGTCCGCCTGATCGCTGGATGCCACGTACACGGTGGTCCGGGCGATGTCCGTGAGCCCCGCGCCCGCGTCCTCCAGCACGGTTGTCAGATTGCGCATCACCTGGTGCGTCTGGCCCTCGTAGTCGCCGACGGCGACCGTGCGCCCCTCCTCGTCCAGCGGACAGGCCCCGGCGAGCCAGAGCGAGCGGGCCGGAGCGTCGACGACCGCCGCGTAGGCGTAGTCGACGGCCGGGGTCAGACGGGTGCTGCGGATCAGCTTGACGGCGCTGCTCATGGGGCCCTCCGAGGATCGCGACCGAACGTCCGCGCTCATCGTTGGCCCCTCACGAACGAGCGTCAAACGATTTCCGGCGAACTCCCGGCCCCGCCAAGGCCCGTGTGCTCATGATTCACCTGTGCGGGTGATGGCGGACCGAGCCACCGGACCGCGATCCTGGTGCCCGCCCACGCCAACAGGGCGACCAGCGCCGCGGCACAGGCCGCCACCACCGCCCGGGAGCCGACCGATGGAGCCCCAACCGCCCGGCCACGACCAGGCCTCCGGAGTCGGACGCCGCCGCGTGCTCGGCCTCGCGCTCGGCGCGAGCATCGTCCCGGCGCTCGGTCAGGCGGCCCAACCCGCCCACGCCGCAGGCCCGTCCGAGCCCGCCGCCGCGCTGGGCCAGCGGGTCGCCGCCGTCGCCGCCGCGCAGATCGGTGTCCCGTACGCCTGGGGCGGCGGCGACCGGCTGGGGCCCGGCCTCGGCTTCTGCGACCAGGACAACGGCTACCTCAACGGCGTGTGCCTGGGCGAGAGCACGGTCGGCTTCGACTGCAGCGGCCTGTCCCTCTACTGCTGGTACCGCGCCAGCCACGGGACCGTCGAGCTCGGGCACTACACCGTCGCCCAGTTCAACCGCAGCGCTCCGGTCGAACGCGACGCCCTCGCCCCCGGCGACCTGCTGTTCTTCTCCCGCCCCGACGCCCCGCTGCACCACGTCGGCGTCTACGCGGGCGACGGCGCGATGATCCACGCCGAGCGCACCGGCACGCTGGTCGCGCGGGTGGAGAAGGTACTCGACCTCCCGCGCTGGGCGGGCGAGTTCGCGGGCGCCCGCCGACCCGCGCCGCCGACCACCTGAGCTCACACCGGTCCGCGCCGCAGCGCGGCCCCCTCGTTCACCCGCCGCAACAGTCCCTGCAGCACCCGCCGCTCCCCCTCGTCCAGCGGTGCGAGCACCTCGTCCTGCACCGCCCGGGCCCGCGCCTCCAGTTCGGCCAGCAGCGCCCGCCCGGCCTCGGTGACGGAGACCGAGACCCGCCGCCGGTCCGCCCGGTCCCGGCTGCGCTCGACGTACCCGGCCGCACCCAGCTGATCGGCGACCTTCGCGAGGTCGCTCGGGTCGATGCCCAGCCGCCGCACCAGGTCCCGCTGCGCCTGCGGCCCGAAGTCGGCGAGCGCCGCGAGCACGGCCATGTCCCAGAGCCGCAGGCCGCGTTCGGCCAGCTGCTCGCCGAGCCGGCCGCGTGCGGTCCGGCCGATCCGGGCGAGCAGGAAGGTGCTGAGTTCCAGCAGGGTCGGCGGGAGTCCGTCGGACGGCGCGGGGGTCTCGGAGTCCATGGCGGAATTCTAGGGCCTCTCCCTATAGTGGGTTCCGACCCACCGTTTTCGATCCCAGGAGTTCGACCGTGGACGCCCTCTACCCGCGCCTGCTCGTCACCCGCTTCGCCGAGTGCTTCGACTTCTACCGCGCGGTCCTGCCCGCGCTCACCGGCGCCAACCTGGTCAAGGGCGCGCCCGAGGGTCCGTACGCCAACTGGGACGTCGACGAGCAGGCCGTCCTGGCGCTCTACGACCGCGGCGCGATGGCCGCCGCCCTGGGCACCGACGGGCTGCCCGCCCAGCCCACCGCCCCCGCCCAGGACGCCGCCATGCTGGTCTTCCGGGTCGACGACGTGGACAAGGCGCTCGCCCTCTGCCTCCAGCACGGCGGCGCCCTCGTCGCCCCGGCGACCGACCGCCCGGAGTGGGGCCCCACCCTGCGCAGCGCCCATCTGCGCGACCCCGAGGGTCGCTTGATCGAGCTGCAGTCCTACTGACCGGCCGAGGGCCGCGCGGACGTCGCACCCGACGTCGGACCGGACATCGGACCCGGCGTCGGGCCGAACACCGGACCGGCCGCCGGGGCGTACTCCCCCGGCGGCCGGCGACAGCTGAGCGCTCAGCTGTGGAACACCTGCAACTCGCGGACCGCGTCGTTGAAGTCCGGCCCCAGGTAGGAGGCCGGCAGGCCCAGCGTCTCCTCCTTGCCCAGCGTCGACCAGAGGTGGACGGTGTTGCAGTTGTGGTAGCCCTTCATCGAGGAGACGCTCAGCGCCACATCGAAGTAGTTGACCAGGTGGTAGCCGGTGGAGTCGCAGCCTCCGGCGTCGCCGTAGAAGGAGTAGACGACGCCGCCGCCGTAGTTGATGTCCTTGTACTCCTCCAACAGCAGCGTCCGGTCGGCCGGCTGCTCCGGCGTGCGGGGACGGTGGTCGGCCCGGGCGAGCGCGTCGGCGGCGGAGTCCGGTGAGCAGGCACGGCCGAGCACCGGCGGGACGCCGTCGGCGCCGGGCAGATGACCGAGGACGGCGGCGCAGTACTGGACCTCCGGTACGGGCAGCGGGCGGAGCCCGGCAGAACCCGCCGGGGCGGCGGCCACCGCCCCGGCGAGGGCGAGACAGGCGGTGAGGACGGGAACGACGAACCTACGCGGTCTGCGCACGGGTACCTCCGGTCCGTGGGGACAGCGGCGGCCGTGGACTCGGCCGCCGCGCCTTCATTCGACGGGCGGTCGCCGCCCCCGGCCCCGCCGACACACCGGGCATCGCACTAGTCGTACGTATGCCCCCGGTTCACCGGGCGGGTTCGTCCCGCCACAGCTCGGCGCCGCAGTCCGCGACCAGCGCGCCGATCCGCGACCAGGCCTCCTCCGCAGGCATCGGATCCAGTCGGCGGCCGTCCCGCAGCCGCAGCGCGACCCGGTCGTCCACCGCCTCCTTGGCGCCGATCACCGCCTGGTAGGGCACCAACCGGGCCTCCCGGATCCGGGCGCCGAGGCTGCCGTGCTCGGGACCGGCGACCTCGGCCCGCAGCCCGAGGTCCAGGCAGCGCTGCCGCAGCCGCTCGGCCTGCGGCAGTTCGGCGTCGGAGATCGGCAGCAGCACCACCTGCGCGGGCGCGAGCCAGGCCGGGAACGCCCCGCCGTACAGCTCGATCAGGTGGGCGACCACCCGCTCGACGCTGCCGATCACGCTGCGGTGCACCATCACCGGGCGGTGCTTGGCTCCGTCCGGACCGATGTAGTGGAGGTTGAAGCGCTCGGGCTGATGGAAGTCGATCTGCACGGTGGAGAGGGTGAACTCGCGCCCGGCGCCGTCGGCGATCTGCACGTCGATCTTGGGACCGTAGAACGCGGCCTCACCTTCCGCCGCCTCGAACGGCACCCCGGAGCGCTCCAGCACGTCGGTCAGCAGCGCGGTGGCACGCTGCCAGAGCCCGGGATCGGCCACGTACTTTCCGCCCTCGCCGGGCAGCGAGAGCCGGTAGCGAACCGGCACGACGCCGAGCGCGCGGTGCGCCTCGCGGATCAGCTCCAGGGCGGCGACGGCCTCGTCGGCGGCCTGCTCGGGGGTGCAGAAGACGTGCGCGTCGTTCAGCTGGATGGCCCGGACCCTGGTCAGGCCGCCGAGCACACCGGACAGTTCGGAGCGGTACATGCCGCCCAACTCGGCCATCCGAAGCGGAAGTTCCCGGTAGCTGTGGGGGCGGGAGCGGAAGATCAGGGCGTGGTGCGGGCACAGGCTCGGGCGCAGCACCATCTCCTCCGAGCCGAGCTCCATGGGTGGGAACATGTCGTCGCGGTAGTGGTCCCAGTGGCCGGAGGTCTCGTACAGCTCGCGTTTGCCGAGCACCGGCGAGTAGACGTGGCGGTAGCCGGCCCGGCGCTCGCGGCCGCGGATGAACTCCTCCAGGGTGTGCCGGATCGCGGCGCCGTCGGGCAGCCAGTACGGCAGGCCGGAGCCCATCAGCGGGTCGGTGTCGAACAGGTCGAGCTCGCGGCCGAGCTTGCGGTGGTCGTGCGCGGGCCGGTCGCCGTCGAGGAGGTGGTCGTTCTTGAGCCGCTCGTTCATGGGTCTCCACTCGGATGCGGGGCGAGCGGCCGGGAACGACGAAGCCCCGGGGCACTCGCCCCGGGGCTTCGGACTTGGTCAGCAGTCAGCGCGCCGGGACTTGTTCCGGCGTCGTCGTGACGAGTGCAGCGCGCTTCATGCGTTCCACGGTAGCAGGTCCTCGCCCCCCGCGTTGATCTTCATGAGCCGGCCGGCCCGCAGCGGCGGACCCACTCACCGCAGGACGACACAGCCGCGCTCGGCGAGCGCCTCCCCCACCCGGTCCGGCACCTCTACGTCGTTCCAGCGCAGGTCGAGCTTCTCCAGCGCGGGGAGCGCAGTCGGGTCGGCCAGCCAGTCGGGCAGTTCGGCGATCTCGTTGCTGCGCAGGTCGATGCGGCGCAGCCGCGGCAGCCGGGCGAGGACGGCGGGGAGCTCGGCGAGGGCGTTCTCGCGCAGCTCCAGCTCCCGCAGTTCGGACAGCAGCCGGAAGGAGGCCGGCAGGGTGGTCAACCGGTTGCCGCGCAGCCAGAGTTCGCGCAGCTGCCCGAGGGCGCCGATCGGCTCCGGCAGCGCGGTGAGCCGGTTGTGCTGGGCGCGCAGTTCCACCAGCTCGGCCATCTTGCCGATGGAGGAGGGCAGTTCGGTGAGCCGGTTCTCGCCGACGTTGAGGTAGCGCAGCTGGGTGAGCCGTCCGAGCGAGTCCGGCAGTGCGGTGAGCTGGTTGTCGTGCAGGTAGAGGAAGTCCCGGAGCCCGGTGAGCCGCCCCAGTTCGGCGGGCACCTCGGTGAGCAGGTTGTGGCCGAGGTCCAGGGTGCGCAGCCTGGACAACCTGCTGATTCCGGGCGGGAGTTCGGAGATAGCGGCCTCGGCGAGGATGAGCACGGTCAGCTCGTTGCGGTCCCACACCGTGCTGAGCATCTCGGCGGCCACCGGGCCGAGCGGCTGCCGCCAGAGGTTGAGCGTCATGTCTGTCACGCCGCCATTCTCCGCCTCCGCCACCCCTCGGTCGGCACCCACCGCCGCAGCGCGCCACAGGCCGGCATCGCAACCGCGCACCGCAGCGCGCACGGCCGTTGGACGGGACTCCTGGGCGGCCGGGCTACCGGGCGGCGGGGTGGAACAGCCCGTCCACGACGCGGTGGAGGAGGTCCTCCGGGAGCTCGGCCCCCGCGCTCGGTCTCGCACCGCGCCCGTCCCGGGCGCAGGCTGGGAGGAGCAGTCTTGCCTCCGGTGGACGGTGGGAGTCGGTGATGGACACGACGCGACTGGTGGCCGGTGAGACCGGCGCGTGGGTGGTGGCGCAGCCGGGGCCGGTGGGCGGCGCGGGCCCCGGGCCGTTGGAGTGGGAGCGGCGGCCCGTTCCCGAGCCGGGGCCCGGGGAGGTCCTGGTGGAGGTGGAGGCCTGCGGGGTGTGCCGCACCGACCTGCACCTGGCGGAGGGGGACCTCTCCCCCAGGGTGGCGAGGTGCACCCCCGGGCACGAGGTGGTCGGACGGGTACGGGCGGTGGGCTCCGCCGTCGGGGGCTTCGCGACCGGGGACCGCGCCGGGATCGCCTGGCTGGCCCGCACCTGCGGCAGCTGCGCGTACTGCCGGAGCGGGCGGGAGAACCTCTGCCCGCGCTCGCGCTACACCGGCTGGGACCGGCACGGCGGCTACGCCGGTCACCTGACCGCCGACGCCCGCTTCGCCTACCGCCTGCCCGAGGGCCCGCCCGCCGAGGAACTCGCCCCGCTGCTGTGCGCGGGGATCATCGGCTACCGCGCCCTGGAACGGGCCGACCTTCCGCCCGGCGGCCTCCTGGGCATCTACGGCTTCGGCGCCTCCGCCCACCTCACCGCCCAGATCGCCCTCGCCCGGGGCTCCCGGGTCGCCGTGTTCACCCGGGGCGAGGCCGCCCGGCAGCTGGCCCTCGACCTGGGCGCGGCCTTCGCCGGGGACTCGTACGACCCCGCACCTGAGCCGCTGGACGCCGCCATCCTCTTCGCCCCGGCCGGCGAACTCGTGCCGGTCGCCCTGACCGCGCTGGACCGCGGCGCCACCCTCGCCGTCGCCGGCATCCACCTCAGCGACATCCCCCCGCTCGACTACCAGCGCCACCTCTTCCAGGAACGCACCCTGCGCAGCGTCACCGCCAACACCCGGGACGACGGCCGCGCCTTCCTGGCCGAGGCCGCCCGGACCCGTCCGGTGGTGCACGTCAACCGCTACCCGCTACGGCAGGCCGGCACCGCGCTCGCCGACCTCGCCGCGGACCGGGTGACCGGCGTCGCGGTGCTGCTGCCGCAGTAGGCGATCCGACCGTACCGGCCGGTCATTCCGTACCGAGCCGACGGCCGGCGATCTCGCTCGGGCTGATGCGGACCCACAGCGGGCGGGCGCCGCCCGCCCACGGGGTGGCGCCGGGCCGGGCGGAGAGCCGCCGCTGCTCGTCCGGATCGTCGATGTGGTGGGCCTCGCCGAGGATGAGGACGCTCCAGCCATTGCTGCGGCGGTCGTCGACGTGGTCGACCTGGAACGAGGCGGGAGATCCCTCGGTGGGGGCGGCGGCGCCCTGGGCGGCGGTCCGGTAGACGACGGTTCGAGCGTCCACGGTGTAGTTCACCGGGAGTACGACGGGTGCCGCCCGCCCGGGCAGGCCGATCCGGCCGACGCCGTGGGTGCCGAGCAGTTCCCAGCACTGCGGCCCGGTCAGGTGGAGCAGCAACGGGCGCGGAGCGGCGGGGTCGGCCTGTCCCGGCGGGGCGTCGGGGCGTCGGCCGGTCAGCAGCTCGGACCAGGTCGTGCCGAGGGCGGTGGCGATCCGCAGGAAGGCCTCCCGGTCGAACTCCGGCCCAGCGCAGAGGAGTTGCCGGAGGTAGGCCGGCGACATGTGGGTCCGGTACGCCAGCATTCCTTCGCTCAGGCCGAGTTGGTCGCGGCGCTGGAGGATCCGGCGGGCGATGGCAGCAGGATCGGTACGGTCGGGGATCATGGTTGCGGCTCCTGCGCGCGGGAGGTCACGTCCGGAAGAGCGCGACCTTGAGGGCTCCGGTGTCGGCCGCGTCGGCGAAGACGTCGTACGCGTCCTGCATCTCGTGGAGCCCGAAGCGGTGGGTGACCAGTCCGCCGACCTCCAGTCGTCCGGCGGCCAGCAGGTCGAGCAGCAGCGGAGTGCTGTCGGTGTCGACCAGGCCGGTGGTGACGGTGATGTCGCGGATCCAGAGGTCCTCCAGGTGGAGCACCGCCGGCTTGCCGTGCACGCCCACGTTGGCGACCCGGCCGCCCGGGCGGACCAGGCGGGTGCACAGCTCGAAGGACTCGGGCACGCCGACGGCCTCGATCGCGACGTCCACGCCGAGCCCGTCCCGGCTCAGCTCGCGGACGGCCTCCGGAGTGGCCTCGGCCACCGTCAGCGTGGCGTCGGCGCCGAAGCGCTTGGCGGCGTCGAGTCGGGCTCGGGCGAGGTCGACGGCGACGATCCGGGAGGGGCTGTACAGCCGTGCGGTGAGGATCGCGGCGAGCCCGATCGGCCCGGCGCCGACGATCGCGACGCTGTCGCCCGGGCCGACCCGGCCGTTGCGCACCCCCACCTCGTACGAGGTGGGCAGGATGTCGGCGAGCAGCAGGGCGTCCTCGTCGCTGACACCGTCCGGCAGCTTGTGGAGGGAGGTGTCGGCGAAGGGGGTACGGACGTGCTCGGCCTGGCAGCCGTCGATCAGGTGGCCGAGGATCCAGCCGCCACCGCCGGTGCACTGGCCGTAGCTCGCGCCGCGGCAGTAGGTGCAGCGGCCGCAGGCGGAGATGCAGGAGACCAGGACGCGGTCGCCCGCCATGACCGTACGGACGCCCGGTCCGGTCGCGGTGACGGTACCGACGGCCTCGTGGCCCAGGATGCGGTTCTGTTCCACCTCGGGAACGTCGCCCTTGAGGATGTGCAGGTCGGTGCCGCAGATGGTGACCGCGTCCACCCTGACGACGGCGTCCTCCGGGTCGCGGACGACCGGGTCGGGGACGTCACCCCAGGTGCGGCGGCCGGGTCCGTGGTAGGTGAGCGCCTTCATGCCCTGTCCACTCCTCTCGGGGCGGCGGAGCCGGGCCGGTTCCGCTCGCACTTCCAGCCTCCGCCGCGGGTGCACCGGTGTGAGGGGGCCCGGTGGGGTCCGGCGGGTGGGCCGTTGGGCCCCTTCGGTGTCCGGCGGAGCACGGCCGGTGCACCTACGCTTGGCAGTGGTAGGGGGCGAGCGTGGAGGACTTCCTTGGCCAGCGCACCGGAGAGTTCGGCCCCCGTACCGAAGCTGCGCCTGGACGAGCTCCTGGAGGAGCTGCAGGTCCGGCTGGACACGGCCCGGGGCACGCGCGACCGTGTCCACAGCCTGCTGGAGGCGGTGCTGGCGGTCGGGCGCGACCTGGAACTGGCCCAGGCCCTCCAGCACATCGTGGAAGCGGCGGTGACCCTGGTGGACGCCGAGTACGGCGCCCTGGGAGTGATCGGCGAGGGCCAACGGCTGTCCCAGTTCATCCCGGTCGGCATCGAGGACGACCGGGTCAAACTGATCGGTGACCTGCCCTCCGGTCACGGCATCCTGGGCGAGCTGATCCGCCACCCCGAGCCGCTGCGCCTCACCCGGATCTCGGACCACCCGTCCTCCTACGGCTTCCCGTCCAACCACCCTCCGATGAACAGCTTCCTGGGAGTGCCGATCCGGATCCGGGACAAGGTGTTCGGCAACCTCTACCTGACCGAGAAGCGCGGCGGCGGCGACTTCGACGAGGAGGACGAGTCGGTGCTCGCGACGCTCGCCGTCGCCGCCGGGGTCGCGATCGACAACGCCCGGCTCTACGACCGGGCCAGGCAGCGGCAGCGCTGGCTGGAGGCGAGCGCCGAGGTCACCAGCACCCTGCTGTCGGGCAGCCCCGAGCAGGAGGTGCTGGACCTGCTGCTCTCCCGGGCCGCCGAGATCGCGGGCGCGGACCTCGCGGTCGTCGCCGTGCCGATGCCGGACACCGGGGAGCTGGAGGTGCGGATCGCCGTCGGGCTCGGTGCGGAGCAGCACCGCGGTCTGGTGCTGTCGGTCGAGGGCTCGTTCATGGGCGCGGCCTTCCGCACCGGTGGCCTGGTGGTGAGCCCGGACGTCCAGAAGGACCCGCGGATCACCGCCGGACCACCGCGCTGGCAGGGCCTGGGCCCGGCGGTCGCGGTGCCCGTCGGCACGGCCGAGCGCGGGATCCGCGGAGTGCTGCTGCTGGCCAGGGCGGCCGGCGCACCGCTGTTCGAGGAGGGGGAGTCCGGGCCGCTGCTGGGCTTCGCCGGTCAGGCGGCGGTGGCCATGGAGCTCGCCGAGCGCCGCCTCGACTCCGAACAGGTCGCGCTGCTCAAGGAGCGCGACCGGATCGCCCGTGACCTGCACGACCTGGCCATCCAGCGGCTGTTCGCCACCGGCATGACCCTCCAGGGCGCCACCCGCTTCATCGACCACCCCGAGGCGACCGACCGCGTCCTGCGGGCGATCGACGACCTGGACGAGACGGCGAAGACCATCCGCGCCACCATCTTCGGCCTGCGCCTGCGCGAGTCCGGCCCGGCGGCGAGCGGCCTGCGCGCCCGACTCGTCGACGTCGTCGACCGGGCCGCCCGCTCCCTCGGATTCACCCCCGCCCTGCGGATGACCGGCCTGCTCGACGCCACCGTGCCCGCCGAGATCGCGGACGCGGCCGTCGCGGTCCTGGAGGAGGCCCTGTCCAACGCCGCCCGCCACGCCAGGGCCCACGCCGTCGATGCCTCGGTCGCCGCCGAGGGGGACGTGACCGTCACGGTCACCGACGACGGCGTCGGCCTCCCCGAGGGCGGCCGCCGCAGCGGGCTCACCAACCTCGCCGACCGGGCCACCGCCCTGGGCGGCACCTTCACCGCCCGCACCCGCCCGGAGGGCGGCACCGAACTGGTCTGGCGGGTTCCCCTGCCCGAGTCCTGAGCCGTCTCTTCCTGGGCTATTCCTCCCGGTCCAGCACGTTCCCGGCCGCGAGCCGCGGCGTCGGGGCGCCCTCGGGGCCGTAGCCCAGGCGGATCAGGATCTGGACGTAACCGGGGCCCCGGTGCGGGTCGCGGGCCTCCCAGCGCAGGTAGGGCCACTCCATCGCCTGGTGCAGGAGGGAGGCGCGGACGCCGTGGACGGTGGCGGCGAGCAGGACGTGTTCGAGGGCGAGGCCGGCGCGCAGCCAGTCCTCGGGGGTGTCGTGCTCGGTGGTCAGGACCGCGATGCGGGGCTCGTGCTCGAAGGGGGCGGGGGCCTGGTGCTCGGCGGCGCGCAGGGCCGCGAAGTCCCGCACGGGCAGGTGGCCGGCCTGGTCCTGGGGACCGAGCGCGGTGACCGGGATGCCGTAGGGCTGGGCCTCGGCGTCCCCGGTACGGATCCAGCTGCGGCTCTCGGTGCGCTGGGCCTCGTCCGTGGTGCTGCGGCGCTCGGCCTCGGCGGTGAGGTGGAGCAGCCGGGTGGTCTCCGCGTGGTCGGGCAGTTGGAGGGCGGTGTGCTCGGTGCGGGCGGCCGCGACCAGTTCGTCGAGGACGGCCTGGGGCACGGGCTCGCCGGTGAACGGTGTGCGGATGGAGTGCCGGCGCCAAATCGCCTCGAACAGCCGCTCGGTGCCCGGGGCGGGCACGGTTGCCGCGCCGTCCAGCCGTACGGCCGCGAAGAGGTCCGGGTCGGCCGGGTCGGGCAGCAGCCGCACCTCGGGGGCCCAGCCGAGGTGGCGGGCGGCGACCCGCAGGTTGAGGATGGCCGCGCCGACGGAGATGTGCAGCGCCCGGCCCTGGGGGTCGGCGGCCGGGACGGCGCGGCTGCGGTCGGCCCGGACCTCCAGGGTGGAGGTGGCCGGCTGGAGGTGGAAGCGCCAGGGCTGGCTGTTGTGGATCGAGGGTGCGGCGACGGCGGCGGAGACGAGCTTCTCCAGGCCGGCGGCGTCGAGGGCGAGGGTGGACATGGTGTCCTCCGGGATCGGTGTCAGCCGGAGACGGACGGCTCGGCGCAGCGGTGCGGGGTGTCCCGGAGGAGCGGAGTGCCCGCGGTCGCCGGGGGGATGCCCCGGGCGCTCGTGCCGTGATCGTCCCAGTACCTCATCGCGGTCTCCCCGGTCGTGGCGGGTGGATCACTTCCACCGTGCGACCGGGTTCCGGCGGGGTGCTTGGGCCGTTCGGCTCTCTTTCCGGGCCCGGTCGACTCAAACCCGGCGCGGGTGGTGCGACTCGGAGGGCTCTTCGGCATGGGCGGCGAGGACGGCCGCCTGGAGCCGGCGCTCGACACCCAGCTTGGCGAGCAGCCGGGAGACGTGGTTCTTGACGGTCTTCTCGGCGAGGTAGAGCTCCTGGCCGATCTGCCGGTTGGTCTTGCCCTCCCCCACCAGCTCGAGGATCTCCCGTTCGCGCGGGGTGAGCCCGGCGAGCGCGGCCTCCGGCTCGCTCTCCTCGTGGTGGCGCAGGCTCTCCATCAGCTTGCGCGTGGTGGCCGGGTCGAGCATGGACTGGCCGGAGGCCACCGTCCGTACGGCGCTGACCAGTTCGGCGCCCTTGACCTGCTTCAGGACATAGCCGGCCGCCCCGGCCATGATCGCGTCGAGCAGGGCGTCGTCGTCGTCGAAGGAGGTCAGCATCAGGCAGACCAGTTCGGGCATCCGGTCGCGCAGGTCCCGGCAGACGCTCACCCCGTCGCCGTCCGGGAGCCGTACGTCCAGCACGGCGACGTCCGGGCGCAGGGCCGGCACCCGGGCGAGGGCCTGGGCACAGCTGGCGGCCTCGCCGATGACCTCGATGTCCTCCTCGGCCTCCAGGAGGTCCCGGACGCCGCGCCGCACCACCTCGTGGTCGTCCAGCAGGAACACCCGTACGGGCTGGGGCGTGTCCATGGCCTGCTCCCTGGGGTGCGCGAGCGGTGACACCACCGATTCTGCGCGTTCGCGACGCGCGGCGCACCGGGTCGGCCGCGCGGGACCACGGCGACCGGGCACCGGGCCCGGTGGATCACCGCCCGGGTCACCGGGCCGGGGCGGTGCCCGGTTCGCCCGAGGACGAGCAGGCCGGCGGAGCGGGTTCAGGCCGCGGCGGCGAGCCGGAGTTCGACGCCGGCCACGCCGGGTACGGAGCGCACCAGGCGCTCCAGGACGTCGGCGGAGACCATGTCCGGCAGGCTGCCGGTCAGGGTGATCCGGCCGTTCTCGGAGCGGATGTCGGTGTCCACGGCGGCGCTCGGGCCGAGAGTGGCGACGAGCTCGAAGCGGACCCGGTCGGCGAGTTCGCGGTCGTCGCCGAGGTAGACCTTCAGCAGGTCACCCCGGCTGACGATGCCGACCAGGTAGTCCTCCTCGTCCACGACCGGGAGCCGCTTGAGGTGGCCGCGGGCCATCGCCCGGGCGGCCTCGTTGAGCGGGCTGCCGGGGTGCGCGGTGACCGCCGGGACGGACATCATCCGCCCGGCCGTCAGGGCGTCGGCGCGCTCGCCGTCGCGGTCCCGGGCGGTGAGCAGGTCGGCCTCGGAGACCACCCCGACCACCCGGCCGTCGCCGGTCAGCACGGGAACGGCGCTGACCCGCCAGCGCTGCAGGGTCTCGGCGACCTCCCGGAAGTCCGCGTCGCGGCCGACGGCGACCACCGCGTGGGTCATGACGTCGGCGACGGTGCTCGGTGTGCTGGTCACGGCGGCCTCCTAGGAAGCGGCGCGGTAGGCGCGGGGGTGTTCCAGGTGCGGGTCGGTGTCGTCCTCGGTCCAGTCGAGGGCCGCGTGCACCGCGACCACGCCGTCCACGGCGCGGCAGAGCTGCTCGGTGATCGGGATCAGGCTGCGACGCGGCAGCCGGCCCCTGAGCGTGACGACGCCCTCGTGAACGCCGACCACGACGTCGCCGGGGGTGAGCCAGAGGGTCTGGCCGAGCACGTCGTGGTTGATCTCGTCGCGGATGGCCGCGTCGTGGCGCAGGAAGACCTCCAGCAGGTCACGGCGGCTGACGATCCCGACCAGACGGCCGGCCTCGTCCACCACGGGCAGCCGCTTGACGCGGTGCTTGTCCATGGCCCGGGCGGCCTCCGGCACCGACCAGCCCGGGCGGGCCGTGACGGCGGGGCTGGTCATCAGCCCGCCGGCGGTCTCCGCCTCGGCCCGGGCACGGTCCCCGGCGTCCAGCCGGCGCCCGGGGAAGCGGCCCTCGGGGTCGGGAAGGACAGCTTCCTTGCGGAGCAGGTCGGCCTCGGACACCATGCCGAGCGGCCGTCCCTGGTCGTCGATCACCGGGATGGCGGTGATGTCGTTGCGGTGGAACAGCGCCGCAACCTCCTTGAACGGTGTGTCGGGCCGGGCGGTGACGACCTCACGGGTCATCACGTCGCCGACGCTGCGGTGCTGCATCGTCCTCACTCCTCCTCGGGTGGTTCCGCCTCCACTGTCCGTCCGCCGGAAGCCACCGGACAGGGCCGTACGGTCCCCGCCGACAGGGCCGGGTCGGCCCAGGACGCATCGGCCCCACCGGGGGCCGGGGAACTCACGCATCGGACGGGGCCCGGCGCCGGAGCAACAGCACAGTCAGCACGGTCGGGTGGTTCCACAGGCCTCCCGGAACTCCGCGCGGCCGTGCCGCTGAGCACCATTGCCCCGTAGCGCGCGGCGCCCGACACCCGGGGTGAGCCGTCCGGGCGAGGAACGGCGGACGGCTGCGGCCGGTGGCGTGTGGGCCGTTGCGCTGAACGGCAGTCCGCCGGAGATGCCCCGCATCCTCCCGTCGCGCAGTCTTGGACGGAATCCGGGGTCCTCGCGTCGGCGACGAACCACGGCGGCCGGAGGGCCGACATCGGCCGGAGGGAGAACACAGTGGCGGAACAGCCCGGCCGGCCCGGCCGCTCCCGGTGGCTCCGCGCCGGATCCACCTGGTTGCGGGGGCGGACGGCCACGCTGCGCGACGCCCCGTTCCCGCGCCGGCTGGTGGCGCAGCTGGTCCACATCCATGTCCTGGACATGTCCACCCGCCTCGCGGCGCAGGCCTTCCTGACCGCCGTTCCGGTGCTGTTCGTACTGGCCGCCTTCATGCCCCAGGAGGTGCGCAACAGCGTCTCCGAATCCTTGCGCACCGTCCTGGGGCTGCGCGGCGCCTCGCTCGACGAGGTCAACCACGTGCTCCAGACCGACCTGACCCAGACCACCGACACCTTCGGCGCCGTCGGAATCCTGGTGACCCTGCTCTCGGCCACGAGTTGCAGCCGCGCACTGCAGCGCTTGTGCGAGCGGAGCTGGCACCTGCCCCATCTGGCGGGACGCCTGGCGGCCTGGCGGTGGCTCGCCTGGCTGCTGGTCTGGCTGACCGCCCTGACCGTCCAGGGGAAGGTGTGGTCCGGGTTCGGAGTGGGCCACGGCCTCGGGGTCTTCCTGTACCTGCTCACCGCCGCTCTGCTCTGGTGGTGGACACAGCACCTGCTGCTCGGCGGCCGTGTCCCCTGGCTCCCGCTGCTGCCCGGGGCCGTGCTGACCGGTGCCGCCCTGACGGCGCTCGCGTGGGGATCGCGGCTCTACGTCCCCCGCTCGCTGGAGCGCAGCGTGACGCAGTTCGGCCCCCTCGGCCTGGTCTTCACCCTGCTCAGCTGGCTCATCGTGGTGTTCACGGCCGTCACGCTCGGGATCAGCACCGGCTACGTGGTGGCGGGCCAGGGCCGACTGGCCCGGCTGCTGGCGACGCCCGAGCCGGCCTCGGCCGACGACTGAGGTCCACGGGAAGCGGCCCGGCCCCCGGCTGATCGCCGGGGGCCGGGCCGGCCACGGTGTCAGGGCCCGGGACGGGCGCCCTCCGGGCCGTCAGGTCTCCTTTCTGACCGTTCCGACGCACAGCGCCCAGATGACGAAGACGTCGAGCGCGATCAGGACGACCGCCCAGAACGGGTAGTAGGGCAGCCACAGGAAGTTCGCGATCATTCCCAGCCCGGCGACGACCACGCCGACGGCACGGGCCCAGACGGCGCCGCTGAACAGCGCCACACCGGCCAGGACGAGGACGACCCCGAGGATCAGGTGGATCCACCCCCATCCCGTGGTGTTCATCGAGTACACGTAGTGCCGGGTGACGACTATCAGGCTGTCCTTGGCGATGCCGGCGATCCCCTCGAAGATCGCCATGATGCCGCCGGCGATCAGCATGATCGCGGCGAAGACTGTCCACCCGGTCACGAAGGGACGGTTCTCGGGTGCCTGGGCGGTGCGGCCCGCATCGGTGACACTGCTGGTCATGACATGGACTCCTTCGGTAGCGGCAGCCTCGCCGGGAACGGGAGGCGAGAGGGGGGAGAACTCGCGTGGAGGGGATCCGGTGAACCGGCACCCGCCCCGCTCCCGACCGGCTCGGCCGGAGAAGTCAGGAGGTCGGTGAGGCGGAGGAGAACGAGGATCCGGCCGAGCCCCGGTCGGACGCCGACGAGCCGGAACCCCGCACAGTGGACGCGGCAGATCCGGCGGGCCTGGAGAAGGGCGTGCACACCGGCGGCGTCGCAGAAGGTGAGGGCCGCTACGTCGAGGTCCAGCCGTGGCCGGCGAGCCGCGAGAGCCCGCACGACGGCGTCGATCAGGAGCGGCGCGGTGGCGATGTCGAGTTCGCCCTCCAAGGCCACCGACGTGGCGCCCTGGGCGTCCCCCGTCCTGGTGCGGAGTGGGTCGTGGTCTTCCACTACGACCGCCTCGCTAGCTCGGCTGGCTGACGGACCCCGGAACCGGAGCCCTGTGGCCACCGTAGGGCCGGGCCCGCCGGCCGGGCAGGGCCGCTCGGACCGCGGCAGTGGTCCATACGGCCCTGCCCGTCGTCCGGTCGCGCACAGGAACGGCGCCGTGACGCGGAGTCCTGCGGGCGTCCGGCCCCCCGGGCCATGGGCCGGACGGCCCATGGCACTTCGCGCGGGCCCTGCGAACGTCGGAAGGTAGGGATCGTCCCACCGCATCCAGCAAGGAGGCGAGGCACATGCCCGGCACCCACCACCTGGTAACGCGTCGCACCGTCGCAACCGGACCCACCGAGCTCGGACGAGTCGACTGGGTCGTGATCGGCTCGTCGATGATCATCGCAGGCGCGATCAAGCACGCGCTGTCGGGCGTCGTCGCGATCGCCAAGGGGATGCTGCGCCCTGCTCCGCACGGTGCATCCGCGCCGGACCGCCCCGCACCCGCCGCTCTGAGCGTCGACGAGAGGGACGGCTGGATCCTCATCAGTGCCCTCCTCCTCCTGACCGGCGCGATGGCCCACGTCCGAGGACGCGTCCGGGAAAGCGTCAGGGCGGCCAACCCGGCGCATCGGCGGACGGGGACGTGACGCCCACAGCACGCGGAACACGTGAGCGTGGCCGGATCGACGCGAGCGCGGACGCGTGAACCCTTCAGGAGGTGCCGTGAACCGGTGGAAGGCGCTGATCATCCTGGGGATGGCGCAGTTCCTCATGGTGCTGGACGCATCGGTGATGAACGTGTCGATCAGCCAGCTGGTCATCGACTTCGACACCGAGGTGACGGCGATCCAGGCGGTCATCACGCTCTACACGCTGGTCATGGCAGCCTTCATGATCACCGGCGGCAAACTCGCCGACATGTTCGGTCGCCGCCGGGTGTTCGCCGGCGGGCTCGTCGTCTACGGGGTGGGATCGGCGCTCACCGCCGTCGCGCCCACGCTCGGGGTGCTGGCACTGGGCTGGTCCGTCATCGAGGGCTTCGGTGCCGCGCTGGTCCTCCCCGCCCTGGCCGCCCTCGTGGCGAGCACCTACCAGGGCCGGGACCGCGCGGTCTCCTACGGGGTCATCGGCGGCCTCGCCGGTGCGGGGATCGCGGTGGGCCCGTTGCTCGGCGGGTGGGTGACCACGTACCTGACCTGGCGCCTGGTGTTCGCCGGGGAGGCCGTCCTCGTGGTGGTCATCCTCCTCCTGATCCGCTGGATCACGCCGCAGCCCGCGCCCGCGACCCGGCCCCGGCTCGACCTGGGCGGGGTGCTGCTGTCGGTCGCGGGACTGGCCCTGGTGGTGCTGGCCGTGCTGCAGAGCAGCTCGTGGGGATGGCTCCATCCGCGCAACCCCCCTTTCACCGTTTTCGGGTTCTCCCCGACGGTCTTCGTCATCGCCCTCGGCCTCGTCCTGCTCTATCTCCTCCGCCTCTGGGAGGAGCACCGGGCGGATCCGTTGGTGCGGTTCAGCCTGTTCCGCATTCCGAGCCTGCGTTCCGGCCTGCTGATGCTGTTCAGCCAGAACGTCATCCTGCTCGGCCTGTTCTTCGCCATTCCGCTCTACCTCCAGGTGGTGCTGGGGCTCAACGCCTTCGAAACCGGCCTGCGGCTGCTGCCCGTGTCGGTCACGATGCTCGTGGCGGCGCTGAGCGGCCCCGCGCTGAACAGGTTCGTGTCCCCGCGCACGGTGGTCCGGACCGGCCTGCTGGTGCTCTTCGCCGCGACCCTCTGGCTGCTCGGCACCATCGAGCCCGAACTCGACGACCTGTCCTTCGCCCTGGCGATGGCGCTGCTCGGTCTCGGCATGGGCCTGCTCGCCTCCCAGCTGGGCAACGTCGTGCAGTCGAGTGTCGGCGAGTCCGAGCGCAGCGAGGTAGGCGGGCTGCAGTACACCGCTCAGAACCTCGGCTCGTCGCTGGGCACCGCGCTGATCGGAGCCATCGTGATCAGCGCCCTGGCGGCCGCCTTCACGGCAGCGATGGCCAAGGACCCGGCGGTCTCGGAGACGGTCCGACAACAGGCCGGCATCCGGATCGAGTCGGGGCTCAACTTCGTACCTGCCGACCAGGCCGCCGCTGCCCTCGCCAAGACCTCGATCCCGCCGGAGGAGGCGGACGCCGTCGTCTCGGCCTACCGGACGGCCCAGCTCGACGGCCTAAAGGTGGCCGTGCTGGCCGCCGCCGGCATCACCCTGGCCGGCTTCCCCTTCACCCGTCGGCTGCCCGCCACCGGGAGCGGCTACGGCCGCGTCCCGGCTCCCACCCGCGGTACGCCTCCGGGCGGACCCGGTGATTCCACTGAACAGCACGAGGAGCTGCCATGAGCGACACCATCGACGAAGAGTTCAACGAAACCGGCCCGATCGACTACCTGATCGTGGAGTTCCCCGGTACCCGTCTGACCGGCGAGGGCATGCCCCTGCTCCTGGACCTGGTCGAACGGGGCATCATCCGGATCCTGGACCTGACCTTCGTCAAGAAGGAGCCGGACGGCTCGCTGACCGCGCTGGAACTCGCCGATCTGACCGGCGACGGACAGCTCGACCTCACCGTGTTCGAAGGGGCCTCCTCGGGCCTGCTCGGCGACGACGACATCAGTGAGGCGGCCAAGGCCCTGGAACCCGGCAGCTCGGCCGCCGTCCTCGTCTACGAGAACCTCTGGGCCGCTCCGATGGTGGGAGCCCTGCGCCGCGCCGGCGCCCAGCTCGTCGCCAGCGGTCGGATCCCGGTCCAGGACGTCCTGGCGGCTCTGACAGCCGTCGAGGACGCCGGCAGCCCCGTCTGACCGGCGCCGTACGACCCGCACGAACCGAAGCACGACCGAAGGAGGAACCCGTGCCCGGACTGATTCGAGGAGTGGCCCGCACCGCCGTGGTCGCGGGGACGGCGACGGCCGTCTCCAACCGCGTCTCACGGCGGCAGGCCGGCCGGTGGGCCCAGCAGGACCAGGCCGCCGCCTACCGGGATCCGCCGCCGGCCGCTGCTCCCGGCAGCACCGACGACACGATCGCCCAGCTCCAGAAGCTCGGCGCCCTCAAGGAGCAGGGCGTCCTGACCGAGGCCGAGTTCGCCACCCAGAAGGCAAAGATCCTCGGCACCTGACCCGCTACGGGCCGGACGTCCCTTCTCCCCGGCCCGTGATCCCTCCGCCCCGGCCGCGCCTCCCCGGCCGGGGCGGTCCTCTCAGGCCGGCGGTGACCGACAGGCCCCGCTCCCCTTCAGCCACGAACGACAGGGGCGCTCGCTCCCGCACCGCTTGGGCCGATCCGCAGCGTCAGGACGTAGGCGACCACCACCGAGACGATCACCAGCGGCATGACGGTGAGCCCGTCGGCGCCCAGCAGCAGGGTCGCGAGCAGCACCGAGGTCATCGGCAGCCGCAGCAGCGCGACGCACATGGCGCCGATCCCCGTCGCGAACGCGGCGGTGAGCGGCAGTCCCGCCAGGTGGGAGAGGGCCGTGCCCCCGGCCGCCCCCAAGAACATCGCCGGGAACACCGGCCCGCCCCGGAACGCGCTGAGCGAGGCGCAGTAGGCCAGTCCCTTGCAGGCGACGAGCAGGCCCAGGGCACCGACCGAATAACCCGCGTGACCCGCCAGCAGCGGGCCGATCGCGCTCTGCCCGGAGTAGAGCACCTCGGCCGCGCCCTTGCCGGTGGCCTCGGCGTAGGCGATGGCGCACCCGGCGACCACCAGGCCCATCACCACCGTCGCGGGCACCGTGCGCCGCTCGACCCGAGCCCGGAGCAGGAGGGCCAACCGGCGGATACCGGCGCCGAGCAGGGCCGCCGCCACCCCGATCACCAGCGCCCAGCCGAACCCCGGGAGGTCGGGCCGGTCCGCGTGCGGCACGTCGGTCAGTGTCAGGGAGTAGGTGCCGAGACCGGTCCAGCTGCCGAGGCCGAGGAAGACCAGGGAGCCGATACCGGCGGCGAGCAGGCCGGGGACCAGCACCGCCCCCATCATCGGGCCTCCGAGCCCCGAGGCCTCCATCAGCAGGAAGGCGCCGAGCAGCGGCGACCCCAGCAGCGTGCTGACGGCCGCGAAGCTTCCGGCGGCCCCGACGACGGCGACGACCGGCGGGGCGACGTCCCGGCCGGGCCGCTTGACCGCCAGCACCGCCAGCCCGCCGCCCAGGGCGATCAGCGGCGCCTCCGGCCCCAGGACCGCGCCCAGGCCGAGGGTGGCCAGCGCGGCGAGGAACACTCCCGGTAGCTCGATCGCGCTCGGTGTGCCCGTGGTCGCCAGGCCCGCGGTCGGTTCGTGCCCGCCGGTTCCGGGGAGGTGGCGGACGGCCGCGCCGACCAGCAGCCCGGCGACGCCCAGCAGCGGCAACGGCCACCAGGGCGGTGTCCCCTGGAAGCCCAGCGCCTTCGGCAGGTCCGTGTAGGTCGCCGACTGCAGTCTGGAGACCAGGGCGAGGAAGCCGTAGGCCGCGGCCGAGATCAGCACCCCGAGGACGGCCGCCAGCGCCAGCAGCTCCAGGTAGCCGAAGGTGCGGACGAGCGCCGCCGGATCCGATGGGTCCGCGCCGGGTGCCGGGGACCGGTGGTCGGCCGACAAGCGCATCGCCCTCCTCGGCGCCGGTCTGCGGGTGGACACGCGGCGGCGGCCGCGTCCCCGACGTCTATCACGCAGCGGCCGCCAGCGCGGAACGATCCGGACGCGGCCGGTCGGCGGTGCGCCGAGCCTCACCCGCTCGGCCCACCGCCGGAACCCGTGGTGTCCGCGTCGTCAGTGACCGGCGGCCCCGGATCGATGTCGTCCAGGTCCCAGCTGAGGTGGTCGGCCAGGGCCCTGAGTCCGTCGATGCGGGCGAGTTGGAGGCAGAGGGTGGCGGCGTCGCCGCGGGTGCGGGTGCGGCCGGTGATCGAGAGCAGTCCGCGTTCGCAGCGGATGTGCAGGGAGGCCGGGACGACTCCGCTGCCGGGTGTGAGGGCGAGGGCGAACGCCTCGGAGCGGACGGCCTCGTCCTCGCGGCGCAGGGCGTCCAGCAGGTCGTGCGTGGAGAGCAGACCGGTCAGGCGGCCGTCGGCGTCCACGACGGGCAGGTGGTGCAGGGAGTGCCCGGCGACCAAGGCCACCGCCTCGGTGACGCTCATGTCCTCCGTGACGGTGACCGCTGGGGAGGTCATCAGGTCCCGGGCGAGGAGTTCCCGGTCCGGGTCCTCCGCGGCATGGGCGACGAGCAGGTCGGAGGCGGCGACCACACCGGCGACGGTGCCGTCGGCGCCCACCACGGGCGTGATGCCGCGCCGGGAGGCGATCAGCACTGCGGACATGGTGGCGAAGTCGGTGCGGGGGGTGACGGCGACAGCGGCACGGCTCATGCAGTCGCGGACCCGGGTGCGGACGGGTGGGCGTGCGGGCTCGACAACCGGGAAGGTGTCGGCCGGGGTGCCGTCGAGAATGCTGTGCTTCATGGGGGTTCACTCCCCCTCGACGGCCGCCGGGCGGCGCAGCCGTCGCAGGTAGGGGTCGAAGGACGGACGGCGTTCGAGGCGGACCCGGGCGTCCACGCAGAGCGCGCCGTCCGGGCGGGCGATGACGGGGTTGAGATCGGCCTGGGCGAGTTCGGGGAAGTCGTCGGCGAGCCGGGACAGCCGGGCGAGGACGGACCGTACGGCGGCGAGGTCGACGGGTGGCGCCCCGCCGTCGCCCAGTAGCAGCGGCGCGCTGCGCAGTTCGGTGACCATCGTGCTCAGGTCGCGTTCGCTGAGCGGGGCGAGCCGGGCCACCCGGTCGGCCAGCACGTCGGCGGCGGTGCCGCCCAGGCCGAGGACGATCAGCGGGCCGAACACCTGGTCCTGCACGACTCCCGCGAGCAGCTCGACGCCGGGCGCGGCCATCGGCTGGACCACCGCTCCGGCCAGCCTGTCCCCGAACCGTCGCGTGAACTCCCGGTAGGCAGAGCGCACTTCGGCATCATCACCCAGTCCGGTGCGGACCGCTCCCGCGGCGCTCTTGTGCACCTGCCCGGGCCAGTAGGCCTTCAGGACCACCCTCCCCTCGTACCCGAGGCGACGCAGCCCCGCCGCGCTGACGGACGCCATGTGCTCGTCGCGGGCCCACACCGAGGTGGTCAGCGGCAGCCCGTAGGCCTCCAGCAGGTCGGCGGTGGAAAGCGGGTCGAGCCAGCCGCCCTCGGGATGGGCGGTGAGGTAGCCGTCCACCACACTGCGGGCGGCGCGGCGGTCGCAGCCCGGGGCGTCGGCCGGCGGCGAGGACGGCTCCGCGAGCCAGCGGGCGCGGTCCCGGGCGTGGGCGAGGGCGCAGGCGGCGGAGAGGCTGTCGGAGTAGGCCGGGAGGCTGCCGCCGTCGGCGCAGCCGTGGTACCGGACGGGCACCTGCTGGTCGAGCAGTACGGCCGCGATCGGGACGCGCCGCAGGGCCGGGCCCTCCAGCAGGGCGCGCACCGGGTCGTGACCGGGGGTCTCGCACAGCGCTGTCGGCACCAGGCAGACCAGGATCGCGTCGACGCCCTCCTCCTGCTCCAACGCGTGCAGGAACAGGGCGAGTTCGGTGGGGCGCACCGCCGCCGTGGTGTCCACCGGGTTGCGGACGGAGGCGCCGGGCGGAAGCAACTCCCCCAGCTTCGCGGGGAGTTCCGGCAGGGTCAGTCCGGCCTCGACGCAGGCGTCGGCGGCCAGGATGCCGATTCCGCCCGCGTTGGAGACCACGGCGACCGCGCCGCGCGGGGCGGGCAGCGGCTGGGCGCGCAACAGGGCGGCGGCCTCGACGAGTTCCTCGATGCTGCGGGTGGCCGTGATGCCGGCCTGTCGGAACAGCGTCTCCCGGGCGACGGTGGGGGTGGCGGCGGCCGCGGTGTGCGAGGCGGCGCCCCGGCGGCCGGCGGTGGAGCGTCCGGCGTCGACGGTCAGCACCGGGATCGTCCGGGTGACCCGGCGGGCGGTGCGGGCGAAGGCGCGCGGGCTGCCGAAGGACTCCAGGTGGAGCAGCGCGAGATCGGTCCGGCCGTCCGCCTCCCACCACTGGAGCAGATCGTTGCCGCTGACGTCGTACTTGTCACCGAGCGAGACGAAGCTCGACACCCCGACGCCCAGCCAGGCCAGCCGCTGCAACAGCGCGATCCCCACGCCACCGCTCTGCACCGCCACGCCGGCGCTGCCCGGCCTCGGGAAGGCGCCGCCGAACTCGGCGTCCAGCCGGACGACGGGATCGGTCTGGGCCATACCGAGGCTGTTCGGCCCGACCAGGCGCATGCTGTGCCGACGGCAGGCCCGCATCAGCCCGCGGGCCTCGTCCGCCCCGAGGCCGGAGGTGAGCACGACCAGCGCCCGGACGCCGGCGGCGCCACATTCCTGGGCCACCGCGGGGACGGCGCCCGCGGGCACGGCCAGTACGGCGAGGTCCGGCACGGCGGGCAGTGCGCGGACGGACGGGTAGGCGAGCCGGCCGTCGATCTCCGCGGCATACGGGTTGACCGCCCAGACCTCGCCCACGAAGCCGCCCCGCCGGATCTTCCCGAGGACGGTCCGCCCGACCGAGCCCGCCCGCCGGGACGCCCCGACCACCGCCACCGAGGCGGGGCGCAGCAGCGACGTCAGGCTCGCGAGGTCGGCGCGGCGGCCGCGTTCGTCCACGGCCGAGCGGTAGCGCTCGCCGTCCTCGTCGTCCAGCGGTACCCGGATCCTGACCTCGCCCTGGGCGTAGCGGCGCTCGACCGGGAGCCCGAGGTCGGCGAAGACCTGGTGGACGGCCCGGTTGCCGAACAGGGTGTCGGCCTCGAAGAAGCGGATGTCGGCGGCTCGGGCGGCGTGCACCAGGTGTTCCAGCAGCAGGGTGGCCGCGCCCCGGCCCTGCCAGCTGTCGGCCACCGAGAGGGCCAGCTCGGCGGTCTCCGGCGGCTCGTCCAACAGCTCGCAGTCCGCCTCGCCGATCAGCGCCTCCCCCACCCAGGCGCCGAGCGCCAGGAGACCTGGCCGCGGTGTGCACAGCCGGTCGGCGGCCTGCGCGGGCGCGTTGCGGCTCACGCCGAAGAAGCGCATCCGGCGGCTCTCCTCGGACATCCCTTCGGCGTGCAGGCCGAGCACCGCCTGGTGGTCGTCCGGGCCGAGCGGGCGGAGTTCGACGGTGGTGCCGTCGGCCAGCAGGGCCTCGGTGGTGGTGTGCGGCGGGTGGACGGTGGACATGGCGCCTCCTCGGCCGTCGCCGTGCTACCCCTCCAGCCTCCGCGCGCGCCGCCCACGCGGGGAGGGCCGACCGGCCCCGACCAGCCCGCCGAACGGCGTGGCGGCCGGGGCCCCAGAGGGACGGGCTGGCGACGGGGGACCGGTCACCCGTCGACCGCCCTCCCCGACCGGTCCGCGCCGGGCGGGCCGGTGGCTGAATCCGGCGGCGGGCGGACCAGCGGCGAGCGGCCCGGCGGCGCGGTGCGCAGACTGGAGGCAGGCCAGTCGGCACAGGAGGTCACCTCGTGGCACCAGACCCGCCTGCGGGGTACCCCGACATGCCGGACCGGTGGACGCTCCGCTACCAGGGCTTCGACCCCGTCGAGGAGGGGCTGCGCGAGGCGCTGTGCGCGATCGGCAACGGCTACCTGGTCAGCCGGGGCGCGGCGCCGGAGTCCGTCGCGGACGGCGTCCACTACCCGGGGACGTACCTGGCTGGCTGCTACGACCGGGTCGAGTCGACGGTCGCGGGGCGGACGGTCACCAACGAGGACCTCGTCAACTGCCCGAACTGGCTGCCGCTGACCTTCCGCCCGGCAGGCGGCACGTGGTTCGCCGGACCGCCTGCCGAGCAGACCCTGGAGCTGGACCTGCGCCGTGGCGTGCTGGCCCGCAGCGCGCTGGTGGTGGACGAGCGGGGGCGGCGGACCCTCCTGGTGCAGCGCCGCCTTGCCAGTCAGGCCCGGCCGCACCTGCTCGTACTGGAGAGCACCTTCACGCCGGAGAACTGGTCCGGCCCGCTGGAGGTCCGCTCGGCCCTGGACGGCGGCGTCACCAACACCGGTGTGCTCCGCTACCGTGGGCTGACCGCGTGCCACCTCGTCCCGGCGGGTCAAGGAGTGGACGAGGCCGGGCTGCTCTGGCTGGAGGCCGATGCCGTCAGCTCTCCGCTGCGGATCGCCCTGTGCGCCCGGACGAGCACGGACCGCGCGGCGCGGGTGGGCACCGAGTGCCGCGAGGGCTCGGCGGCCCACCTCCTCACCCTGGACACCGAACAGGGCCGCCCCGTCACCGTGACCAAGACCGTCGCGGTCCACACCTCCCGCGACCGGGCGATCGAGACCCCGCTGCGCGCCTCCCGCCAACTCGCCGCCGAGGCCGGGAGCTTCGACGAGCTGCTGACCGAGCACTCCCTACGCTGGGCCGAGTTGTGGCGCCGCTGCCGGATCGAGGCCGACTTCGACGGCGCCGGCCCGCTGCACCTCAACCTGTTCCACCTGCTCCAGACCTACTCCGAGCACTCCGTCGACCTGGACGTCGGCATCCCGGCCCGCGGCCTGCACGGCGAGGCGTACCGCGGGCACGTCTTCTGGGACGAGCTGTTCGTCCTGCGGCTGCTCAACCTCCGCTTCCCGGAGCTGGCCCGCGCAGTCCTCCGCTACCGCCACCGCCGTCTCGACGCCGCCCGCCGCCAGGCCCGTGAGCTCGGCCTGCGTGGGGCGGCGTACCCGTGGCAGAGCGCCGCCGACGGCCGGGAGGAGTCCCAGCAGCTGCACCTCAACCCGCTGTCCGGCCGCTGGCTGCCCGACCACAGCCACCTCCAGCGGCACGTCGGCTCGGCCGTCGCGTACAACATCTGGCAGTACTACCAGTCCACCGGGGACCGGGACTTCCTGGCCACGGCCGGCGCCGAGATGCTGCTGGAGATCGCCCGCTTCTGGTCCTCGGCCGCCTGCTACGACCGCTCCCAGGAGCACTGGTCGATCCGGGGCGTGCTCGGCCCCGACGAGTACCACGACGCCTACCCCTGGGCGGCCCGGCCCGGCCTGGACGACAACGCCTACACCAACGTGCTCGCCTCCTGGGTGCTGGCCCGCGCCCAGGACGCCTTGGAGGTCCTGCCCGGCTACCGCCGCGACGAGCTGCGCGAACGCCTCGCCCTGGACGACCTGGAACTGGACCGCTGGCAGGAAGTCGGCCGGCACCTCCACGTGCCCTTCCACGACGGCGTGCTGAGCCAGTTCGCCGGCTACGAGCGGCTCGCCGAACTCGACTGGGAGAGTTACCGGCGCCGCTACCCCGACCTACGGCGGCTCGACCGGATCCTGGAGGCCGAGGGCGACACCGTCAACCGCTACAAGGCCTCCAAGCAGGCCGACGCGCTCATGCTCTGGTTCCTGTTCTCCGCCCGCGAGGTCCGTGACCTGCTGCGGCGTCTGGGCCACCCGGCCGGCCACGAGTTGCTGCGCCGCACCACCGGGTACTACCTGCGTCGAACCGTGCACGGTTCGACGCTCAGCTCCGTGGTGCACGCCTGGGTGCTCACCCGCTCCGACCACCGCGCCTCCTGGCACCACTTCCGCGACGCCCTGGTCGCCGACCTCCGCGACAGCCAGCACGGCACCACCGCGGAAGGCGTCCACCTCGGCGCCATGGCGGGCGCGGTCGACCTGCTGCAACGCTGCTACACCGGTTTGGAGCTGCGCGAGGACGCCCTCTGGCTCGACCCCCACCTGCCGTCCGCCCTCGGTCACCTGGAACTCGACCTGCGCTACCGGAGCCACTGGGGCCTGACGATCGCCGTCGACCGCCGTACGGTCACGGTCAGCCTGCGCGAGGACCGCCAGGAACCGGTCCGCATCCGCCTGCGCGGCACGGAGGCGACGATCCGACCGGGCGAGACCCGCCACTTCCACCTCTGACACCGTTCACCGCCGCCCGGACCAGCGCGGCTCCACCTGCTCCCAGGCGGCCTCCCAGCCCTTCTCCGCCCGCCGCTCCAGCGCGTGGCGGCGCAGCGCGAAGACGCCCTCCGCGCCGAAGCCGAGCACGGTCACCGTGCCGAAGCCGACGAGCACGGCGTCGGTGACGATCAGGTCGACCGGCTTGGGCGCACGGACGGGGTCCCCGGCGTCGTTCAGTCCGACCCGGACGGCCGTCCCGGCGAGGGTGCCGTCCGGCACGGGCACGATCCCGGTGCCGGGGCCGACGGGGTAGGTCCAACGGGCCGGGGCGTACACCCGCACGCCGCCCGCGCGCGGATCGGCCGACCCCGCCGGGCCCGTGGTGACCGCCGTGACGGTGTGCCGGTGCCGAGCCGCCTGCTGGGCGGTGTGCGTCTCGGCGCGGTACACCAGCAGCGCAGCGGCGGCGGCCACGACCAGCGTTGCGAGCATCGCCAGCGCAAGCCCGGCCACGAGGCGGCTGTACGCCCGGTCGAGCGGGCGGCAGAGCGGGCTGTGGTCCCTGCCGGTCGCCCGGCGCACGTGGCGGCGCAGGGACGTGTGCGTCGACGGGTGCCTGGGCGTGGTGACTGTGGCGGACATGTCTCCTCCGTACCGGGGCGGCGGGTGCTCCCGTGCACCAGTCTTCCGAGCGCTCCCCCGGCTGCCCGAGGGCCTGACGGCCCCGGTGCCGGGCCCCAAGGGGTAATCCGTTGCGGGCCACTCGTCCCCGGTGGCGCCGAGAGCATCCCCGGCGGACACGGCACTCGGCGCAGGCCCGTCCGGCCGCCCGGTCCGGGCCGTTCGACCCGCGCCGGGCGGGCGGCCCCGGAGCGAGCCTGGGGTGACGAAAGGTGGAGACGATGCACACCGTGATCGTGTACGAGAGCATGTACGGCGACACCCGCGAGATCGCCGAGGCGATAGCCGAGGGAATCCACCAGGCCGACCCGAGGGCGGCTGTGGACTGCCTGCCGGTGGCGGAGGCCGACATGGAGACCACCCGGTCCGCGGACCTGCTGGTGGTCGGCGGACCGACCCACATGCACGGCATGTCCTCCGGGCTCAGCAGACGGATGGCCGTCGCCGCCGAGGCGCACAAGCAGGACCGTGAGCCGGCCGCGGCCGAGGCGCGGGAGACCGCCGAGGGACCGGGGCTGCGGGCCTGGTTCCACGATCTGCCGCAGGCCGGATCCGGCGCCTGCGCCGCCGCGTTCGACACCCGGGTCGACATGCCCCGGGCCGGTGGCGCCGCCAACGGCATCGCCCGCCGGCTCTCCGGCCACCACTACGAGATGGTCGCCGAACCCGAGGGCTTCATCGTCGAGGACAACGACGGCCCGCTGCGGACCGGCGAGCTCGCCCGCGCCCGCGCCTGGGGGGCAGGGCTGGTCTGACCGCGTTCGGTCGTTCCGAGATCGTCGCGCACGCCCACCGGAACTCCGAGGAGCACGGCCACCGGACGCGGTGAGCGCACCGCCCCGGAGGCCGGTGGTCGTCCTCGTGCAGCACCTCCAGTAGGGTGCGCGCCGACATCGAAGAGCGTCGAGAGGCACGGATCCATGACTTCGTCGGCACCGGCGACCGGGCCCGGGGAGCTGAGGCGGCACCTGGGCGTGTTCGACGCTGTGGTGATCGGGCTCGGCTCGATGATCGGCGCCGGGATCTTCGCCGCGCTGGCCCCGGCGGCCTCGGCGGCCGGCTCTGGGCTGCTGCTGGGTCTGGGGCTGGCCGCCGTGGTCGCGTACTGCAACGCGACCTCCTCCGCGCGTCTGGCCGCCCGCTATCCGCGGTCGGGTGGCACGTACGTGTACGGGCGCGAGCGACTCGGGGACTTCTGGGGCTACCTGGCCGGGTGGGGGTTCGTGGTCGGCAAGACCGCGTCGTGCGGAGCGATGGCGCTGACCGTCGGCTCGTACGTGTGGCCACAGCAGGCGCACGCGGTGGCGGTCGCGGCGGTGGTGGCCTTGACGACGGTGAACTACCTCGGGGTGCAGAAGGCGGCCTGGCTCACCCGCGCCATCGTCGCCGTCGTACTCGCCGTGCTCGCCGCCGTGGTCACCGCCTGCCTCACCGGCGACAACGTCGACACCGGCCACTGGGCGGTCGGTACGGACGCCGGATTCCGCGGCGTGCTCCAGGCGGCGGGGTTCCTGTTCTTCGCCTTCGCCGGGTACGCGCGCATCGCCACCCTCGGCGAGGAGGTCCGCGACCCACGGCGGACCATCCCCCGCGCGATCCCGCTCGCGCTCGGCATCACGCTGGTGGTGTACGCCGCCGTCGCGCTCGCCGCCCTCGCCGTTCTCGGCCCCGACCGCCTGGCCCACGCCGGCGCTCCGCTGACGGAGGCGGTCCGGGCGGCCGGGGCGCCCGGCCTGGCCCCGGTGGTGCGCGTCGGCGCTGCGGTGGCCGCCCTCGGCTCCCTGCTCGCACTGATCCTCGGTGTCTCCCGCACCACCCTGGCGATGGCCCGCGACCGGCACCTTCCGCACGTCCTGGCCGCCGTGCACCCGCGCTTCGCCGTGCCGCACCGCGCCGAACTCACCGTCGGTGCGGTCGTCGCCGTCCTGGCGGCCGTCGCGGACGTGCGCGGGGCGATCGGCTTCTCCTCCTTCGGCGTGCTCGCCTACTACGCCGTCGCCAACGCCTCCGCCTGGACCCTCACCCCCTCCGAGGGGCGCCCGCCGCGCGTGGTTCCGGTGTTCGGCCTGGCGGGGTGCGTGGTGCTGGCCTTCGCCCTGCCCGGCGCCTCGGTGCTGGGGGGCGCCGTGGTGCTGGCCCTCGGCGCCGCCGCCTACGGCGTGCGCAAGGCCCTCTCCCGCACCTGACCGTCCGGCTGGGGCGGACCGGGTACGGCCCCGGACCGCGCCCGCCCGACGGGCCGATCGGCCCTCCCGGGACGACCAGCCGGACCAGCGTCCGGAGGCGTTCGCCCCTGGGCTCGACCGCGCGCCCCGACGGACAGTGACAGGGACGGAGCCCCCGGCGCGTCCGGCGCCGGATCACCGCGAGCGCGCCTGGAGGCAGCCATGCGCCGTGTCATCCGCTTCCGCGACCTCGGCCGGGAGGACGTCGGCCTGGTCGGCGGCAAGAACGCCTCTCTGGGCGAACTGATCAACGGCCTCGGTCCCGCCGGAGTACGGGTACCGGACGGTTTCGCCACCACCGCCGACGCCTACCGCGAACTGCTCGACACCGGTGGCCTGCGCGAGCGGATCGCCGAGCAGGTCGACCAGCTGCACGGGGGCGCCCCGCTGCCCGAGGTCGGCGCCTCGATCCGCTCCGCCATCCTGGCCACTCCGCTGCCCGCCGCACTGGCCGGGGACGTCCTGACGGCGTACGGGCACCTCGCCCGCGGAGCCGGGCGCACCGACCCCGACGTCGCGGTGCGCAGCAGCGCCACCGCGGAGGACCTGCCGGAGGCGAGCTTCGCCGGCCAGCAGGAGACCTTCCTCAACGTCCGGGGCGCCGACGCCCTGCTGGACGCCTGCCGGCGCTGCTACGCCTCGCTGTTCACCGACCGGGCGATCGACTACCGGGAGCGGATGGGCTTCGACCACCTCGCCATCGCCCTGTCCATCGGCGTGCAGCTCATGGTGCGCTCCGATCTCGCGGGCGCCGGCGTGGTGTTCACCCTGGACACCGAGACCGGCTTCCCGGGCGTGGTGGTCATCAGCGCCGCCTGGGGGCTGGGCGAGACGGTGGTCAGCGGTCAGGTGGACCCGGACGAGTACACGGTGTTCAAGCCGGTGCTCAAGGACCACCGCCTCGACCCGGTGGTCCAGGTGCAGCTCGGCGCGAAGAGCCGGAAGGCCGTGTACGGCGAGGACGGCTCGACCACGACCGTCGACACCGACGAGACCGAACGGGTCCGCCCGGTGCTCGGCCAGGGCGACATCCGCACCCTCGCCGAATGGGCGGTGGCCGTCGAGGAGCACTACGGCTGCCCGATGGACCTGGAGTGGGCCAAGGACGGCATCACCGGGCAGCTGTTCCTCGTCCAGGCCCGCCCGGAGACCGTGCAGTCCCGCCGGCACGGCGAGGTGCTGCGCCGCTTCCGGATGACGGGTACGGGTGAGCGGCTGGTGGACGGCATCGCGGTCGGCGAGGCGGTCGGTGCCGGGCCGGTGTGCGCGCTGGCCGAGCCGGTCCGGCTGGAGCGCTTCCCGCAGGGGGCCGTCCTGGTCACGGAGATCACCGACCCGGACTGGGAGCCGCTGATGAAGCGGGCCGCCGCGATTGTCACCGACCACGGCGGGCGCACCTCGCACGCCGCGATCGTCAGTCGGGAGCTGGGCGTGCCGGCGGTGGTCGGCACCGGTTCGGCGACCGCCCTGCTGACCGACGGGCGGCAGGTCACGGTCTCCTGCGCCGAGGGCGCGGAGGGCCACGTCTACGCGGGCCGGGTCGCCTACGAGGCGACCGAGACCGACCTCGGATCGCTTCCGGCCACCCGGACCAAGGTGATGCTCAACCTCGCCGACCCGGGCGCCGCCTTCCGCTGGTGGCGGCTGCCGGCGGACGGCGTGGGCCTGGCTCGCACCGAGTTCGTGGTCGCCCACCAGGTGCGCGTCCACCCGATGGCGCTGGTCCACCCCGAGCGGTTGTCCGCCGAGGACCGGCGGCTGGTGGACGAGCTGACGTACGGCTACCCCGACCGCACCGACTACTTCGTCGACCTGCTCGCCCGAGGCGTCGCCCGGATCGCCGCCTCGCGCTGGCCGGACCCGGTGGTGGTGCGCACCAGCGACTTCAAGACCAACGAGTACGCCCGGCTGGTCGGCGGTGCGCCGTTCGAGCCGGTCGAGGCCAATCCGATGATCGGCTGGCGCGGCGCGAGCCGCTACTACGACCCCGGCTACCGCGAGGGGTTCGCCCTGGAGTGCCGGGCGCTGCGCCGGGCCCGGGACGAACTGGGGTTCACCAACGTGGTCGTGATGATTCCGTTCTGCCGCACCCCGCAGGAGGCCGACCAGGTCCTCGCGGTGATGGCCGACAACGGGCTCGCCCGGGGCGCGAACGGCCTGCGGGTGTACGTCATGGCCGAGATCCCGGCCAACATCATGCTCGCCGAGCAGTTCGCCGAACGCTTCGACGGCTTCTCGATCGGCAGCAACGACCTCACCCAGCTCACCCTCGGGGTCGACCGGGACTCCGGCCTGCTCGCCCACCTCTTCGACGAACGCAACCCGGCCGTCACCCGCAGCGTCGAGTCCCTGATCGCGACCGCCCACGCGGCCGACCGCCACGTCGGTCTCTGCGGCCAACGCCCCAGCAACGACCCGGACTTCACCCGCTTCCTGATCGAGGCCGGGATCGACTCCATCTCCGTGACCCCGGACAGCTTCGCCGCGGTGAAGCACGCGGTGGCCTCGGCCGAGGCGGAGGGCTGACGGCGCACGGGCTGCACGGAACCGCGGCCCGCCGTTCGGGCTGCACGGAACCGCGGCCCGGTGCCCGGTGCGGTCAGGAGCCGGGGGCGGGAGTGCCGCAGCCCCGGCCACGGCTCGCACCGGCATGCCACCGCGCGACGGCCGCGGGATCATGGGAGTGAACCGGCTGACCCGCGGCCCGCCTCCCCGGACCGCGAGCCGGGCAGGGCACCAGTCGGTGGCCACATCGTGGAGGTCCCCGTGAACACCACTCCCACCACACGCCCGGCCGGCCCGATCGTGGTCGGAACGGACGGCTCGGAGCCCGCCCGCCGGGCCGTGCTCTTCGCTCTGCGCGAGGCGCAGCTGCGCGGGGTCGGCGTCCGGGCCGTCTGCGCCTACGGCGGCGGACGCACCGAGCCGTCGAACCGGGCGATGACCGGCTGGCGCGATGCCGGCAGCGAACCCTTGCCGCACCTGCACGACACCGTCGCCCGGGAGGTGACGGACTTTGTCGAGGAGCTGCGGCAGCAGGTGGGCGAGCCCCACGTGGAGGTCGAGGTCCGCTGCGAGCGCGGCCGGCCCGCCAAGATCCTGCTGGAGGAGAGCCAGGACGCCACCATGCTGGTGGTGGGCACCCGCGGCGCCGGACTGTGGGGCCGACTCACACTCGGCTCGACCAGCACCGAAGTCGTCCACCACGCCCACCTGCCCGTCGTCGTCGTGCCGCCCGAACCCCGGACCCCCCACGGATGAGCCGGCACCCCCCCTGCCCCGCCCGGATGGCCGGCGCCCACCCCGCCCCGCCCGGATGAGCCGACACCCACCCCGGCCCCGCCCGGATGGCCGGCGCCCTCCGGGGCCCGCGGGGCCCACCGACCCACCGTCCCGGTCCGACCGGCCCTGCCCCGCACGGACCGCGGCGGCCGACGATGAGGGTGGTCAAGGCTCCGCACAGAGCCGGTGACGGCGCCGGCCGGGGCCGACGAAGGAGTCTGCGATGAACGGCTTCGAAAGCCTCCGCCCGGTGATCGTGGGCGTCGACCGCTCCGAAGCGAGCCACTGGGCCGTGCGCTGGGCGGCGGACGAAGCGGCCGGGCACCATCTGCCGTTGCGGCTGCTGCACGCGCAGGAGTGGCCGGTCGACCGGGCCACCGACGTGGCGGACCACCCCTGGGCGATCGGCCTGCGGGCCGCCGGGGAAGCGGTGCTGGAGACCGCCCGGCTGCTGGCGACCGAGCGGCACCCCACGCTCGAGATCACGTCCGAACTGGCCGAGGGCCGGCCGGTGCGCGTGCTGCGCGACGCCGCCGACGAGGCCACGCAGCTCGTGCTCGGCGTCCGCCGGGTGAGCGAGGCGCACTCCGCCCTGCGGATCGGGTCCAAGGGCGCTTCCCTGGCCGGCCACCTGAGCTGCCCGCTCGCCCTCGTCCCCGAACCCGCCGACGGTCTCTCCGGCCCCGGTCCGGTCGTGGTCGGGGTGGACGGCTCGCCGGCCTCCCGGGCCGCGGTCGGGTTCGCCTTCGAGGAGGCGTCGATCGGCGGCACCGACGTGCTGGCCGTGGAGGTCCGGCGCCCGACCGAGGCGGGCCGGCCCGAACTGGTCGAGGAGTCCCTGACGGACCTGTCCGAGTCGCTGGCCGGCTGGCAGGAGAAGTACCCCGAGGTCCGGGTGCGGCGCGAGGTGCTCACCGGCTCCCCCGCCCCGATGCTGGCCACCGTGGCAACGCACGCCCGGTGCCTGGTCATCGGCAGCCGAGGCCTGGGCGGCTTCCGCGGGCTGCTGTTCGGCTCCACCGGCCGCGCCCTGGTGCACCGCTGCACCGTGCCGCTGGTGATCGTCCCCAACGGCGCCCCGGCCTGACCACGGAGATGGTCATGAAGACCACCAACGAACGCGCCGTCACGGCCGACCCCGGCGACATCGGCCGACGGGTGGCCCATCGCCGCGCCCGGCTCGGCCTCAGCCGCGAGCTGGTGGCCGAGCGCAGCGGCCTGGACGCCGGATTCGTCGCGTACCTGGAGACCCGTCCCGTTCCGGTCGGCGTCAGCACCCTCACCCGGCTCGCCGACGCGCTCGACACCACTGTCACCGACCTGCTCGGCGGCGGGCGCGAGGTGCCGCCCGGCCGGGCCCGCGCCAACTCCCGGGTACGGATCGAGGAGCTGGACCCGGCCGCCTGCTGGACCAGGCTCGGCCGCGGCGGTGTCGGCAGGGTCGTCCTCGTGGCACCCCGCGGGCTGGTGGCGCTGCCCGTCAACTACCGGGTGCTGGACGCCACCGTCCTTTACCGCACCGACGCCGACGGCACTCTCGCCCGCGCCGCGGACAGCGAAGTCGCCTTCGAGGTGGACCAGTTGGACGAGGTGTTCGCCACCGGCTGGAGCGTACTGGTGAACGGCACCGTCTCGGTCGTCTCCGACGAGGAGGCCGTGCGCTGGTTCGAGCGGCACTCCGACCCCGGCCCCTGGGCGGGCGGCACCCGGGACACCTGGATGCGGATCCGGCCCACCGGGATCAGCGGCCGCATCATCCTCCCGGAAGGGCCTCCCGTCGCCGACTCCGGAGTGGGCGGGGAACCGTGACGGTGAACGCCTGACCGCACGTCCTCGTGGCCGGCGGCGGCTTCGCCGGGCTGGAGACGGCCTTCGGGCTGCGCCACCTGCTCGGCGTCCGCGTCCCCGGCCGCCACCCCGGCCCGCAAGCCCGTCCACACGCCCGGTCTACACACCCGGCGTCGGACGGACCGGGTGCTTGCTCATGATCGACACCCGGTTGAACGAGTTGATCGCGATCGCCACCCAGATCGCCGCCGATATCTCCTCCTCCGTCAGCGCGTCCCGTGCGAGCATGTAGGCGGCCTGCTGCGCGGCCGCGTCCGACGGGTCCGTGGTCGCCTCCGCCAGGGCCAACGCCGCCCGCTCCCGCGCGGTGAACAGCTCGGTGTCCCGCCAGGCCGGAAGCACGCCGAGCCGCTGGGTCGTCTCGCCCTCGCGCAGCGCGGCCCGGGTGTGCACGTTCAGGCAGTACGCGCAGCCGTTGATCTGCGAGACCCGCAGGTTGACCAGCTCCACCAGCCGCCGGTCCAGCCCGGCCTCCGCCGCGACCGACCGCGCCGCCTCGGCGGCCGCCAGCAGCGCCTTGTAGGCCTTGGGGCTCTGCTTGTCGACGAACACGCGTCGCTCCGCCGGGACCACCGTCACATCACTCACCTGAAACCTCGACTCCCACGGACACCGTCGACTCACTGCCGTTCGGCACTCTGCCATGCATAATAGTTGAATCTGGAACTATATGGAACCGACTCCACCCCGGGAGGGACCCCAGCCGTGAGCAACGCCGAGACCGAGCCGCACCCCAACGCTCAACCCCAGGAGCCCCAGGAACCGCAGGCCCCGTACGTCGAAGTCCTGTCCGCCCGGGACGTCCCGCTCGGCGGTCCGCGCGCGATGACCGTACGCCGCACCCTCCCGCACAGCTCGCGACGGCTCATCGGCGCCTGGTGCTTCGTCGACCACTACGGCCCTGACGACGTCGCCCTGACCGGCGGCATGGACGTCGCCCCGCACCCCCACACCGGTCTGCAGACCGTCAGCTGGCTCTTCACCGGCGAGATCGAGCACCGGGACAGCCTGGGCGTCCACGCCCTCGTGCGCCCCGGCGAGCTCAACCTGATGACCTCCGGCCACGGCATCTGCCACTCCGAGGTCTCCACCCCCGCGACCACCGTGCTGCACGGCGTTCAGCTCTGGGTCGTCCTGCCCGACGAACACCGCGACACCGCAAGGGACTTCCACCACCACGTCCCCGAGCCCGTCACCCTGGACGGCGGCGAGGCCCGCGTCTTCCTCGGCACCCTGGCCGGCCACACCTCCCCGGTGCCGACCTTCACCCCGCTCCTCGGCGCCGAACTCACCCTCGATCCGCACGCCACCGTCACGCTGACCGTCGACCCCACCTTCGAACACGGCATCCTCGTCGACCGCGGCGAGGTCCGCCTCGCCGGCACCGCCCTCCACCAGGGCGACCTCGGCTACCTCGCCCCCGGCCCCACCAGCCTGACCGTCACCAACACCGCCGACACCCCCGCCCGCCTCGTCCTCCTCGGCGGCACACCCTTCGAGGAGCAGATCATCATGTGGTGGAACTTCATCGGCCGATCCGGTGAGGAGATCGTACAAGCACGGAACGACTGGGAGAAGGGTGCCCGGTTCGGCGAAGTACACGGCTACGACGGCGGCCGACTGGCCGCCCCGGAGCTGCCGTCGATCCCCTTGAAGGCGCGAGGGCGGGTGCGCTGACCTGCGGAGACGCATGTCGGTGGATCGGTAGAGACGCTCGGCGCCGGTGCTGCGGTGGCCTGTCGACCCCGGCGGGCGGTGATGGCTGGGTCGTGTGCCGGAGGCCGGGCGAGACGGGAGTCGAAGTTCCGCAGAGTCTCACATGTGGGTGGGTGTGACAGCGTTTGCTCGGATGAATGCTGACCTTTTGCTGACTTTTCTGACGGTAAATCAGACCCCTCGCTGCCTGGCGCTCAGGTCGTCCGGTACGCCGGACGACCTGCCCGCGCGGCTCTGCTCCGGGCCTTCGGCTCGCTCCGTTGCTCCGCGAGGAGGACTGCAACGCCGGCGACCCGGTCCGCGGCGAGGTCCGCGAGCGCCTCGTCCGCCCGTCGCAGGGGATAGCAGGTCACGGCCGGGCGGGTGCGCGCGGCCTCCGCCAGGTAGGCCAGGCCGTCGGCTTGTCCGTCGCCAGCACGGTGACCGAGCCGAGCGTCTCCACGGCCGGCAGCCTCCGGACCAGGGCATGGCGGGCGACCATCCGGCGCGCGCCCAGCGCGAGGGCGTCCGTGACGACGGCCGGCAGCGATTCCGGTACGGCGGCGACCGCCAGTCTGACGGCCGTCACCCCATCTCGCCGGGCGGTTGATGCCGGAGCAGGCCGAGGACGAAGACCACCGTGAGCATCGCGTTCCTGGGCCTGGCCGCCGGCTCCATCATCTACGTGATCACCGAGCTCCTCGCGGTGGCACGTCGCGGCGGGATGAAGGTGCTGACCCCCTGGATGATCCTGCTGGGCCTGCTGCTGGGCTTCGCCACCGACGCCGTCGTCACCGCCGCCGGAGTGTGAGGCCCGGCCGCAGCCGGGCATCGTCGCGAATCATCTGCTTGGTCGCGGTCTACGGCGGGCCGACCAGGTGCGCCCGGCCCTCCGCGGTCGGGGCCACTCGGCCCTGCCGGTGGCGGTACCGGTGCCCGTACGGTGCCCATGGGGGCAAGGTACGACTCCGGTTGGAGGAGCGATGATCGGCCCTGGAGAGTCCCGTCCCGTCGTCGTCGGTGTGGACGTGCGGGACAGCGTGCGGCCGGCCCTGGACTGGGCCGCCGACGAAGCCGAGCGCCGTGAAGCACCCCTGCGGCTGGTCCACGCGGTGCCGCCGGGCCACTACGGGCAGCGCGGAACCGACGGCTCCAAACAGCGGAAGGCCGGGCAGCGACTCCTCGACGAGGCCGCCGCCTCCGTCTCCGGTCGGCATCCCGGCCTCCACATCGCCACCGTCCTGGAGGAGGGCGCGCCCGCCCAGGCGCTGTACCGCGAATCGCACAACGCGTGCCTGGTCGTCCTCGGCTCGCGGCGGCTCAGCCGCCTGGAAGAGCTCCTCAGCGCGAACTCGGTGGCCGTACCGGTCAGCGCCCAGGCCGCCTGCCCGGTGGTCGTGGTACTGGAACCCGGAAACAGCACCGAGCAGCCGCCGCACCTCGTCGTCGGAGTCGACGGCAGCCCGGCCTCCCACGCCGCCGTCGAGCACGCCTTCGAGACCGCCGCAGCGCGTGACACGCACCTGCGGGCGCTGTGGGTGTGGCAGCCGTCGCTCCTGGAGTCCACCGACGAAGTCAACGCGCTCCAGAAATGCCGCCGCCTGCTATCCGAGGCGGTAGCCGAGCAGGCAGCGAACCACCCCAGCATCACCGTCACCCGCCAGGTAGTACGCGGACATCCCGTCGAGGAGCTGGCCAAGGCCTCCGAGAACGCACTGGCCGTCGTCGTCGGACGGCGCGGCCGAGGCGGGTTCACCGGAATGCGGCTCGGCTCCGTCCCCCACGGCCTGCTGCACCGCGCCCACTGCCCGGTCGTCACCGTACCCGCACCCGAGTGAGCCACGCTGCCGGCCGGTCCGGGAGACGTCCTGCCCCGGCAGGTCACCGTCAAGGTACGTCCCGGATGACAGCCGCCGCTCCGCGTGGAGACTGGAGTGGGGGCCGACCCGCAGGAGGGCTCGCGTGGTGATGTTCCGGGACTTCCTGGCAAGATTCCGCCCGACCGGAGCGCCGGGAGCGAGTGCGACCGGCGTCCCTGCGGACCGCGCGGCGGAGCTGGCCGCCGAACTGGGGCCGTCCCTGGCCGAACTGACGCAGGCCCAGGAGGAGGCCGCAGCGATCCGTGCCGCAGCCGCACAAGAGGCCGAGAACATGCGGCGGATGGCCGCGCAGCGGGCCGAGGAGATCGTCGCGGAGGCCCGCGACCAGGCTCCGCAGGTCCGGGCGGAGGCCGCTTCCGCGGTGCGTCGTCCGGCTGAGGCCGAGGCGGGCAGGCTGCTTGCGGCGGCCGATCGGGCGGTGACGGACGTCCGCCGCCGGATTGCGGAACGGATGCCCGCACTGGTCGACCGGGCGGCAGCACAGGCGCTGCCGCAGACTGAGAAGCCGGGGAGGTCCCGGTGAGCGCCGGGTGGGTCGGCGGGGCAACCCGGGCGCGGGCGCTGCTCTCCCGCTGTCTGGGCCTCCAAGGGGCGCGGGAACTCGCATCCGCCCCCACGCTCGGTGATGCCCTGAGGCAACTGGCGGCGACGCCCTACCGTAGGGACCTTCTCCCGGACGCCGACCTTGCCCAGGCGCAGCGAGCGGTCTCCGAGACACTGCTGTGGCACCTCCGGGTACTGGCCGGCTGGCTGCCGCGCGCCGGTGCGAACGCGCTCCGGGTGCTGGCGGGCGGGTTCGAGATCGCCAATATCGAGGGCCGGCTGCGCTCCTTCACCGGAGTCGAGCCTCCTCCGCCGTACCGACTCGGGGCGCTGGCGACCGCTTGGCGCCGCCTGGCGCAGGCCGGGAGCCCCGCCGAGCTGCGGGCCGCCCTGGCCGCCTCGGCCTGGCTGGACCCGGGTGGCGAGGACCCGGCGTCCGTGGCCACCGCGCTACGGGTCGCGGCCGCCGCCCGGACCGCCGAGGCGGTGCCGCCCGCACGGCGGTGGGCGGCGGGCCGGGCCGCACTGCTGGCGGCCCGCGACCGGTACGTCACGGGGCGTCCGCTGCCTGCGGCGGCCGCGCGGCGCGCCGCCCCGCTACTGGGGCCGCGGGCCGTCGGGGCTGCCTCGTTCGAGGAGTTCCGCCGTCACCTGGTGCCGGACGCCCGCTGGGCGGTGGACGGAGTCGAGGACGCGGCGGACCTGTGGCGGGCGGAGGCCCGCTGGTGGACGGTGCTCGACCGGGACGGCGGGGCGTTGCTGCGCGGCACCCACTTCGGCCTCGCACCGGTGGTGGGGGCCGTGGCGGTGCTGTCTGCGGACGTGTGGCGGGTGCGGGCCGCGCTGGTGCTGGCCGAACGCGGCGGGTCCCCTGAGGCGTTCGATGCGCTGGGCTGAGGCGATGTCACCGGTCCGGATGCGGCGGGTGGCGGTCGTGGCGCCCACCGGGGCGCTGCGCGAAACACTGCTGCTGGTCGCGGAGGCGGGCTGTGTGGAAATCGACCGGGTCCAGGAGGTGCCGCCGGGACCAGCGGGCCGACGGCTGCGGCGGCTCACCGCCGCGCCGGGCGGATCCGCCGCCCTGTCCGGCGCGCCACCCGATCTCGACGCGCTGGAGAGGCAGCACCGGGGTGATCTCCTGGCGGGCGAGGCGGAGCTGGAGGAGCGGCTGGCGAGCGCGGTCCGGCAGGGCGAGGTGTCTGCCCTTGCGGGCTGGTGCCCCGCCGCGGAGGTGCCGCGCCTGGCCGAGCGGCTGGGCCCGGTCGGGGGCGCGGTGCTGCCGTTGCGCCCGCCGCGCGGGGTCGACCCGCCCACGCAGCTGCGCGACGCCGGACGGGTGCACCGGGCGTTCGCCCCGCTGGTGGCGACGTACGGCACGGTGCCGTACGCGGACCTCGACCCGTCCTGGCCGGCCGGGATCGCCTACATGGTGATGTTCGGCCTGATGTTCGGCGATGCCGGACACGGGCTGCTGCTCGTGCTGGCCGCGCTGCTGCTGTGGCGCGGTCGCGTCCCCCGGCGGCTCGCGCGGCTCCGCCGGCTGTGGCCGTTCGTGGCCGGCGCCGGGCTGGCCGCCACGCTGGCGGGTGCGGCGTACGGGGAGTTCTTCGGTCCGACCGGGCTGCTTCCGGTGCTTTGGCTGGATCCGCTGGACGAGCCCGGGCGGCTGCTGCTGGCGGCCGTCGCCCTCGGCGGGCTGCTGCTGGGGCTGGCGTACGCGGCCGGGGTGGTGAACAGGTGGCGCGAGGGAGGCCCGGCAAGGGCGCTGTACGCGACCTCCGGGGTGGCCGGTTTCGCGGTCCTCCTCGGCCTGGGCCTGGTCGGCGGCGGAGCGTACCTGCACGTACCGGTGGCTGCGGTCACCGGGGCGGCGCTGGCGGTCACCGGGCTGGCGCTGGCCGGTACGGGCCTGTCCGCCGCGACCGGCGGTGGGCTGGGCGGCGCGGCGCAGACCGGGGTACAGCTCTTCGACGTGCTGGTGCGAATCCTCGCCAACACCGTGTCCTTCGCGCGGCTCGCCGCATTCGGCCTCACCCACGCGGCCCTCGGGCAGGTGGTGTGGCACGGCACGGCCGCTCTGGCCGGGCGGGGTCCGTGGGCGCTGATCGGGGCGGTGCTGGTGTTCGTCGCGGGCAACGCCCTGGCCTTCGCACTGGAAGGGCTGGTGGCCGGGGTCCAGGCCCTGCGGCTTGAGTTCTACGAGCTGTTCTCGCGTGTGTTCGAGGGCCTGGGCCGGCCGTTCCGGCCCTGGCGGCTGCCCGTCCGACGTACGGAGGTGAGCTGAGTGGTCACCTGGCTGATCGCGCTCCCGGTCCTGGCCGCGGCGTTCGGCGCCGTCCATCTGCTGACCCGTCGGCGCGGCCGTGCGGCCGTGTGCTGGCTGCTCGGGGTCAATGTGCTGCTGATCGGCGGCGCGCTCGCCCTGCTGGTGACCGCGCTCACCAGCACCGCCCGGGCGGACGCGCCGGCAGCCGCCGCGAGTTCGGGGTCCGGGTCGGCCGCGCTGATCGGCGCCGCGATCGCGGTGGCGGGCGCGTCGATCGGGGCGTCGCTGGCCGTCGCCTACACCGGAGCCGCCGCGATCGCCGCGCTGAGCGAGCGCCCGGAGCTCTTCGGACGGGCTATGGTCATCGTCGGCCTCGCCGAGGGCATCGCCGTGTACGGCCTGGTGGTGGCGATCCTGCTGATCGGGAAGGCCTGACGTGGGCGCGGTGGCTGCCATCGGCGAGCGGACCCGGGTGGCCGGGCTGGCACTGGCCGGGGTGGTGGTACTGGTCGCCGAGCGGCCCGAGGAGGTGCGGCGGGCCTGGGCCGAGCTGCCCGAGGGCGCAGAGCTGGTCATCCTCACACCGGACGCGGCGCGGGCGGTCGGCCGCGAACTCGCGGAGGGGGCCCGGCCGCTGACCGTCGTGATGCCCCCGTGAACGCCGAACCGCCGAGCGACGCACTGCGCCCGGTGCGGGCGGAGCTCCTGCGAACCGCCCGGGCGGACGCGGACGTGATCCTCTCCGAGGCGCGCCGGGACGCCGACCGGACACTAGCGGCCGCCAGGACCGAGGCCGAAGCGATCCTCGGCCGTGCCCGACAGGACGGCGCGGCCGACGGACGGGCAGCGGCGCGGCAGGAACTCACCCGCGCCCGCAGCGCTGCCCGGAACGCCGAGCTGGCCGCCCGGGGCGCGGCCTATGCGGAGCTTCGCCGGCGCATCACCGCGCGTCTGCGCGAGCTGTGCCAGGCGGACCCGGCGTACGGCGAGCGGCTGGCAGCACGGGCACGATCCCTGCTCGGCCCGGATGCCCGGGTCGTCGGGCACCCGGACGGCGGCGTCCTGGCGACGGCCCCGGGGCGGGTGGTCGATCTCGGCCTGCCCGCCGTGACCGACCGGGCGCTGGAGCGGATCGGCTCGGACGCGGAGGCCCTGTGGGAGCCGTGACCCCGTACCGGATCCTGCGGGTCGCCGGTCCGCTGGTGGAGCTGGCGTGCTCCGGTGACATCGCCATGCACGACGTGGTGCTGCTCGGTGACGCCGAACTGCCCGGGGAGGTGGTGGCGATCGGCGGTGGGGTGGCGACCGTGCAGGCGTACGAGTACACCGGCGGTCTGGCACCGGGGCATCCGGCCCGTCCTCGGGGCGGGCCGCTGCGCGCGGCGCTGGGGCCGTGGCTGCTCGGCGGTGTCTTCGACGGCCTGCTCCGCCCGCTTGCCGGTGCCGGGGACCGGCTTGTCCCCGGCGGTGGCAGCCGCGCGGACGGCCGCACCTGGCGCTTCGTCCCGTCCGTCGAACCAGGCGCGCGGACGGATGAGGGCGGCGTGCTCGGGACGGTCACCACCCAGGCGGTGCCCTTCCGCGTTCTGGCGCCGCCCGGTTGTTCGGGGCCGGTGGAACGGATCGCCCCCGAGGGCCGCTACCCGGCCGACGCGGTGCTCGCGGTGGTCGGCGGCACCGAGGTCCGGATGGCTGCCGAGTGGCCCGTCCGCACCCCTCGCCCGGTGCGCGCGCGGATCGACGCCGTCGAGCCCCTGCATACCGGCCAGCGGGTGATCGACCTGCTGTTCCCGGTGGCCCTGGGCAGCACGGTCGCCGTCCCGGGCGGCTTCGGCACCGGCAAGACCGTCCTGCTCCAGCAGATCGCCAAGTGGTGCCACGCCGATGTCATCATCTACGTCGGCTGCGGAGAGCGCGGCAACGAGATGGCCGACGTGATCGCCGAACTGGCCGAGCTGGACGACCCCAGGACCGGAGGACGCCTCGCCGACCGGACGGTCGTGGTCGCCAACACCTCCAACATGCCGATGATGGCCCGCGAGGCGAGCGTCCACACTGGCGTGACGGTGGCCGAGTTCTTCCGCGACATGGGACTAGACGTGGTGGTAATCGCCGACTCCACCTCGCGCTGGGCCGAGGCGCTGCGCGAGTTCGCCTCCCGGATGGGCGAACTCCCCGCCGAGGAGGGCTACCCGGCCCGCCTCGCCTCGGAGCTGGCGGCCTTCTACGAGCGGGCCGGAGCCGTTCGTACCCTTTCGGGTGCCCCGGGCACGGTGACCGTGCTGGGCGCCGTCTCACCGCCGGGCGGGGACCTGGCCGAACCGGTCACCGCACACACCGAACGCTTCGTGCGCTGCCTGTGGACGCTCGACCGGGAGCTGGCCTACGCCCGCCACTATCCGGCGATCTCGTGGGCCGGCTCCTTCTCCCGCGACGCCGCAGCCCTCTCCACCGCCCGGGCGCGCTCCGGCGACCCGAGCTGGGCACGGCACCGCGAGCAGGTCGCCGCCCTGCTCACCGAGGCGGACCGACTGGCCGACCTCGTCGAGCTGGTCGGCCTCACCGCGTTGCCGGACCAGGAGCGGATCAGCGTGCTGGCCGGCCGGCTGGTCCGGGAAGGGGTGCTCCAGCAGAGCGCGCTGTCCGCGCGGGACGCATACTGCGCGCCGGAGAAGACCGCCGCGCTGGTGGAGGCCGTTCTCGCGGTCGCCGCCCGGTGCCGGCAGCTGGTGGAATCCGGCACCCCGGCGGACGCGGTCGAGGTCGTCGACTTCACGCCGCTGCTGCGCGCCCGCGAGGAGACCGGGCCCCGAAGCGCCGCGGGAGTGGCCGCCCGGCGGGACGCCGTCCTGCAGGCGCTGGCACCAGGGGGACGGCCGTGAGATGGAGCGAGGTCGAGTGCACCGATGTCCGCGAACTGCGCGGTCCGCTCGCGGTGGTGGGCGGGGTCACCGGGGTCGGCTGGGACGAGTTCGTCCGGATAACCCTCGGCTCGGGCGAGCGGCGGCACGGCCTCGTCCTGGAGGTCGACCGCGACCTCGCCGTGCTCCAGGTGCTGGAGGGCACCGCGGGCATCGACCCGACGGCGGTGCGGGTCGCCTTCGCGAGCAGCCCGCTGCGCATTCCGGTCGGGCCGGGCTGGCTGGGCCGGGTCTGCAACGGGCGAGGTGAGCCGATCGACGGCGGACCGCCGGTGTTCGGGGCTGCCGAGGCCGAGGTCGGCGGTACCCCGATCAACCCGGTTCGGCGTGTGCCCCCCTCCGAGCCCGTCCTCACCGGGGTGGGTGCCATCGACGTCCTCACCACGCTCGTACGGGGGCAGAAGCTGCCCATCTTCTCGGCGGCGGGTCTGCCGCACCTCGAACTCGCCGTACAGATCGCCGCGCAGTCCACGGCCGGCGGCGAGGAGTTCAGCGTCGTCTTCGCCGGCATGGGCCTCACACACGCCGACGCGTCCTTCGTCCGCGGCGCCCTCGCCGAGCGCTCGGCCGCCGGCGAGCTGGTGCTGCTGCTCAACACCGCCGACGACCCGGTGATCGAACGGCTGCTCACCCCGCGTCTGGCGCTCACCGTCGCCGAGCACCTGGCCTTCGACGGCGGGCGGCACGTCCTCGTGGTGATGACCGACATGACCGCCTACGCCGAGGCGCTGCGCGAGGTCTCCGCCGCACGGGGCGAGATCCCCGCCCGGCGGGCCTATCCCGGCTACCTCTACAGCGACCTCGCATCGCTGTACGAACGCTGCGGCCGCATCCGCGACCGCTCCGGCTCGGTCACCGTCCTGCCGGTCCTCACCATGCCCGCCGGCGACATCACCCACCCGGTCCCCGACCTCACCGGTTACATCACCGAGGGGCAGATCGTCCTCACCCGCGAGGCCCACGCCCGCGGCGTGTACCCGCCGGTGGACGCGCTCTCCTCGCTCTCCCGCCTGATGCGCAAGGGTGCCGGCCCCGGGCGCACCCGGGAGGACCATCTCGACGTCGCCGCCCAGCTGCTCGCCGCGCTCGCCCGGGCCCGGCAGGTCCGGGAGCTCGCCGACCTCATCGGCCGCCCCGCCCTCAGCCCCACCGACCTGCGGTACCTGGAACTCGACGAGGCCTTCCAGCTCGGCTTCCTGGCCCAGCGCCCCGACGAGAACCGGCCGCTGGACGCCTCCCTGGCGCTTGCCTGGGAGGTACTGCGCACCCTGCCCCGTGGCCAGCTCGCCATGATCCCCTCCGAACTGCTCGACCGGCACGGTGTCGCATGACCCCACCGCGCCCCGGAGGACCGCACCCCGAATCGGGGCGGGCCGGACGGCTGCGCCTGCGGCACCGGCTCGAGGTCGCACTGCGCGGGGCCGAGCTGCTGGACCGCAAGCTCGCCGTCCTGCGCGAGCGCCACCGACTGTTGGCGGCCGAGGAGGAGGCCGCCCGGCGGGCCTGGCACACGGCGGTGCAGGAGGCCGAGACGTGGCTGCTGCGTGGGCTGCTGCTGAGCGGCGATCGGGCGCTGGCGGCGGTCGTCGCGAACCGAGCCGACGTCGTCGTCGAGTGGACGGTGTCGATGGGCGTTCGCCACCCGTCCAGGGCCGTCTGCACCGACGCCGCACGCGCGACCACCGAGCCCCCGCCCGCCAACACGGCCCTCGCCCACGCGGAGACCGCCTACCGCACCGTGGTGCGGACGGCTGCCGGGTACGCGGCGGCTCGCACCGCGGCCGGCCTGGTCCAGGCCGAGATCGACCGTACCGGGCGGCGGGTCCGCGCCCTGCGCAGACACTGGATCCCGCGCCTCGCCGAGGCGCTGGCGCACCTGGACCAGGGGCTCGAGCAGGCCGAGCACGAGGACGCGGTCCGCCGCCGTTGGGCGGCCGGCGCGCCCGGCCGCTCGCCGACAGCGGGAGCGGGCTCCGCGGGCAGAGCCGACACGGCGCGATGACTCGCCTCGCCGCGCCTCCGGGAGGCGCGGCGAGGCGAGTCGCGCTCTGCCCGGCGGCGAGCAGACCGGGCCGTCCGAAGTGCGGCTGGTGTCGCCGCTGCCCAGGCTGGAAGTGGTAGCGCCATCGGAGAACAGGAGGCCGTCATGGGTCGCTTGGACGGCAGGCCGCGATCGTCACGGGCGGCGCGCGCGGGATCCGCGCGGCGATCGCCCGCCGGTTCGCAGCAGAGGGCGCGGCAGTGACCATCGCGGACGTCCTGCGCGAGGAAGGTGAGTCGCTCGCGGCCGAACTCGGACCGCCCACGACGTTCCACACCTTGGACGTCACGAGTTCGTCGTCGACGGTGGCGCGACGACCGGCAGCATGATCCTCGCTGACCCCGAGACCTAACTCAGCGCCGAGTAGAGGTCGGCGTGGTCCGCTCCACGACCGACACCGCGCTCCACCCCGAAGATCCTCCTGGGAGACCGCAATGAGAGCCGCCATCGGAGACCGCGTCATCGTGGAAGGCACGCGCCCCGGCGTACCGCGGCGCGACGGAAGGGTGACCGCGCTGCACCGGCCGGACGGCGAACCGCCCTGGGAAGTCCTGTGGTCGGACACCGGGCACTCCACCCTGTTCTTCCCCGGTCCGGATAGTCGCCTGCACCACTTCACCCGGCAAGCCCCGAGCAGGCAGGCGCCCCGGCCGTCCGTACGACCGCGCACCTCCTCGAAGACGGAGCGGAGCGAGCCGGCCAGGCCCGAGGAACCCACCGGCGGTCAGGAACAGGCCATGCCGAGCAACCCCGGCGACCTCGGCAGGCGAGTCGCGCTGCGTCGTGAGCAGCTGGGACTCAGCCGGGAACAGACCGCAGTCCGGGCAGGCATGGCGGTGAGGTACCTGGAGTACCTGGAAACCTCGCCCACCGCCGTCGAGAGGGGAGCACTGGCCAGGCTGGCCGCCGTGCTGGACACGTCGGTCACGCAGTTGCTGGGCGGCGGACTCGACCTGCCGCCCGGCCGCACGAGCGCCGCCGCGCACCCGGTGCTGGAAGAGCTGGCACGTTCCGAGTGCTGGGAGCGACTGTCCACCGACGGAGTCGGCCGGGTGGCCCTGGGCACCGCAACGGGTCCCATCGTCCTCCCGGTCAACTACTGGGTGCTGGACGGCACACTGATCTTCCGCACGGCTGCCGACGGCCCGCTCGCCGCCACCGTCGGCCAGCGCGTCGCCTTCGAGGTCGACCGGATCGACGAGGTGCTGCGCACCGGCTGGAGCGTGCTGGCCACCGGTGACGCCCACCGGATCGACGACCGGCCGGCGCTGGCACACCTGAAACAACAGGACAAGCCGTCGCCGTGGGCGGGCGGTGAGCGGGACGTGTGGGTCCGGATCAAGCCGACCGAACTCAGCGGTCGCGTGATCCGTACCGCCGACGACCCGACGCGGTGACGCCGTCCGACGACATGGTGCCCCCCCATCCGTCACCTGCGCGGCTGGGCCCCGGTGGGCTTCACGTCCGATTCGGCCCGTCGTCCAGCCGGTTCCAGCTGTACCAGCCCGCGCGGTCGTAGCCCATCTGCGCCAGCCACGGCCACACCTCCGCCGGTGGCGCGGGAAGGGTTGGGCCATCGTCGACGTGCTGCCCGCGTCCGGGACCGGCTCGTCCCCGGGGTACGCGCGCTCGGCCTCGTCGCGTGTCGCTCCACAGGTCAGCAGGTGAGGCCCGAGGAGGAAGCCGCGGACGGCGAGGGCGAGCGCCGATCCGGGGGCGACCCGTCCGAGTGCGGTCCGGTGTCCGCTCGCACTTCGAGCGTTGGCGCCTCTGGCGCGTAGCCGCCAGTGACACGGCTACCGAAGCCGGGGCCCGCTCGGCCGACCGGCTGGTGCTCACCCCGACCGGCTGTCGGGCTCGGAGGGGTGCTCGTTGGGCGGGCCCATCTCGTCGGTGCCCTGGGCCGCGTGGGTGGCCTCGGCGCTGGGAGGTCCGCGCAGGACCCAGGCCAGCGGCACTGCGAGGCCCGCGCCGACCAGCGGCCCGAGCAGGTAGACCCACAGGGGGCCGCCGTGCCCGCCGACCAGCACCGGTGCCAGACTCCTGGCCGGGTTCATGGACGCTCCACTGATGGGGCCCGCCCACAGTCCGGCCAGGGCGATGTAGCCGCCGATGGCGATGGCCGCGTTGTGGCCGATGTTCCGGGCCCCGGAGGACGTGCCGAGGATGACCGTCATCAGTCCGAGGCTCAGCAGGACCTCGAGCGCGAACACCGCACCGGTATCGATACCTGTCCCGGGCCGGGTGGCGCCCACCTGCCCCGCCGTCCCGAACAGCGCGCGCAGCACACCGGCCGCCGCGATCGCCCCCGCCAGCTGCGCGGCGACGTACGCCGGAACGCGCCGCCACGGGAAGTGCCCGCGAGCGGCGAACGCCATGGTCACCGCAGGATTGAGGTGGGCCCCGGAGGTCTCGCCAAGTGTGTAGATCAGTGCCAGCACCATCAGTCCCGGGGCTACCACGGCGGCGGGTCGGCCCACCTGGCCGCCGGTGACGCCGTCGACCACGCCCGCGCCGGCGGCGACCAGGACCAGGAAGAACGTTCCCACGCCCTCTGCGCTCAGCCGCCGCCACCCGGACCGCTGGCTCGTGGTCATCCGTCCCACCTTCCCGGTAGTTCCTCCACGGTGCGCCGTACGGGCATCGGTCGGCCAGGGCCTGTCAGGCCACCTCGGTGATCACCCAGGTCCGCACGGTCCCGGTGTCCGCTCCGCCGGAGTCACGGTACCGGCCGAGTCGTGGGCGTTCGGCGACGAGGCCGAGGTGCTCCGCGCCTTCGCCCGAGCCCACCCCGGCCAGGTCAGCCTGCTGGTGGACACCTACGACACTGAGGCCGACGTCGCGGCCGCCGCCTGCTGCGCGAACCCGGACTGCACGAGGGCTGCGCACTACGCCTCGACAGCGGGGACCTCGGCGCCCTTGCCGTCTCCGCCCGGAGAGGCGCTGATGACCGCAGTCCGGCGGACGACCGGGCCGCCCGGAAGCTGTCGCAGTCGGAACTCCCCCACTCTCCGCGTCCGCACGGGTACGTCAGGTCCGCTCAGCGAGGAAGGCAGCGGCGCTGTTCAGGGTGGTCAGGCGGGGGTAGCCGTCCTCGTCGATCCGGCAGTCGGCGTGCTCGGTCAGTCGTTCGACCAGGTTCAGGAAGTCCAGCGAGTCGAGTTCGAGGGCTTCCCGGAAGGCGGTGTCGGGTCCGATCTTGGTGAAGTCCGCGTCCGGGACGATCTCGGTGAGCGCCTCCCGGACGAGGAGCAGGACCTGGTCGCGGTTCACAGTTCCTCCGGTGTGCGCAGTAGCCGTTCGAGGGCTGCCAGTAGCGGGCGCCGGTGGCGCCGTCGCTGTCGTGCACGGCGACTGAGCGGCGTTCCTCCGGGAGCAGGGCGTTGGAGGACTCGCGCCGTCCGAGAAGCACCCCCGTCGCGAGCCGTGTCCAGGTCCCCGGCTGTGAGGGTGGACCGCTCGGCGCGCACCGCGTTGATGGCGGCCTCGTTGACCAGGTTGGCCAGGTCCGCGCCCGAGAAGCCGGGGGTGGCACGGGCGATCCGATCCAGGTCCACGCCGGGGCCAGGGTCCTGCCCTGCACGTGGACGGAGAGGATGGCCGAGCGTTCGGCCTGGTTGGGCAGTGGCACGGTGACCTGGCGGTCGAACCGACCGGGCCGCAGCAGCGCCGGGTCGAGGGCGTCGGGGCGGTTGGTGGCGGGGCGGTTGGTGGCGGCGAGGACGACGATGCCGGTGGACTGGTCAAAGCCGTCCATCTCGGCGAGCAGCTAGTTGAGGGTCTGCTCGCGTTCGTCGTTGCCGCCCAGCCTGGTGCCGCCACCGCGTCGGCCGCCGACGGCGTCGATCTCGTCGACGAAGATGATCGAGGGTGCCCGCTTGCGCGCTTCGTCGAAGAGGTCGCGCACCCGGAAGGCGCCGACGCCCACGAGTATCTCGACGAAGCCCGAGCCGGTCACCGACAGGAACGGGACCTCGGCCTCTCCGGCGACCGCGCGGGCGAGCAGGGTCTTGCCTGTGCCGGGCGGGCCGACCATGATCACGCCGCGCGGGCCCTTCGCTGCGCAGGAAGTCGACAACCTCGCTGACCTCTTGCTTGACGCCTTCGTAGCTGCCGACGTCGACGAACCGGGTGCTCGGGCGCTCGGCCTCGATGATCTCCGCGCGTGAGCGGCCGATCGCGCTGAGACCTCCGGTCATCGCCCGGCTTGCCGTCCGTCCGGACCAGAGGGGCGGTCCGCCGATGAGGATCAGCGGCAGGAAAATCAGCAGAACCGACAGGAACGAGCTGCCGCTGCTGCTCTGCTTGGCGGTGATCTCCACGTGCTGGGACTTCAGCTGGGTGGTGAGTGCGCTGCTGTCCAGGGCGGTCGGAATCTGGGTGGTGAACTTGGTTCCGTCCTTGAGTTCGCCGGTGATCTCTCCCTTGTCGGTGATCTCGACCGTCTGGACCTGGCCCGCGTCGACCTTCCCGGCGAAGTCGCTGTAGCTGTAGTGGGTGCCGCTGCCCGACGGGCTGCGGGACAGCAGGATGAGCAGAGGGTGATCGCGATCGCGGCGGCGCCGCCAGGCCGGTGGAGGGGTGGGGGCGGGCTTCGGCGGCTCGCGCGGCGGCCCGGGTCTGGCCCGGCCCGTCGGATGCCGGGCGGGAAAGCGCCTCGGCGTGATCATCTGGTGCATTCGAGCCTCCGCGCCCATCATCCCGTCGCGGCGGCCGCGGAGGGCAGGGCCCGATCGGTCCACCTGGCCGGGACATCCGGGCGGGCCCGCCGGGTCCGCGTGCGAACCCGGCGTGCGAGAAGGATCCTGCAGAAGAGGGGGCGTTGCCGGGCGCCGATCGGAAGGACGAGGCCATGGCTGAGGAACCGGCTCTCGAGGGAAAGATCGTCGTCGGCGTGGACGGCTCGGAGCAGTCCCGACAGGCTCTGCGCTGGGCCGTGCGGCAGGCCGAGCTCACCCACGCCGTGGTGGAGGCGGTCATGGCCTGGGAGCCGCCGTTCTCCGGGTGGGGCAGCGCGGTACCGGTCGGTGAGGAGGCGCACCTTGCGGAGGTGGCGCGCAGGGTGCTGACCGAGAACGTCGGGAAGGTGGTGGGTAGCGCGCCGCCGGTGGACATCCGGCTCAGGGTCGGGGAGGGCACCCCGGCCTGGGTCCTGCTTGCCGCCGCCAAGGAGCAGGCGTCCCTGCTCGTCGTCGGCCATCGCGGTCTCGGCGGCTTGGAAGGCGCCCTGTTGGGCTCCGTCGGGCAGTACTGTGTGCAGCACGCGTCCTGCCCGGTCGTGGTCGTCCGTAGCTCGGCAGACTGACGGCCACCGCCGGCCTCCAATGAGCCAGGCCGCGTCACCGGTCACTGGTCGGGCTGACCGCCCTCCAGCGGGTAGGTCTTCGCCCACACCGCACCGCAGCGACAGGCGAACTGCTCCACCAGGTCACCGTCATCGTTCACCCCGAGCCCCTCGCGGAGCCGCACATGGACGTGGTCACTCATGGTCCACCAGCCTTCACTTCGTACTCGAAACAGGACCCCCATCATCCACGGGCGACTGCGGGCAGGGAAGGGACGGCCCGGAAGCGTCCGCTTCGTGAGATCGGAGTACCCGGGCAATCGCCACGCGCGGACGGGTCGCACGGGTCGGGTTTTCGGCGGGAGGCACCGCCGCGGTTCCGGTACCGGCCGAGTTGCCGGTACCGGACTCGAACCGGCGGGCGATCACCCCGCAGTCCACGCCCTGGCAGCCGGAGGTTGAACCGATGTCGACAGTTCAGGTCACCGATCTGTACGAGGTGACGATGGCGCACTCGTATCTGCGGGAGCAGATGACCGCCCCGGCGACGTTCGACCTGTTCGTGCGCAAGCTCCCGCCCGGCCGCGGCTTCCTGGTGGCGGCCGGCCTGGAGCCGGTGCTGGACTTCCTCGCCGAGCTGCGGGTGGACGAGGAGGACGTCGTGGCCTTCGCCGCCGCCCTCGGCCGGCCGTACCGGGACCTGGAGCCGCTACTCGGACTGCGCTTCACCGGCCAGGTGCGGGCCGTGCCCGAGGGGCGGATCGTGCTCGCCGGCGAGCCCATCCTGGAGGTGACAGCGCCGCTGCCCGAGGCGCAGCTGGTGGAGTCGTTCCTGCTCAACCAGGTGTGCCACCAGACGGCGGTGGCGTCCAAGGCGGCGCGGTGCGTGCTCGCGGCGGCAGGTCGGCCGGTGGTGGACTTCTCGCTGCGCCGCAGTCATGGCGTGTCGGCGGGCGAGCAGGCGGCCCGGTTGGGTGCGCTGGTTGGCTTCGCCGGGACGAGCAACGTGGCTGCCTCGCGCCGGTACGGTCTGCGGGCGGTGGGCACGATGGCGCACTCGTACATCGAGGCGTTCGACGACGAGGCCGAGGCGTTCCGGGCCTTCGCCCGGGCCCACCCCGGCCCGGTGACCTTTCTGGTGGACACCTACGACACGGAGGCCGGCGTGGCGGTCGCCGCCCGGGTGTTGCGCGAGCTCGGGCTGCACGAGGGCTGCGCGGTGCGGCTCGACAGCGGCGACCTCGGGGCCCTGGCCGTCTCCGCCCGGCGGATCCTGGACGAGGCCGGGCTGCCCGGGGTGAGGATCACCGCGAGCGGTGGGCTGGACGAGTACGCGGTGGAGGAGCTGGTGCGCACGGGCGCGCCGATCGATGTTTTCGCCGTCGGGACCCTGGTCGGGGTGGCCGCCGACGCGCCGTACCTGGACGCGGCCTACAAACTGGTCGCCTACGACGGCCGGCCGATGATGAAACTCTCCACCGGCAAAGTGACCGCCCCCGGTGCCAAGCAGGTTCATCGAGCGCCCGGATTCGCCGACACCGTCGCACTGGTCGACGAGCCTGCGCACAGGCACCCGGCCGCTGCTGGAGACCGTGATGGCGAACGGCCGCCGCACCTGCCCTGCCCGGTCACTCACCGAAGCCCGCACCATGTTCGACGCCGATCTCGCCGAACTCCCGGACGCCGCCCGCCGCATCGTCGACCCGCAGCAGCCGCCGGCCGTCATCTCCGAGCGGCTGCGTGCGCTCACCGACAGCGTCCGCCGGTCGATCGAGGCGCGGCAACGAACGGTTCGCGACCGGGGCGGCTGAGCGGGCCCGCCCCATCCGTCCGCGGGGGCGACGGTGGAGCCGGCTCAGTCGGGTGCGACGAGCCTGACGTCGGCGTCCACCACTCCGGGGGCGGCGCGTACCAACCGTTCCATCACCGGCAGTAGCGAAGCGTCGGGCAGCGTCCGAGGGTCGGGGCGTTCAGCCGCTGCCTTCGCCGGAACCGCCTGGCAGGCTGGTCGAACAAGGGGCTGCGCAGGTAGGCGGGGTGGGGTGCCGGGTAGTGAGGCGGGCACAGGTGTCCGTGATCATGGAGTTGCGACGCTCTGTGATCACTGGGGAGACCTGTGCCCGTCCTTCGAGGATGGCTGACTGACCCGCTGTGGGACCAATTCGCGGCGCTGCTGTCCGAGCGTCCCGCGGTCGATCCGGCCCACCCGCTGTGTAGCGCCGTGGGATCAGGAGCCGATCTTGTCAAGCTCGGCGAGATCGTCCTCGGAGAGCGGAAGTGCCGCACCGGCGACGTTTTCGCGCAGGTGTGCCACCGATGAGGTGCCGGGGATCAGCAGGATGTTCGGCGACCGCTGCAGCAGCCAGGCCAGGGCGACGGACCTCGGCGTCGCGTTCAGCCGGGTGGCTACGGCCGTGAGCGCCGAGGACTGCAGCGGGGTGAAGCCGCCGAGGGGGAACAAGGGCATGTAGGCGATCCCCTGCTCGGCTAGTACTCCAGCTGTAGATCGTGATCTTGCTGGTCAGGGCCGGTGCAGAGATGGCTTCGCCCGACTTCGACAGTCGGTGGGCACACGGGGCTCGCCACGCGACTGACCTGCGGCAACGTAGTTGATCTCGCATGCCCACGCGGAGGTCGCAGTGCGGGTTTTGCTGACAATGATTCATCGGGAGCTATGTGACGAACTATCAGAGTTCCGGACGAACCGTCATGTTTCGTCGATTCGGCCATGGCGACCCGCGACGCAATCTGTCCTCCAACCTCCCAGGCCACGGCCCCGACCGCGACCTGTAGGCACACGCCCGGCAGACGAATTTCAGCAGATCAAGGGGCCGCCAGGCTCTCGTATGCCCGCAAACTGTCGAACTCGGGCTTCAGCCTCCGTTGATCATCATGTCCATCGGCAGCCGGTGGTAGGGGCTTCAGTGCCTCCTTGCAGCGTCCGTCGGCTCGCCACGTCCTAGCACGCGATCGGCCACGAACTGGGCCTCATGCAGCCGTGGCCGTCTGCCTCTTGGCCTCGCGCACCTCGCGCAGCGCACCGGACCACGCGATCACCTGGTCGAGCATGCCGCCCATGGCGGTGTCGAGGCCCTCCTGGGGGACGAAGGCGCCGGTGTGGAACGAGGGGTGTGTCGAGATGGTGGGCTGGGCGCGGACCGTGGCCACCTGGAGTTCGGCGAGGACGAGCCGCAGCGCCTCGGCGGCCCGGGCTCCGGCGACCCAGCCGCCGTAGCTGATGATCCCGGCGGCCTTGTCGTTCCACTCCCGGTAGACGTAGTCCAGGGCGTTCTTCAGCGCTCCGGGGTAGGAGTGGTTGTACTCGGGGACGAGGAATACGTAGCCGTCGAAGCTGTCGATGAGTGCGCCCCAGGCACGGGTGTGGTCGTGCTGGTACTGCTGGAGGTTCGGGTTGCCGGGCTCGTCGAGGTTGCCGAGGTTGTGGTCGGCGAGGTCGACGAGTTCGTAGTCGGCACCGCCGTGGGCACGGGCGACCTCCAGTGCCCAGGCGGCGATCTGGTCGCCGCGGCGTCCGGGGCGGGTGCTTCCGAGGATGAGTGCGATGCGAAGTGTCATGGTCTTCCCTTCGAGAGAGTTGATGTGTCAACTCTAGGTCGATTAGAGTTGACGTGACAACTCCGCTGGTCGGGGATATTCTCGATGACATGACAGAGACTCGATCACTGGAACCGGAGGAGTGGGAGTTCTGGGATACCTGGATGCGCGCGCAGCGCCTGCTCACCAAGGAGCTGGAGCGTGGTCTACAGCGTGACTGCGATATCTCGAAGCCCGAGTTCAGCGTGCTGGTGACGCTGTGGCAGGCCGCCGGCAGCGAGATGCGGGTCGGCGAGCTCTCCGAGTCCCTCGACTGGGACAAGAGCCGCGTCTCACACCAGCTGACGAGGATGGAAAAACGCGGCTTCGTCAAGCGCACCCAGTACGGGGCGGATGGTCGCCGTGCGGGGATCGGGCTGACCGCCCAGGGGCGCCGCGCCGCCCAGAGTGCCATCCTCGTGCACGGCGGCAACATCCGCCGCCACTTCCTCGACTCACTGACCCCCGAGCAGGCATCAGTCATCCGGGCATGGAGCGAGCAAGCGGTCGACCGCCTCGAGTCGCACCGCAGCGAGACTGCCGGCGACGGCGCATCCTAGTACTCCAGCCGCGCATCTTGATCTTGCTGGGTCGGGCCGGTCCGCCGATGGAGACAGCCACCGTTGATCATCGTGAGTTGTGTCGACAAACGAAGATCAGCCGGTGGCCGTGGGCCACAGCGTAGACCCTGCCCGGTGGCAGGCGGTATTCGAGGGCCTGATGGGTAAGGTGGCCGGCCGGTTCGCCCGGGTGGAACCGCGTCGCCGGGCGCGGGCGTTCGTGCTGGGCCTGCTCGCGGACCTACCGAGGAAGAACTGCTGGACGATCGCCGAGCACGCCGGCGACGCGAATCCGGCCGGGATGCAGCACCTGCTCGCCGGGCGTCGTGGAACGCTGATCAAGTACGGGACGATATCCGGGACTTCGTGGTCGAGCACCTGCGCGATGAAGGTGCCGTCCTGGTCGTGGACGAGACCGGAGACCTGAAGAAGGGTATCGCGAGCGTTGATCGTGCCGGAGGCCAGCCTCCCTCCTCGTCGCGGGTCGCGCCGACCTTGGTCACGATGTGCAGCGAGTCGGAGTACGGGTGCAGCGCTTCGCGGATCAGCTGGTTGGTGACGTGCGGCCCGTAGGCATCGGCGGTGTCAATGTGCGTGATGCCGAGGCCGACGGCCTCGCGGAGAACGGCGAGTGCCCCGTCGCGGTCGGCGAGCGGACCCATGACCCAGGGGCCCGCGAGCTGCATGGCGCCGTAGCCGAACCGGGTGACGGTCAGGTCGCCCAGGGTCCAGGTGCCGCCGGGAAGCGAGGCGGAGGAGGTGCGCATGGTGTGCCTTTCGTGTCGAGCCAGGGGATGGTGCCTGACGGCGCCTTGCACCACTATTAGTGCGTAGCTTTATATCGGGAAGTAGGCACTTCGAAGTGCGTAGGGCACCTGCGGGTGAGAGGAACGGTCCATGGCGACGATGACGGCAGCCCAGCAAAGGGCACAGGCCAAGGTGGAGTACGACGCCTTCGTGGCGGCCTGCCCCAGCCGCAAGCTGCTCGACCGGATCTCGGACAAGTGGGTCACGCTGATCCTGGCCGCGCTCGGCAGCGACAGCGCGCATCAGCCCGGCGCCTGCTGCGCCGGCGGGCCCCGGGTGATGCGCTACTCAGAGCTGCAGCGCCTGCTGGCCGGCGTCAGCCAGAAGATGCTCACCCAGACGCTGCGCTCCCTGGAGCGCGACGGCCTGGTGTCCCGCACCGTCGTGCCGACCGTGCCGGTCACGGTGTCCTACGAGCTGACCGATCTCGGCCTGTCGCTGTACGAGATGATGCGCGGCCTCAAGGCATGGGCCGAGGTGCACATGGACGAGGTGCTGGCCAACCGCGAGACCTACGACACCCGCGGCGCCTGAACCACAACAGGGCTGCTGATCAGCGCCGAACGGTCTGCGCGGAAGAGGCCGGGCAGATGGGCGGGGCTCATGGGCGTCGTTTGGGGCGGTGGTCCCAGCGGTGGGTGGTCCAGGCCCGGCGGATCAGGTTACGAACCGTGATGATCGTGTCCGCGAGGTCGAAGAAGGCGTTGGCAGCGTTCGCACGGCGCTCGTAGCAACGGGCAAGTCGATGCAAGGCGTTCTGCCGTGCGCTCGACGTGCCACCGCTCGCTGGCCTGGATCGGCGCCTTCTCGCCCTTGTGCGCAATGCGGCCGTGCAGGTTGCGGGCGGCCAGTTCGGTGCGCGTCTTGTCCGAGTCGTAGCCGGCGTCCAGGTGCACGGTGATCTCGTCGGGCAGCGGTCCCAGGTGCTCCAGCAGGTCCAAGGTCGGGGCGAGCAGCGGGGAGTCGTGGCGGTTCGCTACGGCGAGGACCCTGCCGAGCGGAATTCCAAAACCATCCGTCATGCCCGAGCGTTTCAGGCCTTGCTTACCGCGGTCGACCGGTGAGCGCCCGGCGACCTCGCCGCCGCCGGGGGCCTTGGTGGTCGAGCCGTCGACGGCGATCCGGTCGAGCTCCAGCCCGACGATCCGGTCGTAGGGCTCCAGCGCGATCTGCTTGAGCCGGGCGAAGACGCCAAGCCGGATCCACTCGTCGCGGCGGTTGCGGATGGTGGTCGCCGAGCAGGTGGTGTCGGCGATCGCCTGGTACGAGCAGCCGAACCGCAGCAGTTGCAGTAACTTGTCGAACACGATCCGGTCACCGATGCGTGGCCGGTGACACCCCAGCGGGTGGGCCGGATCGACCGCGGGACGCTTGGGAGCCACGGCGGGCGCCCCGGCGGTGAGCGGGGACGAGGTGGAGCGCCTGTTCGCCGCCGCTCTGCTGGCCGGGCTGATCGCACCGGCGGAGTACAGGGAAGCCATGACCGTCCGGGCCCGCGCCCACGACGCCGACCGACCGCTCGCCGTACCGCTGTGGTGAGCTCGCACAGACGGCCCGCGACAGCCGGGAACACGCGGGAGGCGCGATGACGAACCCACGGATCCTCCCGGGCACGGCCCATCCCACGCTCGGCGACGCCGTCTCGGAGGCACTCGGCACCGAGCCGGTCGAATGCGAGGTGGAACGCTTTCCCGACGGCGAGTTGCAGCCCGTCGTCGGCCATGTCCGCGGCGAGGACGTGTACGTCGTCCAGCCCACCGGTCGCGACGTGAAGGAGCACCTGATCGAACTCCTGCTGCTCCTCGACGCATGCCGCCGCGCAGGCACGCGCCGAGTCACCGCCGTCGTCCCCTACTTCGGCTACGCCCGCCAGGACCGCCGCACCCGGGCCGGGCAGTCGGTCGGCGCCCGCGTGGCGCTCGACGCCCTGGCGGCCGCCGGTGCCGACCGGCTGGTCGTCGTCGACCCCCACACCCCGACCCTCGAAGCGATGAGCAGCATCCCCGTCGAGACGCTCAGCGCGGTACCGCTGCTCGCCGCCGCGCTGGCCGAGCACACACCCGCAGCCGCCGTGGTGGTCTCGCCCGACCTCGGCGCCGTCAAACTCGCTGAACACTATGGCGAGTTGCTCGGCCGGCCGGTCGCCATCGTCCGCAAGACCCGCCTGTCCGGCAGCAACGTAAAGGCCGAGGAACTGGTCGGCGATGTCGTCGTCCGGCCCGCGGTGATCGTCGACGACATGATCAGCACCGGCGGCACCGTCAGGGCGGCCGTCAAGGTCCTGCTGGCCCATGACGCGGCACCGGACATCACCGTCGCCGCCACCCACCCCCTGCTCGGGGACCGCGCCACCGACCGGCTCGCCCGGCTACCGATCAGCCGCCTCGTGGTCGCCGACACCGTCCCCCCGCCCCGTATCCCCACGCTGCCCCACCGCGTACGCACCGTGGCGCCGCTGCTCGCCGAAGCCATCGCTCTGCCGCACGGCGGCGAGCCGTTGGACACCCTTCTGCTGCGCGGCTGACGCACCCGCCGCTCCACGCCCCCGCATCCACCTCGGGCAGCCCCTGGCTCGGCAGCGCCCGGGGCACCAGGCAGGACGCGGCCACCCCCTTCCCGGGCTCAGATCTTCTCCAAGCCCCTGGCTCATCACCGCCGGGTGACCCGGCGATCGGGGCCGCCTTCCGCCGCGACCATCGTCAGCCCTTAACAACACCCAGCGGCACCAGGCGGGCGACGAGCCGGGCGAGCCCCGCGCCCTCGGTGGCGGCGGCAACGGCGTCGACGTCCTTGTACGCCTCGGGCGCCTCCTCCGCGAGCCCGCGCCACGACGACGGGCGCACCGCGATGCCGCTCGCCTCCAGTTGGTCGCGCAGCCGCTCGCCGCGCACCATGCGCAGCGCGTGGTGGCGGCTCCACACGCGCCCGGCGCCGTGGCAGGCGGAGTGGAAGGCGTCGTTTCCGGGCAGGCCGACCATCACGTAGGAGGCGGTGCCCATCGTGCCGGGGACCAGTACCGGCTGGCCGGCGTCGGCGAGGTCCTCGGGCAGGTCGGGGTGGCCGGGCGGCAGTGCGCGGGTGGCGCCCTTGCGGTGGACGCACAGCGGTCGTTCGACGCCGTCCACCTCGTGTGTCTCGAGTTTGGCGGTGTTGTGGGAGATGTCGTAGATCAGTTCCAGTCCCGCCCCGGCGGCCGTGGCGAAGGCGCGGCGGGTGGCCTCGGCGAGCAGTTGCCGGTTGGCGCGGGCGTAGTTGGCGGCTGCGGCCATCGCGCCGAGGTAGTCGCGGCCGGGCGGGGAGTCGACGGGCGTGCAGGCGAGCTGCTGGTCGGGGACGACGATGCGGTAGCGGTGCATCGAGCGGTCCATGGTGCGGACGTGGTCGGTGCAGACCTGGTGGCCCAGGCCCCGTGAGCCGCAGTGGATCATGGCGCAGACCTGGCCGGTGTGCAGACCGAAGGCGGCAGCGACGTCGGGGGCGTAGAGGTGGTCGACGGCTTGTACTTCAAAGGAAGTGGTTGCCGCTGCCGAGGCTGCCGACCTGGTGGAGGCCGCGTTCCACGGCCCGGTTGCCGACCTGTCCGGGGGCGGCGCCTGCGAGGACGCCGTGGTCCTCGCAGCGGGCCAGGTCGCGTGGGACGCCGTGGCCGTGCTCGACGGCGTAGCGGGCGCCGCCGACCAGCAGGTCGTCCATCTCCTCGGTGCCCGACAGCTTCCACAGGCCGCCGCGTCCCATGCCGCGCGGGATGGTGGTGTCCAGGATGTCCATCAGGTGCCGCATCCGGTGGTGGCCGAGTTCCTCGCGGTCGATGCCGGCTGCCAGCAGCCGTACGCCGCAGGAGATGTCGAAGCCGACGCCGCCGGGTGAGACGACCCCTCCGTGGGCGATGTCGGTGGCGGCCACCCCGCCGATCGGGAAGCCGTAGCCCCAGTGCACGTCCGGCATGGCGAAGGAGGCGCGGACGATGCCGGGCAGGGTCGCCACGTTCGCCACCTGTTCCAACGCCTTGTCGCCCGCAGCCTGCGGCAGCAGTTCCCTGGACGCGAACACCACCCCGGGTACCCGCATCTGATCCCTCTGCTCGATACGGAAGCGGTAGGGGCTCTCCTCGACAAGCGTGATCTCCACGTCACTCATCTCCAGTCGACCGTCAGCCGCCCGGCCCGCTCGCCCACGTCGGTGCCGAACTCGGCGCAGGCGGCGGTGAACCGCCCGCGAATCCACTCCCACTCCTCGCCGCGAGCAAGGCGGGTGTGGCAGAAATCGAGGAACAGGGGCAGCGCCTCCAGCCGGACCGGGGCCAGATGTGCGGGCTCGAGCCCGTCGAAAGTGACCAGGAACAGCAGCCCCAGGTCGTTGCGCAGCGCCGGGTGGACGGCGTAGTCGTCGACGAAGTCGCCCATGTCGTAGATGATCCGGTCGGCGACGCCGTGGAAGACGTGGGCGGAGTGCCCGGCGACCAGCGTCGCACCGGCCGCCAGCAGCTGTGGGGCCGCCGCGAGCACGTGTGCCGGCGGCCGCGAGGTCATGTTGGGGCCCCAGTGCGCCGTGACCAGCACGACATCCGTCTCCCGCGCGGCCCGGGCCACCAGCGAAGCCAGCCAGTCGGGCACGCCACTGTGAAGGTCGGCCCAGGCCACCCCCGGACGCTGCCCGCCGGCCGCGTAGTCCTCCGGGTGGTCCGTGACACCGACCACCGCCAGCCGCGCCCCGCCTGCTTCCAGCACCGCGAACTCCCGTGCCGCCAGAACGTCCCGACCTGCACCCACCGTGCGAACGCCTGCGCGCTCCAGCAGGCCACGGGTGTCGACGAGGGCGTCGTAGCCGTAGTCCAGGGCGTGGTTGTTGGCCAGGGTCACGCAGTCCACGCCCAGCCCGGCGAGCACGTCGGCGGCGGCGGGAGGGGCGCGGAAGAAGAACGGCCTGTACGGGTTCGGCCAGCGGTTCCCCCGGCCGGAGATGCAGCACTCCAGGTTGAGCACGACGAGATCGGCTTCCGCGAGTGCCTGCCGTACCTCTGTGGCGAACAGTGCCTGCGGCGTCGGCGAGCGCCGCAGCTGCTCGGCCACGCCGCGCCCGAGCATCGTGTCACCGGCCAGTGCCACCGTGAGCGCCATTCCTCCGCCCCGTTTCCCCATCGTGTTCAGACGTCGAGCGTCACCTGGCAGCTCCAGCCCTCGCGGCCGCCGGTCAGGTGGAGACCGTGCAGCGAGACGGCCTTGGGTACCGCCCCGATCTGCTCGGCGGTGTCGGCTTCCGCATCGTGAAGCGGACCGACACCGCCCGGCCGTCCCCGGCGGCGCGGACCGTTTCGACCTCCGTGTCGAGGGGGATCTCGCCGTCGACGTCCATCCGGTAGATGACCTCCTCCTCCAGGGACACCAGCAGATCCTCGTCGCTGTCCGCCGTGACCGCCGCACACGCGCCCCCGGCCGGCCGGGCCCCGGAGGTGTCCGCGAAGCCCTCGACCACGGCGCGCACCGCCTCGCGGATGCAGCCCTCCGCAGTCGGCGCCCACGCCTCCACTCGCAGGTCCGCCGTGTGCGCCACAGCCCGATGACCGCTCCGTGGCCCCCGCTGCCCGGTCACCGGCGACAACTCCCCTCGTGCCCATCTGCGGCCGAAACCGCTCACCCTTCCAGGCTCATCCCTCGCACCACCGCAGGCAATCCGTGCCAGGTACCGCAGGCGGACACGGCCACGAAGCACTCGGCAGGCCTTACCCTCCCCGGTAGACACGCGTCAGGTGCCCGACGACCGGCCCTCGGGATGCGAAGCCTCCACAACCGGGACAACTCTGGAGGGGACGGCCCCCGTCCACTGGGCGCTGTCCGACGAGCCCTGGCCGGAACGGATCGGCACATTCGACGTGATTCCGGCGGTTCGCCAGTCCCCGGGTCGCGCTCCCACACGCCCGAACCCGCCCCACCGAGGAGGCGGCAGTCATGAGCGCTGCGCGGGACATCATGCACGCCGGGGCGACCTGCGTGCTGGAGAGCGAAACGCTGGAGACGGCGGCTCGGCGGATGCGCGAACTGGACTCGATGCGCTGCCGATCTGCGGCGCCGACAACCGGCTGCACGGTATCGTCACCGACCGCGACATTGTGGTGAAGTGCCTCGCCGAGGGTCGGGACCCGAGGACCACGCCCGCGAGCGAGCTCGCCCAGGGCAAGCCGGTCACCGTCGACGCGGACGCCGACCAGGACGAGGTCCTGCGGCTCATGGAGGAGCACCGCGACCGGCTCCCGACCGACGTCGTGGCTCACCTCGGCGCGCAGCTGCCGTCCCTCGTCCGGGGCGTCTTCTACGAGGGCTGGAACCCGCACCCCACACCGGCGAAGTTCGAGCGGCAGGAGTACCTCGACCGTTTCTCCCACGAGGCCTCCCTCCCGACCGAGGACGCTGAGGACATCGTCCGCGCTGTCACCCGAGCCGTGTTCCTGCACATCCCACCGGAGCAGCTGGAGCACGTCTTCGACACGCTTCCGCACGATCTGCGGTCACTCGTCACCCCTGCGGCTTAGGCGCCCGGACTCGGGCGGGAGACGGCGGGCACGACGGGCCGGTACCGGCGGGTCGTGGTGAAGCTCAGCGGTGATGCGTTTACGGGCGAAGCTGGCCGGGGGACGGCCCCGGTCAGCCTCGTGCACCTCACCGAGGAGATCCTCGCGGTGCACGAACTCGGCGTCCCACCCGGTGCGATGCGCGCGATCTGCCAGGACCGCGACATCGGCACCCGTATCTCCGGCCGCGATCCGGCCGGGCAGCTCCCGGCAGCATGAGGCGGCGGTCCTGGGCCCGGCAGTCCTGGCAACAGGCCCGTAAGGCCCTGTGCCAGCCCTCGCGGCGGGAGGACAGTGGAGGCTCGAAGGCGTTCGGCGAGCCCTGGGAGAGGTCAGGATGCACGGGTCCGTGCGGCTGGGCAGGGTCTTCGGCATACCGCTGCGGATCCACTGGAGCGCGCCCGTCCTGATCCTGTTCCTCGGCGTCGGCCTGGCGGGGCAGACGCTCCCCGCGTGGGTCCCCGGCCGCTCCTCCGCCGCCTACGGCTTCGCCGGCCTGGCCGGGGCCCTGCTGCTCACCGTGAGCCTGCTGCTGCACGAAACGGCCCACGCGGTCACCGCACGCCGCGCGGGCATTCGCGTCGACGACATGACCGTCTTCGCGCTCGGCGGCGTCACGCGGATGGGACGTCCCCCGAGCCCACGGCTGCAGTTCGCCGTCGCCGGGATCGGGCCGCTCACCAGCCTGGTACTGGGTGGGCTGACCCTGGCCGCCGGGCTCGGCGCGCTGCACACCGTGCACTGGGCGATGCCCTCGGCGGTACTGCTGTGGACCGGCTGGACCAACCTGCTGCTCGGTGCGTTCAACCTGCTGCCCGCCGCGCCCCTGGACGGCGGCCGACTCCTCCAGGCGGCGGTCTGGTGGCGCCGGGGCGACCGCGAACGCGCCGAGCGCGTCGCCGGCCGGGCCGGCCAGGCCGTCGGCCTCCTGCTGTCAGCCGCCGGCTGGGTAGAACTGCTCTACGGCAACGGAGCCGGAATCTGGTTCGTCCTCATCGGCCTGTTCATGTGGTCCTCCGCCACGGCCGAGGTCCGCCGCGCCGCGCTGGTGGCCGCGCTACGCGGCGTCCGGATCGGCCAGGCCATGATCCCCGCGACCGCCGCGCCCGACTGGCTCACCGCGGACCGCCTCCTCGCCGACCCCGCCGCCCGCGCCGCTCACCAGCCGGTGGTCCCCCTGGTCGACGTCGACGGCCGAGCGAGCGGCCTGCTCGACCTGCGCCGCCTCACAGCGGTCCCGCCCGCCCACCGTGGCGAGGTGCGAGCCCGCGAGTTCGCCACACCGCTGTCGCGATGCCTGACCGCCGCACCGCAGGACGATCTCGTCGAGGTCCTGGACCGTGCGGCCGCTCCGCCACCGGTCCTCGTCCTGGACGACGGCCGACTGGCCGGGATCGTCACCGCCGAGGTCCTCGACCGGCTGGCCCGCAGACGCCTTGCCGCGACTGGGACCACCCCGCGCTGATCCCGGCGTACGACCGATCGGCGGTCTCCGCGGATACCGCGGGGCGGGGCGCAGAACCGGCATCGGAGCAGACGCCTGCCACCGCCGACGGCCTTGGCCTGCCCTGGAATTCGTGTCGCGCGAACCGGGCCGGGGCCCGAGGCGCCGCCGGACACGGGACCGGGTGGCCCTGGCCCGCGGAGGCCACCGGGCCGACCGACGGGGCGTCCGAGGAAGCCAGGCGGTGACCCGCGTTCGGCAGGCGCGGCGGCTCTGCGTCAGCGACCGCGCACGATCACGACTGGACACGGGGCGTGCTGGGCGCACTGCTGGCTGACGGAGCCCAGCAGGGCACCGGTGAACTTGATGCCGTCCTTGAGGGTGCCGCTGACCGCGCCCTTGTCGGTGATCTCGACGGTCTTGACCTGGCCCGCGTCCACCCTGCCGGTGAAGTCCGTGTAGGCGTAGCGCGTCCCCGTTCCGGACGGAGCCCGGGACAGCAGGACGAACAGCGTCACAGCCACGGCGATCGGCAGGATCCACCGCCGCCAGCTCGGTGGCTCCTGCGCCGGCTTCGGCGCGGGCTTCGGCGGGTCGGACGGTGGCCCGGGTCTGGCCCGCCCGGTCGGATGCCGGGCGGGGAAGCGACTGCGCGTGATCATCACGTACCTCCGTCCCCATCGTCCGCCACCGGGAACACCGCAGGCAGGGCCGACCGGGCCCGCCGACCCTGCCGCACTCCGGGAATGTGGCACTGGGCTGAACCCGCCGGAGGGCCGCGGCGCAGCACAGCCTCAGAAGCTTGGGGCCGCGGTGCTGCCCGGAGTCGCGTGTCGGCCGCCTGCCCCCGATCGGGGCCGCAGCCGTAGCGCACTGTCACAGCATGTGAACACTCCGACCGGAGACGGGAGTTGATGCCGGACGGTTGGCTCCGATCGCGGCCTCGCGGTCGGCGCAGCAGCATGGAGGAAAGGGATCAGCCGAGCGAGGAGGATGCGAGATGGCCGGCGATCTGCTTCAGCGGCGTGCGCACTGGTGGCCGTCGTTCTCGGAGCTGTTCGAGGACTTTCCCGCGGACCTGCGGATGGGCGAACACCTCATCCGGGTCGAGGAGTCCGAGGAGGACGGGGCCTACGTGGTGAAGGCCGAGCTTCCGGGGATCGACCCGGACAAGGACGTCGAGATCACCTTCGAGGGCGGGGTCCTGACCGTCCACGCCGAACGCAGCGAGGAGAAGAAGGAGAAACAGCGTTCCGAGTTCCGCTACGGCTCCTTCACCCGCAGCATCCGGCTGCCCGAAGGCGTGAAGGAGCAGGAGATCACGGCCAGTTACGACAACGGCGTGCTGACCGTGAAGGCCCCGATCGGTGAGGTCGAGAAGCCGACCCGACGGATAGAGATCTCCAGAGGAACCTGACACACGACCAGAGCGGGGCCTGGCCGGACCGCTTCCGGGGCCGGCGGGGCCCGCTCGTCCGCCCGCCTCACGCTGTCGGAAGGTGCTCTGGCCTGTCGCGGTCGGACATGTTGTCCCCCAAGCGGGCAGTGGCCGAACGCCCCGCCTCCGCGGGCCGGTCGGCCCGATCCGACCGAAAAGCGACGGTCCGATCCTCGGCCACGCCGCCTCGCTCAGCTGGGAAGCCGCTTGGACCAGCGCGGCTCGACCTGGCTCCACTCCGCGTCCCACTGGGCGTAGCGGTGGTGGTCCAGCACGCAGACCGAGCCCTTCCAGGCGGCCAGGCACAGGAGTGAGAGGGTTCCGGCGGTCATGGCGGCGGTCGTCCAGGCGGCCGCGGCGGCCTGGCCGCGGGTGAGGGGCGCGGAGGTGACCGTGTCCTGGTGGTCGACCCACAGCGGGACGGGGGTACCGGCCCGTTCTCCGGGCCACATCCGGACGGTGGCGGTATGAGTAGTGCCGTCGGCTGCCGTCCAGGCGGCGGTTGCCGGGACCCGGCTGTAGTCGTTGTTCGACGGGACGGGCGCGGCGGCGGTCAGGTGCGCGGTGACGGTGTGCCGGGCCGAGGACTCGACGTGCCCGGTGTGCATCTGGGCTCGGTAGGTCAGAAGGCCGGCACTGACCGCGGCGGCGGGAAGGCCGATGACCATGACGGCGAGCAGGACGCGGGCGAGCCACCACTGGATGCGGTCCGAGGTCCGCCGTACCGGGTTGCGCCGGCTCGGATGCGTGGACATGGCGTCCGCCTCCCACCGTTCCTGAGGCATCGGCTGAGCTGTCTTCCATCCTTGAACCCCGGACCCGTGCCGGTCATGGTCCAGGTGGCCCATATCGGCCCGAAGACCGGCCCTGAACGGACAGGGCCGACTATGCGAACAAGACCTTGTCACGCGCTGACAGGGCCGATGGTCCCTATCAGCGTGGCAGTCCGTCTGGCGACGGGGGCTACGCTCGCCCGTCTTGCGGCCGGTTGGGACGTGGGTGGGTGTGTAGGTGCGGCCCTCGCTCCCCCATTCGCCCCACGGTGGCCGGTGGCCGGCATCGATCGCACGCAGGCTGGGGCGGCCGATGTGGGCGAACACCAGCCACCGCACGCCCCGCCGCTGGGCTTCGGTGGCGACATCGCGGACGCTCATGTGACCGCCGACACCGCCGCGGAAACGGATCGGCCGATCCCAGCCAGAGGCCTCGGCGAACATCAGGTCGGCTCCGTCGGCCCAGGCGGGGAACTTCCAGAACTCCGGTGCCCACACGGCCACCAGGCCGTCAGCCTCGATCCGGTAGCCCCAGGCGGGATGCGAGGTGTGCACGACCGGACACGCCCGGACGGCCAGCCCGTCCAGGTCGAGATCCCCCGCCTGGGGGACGAGTTTGTGCTCGGCTGCCATTCGGTGCAGGGCGGACCGGAGTTCCGCGTGTTCGTCCGTCACCAGCCAAGCGTCCAGGCACACCGGGGGTTCGGCGCCCGGGCCGCCGTCGAAGGCCACGGCACTCCGGCCGTGGCGCAGCAGAAGTCCGGCGGGCGCGTACCGGGGGGAGTTCATGGCGCCCACGCCCAGCAGCGTCAGGTGCGGGCCCTGTCCGCGCGTCCCGCGGGCAGGGGATGTCGGCATCGCCGTGGCTGCCAAGCGGCGTGGCGGTCCGGGGCACGGAACTCGGGTGCGGTCACTTCGGGTGGTGGGCTGCGGAGTGTGGTCCGGGCATGCCGCGTGTCGCGGCGGTGCCGATGTCGATGTGGCTGTCGTCGGACGTGTGGTGGAGCGTCTGGTGGACGGCCACGACTCCGTCGACGCCGCGGCACAGGCGCTCGATGATGGGGACGAGGCTCTTGCGTTCGACCGTCCCGGTCAGGGTGACGACACAGGTAGCCCCCTCCGGTACCGATGCCCTGTGAGCCGAGTACCAGCAGTTGCTCGTCGCCTGCGGCGGACAGCAGGGCGGCGGGAGTGGCGGCGGGCAGCAGTTCGGTGGTGAAGGAAACGTCCGGGTAGTGCCCGCGCAGCTCGCTCTCCGCGCCCCGGAGAATGCGCTGCCCCACGGCTGTCCGAACCTCCCCGCTCGGGAGGTGCGGCGCCGCGACAGGGCTGAGCAGCCACAGCTGCACCAGCCGTACGGGCAGTCCCCGCAGTTGGGCCTCCCGCGCTGCCCACCGGGCGGCCGACAGGCTTTCGGCCGAGCCGTCAAGGCCCACGGTGATCTCCAACCGCATGCGAATTCGCCTCCTACGAGTTGCCCGAGCCGACGAGGCAGTTGCGACGGGCGGCCGGACCGACCACCTCTTCGTACCGACCGAGACGTCAGCCGGCCTGCTTCTCATCGTGGCCCCGCGGATCCCCCTCGGCATGGGCCGGTGAGCCCATACCCGGACGGTGATGGACCTTGCCCGGGTCGGGTCCGAGCCGGCGAGCTCGCCCGGCCCGGGTGGCCCGCCCCATGGTCACCGACACACCGGTTCAAGCTGGCGGCTCGCCCGGCACGACGACGGGCAGGTGGGCGTGATGGACGATCTCCGTGCTCGTCGAGCCGAGCGCGAGACGGCCCCAGAGGCCGGTTGCCACGGGACCCGACCACGAGCGGGCCCGCGCCCTGGCTCGCGTCCAGCAGGACCTGCGCGGGGCGGCCGCGCTCGCAGTGGACCTCGACCTCGACGAACGGCTCGCCGACCTGCCGGCGCAGTTCCTCGCCGGAGTCCGTCACCTCGGGGGCGGCCACGTCATGCAGGTGCGTCGGCGGCTCACCGCTCGTGCGGGGCCGGACAGGCGTGCTCAGGCCGGACGGGTCGGCGTGGCCGGAACCGTAGGCGTGCACGGCCCGTACCGACGCCGCGCACCTGGGCCTCGCGCAGGGCGAAGAGCACGGCCTGACGGGCCGGCTCCGAGCCATCCGTGCCGACCACGACGGGACCGGCGGAGCCCGGTGTGGGAGTGCTGCTCACGGGGGCCTCCAGGGCGCGCGCCTCGACTGTCCGTACGGACCGGCGCGACGGATCCGGATGCTCCGAGGGCGTGCGGTCGCCGACTGGCCCGCCTGCTTTCATGCTCCCCCGCCGCCACCACCGCGGCACGTCCGCCCCCGGCGCCCGGCGTCTGTCCGGGAGTCGGGGGACGGCCGCGGCGCTCCGGCTCGGTCACTCGCGCGCGTCCGGCGGCAAGAGGATCGTGGAAAGCGGCGGCCCGGCGCGGGGTCCGGGTCCGGCCGCGATCCCGGAAGAGGTGGATCATGTACTTCGTCGATCGTGTAGACGCGGGGCGGCGCCTCGCCGAGCGGGTCAGGCACCTCGCGGGCCGCGAGGTGATCGTCCTCGGGCTTCCCCGCGGCGGTGTTCCGGTGGCGGCCGAGGTCGCGAAGGTGCTGCACACCCCGCTGGACGTGATCGTGGTGCGCAAGCTCGGCGTGCCGTTCCAGCCCGAGCTGGGCATGGGCGCGATCGGCGAGGGCGGGGTGCGCATCGTCAACGACGCGGTGATGCGGGCAACCCGGACCACCGAGCAGGACCTCGCCGAGGTGGAGGCGCGGGAGCGGATCGAGCTCGACCGAAGGGCACGGCGGTACCGCGGTGACCGGCCCCGCACTGAGCTCGCCGGCCGTACGGCGATCGTGGTGGACGACGGGATCGCGACCGGCTCGACCGCGCTGGCGGCATGTCTGATCGCCAGGAACCAGGGCGCGGCCCGCGTGGTGCTCGCCGTCCCCGTCGCCCCGCCGGACTGGACCCGCAGGCTGGCGGACGCGGCGGACGAGCGGGTGGCGCTGTCGACGCCCGGGGAGTTCTACGGGATCGGCCAGTTCTACGAGGACTTCGCACAGACCACCGACGCCGAGGTGATCTCCTGCCTGGACGAGGCCGCCGTCCGGATGGCCGGTGACCGGCCACCCGACCCCGCCTCGCGGCTGCCCGCTCGGTCCGTTCCGGCGAGGGCCGACGATCCGGAAGTGGTCGTGGACGCAGGGCCGGTACGGCTCGGCGGCCAGCTGACCGTACCGGAGGGGACGGCGGGGATCGTGGTGTTCGCCCACGGCAGCGGCAGCAGCCGGCACAGTCCGCGCAACCGGTTCGTCGCGGGCGCGCTGAACCGGGCGGGTCTGGCCACCCTGCTGTTCGACCTGCTCACCGAGGAGGAGGCGTTCGACCGGGCGAACGTCTTCGACACCGCGCTGCTCGCCCGACGCCTGACCGACGCCACCCGCTGGCTGCACGGCCGCGACGACGTCGGCGGGCTCGCGGTCGGCTACTTCGGGGCCAGCACCGGAGCCGCCGCGGCACTGTGGGCGGCCGCGGAACCGGGCTCCACGGTCCGGGCGGTCGTCTCCCGCGGGGGGCGGCCCGACCTCGCAGGCCCCCGCCTACCCGCCGTCACCGCCCCCACCCTGCTCATCGTCGGCGGCGACGACCACGTGGTCCTCGACCTCAACCAGCAGGCCCAGGCACGGCTGCACTGCGAGAACCAGCTCGCCGTCATCCCGGGCGCCACCCACCTGTTCGAGGAACCCGGCACACTCGAAGAGGCCGCGGACCTGGCCGCGCAGTGGTTCACCGCCCACCTCGCCCCGGCGCCGGACCGCGCACCCTGAGGCCGACGTCCCACAGCCGACCCGACCGACGGCGCCGGCTGCAGGAGAACAGCACCAGCAGGAACCCGCCGACGTACAACGCGAGGACGCCCCAGGCCACGCGCCCGGCCGGGGCGAAGCCGCCGACGGCCAGTCGGGCGAGAGCGGGCAGGACCACGGCCAGACCGCAGGCGAGCAGAACGGCCGCCCCGCGCCCACCGCCTCCCGGGCCTGCGGCAAGGCGGCGCAGCGGCCGCTGCGCCCGTTGCACGGCCAGGGTCAGTGGGACGATCAGAAGGGCCAGGACGGCGAGCCAGAGCGGGCGCAGTGCCCACCACTGCCAGGAGCCGACAGCGGGCTGGGGGGCGATCCCGGACGGGTAGAACGTGATCGCGACGACCACCACCGGGACGGGATGCCACAGGTAGACCGTCATCACCGCCCGGTTGAGGCGGGCGAGCAGGGCGATGGACGGCGGCGTGGTGTTGCCGGCGCGGCTGCCGGTACCGACCATGTCCACCGGGAACGGGCCCCAGGCCAGCAGACCCGCGAGGAGGACGGTGCCGGCTGCGGCCAGTACGAACGGGCGTCGACCGCTGGTGAGTTGACCGTCGTACCAGGTGAATCCCCACTGGTGCATGGAGCCCCACACCAGCAGGTAGTTGGCGAAGCCGACCACTGGCAGACGCGGGCCGAGGGCCGCGAGATCCACGGCCGCGGCGGCGACCGCCATCACAAATGGCACCCGCAGACCCCATCGGTGGTGCGCGGCAAGAAGTACGGGAGTGAGGGCGATCAGCAGCAGGTAGACCGGCAGGAACCACAGGTGCAGGGCGATGTACCAACCGGTCAGCGCCAGTTCAATCGCACCGGCGCCGCTCGCCCGGGCGGCGGTGACCCCGAGGAAGGCGGCGGCCAGATACACCGTGGCGGGCCAGAGCAGCCGGAGGGCCCGTCGGCGCACCCAGCTCACCCAGTCGCCGCCGTGGCTGCGGTGCTCGGTCCAGGAGACCGCGTTGGCGAAGCCTCCGACCAGGAAGACGGCGGGCATCACCTGGAAGAGCAGGGTGAGCCAGCGGCCCCAGGCGACGTACTGCAGCGCGTCCTGACCCGAGAGCTGCCCGTTCTGGTAGGTGGGGTTCGTCAGCAGCCAGTGGCCGAGGACGACCGTGCCGACCGCCCCCGCGCGCAGGAGGTCCGCGTAGCGGTTGCGTTCCACGGTCCGCCTCCCCGGCCACGGACGGTCCGGGCCCACGCGCTGCGGGGACGATCACGCGCAGGAGCCCGGCGCGGACGGATCTCGGCGTGCTCCCCTTTGCGGGCGTCGGCGATTCGCAACGGCGCGCCCCTCTCAACCCGGGCCAGGGGTGCCGTCCGTCAGGCGGGTGCGTACGTCAGACAGTCGATGTCGCTCTGGTGGAACCCGACCGTGATGCCGGTGGCGCGGCACTCAAGGCCGACGTTGTGACGGCAGTCCGACATCTTGCACGCACCGACCCTGCCGTTGGCGGAGGGGTCGCCGCCCTTGGGCGGGGCCTGCAGGTAGGTGTCGCAGTGCGCGTGACGGGCGTCGCCGACTGTGATGGCCAGGGCGTGGCAGGCGAGGTCCTGGTTGTAGGCGCAGCCGTCGACCGAGCATCCGGTGATGACGGGCATTTCCATGGCGGGGTCCTTCGGTCGTGGCTTGCTCACGTGACGACAGCTGGTGGCCGGGGTGAGCCTGCGGGTCTTCCGTTCGAGCATGGGCAGTGGTGTGGTCCGCGGCCACTGGCGTTAGCCCAGCGGGAGCCGCGCTGCGGCTCTTCGTTTCGCCGCAGCGCCACATGTGAAGGCCGAGCGGCGGCGGGGTCGGTGCCTGGTCTCCTGTGGCAGGCTGCGCCCGCGAGGCGGAGCCTGGAGAGGGGTGAAGGAAACGGTGTTCTACGCAGGGCGTCTGTTCGCGTCGCTTCGGGTGCCTGGCCGAGACGGCCGGGCACCCGGCTGCCATGGGGTCTGAAGCCAGGAGCGGCATCCTGCCGGGAGCGTGTCCGGGGGCACAGGAGGAGTGATGGTTGATCCCGTGATTGTGGGAGTGGACGGCTCCGGACGGAGTCTGCGTGCGCTGGTGTGGGCCGCGAGCGACGCGGCGCGGCGCGAGTGCCCGTTGCTGATCGCCCATGTGCTTCCGGCCTGGGAGTTCGATTTCCCGTTCTTCCCCCCGGGGCGTTCTCAGGGCCTCAGTCGCCGGGGCGCGGAGATCCTGGCCGAGGCGGTGGCGATAGCCAAGGAAAGCCATCCGGGACTCGAAGTGGAGTCCGACCAGGTCTCGGGTTCTCCAGCCGAGGTTCTTCGTGCGGCGACCGAGCGGGCGTGTTGCATGGTGCTCGGCGCCCGCGGCGAGGGAGGGCTCGGCAACCTGCTGATGGGCTCCGTCAGTCTGCAGGTCGCCGGGCACGCGGCCTGCCCAGTGGTCGTGGTCGGCGAGATCGCCACCGGTCACGGACGTGTCCTCGTCGGCACCGACAGCTCCGAACACTCGACCGCCGCCCTGGAGTTCGCCTTCGAGGAGGCGTCCCTGCGCGGCGTCCGCGTTCACTCCCTGCGCGCTTGGAGCATGCCGACCAAGCCGGAACCGTCCGAGGACGGACCTGGCCCGGACGAGGTCGAAGCCGAGCAACGCCGCCAGCTCGACGACCAGCTCGCACCCCTCCGGCACCGCTATCCCGACGTCGAGATCGAGACGACCCTGGTCCGGGGGAAGCCGGTGACCGAACTCGTCCGCGCCTCCGACCGGGCGGACCTCGCCGTGGTCGGCTCACGCGGCAAGGGCGGCTTCCACGGCCTGGCCCTCGGCTCGGTCAGCCACGGCCTGCTCCACTACGGCATCTGCCCCGTCGCGGTCGAACGCCCGCCGCAGCCTCGGCACACACCATCGGCGTGATCGCCGGCCCCTTCCAGAACGGAGCTGCCTTGTCCATGATCCACAGCCTCAACGGTCCCCGGCAGCCCCCGAGCCATAGGTCCCACCACCGAGCGGCACTGACCCGATTGCCGCTCGGCTCAGCAGCCGGGGAAGTCCCGCACCGAGCGGCCTGCCCCGTCTCCGTCGTCCCCCGCCGACCACGGTGCCCGTTTTGGCCGCTCCCCGGCCGGATCGTCGTCTCAACTGCATCTCGGCGGCCTCCCCGCCGGGCTGCTCCCCCTGGTCCGGGCCCACGTGTCCAAGGGCCCGGACCAGCGTCTTACGCCCGAGGACCTGCTCGCCCGGCTGGCCGAGCCCGCAGTCCTCGCTGCCCCACGCCGCCGTTTCCGCTTCGGTCCGCCCCGGCGCCGGATCGCCCTGGGCCTGGCCCTCGCGCTCGTGGTCGCGGCCCTGTTCACGCTGCCCCGCATCCTCGACGCCGCCGACACCCTCCCACGTGTCGGCGCCCCGACCGCCTCCGCGTCCCCCGGCACGCCCCGGGTCCGACGGCCCTTCCCCGACAACCCCGCGGCCACCGCGCCTCCACCGACCCGGGCCCGAGCACGAGCCCCCCACCCGTTCTCGCGAACACCGTGCCGACCCCGGTCACCGAAGTGCCCGATTCACCGGCCGTCGACCAGATGATCTTCAACGCGGACGCGGCTTCCGGATCGTGCTGGGTGTCGGCGGTGAGCCCGAGCAGGACGGCCGGCAACGGTTCTCGCCCTGACGGGACGCCTTCCCGGCCGACTTGGCGACGCTCCGTCCGCGCGCCCTCCCGACGGCACGCGGGTAGGGCGGACATGATCGGGGCGAACGTGCATCGTCCGATGACGAGCGAGAGCAGGAGGTTCCTGATGGCCGCTGCCGGATTGTCCTTCGACGTGGTGAGCATCGAGAAGCCCGATGACGTGAATGTGATCATCGGCCAGTCGCACTTCATCAAGACCGTGGAGGACCTGCACGAGGCAATGGCCGGAGTCGGCCCGCACCTGCGCTTCGGGATCGCCTTCTGCGAGGCCTCCGGCGCCTGCCTCGTCCGCCGGTCCGGAAACGACGACGAGTTGGTGCCGCTCGCGGTACGCAACGCACAGGCGATCGGGGCCGGCCACTCCTTCGTGATCCTGCTGCGTGGCGGCTACCCGGTCAACGTCCTCAACGCCGTCAAGCTCGTGCCCGAGCTGTGCGGCGTCTTCTGCGCGACCGCCAACCCGGTCGACGTCCTGCTGGCCGTCACCGACCGGGGCCGCGGCGTGATCGGCGTGATCGACGGCGTACCGCCGGTCGGGGTCGAGACCGACGAGGACGCCGCGAACCGCCACCGCCTGCTACGCCAGATCGGTTACAAACACTGAGGCCTGACGTCCTGTATTCCGGCAGCTGCGGAGCCAACGACGGCAACGTCCGGAGGACCGAGTCGGCGCATTCACGCCGACGACTCGCCTCCGGACTCCGCACGCCTGGTTCCTGCTTCCCGCTCGTCCTCGGTCTCCGGCGATGCGAGGAGCTTGTCCTTCAGCCTCTTCAGGTCGTTCTCCACGTCCCGATCCACGCCGATCCGCTCCAGCTCGATCCGCACGTCATCGGCTTCGGTCGCGAGAGTGGCATTATCGAGCGCACCGGAAGCCATCAGGTCGTCCAGTGCCGACGAGCGGGCCCGCAGCTGCTCCGTCCGGTTCGTGGCGCGCTGCACGGCCGCCCCGAGGGCCCCGAGCTCCTCCCCGACGCCGGACACGGCCTCGACGACCCGCGTCTCGGCCTCGGCCCAGGTGTACTCGGCCTTGAGCGTCTCCTTTCGCAGCCGAAAGGCCTCCGTCTGCGTTTCCAACCGCTGCAGCACCCTGCCGAGCCGTCCCTCTTCCACTTCCAGCGACAGCCCCTGCTCCTCCAGACCGGCCAGCTGATTGCGGATGCCCGCCCGCCGGGCCAGCACCTCTCGGGCCAGATCCTCCCGCCCGGAAGCCAGCGCCTGCTCCGCCTTCTCCTTCTTCCGTCCGAAAGGGCGGCGTTGTCGGCCCTGTCGCCGCCTCGTGAAAGGCGGTGCCCGGTTGGTCCGTCCGCTGGAGGCGGGGACCGGTGCGGCGCCACAGAGGGCGGCGAAGGCCGCCTCTGTGCGCATACGTTCGGGGGCGCCTCGGCCCGTCGAACGGGCTGTCATTGCAGCGGGGCCGCCCCCACCGGTCTCACTTCACAGATCCTGCCATCGCTCCCTGGATGAAGAATCGCTGGAAGCAGAGGAACACCCCCACGGGGACCAGGAGGGACAGGAACGCGCCGGGTGCGAGGATGTCCATGTTGCTGCCGAACTGCCGCATCTGGGACTGCAGGTAGACAGTCAGCGGCTGCGAGTCGTTGCCGGCGAAGATCAGCGCGACCAGCATGTCGTTCCAGACCCAGAGGAACTGGAATATGCACAGCGAGGCGACGGCCGGTGCGGCGAGCGGCAGGGCGAGGGTGCGGAAGATCCGCCACTCCCCGCAGCCGTCCATCCGTGCCGCTTCCAGGAGTTCGGCGGGGATCTCCAGGAAGTGGTTGCGCATCAGGAACACGGCGAACGGCAGCCCGTAGCCGACGTGGAACAACACGACGCCGGGGATGGTGCCGAACAGCCCGACGGCGCCTTCGAGTTTGGCGACCGGGATGAGCCCGACCTGCACCGGCACGACCAGCAGCCCGACCACACCGAGGAAGACGGCATCCCGACCGGGGAAGCGCATCCAGGCGAAGGCGTAGCCGGCTCCTGCGGCGAGGGCGACGGTCAGCAGGGTCGCCGGGACGCTGATGAGCACGGTGTTCCACAACGCCTCGGGGACGTCGCCGCCGCCGAGCAGCGCCGTGTAGTTCTGCAGGGTGAGCTGGGCGGGCTCGGTCAGTGCCGTCCACCAGCCTCCGGTGGCCGCGACCTGCTTGGGGCGCAGCGAGGAGACCAGCAGGCCGACGGTGGGCACCAGCCAGGCGACGGCAGCCACGATCAGCACGGTCTGGACGAGGCCACTTCGGGTGAGGGCGGCGAGCCGGGTCGTGAGCGGCAGGGCGGGCCGGCCGGCGGGCACCGGTGCGGGCGCGGTGGTGATGGGGACGGACGGGGCCGCCTGGGTGGTGGTCATGCGCGACTCCCTCGGAAGCGTCGGACGTTGAGAAGCATCACCGGCACGACCAGGAGCAGCAGCAGGACGCTGAGGGCGCTGCCGAGGCCCTGGTCGTTGCCGCCCCCGAAGGAGACCAGGTAGAGCCGGAGAGCGAGCACGCCCGCGTCCTGCTGCACCGGTCCGGGCGCGATGATGTACACGAGGTCGAAGATCTTCATCACGTTGATGACCATGGTGATGAACACGACGCCGAGGACCGGGGCGAGTTGGGGCACGGTGATGCGGCGGAAGATCTGCCATTCGCCGGCGCCGTCGATCCTGGCCGCCTCGATGGTCTCGCGGGGCAGGTTGGCGAGGCCCCCGGCGATGATGACCATGGCGAAGCCGGCCCAAATCCATATGTAGGCGCCGATGATGGCAGGGGTGATGAAGGCGGGGCCGAGCCAGTCGACGCCGCGGTAGGGGGCGGCGAAGTTCGCGGCCGGCATCACCACCGAGGTGGTGGCGGTCGGGGCCGCGCCGAACCGGAAGGTGCCGTCGGCGGCGGTGGTGGTGGTGTCGACCGTCCGTCCGCCGTCCCGGAGTTGGACGGTGACGCCGGGAAGGCCCTTCTTCCCGGCATCCAGTCGGCCGGGGTGGCCGCCGCCGCCCGGGACGAAGTCCAGGAACACCGTGCCGCTGACCCCGTCGCCGCCGGCCGGCTCCTGGGCCGTCCGGGCGGTCGCCGGCAGAGCGCCGGGCTGCACGCCGACCAGCGGCAGCAGCACGACGCGCGTGCTGGTGGGCGCCGTGATGTCGCCGCCCTGGGCCCGATCGAGGCCGCCACCGGGGCGCGGGTGGGCTCCCGGGTAGGTCGACCGGTCGTTGAAGGTGTCGTGGACGGCGACCGCGGCGGCGTTGAGCGCGCCGCGATGCGGGTCCGCGTCGTACACCGTGCGGAAGATGATCCCGGCGGCGAGGAAGGAGATCGCCATCGGCATGAAGACGAGCAGCTTGAACGCGGTGGCCCAGCGGATCTTCTCGGTGAGCACCGCGAACACCAGGCCGACGGCGGTCACCAGTGCCGGGGCGACGGCGACCCAGATCGCGTTGTTGCGCACGGCGGTGAGGGTGGCGTGGTCGGTGAAGGCGGTGCCGTAGTTGTCGAGTCCGACGAAGCGGTGGCCGGAGGCGTCGAAGAGGCTGCGGGCCACCGAGTAGCCGATGGGGTAGACGACGAGGGCGCCGAGCAGCAGCAGGGCGGGCAGGACGAAGAGCAGGGCGAGGCCCCGGTGGCGCCGGAGCGCGCCACCGGATGCCCGGCCACTGCGGGGTGAGCGCAGAGACATGGTGGATCAGCCCTTGTAGGCCTTGGCCGCGTCGGCTTCGAGCCTGGCCGCGGCGCCCTGGACGTCGGAGGGGTCGGCGAGGAAGTCCTGGAGGTCCTTCCACTCGCCCTGGCCCGCGGTGCCGCCGAACGCGGCGGGGGCCTGGTCCGACATGTCGAAGCGGAAGGCGTCGCCGGCGTCGATCACCGACTTCGCGAACTGCCGGGTGGTGTCGTCGGGGTAGACCGAGGGGTCGACGGCCTTGTTGGGCGAGATGAAGCCGCCGGCCTTGGCCCAGACGGTGGCCGCCTCGGGGCCGGACAGGAACTCGACGAACTTCTGCGCGGCCTCGGGGTGCTTGGCGCCCTTGAGGACGACCGCCGCGTCGCCTGCGCCCATCACCGGGGCCTTGCCGCCGTCCACGGCGGGGAAGGGGAACACCTTGGCGTCGGTGCCGACCTGCTTCTTCAGCTCGGAGGCGATGACACCGCCGACAAAGTCGCCCTCGTAGGTCATTGCGGCCTTGGGTTGTGCTCCGAAGACCTCCTGGACAGAGGTCGGGAAGTCGGTCTGCAGGGCGCCCTGACCGCCGCCGGCGACGAGTTGCTTGTCGTCGAAGACCTTGCCGAGGGTGGTCAGCGCCTTGAGGACCGACGGGTCGGTCCACGGGATCTCGTGCCGGGTGAGCTTGTCGTAGAGCTCGGGTCCGGCCTGGGAGAGGTAGACGTTCTCGAACCAGTCGGTGAGGGTCCAGCCGGCTTGGCCGGCGACCGAGAAGGCCGGGGTGCCGGAGTCGGAGAGCGTCCGACTGGCCTTCAGCAGGTCGTCGAAGGTGGCCGGGGGCTGGACGCCGGCGTTCTGGAAGGCGGTGGGGCTGTACCAGACGGTCGACTTGTCGGCGGCCTTGAAGTAGAGGCCGTACTGGGTGCCGTTGACGGTACCGAGGCTGGACCAGATGCCGGCGTAGTCCTTCTTCGCGGCGTCGGTGACGGCGGACGAGAGCGGCGCCAGCCAGCCCTTCCCGGCGAACTGCTTGATCACGCCGGGCTGGGCGACCATGACCACGTCCATCGGGTCGCCACCCTCGATCTTGCTGCCGACCACGGTGGAGAGGTTGTCACCGGTGGAGGTGTAGCTGACGGCGGCACCGGTCTTCGCGGTGAAGGCGTCCAGCACCTTCTTGAAGTTCTCCTGCTCGGTACCGCTCCACACGGCGGCGATGGTCAGGGTCTGTCCCTTGAGTTCCTGGGTGGCGGAGTCGGCGGCGGTGCCGCCTCCCCCGCTGCCGCAGGCGGTTGCGGTGGCGGCCAACAGGACGCAGGCGGTCAGGGTGGGAAGGGCGCTACGGAGTCTCATCGTCGGGTCTTCTTCCGTGAGGGCGGACGGGAGGCGTTTTCTGTGATGGATAGTCAGATAGTGCTGACAGAAGTGGGATTGACCCACCAGGCGGCGGTGGCTGGCGACAGGAAGCCGTCAATGCACGGACCGCTGGCCAGCAGGGGCGGACCGACGACCGGGGCCGGCGCGGGGGTGTCGCCGAAGTTGACGGCGCACACCAGGCCCTCGCCGCGGACGAACGCGAGGACGCCGGGCGGGGTCTCCAGCCATCGCAGCGTGCCGTCGCCGAGCTGCGGGAGTTCACGGCGCAGCTGGAGGGCGGCGCGGTACAGGTGGAACACGGATCCGGCATCGTCCCGCTGCCGCTCTGCCGTGTGGGCGGCGAACGAGGCCGGCTGCGGCAGCCACGGCGCGGCCGGGCTGTCCGGCGGGCTGAAACCGAACGGGGCTTCGGCGCCCGACCAGGGCAGCGGTATCCGGCAGCCGTCGCGGATCCCGGTCCGGCTGCCCGTGCGGCGGAAGATCGGGTCGGTGATCAACTCATCCGGCAGGTCGAGGACTTCGGGCAGTCCGAATTCCTCGCCCTGGTAGATGTAGGCGGCTCCGGGCAGTGCCAGCATCAGCAGGGCGGCGGCCTTGGCCCGGGCGGGGCCGGAGGCCGGGTCCTCCCCGGCGAACCGGCTCACCGTGCGGACCTGGTCGTGGTTGTTGAGCACCCAGGTGACCGTCGATCCGGTGGCGGTGATGTCCCGCACGGCGTCGTCGATGACCCGGTGGAAGTGCGCGAGGTCCCACGGCGCGTGCAGCAGGTGGAAGAAGAATGCCTGGTGCAGTTCGTCGGGGCGCACGTACAGCGCCTGTTCGGCCGGCGTGGGCACCGACGCCTCGCCGACCAGCAGCCGCTGCCGGCCGTCGCGGACGGTGTACTCCTCGCAGATCGCGCGCCACCGGCGCCAGATCTCGTGCACCTCCGGCTGGTTCCAGGCCAGCGGGTTGACCGAGTCGCGGGTGCGCTCGTCCACGTCCGGGTCGGGCGAGTCCGGCAGCTCGGGATGCTTGTACAGCCCGGCCGCCACGTCGATCCGGAAGCCGTCGACGCCGCGGTCGAGCCAGAACCGCAGCACCTCCTCGAAGTGGGCGGCGACGTCGGGGTTGCGCCAGTTGAAGTCGGGCTGCTCCGGGGTGAACAGGTGGAGGTACCACTGGCCGGCCCGGCCGTCGGCCTCGGTGGCCCTGGTCCACGCCGGGCCGCCGAACATGGCCCGCCAGTTGTTGGGAGGCAGCTCGCCGGCCTCGCCGCGCCCGTCGGCGAAGTGGAACCGCGCCCGCTCGGGGCTGCCGGGGCCGTTGGCCAGCGCCTTCTGGAACCACGGGTGATCACTCGAGCAGTGGTTGGGGACGACGTCCAGGACCAGCTTGAGGCCGAGCAGTCGGCAGTCCGTCACCAGGCGGTCGAACTCGGCGAGGTCTCCGTAGACCGGGTCGACGGCGCAGTGGTCGGCGATGTCGTAGCCGTGGTCGTGCTGGGGTGAGACGTAGAACGGGTTGAGCCAGACGCCGTCGGCGCCCAGCTGCCGCACGTGGTGCAGCTGTTCCCGGACGCCGGCGAGGTCGCCGACGCCGTCGCCGTCGGTGTCACGGAAGCTGCGCACGTAGATCTGGTACATCACGGCGTCGCGCCACCAGGCACGGGCGGCGGGGGTGGTGGGGGCGTGCGAACAAGCGCGCGGCAGGGTGACCGCGTCGCCGTCGGGGAGGGTGGGGTCGGGCATCTCGCTACTCCAACGGTTATGCATTCGCGTTAGGTATAGCAGGCAGATACCGGCACTGTTAAGCCCTTGTTAGCTCTTGTTTGCTGCCGTTTCCCTGGGAGCTACGAGAAGAGACGCCCGATCATGGATAGATACATGTTATGTACTCACGGGTAGAGGCCTCGCGAAGCAGGGGCGGACCGCCCCGGGGCGTCGTCGGCGTCGACTCAGCCGACGATGGCGCGCAGGTCCGCGGCCAGCCTGGGCAGCGCCGCCTCGGCGGTCCGACGGCCCGACACGACCTCGAACGCCGTCTCGCTGAACGCGAGGCTCAGCTGCTGGTACTGCGGCACGCCGGGGCGCGCGCCAGCCGCCAGGATCGCCGTGCGCAGCACGGGCAGGTACGGGAACCGGGCTGTCAGGTCCGGGTCCGCGTACAGGTCGGCCCAGACCGGCGGCAGCCCACCGTCGGTCAGCACGCGGTACTGCGCCCGGCGGCTCGTCAGGTAGCCGATCAGCGCCCGGGCGGTGCGCTGGTGCCGGGAGAACCGGCTGACCGCCAGGCCCGAGCCGCCCAGCACACCGCTGCCGGGCCCGTTCGGGCCGGGCAGCGGCACCACGCCGAACCGCCCCTCCACGGGGGACCCGGCGGCGCCGACCGCGTGGTAGACGTACGGCCAGTTCCGCAGGAAGAGCAGGCCGCCCCGGCCGAAGGCCGCGCGGGACTCCTCCTCCTGGTAGCCGAGCACCTCGCGCGGGATCCAGCCGTCGCGCACGCCCCCGGCCAGGAACTCCAGTCCGGCCAGGGCCTGCGGACTGTCGACCACCACGGTTCCGTCGCCGGCCAGCAGGTCCCCTCCGGCCGAGCGGATGGCCTCCAGCGCGTTGACGGCGAGGCCCTCGTAGGGGCTCAGCTGGCCCGCGTACCCGGACAGCCCGTGCGCGGGGGCCAGCGTCCGTGCCTGCCGCACCAGTTCCGGCCAGGTGGTGGGCGGCTGCTCACCGGCGGCGGCGAGCACGTCGCTCCGGTAGTACAGCAGGGCGGCGTTGGCGACGAACGGTACCGCGTACAGCCGCCCGTCATAGCGTCCGGTCCGCACGACCGGCGGCAGGAAACTGCCCAGCGCGAAGTCCGACTCGTCCAGCGGCACGGTCCAACGCCTGGCCGCGAACTCGGCCGTCCACACCACGTCGAGGTTGAGCACGTCGAAGCGGCTCCCGCCGGTCGACAGCTCGCCGGCGAGCTGCGCGTGCACCTCGTCCGCCGCCTCGGGCAGCTCGACCAGCTCGGCGGGCTGGTCCGGGTGCTCGGCGTTCCAGTCGGCCAGCAGCCCACGCAGGTAATGGGTGGTGTCGCGGCCGGTGGCCAGCGTGACCGGCCCGACCCCCTCCGGGTCGCCCGTCGCCTGCGCGTCGCCGGCGAGGCCGTACCAGGCGGACGCGCCCCCGGCCGCGAGCACCGCCGCTCCGCCGACCAGCGCGCGCACCACGCGCCGACGGCCCGCGTCGGGCCCGGTGGGCGGCCGGTCGTCCATGGATCTCCTTCGATCCGCCGGCACGGGTGGGCGCCGACGTACGTCCCTTTATACGGCCTCCCTGCTGGTGGGAGCCTGCCTGCCCGTACTGTGTGACCGAGGTGTAACCAGCGAACAGGGACGAGAAGGAAGAGGTGACGCCCGGTGCGCCATCAGCTGCTGGCGCTGCTGGCCCGGCAGCCCGCCTACGGGTACGAGCTCAAGCAGGGGCTTGAGCAGACCTTCGGCGCGGCGTACCCTCAGCCGAACATCGGCCAGATCTACGTGACCCTGAGCCGACTGGAGAAGTCCGGACTGATCCACGGCACCGAGGTGACGCAGGAGGGCAGGCCGGACAAGAAGGTCTACGAGATCACGGAGAAGGGCACCGAGGAACTCGCCGGCTGGTTCGAGGCGCCCACCGAGGGGCCCCGGGTCAGGGACGAGTTCTTCATGAAGCTGATCCTGGCCGAAGGCACCGACCTCGCCGACCGGCTGACGCTGATCAACAATCAGCGCCGGCACTGCATCAACACGATGCGCGGACTCAACAAGCTGGCCGCCACCGAGCGCGGCAACCGGACCTCGCTGCTGCTGATCGAGGGCGCGGTCCTGCACCTGCAGGCCGACCTCGACTGGCTGGAGCGTTGCCAGGAGGAGCTCACGTGACCGGCTCGGAACCGATACGACCGCTGCTGGCCGCCGACGGCGTGGTGCGCTCGCACCTGAGCGGCTCGACCCTGATACCCGCGGTCCGCGGCGTCAGCCTGCGGATCGACAGGGGCGAGTTCGTCGCCGTCACCGGCCCTTCGGGCGCCGGCAAATCCACCCTGCTGCACCTCCTCGCCGGCCTGCTGCGGCCCGACGAGGGCGAGCTGTGGCTCGACGGGCGCCGGGTGGACCGCCTGCGCGAGTCCGCCTGGGCCCGCCTGCGCCGCCGGCACTACGGCATCGTCTTCCAGAGCGGCAACCTGCTCCCCGACTTCTCCGTCGCCGACAACATCGAACTGACCGCGGTGCTCGCAGGCATGTCCGGCCGCACCGCCCGCGAACGCCGCCAGGAACTCCTTGAAGACCTCGGCCTCGCCCACAAGGCCGCCGCCGGGCCCGGCGAGCTCTCCGGCGGTGAGCGCCAGCGGGTCGCCCTGGCCCGCGCGCTGGTCAACCGGCCTCAACTGCTCCTCGCCGACGAGCCCACCGGGAACCTCGACAGCCGCAGCACCCGCGATGTCCTCGCCCTGCTCAGCCGCTACCACGAACAGGGCACCACCATCGTGCTGGTCACCCACGACGCCAGGGCGGCGAGCACCGCCGACCGCGTCGTCAGCCTCTTCGACGGCCGGGTCGCCGACGACGCCCGGGTGGAGGAGCCCCCGGCCGGGCGGCGCGCCGTCGGGGTCCGCGACATCATCGATTTCGGCGGGTGAGCCGGTGCCTGCCATCCTCCGCTGGATCCGTGCCGACCTGCGCTCGCACCGCCTCCACGCCCTGCTGATCGTCCTCGCCACCGGCGGCACCGCCGCCGCCCTCCTGCTCGCCGGCACGCTGCTCGGCGCCGCCGCCGACCCGTGGCAGCGGCAGTTCCGTGCCGCCGGATCACCCGACATCCGGATCGACCTGCGCCCGTCCGCGACCGCCCGGGGCAGCGCCGACGAACCCTCGGCCGCCGTGCTCGCGGGCGAACCCGGCGTACTCGCCGTCTCACCGCCCCAGCACACCGCCGAGACCACCCTGGTCGGCCGACGCGCCGACGGCGCCACCAACGCGGGCCCGCCCGGCCGCACCACGCTCGTACTGCGCGGCGACAACCCGGACGCGGCCCGCCCGCTGCTGCGCTCCGGAACCTGGCTCGATCCGGACGACATCCACGGCATCGTGCTCGAACAGTCCGCGGCCGACGCCGCCTGGGCCCACCCCGGGGACCACCTGACCGTCCTCGACGCCCACGGCGGCCCCGTCGACCTCCGGGTCCTCGGTATCGCGGACAGCCCCGACCAGCTGCCCAGCCAGGCCGCCGGCTACGACCTCGGCTGGGCCCCTCCCGCCACCCTCGACCTTGTGCAGCCGGAATGGGCGGCCCAAGGACTCACCCTCGGCCTGCGGCTGGCCCACCCCTCCGACGCCAGGTACACGGCCCAGCGGGTGGTCAGCGTCCTCGGCGCCGAGCGGGTCTCCCGGATCACCACCTGGCTGGACGCGCGGGCCGCACGGCAGCAGGACAACCGGCTGGCCGGCCTGCTGCTGGGCCTCAGCGGACTCGCCGCACTGATCGCCGCCGCCCTCGCGGTGGCCGGCGCGGCCGGCGGGCGGATCCGCTCCAGGACCGGCGACATCGCCCTGCTCAAGGCGCTCGGCTTCACCGCCGGCCAGGTCGCCTGGATGTTCATCGCCGAACAGCTCCTGCTGGCCGGCACCGGAGTGCTGCTCGGCGCCGGCGGGGCCGCGATCGCCGTCCACACCGTACCGGCCCTCGGCGGCGGGACCGACGCGCTCCACGGGCTCGTCCCCGGCGGTACGGCGATCACCGGCGCCGTGGTCGCCGCCGCGCTCCTCGCCGTCGGGGCCGCCGCCGCGCTGCCCGCCCTTCGGGCCGCCCGGGTCGTCCCCGTACCCCCGACCGACGGCACCCGGCCACCCGTCATGACGGCCCGGCCGGTCCGGCTCGGCCCACTCCGACGGCTGCCGCCAGCCGTCGTGTTCGGGCTCGGCAGCGTCCTGCGCCGACGCTCGGACCTGGTCGGAAGCGCCCTGCGGCTGACCGTCCCGGTCGTTGCCGCCACCCTGGCCCTGAGCACCTGGTCGACCCTCGACGCCGTCACCCGGCCCGACGGCGGCGCCACCGTCCCGTCCGTCACCGCCCGCCGCACCACCCCCGATCAGACACCCGGCGACAGGCAGCTGGCCGGCGCCCTTGCCGCCGACGTCGCCGTGCAGGGCGTCTTTCCGGGCACCGAGGTGCAGGCCTTGGCGCCCGGCCAGTCCGCAACACTCACCCTCCGCGCCGTCGGCACCACCGACGCCCCGTACCCGTACACCCTCGTCGAGGGCCGGGCGATCCGCGCCACCGACGAGGCCGTGGCCGGACAGGGCGCCCTCGACCTGCTCGGTGCTCGGGTCGGCCAGTGGGTGCGGCTCACAACCGGGAGCACCCCGCGCATCCTGCACATCGTCGGACGCAATCTCGAACCGGAACACGGCGGCCGCGTCCTGTCCACCGGATTCGACACCCTCGACCGGCCCGGTGACCCCACCCACCCCGACTTCTGGCAGCTGACCCTGCGCCCCGGCCAGGACCCGGCAGAGGTCCAACGCGACCTCCCCGCCCGCGCCGGCCTCGCCGGGCAGGCGGAGATCCGTCTCCCCACCGGCCCGGTCACCCGACCCGGCGCCCTGCGGGCCAGCGTGGTCGGCCTCCTGCTCCTGCTCGCCCTCATCGGCCTGGTCGACCTGCTCACCACGGCCACCGCCGGCTTCCACGAACGCCGCAGGGACCTCGGCCTGCTCAGGGCGATCGGCTTGACCCCGGGCCAGTCCGCCGTCGTGCTCGCCGTCCGCGGGACAGCCATCGCCCTCATTACCGTCGCCGTCGGCTCGGCCGTCGCCATCCCGCTCGTCCGCCGGCTCATCGACCGGCAGGGCGAGCTGAGCGGCATCGGCGCGGGCATCGCCCGGGCCCCCTCCACCTGGACGGTCCTTGCCATGGCCGCCATCTGCGCCACGGCGGCCGCCGCCCTCTGCGCACTCCCGGTGCTGCGCATCCCCCCGCCCACCCGGACCCCGGACGGCGCCGACCGGTAGACGTCGCGGCCACCGGTTCACTGCTCGCCCTCCCGCCCACGAGTTGTTCGGCGACGGCGTCGCGGGCCCCGGCCCTGGTGAGGCGCCGCAAGGCCTACCTCCCGTGTCGCGCCCGGTGGGCCGCGATCACCTCGCGGTACCAGGCGTACGAGGCCCTCGGCGTGCGCCTCTGCGTCTCGAAGTCGACGTGGACCAGACCGAACTTTCGATGGAACCCCTCGGCCTGTCGAACAGGGTGTCATTATAGCGAGGCCGTCACTGTCAGTTACCTGATTTCTCCAAGCTGGCTATCCGGCGACGGAGTTTGAGGGATCCGTCCCAGCCCGCCTACTGCACGGACCTCTTCCGATGTCGAGCGATCAGGTCGCGACACCAGGCATACGAGGCCGGCTTCCGCCACCACCATTCGGCGTTGTGCTTCGGCGCGTGCAAGTGCTCGGGGCAGGGCCGCATGCCAGAAGCAGAGCCCCTCCGGAGAGCGAGTTCAGGTCCCGTGTTCACGCTGCGCTGCGCCCGCATCACCCGACGGACATCGCTATCCCTCGGTGGTGGGACGTACCGCCACCCACCACCGAACCGTAGGCCTCTCCCAGACCTGCCCCGACCCATGTGGCGCCACGAAGTGGCACCCCGAACTCAGTCACGCGGCAGGGCGGCCAGGCGAAGCTGCTCCTCCTCCACGATCCGCACCGCCAATGATTGTTCCGAAACATCCACGGCCTCCGGCGTCGACTCCGCCACCTCGCTCCGACGCGCGTACTCGTCGAAAAGCCGATCCTTCGCCCGCAGGATCTCCAGCATCCGCTGGTCGACACTGTCGGCGACGAGCAGCCGGTGCACCTGGACGCGCCGGACCTGGCCCATGCGTTGGGCCCGGCCCACGGCCTGACTCTCCATCGTGGGCTTCACCTGCGGCTCGCACAGGATGACGACTGAGGCCGCCTGGATGTTCAGCCCCACACCTCCGGCCTGGATCTGGCTCAGCAGCACCGCGTGACCCGGTACCGCGGCGAACTGGTCCACCACGTCCTGGCGCCGAACCGCCGGAAGACTGCCGTCGATCGGACCGAATGCCCTTTGGCTCAGTGATTCCCGGACGACCGCCAGCACGTCGCGGAAGAACGAGAACACGACGACCTTCCGCCCGTTGTCGGCAGCCTCCTCGATGATCTCCCGCAGTCGCTGCAGCTTCGCCGACCGCTCAGGGTCCGCGTACGCGGCACGGCGCATGGCCATGAAGTTTCCGGTGGCGACGGCGTCCCGATATGCCGCGAAGTCGGCCGACGTGAACTCCTCCCACTCGTCGACGTGAACGACATCAGGAAGCTCGGTGAGGACATCCTGCTGGTTGCGGCGGAGGTAGGCCGGAGCCACCGCCTTCCGGAACGCCTTCGGACCGGCGGCGGCCGAGCCGTTGTGGATCTGGGGCAGCAGTTCGGGCTGGAGGTAGTGCACCAGGTTGCGGAACTCCTCGACCCTGTTCTCCATCGGAGTGCCGGTGAGGAAGAGCACCCTCTCGACACGGTCGGTCCACGCGGCTACCGCCTGGGAGCGCTGCGCCTTGTGGTTCTTGACGTAGTGGGCCTCGTCGACCACGACCATTCCCACGGCCTGCGCCGGAGGGACCTCCAGCTGACGGAGGCCGTCGAATGTCACCACCGCGACGCCACCGTCACGGAGCCACTCGGCACGTGGCAGTTCCCGGTCCTGGCCGTGAAACCGGTAGGCGCGCAGGGTGCTTCGAGACTCGATCTCCCGGGTCCAGTTGATGAGGACGCTCGCCGGACAGACAACGAGGAAGTGTGTGCTCCCCTGCGCCCGGAGGTGCGCCATCGCCGCGATCGCCTGAACGGTCTTTCCGAGGCCCATCTCGTCGCCGAGGATCACCCGCTTCTGCCTGAGCGCGAAGCGGGCTCCGAAGGCCTGGTAGCCGCGGAGCGAGACCTTGCACTGTGTGTCGTCCAACGGCTCGGCCCGGACCCGGTCGGACAGTTCATCGGGTAGGAAGCCTTCGGAGGCGCTGACCTCAGTCGGACCGAGCCCGGCGACCTCGCCAAGGATGCTGTAGAACTCGGCCGAGTGGTGCTCGAAGTCCGTCCACGCCTCGACCTCGGAGGCTGGCGGGCGCAGGAGGTCCGCAGAAGTCTGGGCGAAGAGCATCGATGTCGCCTGCACCTCCAACTCCGCGAGCAGAGCCGTGAGCTGATCGATCGCCGCGAGGGCTTCCTGCTTCCTCTGCCGTCCGGCGAACAGGGCGCGGATGGCTCCTCTAGCCGGCTGAGCAGTGGAGATGAGGCCACCGACCTCACCGACGACACGCTGCGCGATCTCATTGGCGCGGGCAGCCTCGGGCCCGGCGACGACCAGCCGGTGAAGCGCGATGACCAGGGTCGTGCTCATCGCGTCCTGGTGATCGACGTCGAGCCGGACCGCCACGGCCTGCTCGGCCGCCGCGGCGATCCGGCGGGCGGCAGCAATGGTCTGGGCAGCAGTCTGCGCACCGATTCCCGGAATCAGCTGGAGCGAGTACGCCGAGACACCCACGATCTGCTGCACGGTCCTGAATCCCGCAGACTCCAACGCGCCGACCCTGAGTCGCCCCTCGGTCACATCCCTGAGCCGGGCCACGGGGATGGTTTCCAGTTCGTCGCGAACCAGCCGGTCCCTCAGCGCGGCTGCGGCCTGGGTCACCTGTGAAACGGCACTCCGGTGATCTCCGGTGACCGCGAGAGCGGCCGTGTGGAGTCGCTCGGCATCCGCAAGAACTGCCCGGGACTTCCGAACGGTCCGCTGCTTATCCCCCACCTACGGCTCCCTACCCCGGCTCGACCATCCAGCGCCATCTCCAGACCTCCACATGATTCCACCCGGGCCCCGTCCGTGCCGCCGCGATCGTCTTCGTCCGGAGCCGGAGCCAGCACGGAAATACCGCTCCCGCATCGGGCGGGCTCACAGGCACGGGGCTCCGACTGAGGCCGAAACCTCCCACCGAAGCCGCCGAACCCATCGCTCGTCGACAGCGAGCCTTCAACCACTCCCAACACCAGAACGCGCATCGCCGGCGTGCCCCGCCGTGGCATCCATGGCATACAGCCGTCAGGCAGCTTTACAGATACTCGACTTGGCATTCACGCCAGGGTCTGTCCAGCCAACGGCTCATACAAGATTTTCGTAGCCGGTGATCGCTTCTGAGTGTGTGTCAGCTGAGCAGGATGCGCTGACGCAGGAGGCGGTATCCGGCGCGGCCGTAGGTCTGCCTCTTGAGCAGCTTGATCTTGTTGTTGACGCCTTCGGTGCGACCGTTGCGCCAGGGCAAGGTGAGGGCGTGATCGACGGCCGTGCGATCGCGTTCGAGCCCGGTGACGTAGGCGTGCAGGAAGGGCAGGTCCGCGGCTCGGACCTGGGTGATCCAGCCGGTCAGCGCGTCGGCGTTGGCCGGTGCCGGGGTGAGCAGGGCGGCGAAGCCGGTCGTCGCGGCGGCCAGAGCCGTCATCTCCGGAAGGCCCCGGCGAGCTGGTCGCGCAGCACGAGCTGTTCTTCGTGCAGGTGGTCGGGGTCGGTGAGCAGGAGGCGGGCCACCCTGCGCGGGGAAAGGCTGGCGTGGTCGGCCTCGACCCGTCCCTGGAAGCGTTCGCAGTCGGCGGCGTGGCGGTGGCCGATAGTGACCGCCAGGTCGCCGCACACGACGTGGGCGAGTGCCGCGGCGCAGCTGCGCCCGAGCCAGGTCACGGCGTCCTCGCCGTTCGGAGCGAGGTGCAGGTGGGGGGAGCCTTCGCCGTCGTGGTCGTCGACCCGGATCAGCGGAGGGTGCTGTGCCCGTCCGCAGACGGCTGCGGCCGCCCTCACCCTCGCCGCCGAACTGCCGCCCGGAGTCGAAGCCACCAGTTCCGCGAGGCGGCCCGCCTGACCGCCCGTGAGCTGGGGCTGACCTGGCTGCTGCGCGCACTCTGACGGCACAGCACATGTGACCGGTGGTTGCGCCAGGGGGCGGCCAGCGGGCGGCGCGCAGTGTTGCAAGAGGGGTTGACACTGTGTGCAGGGTACTGGAAGCTCCCATTGGCCGACGCCGGGGACATTCACCCGGCGGTCTTTTCGCGACCGATTGTTAGCGCTAACAAGGAAGCCGTACCGGAAACCGGCGTGTAGTGCTCCCTGCTCGGAGCCCCCACCTCCCGCAACGGTGAGGCCGTCCAGTCACGGGGTTGTCATGCCCGCGAAGATTCACCTCCTCCATCACCCCACCCGCCAGGAGGCGACCACCATGCTCCATGCGAACCTGCGCAGGACGCTTGCCCGCGTCCTCTCGGCGTTGCTCCTGTCCTTGGCGCTTCCGCTGCTCTCACTGGCCGCGGCCCCGCCGGCTGCGGCGCTGGGCAACGGTCTGGCGCTCACGCCGCCGATGGGTTTCAACGACTGGAACGCCTACGGCTGCAACGTCTCCGAGCCGCTGATCAAGAGCACGGCGCTGGCCATGCACAACAACGGCATGCAGAATGCCGGGTACCAGTACGTCAACATCGACGACTGCTGGATGACCCACACCCGGGGCTCCGACGGGCGCCTGGTACCTGATCCGAACAAGTTCCCGGACGGGATCAAGGGCACCGCCGACTACGTCCACTCGCTGGGGTTGAAGCTGGGCATCTACGAGGACGCCGGACTGCAGACCTGCGGCGGCTTCCCGGGCAGCCTGGGCCACGAGACCACGGACGCGCAGACCTTCGCCGCCTGGGGCGTGGACTACCTGAAGTACGACAACTGCTATGCGGGCCCCGGCTGTTCGCTCAACTCCTGCCCCAACGGCACCAAGGCGCCCGCGCAGACCCGGTACACCACGATGCGCGACGCCCTGGCCGCGACCGGCCGCCCCATCCTGTTCAGCCTGTGCAGCTGGGGCGAGGACAGTGTGTGGACCTGGGGCGCCGGCGTCGGCAACAGCTGGCGCACCACCGGCGACATCAACGCCAGCTACAACAGCATGTTGTCGATCTTCCACAGCAACGTGAACCTGGCCGCCTACGCCGGGTCCGGTCACTGGAACGACCCGGACATGCTGGAGGTCGGCAACGGCCCGCTCACCGACACCGAGAGCCGCTCGGAGTTCAGTCTGTGGGCGGAGATGGCGGCTCCGCTGATCGCCGGCACCAACGTCGCCTCCGCGAGTCCGGCCACCCTGGCCACGCTCACCAACGCCCGCGTGATCGCGGTGGACCAGGACTCGCTCGGCAAGCAGGGCATCCTGGTGTCCTCCGCCGGCGGTCTCGACGTGCTGGCCAAGCCGCTGGCGAACGGCGACGTCTCGGTGGCCCTGTTCAACGAGACCGGATCGACCGCGACCATCAGCACCTCCGCCGCCGCGATCGGGAAGACCGGCGCCGCCAGCTACGGCCTCACCGACCTTTGGTCCGGCGCGACTTCGACCACCTCCGGCACCATCAGCGCCTCGGTGCCGGCGCACGGCACCACCATGTTCCGCGTCGCGGGCGGCACCAGCGGCGGAACGAACCAGACCGGCCCGGTGTACGCGGTCGGTGCGGGCAAGTGCCTGGACCTGCCGAACTCGACCACCACCCCGGGTACCCAGATGCAGATCTGGGACTGCAACAACCAGCCGAACCAGACCTGGACCCGCACCGCCTCCGGCCAGCTGACGGTCTCCTCGGGCGGCACCCGGATGTGCCTGGACGCGTACAACGGCCAGACCTCGCCCGGCACCAAGGTCGAGATCTGGACCTGCAACGGACAGCCCAACCAGCAGTGGACCCGAAACACCGACGGCACCGTCACCGGCGTCCAGTCCGGACTCTGTCTGGACGTCAGCGGAGCGTCGACGGCGAACGGCGCGCTGGTCCAGCTGTGGGCCTGCAACGGGCAGAGCAACCAGCAGTGGAAGCTCGGCTGACCACCGCTCGAAGCCTCATCCGGGCCCGGCTCCGGCTCGCCCACAGGGCGGTGCCGGTGTCGGGCCCAGGTGCGTAATCGATCGGTGGCCGCCGAGGGTGTTGCGCATGATCGGACGGAATCGGTCGGGTCCGCGCAGGCCGGGGCGGCGCGTTCCGCACCAGCGGACCGCAGGCGTCGTGGGGCGCCCGTGGTCCGCTGGTGTGACTGTCCGCTGGTGCGACTAGCCGACCACTGTCGGGGAGCGGGGCGCCTCGGCGGCGGCCGCCGGCTGGTAGAACTCGGTGTGTCCTTCGACGTGGAGGTGGGGCAGGCGGCGGTCCAGCCAGGTGGGCAGCCACCAGTTGCCTCGGCCGAGCAGGTGCATCACGGCCGGTACCAGCAGCAGTCGGACCAGCGTGGCGTCGATCAGGATGGCCGACCCCATGCCGACGCCGATGACCTTGATCGGCAGGTCGGGCGCCGGGACGAAGGCCGCGAACACGGCGACCATGATGGCCGCGGCCGCGGTGATCACCCGCGCGGTGCCCGCCAGTCCGCTGACGATGGACTCCGCGTTGTCGCCGGTGCGCAGCCAGGCCTCACGCATCCGACTCACCAGGAAGACCTCGTAGTCCATCGAGAGGCCGAACAGGACGGCGAAGGTCAGCACCGGGACGAAGGCCGGCAGCGGGGTGGGGCTGTCGATGCCGATCAGTCGGCCGGCGGTGCCGCCTTCGAGGACGAGGGCGACCACGCCGTACGCGGCGCCGACGGAGAGCAGGTTCATCACGGCGGCCTTGAGGGCGACGGCGAGGCTGCGGAAGGCCACCAGGAGCAGAAGCATCGACACCGTGACCACGCCCCCGACCAGCAGCGGGATGCGCTGGGAGATGTTGTCGGTGCTGTCGATCGCGCTGGCGGTCGCCCCGCCGACGTGCACCCGGACGCCGGGGCCGACCGCGGCCGGGATGACGTGATCGCGGAGGTCGCGGACCAGGGTCTTGGTGGCGCTGGACTGCGGACCGCTGTCCGGGACGACGGTGAGCAGCAGCGAGCGGCCGTCGGCGCCGGGCACCGGAGGGGTCACAGCCGTGACGCCGGGCACCGCCTTCAGCGCGGTGGGCAGCGAGGCCGTCGCGTCGGCGGGGGTGCCCGGCGCCAACTCGGCGACCAGAACCAGAGGCCCGTTGCTGCCCGGTCCGAAGCCGGCGGCCACCGTGTCGTACGCCAGCCGGTTCGAGCGCCCGGCGGGGTCGTTGCCCGCGTCGGGGAAGCCGAAGCGCACGCCGAGGAACGGCGCCGCGAGCGCCAGCAGGACGACGACCCCGGTGAGGGCACCGAGGACGCGGTGACGCTCGACGAGCCGGCTCCAGCGCAGCCAGCCGGCGCCCACCGGGCTCTCGCCCTGGGCGGCGCGGCGCTGGGGCAGGGGTAGCCGCAGGCGCTCGATGTGTCGGCCGAGGTAGCCGAGCAGGGCGGGGAAGAGAGTGGCGGACGCGGCGATCACGATGAACACGGAGAGGATCGCCGAGACCGCGGCGCCGCGCATGAACGACAGGCCCATCGCGAACAGCCCGAGCATGCTGACCACCACGGTCATTCCGGCGACCACGACCGCGCGGCCCGCGGTGTCCAGCGCGGCCACCGTGGCGGCCTCGGGTTCGAGCCCCTCGGCGCGCCACTCGCGGAACCGGGTGACCAGCAGCAGCGCGTAGTCGATGCCGACGCCGATGCCCAGCATCGCGGCGAGCGAGGTCGACCAGTCCGGGACCGGCATGATCGCGGCGAGGACCGGCAGCAGGGCGCTGCTGACCGCGAGCCCGCCGAGCGCGGTGAGCATCGGCAGGCCGGCGGCCACGACCGACCCGAAGGTGATCACCAGGATCACGGCGGCGGCCGCGATGCCGATGCCTTCCGAGCCGATCGCGCCCTGCTCGGCCAGCTGGACCGTCATGCCGCCGAGGTGGACGCGCACGCCGCCGTCGACGGGGCGGGCGAGGTCGAGCAGCTGCTGGGTGTCCGCCTTCGGCATGTCGGGGGCGACGGCGACGTCCAGGTGGATCTGCCCGAGGGCGGTGCGGCCGTCGGCCGACACCCTGCCGCGCGGGCCGTACGGGTCGTCGATGCCGCTGACGTGCGGCACCTTGGCCATCCGGGCGAGCAGGTCCTTGACCCGGTCGCGGGTGGCGGCGTCGGTCACGCTGCCGTCGGAGGTCAGCACCAGGCTGATCGATTCACCGCCCAGCCCGGGGAAGTCCCGTGCCAGCAGTTGCTGGGCCTGCTTGGAGTCCGAGCCGGGCGCGGTGTAGTCGGCGCTGTACTTGGCGCCGAGGCTGGCCGAGAGGCCGAAGGCCGCGCCGGCGGCGAGCAGCCAGAGCAGCACCGTGCGGCCCCGGTTCCGGAAGCTCCAACCGGCTATTCGGCCGAGCGGGCCGGGTCTGTGTGGCCCGCTCTCCCCGGCGGCTGTCCGCCGATCCGCGCGCAGTCCCTGGGACATGTGGTCCTCCGTACGTCGTCAGGGGCCCCGTTCCCCCCCGGCATGGCGTTACGCTTCATAACGGGCCTTACGAAGCGTAACGTTTCCCTCGACGGGTACGGATTGTCAACGCGGTGACTGGCGCAGCGAGCCGATGGAGATGCGATGACGGGTGGGTCGACCGATGAGAGCGGGGGGCGGAGCCGCCGTGAGCGGCTGCGCGCCGACACTGTGGAGGAGATCAAGCGCGCGGCCCTGGGCCTGATCGTCGAGCGCGGCGCCGCGAACCTCCGCTTCACCGACATCGCCCGCAGTATGGGGATGACCCCGCCCGCGCTGTACCGCTACTTCGCCGACCGGGACGAGCTGCTCACCGCCCTGGTCGCCGACTCGTACGACAGCCTGTCGGACGCGTTGACGACGACCCGCGAGACCGTGCCGGCGGACGACCTGGACGGACGCTTCGTGGCCACCTGCACCGGCTACCGCACCTGGGCGCAGCGGAATCCGGAGCGCTTCGCCCTCATCTTCGGCTCCCCCGTGCCCGGGTACGCGGCCCCACCGGACGGACCGACCGTGGTGGCCGCCCGGCGGGCGATGGAGCACATGGCCGAACTCGTCGCCGAAACGGCCGAACGCGGCCGGCTCGGCAGCCCGCTGGTGCCGGACGCGGCGGAATCCCTGATGCTGGCCTGGGCCACCGTGCACGGCTTCGTCGCCCTCGAGGTGCACGGCCACTTCCACGCGCTCGACCAGGACGCGCGGGACCGCCTCTTCGCAGTCCAGGCGGGCGTCGCCGCGCGCACCGCGGGCCTGTCGCCGGCCGTGGACCAGTGGTGATCAAGGCCCGTCCCGGCCGCCTGGTGCATCGAACAACTCCGCGAACTCCTCGCGACCGCACCCACTGCGAACGGTTCCTCAGGAGCCCCGCCGAACGAGGGCACCGGGGCGGACACATCGCCGGTGTCACCGAGGGCGGATCACCCGACACGTGTGGTCGGCCCGGCATCCGGTCAGAGTGCGGGGAACGCGGGGAAGGCGCAGGAGGGTGCGGTGCCCGAGCCGGAACCCGGGATGACGGTAACCCCGGGGCCGCTCGGGGTCAGGTTGCTGCCCGCGACGGTGATCCTGGCGTGAGCCGAGGTGGCGGCGGTGACGTCCAGGTTGACGCGCCTGAGGGTCAGTTCGAGCGGGTGGGCGTCGTTCAGGCCGACCAGGGTGGACTTGGCGCCGTTGGCCGGGTTGAGCAGGGCCACGTGGTAGAGCGTGCGTGAAGTTGTCGGAGTGGTCGGCCTGGATCAGCCTGGGGTTGTTCTGGTTGGACCCGGCCTTCTGGATGTCGCTGGCGAGCTGCCACCAGCTGGTGCCGGTCCCCAGGATGCTCTGGTCGCCCCGGCCGTCGATCCGGCCCTGGCCGCCGTCGGCCGCGCGGACCGCCTCGATGCCCGCGTTGGCCCCGGCGACGCTGATCAGCGGTCGGCAGCCGCCGCTCGACGAGGCGAGGGTGCCGCAGGCCGGCTTGCCGGAGAGCTGGTAGTCGGCGGGGTTGCGTGATCCGAACAGGGTGGCGCCGCTGTCCAGCACCAGTACCTCGCCTTGGTGCACGGTCAACGGACGGCGCCGGCCGCCGGCGGATCCGCAACGCTGCGGCGCCGACGGCCGGCTCGGTGTTCCGCCGACCTCACCCTCCGGAGGGGACGGAACGGGGACCGCTCGGGCCCGCCCGGCGAAGCGGGGGCCGGTGGACCCGGCGGAGATCACTGGCGCGAGCAGGATTGTTAACGCTAACGATCACTCGTCGAACGCGCCCCCGGCACGGCCGGGGCAGGCCGGCCGGGGTGGTGGTGTGGTGTGGTGTGGCGTGGTGCGCTATCGACGGCGGGCGGTGATCAGGCGCTGCAGGACGATGAAGACGAACAGCAGCCCGCCGATCACGATCCTGGTCCACCAAGAGCTGAGGGTGCCCTGGAAGCTGATGACGGTCTGGATCAGGCCCAGCACCAGCACGCCCAGCAAGGTGCCCAGCAGGTAGCCGGAGCCGCCGGTGAGCAGGGTGCCGCCGATCACCACGGCGGCGATCGCGTCCAGTTCCAGGCCGACCGCGTGCAGGCCGTAGCCGGAGAGCATGTAGAAGGTGAGCAGCACACCGCCGAGCGCCGAGCAGAAGCCGCTGATCGCGTACACGGTGGTCTTGGTCCGCCCCACCGGCAGACCCATCAGCAGAGCGGACTGCTCGCTGCCGCCGAGCGCGTACACGTTCCGCCCGAGCCGGGTGTAGTGCAGAACGACGAACCCGGCTGCCACCACCAGCAGCGCGATCAGCACGCTCGGCGAGACGAACAGGTCGCCGAGCGGGATCCGGGTCTGTGCCATCGCGGTGTACGACGGGTCCGTGATGGAGATCGACTCGACGCTGATCGTGTAGCACAGGCCCCGGGCCAGGAACATGCCCGCCAGCGTTACGATGAACGGCTGGATCTCGAAGGTGTGGATCACCCACCCCATCAGCCAACCGCCGGCCGTGCCCATCAGCAGCACCAGCGGGATGACCACCAGCGGCGGCCAGCCGTGCCGCTCCACCAGCCAGGCGGAGACCATGGTGGACAGCGCCACCACCGCGCCGACCGACAGGTCGATGCCGCCGGTCAGCACGACGAAGGTCATCCCGACCGCGACCACGAGCAGGAAGGCGTTGTCGATCAGCAGGTTGAGCAGCACCTGCCCGGAGAAGAATCCGTCGTACTGCACCGACCCGACGGTGAACATCGACACCAGCAGGACGGAGGTGACCAGCAGCGGGATCTGTCCGCGCACTCTGGTCAGCAGGGCGTTGGCGTTCACGCGCCGACCTCCCGGTTGGTGGTGGTGGCAGGGCTCGGCCGGACACCGGCGCGGCGCCCGGCACCGCGCCGGGCGAGCTTGGCACGGAAGTTCGGTGACTGGATCAGGCAGACCGTGATCACCACGAAGGCCTTGAAGACGAGCGTGGTCTCCGGCGGGATACCGATGGTGTAGACGGTGGTGGAGAGGGTCTGGATGATCAGCGCGCCGAGGACCGTGCCGCCGATCGAGAACCGGCCGCCGTTGAGCGAGGTCCCGCCGATCACCACCGCGAGGATGGCGTCGAGTTCGATCCACAAGCCGGCATTGTTGCCGTCCGCCGCCGAGACGTTGGAGGAGACCATCAGTCCGGCGAGCGCCGCGCACAGCGCGCTGAACACGTACACCAGGCCTACCAGGCGCATCGCCCGGATACCGACCAGCCGGCTGGCCACCGGATTGCCGCCGACCGACTCCAGCAGCAGGCCGAGCGCGGTGGAGCGGGTGAGCAGCGCGGTGAGCAGCGCGACCAGTCCGCTGAGCAGGATCGCGAACGGCATCGCCAGCCAGTAGCCGCCGCCGATCAGCTTGTACGGCTCGCTGGTGATCGTGATGATCTGGCCGTCGGTGATCAGCTGGGCGACGCCGCGTCCGGCGACCATCAGGATCAGGGTGGCGATGATCGGCTGCACCCCGACCCGGGCCACCAGCACCCCGTTCGCGAGGCCCAGCAGCACCGCCGTACCGAGCGCGATGCCGACCGCGCCGAGCACCGTGCCAAGACTCGCCGGGTCGGCGGCCTCGCTGATGTGCAGACAGGCCAGCGCGCCGGCGATGGCGACGGTGGAGCCGACCGAGAGGTCGATGCCGCCGGTGGCGATCACCAGGGTCATGCCGAGCGACACCAGGATCAGCGGAGCGCCGAAGTGCAGGATGTCGATCGTACTGCCGTACAGGTGGCCGTCCTTGAGGTGGACGGCGAAGAAGTCCGGGGTGAAGGCGAGGTTGGCGAGCAGCAGCACGGCCAGCACCGCGGCCGGCCAGAACAGCCGGTACCGGGTCACCGCCCTGGCCCCCGGGGTGGTCGGCGCCGTGGTCATTGTTCCGCTCCGCTCGCGATGGTGGCCAGGACGCGCTCCGGGGTGAGCTCGCCGTCGTTGCGCAGTTGGGCGACCATCCGGCGGTCGCGCAGCACGCCGACGCGGTGGCTGAGCCGCAGCACCTCCTCCAGTTCGGCGGAGATGAACAGCACCGCCATGCCCTTCTCGGCGAGGTCCGCGACCAGCTTCTGGATCTCGGCCTTGGCACCGACGTCGATACCGCGGGTGGGCTCGTCCAGGATCAGCAGCTTGGGGTCGGTGATCAGCCAGCGGGCCAGCAGCACCTTCTGCTGGTTTCCGCCGCTGAGGTTGCGGACCAGCGCCTCCGGGTTGCCCGGGCGGATGTCCAGGGCGCCGATCCAGCGCAGCGCCAACTTGTCCTGCGCGGTGCGCGACAGCGGACGGGCCCAGCCGCGGGCCGCCTGCAGCGCCAGCACGATGTTTTCCCGGACGGTCAACTCGCCGACCAGGCCCTCGGTCTTGCGGTTCTCCGAGCAGAACGCGATGCCGTGGGCGATCGCGTCGCGCGGGCTGCGCAGGTCCGTCTCGGTGCCGTTGATCCGCACGGTGCCGCGGTCCTTGTGGTCGGCGCCGAACAGCAGCCGGGCGGCCTCGGTCCGGCCGGATCCCAACAGGCCTGCCAGGCCGACCACTTCACCGGAACGGATGGCGAGGTCGTACGGTTCGACGGAGCCCTGCCGGGCCAGGCCCTCGGCCTCCAGGAAGGCCCGGTCGGTGGCCGGAGCGGAGCGCTCGCGCCGCTTGCCTCCGGCAAGTTGGTCGAGCCCGGCGAGTTCGGAGCCGATCATCCGGGAGACCAGTTCGACCTGGTTGAGCTCACTGGTCAGGTACTCGCCTTCGAGCCGGCCGTTGCGCAGCACGGTCATCCGGTCGCAGATCTCGTAGATCTGGTCGAGGAAGTGCGAGACGAACAGGATGGCGACCCCCTGGTCGCGCAACCGCCGCATCACGGTGAAGAGTTGGCGCACCTCGTCTCGGTCCAGGCTGGAGGTGGGCTCGTCCAGGATCAGCACCTTGGCCGAGACGTCCACCGCGCGGACGATGGCGACCAGCTGCTGGACGGCGATGGAGTAGCTGTCCAGCGGCGCGCTGACGTCGATGTCCAGCTCCAGCGTGCAAACCAACTCGGTGGCGCGGCGGCGCATTTCGGCCCAGTCGATCAGGCCGAGGCGGCGCGGTTCGCGGCCGATGAAGATGTTCTCCGCGACCGACAGGTTCGGGCAGAGGTTCACCTCCTGGTAGACGGTGCTGATGCCCGCCTGCTGGGCCTGCAGCGGACCGGCGATCCGCACCCGCTGCCCGGCCAGCACCACCTCGCCGCCGTCCGCCGGGTGCACCCCGGTCAGCACCTTGATCAGCGTGGACTTGCCGGCGCCATTCTCCCCCATCAGGGCGTGCACCTCGCCGGGGAAGAGCCGGAAGTCGACCCCGTCCAGCGCCACCACCCCGGGGAACTCCTTGCGGATCCCCCGCACTTCCAGGACCGGTTGCTGACGCACCCCGGTTCTCCTCTCCTCGTGCGACCCGGCCCGCCCGGGGAGCGTTCCGCCGATCGCTCCCCGGGCGGGCGGGCCCGGTCAGTACTGGCGGGTCGGCAGCTCGGCAGCGGCCTGGTCCTGGGTGAAGACACCCTCCTGCGTCTTGATCCGCTTCGGCACCTGCTCGCCGGCCTTGACCTTCTTCGCCAGGTCCATCAGCTGGTCGCCGAGGAGCGGGTTGCACTCCACATCGACGTTGATCTTGCCCTGGCTCATCGCGGTGAAGGCGTCCTTGACCCCGTCCACCGAGATGATCCTGATGTCGGTGCCCGGCTTCTTGCCGGCCTCCTCGATCGCCTGGATCGCACCCAGCGCCATGTCGTCGTTGTGCGCGTACAGCACGTCGATCTTCGGCTGGGCTTTCAGGAAGGCCTGCATGACCTCCTTGCCCTTCGCCCGGGTGAAGTCACCGGTCTGCGAGGCCACCACCTTGAACTTCGCGTCCGCCTTGATCACGTCGCCGAAGCCCGCCTTGCGGTCGTTGGCCGGCGCCGAACCCGTGGTGCCCTGCAGCTCGACGATGTTCACCTCGTCGGACTTGCCCTGGTACTCCTTCACCAGCCAGTCGCCGGCCTTCTTGCCCTCCTCGACGAAGTCGGAGCCGAGGAAGGAGACATAGAGCGAGTCGTCCTTGGAGTCCACCGCCCGGTCGGTGAGGATCACCGGGATCTTGGCGTCCTTCGCCTCCTTCAGCACGGTGTCCCAACCCGACTCCACCACCGGCGAGAAGGCGATCACATCCACCTTCTGCTGGATGAACGATCGGATCGCCTTGATCTGGTTCTCCTGCTTCTGCTGCGCGTCGGAGAACTTCAGCTCGATGCCCGCCTTCTTCGCGGACTCCTGGATCGACTTGGTGTTCGCGGTGCGCCAGCCGCTCTCCGCGCCGACCTGCGAGAAGCCCACGACGAGCTTGTGGCCGGCACCCTTGTCGGCCGAGCCCCCACCTCCGCCGGAACCGCACGCGGTGAGGACGGTGACCATCGCACCAGCGACCAGGGCCGCCGCAGCTCTCTTGGACATGGTGGGACTTCCTCTCGGGATCGTCGATCGCGCGAACGGCACCGGTCACGTGAACGGGAGGTATCGGCGCCGTTTCGCTCCAGACAGATTGTTAACGCTCACAATCGGCACCGGCAAGGCTCTCGCACCCCGTTACCCAATCTTGACCAGCCCGTCGAGGGCGGCCCGAAGCACCGTCAACTCGAGCGCAACGCGGGGAGTTGGCCCGCGTTGCGGGAGGAGAATTCCTTGCCGCGCGCACCGCACGGTGTTTGGATGACGCGCACGCCCCCGGCTGGAAGGCGGCACACGGAGAGCCATGAACCCGGGGGAAGACGCGACGACTTGACCTGCTCGGAGCGCTCTCAGTGACGGCCGCCGCCATCGGCGCAGCCGCGCCGGAAGTTGTCAAGTCAAATGAGACGGTTTGACACTATATGGACTGTTGTGCGGGCACTGTCTCCGGCTTGGGCTGGTTGATCCAGACCTTCTGGGGTATCTCGGGCGGCTTCGGGCGTCGGGCGAAGCGTTCGGGGTGGCGTGCGTAGGCCTCGGTAAGGGTGACGGCTCGCTGCTCGCGGACCAGATCGGCGGCGCCGAAGTGCACGGAGGCGGGGGTGTGCAGGCCGATGCCCGAGTGCCGGTGTTCGTGGTTGTAGTAAGTGAAGAAGCCCTCGCACCATTCGCGGGCGTGGGTAAGGGAGTTGAAGTATTCCGGGAAGTCGGTGGAGTACTTGATGGTCTTGAACTGGCTTTCACTGTACGGGTTGTCGTTGGAGACCTTCGGCCGGGAGTGGCTTCGGGTCACACCGAGGTCGATCAGCAGCTGGGAGACGGCCTTGGAGGTCATCGAGGTGCCCCGGTCGGCGTGCACGGTCTCCGGCACGATGCCGTTGCGTTCGATGGTCTCGCGGATCAGCTCCTCGGCGCGGTGGGAGTCCTCGGCGGCCTCGACGGTCCAGCCGCAGATGTAGCGGCTGTAGATGTCGATGATCGCGTAAAGGTGGTACCACTCGCCCTTGTTGGGGCCGCGAAGCTTGGTGATGTCCCAGGTCAGGACCTGGCAGGGGGCAGTGGCCAGCAGCTGGGGCACGGTCTTGGCGGGATGGGTGGCCTGCCTGCGGCGTTCTCCGGATTGCCCGGCGGCGTTGAGGATGCGGTACATGGTGCGCTCGGAGCACCAGTAGGTGCCGGCGTCCAGCTCCCGCGCCCAGACCTGGGCGGGCGGCAGGTCGACGTACTCGGGCCGGTTCAGCAGGTCCAGCACCGCCGCCCGTTCGGACGGGCTCAGCGCGGAGGGCGGGGACGGTCGTGGCTTGCGCTCGGCGGCCCGGGACGGTTTCAGCCTGCGGTAGTGGGTAGCCCGCGAGCGTCCGATCAGGCGGCATGCCGAGGTGGTGCCGAGTTCGGGTTCCAGGCCCGCGAACGCCTCGTCCAGGACCGGCGCGAGGGCGCGGTTCAGTCCGCGCTCTCGGAGAGCATCTCCAAGAGCGCATGTGCTTTTCCCAGAACAGCCAGGGCTGCGTCGCGCTTGGCGACGTCCTGTTCCAGGCGGGCGACCTTCTTGCGCAGCCGTTCCAGCTCCCTGTTCGGCGGCCTTCTTCGGGCGGGCGGGCGAGGTCCGCTTGTCGGTCAGCGTGACCGTCGCCCCGGCGTCGCGGGCCTGGCGCCACTCGATGATGTGTGAGTGGTACAGCCACTCGCGGCGCAGGATCGCGCCCTTCTCGCCGGTGGGCGCGGCGTCGTACTCGGCGACGATCCGCAGTTTGTACTCTGGCGAGAACGTCCGCCGCTTCGGCTTCGGCGCCGGGTCGGGATTGGTGGTGCTGGCCATGCTGAAGGGATCTCCTGTCTCGCCCATCCAGACTAACCCGACATTCCGGGCGTCTCAGTCGAGACTGTCAGAGAGGGCGCAGACGGCTTCCACCGACGTGCGGTGGAAGCATGCGACCGCGACTACGCGTTCGCGCCCAGCCCTGGTCCCACGCCGATCGCCGGCACCGACGGATGGCAGCAGGACTGGAACGACAGCGTTCCCCTCGACCCGCAGTAGACCCGGCAGAGCCACGTCCTCGCTCGACGCGCCCCCAACCTTCGGCCGGGAGGTGCCCCGCCCGCACGGACTCCCTCCGCGCACCGCCGAGGCACGCCCTCCTCGAGACCTCAGCCGTCGGACCGCCGGGCACCAGCCGGTCCGACGCGGTCCGAACGAGCGCACCCGGCGGCCGCGGGCGGCAGGGTCAGTCGCGGCGGGCGGGGCCGGCGCTGCGGCGGAGGACCATTTCCGGGGAGATCTGGACGTGGTTGCGGGTATGGGCGACGCCGACGAGTTCCTCGAGGAGGAGTTCGAGGGCGCGGCGGCCGAGTTCGCCGAAGTCCTGGCGGACGGTGGTCAGCGGCGGGGTGAAGTACGCGGCCTCGGGGATATCGTCGAAGCCGATCACGCTGATCTCGCCCGGGATGGCGCGGCCCGCCTCGTGCAGGGCACGGAGCAGGCCGAGGGCCATGTGGTCGTTGGCGCAGAAGACGGCCGTGACCTCCGGGTCGTGCGCGATCCGGAGGCCCGCCTCGTAACCGGAGCGGGCGCTCCAGTCACCGCTCCCGACCCGCGGCACCCGGGCACCGCCGGCCTCCAGGGTCTGCCGCCAGCCGTCCTGGCGGTCGCGGCTCTCCATCCAGCCGGCGGGCCCCGCGAGGTGGTGCACGGTGCGGTGGCCGAGGTCGAGCAGGTGGCGGGTGGCGACCTCGGCGCCGGCCCGGTTGTCGAACGACACCATCGGCATCCGGGACCGGCTGCCGGAACCGACCGCGACCACCGGTACCGAACTGGACAGCTTGGCGAGGGCGCTGACCGCGGAGATCTGCGGGGCGATCACCACGACGCCTTCCACGCCCTGGTCGAGCAGCCGGTCCACGGCCTCTTGCACGGAGCGGCTGTCCAGGGAGCGCAGGCTGGCGACGCTGACGAAGTAGTCGGCGGTGCGGGCGGCGCGCTCGATGCCGTCGAGCATCGAGGCGGGCCCGTACAGGGTGGAGTCGAAGCTGACGACGCCCAGGGTCTGCGAGCGGCGGGTGACCAGGGCGCGGGCGGCCGAGTTCGGCCGGTAGTCGAGTTCGCGGATCGCGGCAAGCACCCTCTCCCGGGTGCCGGGCCGCACGTGCGGAGCGCCGTTGAGCACCCGGGACACCGTCTGGTGGGAGACGCCGGCCAGCTTCGCGACGTCCGCCATCACCGGCTGTCGCGCCTCCGTACCGACCGCTTCAGTTCCCACGCGCAGCCCCCTCTGGTGCCCCGGTCCGACCGTCCGCCCCGTCGTCGCGCGGCGGCGCCACTGTCTCATGCCTACACTGTGCAGCGTAGATGTTAGCGTTAACAAACAACTCGGAGGCACGCCTCGATCCGCCTCAGAACGGGCGTCAGGGCAGGCCGCAGCGCTTCTCCTCGCGCAGCCCCAGGTGGTCGCGGAGGATGCCGTACGCCTCCTGCCCGTACGACCAGACCTCTCTTCGGCGGTGTGCCGCTCCAGACCGCCCGCGCGGACGCTGTAAGGCAAGGGTGATTGCCACGGCCACCGTGGCCGGTACCGTCTCTGGCGCTCGACGGTACCGGCCACCCCAAATCAGTGCGTCTTGTCGTGGCCCAAGCGCGGGTGCCGGCCGGTGTGCGGTGGTGGTGCCCGGGCTCAGCCCCAGGGCTGGTCGACCAGCCAGCTGGTGTCGGCGGCCCAACTGGTGCTGCTGTCCCAGCTGTTGGATCCGCCATTGGCGGCTACGTAGACCGTGTAGTTGTAGTGGCGGAGGTACTTCGTCGGGTAGTTGACGGACTGGAAGGACTGGCCGACCCCGCTGTTGCCCGAGGTGGGACAGAAGGTGGCGTCCTGCGCGAACGAGCTGCCGCCGTCGTCGGCGCTCAGGTAGAGCTCGAAGTTGTAGTGGCGCAGGAAGCGGCCGGGGTCATTGGCGGACTCGAACGTCAGGCAGGAGGTGTTGGCCAGGCCGGCGCGCACGATCCAGGTGGCGTCGGCCTTGTCGATGGCCGGGCTGGAGGAGTTGACGGCGGAGATGACGACCTTGTTGTCGGCGTCGTCGTGGCGGATGTAGTCGGAGGTGCAGCACGTGGTGGTGGCCTGCATGGAGACCCGGGAGCCAGGGGTGAGTGCTCCGGTGCTGGTTGAGCTGCTGCTGTAGCCGGCGGCGGTGATGTTGGCCTGGACGGCGTTCTCGGTGGCGTCGGTCGGGTAGCCGGAGGTCATGACGCCCTCGTAGAAGGTGCCGGCGGAGCCCTTGCTGTTGTCGCCGCCGATGCCCAGGATGATCGCGCCCTCCTTGTGCATCGGGTTGTAGCCGGCCGCGTTGGGGCGCGCGCCGCTGTAGTAGGTGGACAGGCCGCCCGACTGGGCGTCGCCGGCCCGGATGGCCCACTGGTTGGGCTCGCCCTTGACGATGGCGGTCAGGAACCGGTTGTTGACGCTCGGGTCGTTGGCGTTGAAGCGGGTGTTGATGCCGGAGAACAGGCCGTTCTCCTGGTCGGCCATCACCCAGGGGCCGTTGCCGGAGCCGTAGCCCCAGGCCTTGCTGTTGCCGAAGTAGATGGCCTCCATGTGGCCGTTGCCGGTGTCGGTGTTGCTGGTCTCGGCGTTGCCGTAGTCGAAGCAGCAGCCGCCGTCGTAGTGGGTGCCGTCCAGGATCGCGTACATGCCCTCGGGCTGGTCGCCGGTGGCGATGCCGTTGGTGTTGTTGTTGCGGTAGCCGGTGCCGGGGGCGATGTAGACGCCGTACGCCTCGTGGCCGGCGACCGTGACCGGCGCCTCGAAGGCGTTCGCGAGGTTGTCCGGGCCCGGCGCGGCACCGCCGGCGGGGGCCTGGGTGAGGTGGTTGCCCTTGCCGGACTGGTCGTAGATGACGGTGATGACGCAGCTGGTAGCGGCACAGAAGGAGTCCTGCGCGGCGGCGTCGGCGTAGCCGCCGGTGCTCAACAGGCCGATGTCCTTGGTCGCGCCGTCCGACGCGCGCTTCACCTGGTACAGCGCTCCGCTGTAACCGGCGTACAGCGCCCGGGTGGTGGAGTGCGCGGCGACGCACGGCGTATTGCCGGCGGCGTAGATGTCGCACGGCCCCTGGGTGGCCGCCTGCGAGGTGGTGGTCGTGGCAGTGAGCAGGCCGGCGGCGAGCGCGGCGGTGGTACCGGCCCCGAGCAGCGCGCGCCTGACGCGGCGGATCCACGGTCGCTTGATCATGAAGAACTCCTTCACAGGGTGGGGTGTGAGGTGAGCGTCGACGAACCCCCGGTGCCCGGCTGTGCGGGCGGCGTGGGTTGCGTTGCCGCCTCCGGGTCCGGTGCGGATTCGGCCGTCTTCGGCACCGGACTCGGGGCGGGCTGCTCGTCAGCTCCAGGGGGCGGCCGCGAGCCAGCTGGTGTCCTGGGCCCACGACGAGGTGGCGTCCCAGGCGTTGGTGCCGCCGTTGCTCGCGATGTAGGCGGTGAAGTCGTAGTGGCGGATGTATTTGGCCGGGTAGTTGAAGGACTGGAGGGAGTGACCTGTGCCGCTGTTTCCTGGCTGCGGGCAGAAGGTGGCGTCCGCGGCGAACTGGGTGGTCCCGTCGTTGGGACTGAGGTAGAGCTCGAATGCGTAGTGCCTGAGGTAACTTCCGGATGCGTTGGCCGACTCCAAGGAGATGCAGTTGCTGTTGGCCAGGCCGGCGCGGACGATCCAGGTGGCGTCGGCCTTGTCGGTGGCCGAGCTGGAAGAGTTGATCGCGGAGATGACGACCTTGGTGTCGGCGTCGTCGTGGCGGAGGTAGTCCGAGGCGCAGCACGCGGTGGTGGCCTGCAGGGAGACCCGGGAGCCGGGCGTCAGCGAGCCGGTGCCGGTCGAGGCGCTGCCGTAGCCGGCTGCGGCGATGTTGGCCTGGACCGCGGCGTCAGTGGCGTCGGAGGGGTAGCCCTTGACCATGGCGCCCTCGTAGAAGGTGCCCGCGCTCGCATTGTGGTTGGTCTGGCAGCAGTCGCCTCCGCTGCCGAGGATTATGGCGCCCTGCTTGTGCATCGGGTTCCATCCGCTGGGCAGTGCGCCGCTGTAGAGCTGGGTCAGGCCCCCGGACCGGGCGTCGGCGCCCTTGAGTGCCATCTGTGTGGTGCCGTTGTTCTTGAGCATCGCGGTGACGAAGCGGCTGGTCTGCGAGACCTGGTCGGGGTTCCACGTCTTGCCGCCGCCGGAGAACAGGCCGTTCTCCAGGTCCGCCTGCACCCACGGCCCGGTTCCGCTGCAACCGCCGAACCAGCATTCCGTGCTGAAGTTGATCGCGTCCATGGCGCCGTTGCCGTCGGCCTTGTGGTCGATCTCCGTGTTGCCGTAGTCAAAGCAGCAGCCGCTGTTGACGTGGGTGCCGCTGGTGACCATGTACTCGCCCTCGGGTGAGCTGCCGGTCGGCACCCCCGAGGTGGAGCTGTATGCGAAGTAGCTGTTGCCGGGGTTGATGTAGAGCGCGTAAGCCTTCTGGCCGCCTACGGTCACCGCTTCGGTGGTCGCGGTGGCCGCCGTGTCGGCGCCGCCGGTCCCGCCGGGTCCCTGGTAGACCAGGGTGCTGCCGCTACCGGTCTGGTCGTAGAGGCGGGTGATGGTGCACACGGTGCCCGCGCAGAACGAGTCCTGCGCCGCGGCGTTGGCGACGCCTCCGGCGGACAGTACCCCGATGTTCTGTGTCGTGCCGTCCGACGCCCGCTGCACCTGGTAGAGCGGGCCGTTGTAGGAGGCGAACAGCGCGCGGGTGGTGCTGTGCGCCGCGACGCATGGTGTGCCGCCGGCGGCGTAGATGTCGCATGGGCCCTGGGTGGCGGCCTGGGAGGTGGTGGCCGTGCCGGTGAGTACGCCGGCGGCGAGCACGGCGGTCGTCCCCGCCGCCAGCAGCGCCCGCCGGGCACGGCGCAGCCACGATCGTACGGTCATGAACGAACTCCTTCCATGGGGTGGGGGAAAGGAAGGGGTGTGGGGGTGGGGGCGATTGTTAACGCTAACAATTGCACCCGAGAAGGAGCGGTGCGCGCATACGATGGAATGGACACCTCAGGGGCACCGCAACGGCCATCACTATGGCCACACGTTGGGGCACCGTCAAGACATCGCACATGGAACCTTTGTCAGCGTGCGAACATTTTTCGACTCGCGGTCCGGGTCGGCACCGCCGGCCCGTCACCGCGGTCGGTCGAGAACCGGTGGGCAGTGACGGTCCCCCGCCCCGCGGACCTCTGGACACGCCCGGCGCGCGGGGCTATAAACGTGGGACCTGTTAACGACAGATGTCGCGATGTTAGTCACCTCTCGCCCCGCCCCGCAGAGTTGCCGTGCCTCGGGCATCTTTGTTAGCGCTAACACTTCACGGGCGCACGGTGGTTCTTCCTCCCCGAAAGGAACAGGTCAGCAATGCTGCCCCCTCCCCTGAGCCGCCGCAGTCTGCTCCAGGCGACCGGCGCCCTGGCCGTCGCGCCCGCCGTCGGTCTCGGTCTCGGTCTCACCGCCCCGGATGCCGAGGCCGCCGCCATAGGCGTCTCGGCGCTGCCGTTCGACCTCGGCCAGGTCCGGCTCACCGGCGGCCGGTGGCTCGACAACCAGAACCGGACCCTGGCGTACCTGCGCTTCGTCGACGTCGACCGCCTGCTGTACAACTTCCGCGCGAACCACCGGCTGTCCACCAACGCGGCCGTCGCGACGGGCGGTTGGGACGCCCCGGCGTTCCCCTTCCGCACCCACGTGCAGGGGCACTTCCTCAGCGCCTGGGCCCAGGCCTACGCGGGAACGGGCGACACCACCTGCCGCGACAAGGCCGCCTACATGGTGGCCGAGCTGGCCAAGTGCCAGGCCAACAACGCCACCGCGGGGTTCGCCGCCGGCTACCTCTCGGGCTTCCCCGAGACGGACTTCACCCAGCTCGAGTCCGGCACGCTCAAGAACGGCAACGTCCCCTACTACTGCGTCCACAAGACCATGGCCGGCCTGCTCGACGTCTGGCGCCTCATGGGCAGCGCCCAGGCCCGGGACGTGCTCCTGGCGCTGGCCGCCTGGGTCGACCAGCGCACCGGCAGCCTCGGGTACGGCCAGATGCAGGCACTCCTGGGTGTCGAGTTCGGTGGCATGAACGAGGTCCTGGCCGACCTCCACCTGCGGACCGGGGACGCGCGCTGGCTCGCGGTCGCCCAACGCTTCGACCACGCCGCCGTGTTCGACCCGCTGGCCGCGGGCCAAGACCAGTTGAACGGCCTCCACGCCAACACCCAGGTGCCCAAGTGGACCGGCGCCGTCCGCGAGTACCGGGCCACCGGAACCGCGCGCTACCGCGACATCGCCTCGCACGCATGGACGATCTGCACCACCTCGCACAGCTACGCCATCGGCGGGAACAGCCAGGCCGAGCACTTCCGCGCCCCCGACGCCATCGCCGCCTACCTGACCAACGACACCTGCGAGCTCTGCAACTCGTACAACATGCTCAAACTCACCCGCGAGCTCTGGCAGTTGGACTCCGCACAGGCCGCGTACTTCGACTTCTACGAGCGCACCCTGCTCAACCACGTCATCGGCGCGCAGAACCCCGCCGATCCCCACGGGCACGTCACCTACTTCACCCCGCTCAAGCCCGGCGGCCGCCGCGGCGTGGGCCCGGCCTGGGGCGGCGGCACCTGGAGCACCGACTACGACACCTTCTGGTGCTGCCAGGGCACCGGCATGGAGTCCAACACCAAACTGGCGGACTCCGTCTACTTCCACGACGGCACCACCCTCGTCGTAAACCTGTTCGTGCCCACCGTCCTCACCTGGTCCGAACGCGGCATCACGGTCACCCAGTCCACCTCGTACCCGGCGCAGGACACCACGACGCTCCGGGTCACTGGCAGCGTGAGCGGCACCTGGTCGATGCGCATCCGCATTCCTGCCTGGACCTCCGGCGCCACCGTGAGCGTCAACGGCACGGTCCAGAACATCGCCACCACGCCGGGCAGCTATGCCACCCTCACCCGCTCCTGGACCTCCGGCGACACGGTGACCGTCGAACTGCCCATGCGCGTCACGCTCCGGGCCGCCAACGACAACCCGGACGTCACCGCGATCACCTACGGTCCGGTCGTCCTGTGCGGCAACTATGGCAGCACCGCCCTCGCCGCCCTCCCAGTCCTCGACCCGGCGTCGATCACCCGGACCGGCACGACCGGCCTCGCCTTCACCGCGACCGCCAACGGCTCACCCGTCGGCCTCGTCCCGTTCCACGAGGCCCAGGGCTTCAACTACACCGTCTACTGGAGCACCGGGAGCACCGGATTCCGCCTGCTCAACGCGGCCAGCGGGCTCGTTCTGGGCATCCAGGACATGTCCACCACGGACGGCGCGTCCGCCCTCCAGTGGGCCGACTCCGGCACCGCCGACCACGACTGGGGGCTCGTGATCGACGGCACCGCGCTGCGCCTGCGCAATGCCAACAGCGGCAAGGTCATCGGCGTGCAGAACATGTCCACCGCCGACGACGCCCCCGTGCTCCAGTGGTCGGACAACGGCACCGCCGACCACCGGTGGTCCGTCGTCGAGGCGGCCGACGGCGCGTACGAACTGCGCAACGCAAACAGCGGCAAGCCGCTCGGCATCGCCGGCGGATCCCTCGCCCAAGGGGCCCTCGCTGTGCAGGCCGCGGACACCGGTGCGCCGACCAGCCAGTGGCGGTTCGTACCGAGCGGCACCCGCCGCATCCAGAACGTGGCCAGTGGGCTGGTGCTGGGTGTACTGACCATGTCGACCGCCGACGGCGCACCGGCGATCCAGTGGGGCGACAACGGCACCGCGGACCACCTGTGGACCGCGGTGATCGACGCCGGAGGCTACCTGCGGCTTCGGAACTCCAACAGCGGCAAAGTCCTTGGCGTGGAGGGCGGCAGCACGACGAACGGCGCCAGGATCGTCCAGTGGACCGACGACGGAGCCGCCGACCACCGGTGGCGCCTACGGCACGGCGGCGGCGACACCTTCCGCATCCAGTCCGCCGTCAGCGGCCGAGTCCTCGGAGTATCCGGCGCCTCCACCGCCGCAGGAGCCCAGGTCGTCCTGTGGGACGACAACGGCACGGCCGACCACCTCTGGCGCTTCGTCTGACCGGGCGATCACGCCCCGCCGCGCACACGCGTCCGCGCCGGTGTCCCGGCCGTCCGCCGTCATCCGCCGGCACCGGCGGATGACGGCGGACGCCGATGAAGCGGCTCTGGAAGACCGGGGACCCCTGGAACACCGGATCGCCGCTGCCACGGTGTTCGGGTCGTTCATCCCTCGTCTCTCAGCGTCGGGTGAAGATGAAGCCGAGCTTGTCGACCTCGTCGCCGGCACGACCATCGAAGCCGGCGAGCTGCCACCCGGCGGGCGCGGTGCGGGTGACGCAGTCGGCGGTGGTCGTGCCGCCGGCCAGGGACCGGCCCAGGCTGGTGGTGAACTTCGCGTAGAAGATGCGGGTGTGGCCGTTGTACGCCCCCTGGCAGAGGGTGGCGGAGCTGACGTACTCGCCGCTGCCGAGGCCGAGCGAGGACGCGGTGCCACCGGAGCCCCCGTGGGTGAGCGTGGTGCCGTTCCCGAGCGTCAGCTGGACCTGGTCGACGCGGGAGCCCGCACGCAGGCCGATCACGGCGGCCTGCGCACCGGCCGGGACCTGGTCGATGTCGTCGTAGAAGTCGCCGTGCGGGCCGCCGAACTGCTCGCTCGTCCGGTAGGCGGGGCTCTGGTTCCAGCTGAAGCCGACGGCGATCGGGTCGTGGTCGGAGAGCATCGCGCCGGAGCCGTCCAGGAAGTCGGCGTGCTTGTTGTGGTACGAGGTCGCGCTGAGCGAGACGAGCGCGCTGCTGCGGTAGAGGACCTTGTCGACCACCTCGCAGGTGTCGGTGATCGCGTTCTCGTCGCACAGCAGCGGATCGGCACCGCGGGTCGGTGCCACGCCGCCGCGCTCCAGCTGCACCCAGGCGTCGGTGAGTCGGTTGTCGGCGGCGAAGGCGGCGACGGTGTCGTCGGCACGCGTGTAGCGGGTGTTGGTGTCACCCATCACGATCACGGCGTTCCCCGCTGAGTGGGTCCCGATGTACGAGGTGAGCTGCGCCAGGTTGGCGGCGCGAGCGGCCTCGTCACCGGCGGACGTGCCCGCGTTGGCGTGGAGGTTGTAGACGTCCACGTACACGCCCTCGGCCAGCCGGGCCCGCAGGAAGGTGAACCCCTTGGGGGTGAGACAGTCGCCGGAGTCCAGCTGGCAGTCGTTCCACCTGACGCGCTCGAAGTCGTCGGTGTCGTAGGCGAGACCGGACAGGGTGTTGAGTCCGCTGCCGATGCCCGCGCCGCCGCTGGTCGGCGTGCGGTAGGGGTGGGAGTCGGCGGCGTAGAGGGCGGCGTGGTAGTTGAAGTCCTCCTGGACGTCGACGAGGTCGTACGGGGCCAGGCGCCCGCCGATCGCGGTGGTGCTGGACTGCCGGTCGGTCGAGGCGCTGGACAGCACCTGGGGAAGTCCGGCGACGTTGTATGTCAGGACGGCGAACGACCCGCCGCCCTCGGCGGCCTGCGCGGCCGGCGCGCTGACCAGGCCGCCGAGGGCGGCTGCCGCGGCGAGAGCGCCGGCGAACACGGTTCGGACGAAGGGGCGGCGGAGGCGGGGCTCGGACATCGCTGCTCCGGTGGGATTCGACTGCGGGGATCCGGTTTCCCGGAGCGTATGAGCCGACCATGTGCGCGTCAACAGTGCCGATGACCAGCCGTTACCCGTGTGACCTGGACCTTTCTGTCACTGTCACGAATGATTCCGGACGGTTCTGTGAGCGTTAACGGACATTTCCTTCGGGTTTCGACTCTGGGCAGGAGTCGCGCCGCCAGCGGTGCTCGGCGAAGGCGGCGCGCTGGTCGGCGGGCTCCGGCCGTTAGACCCCTCGGCGGCCGGTGATCCCCCGGCAGTCCGATGAACGCGACCTGCCCCGTCAGGACGGCGCGAAGGCGCCGGCAAGGGCTCGATGACGTCAGCAACTCCCGCAGTCTGTCGCCTGCTCTGGCCGACACGGCTTTCGGCATGTGCCGGGGGTGGGGGATCTGCCCGGTCATGTCATGGCCTCTTGTCGGCATCGGTTACCACTGGCGAAGGGTTGGCGGCGGCTGTACGCATGCGAGGTCTTCATGACCTCCCCCAACGGATCCCTCGCGGAACAGTCGCCCTGGTGGCCAGCGGACAGATCATGAAGTGGATCGCGTTCGACTGCCCCTGCAAGGCGAGCCATCGGGTACTGCTCAATCTCAACCCGAACGTCCGCCCAACTGGACCGTGAAGAGCTCCAAGCCGCTCACGGTGTCGCCCAGTATCGACGAACTTCGCGGAAGCGAGCGATGCCACTACTTCATCAGGGACGGACACATCGTCTGGACCTGAGGTCTCCTCCGAACCCCGTTTCGAAGCCTCCGAACTTTGAACGGGTCAAGTACTACCAGCTCACCCCGAGGACCTTTAGCTGTCCGAGCTGTCCCGGGGGAGTTTGTCCCGGCGGGCCTTCTGATGGTTGAGCCAGGCCCCCAGCCTGGGGTAGCGGCCGGCTGCGCCCGCGCGTCTCAGCTGGCGAACGCGCCCGTGGTCGAGGGAACGGCGGCCGGTGCCGTCCCTCCGGACGGCACCGGCCTCGTGGAAGGGGGAGGTCTACCAGCGGCGGCGTGGCGGCGGGTCGAGCTTGGCGGCGAGGGCCGAGAGAAAGGTGGGGAGCTTGTCGACCATCGCCTTGGGGACCGGGGTGGTCTGGACGCCGCCCCGTTGCACGTCCTCGACGAGGAGGGTGTAGGTGCCGTTCTCCTCGACGAGTTCGGCGGCGAAGAGCAGTGTCCTGGTGGAGGTTTCCATCAAACGTCCTGGGACTGGGTGTCATTGAGCCAGGCGGTCCACGCTGCGGTGGCCCGCTGCTCGTCGGCGTCCTTGGCAAACAGGTGGTGGCCGAGCCAGATCGGTACGTTCCAGGTACTGCCGTTGAAGAAGCGGTACAGGGCGTCCGGGCCGCGCAGGCCGACGAAGTCGGGGCTGAGCCAGTCGACGACCACCTCCTCCGGGCCCGTGTCCGCACCGGGGACGAGGAGTGGAACGCGGTCGCCGACGGACGCGTCGTCGGCGAGGCCGAGGCGGCGGCGCAGAGCGGCGAAGTCGGCCGGGTCCGAGGTGGGTTCGGGGCGCTGGGCCCTGACGTAGACGGCGGGGCGGCCGGCGAAGTGCCGCAGGTACTCGGCGAGGCCGTGCTGGTAGAAGTCGACGTGCTTCTCGGCGGCGTCCGACTTCCTGTCCCAGACCTCGTCCCAGACGCCCTGGTGCACCCAGTGGATCCCCATCCGCAGGTGGCTCGTTCCGCCGTCCGCAGGCGCGATCCGGTAGCTGAGCGTGTTGGAGAACTCGTCGCCGACGGTCGCCCGGACGGCGAAGTGGCTCGGCGGCTCCCAGGCCACGACCGTGCTGTCGGCCCGGCTGGCCTTCCCACCGACCCGCGGTTCGACTTCCATGGGATACAGCCAGCCCAGGTTGCCGGCGCCGGTGGCGACCGCGGCCCAGACCTGCTCGGGCGTGGCGGGTAGGTCCTGTTCCCGGCGGACCTCGAACTCTCGGGCCATGGTCGGTGCTCCTTCGTCGTCGTTCGGGTGTCAGTAGGTGATCGGGAGGGCGCTGAGCCGGCGTTGCAGCGGGTTGGGCCGCCAGTCGAGCGTCGACCCGTCGGCCAGCCGCAGGGCCGGGAGGCGGCGCACCAGGGTGCCGATCGCCACCTCGGCCTGGAGCTTGGCCAGCGGCCCGCCGAGGCAGAAGTGCGGGCCGTGGCCGAAGCCCAGGTGCCGGTTGCCGGGGCGGGTCAGGTCGAGGCGATCCGGGTCCTCGAAACGCTCGGGGTCGCGGTTGGTCGCGCCGAGGAACAGGTACGCCAACTCCCCCTCCCGCAGGAGCTGTCCGCCGATCTCCAGGTCCTCGGCGACGACCCGCACGATCGCTTGGGTCACCGTGTCGTATCGGGCGAGTTCCTCGACCGCGGCGCGGATCAGTCCCGGGTCCGCGCGCAGCCGGGCGAGCTGGTCCGGGTGGCGCAACAGGGCGAGCGTGCCGTTGCCGATCAGGTGGGTGGTGGTCTCGCCACCTGCGGTGATCAGGACAAAGCAGGTGGACAGCAGTTCCGAGTCGCTGAGCCGGTCGTCCTGCGCCTGGGTGGCGACCAGGGCGCTGATCAGGTCGTCGCCCGGGTGGGCCCGCCTGCGGCGGACGAGTCCGGCGAGGTATTCCTCGTACTGCTCGATCGCCTCCTCGGACTTGTCGATGTCCTCGCCCAGCCGGCCGAAGCGGCGGAACCACACTTCGACCTGCGGGCGGTCCTCCGGCGGGATGCCGAAGAGCTCACAGGTGACGGACATCGGCATCGGGGCGGCGACCGCCTCGATCAGGTCCGTGGTCGGTCCGGCCTCGACGGCTTGGTCGATCAGCCGGTCGACGATGCGCTGGACGCCGTCGCGCAGGGCTTCGACGCGCCGGGCGGTGAAGGCCCGGTTGGCGAGTTTGCGCAGCCGGGCGTGGTCCGGCGGGTCGGTGTTGGTCATCACCCGGCCGAGCCGGTCGGTGAGCCGGCTGAAGGCCTTCAGGTCACCGCCGAGCGCTTCGTAGGCGCGGGTCATCCGGTCCCGGTCGTTGGACAGTCGCAGGTCGCCCAGCGCCGTCTCCACGTCGGTGTACCGGGTGAGGTACCAGATGCCCTGGGCGCTGCGGTGGACGGGACTCTCGCGCCGCATGCGGGCGTAGAAGGGGTACGGGTCCCGCCGGGCCTCGGGGGTGAACAGGTCCGCGGCGAGGTCGTGGGGCGGGGCGAGGCCCGCGGTGCCGCGGGCCCCGTCCCCGGTGCCGATGGAGGTCACGTCGACTACCGCTGGGCGTCCATGGCGTCGGCGAGGCTCTTGGGCCGCATGTCGGTCCAGGACCGCTCGACGTACGCCAGGCAGGCGGCGTTGGTGTCGGGTCCGTGGACGACGGTCCAGCCGTCGGGGACATCCGCGAACTGCGGCCAGAGCGAGTGCTGGTTCTCGCCGTTGACGAGCACGAGGAAGGTGCCGTCCTGGTCGTCGAAGGGGTTGGTCATCGGTCAGTCCTCCTGGTGGGAACGGATGGTGCTGTAGGTGTCGCCGGTCGCCCCGGCGATCCTGGCGGCGACGATCGGTCCGATCTGGGCCAGCGAGCCGGCCTGGGTCATCCGGTCGTGCCGGGTGGTGATCTCGTGGGATTCGATCCGGCCGGTGACGTACGGGCGCCAGGTCTCCGACCCGGCGTTGTCCTCGGCCCGGTCGATCGTGGAGTTGAAGAGCAGCAGGTCCCCGTCGTACCTGCCGGGGACGAAGTCGACCGCTAGCTTGGCATTGTTGATCATGATGTCGACGATGACCTCCACCTGCCGCTCGGACAGGCCCTGCAGCGCGCTGCCCCGCCGGTTCAGGACCTCGGCGACCTCGGCGTAGGTGATCTCCCGGTCGCCCAGCTCGTCCGGGTCGACGTCGAGCACTCCGACGAGCACGTCCCGCACGGTGGGCACCGGAGCGACCTCGAACTTCACGTCCTTCACCGGGTAGGCGTCGAGGACCGCCAGCAGCGCGGTCGGCTCACCGCGGGACTGGAGCTCACAGGCGAGCGCGTGGGCGATCAGCCCGCCTGCGGACCAGCCGAGCAGCAGGTACGGGCCCTCCGGCTGGATCTTCTGGACCTGGTCGGCGTAGTCGGCCGCCATCTCCTCGTAGGAGGTCGGCAGCGGCTCGGGGCGGCCGAGGCCGCGTGCCTGAATCGCGTAGACCGGGTGCCGGGGTGGGATGTGGTTCAGCAAACCGCTGTACGACCAGCTGATGCCACCACCGGGATGGATGCAGAACAGCGGCGTGCCGGTCCCGGTCGAACGCAGCGGCAGCACCACGTCCAGCGCGTCGTCGGGGTTGTCCATGACCAGGCGTTCGGTGAGCCCGGCCACGGTCGGTGCCTCGAACAGCATCCGCAGGCCCAGCTCCAGGCCGAGGGTCTCGCGAACCCGGGAGGCCAGGCGGGCGGCCAGCAGCGAGTGGCCGCCGAGGTCGAAGAAGCCGTCGTCGATGCTCACCTGCTCCCGGCCGAGGACCTCGGCGAACAGGCCGCACAGCAGCTGCTCCTGCGGTGTCCGGGGGCCGCGCCCGGCGCCCGTCGCGCCGTACTCGGGGGCGGGCAGGGCGGCCCGGTCCAGCTTGCCGTTGGCGGTCAGTGGCAGCGCGTCCAGGGTGACGAAGGCCGCCGGCACCATGTAGTCGGGCAGTTCGCGGCGCAGTCGGCCGGACAGCTCGCCCGGCTCGGGCGCCCCCTCGGAGGTGGGCACCAGGTAGGCGACCAGCCGCTTGTCGCCCGGCCGGTCCTCGCGGGCCACCACGGCTGCCTGGGCGACGCCCGGGCAGCCCGCCAGGACCGCTTCGATCTCTCCGGGCTCGATCCGCAGGCCGCGAAGCTTGACCTGGTGGTCGGCGCGTCCGGCGAATTCCAGTGCGCCGTCGGGCCGCCACCACGCCAGGTCGCCGGTGCGGTACATCCGGCTCCCGGACGGCCCGTACGGGTCGGCGGTGAAGCGCTCCGCCGTCAGGCCGGGGCGGCCCTGGTAGCCGCGGGCCACGCCCGTCCCCGCGAGGTACAGCTCACCGACCAGGCCCGTGGGCACCGGGCGCAGGTGGTCGTCGAGGACGTAGGCGCGCATGTTCGCCATCGGCCCGCCGATCGGCACCGACGCGGCGTTTGCGGAGAGGGTGCGCACCGGGTGACAGGTGGCCAGGGTGGTGGCCTCGGTCGGCCCGTAGCCGTTGACCACCTCGATGCCGGGGCATGCCGCCAGCACCCGGGCGGCGGCGGCCGGGGAGACCACGTCGCCGCCGGTCCACACCTCGCGCACCCCGGCGAGCAGGCCCGGGCGCTCCTCGGCGACCAGCCGGAACAGTCCGGCGGTCAGCCACAGTCCGGTCACCCCGTGGGTGGTGACAGTGTGCTGCAGCAGGTCGAGGTCGAGCTGTTCGGGCGGCGCGACCACGATGCGGCCGCCGCCCAGCAACGGGACCCAAAGCTCGTAGGTGGAGAGGTCGAAGGCCGTCGGGGAGTGCATCAGTACCCGCTCGTGTCCACCGCCGCGCCATTCGGGGGTGAGCGCGTGCCCCACCACATCACGGTGGGTGACGGCCACGCCCTTCGGCCGCCCGGTCGAGCCAGAGGTGTACATGATGTACGCCAATTGCCGCGGATCACAGGGGACTTCGACGGCAGACGAATCGGGCTCGGACTGCGTCAGGGCGGTCAGTACCTCCCGCGTGAGGATCAGGGCGGCCCCGCTCTCGCGCAGGATCAGGTCGATCCGGGAGGACGGGAAGCGCGAGTCGAGCGGTACGTAGGCTCCGCCCGCCTTGATGATCGCCAGGATCGCCACGACCAGTTCGGCCGAACGCTCCAGCAGCACCGCGACCGGTGTCTCCGGCCGTACGCCCTGGCGGACCAGGGCCCGGGCGAGCCGGTTGGAACGCAGGTCGAGCTCCCGGTAGGTCAGTTCGCTTCCGCCCGCCACGACGGCCACCGCGTCCGGCAAGGCCCGCACCTGGCGCGCGAAGAGCTCAGGCACCGCGGCCCGGGGCAGCTCGGCCGCCGTGTCGTTGAACTCGGACAACAGCCGGTGGCGTTCCGCGGCGGACATCAGGTCGATCCGGCTGATCGGCCGGTCGGGGTCGGCGACCGCCGCGCGCAACAGACGGGCCCAGCGTTCGGACAGCAGCTCCACGGTCGGCGCGTCGAACAGGTCGGTGGCGTACTCCACGGCGCCGACCAGGCCGTCCGGGGTGCCGTCCGGACGGAACTGCTCGGCCAGGCTGAAGGTCAGGTCGACCCTGGACGTGCCGGTCGGCGCCGCCAGGTGGCCGGTCTCCAGGCCGGCCAGCGCGAACTCGCCCACCGGCGCGTTCTGTAGGGCCAGCATGACCTGGAACAGCGGGTGGTGGGCCAGCGACCGCGCCGGGTTGACCACCTCGACCAGGTACTCGAACGGCACGTCCTGGTGGTCGTACGCGGAGAGCGCCTTCTGCCGTACCCGGCCGAGCAGTTCGGCGAATCCGGGGTTCCCGCCGGTGTCGGTGCGCAGCACCAGGGTGTTGACGAAGAAACCGACGAGTTCGTCGAGGGCCTGGTCGGTGCGCCCGGCGATCGGGCTGCCGATCGGGATGTCCGTGCCGGCTCCGAGCCGGGTGAGCAGCGCGGCGAGACCGGCCTGGAGCACCATGAACATGCTGGCCCCGCGAGCGGCGGCCAGGTCCCGGAGGGCCTGGTGCAGGTCGGCGTCCAGCCGGATCTCGACCCGGTCGCCGCGCTGGGAGGCCACCGGCGGCCGGGGCCGGTCGGCCGGCAGTTGCAGCTGCTGCGGGAGCCCTGCCAACTCCTCCTTCCAATAGTTCAGTTGCCGGGCGAACAGGCTGTCCGGGTCGGCGGAGTCGCCGAGCAGCTCGCGCTGCCAAAGCGTGTAGTCGGCGTACTGTACCGGCAGCGGGGACCACTGCGGGGCCTCGCCCTGGCAGCGGGCCGCGTAGGCTGCGGCCAGGTCGCCGGAGAGCGGGCCCATCGACCAGCCGTCGGCGGCGATGTGGTGCACCACGACCAGCAGCGCGTGCCGGCCTGGGGCGAGCGCGTACAGCTCCGCCCGGACCGGCGGTTCCACCGCCAGGTCGAAGCCGCGCTGGGCCGTCTCCGCCAGCCGCTCGGTCAGCTCGTTCTCGTCCGACTCGATCACCGGCAGCGCCGGGTACGCCTCCGAGGGGCTCAGCACGACCTGGTACGGCACGCCGTCGGTCTCTCGGAAGACCGTCCGCAGGCTCTCGTGCCGGGCCACCACGTCCGCGAGCGCGGCGTGCAGGGCCGAGCGGTCGAGCCGACCGGTCAGGCTCAGGGCAAGCGGCATGTTGTAGGTGGCGCTGGGCCCTTCCATCCGGTGCAGGAACCACAGTCGGCGCTGGGCGAAGGACAGCGGCACCTGTTCGGGCCGGGCCCGGGCCGTCAGCGCGGGACGCGCCGCTCCGGAGCCGTCCAGGCGGGCCGCCAGGGCAGCCACGGTCGGGGCCTCGAACAGCGTCCTGACCTCCAGCTCCGCGCCGAGGGCCGCCCGGGCCCGGGAGGCCAGGCGGGTCGCCAGCAGGGAGTGCCCGCCCAGATCGAAGAAACTGTCGTCGACACCGACCTGCGCCAGGCCCAGCACCTCGGCGAACAGCTCGGCGAGGAGCTGCTCCTGAGGGGTGCGCGGCGCCCGCCCCACCGCGAGCGGGCCGAGGTCGGGGGCGGGCAGAGCACGACGGTCGAGCTTGCCGTTGGCCGTCAGCGGCAGCGCCTCCAGCGCCACGAACGCCGAGGGGACGAGGTAGTCGGGCAGCCGGTGGCGTAGCCAGTCGCGGAGTTCACCGAGGAGGGCCCCGGTGCCCCGACTGCCGGTCGGACGGTTGGTCAGCGAGGACAGCGGCCTGCGGGGGGTTCCGGCCGGCCGGTACGCCTCGACCGGAGCGCCGCAGAGCGCCGACGGGTCGATGAAGACGACGTCAATGGCCTCGGCCGCGGTCGCCGACCAGGTGATGACCACCGAGCGGCCGAGTTCCGCGCCAAGGGCGTGGAAGTCCTCCGGGTCGGGGAGGTCGCCGACCTCCGGGGCGTGCAGCCGCTCCAGCAGCTCGGCGAGCGAGCCGTCGTCGTCCTGCACCGCCCGGGCCAGGGCTGCCTCCCGCGCCACGCGCCGGTTCGGCACCCCGGTGATCCGCAGCACCTCGGCGGCCGTCCGGGCGAGCAGCTCGCGCAGCTCGGCCGACCCGGCGACCTGCCGTCCCCACTCCAACTCGACGGCGCGCTCCGGAGCGGCCGGGGCGACCGGAGCCTTGTGCAGCGTCACGTCGTAGCGGTAGCGGGACAGCTCGTTGTGGTGGCGGCCGTTCTTGACCTCCACCGCCACCGCGCCGATCTCGGTGCCCTGCTCCCGCAGAGCGGTGAAGAAGTCCGGGTCGACCAGGAGCTCCTTCTCGACGCGGAGGGCCTGTTCCACGGCCCGGCGCACCGTTGCGAGGTCGGCGTCGGCCGTCCGGTGCAGTTGGACGGCGGTGGCCAGCGGGCGCAGCAGGCGCAGGTTGCGGACGTCGCCGACGAACAGGGCGCCACCGGGGGCGAGCAGCCGCGCCAGCTTCCCGATGACGTCCGCGAGGTAGTCGGCGGACGGGAAGTACTGCACCACCGAGTTGATGACGATGGTGTCGAACTCGCCGACCGGGAGCCCGTCGGTGTCGTGCGCCGGGCGGGTCTGCAGCACCACGCGCTCGGCCAGGTCCCGTTGCCCGGCCACCTGGGCGGCCAGGGCGTCGATCGCGGTGGCGGAGAAGTCGGTCGCCCAGTACGTCTCGCACTGCGGCGCGATCTGCGAGAGCAGCAGGCCGGTGCCGACGCCGACCTCCAGCACCCGGCGGGGGCGCAGGGCCAGGATGCGGTCGACGGTGGCGTCGCGCCACTCCCGCATCTGCTCGACGGGGATCGGGTCGCCGTCGTAACTGCTGTTCCAGCCCACGAAGTTATGGCCGAAGGCGGCTTCCCCGGGGGCGATGGGCAGGGCGTCGTAGATGTCCCGCCACTCGCCGACGTGGTCGGTTTCGAGGCCGTCGTCCCGGGCGATGTCCTGGCGCGGGACGACGTAGCCGATCAGCCGGTCGTCCTGGGCGAGGACGGCGGCACGGACGACGGCGGGGTGCTCGGCGAGCGCCGCCTCGACCTCACCGGGCTCGACCCGGAAGCCGCGCACCTTCACCTGGTCGTCCGCGCGGCCGACGTACTCCAACTGGCCGTCGGCGCGGAAGCGGACCACGTCGCCGGTGCGGTACATCCGGGCGCCCGAGGGGTCGAACGGGCAGGCGACGAAGCGTCCGGCGGTCAGGCCCGGCCGGTTCAGGTAGCCGCGGGCCAGGCCCGCGCCCGCGACGTACAGCTCACCCGGCACGCCGGGCGGCACCGGCCGCAGCCGCTCGTCCAGCACGTACACCCGGGCGTTGACGATCGGCCGGCCGATCGGCGGCACGCCCGAGCCGGGCGCGAGCGGGTCGCTCATGGTCGCGCACACCGTGGTCTCGGTGGGACCGTAGGCGTTGACCATCCGGCGCCCGGGCGCCCAGCGGGCCACCAGCTCCGGCGGGCACGCCTCCCCCGCCACGATCAGCTTCGGCACCGCCACCGAGCCCTCCGACAGGGCTGCGATGACGGACGGCGGCACGGTCACGTGGGTGACCGCGAGGTCCGGGTCCGTCAGCGCGGCGACCGGATCCCCGGCCGGGGGCAGCACCAGGGCCGCGCCGCGCAGCAGGGCGGTGTAGATCTCCGACACCGAGGCGTCGAAGCTCGGCGAGGCGAACTGGAGCACCCGGCTGTCGGGATCGATCGCGAACCCCTCGATCTGCCCGGCCACCAGGCTCGCCACACCGCCGTGGGCGACCACGACGCCCTTGGGGCGGCCGGTGGAGCCCGAGGTGTAGATCACATAGGCCGGGTGCCGGACGTCGAGCGTGACCTTCGGATCGGTGTCCGGCCAGTCTCCTTCGCTCACCGCCGCCGGGTCGTCGATCATCAGCGCCGGACGGGCGTCCGCCAGCATGAGGTCGATCCGCGACCGCGGATACGCCGGGTCCACCGGCAGGTACGCCGCCCCGGCCTTCAGCACGCCCAGGACGGCCACCACGGCTTCCACCGACCGCGGAAGCGCCACCGCGACCAACTGCTCCGGCCCCACGCCCCGGGCGATCAGCGCATGCGCGAACCGGTTCGCCCGCGCGTTCAGCTGGCGGTACGTCAATTCCACATCGCCACGGATGAGGGCAACCGCGTCCGGCGTCGCCGCCACCTGCCCCTCGAAGGCCTGCGGCACCGGGACGGCGCCCACCTCGCGGGCGGTCGCGTTGCCTTGTTCCAGCAGCCGGTGCCGCTCCTCGGCGTCGAGGAGGTCGATGCCGCCGATCGGCTGCTCCGGGTCGGCGGTGACGGCCTCCAGCAGGAGCGTCCAACGCCGGACCATGGCCTCGACCGTCGAGCGGTCGAACAGGTCGGTGGCGTACTCCGCCGCGCCGACGATCCCGGCCGGGCTGCCGTCCGGGCCAAACTGCTCGACCAGGCTCAGCCCGAGGTCGAACTTGGCGGTTCCGGTGGCCACCGCGTAGGTGGCGACCTCCAGGCCCGGCAGCGAGAACCGGCCCATCGGGGCGTTCTGCACGGCCAGGATGGTCTGGAAGAGCGGGTGGTGGGACAGCGACCGGGACGGGTTCAGCACCTCCACCAAGTGCTCGAACGGCACGTCCTGATGCGCGTACGCCGACAGCGCCGTCTCCCGCACCCGGCCCAACAGCTCCACGAAGCTCGGATCACCGCTCGTGTCCGTCCGCAGCACCAGCGTGTTCACGAAGAACCCGACCAGGTCGTCCAGCGCCTCGTCGGTCCGGCCCGCGATCGGCGAACCGATCGGAATGTCCGTCCCGGCACCCAGCCGGGTGTACAACGCCGCCAGCGCCGCCTGCAGCACCATGAACAGACTGGTGCCGGTGCGCCGCGCCAACTCGGCCAAGGCGGCGTGCAGCTCGGGGCCGAGTTCCAGGCCGACGTGGTCACCGTACCAGCCGGCGACGGCCGGGCGCGGCCGGTCGGCGGGCAGCTGGAGCAGCTCGGGAAGATCGGACAGCTGCCGCTTCCAGTAGTCGAGCTGCTCGGTGAACCGGCTCTTCGGGTCGGTGGCGTCGCCGAGCAGGTCGCGCTGCCAGAGCGTGTAGTCGGCGTACTGTACCGTCAGGTTCGACCAGCTGGGCGCGCTTCCCTCGCTCCGGGCGGCGTACGCCTCGGCGAGGTCGCGGGCCAGCGGGCCGGTGGACCACCCGTCACCGGCGATGTGGTGCATCACCAGCAACAGCACGTGCTCGTCCGGCGCGACCGCGAAAAGCTCCGCCCGCAGCGGCGTCTCCGCCGCTAGGTCGAAGGGCCGCCGGGCGGACTCGGCGAGCCGCTCGTGCAGGTCCGTCCGCAGCACCTCCACGAGCCGGGCCCGGGGCCGGGCCTCCGCCGGGTCCAGGACCCGCTGGCACGGCACGCCGCCCACCTCGGGGAACACCGTCCGCAGGCTCTCGTGCCGGGCCACGACATCGGCCAGCGCCTCGTCCAGCGCCGCCCGGTCGAGCGTCCCGGTCAGTTGCAGCGCCAGCGGGATGTGGTAGGTCGCCGCACTGCCGTCCATGCGGTGCAGGAACCAGAGCCGGCGCTGGGCGAAGGACAGCGGCACCGCCTCCGGCCGCTCCCGCGCGGTCAGCGCCGGGCGGGCGCTGCCGCCCGATGCCAGCACCCCGGCCAGACCCGCCACGGTGGGCGACTGGAAGAGGGCCCGCAATCCCAGCTCGACGCCGAGCACCGAGCGCACCCTGGCGGCCAGCCGGGTGGCGAGCAGGGAGTGTCCACCGAGATCGAAGAAGTCCTCGTCGACCCCGACCCGCCGGCGGCCCAGCACCTCGGCGAACAGCTCGCACAGGATCTGCTCCTGCGGCGTGCGCGGCACCCGGCCCGTCTCCGTGGCCGCGGCCTCGGGCGCGGGCAGCGCCGCCCGGTCCAGCTTCCCGTTCGGCGTCAGCGGCAACGCCTCCAGCAGCACGAACGCCGACGGCACCAGGTACTCCGGCAGGCGCCCGCGCAGGTACGCCGCCAGCTCCGCCGGGCGGACGGTCGTGTCCGGACGGGCCGTGACGTAGCCTACGAGCCGGTCGTCCCGGGTGAGAACCGCGCCCTGGGCGACGGTGGGGTGCTCGGCCAGCGCCGCCTCGATCTCACCGGGTTCGATCCGGAAGCCGCGGACCTTCACCTGCTGGTCGGCGCGGCCGAGGTACTCCAGCTCACCGTCACCGCGTCGGCGCACCAGGTCGCCGGTGCGGTACATCCGAGCGCCCTCAGGCCCGAACGGGCAGGCCAGGAACCGCCCCGCCGTCAGGCCCGGACGGTTCAGGTACCCGCGGGCCAGACCCGGACCGGCCACGTACAACTCCCCCGCAACCCCCGGAGGAACGATGCGCAGGCCCTCGTCCAGCACGTACACCCGGAAGCCCGCGACCGCGCGGCCGATCGGCGGCACTCCGGAGCCCGGGGACAGCGGGTCGCTCATGGTCGCGCACACCGTGGTCTCGGTCGGACCGTACGCGTTGATCATCCGCCGCCCCGGCGCCCACCGCTCCACCAGCTCTGACGGGCACGCCTCCCCCGCCACCACCAGGGTGGCGGCCGTGACACCGGCGCTGTCCACCGCCGCCAGGGCCGAGGGCGGCAGGGTCACGTGGGTGATGCCGAGCCGCCCGTCCGTCAGGGCGTCCAGAGGGGCGTCCGCTGGAGCCAGGACGAGGGCAGCACCGCTGAGCAGGGCGCTGCACAGGTCCCAGAAGGAGGCATCGAAGCTGGGCGAGGCGGCCTGCAGCACCCTGCTGCCCGGCACCAGGCCGAGCCGCTCGATCTGTGCCGCCGCCAGGCCCGAAACGCCGGAGTGGCTGACCACGACGCCCTTGGGGCGACCGGTCGAACCCGAGGTGTAGATCACGTAGGCCGGGTGCCGGACGTCGGGCACCGGATCGGGATCCGTGTCCGGCCGGTCCGCGTCGGTCACCGTCGCAGGATCGTCGACCACCAGCACCGGCCGGGCGTCCTCCAACATGAAGGCGATCCGCGCCGGCGGGTAGGCCGGGTCCACCGGCAGGTACGCGGCCCCGGCCTTCAGCACGCCGAGGACCGCCACCACCGACTCCACCGAGCGCGGCAATGCCACCGCCACCAGTTGCTCCGGCCCCACACCCCGCGCGATCAACGAGTGCGCGAACCGGTTCGCCCGGGCGTTCAGCTCGCGGTACGTCAACTCCGCACCGCCGCACACCAGCGCGACCGCGTCCGGCGTCGCCGCCGCCCGCGCCGCGAACAGCTCCGGCAGGCTCACCCCGGCCGTACCACCCTCGGCGTCGGGCAGCAGCTCGTGCCGCTCCTCGGCGGACAGCAGGTCGATCCCGCCGATCGGCTGGTCGGGCGCGGCGGCGACCGCGGCCAGCAGCCGGGTCCACCGGGCGACCAGGGCCTCGACCGTCGAACGGTCGAACAGCTCGGTGCTGTACTCGACCGCACCGCTGAGTCCGGCCGGCGCGCCGTCGGGCCCGTGCTCCTCCGCGAACCCGAAGGTCAGGTCGAGCCGAGCGGTCCCGGTGGGCACGGTCACCCCGGAGACCCGGAGCCCCGGCAGCTCGAAGTCACCGCCCGGCGCGTTCTGCACGACCAGCCCGGTCTGGAACAGCGGGTGGTGGGACAGCGACCGGGACGGGTTCAGCACCTCCACCAGGTGTTCGAACGGCACGTCCTGGTGCGCGTACGCCGACAGCGCCGTCTCCCGCACCCGGCCCAACAGCTCGACGAAGCTCGGATCACCGCTCGTGTCCGTCCGCAGCACCAGGGTGTTGATGAAGAAGCCGACCAGTTCGTCCAGGGCCTCGTCGGTCCGGCCCGCGATCGGCGAACCGATCGCGATGTCCGTTCCGGCACCCAGCCGGGTGTACAGCGCGGCGAGCGCCGCTTGAAGCACCATGAACAGGGTCGCACCCGAGCGACGCGCCAACGCCGCCAGTGCCGCGTGCAGTTCGGCGTCGATCCGGACTTCCAGCAGGTCGCCGCCGTACGACATGGCGGCCGGGCGGGGCCGGTCGACCGGCAGTCGCAGCTGCTCCGGCAACCCGGCCAGCTGCTCGCTCCAGTAGCCGACCTGCCGGGCGAACAGGCTGTCCCCGTCGTGCTCGTCGCCGAGGATCTCGTGCTGCCACAGCGTGTAGTCGCCGTACGTCACCGGCAACGGCGGCCAGGCGGGCGCACCGCCGCCCTGCCGAGCGGTGTAGGCGGTGGCCAGGTCGCGGGCCAGCGGGCCCATCGACCAGCCGTCCCCGACGATGTGGTGCATCACCAGCAGCAGCACGTGCTCGTCCGGTGCGACCGCCAGCAGCTCCGCCCGCAGCGGTACTTCCGAGGTCAGGTCGAAGCCGCGCACCGCGGCCTCGCGCAGCAGGGCGGGCACCTCGGCGTCGCCGGCCGCGCGGACTGTCAGCGGGACGGCGGCCTCGGTGGCGTCCAGCACCCGCTGGTACGGGATTCCGGCGGTGTGCGGGAAGACCGTGCGCAGGGTCTCGTGCCGGGCCACGACGTCCGCGAGCGCGGCGCTCAGCGCGGCCCGATCGAGGTCGCCGGACAACCGTAGGGCCAGCGGCATGTGGTAGGTGGCGCTCGGCGCCCCGAACTGCTGGAGGAACCAGAGCCGGCGCTGGGCGAACGAGAGCGGCATCGGTTCGCGGCGGGGCCTGGGCACCAGGGCCTGCCGCCCGGTGCGGGCGTCGTGCAGCCCGGCCGCCAGCGCGGCGGGCGTCAGGGCCCGGAACAGGGTGCGCAGCTCCAGCTCGACCCCGAGGGTGGCCCGGACCCGCGAGACCAGCCGGGTGGCGAGCAGGGAGTGCCCCCCGAGGTCGAAGAAGTCCTCGTCGACCCCGACCCGCGGACGGCCCAGCACCTCGGCGAACAGCTCGCACAGGATCTGCTCCTGCGGCGTGCGCGGCACCCGGCCCACCACCATGGTCGCGGCCTCGGGCGCGGGCAGCGCCGCCCGGTCCAGCTTCCCGTTCGGCGTCAGCGGCAACGCCTCCAGCAGCACGAACGCCGACGGCACCAGGTACTCCGGCAGGCGCCCGCGCAGGTACGCCGCCAGCTCCACCGCGGTCGCCCCGGAGCCGGCCACGGGAACGACGTAGGCGACGAGCCGGTCCTCGCGGGCGAGCACCGCGACCTGGGCGACGCCCGGGTGCGCGGTCAGTTCGGCCTCGATCTCGCCCGGCTCGACCCGGAACCCGCGGACCTTCACCTGGTGGTCGACCCGGCCGGCGAACTCCAGCTCGCCGTCGGCTCGCCAGCGCACGAGATCGCCGGTGCGGTACATCCGAGCGCCCGCCGCACCGTACGGGTTGGCGACGAAGCGGCCGGCGGTCAGTCCCGGCCGGTTCAGGTAGCCGCGGGCCAGCCCCTCACCGGCCAGGTAGAGCTCGCCCAGCACCCCGGGCGCGACCGGTCGCAGCGCCGCATCCAGCACGTACACCTGGCAGTTGGCGATCGGACGACCGATCGGCACCGGCACCGGGCAGTCCGCGGGGTCGACCGGCAGCGGGTAGGCGGTGATCACATGGGTCTCGGCGGGCCCGTAGTGGTTGTGCAGCACCCGGCCCGGCCCACGCGCCTGGAAGCGGCGCACCGCCGCGCCGAGGCGCATCGCCTCGCCGGCCTGGGCGACCAGCCGGAGGGCCGGCAGGTCCAGCCCGGCCTCCTCGGCGGCCTCGGCCAACGCCTCCACCACCAGGTTCGGCGCGAAGAGCTCGCCGACCCGGTGCCGGTCCAGCCAGTGGGCGAACAGCTCGGCGCTGCGGCGCTGCTCCTCGGTCGGCACCACCAGCGTCTTTCCGTACAGCAGCGCGGACAGCACCTCCTGCACCGAGACGTCGAAGCTGATCGCGGTGAACTGCGCGGTGCGCGTGCCGGGTCCGCCGCCGACGGCCCCGTGGTGCCACTCCAGCAGGTTGAGCAGTCCGGCGGCGGGCATCACCACGGCCTTGGGGCGGCCGGTGGAGCCGGAGGTGTAAATGACGTAGGCCGGGTGCCGCGCGTCCACCGGGACGGCCGGGTCGTGCACCGGCTGCTCGTCGGACGGCGTGACGGCCGCGAGGTCGTCGAGCACGAGGGCGGGCCGCGCGTCCTCCAGCATGGAGGCGATGCGGGCGGTCGGGTAGTCCGGGTCGACCGGCAGGTACGCCGCGCCGGTCTTGAGCACCGCGAGGACGGCGACCACCAGCTCGGCCGAGCGCGGCAGCCGCAGGGCGACGACCTGCTCCGGCCCGACACCGCGCGCGATCAGCGCGTGGGCCAGGCGGTTGGCCCGGCGGTTCAGCTCTCGGTAGGTCACCACGGTGTCCTCGAACACCACGGCCTCGGCCTCGGGGGTCGCCCGGACCCGCGCCTCGAACAGCGCGGGCAGCGTGGCAGCGGGCACCGGCCGGGCCGTGTCGTTGCGGGCGACCAGAAGCTCGCGCCGCTCTTCCGCGGTGAGGACGTCGATCCGGCTCAGCGGCCGGTTCGGCTCGGCGACCACCGCCGCCAGCAGCCGCAGCCACCGGCCGACCAGGTCCTCCACCGTGGCCCGGTTGAACAGATCGGTGCTGTACTCGACCCGCCCGACGATGCCCTCGGCCGGGCCGCCGGCACCGCCGCGCTCCAGCAGGTGGAAGCCGAGGTCGAACATCGCCGTGGGTGTCCGGACCAGAACGATCTCGGCGGTCACACCGTCCAGCGCGAACTCGGTGCGGGGCACGTTCTGCAGCGCCAGCAGCACCTGGAACAGCGGCTGCCGGGCGAGCGAGCGGGAGGGGTTGAGGGCCTCGACGACGTGTTCGAACGGCAGGTCCTGGTGCGCGTACGCGCCGAGCGCGCTCTCCCGAACCCGCTGCAACAGCTCGGCGAAGGTCGGGTCGCCGCTGGTGTCCGTGCGAAGCACCAGGGTGTTGACGAAGAAGCCGACGAGGTCGTCCAGGGAATGGTCGGTCCGCCCGGCGATCAGGCTGCCGACCGGGATGTCCGTGCCCGCGCCGAGCTTGTCCAACAGCGAGGCCAGGGCGGCCTGCAGCACCATGTACGGGCTGGCGCCGTGCTCCCGACCCAGCCGCACCAGCCCGGCGTGCAGCTCCGCGTCCACTTCGATAGCGAGATGGCCGCCGGCATAGGAGGGGTTGGCGGGGCGGTGGCGGTCGGCGGGGAGCCGGATCTGCTCGGGAAGGTCCGCCAGCGTCCGCGTCCAGTAGGCCGTCTGGCGGGCGAACAGGCTGTCCTGGTCGGCCGGATCGCCGAGAAGCCGGTCGTGCCACAGGGTGTAGTCGGCGTACTGCACGGGCAGCGGCGCCCACCGCGGTTCCTCGCCCTGGCGGCGTGCCGCGTACGCGGTGGCTAGGTCGGCGGCCAGCGGGGCCAGCGACCAGCCGTCACCGGCGATGTGGTGCATCACGAGGAGCAACACGTGCTCGGTCGCCGAGAGCGCGAACACCTCCGCACGCAGTGGCGGTTCGGCCGCGAGGTCGAATCCGCGCGCTGCGGCATCCGTCAGGAGTTCCGGCAAGGCCGTCTCGTCGGCCGGAGTGACCGTCAGTCCTGGGCGCGCCTCTCCGATGGCCAGCACCCTCTGGTACGGCGCCCCGTCGACCGGTGGGAAGACCGTCCGCAGGGTTTCGTGCCGGTCGACGAGGTCGCCCAGCGCCGCCTCCAGGGCAGCCAGGTCCAGCGGTCCCGAGAGCCGCCACGCGAGCGGCATGTTGTAGACGGATTCGGCACCCTCCAACTGGCGCAGGAACCACAGCCGCCGCTGAGCGGACGACAGCGGCACCAGCGCGGGCCGCTCCGCCGGCTCCAGGGCGAGCCGGGCCCGGTCCGCGCCACCCAGCCCGGCGGCCAGGCCGGCCACCGTCGGGTTGCGGAACAGGGTGTGCAGCGGCAGCTCCACGCCCAGCACCGACCGTGCCCGGGCGACCAGCCGGGTGGCCAGCAGGGAGTGCCCACCGAGGTCGAAGAAGTCGTCGTCGGCGCCGACCTCGGAGAGGCCCAGCACCTCGGCGAACAGCCCGGCCAGCACGTGCTCCTCAGGGGTGTGCGGTTCCCGGCCCGCAGGCGCAGCGGTGGAGGCCGGCTCGGGCAGGGCGCGTCGGTCCAGCTTGCCGCTGGTGTTGAGCGGAAGGGCGTCGAGGGCGACGTACGCGGTCGGCACCATGTAGTCGGGCAGCCGCTCGCGCAGGTGCGCCCGCAGGTCCTCCGGCCGAAGCTCCGCCCCGGTGACGGGCACCACGTAGGCGACCAGGCGCGGGTCCTCCGCCCGGTCCTGCCGGACGATCACGGCGGCCCGTACGACCTGCGAGTGCTCCGCCAGTGCCGCCTCGATCTCACCGAGTTCGATCCGGAATCCCCGGAGCTTGACCTGGTCGTCGGTGCGGCCGAGGAATTCCAGGTTCCCGTCCGGGTTCCAGCGCACCAGGTCTCCGGTGCGGTACATCCGCGAACCCCCCGGCCCGAACAGGTCAGCGATGAACCGTCCCGCCGTCAGCCCCGGCCGGTTCAGGTATCCGCGCGCCAGGCCGACGCCGGCGATGTACAGCTCGCCCGGCACACCGGCGGCCACCGGCTGCAGGGCGGCGTCGAGCACGTGCAGTCGGACGCCCCCGAGCGGTCGGCCGATCACCTGGTGCGGGCTCGACTCCATCGATGCGAAGACCGAGTCCACCGTGCACTCGGACGGCCCGTAGTAGTTCAGGGAGATCACTCCGTCGGCCGACCGCAAGCGCTCCCACAGCTGCTCGGGAACGCTCTCCCCGCCCATCGCGACCAGCAGCGGACGCCACTGCGGATGGTCCAACAGTCCGTGCGCCACGAGGACCTGCATGTACGACGGAGTGGCACCGACGGCATCCAGTCCGACCCGCGCGGCGTGGTCGAGGTAAGCGTCCGGGTCGGTCCAAGTCGCCTCGTCCAGAACGTGCAGCTCGTGGCCCGCGTAGAGGCACGACATCTGGTCGCAGGAGGCGTCGAACGACACGGACGTGGTCAGCCCCACCCGCAGCCGGTGCTTCGTCTGCTGGGGGTACATCAGGAGTCGCTGGTTGGCGAAGAGGTTCAACAGACCGCCGTGCGTGGACAGCACGCCCTTGGGCCGCCCGGTGGACCCTGAGGTGTAGATGACGTACGCCGGATGGCCCGGGTGGATCGCCACCGCCGGGTCCGTCGCCCGGCAGTCCGCAACCAGGGCGGCGGTCTCCGGATCGTCGACCACAAGCCACCCGGCGGAACCGGTCGTCGGCAGGCGGTCCCGGGTCCGGGCGTCGGTCACCACCAGGAGCGGTCGGGCGTCGTCGAACATGTACCCGATCCGCGCAGCCGGGTACTCCGGATCGATCGGGAGGTACGCCGCGCCGGTCTTCAGCACCGCAAGGATCGCCACCACCAGCTCGGCCGAGCGCGGCAGCGCCACCGCCACCAGACGCTCCGGCCCGGCTCCGCGCGCGATCAGCGCATTCGCCAGCCGATTCGTCCGGGCGTCCAACTCCGCGTACGTCAGCGAGGCTTCCGGTCCCACCACCGCGAGGGCGTGCGGAATCGCGCGCACCTGGGCCCGGAACAGCTCCGGCAAGCTCTCGGTGAAGGCCTGGGCCGCCGGGCCGGTGCCCAGCGCCGTCAGCTCCGCGCGCTCCTCGGCGGTGAGCAGGCCGAACCGGCTGAGCCGGCGCCGCGGATCGGCGACGGCGGCGCGGAGCAGCCGCTCCCACCGACCGATCATGGTCTCGACAGTGGCGGGGTCGTACAGGTCGCCGGTGTACTCGACGGACCCGTCGATCCCCTCCGGGGAACCGTCCTCCCCGAGCCGCTCGGACATGGTGAAGATCAGGTCGAGCTTGGCGGTCGTCGAGGTCGACGGCACGTCCTCGACGCGCAGTCCGGGCGGTGCGAAGTCGGCCCGGGGCGCGTTCTGCAACACCAGCATGACCTGGAAGAGCGGGTGGTGCGCCAGCGAGCGCACCGGGTTCAGCGCCTCGACCAGGTACTCGAACGGAAGGTCCTGGTGGGCGTACCCGGCCAGCGCGGTGTCCCGGACCCGTCCCAGCAGCTCGGCGAAGGTCGGGTCGCCCGAGGTGTCGGTACGGAACACCAGGGTGTTGACGAAGTAGCCGATCAGCTCGTCCTGTGCCTGGTCGGTCCGGCCGGCGACCGGGCTGCCGACCGGGATGTCGTCGCCCGCGCCGAGCTTGCTCAGCAGCGCCGCCAGCCCGGCCTGGAGCACCATGAACAGACTGGTGCCGTGCTGGCGGGCGAGTTCGCGCAGGCCTCGGTGCAGGTCAGCGTCGAACCCGGCGCGCACGGAACCGCCCCGGTGCGAGGCGACCACCGGGCGGGGCCGGTCGGTGGGCAGCTGGATGCGCTCCGGCAGACCGGCCAGCTGCCCGGTCCAGTAGTCCGCCTGGCGCGCGAACAGGCTGTCCGGGTCGGCGGCGTCGCCGAGCAGGTCGTGCTGCCAGAGGGTGTAGTCGGCGTACTGGACCGGCAGCTCCTCCCACTGGGGCGCCTCGCCGCGGCAGCGCGCCGCGTAGGCAGCGGTCAGGCCCTGCGCGAGTGGCCCCAGCGACCAGCCGTCGCCCGCGATGTGGTGGAGCACCAACTGGAACACGTGCTCGTCCGCTGCCAGCTCGAACAGAGCGACCCGTAGCGGCACGTCGACCGCCAGGTCGAAGCCGCGGTCCTTCGCCGCCGCCATGGCGGCGGGCAGCTCGGCCTCGGTGGTCCGGCTCACGAGCAACTGCGGACGAGCTGCCGCCGCGTCCAGCACCCGCTGGTCCGGAACCCCGTCCACCGTGGGGAAGACGGTGCGCAGGCTCTCGTGCCGGGCCACCACGTCCGCCACGGCGGCCTCCAGGGCCCGCCGGTCCAGATCCCCGGACAGCCGCCACGCCAGGGAGATGTGGTAGTTCGCAGCAGCGCCCTCCAACTGGTGCAGGAACCAGAGCCGCCGCTGCGCGAACGACAGCGGGACCCTCTCGGGGCGCTTACGCCGTGCCAGGGCGGTCTGCGCCGGCCCGGCCGCCACCAGGGCGGCCGCCAGGCCGGCCGGGGTCGGTGCCTCGAACAGGGTACGCAGCGGCATCTCCACACCGAGCGTGGCGCGGATCCGGGCGGCCAGGCGGGCGGCCAGCAGCGAGTGCCCGCCCAGGTCGAAGAAGCTGTCCTCGACACCGGCCGACGCCACGCCCAGGACCTCGGCGAACAGTTCGCAGAGGACCTGCTCCTGCGGGGTGCGGGGGGCACGGGTGGCAGCCGCCGGGGCGAGGTCGGGGGCGGGCAGGGCACGGCGGTCGAGCTTGCCGTTGGCGGTCAGCGGCAGCGCGTCCAGCGGCACGTACGCGGCCGGCACCATGTGCTCCGGCAGCAGCTCGCGCAGGTGCGCCCGAAGCGGGTCCGGCCGGAGTGCGTGCCCGGTGGCGGGCACCAGGTACGCGACCAGCCGGGTGTCGTCGGCCCGGTCCTGGCGAGCCAGGACGGCTGTCTGGGCGACGGCCGGGTGCGCGGCGAGCGCCGCCTCGATCTCGCCGAGTTCGATCCGGAAGCCGCGCACCTTCACCTGCTGGTCGGCCCGGCCGACGTAGCGCAGACCGCCTGCCGTGTCACGGCGCACCACGTCGCCGCTGCGGTACATCCGGGAGCCGGCCGGCCCGAAGGGGTCCGCCACGAACCGCCCAGCGGTCAGGCCTGGCCGGTTGAGGTAGCCGCGCGCCAGCCCGGGGCCCGCGACGTACAGCTCACCGGGCACGCCCGGAGCCACCGGCCGCAGACCGCCGTCGAGCACGTACGTTCGCAGGTCCGGCAGGGCCGTGCCGATCTGTCCGCCCGTCGTGCCGGACGCGCCGAGCGCCGCGTGGGTGACGTGCACGGTGGTCTCGGTGATGCCGTACATGTTGACCAGCCGCGGTGCGTTCTCCGGGTGCCGCCGGTACCAGTCCGCCAGTCGGGCGTGCTCCAGGGCCTCGCCGCCGAACACCACGGTCCGCAGGGCGAGTTCACGGCCCGCCCCGGCAGCCTCGGCGTCCGCCTGGATCAGCTGGTAGAAGGCGGAGGGCGTCTGGTTCAGAACGGTCACCCGCTCACGGGCGAGGAGTTCCAGGAACCGGCCGGGCGAGCGGCTGGTCTCGTGGTCCACGACGACCAGCCGGCCGCCGTGCAGCAGCGCGCCCCACAGCTCCCACACCGAGAAGTCGAAGGCGTAGGAGTGGAAGAGCGTCCAGACGTCCTCGGCGGTGAACCCGAACAGTTCCTCCGTGGTCCGGAACAGCCGCACCACGTTCCGGTGCGGGACCACGACGCCCTTCGGCTCGCCGGTGGAGCCGGAGGTGTGGATGACGTACGCCGCGTGAGCCGGGTCGACCGCGACCTGCGGGTCGGTGTCGGGCTGTCCGTCCAGGTCGGCGGTGTCCAGCAGCAGCCGGTCCACGCCGTCCACGCCGTCCGCTCCCGGCAGCTCGCCGGCCGTGCCGGTCGTGCCGGTCGTGCCGGTCGTCACCAGCAGCGCCGGCCGCCCGTCCCGGAGCAGGTAGCCGATCCGGGCGGCCGGGTACTGCGGGTCCACCGGGAGGTAGGCGCCGCCCGCCTTCAGCACGGCGAGCACCGCCACGACCAGCTCCGCCGAGCGCGGGATGGCCAGCGCCACCAGTTGCTCCGGTCCCACCCCCCGGTCGATCAGGGCGTGCGCGAGCCGGTTGGCACGTGCGTTCAACTCGCCGTAGCTCAGGGTGACTTCACCGTCGGTGAGGGCGACGGCGGCCGGATTCGCCCGAACCTGCCGCTCGAAGAGTACGGTGAGGCCAACGCCCGATGCGTCCTGCTCCCCCTCGGTGCCGGCCAGACCGGCCGGGAGAAGCGCGCGGAGTTCCTCGGCGGAGAGCACGTCCACCCGGCCGATCCGCCGGCCGGGATCGGCGGCCACGGCGCGCAGCAGCCGCAGCCACCGGTCGACGATCCCGGCCACAGTGGCCTCGTCGAACAGGTCCGTGCTGTATTCCACCACGCCCGAGAGACCGCCCCCACCGGGCTCTTCGCCCAGGATGAAGGTCAGGTCGCACTTGGCCGTCCCGGTGTGGACCAGCCCGGTCTCCACCCGCAGCCCCGGTAGGTCGAACGTGCCGAGCGGTGCGTTCTGCAGGGCGAGCATCGTCTGGAACAGGGGGTGGTGCGCCAGGGTCCGGGTCGGGTTCAGCGCTTCCACCAGGTGCTCGAACGGAACGTCCTGGTGCGCGTAGGCGGCCAGCGCGTCCGAGCGCACCCGGGCCAGCAGGTCGGTGAACGAGGGGTCGCCGGAGAGGTCGGTGCGCAGCACCAGGGTGTTGACGAAGAAGCCGACCAGGTCGTCCAGGGCCTCGTCGGTGCGTCCCGCGATCGGGGTGCCGATCGGGACGTCGGTGCCGGCGCCGAGCTTGCCCAGCAGGGCGGCCAGTCCGGCCTGGAGCACCATGAAGAGGCTGGCGCCGCCGTCGCGGGCCAGTTCGCGCAGGCTCTGGTGCAATTCGGCGTCGATCCGCACCGGCAGGTGGGCGCCCCGGTAGGACATCGCCGCCGGCCGGGGCCGGTCGAAGGGCAGCTCGATCTGCTCGGGCAGGTCCGCCAGTTGCTCGCGCCAGTATGCCAGCTGCTCGCTCAGCAGGCTGCCCGGGTCGGTGCCGTCGCCGAGCAGCGCCCGCTGCCAGAGGGCGTAGTCGGCGTACTGGACGGGCAGCGGCCTCCACTCGGGCTTCGCGCCCTCGCGACGGGCCGCGTAGGCCGCCGCCAGGTCCTGCGAGAGCGGCCGCGTCGACCAGCCGTCACCGGCGATGTGGTGCACCACCAGCAGCAGGACGTGCTCCTCCGGTCCGAGCCGGTACAGCTCGGCATGCAGTGGCGGCTCCTCCGCGAGCTCGAAGCCGTGCCGTGCCGCCTCCGCCAGCCGCTCCGGCAGGTCGTGCTCGCCGACCTCGGTCATCCGCAGCCGCGGCCTGGCCGCGTCGGGGTCCAGCACGTGCTGGCACGGCGCGCCGTCGACCACGGGGAAGGTGGTGCGCAGGCTCTCGTGCCGTTCGACCACATCGGCCAGGGCGGCCTCCAGGGCCCGCTGGTCGAGGTCGCCGGACAGCCTCAGAGTCAGCGGGATGTTGTACGTGGCGCCGGGGCCCTCCATCCGGTGCAGGAACCACAGCCGGCGCTGCGCGAAGGACAGCGGGACCGTCCCTGGCCGCTCACCCGCCGCGAGTGCGGGTCGGGCCCGGCCCGCGGTGTCCACCCTCGCCGCCAGTTCCGCCACCGTCGGCGCGTCGAACAGGTCACGCAGCCCCAGCTCCACACCCAACACGGACCGTGCCCGGGCGACCAGCCGGGTGGCCAGCAGCGAGTGGCCGCCCAGGTCGAAGAAGTCATCGTCCGCTCCGGCCTCCGGGACACCGAGCACCTCAGCGAACAACCCGGCGAGCAGGTGCTCGGTCGCGGTTCGCGGAGCGCGGCCGGTCGCCGTCGGCTGACGGTCGGGCGCCGGGAGGGCACGCCGGTCGAGTTTGCCGTTCGGTGTCAACGGCAGTGCGTCCAGCACAACGAAGTCGGCCGGCACCATGTGCTTGGGGAGCCGTTCCCGCAGGTGCTCGCGCAGCGCGGTGTCGGCCACCGCGGCGCCGGGCTCGGGGACGGCGTAGGCGACCAGCCGGGGCTCCTCCTCGGCGCGCACCACGACGGCGGCCCGGGCGACCTGCGGGTGCTCGACGAGGACGGCCTCGATCTCGCCGGGTTCCACCCGGAAGCCGCGGATCTTGACCTGGTCGTCGGTCCGGCCGAGGAACTCCAGGTTCCCGTCCGCGCCCCAGCGCACCAGGTCGCCGGTGCGGTACATCCGCGCTCCGGGCGGCCCGAACGGGTCCGCCACGAAGCGCCCGGCGGTCAGGCCCGCCCGGTTCAGGTAGCCGCGGGTGAGGCACTCTCCCGCGATGTACAGCTCACCCGGCGTTCCGGCCGGCAGTCGACGCAGGGCGCCGTCGAGCACGTACAGCCGCACGTTGGTGGCGGGCCGGCCGATGACGGGCAGCGGGGTCGATGCCACGGACGCGATCACGGGGTTGACGGTGCATTCGGACGGTCCGTAGAGGTTGAGGCAGGACACCCCCTCGGCCGCGCGCAGCTGTCCCCACAGCCGCTCCGGGACGGCCTCGCCGCCCGCCGCGACCAGCGCCGGACGCCGTCGCGGGCCGGTAAGGAGCCCGTGCTCGACCAGGAGGTGCAGGTAGGACGGGGTGGCTTCGACGTAGTCCAGCCCGCAGCGTGCGGCATGGTCGACGAAGGCGTCCGGGTCGGTCCAGGTCGCGTGGTCCAGGACGTGCAGCTCGTGGCCGGCGAACAGGGCGAGCAGTTGGTTCCACGACGCGTCGAACGACACCGATGTGCTCAGGGCCACCCGAAGCCGCTGCTGCCCCTTGAGCGCCTGTCGGAAGTGGACCTCCCTGAGGTCGGCGAGCAGGTTGAGCAGGCCGCCGTGGGTCGCTGCCACGCCCTTGGGACGTCCGGTGGAGCCGGAGGTGTAGATGACGTACGCCGGGTGGCGCGGGTCGACGGCCACCGTCGGGTCGGTCGCCGGGCGGCCGGCCATCAGGGCGGCAGCTTCCGGCGAGTCGAGCACCAGCCGCTCGAAGGAACCGGGCAGCCGACCCGCGCTGCGGGCGTCGGTCACCACCAGGGCCGGCCGGGCGTCGTCGAGCAGGTAGGAGATCCGCTCGGCGGGGTACTCGGGGTCGACCGGGACGTACGCCGCACCGGTCTTCAGCACCGCCAGGATCGCCACCACCAGCTCGGCCGAGCGCGGCAGCGCCACCGCCACCAGACGCTCCGGCCCCGCTCCCCTCGCGATCAGGGCGTGCGCCAGCCGGTTCGCCCGGGTGTCCAGCTCCGCGTACGTCAGCGAGACCTCGCCACACACCAGCGCGGTCAGGTCCGGGGTCGCCCGGACGTGTTCCCGGAACAGCTCCGGCAGGCTCGCGGCCGGGGCCGGCGCCACCGGCCCGGTGCCGAGTTCGGCCAGTTCGCGGCAGTCCTCGGCCGTGAGCAGGTCGATCCGGCCCACCGCCTCGTCCGGGTCGCAGTCCGCGACCGCGTCGAGCAGGCTGAGCAGCCTTTCCTGGTGCGCGGCGAGGTCGTCGTCGCCGTACGCCTCCGGCGCGCCGTGCAGCCGGAGGAGCGGAGGATTGCCGTCCCGGTAGTCGAACACCCAGACGGCGAGGTCGGTGGTCGACCCGGACACGAAGTGGTGCACCGAGGCGGGGTGCCCGGCGAAGGTCGGCCTGGCGTTGAAGGCCATGATGTTGACGATCAGCGGGAACGCCGTCCCGATGCTGCCGGGGGCGCCGAGGTCGCGCAGCAGGTCCTCGCTGCGGTAGCGCTCGTGTGCGACGGCCGACTCGACTTCCCGCGCCACCTGGGCGACGAGCTCGCGCCAGGGCATGTCCGGCCGCACGGTCAGCCGTAGCGGCACCACGTTGGACATCGTGCCGGGCACCGCCATCAGGTCGCGCCCGGAGCCCCTCCGGGCGGTGACGGGGAGGGCGAGCACCACGTCCTCCCCGCCGCTCAGCCGGTGGGCGTAGAGCGCAGCCGCCGCGACCACCAGGCGGGACCACCGGACCCCGGTCCTGCCCGCCGCCGCTCGCAGCGCGTCCGGGCTCCGCAGCTCCCGTTCCTCGGCCAGGCGCAGGGCGCGGTGCGGGTCGGTCGCGGCGCCGGCGGTGAGTCGGGTCGGCGCGGGAAGGTCGGCGAAGCGCGCGGTCCAGTAGGCACGGTCGGCGGTGAAGTCGTCGGACGCACGGTAGGCGGCGTCGCTGTCGACCAGGTCCCGTAGCGAGCCGAAGGGGCAGGGCGGCACGGCACCGCCCTCAACCAGCGCGGAATACACCTCGCCGACCCGCTGGCGGACCATGGAGCTGCTGATCGCGTCCAGCACCACGTGGTGGTAGTTCAGGTACCACAGGTACTCGGTCGCGGACAGCCGGACCAGAGCGTGCCCGAACAGCGGGTCCCGCGCGAGGTCCAGCGGGCGCATCAGGTCCCGCCGCATCCACTCCACGGCTGCTTCCCGGGGTACGGGCTCCCCGCTGAGGTCCAGGTGCGCCGGCGCCCAGTCCCAGGTCGCGCGGAGGATCTGGCACGGCCCGTCGCCCTCGTCCACGAAGGTGACGTGGAGAGCGTCGACCTCGTCGACCACCCGGTGCAACGCCCTCTCGAACAGCTCCGGATCGACGGGCCCGTGGATCTCCACGCACTCACCGACGCGGTAGCCGGGGATGGGCGTCCGGGAGCGCTGCTCGGCGAGCCAGATCTCGCGCTGGGCGGCTGTCAGGGGAAGGACGTCGCCGTCGCGACGAGACATGGGGGGTACCTCCGAGAGTGTGGGCGGGCGTACGCGCACGGCACGCCGGGCCGCGCCGACCGCGGGGGCGTCACGCGGTCGGCGGGCGGGGCGGCCTGCCGCGGTCAGGCGGCGAGTTCACCGGCCTGGAGCTGCCAGAGGGATGCGTAGAGTCCGTGCCGGGCGAGGAGTTCGTCGTGGGTGCCCTGTTCGGCGACGATGCCGCCCTTGTCCAGGACGTAGATCCGATCAGCGTGGCGGACCGTGGAGAGCCGGTGGGCGATGACGACCATCGTCCGGTCGGCCGCGAAGCCGCGCAGCGTGCGCTGGATGGCGGCCTCGGTCTCGTTGTCCACGGCGGAGGTGGCCTCGTCGAGGATGACGACCGGCGAGTCCTTGAGGATCGCGCGAGCCAGGGCGATCCGCTGCCGCTGGCCGCCGGAGAGCGCGGCGCCGCGTTCGCCGATCAGGGTGTCGTAGCCATCGGGCAGCGCGGCGATGAAGGTGTGCGCCTCGGCCATGGTGGCGGCCCGGACGACGGCCTGGTCGGAGGCCCCGAAGCTGCCGTAGCGGATGTTGTCGGCGATGCTGCCGTCGAAGAGGAACGGGTCCTGGGCCACGAAGCCGATGGCCTGGCGCAGGTCCCGCCGTGGCAGGTCCCGGACGTCCTGTCCGTCGAGCAGCACGCGGCCGCGCTCCGCGTCCTGGAAGCGCATCAGCAGTCTGGCGATCGTCGTCTTGCCGGAGCCGGTGGCGCCGACCAGGGCTGTGGTGCTCCCGGCCGGGATGGTCAGCGAGAGGTCCTCCAGCGCTGCCGGGCGGCCGGGGTAGGCGAAGGTGACCCCGTCGAGGACGATCTCCCCCCGCACCTCGGCGCGGTCGAGCGTCCCGTCGTTGCCGTCGGTCTCGACAGGCAGGGCGCGCAGCCGCTGGACCCGGTCGTAGGAGGCGATGGTGCGCTGGTACTGGTCGACGATGCCGCCGAGCCTGCTCATCCGCATCAACAGCATCTGGGGCAGTCCGATCAGCGGGCTGAACACCTCGAAGCGCAGGGTGCCGTTGAGCACCGAGCGGCCGCCGATCAGCAGGGTGCCGGCCATCGAGGCGGTGGTGCAGGCCCGGACGGTCTCGGCGTGGCGGATGGTGCTCCGGTCGGTCTGCCGGGTGCTCTCCTGAGCCGCCTCGCTCAATCCGTCGATGCGTTCGGCCTCGTAGTCCTCGGTGCAGAAGCTCTTGACGGTGGCGCCGGCCTCCAGCGAGTTGATCACCTGGCTGCCCAGCCTGGCCCGGCGCTCGCCGGTGACGGCGTAGTCGGCCGCGGCCCTGTCCTGGTGGCGCAGCGACAGCCAGGCGATGAGCGGGATCGGCAGGAAGGCGATCCAGGCGATCTGCGGTGCGAGCAGCAGGAACGCCGGAACCAGCAGGGCCAGGCTGGTGCCGAGTTGCAGCACGTCGTTGGCCGGGCCGGCGAAGAAGGCGCCCAGCTGGCCGACGTCGTCGGTGAGCGCGCCAGCCACCCGGGTGGTCCGCTCGCCCTCCAGCTGGCCGAGTTCGACGTGCTGGACGTGCCGGTAGGTGCGGCTTCGCCAGTCGCGCTCGATGTCCTGGCCGAGTCGGCGCCACTGGAGGTTGGAGGCGTAGGACAGGCCCGCCACGGCGGCGCAGGCGGCGGCCACCATCCCGGCCAGGCCCCACAGTTGGGCGGAGGCTGTGGTCAGGCCGAGGCTGACCAGCGGTGCCGCCTCGCCCTTGATGAGGACCAGTCCGGTCCAGCCGAGGAAAGTGGCGAGCGCCATCTCCGAGACCTGACAGGAGACCGAGAGCGCGACGGCCCGGTAGAGACGGCGGCGGTGCGGTCCGACGATCTCCAACAGGGGGTGTCGCGCGGTTCCGTCCGCGGCGGGGTCGCCGGCGGCATCGACCGTTCCGCGCCAGGCTTTCCGCATGACAGCCGCGGTCGCGGCCGCCACCCCGCCGAGGGCCACCAGTTGCCTGCTCAGCGCCGACCCCTTGATCAGCGCGATCCCGGCCGCGACGCCGCCCCCGACGGCGAGCACCGGTCGCACCACCAGGCCGTGGTCGGCCCGCTGGGCTGGTGCGGCGACGGGCTGGGCCGGTGCCGGGCGGGCCGTCCTCGTCGGACCCTCCGCGACCAGGGTGACGGCTCTGCGGACGATCCGGCCGACGTCCGTGGCGCGCACCCGCGCGTCGTGCCGGACGAGCACCCCGCCGGTGACCGGGTTGGCCCGGGCCTCGGTGATCCCGGGAACACGGCGCAACACGGCGGCGAGGACCTCTGCCGTCCGGGGCCGTCCGAGGACCAGCTTGACGTCCCAGCGCTGACGCCCCGGAATGACCGAGCGAGGGCTTGCGTCCAATTCCAGGGAGCGGAATCCGGCTGCGGCACCCAATAGCGATGGCATGTGTACGATCACCTGTTTGCGGAGGTCGCGGAGAACCGTCACGGGCACGACGGAGTACGGCGACGGAATGGGAATTCTAAGGGCGGATTTCTGCATCCGAACGGCCCGTGATGGGACGCCGCCCGGGCGCATCCGGTCGGAATCGATCGGAATTTGCGCCCGGCGGCGACCGCGGCTCCTCAGGGGCCGTCAGTGGATCTTTCAGTGGGTCTTTCCGGCGGTGGTGCCGGCTCCGGCGGTCGCGCGGATCTTGGGAGCCCTCGGGTCCCCCTCGGGGCGGGCTGCGGCTCCCTCCTCCTTGGCGCCGATCGGGGCTCCGTTCCCGGAGGTGCGCTGGCCGTCACCGGAACGGATCGCGGTGTCACTGCTGGTGGCCTGGGCGGCCACCATGTCGGCGGCCACCTCGGCGGCGAGGTCGTGGATGTTCTCCCCGGCCTCGTGGGCGGCCTTCTTCACCTCCATCGCGATGCCGACGGACGTCTTGACGACGCCGCGCACCAGTGGCTTGAGCAGACGCTTGGCCAGCGGGGCGACGATGAGGCCGACCAGGAAGGGCGGTACTACGGGCGGCATGATGCTCGATCCTCTCTACGCACACGTATGACAGGGAACCCGGGCACTGCGAACACCGGAGCAGCGCGCAGCCGGGCAGGCGGAAGCATTCCACCTCGCAATCCGGGATTCACGAACCTAACCGGATTCCCGGACACCGGGACACGCCGCCCGATCTCTTGACCACCGTAGTCGAACCATGTCCGCACTCACCAAACGGCTCCCGGCGGGTTCACTCATGCGAGTGCTCCTGAGACCTCTTCCGCAATCCGAATTGAGGAGCACCCTCAAACCCGTTAATCAGCTCATCCGATTCATATGGTTTACGAAGCGCCGAGTTCCCGCGCCACCCGCCTTCTGAGGCCGTCGAACGGCAACGCCCCGCCCCCCAGCACCGCCTCGTGGAACGCCCGAACGTCGAACCCGATCCCCAACCGCTCTTCGGCATCACCCCGCAGCCGCACGAGCTCCAGGAAGCCCGCGCGATAGGAGAGCGCCTGCCCGGGCAGATCCGTCGAGTAGCGCAGCAGGTCCGAGGCGATCTGGCCGTCCGACTCGGTGGAGTTGGCTCGCATGAAGTCCCGCGCCTGCTCCAGGTCCATCGTCCCGAGGTTGAGTCCGGTGTCGACCACCAGCCGCTGCGCGGTGAACCGCTCCTGGGCGAGCCGCCCGTAGGCGTCCCACGGGTCCTCGTAGAGGCCCGCCTCCCAGCCGAGGCCGGCCGCGTACTCGGCCCAGCCCTCGTTGAACGCGCCGAACTCGGTCACCTCGCGGCGCAGTTGGTGCAGTGTGTGGTCCTCCGCCTGGCGGGCCAGGTGGAAGTGGTGCCCCGGCGCCAGCTCGTGGTAGATCAGCGAGGCCGAACCGAGCAGGGACCTCCGCCCCAGGTCCGAACCGTTGTAGCGATAGCGCCCGACCGGATCGGCCGCGGTCGGCGCCTCGTAGTATCCGAAGGTCATCCCCGGCTCCAGCGCCGGGTCCAGCCGCGCCAACCCGTACGGCGCCCGCGGCAACACCGCGAACCAGCGCGGCAGCACCGGGACCAGCCGGTCGAGGTGGCCGCGGTAGCGGGCCTCGACCTCCTCCGGCGTCCGGGCGTACAGCCGCGGCTCGGTCCGCAGCCGCTCGTGGAACTCGGCCTCGGACCCGTGGAAGCCCAGCGTCGCGCGCACCTCCCTCATCCGCTCGGCCAGTTCGCGGCACTGCTCGCGGCCGAGCTCGTGCAGCCGCTCGGGCGCGGTGTCGCCCCCGGTCTGGGTCCGGACGAAGTCCCGGTACGCCTCCTCACCGCCCTCGTACCGCGCCCAGCCGACGTTCTGCGGCGCCGCGAGCAGGCAGGCCGGGTCGTCGAGGACGGCGAGCAGCCGGTCGAAGGCCGGTACCAACTCGTCCTCCACCAATCGCCGTACGCCGTCCAGGAGCTGCCCGTTCCCGCCCAGCCCCGGCGCGCCGAGCCGGTCCTCGGCCACCTCCACCCGACGGGGGACCGACTCCCGCAGGCCCGCGACGGCGGCACGCACTCCGGCCAGCGCCGGGGCCGGCACCCGGAAGCCTCGCACCGCCTGCCCCATCACCTTGTCGCAGATCGATCCGACCACCCCGGCCAGCTCCCGCACCAGTCCCAGGTACCGTTCGGCGTCCGCCCGTTCGGTGAAGCGGAACTGGCGCAGCACCGCGTCGGTGTACAACGACAACGGAAGCAGCCGGTACGGCGTGGCGACGGGCGTCAGCCAGTAGTGACGGTGCGCCCGCAGTTCCTGCTCGGCCAGTCCGGCCAGGAAGGCGGCGGCGTCGGCGTCGGCGCCGGGCAACTCCGAACCGTCGAGCGCCCGCACTTCGCCGAGCACCCCCTCGGCGAACCGCGCCCGCTCCTCCGCCTCGGCGAGTGAGGCCCTCGGCAGCGTCTCGACCGGGAGCCCCTGGCGGACCCTCAGCATCGGCTCGCGGGCCAGCAGGAACTGCCAGTAGCGGTCCACCAGACGGCCGATCCCTCGGCCCGGTTCGTTCGTCATGCCCCCATCCTGGCGACGACCGGGCGCTTGGCGGCCCGGTCCGGAACGCCCGGATCGTGACACCCCTCGAAAGGGTGAACCGTGATCGCCGTCCCCGGCCGCCGCCCCCGGCTCCCGGCCGGGCCGACAGGTCGGTCCCGGCGTTCGAACACGCCTATCCCACGGATGAGTTGACTCGCCGCGGCCAAAGCCCGAGTGGCACCATGACGCCATGCTCCGACGCACCCCGCCGGTCGCCCTGGCGGCCGCCCTGACTGCCTCGGCCGTCGCGCTGAGCAGCTGCGGCGGCACCGCGTCCTCGACGACCACCCCCCTGGTGGACCGCGGGACCGTCCGGATCGCGGCGGCCAGTGAGATCCCGAGCTTCGACCCGTACTCCACCTTCGGGGCCGCCCAGGCCCGCTACGCCTACGACTCGCTGGTCAATGCCGACACCGACGGCAGCCTGGTCACCGGCCTGGCCTCGTCCTGGCAGGCCACGGCCACCACAGCCACCTTCACCCTGCGCCCGGGCGTCACCTGCTCCGACGGCACCGCCCTCACCGCCTCGGCGGTGGCCAGAGCGCTCACCTACGCCGGGGACCCGGGCCACCAGCTCGCCGGCGCCCGGACCGTCCTCCCGAACGTCCCGTTCACCGCGAGCGCAGACGACGCGACCGGCACGGTGTCGGCGACCGCCGCCTCACCTTTCCCGTTCCTCATCCGCACCATCGGCCTGCTGCCGATCGTCTGCCCCGCCGGGCTCGACCGACCCCGATCGCTGGACCGCGCCACCCAGGGCACCGGCCCCTACGTGCTGACCCGCTACATCCCCGGCGGGCCCTACGAGTTCACCGTCCGCGACGGGTACTCCTGGGGCCCCGCCGGAGCCACCACCGCCGAACACGGCCTCCCCGCGCACATCGTCGTCTCGGTCGTCCCCCAGGCCTCTACTGCGGCGAACCTGCTGCTCACCGGGGGCATCGAGATCGCCGCCGTGAACGGGCCCGATCGCGCCCGGCTCACCGACCACGGCCTGGCCACCACCGACGCGGCGACCGTGGTCGGTCTGACCTTCTTCAACCAGGGCCCCGGCCGGGCCCTCGCCGACCCCGCCCTACGCCGCGCCCTGGTCGCCGCGCTGGACCGCCAGGGGCTCGCCAACGTCGCCGTGGGCGGCATCGGCAGGCCCGCCACCGACTTCAGTGCCGTGGGCGCCGTCTGCCACGCCGACCTCGCCGACGCCAACCTGCCCGGGAACGACGCCACCGAGGCCCTGCGGGCCGCCGGCTGGGTCCGCTCCGTCGGCGGCCCGCTGACCAAGGACGGCCGGCCGCTGCGGCTCCGTGTGATCACCAGCCCCGACATCGGCCCGACCCTGTCTTCCGTCGCCGAGTTGATGGCGCGGGACTGGACGGCGTTCGGCGCGCAGGTCAAGCTGGTCACCGAGAGCCTGCCCGCCCTCGTCAACGCCATGTACCAGAGCGCCGACTTCGACGTGGTGGTCGGCAGCACGCCAGGGTTCGCCCTGCCTGTCGGCTTCATCCCGTTCTTCTCCGGCCCCACCCCCGCCGAGGGCCTCAATTTCGCGGGCGTGACCAATCCTGAGTACGACGCCCTGGTCGCCCAGGCGCTCCGGGAGCCCGACACGACGGGCTGCGCCACCTGGAACCGGGCCGCCGCCGCGCTCTTCCGCTCGGCCGACGCCCTGCCGATCGCCGACGGCCGGAGCAGCGTGTACGGCTACCGCACCACCTTCGCCACCACCTTCGGCGGCCAGCTCGTCCCCACCAGCATCCGCCTCCACCAGTGACCCGGGGGCCCACCGTGTCCGTACCCCGACTGCCGCGGCACCCCTGGACGGTGTTCCTCGGCCGCCGCATCCTCCGGCTGTTCCTCTCCCTCGCGGTCGTGCTCACCGCGTCGTTCGCGATGATCCGCCTCATTCCCGGCGACCCGGTCCGGGCCGCGCTCGGCGTCGACGCCGCCCCCGACCTGGTGGCCGCCCGTCGGCACGCCCTCGGGCTCGACACACCCTTCCTCACCCAGTACCGGCACTATCTCGGCGGCCTCCTGCACGGCGACCTCGGCACCTCGCTGACCACCGGGACACCGGTCGCGGAGCTGGTCCGCACCCGGCTGCCGGCCACCCTGGAGATCGCCGGGCTGGCCTTCCTGGTCACCCTGGCCGTCGCCCTGCCCGGCGGGCTGCTCGTCGCTGTCCGCACCCGCGACGGCCGCCGCCCGCGCAGCGAGCTGGCGTTCACCGTGGTCACCGCCGGCCTGGCCGGGGTGCCGGACTTCGTCCTGGCCGCCGGGCTCACCGCGCTGCTGGCCGTCGGCCTCCAGCTCCTCCCGGTGGCCGGCGCGGCGGGCGTCGAGTCCTTCGTCCTCCCGGTCCTCGCGCTCTCCCTCGCCCCCGCCGCCGTCCTGCTGCGCATCGTCCGGATGGAGGCGCTGAGAGTACTGGGCGAGGACTACCTGCGCACGGCCCGGAGCAAACGGCTGTCCCCCGCTCGCCGATACCTGCGGCACGCGGCACCGAACACGGCGACCGCCGCGCTCACCGTGGCCGGGAGCCTGCTGCCCGCCCTGGTCGCCGGCACCGTACTGGTCGAGAAGGTTTTCGCCTGGCCCGGCATCGGGTCGGCCATGGCCCAGTCCGTGGTCGCCCAGGACTACCCGGTGGTCCAGGCGATGGTGCTGGTGCTGGGCACCACCGTGCTGCTCGCCGGCCTGTTGGTCGACGTGCTGCTGGCTGTGCTCGACCCCCGTTCGGCGATCCGGGAGATGTGAGCATGAGCCTTCCACCCGGTCTCCGGCGCACGCCCATGGCCTGGGCCGCCGCCGTCATGCTGGCCTCGCTCGTCGTGCTCGCGCTGGTCGGCCCGCTGGTCTGGGGCGCTTCGGCAGACCGTCCGGATGCCTCGGCCGTGCTCCAGGGCCCCTCCGTGGGACACCCGTTCGGCACCGACAACCTCGGCCGGGACGTGCTCGCCCGGGTCCTGACAGCCACCCGTCCCTCCCTACTGCTCGCGCTCGCGGCCGTCCTGCTCGGCGCGGGAGCGGGCATCCTCCTCGGGGCGTCCACCGCCGTGCTCGGCCGGCGCGCCCGGAGGCTGACCGCCGGGCTGATCAACCTGCTGCTCGCCTTCCCCGCGCTCCTGGTCGCGATGTTCCTCGCCGTCGTGTTCGGCGCGGGCGCCGCCGGGGCGATGCTGGCCCTCGCGGCCGCGGGCGTCCCCGGATTCGCACGGCTCACCCAAACCCTCGCCGCCGGTGTGGCGGGCACCGACCACCTGGCCGCGGCCCGGGTCCTCGGCCTGGGCCGCCTCCGCCTGCTGGGGCGGCACGTCCTGCCCAACATCGCCGAGCCGCTGCTCCTGAGCACCACCACGGCGGCGGGGACCTCCCTGGTCGCGCTCTCCGGGCTGAGCTTCCTCGGCCTGGGCGTCCAACCGCCCGGCTACGACTGGGGGCAGCTGCTCAACCAGGGGCTCGACCGCGTCTACGCCGAGCCCCTGCCCGCGCTCGCCCCCGGTCTGGCGATCCTCTACGCGGCCCTGGCCTTCCAACTGCTCGGCGAGGTGCTGGCCGGGAACGCCGCCCGGCGCGGCCCGGCGCCGCGCACGCCCGCGCCGACGCCCGCACCATGGGGGTCCCCCCGGCCGAAGGCTGGGGGAGGCCCCGCGGAGGAGGGCCTGGTGCTCCAGGTCGAGGACCTCCACGTCGAACTCCCCACCCCGGACGGACCGATCCGGCCGGTGCACGGAGTCAGCCTCGCCCTACGGCCGGGCGAGATCGTCGGGCTGGTCGGCGAGTCCGGCTCGGGCAAGTCGCTCACTGCGCTCGCCATCGCCGACCTGCTCCCGTACGGCGCCCGGGTGTCCCGGCGCACCCTGCGCCTGCTCGGCGCCGACCTGGCCGCCCTGGCGCCGAAGGAACGGGACCGGCACCTCGCGACCGGCCTGGCGATGATCTTCCAGAACCCGGCCTCCGCGCTCAACCCGGCTCTGCGGGTCGCCACCCAGCTCACCGAGGCGGTCCGGGCCCATCGCGGTGCGAGCCGTGCACAGGCCACCGCGGAGGCCGCCGAAGCCCTGCGCCGGGTCGCCCTCCCCCCGGCCGTGCTGCGCTCCCGCCCCCACCAGCTCTCCGGCGGTCAGCGCCAGCGCGTGATGATCGCCTCCGGGCTGATGGTCCGTCCGGGCCTGATCATCGCCGACGAGCCGACCACCGCGCTCGACGTCACCGTCCAGCGGGAGATCACCCGGCTGCTGTCCGAGATCCGGCGGGACACCTCCGCCGCGATCCTGTTCATCAGCCACGACGTCGCCCTCGTCGGCGAGTTCTGCGAAAGTATCCTGGTGATGTACGCGGGGACCATCGTCGAGACCCTGCCCGCCGACCGCCTCGCCGACGGCGCCCGGCACCCCTACACCCGGGCCCTGGTCGCCTCGGTACCAGACCTCACCGCGGACCGCGACCGGCCGCTACCGACGATCGACGGCGCACCGCCCGACCCGCTCACGCCCGCACCGGGGTGCCCGTTCGAACCCCGTTGCCCGCGCCGCCGGGGCCACTGCGCCGATCACACCCCGCCGTTGGAGGACCTCGCCGCCGACCACCGGGTCGCATGCTGGTACCCGGTCCCGGTGGCGGCCGACCCGGAGACGGTGGCCGCCTCATGACCGTCCTCCGGGTGACCGACCTCACCGTTCACCACCCCGGCCCACTCGGCCAGGTCACCGCCGTGGACGGCGTCTCGCTGGAGGTCCCCTCCGGCACGACGCTCGGGCTCGTGGGCGAGTCCGGCTCCGGAAAGTCCAGCCTGGCCCGCGCCATCGTCGGCCTCGTCCCCGTGCACACCGGCCGGATCATGCTCGACGGCCGGGAAATCCGTGCGCGCACCATCCGCGACCGCCGCCGGCTTGGCCGCCTCGTCCAGGTCGTCCTCCAGGACCCGGACACAGCGCTGGACCCCAGGATGACGGTGCGGCAGACCCTTGGCGAAGCGGCCACCGTCTTCCACCGGCTCGACCGGCCCGCCCGCGACAAGCGCGTCACCGAGCTGCTCGAACTCGTCGGCCTGGACCCACGGCTCGCAGGCCGCCTGCCGCGCCAGTTGTCCGGCGGGCAGCGCCAGCGGGTCGCGCTCGCCCGCGCCTTGGCCGTCGAACCCGGCCTGCTGATCGCCGACGAGGTCACCTCGGCGCTCGACGTCTCGGTGCAGGCCGCCGTCCTCAACACGATCCGCGAACTCCAGCGGCGGCTCGGCCTGTCCATGCTGTTCATCGGCCACAACCTGCCCGCCGTCTGCCACGTCTCAGACGCCGTGGCGGTCATGCGGCACGGCCGGATCGTCGAGACCGCCCCCACCGACGCCCTGCTGCGCGCCCCGCAGCACCCGTACACTCGGACACTGCTCGCCGCCGTGCCGAGCCTGCGCACGCCGCCGCCCGCGCCCGCCCCCGAGGAGCAGCCGCCATGACCGTCGGAGCACCGGACGTCGTGGTGGTCGGAGCCGGAGTGATCGGATCGGCCATCGCCCTCGAACTCGCGCGCGGCGGAAGGCAGGTGACCGTCGTGGACAAGGCGGGCGCCGTCGGCCACGGCTCAACCAGCGCCTCCAGCGCGGTCATCCGGTTCAACTACTCCACCTTCGCGGGCGTCGCCACCGCCTGGGAGGCGCAGCACCTCTGGACGTCCTGGGCCGCCCACCTGCGGCTCGCCGGCCACCGTCCCCTCGCCGCCTTCCGGCGCACCGGCGCCGTGCTGCTCGACTCCCCCACCGTCGCACCGTCCGCGACCGCCGCCCTGTTCGACCGAGCCGGCGTCCCGTACGAGCGGTGGGACGCCCCGACGCTGCGCCGCCGTCTTCCCGGCATCGACCCCGGGCGCTACTGGCCGCCGAAACCGGTGGACGACGACGCCTTCTTCGCCGACCCGTCCGGTGAGCTCGGCGCCCTGTTCACCCCGGACGCCGGGTACGTCGACGACCCGCAGTTGGCCGCCCAGAACCTCGCGGACGCGGCGGCCGAGCTGGGCGCCCGCTTCCTGTTCCACCACACCGTGGTGGCCGTCGACCGCTACGCGGACCGGGTGGCGGGCATCCGGCTCGCCGACGGGACGCGGATCGCCGCCCCAGTCGTGGTCAACGCCACCGGCCCCTGGTCGGGCGGCCTCAACCGGCTGGCGGGCGTCGGCGGCGACTTCACCATCGGCGTGCGCCCGCTGCGCGAGGAGGTCCACCAGGTCGCCGCCCCGGAGGGCCGGCCCGCCGAACCCTTCCCGCTGGTCGCCGACCTCGACCTCGGCACATACATCCGCGAGGCTCCCGGAGGCCACCTCCTGGTCGGCGGCACCGAGCCGGACTGCGACCCCCACGAGTGGATCGACGACCCGGACGGGGCCGACCCCCGCCCCACCGTCCGACGCTTCCGCACCCAGGTCACCCGGGCCGCACGCCGCTTCCCGGCCATCGGCGTCCCCAACCGGCCCCTCGGCGCAGCGGGGGTGTACGACGTCGCCGACGACTGGACCCCGATCTACGACCGCACCGGTCTCGACGGCTACTACGTCGCGATGGGCACCAGCGGCAACCAGTTCAAGAACGCCCCGCTGGTGGGCCGCTTCCTCGCGGCTCTGATCGACGCGGTCGAAGCCGGCCACGACCACGACGGCGACCCGGTCCGCCACCACGGCGAACACACCGGCAACGTCATCGACCTCGGCGCCTTCTCCCGCCGCCGCCCGATCCGTTCCGGCGCGGCCCGGACGGTCATGGGCTGACCGTCCGCAGCTCCCGCACCAGCTCCCCGACCACTCCGACCACGAACTCCGCCGCCTCGTGCGGGAAGTCGTGGCCCGTCCCCTCCGGCGTGTGCACCAGCCGGGACGCCGACGACGCCGCCAGGTACCGGACCCTGCTCCGGAGGTAGAAGCGGGCTAGCCGCTCGGCCTCGACTGCGTCCCGGGCACCGGCCAGCACCGCCTCCCCGCCGATGAGATCCCTGGGTATCACCAACACCAGCGGCAGGTCCCCGAGGTCCTCGTCATACACCACGGTCTCCCACCCCACCCTCGCCAGCCCGGACGGCGACAGCTCGGCGAAGACCGACGCGGCGGCGCAGCCCTGCCCGGTCCGGCACCCGGGGCCGCGGTGCGCGCCGAACAGTTGCCGCACCGCCGTCAGCAGAAAGCCACGACGCATCCCCGCGAGCTGCCGGTTGCGCGGCGCGAAGGCGATGACCTCCAGGGGCGTCGGATCGAGCAGTACGAGCCCGGCCACCAAGTCCGGCCGCCGCCTGGCCGCGTTGGCGACCAACAGGCCGCCGAACGAATGGCCGACGAACACGAACGGGGGCCGCTCCCCCGCCCCCTCCAGCGCTGTCAGCAGTTCCTCCGCCTCGGCCGCCGTCGTCCGCGGGAAGGGCCCGACATCGCTCCAGCCCGCCCCGAAGCGGTCAACCAGCACCGACCGCGTCCGGGCCGCCAGCATCGTGTGCAGTTCCCGGAAGTCCTCACCGGGAGCGTGCCCGCCGGGCATCCAGACCACGGTCGGTCCGCCCCCGGCCTCCCCCTCGGCGAGAACGTGCATTCGGTGGCCACCCACGTCCACCAGCCGCCCCGGCGGCGGATTCACCCGGGCCTCACGGGCGACCAGCACCAGGTGACGAACGGCTCCCGCCCCCAGCAGCACACCGACAGCCACCACGATGCCACCGAGCGCCACCGCCCATGCCGCCCCCTTCCCGACCAGGGCACCGCCCACACCCACCACCAGCACCGCGACCGGCACCCCCAGCCAGTCCCGGCTCAGCAGCGCGAGTAAGGAGTCCGCGACCCGTCCGTCCCGTCGCATCGGTCCCTCCGCAACGGCACTCGAAAGCCAATCCCTGCCAGTCTCCTTCCCGCATCCACCGGTCCTGATCCACCTGCCACGACGCCAGACCGTCCCCAGGACCGCCCGAGAACGCACCGCACGTGCTCAGAGGCTCGGAGTCACCGCATGGTCGAAGTCGAGGATGGCTTCGAGCTTCCAGTGGTCACCGGGCGGGCTCGGGGAACACCTCGCGGATCGCAGCCCGCGCTCCCTCGGCCAGCGCCTCCCGCAGGACGGGGATGAAGTCTCCCCGCTCGGTGTCGGTCAGCCAGGGGTCCAGCGTGCAGGAAACCAGATGCCTGATCGGGGTTCCGCTGGGATCTCCCTGGAGGCCCAGCCGGTCCGCCACCCGCCGCATGTACACCCCGCCGTACAGGTCCGGTTCCAGGGCCGATCCGCTGACGATCAGGTCGGGGCGCTGCGGGGACGCGGGGGTGTTCCTGGCCGCGGGGACTGTCGGCGCGACCCCGAGCTTCTCGGCGATCAGGCGGTTGATCCGGTTGGCCTTGGCCAGGTCCGGGTTCGGCTGGCCCTGGCGGACGGCGTTGAACGCGTAGGCGATGACGACCTGGTCCGAACCGAGCTCGGCGAGGAGCTCCCGGGCCTCCGGGTCGGTCCGGATCTCCTCGTTGCTCTTGCACACGATGCGGTCCAGGATGAACCGGAGCTGCTCACGAAGGGCGCGCGCGTCGCCCGGGCGTTCGCGTTCGACGGGCAGCCGCTGGAACGGGGCGACGAGCAGGTCGGGGTGGTCGAGGCCGAGGGTGACGAAGGCCGCGTACAGGCGCTTGCTGTTGAACAGCGCCTGCCCGAGGATCTTGCCGTAACCGTGCTGGTCGGTGGTGATGACGCGGTGGCTCAGGTACACGCCCGCCGCGGCGGCGCCCGGCTTGGAGCCCTCGACGCCGTACAGGCCCACACCCGAGTTGCCCAGGTCGAGGTAGGGCGCTGTGAAGGCCACCATGTTCTTCTGCGCGCCGTTGCGGTAGCAGAGTCCGCCCGCCGGGTAGGGCACGAAGCCGGCCTTGTGCGGGTCGATGGTGATCGAGTCGGCCCGGTCGAGGGAGTCGTACTGCCGGTTGACGTACTCGCTCATCACGAAGTCGGGCGTGTAGGTGACCTGGCCGTCGGCCTGCGTCGGGCGGGGACGCCTGACGGCGGCGAAGTAGCCGCCCCATGCCGCGTCCACGTGGATCGGGTAGGAGACGTTGCGCTCGTGGAACTCCTCACGCAGAGCCAGCATCTCGGCCAGCGGGTCGACCGAGCTCTGCTCGGTGCTGCCCAGCACGGCGACGTTGAGGATGACGGGGCGGCGACCTCGGATGCACTCCTCCACGCGGGTGCGCAGGCTCGCCACGGTGGCCCGCGCGTCCAGGTCCACCTCGACCGGGACCAGACCGCTCTGCCCGATGCCGAGCAGGGCCGCGGCCTTCGGCCATGAGTAGTGCATCGTTGCCGTCACCAGCACGGCCGGGTTGCCGACCTTGCCCTCCAGGAAGCGCCGACGGAACTCCTCGTAGCCGAGGTGCTGCAGCGTGTAGGCGTTGATCAGGCCGAGGTCCTCCGTCCTGACGCGGTGCTCCTCGACCATCCGGGTCGGCAGCCCCAACACCTCGTCCACCGGCAGGTTGACGCACTCCCACGCGTCCAGGTCGAGCAGCCGCAGCGCGTCCTTGCCGTTGGCCATGCGGACGGTGAGGTCCCGTGCGCCGCCGAGCGCGTGTGGGTGGCGCCGGATCGCCTCGGCCACCGCGATCGGGTAGTAGGTCAGGTTGCGCGCGGACCAGAGGGCTTCGAGGTTGGCGACCGTGCCGCCGGAGGTGATATGGCCCCACGGGGTCGGCAGGGCCAGCGGCTGGTATCCGAGCAGCCGGCACAGGTCCTTGCCGACCTCTTCCTCTAACCGGGTCGTCACCGGCGAGGACTCCAGGGCGACGTTGTTCGGGTTGTACAGCGTCGCCGCGAAGTAGCCCGCGAGCGCCGGGATCGTCTGGTCCCAGTTCATGTGGGCCTGGTAGCGGTAGCTGAAGAACGGCACCGAGCTGCCCAGGTAGTCCAGGAGCTTGGCGTGTTCCCTGCGCATGGTCGCGACGGACTGCTGGTACTCCGGCGACTGCTTGATCCCGTCGGTGACGTAGGGCGGATCGTCCCGGTAGAGGTTCCTGCGGGCCGCGCAGTGCGCCGCCAGGGCGTCGTTGATCAGATCGGCGAGCACCGTCTGGTTCTCGGCCATCGGTCCGAGGAACCAGGCGGCGAGCGAGTGGGTGCCGGGCGCATCGGCCAGCTGGAGCTCGGGGGCGACCGTCGGCGACGGCTCCCGTCGCTCACGGGCGATGTGGGGGGTCATCCAGGGCCTTTCGGCAGCGTGCCGCATCTTCGTCCGGACACGGATCTTCGAGAGTGGGAGCGTAATGGCCTGGAGACAGGTTCGGGGACGATCTTCGGCGGGCCGTCCCACCATCGGGTGACCGTTTCAGTGAGCACCCGTCCCAACCACCGGCCAGGGCAGACCGGTTCCCGCGCCTTGTCTCCTGCGTCACGTCTCAGCCCCGACCGTTCACGGACGAGTGAAATCCCGGCCGGCAATTCGCCCACCGGCTGCCGCGAACGCCAGCATGGGCAACATGACCACCACGCACCCCCGAGCCGAGCGGGCCGCCCGGGCCCGGGCGGCCGAATTCCAGCTCACCGCCGACGGAATCGACGGGGTGGTGTTCGGCTGGGTCGACAACGCCGGGCTCACCCGGGTGAAATCCGTCCCGCTCGCCCAGCTCGAACAGGCCGCCGAGTACGGTGTCGGCTCCGTACCCTGCTTCGACGTCACCCTGGTGGACGACTCCCTCACCACTGCGCCTTCGAGCACCGGCCCCGTGGGCGACCTGCGGCTCGTCCCCGACCTCGACCGGCTCACTCCGCTCGCCGCCCAGCCCGGCTGGGCCTGGGCCCCAGCCGACCGCTACACCCAGGACGGCAAGCCGCACCCCGGGTGCCAGCGCGCCTTCGCCCGTCAGGTCACCGAGGCCATCGAGCGGCGCGGGCTCTCGATCCGAGCCGGGATCGAGATCGAGTGGGTGGTGGCCGACGCCGCCGGGGCCCCCGCGACGGTCGCGCCCGCGTTCGGGATGACCCGCTTCGTCGAACACTCCGACTATCTGCGGGCCGTGCTGCGCGCCCTCACCACCCAGGGCCTGACCGTGCTCCAGCTCCACCCCGAGTACGCCGCCGGGCAGTTCGAGGTCTCGGTCGCCGCGGAGGGGCCGGTCGAGGCGGCCGACACCGCGATGCTGGTGCGCCACACCATCCGGGCCGTCTCCGCCCGGCACGGCCTGCGGGTCTCGTACGCGCCCGTCTTCTCCGAGGGCTCGATCGGCAACGGCGGCCACCTGCACCTCAGCCTCTGGCGAGAGGGCCGTAACCTCGGGCACGGCGGCCCCGGCCGCCACGGGCTGCACCCGGAGGCCGAGCAGTTCCTCGCGGGCGTCCTGGCCGAACTGCCCGCCCTGCTCGCCCTCGGCGCGCCCAGCGTCGCCTCCTACCTGCGACTGGTCCCCTCCCATTTCGCCGGTGCCTACCGCTGCTGGGGCCTGGAGAACCGTGAGGCGGCGCTGCGCCTGATCGCCGGCTCCGCCGCCGGGCAGGCCAACGCCGAGCTCAAGTGCTTCGACGCCACCGCCAACCCCTACCTGGCGATCGGCGGCGCGCTGGCCGCCGGACTCGCCGGCCTGGACGCCGGCCTTCCCCTCCCGCCCGAGACCCCGAGCGACCCCGCCACCCTCGGCGGCGCCGAACGCCTACCGGCGAGCCTGCCCGAGGCGATCGACGCGTACGAGAAGTCCGCCGTACTGCGGGAGGCACTCGGCCCCGAGCTGTTCGAGACCGTACTGGCCGTCCGGCGGGCGGAGGCGGAGCTGTTCGCGATGCACACAGGTGCGGAGGTCATCGAGGCGGTCCGCTGGCGCTACTGACGCGACACCAGTTCGCCATTCCCGGCCCGTGGGGCATATCCATCGCGATATGCAAGCCGGTGGGAAGTGCGCCCTCCGGCCAGAGGGGTGGCGAGGCGATGCGACGCGTGCCAGGACCACGGTCATCGAGGTGGATCGGCCGGACCGCAAAGCACGGCGGGACAATGGCAAATCCGACCGTCCTGGTCCGCATGAAATACGACCAGCGCACCCGGGACTACGTCGCCCGACGCACCGCCGAAGGCCTGGCCAAGAAGGACATCATCCGCTGCCTCAAACGATTCGTCGCCCGCGAGATCTACCCCCACCTACCCCACACGATCCAAACCACTGAATCGCTCCCCCAGACCGCTTGACGATCTATAGGAGCTTCCCAATGCTGGCTTTACCGACGTTCCGTCAGGCCTTTCTGGACGGTCCACATCGCGCACTCGCGGAGTTTGCGGAAGTCGCCACACGGCGCCCAGCCTGGATCGTCGATTCGGTGCCGACCGCACGGTCGCGACGGTGCCAGATCACCGGTGGGGTGCGGGCGGTATGGTGGCTGCCTCCGCCGGTATGCCCGGTCCGGGGTGGTGACCGTCCTTCGGCAACTGGCGAGGGGGCGTGCCGACCCATGGGAACCGACTACGAGCGTCTCGCCGCTCGCGACGAAGAGCTCGCCATCATGGTGCAGCGGAGGCGCCGAAGGATGGATCCCAATGCCGTTCCCGGTCGGCATCGAGGCCGTCGCGGCGCAAGCGAGAGCTTTCTAAAAGCGAAGTGGCTGTGCTGACTGGCGCCAGCGTCAAGTGGTACGGAAAGCTGGAGAACGGGGATGTTTCTCCGATCAATTCCTTGACCGCCTCGCATACGATCCCTGCCCCCAGCATGCGCTCTGCCGCTCAACGGGGCGGCTGGTTTCAGGGCTGGGTCAGACGATGCTCTCTTCGTAGAACAGTTCGAAGGTTCCTCCTCCGAAGGCCGGCAGGCCGGTGGTGGCCGCGGTGTCGAAGTGCGCCGGGCTGGGCGGGAACAGTCCGCTGTCGGGGAGGACGAGTTCGAACGGGGGTGGACCGCCGAAGGTCGGGATGTCGGTATACCGGCAGGCGTGGAAGGCGCCGTCATCCGTGACGATCCCCAACTCGATGTGAGTGGTGCCGACGATGGGTTCCGTAATGTCCATCCCCTTTACGGAGCCCTGTCCTTCCAAGGTGTCGTTGAACACCACATTGCCGTTCATCCGGACCTGAACGTGACGGTCTCCCGGACTGTTCTGGAAGATCGCGTCGAAGTGCACGGCTTGCTGCATAGTGACCACCTCGGAGGTCTACTTGGCTTCCCCCTTCCAGGAGACCACCGCGTCCGGCCGTGCGAGACTCCTACGGAGCAACTGAGAGCCCCGTCCTGTACGGCCCTGTCCCGGCTGGCCGGGACAGGGCCGGGTGCAGCGGCTGGTGAACTGCTCCCGGTCGGCCCAGCATCCCCACCCGCCCGACAAAGCCGGACGGCCCCGGCGGGCGGGATCTGCCGCCAGCCGGGGCCCTCACAATGCTGCCGGGTCAGAGCTTGCCGCGGTAACCGCCGGTCTCGCTGCCGCGCTTCTCGATGAAGTTCTTGAAGCGCTTCAGGTCGCCCCTCACCTGCCGGTCGAGCATGTTCACCATGTCGGCGGCCTTCTCCGCCAGCCCCTCGGGCTGGTAGTCCATCGTCATCACGATCCGGGTGTGGCCTGCGTCCAGAGGCTGGAAAGACACCATGCCGGACTGTTTCACCTCGCCCGTAACCGTGCGCCACGCCACGTGGTCGTCCGGGGCCTGGTCAACGATCTCGGTGTCGAACTCCCGGCTGACACCGGCGATCTTCGTCTTCCAGCGGTTGTGGCGGTCGTCGATCTGCGTGATCTCCTCGACGCCCTCCATGAACATCGGGAACTGCTCGAACTGCGTCCACTGGTTGTACGCGGTGCTGATCGGCACGTCGACGTCGATCGTCTCCTGGACCCTGCTCATAACCAACCACTCCTTACTCGTCAGTCTGCTGAACCGGACCCGCACACCAGCCCTCGGGCAGTCAGGCACGCGGGACCCTTCGGCCATCCCGCCCCACCCGCGGCGTGCCCGCAACCGGCAAAAACCCAGGACCGGCCAGCCGCAGCGGGCGGCGGACCAGTCTCCTGACGGCCACGGCCATGCGCCGCCCGGGCCGCGCCGTGTGGTCCGCACGGGTGAACGCCCGCGCACCCGCGAACACGGCCCGGATCGCTGGGCACCCCTTCTCCTGAGGTGTTCAGCCCTTCCCAGCAATGGGTGGCGCGGTCAGTCCTTGAAGGCGTCCTTGACCTTCTCGCCGGCCTGCTTCACGTCACCTTTGATTTGGTCGCCTTTGCCCTCGGCTTCCAGGCGTTCGTTGCCGACCGCCTTGCCTGCGGCCTCCTTGACCTTGCCCTTGACCTTGTCACCGAGGTTCGAGGCCTTGTCCGAGGCGCTCATTGCGATCTCCCTCCGTTTCCACAACGGCCTGTCCCCGGAGCGGCTGCCCGGATTGCCCGCAGGCATGCACCGGATGTGGTCCGGTGCGGTTGGTCGGGAGTCGCCGTGCTGACCGGTGCAGCCGGGCGGCGCCGCGATGATGCTGGACCTGCACGACGTGACCTTTCTGGCTCGGCGGGACTGAACGCGCTGCTGCTGGCCCGGAGCCAGGCCGCCCGCCAAGGCCGCCGTCGTCCAGCTCGCCCAGCCTTCCGACCAGGTGGCGCGGCTGCTGGAGATCACCGGATGCGACCGGGTCTCTCCCGTTGACCTGGACGTGCCTCGCTCGGCTCGTTGAACGTATCGGAGTCCGTCTGATCGAAGCCCGCGAGAAGGCGCCCCGCAGGCCCGAGACGCCCAGCGCGCTCAAGAAGGCTGCGGACGCGGTTCTGTCCTGACGGGACCGAGGGCACGGCCCGGTGTCCGGGCCTGCGCCGTCCACGGTCATCTGCACTGCGGCGCAGGACGGGACTACTGCGGTTCGTCCGGCGGGAGGAGGGGGCCGAGCGGTCCGAGGTCGAGGTTGAGGTCCTGCATGGTGAGCCCGTAGCGGGCACACAGGTCGTTCATGCGCTCGTGTAGCGCCATGAGGGTGGCTCCGAGGTTCTCCTCCTGCTCCTCGGTGAGGTCGCCGGCTTCGACTCGGTGCAGGGCCTGCCGTTCCATGAGCTGTCGGAGGAGTTCGACGAGGGTGAGGACGAGCTTCATCAGGTCCCGTTCGACGGTCTCGGGGCCGGTCGTGATCCTTCGGGGTGCATGGCGCGGGCGGCCCCGGCCTGTGGCTGTCTCGCTCGTAGTGGCTGGCAGGACGCGGAACGCGCGTGTGGCGGCCTGGGCGACCTCTTGGCGGCGGTCCGGACGGGGTGGCTCGTCGGTGGTCACGGCGTCCCCCGCTCCTCGGATGGGACATGTGCCGCCCAGGGGGCGGGCGTGCGCTCGCTGATCGACGTGATGAGGGCGCGCAGCGAGATCCGTACGAGGTCGATGTCGGCAACGGACAGGACGAGGTCACCGGTGATGACCACTCCGCCGCTGAGCAGGCGGTCCAGCAGGTCGATGAGGGCGACCTGCTGCTGCGACGGGGGCGCGCCGGTGGTCGCAGCCGGGGTGTTTCCTGGAGGGTTCACGGTGCACTCGCCGTGCCGGGTTCGGGAGGGGTGAGGGTGGCGAAGGAGTAGGGGGCCCACGGACCGGTGACGTCGACCCGCAGACCGGGGAGACCGTCGGTGGCGTGCATGGTCTCCTCGCGGAACGCGCGGACATGGTCCGCAGGCACGAGGTAGGCGTCGTTGACCACGTTCTGTCCGGGGCCGGTTGCCAGTTCGCCTTCCTGGACGCGGTGGCGTGCCCACTGCACCGCGTGGGCGCGGGCGATCACTGCGATCCGTTGTGCTGCCTCTTCGGCTGCCCGGTGGGCGTCGTGGCGGGCGTCCTGCTCCGTACGGCGGCGGCGCAGATAGGCGCGTCCTGGACTGAGTGCTGGATCAGGCGGGGCGTCCGTTGCGGCGGGGGGCCGCGGTTCGGCCTCGACGTAGAGCTTGACGCCCAGCTCCACATGGCCACGCAGGCGTTCCAGGCCGTCAAAGAACAGTTTCTGGTTGTCGTCGAGCATCGCGCGCACCCGGTCGTCGTCGAGGTAGACGGTGGCCAGGCGCAGTGGAAGGACGGTTGTGTGCGCTGCCAGCGCTTCGATGACGCCATGGTGGGCCCGGGCCAGGGCTTCGAGCCAGCCGAGGTCCTCCAGGTGCCGATGCAGGGCCGCTTCGTGGAAGTCCTCGGCGGGGACGTGACTGACGACGGCCACCGGGGTGGTGGTGCGGTCGGGAGTCAGGAGGCGGACGGGAGCTCCGGCGACGCCGGTGAGGGTTCCCGCCTCGGCGGCCAGGGCGGGGGTGCGGTCGCGGGCGACGGCGTAGGCGTAGGTGAGGGAGGCGTCGCTCATGTGTCACCTGGACCGGGTCGTGTGTGAGCGGTGGGCCGCTTGGCCGGGCGGCGGCGCGGCGTGGCTGCCTCCGGAGCGCTGACGGGCGGGAGGGCGGCGTCGGCGCGCAGGGCCTCGATCTGTTCGCGCAGGCGTTGGTTCTCCTCTTCGAGACGGGAAGTGGAGTGGTCCGCGCGGGAGGACAGCGAGGGGTCGTGTTCCCACCAGTCGATGCCCATCTCCTTGGCCTTGTCCACGGAGGCGATGAGCAGGCGCAGCTTGATGGTGAGCAGTTCGATGTCGAGGAGGTTGATCTGGATGTCGCCGGCGATGACGACGCCCTTGTCCAGCACCCGCTCCAGGATGTCGGCGAGACTGGCGGAGGAGGCCGGCTGGTAGGGCGGCGCGGCCCGGGAGGGCAGCGAGCCCATACGGTTGGCGAGAGAATCACTCACTGCTGTCCTCCGTCCGGCCGCGTGGCTGCTACACGGTCATGGTGCGCGGCGCTGGGTGTGGGCCCGGATTTCGTCGAGGCGGTCGAGGAGTTCGTCCTCACGCCGGTCGAAGGTCTCCTCGTCGATCTCTCCGGCCAGGAGTGCTCGCTCCAGTTCGGCAAGGTCGTTTTCGACGGGCGCAGGGTCGTAGTACTCGTCCTCGGCGGTTTCGACGACGCGTTCGAGCACCCAGACGGTGCCGCGCACCGGCGCGAGTGGGAGGGTGAGGATCTGGGTGATCAGACCCATGGCTTCACGTCCTTCAGACGAAGCTGTAGGCGGGCAGGGGGCCGTACAGCCGGACGTCGCAATCGGCGCCGAGTTCGTCGGCGAGGCCCTTTTCCGCAGTGAGGAAGAGCTCTCGGTGCTCTTGGTCAACGAGGAAGGAGATGTTCAGGAAGTCGTTCCCGGTGGGCTCGGAGGCCAGTTCCTCGCGCGTGTGGGGACGCAGTGCCTCGGTGATGCCGGCTGCCAGGGCCTGCTGGCGCGCGAGGACCTCCTGCGTGACGAGTTCCCCGAGGGCGAGCGGCAGCTCGGGGTTGCTGTTGCCCGCCTTGATGTCGTCGTTGAGCTGCCGGGCTCTGGGTGATTCCCGCAGGATCTGCCGCAGCAGGGCGTCCTCCTCGACGGCGGCCTTGATGTGGTACTCGGCGCAGCCCTCCAGGTGGCTCAGCCGCTGGAGGTACTCCTCGCGGTGCTGGTCGAGGGCGGCCCGGACGGCGTCGTCGTCGGGAGCGGTGAGGCCGAAGCGCAGCGGCAGCACCGCCCCGTCGGCGACGAGGCGTTCCTGAACGGCCTGGTGGGCCATCAGGTCTCGGCGTTTGGGCCGCAGTTCCGCAGGTGCGTCGCTGACGACGGCCGCCAGCGGCCCGGCCCGCAGGGAGCGCAGGGCTGCTGGGACGGGACCGACCGTGTCGAGGCCGGTCAGGTCGTGGGGATGACCGGCTGCGGTGATGGAGTAGACGTAGACGGCCATCTCATTCCTCCCGGCGTCTGGTGGGCCGACGGGCGGGCCGCGTGCGCCTCGGCGCGGGCTCCTCCTCCTCTTCCTCCTCCTCGTTGGCGTCTCCGAGGTGGAGGGCGTCGGTGACAGCGTCGACGGCGCCGCTCAGCGCGCCCTTGCTCTTGCCCCGGGCACCCCCTTCCGTGACCTCCCCCACGATGTCGGTGAGCTGAGCGGGCGCTTTGCGCCCGGATTCCAGGTCGAGGCGGTTGCACGCCTCGGCGAATCGAAGGTAAGTGTCGACGCTGGCGACGACGATGCGGATGTCGATCTTGAGGATCTCGATGCCGACCAGCGAGACCCGGACGAAGACGTCGATGACCAGGCCCCGGTCGAGGATCAGCTCAAGGACGTCATAGAGACTTCCGGTGTTCCCGCTGCGGGAAACGCCGGCTGCGCTTTGCGGCACCACAGTCATGGCGCCTCCCTTCGCGGCCCGCCCTCACGGTGAACGCGGGCGTTCTTGCAGGTCATCGCGCCGCGGGATTCGTCAGGTCGGGCGATCGACCTGTCCCCGGGTGTAGCGACGGATCCGCTCGTACGACTGCAGTTCGCCTTCTTCGTCGAGCCTTACCCGGTAGCTGGCCAGCACGCTGGTCGTGTCGGGGATGCGTTCCAGCTCCACCACCTCCACGTCGGCCTGCCAGCCGCCCTCGACGGGTTTCAGGGCCGACACCGACTCGGGGACACGTCCGAGGAGGTCTTGCAGTTGCTGAGCGGCGATACGCATGGCGTGTGGCGCGGATACACGCCGACGGGGCCGCGGCGTCCGGCCCGGCGACCGTGTGGGACGCGCGCCGGCCCTCCTCGGTTCCTCGTCGTGCTCGTTGCCAGTGGTCATGCCCTTCTCCGGATCGGGGAAAGCCTGCTCCAAAAGCATTCACATACCACGCATGCCCGATATGCACCAATATAGCCGTCGACTTGTGTCTCACGCCCCGGCCCCGCAGGCCTGCTCCGCGGGGGCGGGTCGGCGTGGGGCGTGGAGTACGGGGCCGTGCACTCGGCGCGACATCGGTTCCAGGTGCGGTAACACCGCGGCATGCCAGACTGGGAACTGGGTTCTTTTCTGCCGGGCTCGGCGCGGTCACGATCCCCGATTCTCCCAGCGCCGCTTCCGACGCGGGCTGCCGTGACCGACGTCGCAGCGACGGATCGTTGCCGCATGTCGGCGTCGCGCCGACCACAAGACCGGCCATCACGCGCGCGGAAAGACAAGGAACGGCCCCTTCGCTGGTGCCGATCACTCGCGAAGGGGCGATCGCCGGAAAGGGATGCCCCTATGAATGACACCACCAAGGTCGCCTTGGCGGCGGCTGTCGTGGGCGGTTACGTACTCGGGCGCGCGAAGAAGGGGCGTCTCGCGTTCGCGGCCGCCACCTACCTCGCCGGGCGCCGGTTTGGTCTGGATCCGCGCCAGCTCGCCACCGAAGGCATACGCAAGCTCGCCGAGGTCCCGCAGGTCGCCGAGCTGAACAAACAGGTCCGCGGCGAACTGCTGGAAACAGGCAAGAAAGCCGTCGCCGCAGCCGCCGACCGGCGCATCGGTGAGCTGGCCGACTCGCTCAGGGAGCGCACGCTCAACATCGGAAAACCGAAGCGGGACGAGGGGCAGGACGAGGAGGAACCGTACGAGGCCGAAGCCGGGGAGGAGGAATGGGACGAGGAGCCGGAGGAGGAGGAAGAGCCCGACCAGGCCGGAGAGGAGGACGAGTACGAGGAGGAGCCCGAGGAGGAGGAAGAGCCCGAGGAGGAGGAAGAGCCCGAGGAAACTCGTCCGGCGAAACCGGCCCGGCGACGCCGCACCGCCGAACCCGCCGGTGACCAGCCGCGCTCCTCCCGCACGGCGCCGAGCACCAGCGCGCCGAAGACCGCCGCCCGCCGGCCCGTCAGGAAGGCTGCACCGGCGGGGAAGAAGACCACGGCCAAGAGTCCGCCAGCGGCAAAGAAGTCGTCGGCCCGCGCCACGACGTCGAAGACCGCCGCATCCAAGCCCGCGCGCGAGAAAGCGCCGACGCCGGCGAAGAAGACCGCGGCGAAGAAGACCGCAGCGAAAAGGACCGCAGCGAGCAAAAGCACCGCCGCCAAGCCGTCGACGCGGACCCGGCGGAGGTGAGCCATGGCCGCCACGGGAGACAGGTCCACAGCCGGGTCGGGAGTCGACCAACTACGTGAAGAAGTCGTCAACTTCCTCGGCGCCCAGCTGGAGCACCTGGTAGAGAAGGCGGGTGAGAAGGTCTCCGACCTCACCGACACCCTTGGTGACGTCGCCCAGAACGGAGGCGTCCTGCCCAAGGTCGGTTCCCGTGTCCTGCAGGGTGACTCCCCGCTCAAGGCCTTCATAGCCGAGAAGGCTAAGAGCATCAAGGACAACGTCGTCGACAAGGCCAAGGAGACGTTCGGGGGAGGCGGCAAGCCCGGCCGCAAGGCCGGCAAGAAGACGATGAACATCGTGGAGGCGCTGGATGTCGGCGTCCCTGTGCGCACCGCCTACGACCACTGGACGCAGTACGAGGATTTCAGCGGCTTCGCGAAGGGTGTGCAGAGCGTTTCACAGGGCGATGAGGTCACCACCGATTGGAAGGTGAAAGTCGGGCCCTCCAAACGCAGCTTCAAGGCAACGGTCCAGGAGCAGATCCCGGACGAGCGCATCGTGTGGACCTCCGAAGGAGCCAAGGGCAGCACTCGGGGGGCCGTCAGCTTCCACGAGCTCACCCCGAACCTGACCCGCATCGTGCTCGTCGTCGAGTACTACCCCAGCGGCTTCTTCGAGAAGACCGGCAACATCTGGCGTGCCCAGGGCCGGCGCCTCCGCCTCGACTTCAAGAACTTCCAGCGGCACGTCTCCCTGTCCAACGACGAAGCCCAAGGCTGGCGCGGTGAGATCCGCGACGGCGAGGTGGTGCGCACGCACGAGGAGGCAATGGAAGACGAAGCCACCGAGGACGACCGGCTCGGAGAAGACGAATACGACGAAGAGGAGGGGCCTGAGGAGGAGTACGACGACGAGGAAGAAGAGCCCGAGGGCGAGTACGACGACGAGGAAGAGGAGCCCGAGGACGAGAACGACGACGAGTACGACGATCGCGACTACGGCGAAGAGGACGAACAACCGGAAGAGGAGGATGAGGAGTACCTGGAGGAAGCCCGCTGACCGGCCCCGGAGCAGCCCACCCGCACCGCGCACCGGCCCGACCCCGACTGCCGAGCTGGCGGCGGAGGCGAGCAGCCACCCGGCTTGCAGCTGGCAGCGAGGTGCCGTTGCTCCTGCCCCTGGCCATCCTCCAGCCGGGAAGCCGAAGGCGACGGCTTGCCAGGCCCACCAGGCGCAGACCGGCCGCCCGATCGCGTCAGGGACATGGCCGCCCAGGCCAGTCGCCGGCCTGGGCGCCGAAACCCAAGCATCGACCACATCCTGCACTGGCCCCAATGGCGCACCGTGAACGGGATATCGGCACGCCAGGCAACGACCGGCACCCCACCGGGGTACCGGTCGCATTCATTACCAGTTCATCCGAACTCGTCATGTGCGAAGGACCGGCCTAGATCAGGCGCCCGGAGTCTCGGACCCCGGTCAGTCAATGCTTTCGTAAGCACTTCGTTGGGGCCTACGACTCGTCCCGACCTTACGGGTCAGGTGTCGTCTTGGTGCGGCCGCCCGTCCTCGGGGGACGTGTTGTCATCGTCGAAGTCGACGTCGACGTGCTGCTCGGGGCGGCGTTCTTCCTGGTTCGCGATGGATTCCAGGACTTTCTCGTCTGCCTCGGTGAGCGGTGGCTGCAGAATGCTTCGCGGCCACAGTCGCCGGTGCAGAACCACGTTGGTCTCGGCTGCGTACACGGTGATCGTCGCGGCCAGAGCGAGCCAGGAGAGCAGGCCGATCACGGTTGCGAAGAACCCGTAGACAGCTGTGGCGTGGCGCAGCTGGTGGGCCACGAGGGCGGCACCGAAGGCCTGCAGGACGGTGAACAAAGGCCCGGCGATCGCACATCCGGGCAGCAGGGCGCGAGTGGAGATGATCTTGGGAGTCAGGATGCGAAAGCAGGCCAGGCACAGGCCCGTGTTGACCACGGCGGACAGGACGAGGGCGCCGATGTGGGCGGCCAGCCCGCCAAGAGTGGTGGCGACAAGGGTAGCGGCGGCCGTGGCGAGTAGCAGGCCCACGGCGAGGGTGCTGAACAGCAGCAGGCTGCGCGCCAGGCGCGGGAAGTAGCCGGGGCGGACCACTCCGGGCACGTTCCAGACCTCGGCCATGGCGTGCTGAAGGACCTGGGCGATGCCGAGCGCGCCGTATACCAGGCCGAGGAGGGCAACGACGAGGGCGAGGCCGCTGCCCTGGACGGAGTGGACGTTCTGGCGGAGCTGGTCGCCGATGATGGGAAAGTCGGCGAGCGCGGAGTTGACGATGGTCTTCTGGGCGCCGGGGTGTCCGTGGAGGATGAAGCTGAGAATGGTGCTGAGCAGGAGCAGCAGCGGGATCAGGGCCATGAACCCGTAGTAGGCGATCAGGGCTGTGAGCAGACTGCCGCGGTCATCTCCGTACTTCTTGATCACGCCGACGACCATTCCCGGGACCGTGTGGTGCTGTTGGGCGCGGTCGAGAGCGCGGAGGGTGCGTTCGACGGGGTTCATGCCTGGGCCTTCTTGTCATCCGGCTCCGCAACCTTTTACGGCGCGTCTACCCCGTGGGGCAGCAGGTTACCGGCCGACCCGGGCTGGGGGACAGTCGGCTGGGTATGGCGGCCGCAGCTGCCAGAGCCCCCAATGTCAGCCCAACCGTTGACCAGATCCGGAGGACGCCGCGCGGCTGGCTCCGGGACCGTGGTGCGGTCCGCGGATGCCCCCTCGCTCGACCCTCCGTGCACCGCGCGACCGAGTGGCCGGCGCGGACCAAGACGCGGGAGGTACGGCAGGCACCGTAGGTGCGGCGGAGTGTCCCACGCGGCACGTAGATGCCCCTGAACGCCTGAGAGGAGACGAACTCGAGGCCTGAGGTGGCGGGCGCGTCGCCGGTCTCCAGCAACTTCGGTCGAGACGCGACCAGGCGTTTGACACTGCTCACGCATCTCCGAACCCACTCACTCCCGCACTGGCAGCGGCACAGGAAGGGAATGGCGGTAGGTGCCGTGCCCGAATCGAACCACCGGCAGCGCCGCGAGGCCGACCAGCGCCCTGACTGGCTGCAGAGCCAGAAGACCACCCAGATATGCCCGGGGGCCGCTCAAGCGCATCAGTAGCCGCGCGCATGCCTCTACACCCACAAAGTGCGCGGCCGCGCGGGCAGCCCATCGCACTCAAGCGCGGGCTACAGCTACCTGCGCAACGCCGTCGACGACCACTCCCGCCTGGCCTACAGCGAGATCCTGCCCGACGAGCGCAAGGAGACCGCCACCGCGTTCTGGGCCCGGGCGAACGAGTTCTTCACCCGGGCCGGGATCACGGTCCAGCGGGTGCTGACCAGACAACGGCGCCTGCTACTGCTCACACATCTGGCGCGATGCCCTCGCCGCCGAGGGCATCGCCCACAAGCGCACCCGCCCCTACCGCCCGCAGACCAACGGCAAGGTCGAACGCTTCAAGTGCGCCACGAGGCGCTCTGTCGTATCCCCGGCATAGCCGGGAGGAAATCGAGCGGAGGTTCCTGGGCAAGAACGGCAACATGCTGCTCAACATCGCTCCGACGGCGGACGGGACGATCCCCCAGGGCCAGAAGGACGTCCTTCTGGGCATCGGCGACCACCTCCACCGATTCGGCGAGTCCCTGTACGCCACCCGGGCCTGGACGGTCTACGGGGAGGGGCCGACCAAGATGGGCGGCGGCTCCTTCACCACCCCCGTGGCGGGCACGAACACGGACTTCCGGTTCACTCGCAGCAAGGACAGCACCGTCCTGTACGCCACGGCCCTGGGCTGGCCCGGGAGTTCCACGACCATCAGCACCCTGGCGAGCGGCCGCATCGACCTCAGCTCCCTGACGTCGGTCCAGTTGCTGAATCCGACCGCGGGCACGTACACCAGCCTGCCCGCGCCTACCCAGGCGAGCGACGGCCTGCACATCACCCTGCCGTCGTCCTCGGCCCCGTTCAATGCCCTCGCCTACGTGCTGAAGTTCACCTTCTCCGGTCAGATCCCCGTCCTCCAGCCCGGGGGCACCGGCGTGGTCACCGCGTACAGCAACGTCTCGTACGCGGGCACGGCGGCCGGCCTGGTGCTGGGCGGCTACACGGCCGCCCAGTTGCAGAGTGCGGGTCTGGCGGCGCGGACCATCTCCTCCGTGCGGGTGCCGGCGGGCTACCAACTGGTCGGCTACTCCGGCGACAACTTCACCGGGACGGCGTGGACCTTCAGTGCGGACACCACAGACCTGCGCAACACCGGCAACAACGACGCCATCACGTCGCTGAAGGTGATCTTCAATCCGGCCACCTACTTCCGGATCAGCAACGTCACCGACGGCCTGGCCCTGGACAGCGGCGGCAACGTCGCCTCGGGCAGCAACCTCAAGCAGTGGACCTGGGACGGCAGCCCCAATCTCCAGTGGCAGGCCGTCGACCTCGGCAACGGCTACTACAAGCTGGTCAACCGCACCAACGGGATGGCAGTCGACGGCTGGGGCTCCACCTCCAACGGGGCACCCGCGCAGCAAGCTCCCTGGAACGGCGGCACCAACCAGCAGTGGCAGATCACAAACCGTGGCAACGGCCTGTGCAGCATCGCCAACCGCACCACGGGCCTGGTCCTGGACGGCGGCGGCCAGGTCGCCGCCGCTCCGTCACCAAGCAGTGGGGCTGGAACGGCAGCCCCAACCTGCAGTGGTCCTTCATCGCACAGTAGGCCGCCGACCGGGCGGTTCACGACGCACTGCCCGAACCCCTGCAATACCGTCAACGACCACAGACGGCCCTGCCAGACCGGTGAGGGCCGTCAGGATGATCCACCGCTGCACTGCCCAACCTCCCGGGGCTAGGACGAGCTGCGGCCGACGCTAATCGCCCGTCCCCGGCCCCGTGCGCCGGGCGACCCAAACGGCTCACGCCGCCCCGCGCACGGGAGACCGGCCTCACGTCGCCTGCCGCACCAGCCCCGCCCGCGCGCCCGGCCGCAGCCAGACGAGCCAGGTGAGCGCCGAGCACGCCAGGTACGCCGCCAGGAAGCCGAGGTAGGCGGCGTCCCCGTTGTGGCTGGCCTGGAAGGACTGCCGGAAGGCGAGGTTGACGATCACCCCGCCGAACGCCCCGATCGCGCCCGCGAGCCCGATCAGCGCGGCGGAGCGGCGCCGGGAGTCGGCCTCCGCCGCGTCCGTCTCGGCGCCCGCGGCGACGGCGGCGCGGGCCCGGCCCTGGTAGTGCGCGGGGATCATCTTGTACGTCGAGCCGTTGCCGATCCCGCTGAGCACGAACAGCGCGATGAACCCGGCCAGGAAGAGCGGCAGCGAGCCGGCCCGGGAGGCGACGAGCACGACGGCCGTCCCGGCGCCCATGGCCGCGAAGGTCGCGAGCGTGACCTTCGCACCGCCCCAGCGGTCGGCGAGCCGTCCGCCGACGGGCCGCAGCAGCGAGCCGAGCAGCGGCCCGAGGAAGGTGAGCGCGGCGGCCTTGACCGGGGTGTCGAAGCGGTCGTGGAACTGCACCTGGAGTACCTGTCCGAAGGCGAAGCCGAAGCCGATGAACGAGCCGAAGGTGCCGATGTACAGGGTGGACACGGCCCAGCCGTACGGGTCACGGGCCACCTCGCGCAGCGCCCGTCCCTCGCCCTTCGACGACACCGCCAGGTTGTCCATCCGCCACCAGGCCCCCGCCGCCGCCAGCACGATCAGCGGCAGGTAGAGCAGCGGCAGCAGCCGCGGGTGGGCCGCGCCCGCCGTGGCGAGGACGAGCAGCCCGAGCAGTTGCACGGCCGGCACGCCGAGGTTGCCGCCGCCCGCGTTGACGCCGAGCGCCCAGCCCTTGAGCCGGTGCGGGTAGAAGGCGTTGATGTTGGCCATGGACGAGGCGAAGTTGCCGCCACCGACGCCGGCCACGCAGGCCACCGCGAGCAGCGTCCCGTACGACACGCCGGGCCTCAGGACGAGGGCGGCGAGCGCGGTCGGCAGGAGCAGCAGGAGGGCGCTGATCACCGTCCAGTTCCGTCCGCCGAACCGGGCGACGGCGAAGGTGTACGGCAGGCGCAGCAGCGCGCCGAGCGCGGTGGGGAGCGCGGTGAGCGTGAACTTGCCGGCCGTGTCGATGTGGTACTGGGGCCCGAGGAACAGCACGAGCACCGACCACAGGCTCCACACCGAGAAGCCGATGTGTTCGGAGAGGACGGAGAAGACGAGGTTGCGCCGGGCGATGCGGGCGCCCGCGCGCTGCCAGAACTCCTCGTCCTCCGGGTCCCAGCCGCGCAGGTCGGCCGGTCTGGCGTCGACAGCTGTCGTCACTTCGCACCTCCGGCGACGGAGCCGGCGAGCCGGACCGGCCAGATCTTCAGGACGGCCGGGCTGCCGTCGGGGGCGGTTTCGTCGTCGAGGCAGCGTCCGTCGGTGAGGTCGAAGACCTGCTTGTACATCGGTGAGGCGAGCGTCGGGCGGTCGCCTCGGCTGCCGAGCAGACCGCGGGAGAGCACCTGGGCGCCGCTGAACGGGTCGAGGTTGTCGACGGCGTACAGCGTCCCGGCGCGATCGACGAAGACCGCTACCTGCCGCGCGTCCTCCAGGAGGACGGCCCTGCCGCGGCCCGGCTGCAGGTCGTCGAGGGTGCAGACGGCGTGCCAGCGGGTGCCGTCGTGGATCTGGACGTCGTGAATCCCGACGTCGCGGACGTCACGGACGTCGTGGACGTCGCGGGTCTGAACGGTCACGGAGTGAGCACCTCCAGTCGGGCTCCGGCGATCAGGACCGGGGCGTTGGGTCCGGTGAGGGCGGTGAGGGACCGCCCGGCCTCGCCCGGGCGGGCGGGGCGGATCTGGCCGCGTTCGGGGACGAAGGTCACGGCCGGGTCGGGGGTTCCGGGGGCGTTGACGAAGGAGGAGAAGCGGCGCATCCGGTCGGGGTCGGCCAGGGTCTCGGCCCATTCGTCCTGGTAGCCGCCGATGTGGCGGGCCATCAGGTCGTCGAGCTCGGCGGCGATGCCGAGCGAGTCGTCGAGGACGACGGCCCGCAGGTGGTCGAGGCCGCCCTCCAGCCGCTCCAGCCAGACCGAGGTGCGTTCGAGGCGGTCGGCGGTGCGGATGTAGAACATCAGGAAGCGGTCGATGGTGCGGATGAGCGTCTCGCGGTCGAGGTCGGCGGCGAGCAGGTCGGCGTGCCGGGGCGTCATGCCGCCGTTGCCGCCGACGTAGAGGTTCCAGCCGGCCGAGGTGGCGATGATGCCGAAGTCCTTGCTCTGCGCCTCCGCGCACTCGCGGGCGCAGCCGGAGACGGCGGACTTGAGCTTGTGCGGGGAGCGCAACCCCCGGTAGCGGAGCTCCAGTTCGATGGCGAGCGTGGTGGAGTCCTGGACGCCGTAGCGGCACCAGGTCTCGCCGACGCAGGACTTCACGGTGCGCAGCGACTTGCCGTAGGCGTGGCCGGACTCGAAGCCGGCGTCGACCAGCTTGCGCCAGATCACCGGGAGTTCGTCGACGGTGGCGCCGAACATGTCGATCCGCTGGCCGCCGGTGAGCTTGGTGTAGAGGCCGTGATCGCGGGCGATCTCGCCAATCGCGATGAGGCCCTCGGGAGTGATCTCGCCGCCGGGCACGCGCGGGACGACCGAGTAGGAGCCGTTGCGCTGAAGGTTGGCGAGGAAGTGGTCGTTGGAGTCCTGGAGGGCGCCCTGTTCGCCGTCGAGGATGTGGCCGTTGCCGAGGCTGGCCAGGATGGAGGCGACGGTGGGCTTGCAGACCTCGCAGCCCTCGCCGCTGCCGTGCCGGTCGAGCAGGTCGGAGAAGCTGTCGATCCCCGTCACCCGGACGATCTCGTACAACTCGGCGCGGGTGTGGGCGAAGTGCTCGCACAGGCCCTTGTCGGTGCTGACACCGGCCGCCTCCAGCTCCTCGGTGACGACGGTGCCGAGCATCTTGACGCAGCTCCCGCAGCCGGTCCCGGCCCGGGTGCACTTCCTGACGGCGGCGACGCTGTCGCAGCCCTGGTCGCGGACGGCGGCGCGGACGGCGCCCTGCGTCACGTTGTGGCAGGAGCAGAGCACCGCGCCGTCGGGCAGCGCGACCGGCCCGGCGTTCGCGAACCCGGCGGGCAGCACGAGCTGTTCGGCCGGGACGGTGAGCGGCTTGCCGGCCACTGCGAGCGGACGCAGCGTGCCGTAGGCGTCGGTGTCGCCGACCAGGACGCCGCCGAGCAGGGCGCCGTCCGGGCCGATGACGAGCTTGCGGTAGACGCCGCCCCGGCTGTCGCTGTAGAGCACGTCGAGCGCGCCCTCGGCGGTGCCGTGCGGGTCGCCGAAGCTGGCGACGTCGACGCCGAGGAGCTTGAGCCTGGTGGAGGTGTCGGCGCCGGTGAAGCCCTCTCCGGGCAGCTCGGCCAAGGTCCGTGCCGCCGTCTCGGCCATCTGGTAGCCGGGGGCGACGAGGCCGTAGACACGGCCGTCGGCGGCCTGGGCGCACTCGCCGATCGCGAGGACCGCCGGGTCGGCGGTGCGGCAGTGCTCGTCGACGACGACGCCGCCGTGCGCGCCGACCGGCAGGTCGCAGTCCCGGGCGAGCTGGTCGCGGGCGCGTACGCCGGCCGAGAACACCACGAGGTCGGCGGCGAGTTCGCGGCCGTCGGAGAGCGCGAGCCCGGTGACCTGGCCGTCCTCGCCGGTGACGACGCCGCTCGCGCCGGCGCTGGTGTGCACCGTCACGCCGAGGTCCTCGATCTTGCGGCGGAGCACGGCGCCGCCGCCGTCGTCGACCTGGACGGCCATCAGGCGGGGCGCGAACTCGACGACGTGGGTGGTGAGTCCGCCGGCCCGCAGCGCGCCGGCGGCCTCCAGGCCGAGCAGGCCGCCGCCGACGACGACGCCGGTGCGGGCCTCCTCCGCTCCCGCGCGGATCGCGTCGACGTCCTCGATGGTGCGGTAGACGTGGCAGCCGGGCGCGTCCTTACCGGGCACCGGCGGGACGAACGGGACCGAGCCGGTGGCCAGCACGAGGGCGTCGTAGCGGAGTTCGGCACCGGACCGAGTGGTGACGGTCCGCCCGGCCCGGTCGATCGCGGTAACAGGGTCGCCGAGGCGCAGGTCGATGCCGTGCTCGGCGAGGAAGCCGGGCGGGCACAGCGAGAGGTCCTCGGCGGTGCGGCCGTCGAACAGGGCGCTCAGGTGGACCCGGTCGTACGCGGGCCAGGGCTCCTCGGCGAGCACGGTGATCCGCCAGCCGCGGGCTGCGGGCTGCGCGGTGAAGGCCGCCAGGAAGCGCTGGCCGACCATGCCGTGGCCGACCAGGACGAGGTCGCGGAGAGCGCGGTGGTCAGGTGTCATCAGGATTCTCCTCGGGTGAGCAGGTGCAGGGGGTGGCCGCCGAGCGGTTCTTTGCTCTCGAAGGCGCCGGCCAGCGCGTCCACGGTGGCCAGGTCGCCGAGCAGGATCGCGCCGACCAGGCGGGTCCCGCGCAGGACGAGCTTCTTGTAGCTGCCGCGGGTGGCGTCGGCGATCCGCAGGACGTCGAGTCCGGGGTCGAGGGTCTCGTCCACGGCGCCGAAGGCCGCGTACTCCAGGTCGCCGGTGCTGAGCCGGGCGCGCTGGAGGCTGCCGGTGTAGCGGGCGTCCGGGTCGGCGCCGGACAGCCGCCGGGCGAGCGCGTCGGCCTGCTCCCAGGCGGGGCCGGCCAGGCCGTGGACGGTGCCGCGGTGCTCGGCGCAGTCGCCGATCGCGGACACGTGCGGGCCGGCGGTGGCGAGCCGGTCGTCGACCAGGATCCCGGTACCGACCGGCAGCCCGGCGCCGTACGCGAGGGCGGTGCGGGGGCGGGTGCCGCAGGCGAGCACGACCAGGTCGCAGTCGAGCCGATAGCCGTTGGCCAGCTCCACCGCGTCGGCCCTGTCCCCGCCGTGGACGGCGCGGGCGCGGTTGCGGGCGTACGTCTCGACGCCGAGCGCGAGCAGCCGCTCCCGCAGCACCTCGGCCGCCTCGCCGTCGAGTTGACGCTCAATCAGATGCGTGCCCTGGTGGACGATTTCGGTGCGGACGCCGAGCGCGGCGAGCGCCCGGGCGGCACTCACGCCGAGCACCCCGCCGCCGATCACCACCGCCCGCTTCGCGGTGACGGCCTCCTCGGCGAGCCGCCCGCAGTCCTCCAGCGTGCGCAGGGTGTGCACGCCCTCGGCGAGACCCGGCCCGTCCGGGCGGCGCAGCCCGCGCACCGGCGGCAGCACCGGGTTGGAGCCGGTCGCGAGGACGAGCTCGTCCCACGGCTCGACGGTGCCGTCGGCCAGGGCCAGCGTGCGGGCGGCCGGGTCTAGGGCCATCACCTCGCAGCCTGGCCTCGCCTCGGCGCCGCCGAGCGGCAGCGCGATCGACTCGGCGTCGTAGCGCCCGGTCAGGACGTCCGCGAGCAGCACGCGGTTGTAGGGCGCGCGCGGCTCGGCGCCGTAGACGGTGACTGTGCCGGGCCCGCCGAGCGCGCCGTAGCGCTCGGCGAAGCGGGCGCCGGCCATGCCGCCGCCGACGACGGCGATCCTCGGGGTCACGGGGCCACCTCCTGTTCGGCGCGCTCCACCCGGACCGCGCACACCTTGAACTCCGGCATCCGCGACACCGGGTCGAGCGCCGGATTGGTCAGGCTGTTGGCCCGGCCCGCGCCCGGCCAGTGGAAGGGCATGAACACGGTGTCCGCCCGGATCGCGCCGGTGATCCGCGCCGGGGCCACCGCCCGTCCGCGCCTGCTGGTCACCGCCACCGGCTCGCCGTCGGCCACCCCGAGCCGTTCGGCGAGCCGCGGGTGCAGCTCGACGAACGGGCCGGGCGCGGCCTCGGTGAGCTCGGCCACCCGGCGGGTCTGCGCGCCGCTCTGGTACTGGGCGAGCACCCGCCCGGTGGTCAGGTACAGCGGGTACGCCTCGTCCGGCTCCTCGCCGGCCGGGCGGTGGGTGACGGCCGCGAAGCGGGCCCGCCCGTCCGGCGTCGCGTACCGGTCCAGGAAGAGCCGCCTGGTGCCCGGGTGGTCCTCGGCCGGGCAGGGCCAGAACACGCCGTCCTCCGCCGCGATCCGCCGGTAGCTGATGCCCGCGTAGTCGGCGTCGCCGCCGGCCGAGGCGCGGCGCAGCTCGTCGAAGGCCTCCTCGGCGTCGACCGGGAAGCCCGTGGCGACACCAAGCCGGGCGGCCAGTTCGCGCAGCACCCACAGCTCGCTGCGGACGCCCTCCGGCGGGTCGAAGGCGCGGCGGCGCAGGATGACCCGGCCCTCCAGGTTGGTGGTGGTGCCGTCCTCCTCCGCCCACTGCGTCACGGGCAGGACGACGTCCGCGAGGCGGGCCGTCTCGGACAGCACCAGGTCGGCGACGACCAGAAGGTCCAGTGCGCGCAGGCGCTCGGTGACGTGGCCCGCGTTCGGCGCGGACACCGCCGGGTTGGAGCCGGCGAGCAGCAGCGCCCGGACGCCGTCCGGCCGGCCGAGGTCGTCCAGCAGTTCGTACGCCGACTTGCCCGGCCCCGGGATGCTCTCGGCCTGCACTCCCCACACCCCGGCGACGTGCGCCCGGGCGGCCGGGTCCTCGATCGAGCGGTAGCCGGGCAGCTGGTCGGCCTTCTGGCCGTGTTCGCGTCCGCCCTGCCCGTTGCCCTGGCCGGTCAGGCAGCCGTAACCGGCGTACGGGCGGCCGGAGTTGCCCGTCGCCAGGCACAGGTCGATCCACGCGCCGACGGTGTCGGTGCCCTTGCTCTGCTGCTCCGGGCCGCGTGCGGTGAGCACCATGCCGGTCGCGGCGGTGCCGAACAGCCGGGCGGCCTCGCGCAGTTGGTGGGCGGGCACGCCGGTGATCCGCTCGACGCGGTCCGGCCAGTGCGCCATCGCCGCCTCGCGGGCGGCCTCGAAGCCGGTCGTCCGCTCGGCGACGAAGTCCTTGTCCACCAAGCCGTCGGCGATCACCAGGTGCAGCAGGCCGAGCGCGAGCGCCAGGTCGCCGCCGGGGCGGGGCTGCAGGTGCAGGTCGGCCAGCTCGGCGGTGCGGGTGCGGCGCGGGTCGACGACGATCAACCTGCCGCCGTTCTCCCGCAGTTCGCGGAAGTAGCGCACGGCCGGCGGCATCGTCTCGGCCGGGTTGCCGCCCACCAGGATCAGGCAGCCGGTGCGCGGGATGTCGTCGAGCGGGAACGGTAGGCCGCGGTCCAGGCCGAAGGCCTTGCGGTGCGCGGCCGCCGCCGAGGACATGCAGAACCGGCCGTTGTAGTCGATGTTCGCAGTGCGCAGCACCACCCGGGCGAACTTGCCCAGCAGGTACGCCTTCTCGTTGGTCAGCCCGCCGCCGCCGAACACGCCGACGGCGTCCGGACCGTGCTGCTCCCGTGTCTGGGCGAGTCCGTCGGCCACACGGTCCAGCGCCTCCGGCCAGCCCGCCGCCCGCAGCGGCCCGCCGGGGCGGTCGCGCAGGAGCGGGCCGGTGAGGCGGACGTCGCGGGCGAGCAGGGCCGGCGCCGAGCGGCCCTTGCCGCACAGCGCGCCCCGGTTCACCGGGAAGTCCGGCCGCTCCAGCACCTCGGCTTTGGTGCCCTCACCGACGCCCAGCCGCATGCCGCACTGCAGCGAGCAGTACGGGCAGTGGGTGTCGGTGGGCGGGGCGGGGGCCGCCGTCGGGCTGGTCAGCGTCATGCCGAGGAATGTCGTCGTCCGCTGTTTCGCGATCGCGTCACCCGTGTTGCGGGCGAGGTACGCCTCCCTCACGGCCGCCCGGCCCCTGAGTGCGCTCCAGGAACACCGGCCGTAACCGGAGCGGCCCGCTCGCTTACCCGGGGGTGACGGCCGGGCAACGCCCCCGTAACGTGCGCACTCCACGCTGACCGGCATGGCAACCCCCACCACCTCGCCCGGACCCCTCACCGGCTTCACCGTCGGGGTCACCGCCGCGCGCCGCCGCGAGGAACTCGTCGCCCTCCTCACCCGGCGCGGTGCCCAGGTGGTCGAGGCGCCCGTGCTGCGCATCATGCCGCTCGCCGACGACCTCGCCCTGCGCCAGGCCACCGAGCGGTGCCTGACCGCCCCGCTCGACTACGTCGTCGCCACCACCGGCGTCGGCTGGCGCGGCTGGATGAGCGCCGCCGAGGGATGGGGCGGCGGTACCGCCCTCGCCGAGGCCTGCCGGGGCGCGGTCGTCCTCAGCCGCGGGCCCAAGGCCACCGGGGCCGTACGGGCCAGCGGCCTCGGCGAGGGCTTCTCCCCCGGCTCGGAGGCCACCGACGAGCTCCTCACCTGGCTGCTCGCCCGCCCCCTCGACGGCTGCCGGATCGCCATCCAGGAGCACGGCGTGCGGCTCGACGCCTTCGCGGCGGCGCTGCGCGAGCGCGGCGCCGAGGTGATCTCCGTCCCCGTCTACCAGTGGGCCCCGCCGGACGACATGGCCCCGGTGCGACGGCTCGTCGACCAGACCGTGCGGCGCCAGGTGCACGCGCTCACCTTCACCAGCGCACCCGCCGTCGCCGCCTTCCTCGCCACGGCGGAGGCCGAGGGCCTGCGCGAACCCGTCCTCGACGCCCTGCGCGGGGACGTCCTGCCCGTGTGCGTCGGCGCCCTGTGCGCCCGCCCGCTCGCGGACCTCGGCCTGCCGACGGTCCACCCGGAACGCGGCCGGCTCGGCTCGCTCGTCCGCCTGCTCGCGGAGACCCTGCCCACCCTCGGCAGACGCGAGATCCCGCTGTCCGACGCGGTGCTGACCCTTCAGGGCAACGCGGCCCTGGTCGACGGCGAGAGCCACCTCCTCAGCCCCCGCGGCGCCGCCGTCCTCCGCGCCCTCGCCGAACGCCCGGGCCGCGTGCTGAGCCGCGCCGAACTCCTGCGCGTGGCCTGGCCGGACGCGAGCGCCGACGAACACGCGGTGGAGGCGGCCGTCGGGCGGCTGCGGGCGGCGCTCGGACCACACGCGGGGATCATCCGGACAGTGCCCAAGCGGGGCTACCGGTTGGCGGCCGACTGATGCTGCTGGCCGTGGCACACGGGAGCCGGGACGCTTCGTCCTCCGTCACAATTCACACCCTGCTGCGTCGTGTTCGCTCGCTCCGCCCCGAACTACTCGTCCAATACGCCTTCCTGGATCTGAACCGTCCATCTCTCCGTGACGCCCTATACCAACTGCGCAGCGAGCGGCCGATCCTGGTCCCGCTGCTCCTGAGCACCGGCTACCACGTGCGCGTCGACATTCCGGCCGCAGTGGCCGCCGCCGGCCTCCCCACGTCCCAGGTCGCCCGCGCACTCGGCCCGCACCCGCTGCTCGCCGAAGCCCTCGCAGCGAGGCTGGCCGAGACCGGCGCCACCCCCGAAGCCCCGGTGGTCCTGGCCGGCGCGGGCTCCTCCGACCCGACCGCCATCGCCGACACGACCCGGATGGCGCACCTCCTGGCACGCCGCCTGGGCCGCCCGGTCACCCCCGCCCACCTCTCCGCCGTGGGTCCCACCCCGCACGAGGCAGTAGCCGCCCTACGCGCGGCCGGCCACCACGACGTCGCCGTAGCCACCTACCTCCTGGCCCCCGGCTTCTTCGCCCGCCGAGCCGCCACGACGGAAGCCAGGTGGACAAGCCCCCCACTGGCAGCCCACGACGCCATAGCCCGCCTGATCCTCCACCGCTACGACGAGGCCCGCACCGCGACGGCACTGCCCCTGGCGCCTGAGAAAGTGTTGGGTAAGTGATCAACTCCGGGGTGTGATGCATTTGCGGTGATCTTCGCCGTCGGGTTTCCGCGAAGATCACCGCCATGTGTGCCTGTTCGTGCAAGCCTTCGTATGACTCGTCGTTGACGGAGGCTCAGTGGGCGGTGATCGAGCCGTTGCTGCCGGAGCGGGATCCGCGCCGGGGCGGCCGTTCGCTGAAGTTCCCGCGTCGGCTGGTCGTGGACACCGTGCTGTACGTGCTGGTCATCCGCCACCACCCTGCTGCCACCCGGGAAGGGGCTGCGACTGCGCTACCGGGCCGCCGCCCCCGTGCCTGTCCTCACCTCCCTGCTGGACACCCTCGCCGAGGAGGGTCTCCTCGCGGGCTGGGCCACCGTGATCTACGAACCCGAGTCCAAGGCGTTCGGAGGCCCGCAGGCCATGGAGATCGCCCACCGCCTCTTCCATGCCGACAGCCGCCACCTGCTGGCCCGCGCCGCCGAGCCGAACCCGCCCGCCCTCGGCCGCACCGCGACCGTCGTCGTCCTCATCTCCGCCATGCTCCGCGCGGCCGGACTCGACTGGTACGAACAGGGCGACGTCTGGGCCCAGTTCGCGATGCTCCGCGACGCCCCGAAGCCCGTGGCACCCGACCGTGCTGCCACCCTGACCGCCGCGATGCGCCACCTGCTGCGCCTCGACACCTGGGCCCTCACCCGCGACACCACCCCGCTCGCGCGCTTGACCTGCTGCAGCCACGGGGTGGGCACCCAGCGCTTCCCGCTGGTCGCGAGGATCCGGCCCGCGTGCCTGCCCCTGAACGCCCGTGTCGGCCGGCTCTGCGAGCTGGCCGACACGGGAGTCCGATCGACAGCTGGCGCGAGGCCGAACCGCCGACGACCTGGTGCCGCCCGGTTTCGTCACGGACTTCGGCGATCTCGCCCCGGTGAAGAAGCTGATCGACAGCACGCTCGACCACCGGGTGCTGAACGACGTCCTACCGGTCGTGCCGACGTCGGAGAATCGGGGGCCGCCTGGCTGGCCGGCTGGTTCGTGCATGACCACAGATCCGCCCCCTGCTCCTCCTGTGCCCACCAGCGGGGCTGTGATGCTCGCAGCCGCTGCCAGCGGGCGTTCTGCTTGTGGACGTCATGCTGCCGGGGGCAACTCGCGGATCGGTATGCCCGGCCAGCACGCGCCCGGACGGCCCGTTGAGCTGGGCCTGAAGGCCCCTGGCCGGAGCGCCGGGCGGTGAGGTCTCCTGGGGGGAGGACACGCGGAACAAGCGGAGCGCACGGTGGACCAGCGGCAGGCAGGACGGCAAGGAGAGCGAGCGACACCGGCCCCTGCCCGGCAGTGGCTGGCGCCGGTGCTGCTCGGCTTTACCGCCGCCGCCCTGGTCGCGGGCGGTGCCGCGTGGCTGGCCGGCGCACGGATCCTGGCGGACGCGTGCTGGGCCGTTGGCACGGTCGCGGCGATCGTGCCGTCCGTAACCTGGGTGGTCGCTGCGCTGCGACGCGGCAAGGCCGGAGTCGACCTGATCGCGGTCCTCGCCCTGGCGGGCACGCTGGCCACAGGCGAGTATCTGGCCGGTGCGTTGATCGCGCTCATGCTCGCCACCGGCCGCTGGCTGGACGCCGCGGCCGAACGCCGCGCCTCCCACGACTTGCGCCACCTGCTGGAACACGCTCCACGCACGGCCCGCCGCCGCATCGGAGACCAGGTGAACATCATCGACCTGGCCGAGGTTCGGGTGGGTGACCTGCTGGTGGTCGGGCCGGGCGAGGTCGCCCCTGTCGACGGGCGCATCGAGGGCCGTGCCGCGGTCCTGGACGAGTCCGTTCTGACCGGCGAGTCGGCGCAGGTCGAACGTGCCGCGGGCGAGCGGGTGCGCAGTGGCGGGGTCAATGCGGGCGCCGCCTTCGAGTTGCGGGCCGAGGCGAGCGCGCGGGACAGCACCTACGCGGAGATCGTACGCCTGGCCGAGCAGGCCGGTGCCGAGGCCGCCCCGGTGGTTCGGCTGGCCGACCGGTACGCCGCGTGGTTCCTGCCCTTGTCGCTGGTGGTGGCCGGCTTGGCGTGGCTGGTCAGCGGCTCGGCGGTGCGGGCTGTGGCGGTGCTGGTGGTCGCCACCCCGTGCCCGCTGTTGCTGGCCGTGCCGGTCGCGATCGTCTCCGGTCTGTCGCGCGCCGCCCGGCAGGGCGTGGTGGTCCGCGACGGTGCCGCCCTGGAGACTCTTGGCCGGGCCCGCACCCTGGTCCTGGACAAGACCGGCACCCTCACCGCCGGCCGCCCTCGCCTCATCGACATCGCCGCCGCCCCCGGCCACAGCGTGACCGAGGTCCTCACCCTGGCCGCCTCCGTCGATCAGTTCTCTCCGCACGTCCTCGCCCAGGCCATCACCGACGAGGCCCGCGCCCGCGGCCTGACCCTCCGACCGGTCCGCGACGTCGCGGAGGTGCCCGGCCGCGGCGCCACGGGACGCCTCGACGGCACCGTTCTGAGCGTCGGCCGACGCGGGCACGACGTCACACCGCTGCCCGGCTGGGCGCGTGCGGCCGACAACCGGGCCACCCTGGACGGCGCCGCCGTCGCCTGGCTCACCGTCGACGCCGAGCTCACCGGAGCGATCCTGCTGCGCGACCCGCTGCGCCACGACGCCCCACGTACCCTGCGCCGGCTGCGCGAGGCCGGCATCACCCGCCTGCTGATGCTCACTGGCGACCGCGCCGAGCCGGCCCGGGAGATCGCCGCCGTCCTCGGTCTCGACGACGTCCACGCCCAGCAGACCCCGGCCGACAAGGTCGCGGCGGTGCGCGTCGAACGTGGGCGCGCGGTTACCGTCATGGTCGGCGACGGCGTCAACGACGCCCCCGCCCTGGCCGCCGCCGACGTGGGCGTGGCCATGGGCGCCCGCGGCTCCAGTGCCTCCTCCGAGGCCGCCGACATCGTGCTCACCACCGACCGCGTCGACCGCCTCGCTGACGCCGCCGTCATCGCGGTGCGCGCCCGGCGTATCGCCGTGCAGAGCGCGCTCGGTGGCATGCTGCTCTCTCTCGCAGCGATGGCCGCCGCCGCCTTCGGGCTGCTGCCGCCCGCCGCCGGCGCCCTGCTTCAGGAGGCCATCGACGTCGCCGTCATCATCAACGCCCTGCGCGCTCTCCGCTTGGACCGGACCGCCCTGCCCACCATCGAACCGGCCACCGAACAGCTCATCCGGCACTTCGCCGCCGAACACGACGATCTGCGCGAGGTCATCGAAGCCGTCCGCGAAGCCGCCGACCACCTGACCGACGCCGCCGACCCGCGCGCCCTGGACACCGTCCGCCACGTCGACCGGCTTCTCACCGACCGGCTCCTGCCCCACGAACTAGCCGAGGAGCACCAGCTCTACCCGGCCCTCGCTCCCGCCCTCGGCGGGCCGGAGGCCACCGCCACCATGAGCCGCGCCCACACCGAGATCCACCGCCTCGCCCGCCGGATCGCCGCCCACCTGCAACTCGCCGACGCCAACCACGGCCGCCTGCGCGACGAACAGCTCGACGACCTGAGGGCCTGCCTCTACGGCCTCCACAGCGTGCTGCGCCTGCACTTCGCCCAGGAGGAGGAGAACTACTTCTCCCTCGCACGCTGACCGAACGGAGAAGTCGGGGGCGGTCGACTCGACCACCCCCGACTTCTCCGAACCGTCCGGGTGGGCTCCGGTGGGGAGCCGTCCGAAAACGGCGGGTCACCGTTGGTCAGCCGAGGCTCTTGCGGGCGGTCTGGAACGCCTGGGCGTGGTCGGCCTCGTCGGTGGCGTTGTGCTGGAAGAGGGTGGCGGCGGCGGTGTCGCCGGCCGTCTTGGCCTGCTGGGCGAAGGTCGGGTACATGGTCTTGGACTCGTAGGTCTCGCCGGCGATGGCCGTGGCCAGGTTGTGGCTCGTGGTACCGACCGATCCGGCCAGCGCCGCCTCGCCGGAAAAGTGCTCCTGCAGCTCCACGTCGGAGACGGCGGTGAACAGGCGCGCCAGGGCGGCGTTGCCGCTCTGCTGGGCACGCTGGGCGTAGAGGGTGTACTTGGCGTGCGCCAGGGCCTCTCCGTGCATGGCGGTGTCGAGGTTGGCCCTGGTCTGCGCCGAGGTGACCTTGGGCTGCCCGGCTGTCACCGTGACGGGGGTGATGGCCGGGGGTGCCGGGATGGCGCCCTTGCCGCTGCGGAGCGCGGTGAGTGCGGCCTTGTACGCGGCCTGGTGAGCTGCCTCGTCCTTGGCGATCTCGGTGAAGAGGTCGGCGGCGGCGGTGTCGCCGGCCGCCCTGGCCTGGCGGGCGAAGGTCGGGTACATGGTGGTGGACTCGTACCCCTCGCCGCTGATGGCGTCGGTGAGATTGGCCTCGTTGCCGCCCACGAGGCCGCTCGGCGCGGCTTCCTGGGTGAAGTGCTCACCGAGCTCCACGGCGGCCGCCTTCCGGAAGAGGTCGGCAACGGCCGGCCGGCCCTCGCGTTGCGCCTGGGCCGCGAAGAGGGTGTAGGAGACGTTGGCGAACGCCTCGCCCCGCATGGCCTGCGCGAGGTTGGTGCGTGTCTGCTGCTGCAGAGCCGGGATCGCGGTCCCGGTGACGGCCGGGCTTGCGGCAGCCGGTGCGGCGGTGACGCCGGCGCACAGCGCGACGCTCACGGCCAACGTACTGGTGACGAGAGCACGTATCGGGTAGGCGGTCATCTCAACCTCCTTGACGGGTGCCTCGTCGGGCACCCTCGCCCATCACAGCAAGACGCTCCGGACGCGGCCATCCGGGATTACCCATTCAGGTGATTACACGAAATGACGGACGCGCTGACGCCCCCTGGCTTTGTTCACCAGAACCGAGAATCGACAGCACCCCGCTTCCGGCTTCCGGACTGACGTCGTCTCTCCGTCAGCAGGCACTTCATCGCCGCACCAGGCTCCGCGGCCCTCTTGGACTGCGAGACAGACGACGAGGAGCCCGACGATGGAGTCGGCTCGGTGAGATCGATCTTGGGCCTGTGGCTACGGCGTGACGTCCAGCTCGGTGTACATCCCAGCCGTGTAGTGGCCGGGGAAGTTGCACACCAACTCGTAGCGGCCAGGCTGCAGCGTCACCGTGGTCCATCCCGTCGCGCCGGAAGTGATGCCGTCCCCGGCACCGGCGGCGCAGCTGCGCGAGACCTCGCCCAGGCTGCCGGCCTCATCGACCCGCCCACTGGGACCGGCAGGACGCTCTCCTGCGCTCTGGCCCGCCGACAAGGGCAGCACGACGACCTCGTGTGTGAGAGCTCCCGTGTTGAACACCCGCAGCGACACCACCCCGGCCGCGACCGTATCCGGGTGGCCCGCCAGACGCATCAGGCGCATGCCGTACCAACCAGGGCCGCCGCTCATCGGGGTGCGTGCGTTGGGGCCAGCCATCACGCCAGGCCCCATGTCGACCGTGGTCACATCGACCACCTGGCCCGGCAGTGCCGGCGCACCACACCGCGCACCCGGTGCCCGCCACGTCGCTGGTGCTGTACTGCGGAAGGCGCCGGTGGCGAGCAGCACTGTCGTGGCGATGCCGAGCACAAGTGCCCCTTATGAGGCCGTCCGACACGGGCTGGCAGCACCTCGCCTCCGCCGGTCACCCCGTACCCGCCGCACCGGAGGAAGCACCGTACTGCGCCGACCTGGCAGACGGGACCGTCCTGGCCCTCACCGGCAGCCGCCTCACCGAGCCGGACGCGCACCTCCTGCGGCGTTCGTCACGGAACTGCGCCAGGAGAACGAGCGAGGCCACCTGCGCCGGCTGACAGCCTGACGCGAGCCGAGCCCGGCGCCTGTGAGGACCTGACCAGATCTACATCTCAGCGCTGACGTCAGCCCGGGCGTCGAGCAATGAAGATCACCAAGCTGAGCTGACGGATCGTCGGAAACTAACCAGTCGGCAGGATGGGCCAGAGGGCGGCCAGCACGAGGTGGTGCGGGACGAGGGCAGCCACTTGACCAGCCGCAGCCGGCGCGGCAGCGGCTCGTCGAGCACCGCCTCGACCCGCTTCGCCCCGTTCTCCGCCGTGGTCGTCGCCCTTGGGGCCGATTACCGCGTCGCCTCCTCGTGCTCATGCGTGCCCCAGTGCACACAGAGCGCGTAGATCGCCAGGATGTCCAGCACGATGATCAGCACCGACCAGAGCGGGTAGCTGGCCACCACCCACATGTGCGAGAAGGCGTTGAGCGACAGCACGGCCACGCCGACCCAGCGCGCCAGCTGGCTGCCGGCCAGGATGCCGGCCGCGATCAGGGCCAGCAGGATCCCGAGGATCAGCAGGGTCCAGCCCCAGGCCCGCAGATCGCCCACCACGATGTGGGCGCCCGCGACGAAGACGTGCGACCGGCTGATCGCGGCGATGCCGTTCAGGCCGTTGAAGAGCGCCAGGATGAACACCAGTACACCGGCGAAGGTCACCATGCCGCTCGGGCAGCAGTGGTGCGTTGCGGGCTTCCCGCCCGCGCCGGTCGCCGAGGAAGAGGAAGCCATGAGACACCTCCAGCGCGGTCTCGCCCGTCCCTCGGTTGTTGGGCGACGGGTACTTCCGCCGAGTGGCTCCTACCGACCAGCCTAGGGCCGCACCACGCGGGGGGCGCGGCGTACCCAGCTCAGCCGGCTGCCATCGCCTGCGGGGCGCCGAAGGAGGAGCGGAGGATCTGGCCGCTCACCGCCAACACCCAGGCGGGGAAGGCCGGCTCCGACCAGGGAAGGCTGGTGACCACGAAGAGCGGCACCAGCGCCACCAAGCAGCCGAGCCGGCCGAGCGAACGCGGAAAGAGGGCGAGGCCGCACCTGACCGTCGTAGCGGAACGGGTGAAGACCAACGCCATCCGCATCGCCTGGCTCACCACCAGGACGGTGAGGGCGAGGTGCCGGTCGAACCCCCACAGCTGCGGCTGTGTCCCACCGGGTGCGCCCACCAGGCGCTCGGCCATGGCCGCGAGGACGAACGGCATCGCGGCGGACAGCAGCCCGCCGCCCAGGAAGAGCGTGGCGAAGAGCCTGTCCGCCCGGTGGCCGACGTAGTCCCGTACCGCGCCCATGAACCACAGGAGGAACAAGCACCGGCGATCGGCGTCAGGGCCAGCGCCATCCATAGCGCGTCCCGGCTGGTGGGATCGACACCGGCGGTCCCGACGGAGGATGGTGGGCGCGGCGGCGTCCGCCGGACAGCAACCCGTCACCGAACACCGGTTGCTGCGCGGCGGAGTGGTCCCCGGTGGCACTGTCCTGCGTAGTCTGCCCGACCATGCCGCTCTTCAACTCGCCCGCCCTGCCCGACACGATCGTTCCGGACTTCCGGCTCACAACATGCGCTTCAACCTCTCCTGCTCGGACAACGACCTCTGACCGCCAACGTCCTAGGGTGGTGATGCCGGGCCTGCGTGCCGGACGGGAGCCACGGTCATGGGCGAGTCGGCCGAGAGCCCCGTGTGCCCCGGGCGACCCCTGGGTGACCGTGGCCGCGGCGGTGGGGCTGGTCGCATCCGTTGCTTACAGTTCGTTCCCGCTGCAATGGGTGGTGGGCTCGCGGCTGAGCGTGATCCGGTCGTACGTCAGCGAGCTGTCCGTGGCGGGCCAGCCCGGGGCGTGGTGTTCCGCGTGGGCGACACGATCGGCGGGGCGGGCCTGGTCGTCCCTCGCAGCGGACCTCACGGCCTCGTGCGGGGCCCGCTCGTCCGCCCGCCTCACGCTGTCGGAAGGTGCTCTGGCCTGTCGCAGTCGGACACGTTGTCCCCCAAGCGGGCAGTGGCTGAACGCCCCGCCTCCGCGGGCCGGTCGGCCCGATCCGACCGGAAAGCGACGGTCCGATCCTCGGCCACGCCGCCTCGCTCAGCTGGGAAGCCGCTTGGACCAGCGCGGCTCGACCTGGCTCCACTCCGCGTCCCACTGGGCGTAGCGGTGGTGGTCCAGCACGCAGACCGAGCCCTTCCAGGCGGCCAGGCACAGGAGTGAGAGGGTTCCGGCGGTCATGGCGGCGGTCGTCCAGGCGGCCGCGGCGGCCTGGCCGCGGGTGAGGGGCGCGGAGGTGACCGTGTCCTGGTGGTTGACCCACAGCGGGACGGGGGTACCGGCCCGTTCTCCGGGCCACATCCGGACGGTGGCGGTATGAGTAGTGCCGTCGGCTGCCGTCCAGGCGGCGGTTGCCGGGACCCGGCTGTAGTCGTTGTTCGACGGGACGGGCGCGGCGGCGGTCAGGTGCGCGGTGACGGTGTGCCGGGCCGAGGACTCGACGTGCCCGGTGTGCATCTGGGCTCGGTAGGTCAGAAGGCCGGCACTGACCGCGGCGGCGGGAAGGCCGATGACCATGACGGCGAGCAGGACGCGGGCGAGCCACCACTGGATGCGGTCCGAGGTCCGCCGTACCGGGTTGCGCCGGCTCGGATGCGTGGACATGGCGTCCGCCTCCCACCGTTCCTGAGGCATCGGCTGAGCTGTCTTCCATCCTTGAACCCCGGACCCGTGCCGGTCATGGTCCAGGTGGCCCATATCGGCCCGAAGACCGGCCCTGAACGGACAGGGCCGACTATGCGAACAAGACCTTGTCACGCGCTGACAGGGCCGGTGGTCCCTATCAGCGTGGCAGTCCGTCTGACGACGGGGGCTTAAACGTCCGGGTAGTGCCCGCGCAGCTCGCTCTCCGCGCCCCGGAGAATGCGCTGCCCCACGGCTGTCCGAACCTCCCCGCTCGGGAGGTGCGGCGCCGCGACAGGGCTGAGCAGCCACAAGTGCACCAGCCGTACGGGCAGTCCCCGCAGTTGGGCCTCCCGCGCTGGCCACCGGGCGGCCGACAGGCTTTCGGCCGAGCCGTCAAGGCCCACGGTGATCTCCAACCGCATGCGAATTCGCCTCCTACGAGTTGCCCGAGCCGACGAGGCAGTTGCGACGGGCGGCCGGACCGACCACCTCTTCGTACCGACCGAGACGTCAGCCGGCCTGCTTCTCATCGTGGCCCCGCGGATCCCCCTCGGCATGGGCCGGTGAGCCCATACCCGGACGATGATGGACCTTGCCCGGGTCGGGTCCGAGCCGGCGAGCTCGCCCGGCCCGGGTGGCCCGCCCCATGGTCACCGACACACCGGTTCAAGCTGGCGGCTCGCCCGGCACGACGACGGGCAGGTGGGCGTGATGGACGATCTCCGTGCTCGTCGAGCCGAGCGCGAGACGGCCCCAGAGGCCGGTTGCCACGGGATCCGACCACGAGCAGGCTCGCGTCCAGCAGAACCTGCGCAGGGCGGCCGCGCTCGCGGTGGACCTCGACCGTCCCCGGCGCCCGGGGTCCTTCCTGGAGTCGGCGGACGGCGGAGCGTCGACTCGGTCGCTCGCGCGCGTCCGGTGGCAGCGGCGCCAGACGGCCTCGTCGGCGGTCCAGCGGGCGGCGGCGAGGCGCTCCGGCGAGCCGTCCACAGCAGCGAGAACGACCACGTTGAAGCGCCCCGTCCTTCGCGCACTCGCAGACGGCGGAACCCTGATGATCTCCCAGCGTTCCACCTGCTGCAACGACATCGACCTGCACACGGCCGTGGAGCTGGCCCTGACGGTGGCCCGGGTGTCGTCGTACCCCCCGTATTCCGTCGCCGAGTTCGCGTGGGCGCTCGCCCTCGCCGTGAACCGCCGCATCGTTCGCGCCACCGTCCGAGCCCACGAGTTCGACTTCCGTCTCAACGGGTTGCTGGGCCGCGACTTCCACGGACGCACGGTCGGCGTGCTCGGCACCGGCAAGATCGGTACCGTCTTCGCACGCATCGCCACCGTACTCCCCAGCACACCGCCCGGCGGGCACCTGGCGAAGGGGCCGGCAGGCCCGAAGCCCGGGACCGTCCGGCCCGTGCCCCGCCCGGCCTTCGGTGGTCCCATGGGGATACGGCCGGGCGTGCCGCGGCCCGGCACCGACCCAGGGAGGACGGCATGAAAGCCGCCGTGGGAGACCGCATCATCGTCCAGGGCACCCGGCCGGGTGCGGCCCGCAGGGACGGCGAGATCGTCGGCCTGCACCACCCGGACGGCAGCCCGCCGTACGACGTGCGCTGGTCGGACGACAACCGGGTGACCGAGTACTTCCCCGGCCCGGACGCCCGGATCCACCACTTCGACCACGAGCACGCGGCGGACCCGCCCCATCCGCACCTCTTCGCCGACTGACCGGCCGCCGCCATGACCGTCGCCGCCTGCGCCCCCGCGCACGGGCTGACCGCCACCGAGGCCGCCCGGCGGCTCGCCGAGCACGGCCCGAACGAGGTCACCGCCGACCACCGGGTGCCGCTGTGGGCCCGGATCGCCGCCCAGCTGCGCGACCCCCTGATCACCGTGCTGCTCTCAGCCGTCGCCCTGACGCTGGCCATCGGCGACCACCCGGACGCGGTGGTCATCGCACTGGTGATCGTGGTCAACACGACCGTGGGCGTGGTCCAGGAGGTCCGGGCGGAAAGCGCCGTCGCCGCCCTGTCCCGGCTCTCCGCCCCCGCCGCGCGGGTACTGCGCGACGGCGAGCATCGGAAGGTCCCCTCGGCCGGGATCGTCCCCGGTGACGTGGTGGCCCTCGCCGAGGGCGACATCGTCCCGGCCGACGCCCGGCTGGTCGAGTCGGCCGCCCTGCTGGTCGACGAATCGATGCTGACCGGCGAGTCCCTGCCGGTGACCAAGGCCGTCGAAGCCGCGGCGCCGGGAGACGAAACGGTCCGGGCGGGGACGATCGTGCTACGGGGCAGGGCGCTCGCTGTGGTCACCGCCACCGGGGCGGAGAGCGCGCTCGGCCGGATTGCCGCGCTGCTGCGGCCCTGGCCCGAACCCACCCCGCTCCAGCGGAGGTTGGCCGGGCTCGGGCGGGTGCTGGCCGCCGTGGCGGTGGGGCTGTGCGCGGTGGTCTTCGTCCTCGGACTGCTGCGGCACCAGCCGCCGGGCGAAATGGGTGTCACGGTGATCAGCCTGGCGGTCGCCGCCGTGCCGGAGTCGCTGCCCGCGGTCGTCACGCTCGCGCTGGCGATGGGCGCGCGCCGGATGGCGGCCCGGCATGCCGTCGTCCGGCGGCTGCCGGCCGTGGAGACGCTCGGCTCGGTCTCCGTGCTGGCGACGGACAAGACCGGCACGCTCACCGAGGGCCGGATGGTGGTCGAGCGGCTCTGGACGCCGCACTCGACGGCCGTCGTGACCGGCCTCGGGTACGGACCGGCAGGCGGGATCAGGCTCGACGGAACGGCCGACGACGAGGTGAAAGGTCTGCTCACCACCGCCGCGCTGTGCAACGACGCGGCACTGCGGCCGCCGACGGGCGGGGACGGCGAGTGGGGAGCGCTCGCCGATCCCACCGAAGCCGCCCTGCTGACGGCCGCCGGTAAGGCGGGCCTGGACCACGAACGGCTCCGGGGCCGCTGCGGGCGGGCCAGATCCTTTGGATCAACCTGCTCACCCACGGCCTCACCGGCGTCGCCATGGGCGCCGAGCCGCTCTCCCCCGGCGCAATGGCCCGGCCCCCGCGACCGCCGCGCCAGCACATCCTGGGCGCCGGGGTCTGGCAGCGGGTGCTGCTGCTCGGCCTCGTCGTCGCGTCCGCCTCGCTCGGCGCTGCTCTCTGGGCCCGCGGCGGCGAAGGCCGTTGGCAGAGCGTGCTGTTCGTCGCCCTGCTGGCCGCCCAGCTCGGTGTCGTGCTGGGCCTGCGCGAACGTCTGCTGACCCGCGCGAACCCGTTCCTGCCGGTGGCCGTGCTCGCCTCGGCCGCGCTCGGGGCCGCCGCCCTCTATCTGCCGTTCCTGCGCGACGTGCTGGAGACCGTTCCACTGTCCTGGGGCGACCACGCCGCGCCCGCCGTCGCCGGGCTCCTCGGGTTCACGACGGCCCGGCTGCGCAAGCAAGGGATCTGACGCATGTCGAACGCCCTGATCACTGATCTGTACGAGGTGACGATGGCCCTGTCCTACCTGCGGGAGGGCATGACGGCCCCGGCCACGTTCAGCCTCTTCGTACGGAAGCCGCCGCCCGAGCGCGGCTTCCTCGTCGCGGCCGGGCTGGAGCCCGCGCTCGACCACCTCGCCGGGCTGCGGGTGGACGAGTCGGACGTCGCCGCCTTCGCCGAGGCGCTCGACCGCCCGTACGCCGACCTGGAGCCGCTGCTGGGGCTGCGGTTCACCGGGGAACTGCGGGCCGTACCGGAGGGGCGAATCGTGCTGCCCGGGGAGCCGCTGCTGGAGGTCACCGCTCCGTTGCCGGAGGCGCAGTTCGTGGAGTCGTACCTGCTCAATCAGGTCTGCCATCAGAGCGCGGTCGCATCGAAGGCCGCCCGCTGCATGCTGGCCGCGGACGGACGGCCAGTGGTGGACTTCTCGCTGCGGCGCACCCACGGTGTCCCGGCGGCCGCGCAGGCGGCACGGCTGGGCGCGCTGGTCGGGTTCGCCGGGACGAGCAACGTGGTGGCGGCCCACGCGTACGGGCTGCGGGCAGTCGGCACGATGGCGCACTCGTACATCGAGGCCTTCGACGACGAGGCGGCGGCGTTCCGCGCCTTCGCCCGGGCCCACCCCGGGCCGGTGACGTTCCTGGTCGACACGTACGACACCGCTGCCGGAGTCGCCGTAGCCGCCGACGTGCTGCGGGAGTCGGGACTGCACGAGGGCTGCGCGGTGCGGCTCGACAGCGGGGATCTGGGCGCGCTGGCGGCCACCGCGCGGCGGATCCTGGACGGGGCCGGGCTGCCCGGTGTCCGGATCACCGCCAGTGGCGGGCTGGACGAGTACGGGATCGACCAGTTGGTTCGGTCGGGGGCGCCGATCGACGTGTTCGCCGTCGGAACGCTGGTCGGAGTCTCGGCGGACGCGCCGTACCTGGACGCCGCGTACAAGCTGGTCGAGTACGACGGGCGGCCGATGATGAAGCTCTCGACGGGGAAGGTCACCGCGCCGGGCGCCAAGCAGGTGCACCGGGGGCCGGGGCTCACCGACACCATCGCGCTCCGGGACGAGCCCGCCCCGCCGGGGACCGAGCCCCTGCTGCGGACGGTCGTGGTGGGCGGCAAGCGCACGAGCCCGCCGAGCACCCTCGCGGACGCCCGTGCCGCGTTCGAGGCCGATCTCGCCCAGCTCCCGTCCGCCGCACGGCGGATCCGCTCCCCGCAGCTGCCGTCTGCCGCCGTGTCCGAGCGGCTGTCCCGCCTGACCGCCGACGTCCGTCAGCGGATCGAGGACCGGGTAGCGGCCCTCAGTAGGGCAACGGGCGGCCGGACGGAGTCCGCAGGTCCTGTGGCGGGGGCTCGTGGGGGCGGGTCGGCCGGGTGACGACCCTGATCCGGGTCATCGTGGCCACCTCCTCGTTCCGATCCCCTCCACTCTGCCGTCGCCTGCCTCGGGGCCCCAGGGCCCCGAGGGCCGACCCGGGCCGCCGGTCGGGAGCGTCCGGGGTGGGACCGCCGGACTCGGGCCCCGGGGCCGGTCGGCCCTCGTGCCGACCGCTGGGCCCCGGCCAGCATGGAAACAGGGTCCGGAGCCGGACCGGAGGAGGAGCCATGACATCCGCGAGTCCCGACGGCCCCCGCCGTCCCGTCGTCCTCGGCGTCGACGCGCTCGACACTGGCCTGATGACCGCCACCTGGGCCGCCGACGAGGCCGACCACCGCGGGCTGCCGCTGCGGCTGGTGCACGCCGTGCCGTCCCTGTTCAGCGAGTTCCGCGCGTTCGACCACGGCCGCTACCACAAGGCCCTGCGCGAGCGCGGCGACCAGGCACTGGACCGGGCGGCCGCCGCAGCCCGCGAGCGGCACCCCGGTCTGGAGCTCGTCACCGCCGTCGATGAGGACCTTCCGGCGCTGGTGCTGTACCGGGAGTCCGCGCACGCCGAGCTGATCGTGCTCGGCTCCCGCCGCCTGAGCCGCGCGCAGGAGGTGCTGAACGCCTTCTCGGTGACAGTCCCGGTGGGCGCCCAGTCCCACTGCCCGGTCGTCGTCGTGCGCGGCCCCGAGCACGTCACCCAGGCCCCGCCCTACGTCGTGGTCGGCGTGGACGGCAGCCCGTCCTCGGCCGCCGCCGTCGACTTCGCCTTCCGGCTCGCGGACGAACGCCGGGCCGCGCTGCGCGTCCTCTGGGTGTGGCAGCGCCCACCGATCGGCAACCTCGACGAGGCGACCGCCGAACAGACCTTCCGCGAGCTGCTGTTCGAGTCCACCGCCGGCCGGCACGAGCGCTACCCCGACGTGGCCGTGACCCACGAACTGGTGCACGGCCATCCCGTCGAGGAGTTGGGAGCCGCCGCCGAGCACGCCCTCGCCGTGGTCGTCGGCCGCCGCGGCCAGGGCGGTTTCACCGGTATGCGGCTCGGCTCCGTCCCGCACGGCCTGCTGCACCACGCGTACTGCCCGGTCGTGATCGTGCCCGCTCCCCGGCACTGAGCCGGACCGATGCCGGGAGACGCCGCACAAGCCGACTGCCGCCCGGCGCCTCCCGGCCCGGTGTCCCGTGCCACGCCCCCACGACCGACCCGGGACCGTCCGGCGGCCCTATCCAGGCCGAACGGCCCGTATCCGGACGGCGCTCCCGGCGCGAGCCTGGGGGCGACGAAAGGTGGAGACCATGCACACCGTGATCGTGTACGAAAGCATGTACGGGAACACTCGCGAGGTCGCCGAGGCCATCGCCGACGGCGTCCACCGGGCCGACCCCTCCGGAACCATCGACTGTCTCGCGCTCAACGAGGCCGGAAGCGACGTGACCCGCACGGCCGATCTCCTGGTGGTCGGCGGCCCGACCCACATGCACGGTATGTCCTCCGGGCTCAGCCGCCATCTGGCCGCCTACACCGAGTCCCGGAAGGAAGGCCACGAGACCGCCGCGAAGGAGGCCCGGGAGACCGCCGAGAGCCAGGGCCTGCGTTCCTGGTTCCAGGACCTCCCGAGGACCGAACCGGGCACCTACGCCGCCGCCTTCGACACCCGGGTCGACACGCCCCGGGCCGGCGGCGCCGCCAGGGGCATCGCCAGTCGCCTGTCCCGCCACTCCTACGACCTGGTCGCCGAACCCGAGGGCTTCATCGTCGAAGGCACCGACGGCCCGCTGCGCGCCGGCGAGCTCGACCGCGCCCGCGACTGGGGCGCCCAGCTGGTCTGAGCAACCCGGCTCCGCCCGGGAGGAACGACCATGCAGCACCGCACCGTCCGCGACGTGATGACCCTGGACGTGGTCTTCGCCCACCGCGAGACCATCTGAACAGCATCGAGCCGGGCCGGACCCTGCGGGACCGGCCCGGCTCGATGCTGTGGCTCAGGCCTTGCCAGGAGACTTCGACCGAATCACTGCCACCGGGCACGACGCGTCCTGCAGCAGGGCGTGGCTGACGGACCCGACGGCGAGTCCGTGGAAGCCGCCCTTGCCCCGCGACCCGACCACCGCGAGGTCGGCGCGTCCCGAGGCGCGGATCAGCGCGTCGCTCGGCCGTGAACGGACCAGCTCCACCTGCACGTTGATGTCCGGGTACCGGGCCCGCAGCACGGCCAGCCCCCGTTCGCACTCCTGCCGGTAGTCCTCGGCGATCTGCTCGGGGTCAGGGACGGTGCTGTCGTCGGGCGGCGTCGGCAGCCCCCAGGCTCGCAGGACGTGCAGCGCGGCCCTGCGCAGAGAGGCTTCCTCGAAAGCGTAGGCGAGCGCCGCCGAGGAGGACTCGGAGCCGTCGGTGCCGACGAGGATGCGGTCGTTCCCGCCACTGACGTACCCGACCACGACGACCGGTGCCTCCGCGTGACCGGAGACCTGCAGGCTCACCGAGCCCAGCAGGACGTTGCTCAGCCCGCCCTCGCCCCGGGCACCGAGCACGACCGCGCTCGCCTGCTTGGACAAGTCGACAAAGACGGCCGCCGGATGCCCGACCATCAGCTCGGCCGACACGTCGAGGCCAGGCCGGCTCTCCTTCGCGATCGTCGCGGCCTCGGTCAGGATGTCGACACCGTGGTCCCGGACGCTGAGCCACATGCCGGGCGGGTGGAACGGGATGTCGTGCTCCCAGGTGGGCAGCACGTGGACGACGCGCAGCGCTGCGTTGTGCAGGGCCGCCTCGTGGGTGGCCCACATCAGGGCGCGCAGGCTCCGCCCGGAGCCGTCCACACCGACGATGACTGGTTCGGTCATGACTGGGCCTCCAAAGGTCAGGCGGTAGCTGTGTTCGCGACACGCTCGTGCCGCCTGCCGTGCCCGCCAGGTCTCACCACGCACTCCGCGTGCCTCCCCTCACGGCCAGGCTCGCTCGCCCACGGGGCCGCCCATAGGGCCGGGTGGCCCCGCTCAGTGGAGGCGACCGGACCTTGGACGGCTCGACTCCGGACGGGCACGGTGGTGTGGTGGGAACGGGAGCAGGATCGGTCGCCGTGGTCCGCTCAACGCCCTCGGGCAGCCGTTCGTGTTCTACGCCGACGAGTTCACCGGCCGGGGCAGCGTCCTCTACCACCGCTACGACGGCCACTACGGCCCGATCACCCCGCCGGATAGCCAGACCCCCTTCAAAAGGAGCTCCACCGTGAAAACCGACAGGTCCGCCAAGCCACCGGACGTAGCGCTCCACCCAGCCGGCCGGGACGTCGAGAGCGCCGTCGAGCGTGTCGAACTGCTGGAAGCCCAGGTCCAGGCCCTCGGTCAGGCCATCCGCGCCCTCATCCAGGGCATGGAGGAGATCCCCGACCAGGAGCCCGACGCCGAACGCCCCGCCCGCGCCGCCCGCCTCGCCCACGAACTCCTGCTCTCCCAGGGTCTCTAGTGTCCTGAGTCTGGAATTTCATTCATAAATATAGACTGGGGCTGTGGCGCGGACGGGTCGGCCGAAGGTCGAGTTGGTGTTGTCGGAGGATGAGCGGGCTGCCCTGGAGGGGTGGGTGCGTCGCCGGTCGACGCCGCAGGCCTGGGCTTTGCGGTGCCGGATCATCCTGGAGTGCGCGAGCGGCGCGTCCAACAAGGACGTCGCGGAGCGGCTGGGATCGACGCCGCATGCGGTCGGCCGGTGGCGGGCCAGGTTCGTCGAGCACCGGATCGCCGGTCTGGGCGACATGCCCAGGCCGGGAGGTCCCCGCACGGTGACCGACGAGCAGGTGGCCGAGCTGGTCGCCAAGACCCTGGAGCGCACCCCGAAGGACGCTACGCACTGGTCGACCCGGTCGATGGCCAGGGAGACCGGTCTGTCCCAGTCCACCGTGTCACGGGTCTGGCGCGCGTTCGGACTGCAGCCGCATCGCGCTGAGACCTTCAAGCTGTCCACCGACCCGTACTTCGTGGACAAGGTCCATGACGTGGTCGGCCTCTACCTCGACCCGCCCGAGCGTGCCCTGGTGTTCTGCGTGGACGAGAAATCCCAGATTCAGGCGCTCGACCGGTCCCAGCCGGTGCTGCCGATGATGCCGGGCGTGCCGCAGCGGATGACCGCCGATTACGTCCGCCACGGCACCACCACCCTGTTCGCCGCACTCGAGGTCGCCACTGGCAAGGTCATCGGCTCGCTTCACCGCCGCCACCGGGCCGAGGAGTTCAAGAAGTTCCTGCTCCGGCTGGACAAGGAGGTCCCCGAGGGGCTGGATGTTCACCTCGTGCTGGACAACTACGCCACCCACAAGACGCCGGCGATCAAGACCTGGCTGCTCTCCCACCCTCGCTTCCACCTGCACTTCACCCCGACCGGCTCGTCATGGCTCAACCTGGTCGAGCGCTGGTTCGCCGAACTGACGAACAAGCAGATACGGCGAGGCGTCCACAAGTCCGTCCAGGCCCTCGAAGCCGATATCCGTGACTGGATCGCCACCTGGAACACCGACCCGAAGCCCTACGTCTGGACCAAGACCGCCGACGAGATCCTCAACCGCCTAGCCGGATATCTGAAGCGAATTCCTGACTCAGAACACTAGGCACTCAGGGATAGATCACGATGGCACACCAGCTCTTCGAGCGCCTGCTGCTCGCCGCAGGAGGCGCAGGCACATGTTCCTGCGTGAACGGCACGACCCGCCCTCCCTTCCCAGGCAATACCGACCGGTCCCGCACGCGCCTCGGCCGGAGGGCGCGACCTCCACGGCTGAACGGCCCCCCTTGCGGTGGGTGAACGATGTGGGGAACGGTCGTGCCGAGGCCCCGGAAGATGCGCTGTGGCTGCTCAGCCCGCCGGCCAGCCGACGGCCGTCGAGAGGACACCGAGCGCGCCGGCACCGAGGAGGGCGCCGACGACGCCGCGCCGCGCGGCAAGCAGTCAGAGGGCAGCCACCGCGGGACCCCGTACTTCCAGGCGTGCTGCAGTGCCACGGCCAGCGGGACCGCGGAACCGGCGACCGCGCCGATGACCGCAGGGCTGGCGCCACCGAAGAACGCCTGGACCCGCGGGTCGGCGCGCAGCGCGTCGAAGTGCCGGCCGCCGAAGATCACGAACAGGAACGACGGGGCGAGGCCACCGCGGCGGCGAGCAGTCCGCCGGGAATGCCGGCCGCCGCGTAGCCGACGACGGCGACGGTCTGGACCGACCGGGCCGGGGGTGATCTGGCCGAGGGCGACGGCGTTGAGGAACTGGCCGTCGGTCATCCAGTGGTACTGGTGGACGGCGTCGGTCTGCATCAAGGGGATGATGACGAATCCGCGGCCGTAGGACAGTGCGCCGACCTTGAACGCCACCCACGCGAGGGCGAGCAACCCGCCGCCGGCCGGGGCCGCGAGGGCCAGCGGGAGAGGCCGCGCGCTCCGCCGTCGCGGCCTCGGGGCGGCCTCGCGGCGGGTGTGCACGGCGACCTCCGGCAGAGGGGCGGCGACGAGCACCAGGACCATCCATGGGCCGATCAGCAAGGCCGCCGCACCGCCGGCCAGCACGTAGCCGGTCCAGCGGGCCTGCGCGGGCCTCTGCCCGCCGACCCGCTTCCAGCTCGCCGGCACGAGTGAGGTGGCGGCCTGCACGGCGACCGCCGCCACGGCCGCCCCCGCCCCGGCCGCGGCTCCGCTCACCCACAGCGGCGGGCTACACCACCGATTACGGGACAGAGCCGGATCACTGACACCACCCTGCGTGTGCTCCAGCACGACCTGGACCTGGAGGAAGCCGCCCGCGGCGACACGTGAAACCCTGCCGCTACCCCTCCGGCAGGTCCAGGACCTCCGTCAGCGGGCAGCGCGGGCTGGCAACGCCGGGCGGGCCGTATCCGAGGCGCAGCACCAGCTGGACGTGGGCGGGGCCCTCGGCCGGGTCGCGCAGGCGCCAGCGGGTGTCGGGGATCTCGATGGCCTGGTGCAGGACGGAGGCGCGCAGGCCGTGGACGGTGGCGAGCAGCCAGACCCGTTCCATCGCCTGACCGGTGCGCAGCCAGTCCGCCTGCTTGTCGAAGTGAGTGCTGAGGATGGCGATTTGGGGCAGGGCCTCGAAGCGTGCGGCTGGGGTGGCATGGCGCGGCGGGTGGCCGGTGAAGCCGCGCATCGGGATGCGGGCGTCGCGGTCGTGTGAGCCGAGGGCGGCGAGCGGGATGCCGTCGCAGGAGGGTTCGAGGCGCAGCCAGGAGTGAGTCTCGGCCTCGCGGGTGGCGTCGGCGGCGATCCGGGCCTCGGCCTCGGAGGTGAGGGCGAGCACCCGGCGTACGCCATCCTCCTCCAGCATGGTGAGGGTGACGCCTTCCTCCCGGGCGGCTGTGATGAGGTCGGCGACGAGCGCTTCGGGGACGTCCCGATTGGCGAACGGGTGGCGGCTGGAGTGGCGCCCCGCGATGGCCGGGTAGAGGTCGGCGCCGAAGGGCTGCGATGAGCGGGCCCGCGCAGAGAGATCGAGCACGGCGCACGGCTGCGCCCCCTCGCCCTCGGGCAGCAACCGGAGGGAGGCCTCGCGGCCTAGGCGGGCGGCGGCCACGCGCAGGTTGAAGACCGCAGCCCCGATCGAGATGTGCATCGCCCTGCCGTCCGGGTCGGTGACCGGGACCGCCCGGGCCAGGTCGGCGTGGACTTCCAGGCCGCTGCGGTCGGGGGTAGGACGGAAGTGCCAGGGCTGGCTGTTGTGCAGCGACGGGGCCAGGCCGCCGGCTTCGGCGAGCAGACGCAGGTCGGCGGCGGTGAGGGCGGTTCGAGTGGTCATGGCGGGTTCACTCCCTGCTGCCGGCGGGGAGCGCCGGTGATTCGATGGTCCGCCGCGCCGGGGTGTCCGGTGAGGGCCCAACGGCCCTGGTCTCACCGGCCGAGCGGCCTGATGTGACGCCTGCACGGGTGTCATCGGCCGGCCGGGGCCAGGAGTTCGATGTGGCCGTTGCGCAGGTGGTTGCGGTGACCGTCCGGAAACTCCAGCCTCAGGCTGTGGTCCGCCGGGGCGTCCACGACGACGGCGCTCTCGACCGTGCCGTAAAACGATTCGCGGTAGATGCAGACGCGGTCGCCGACGTGGAATAGCACCGTCTCCGAGATGATCATCGGGCTCACCTTCCGGTCCCCGTTGGGATGCCCCCACCATGACGTACGGGCGCGAGGGCCGCCGAGAGTCAGACGGCCCCGGCTGCGGCCCTCCCCCGCCCTGCTTCGCCTGGGCCGTCAGCCCTCCCCCGCCGGCCCGGCCTCCATCCACGGCAAGGGCCCAGTGGCGGGCCGAACGGCCCTGCCGACCCGCCCCCGGCAGCACGTCTCCTGGGTGGTGGAGGCCCAGCCCACCCAGCCGGGCCCTGAGCACCGGAGGCACGGCCGTGCTGACCGACGACTCTCGCACCACCACCCAGCTGCTGCTGCACACCGCCACTGGGCGAACCATCGCGGTCTCCCACTACATCCCAGCGGTCCTGTCCGACACCGGCCGCATCATCCTCGACACAACCCTCGACCCGTACGACCCCGACCAGGTCTGGATCTCGCTCACCCGGGGCGAGGCCCGGCAGCTCGCCGGGATGCTGCTGCGCCAAGCCGCCGCCGTCGACCGGCCCCTGGCCCCGCGGGCCGGACGGATCGAGATCGACCCGGTGGCCGGAGACCTGTACGCGGTCGGCGTCCGCTCGCACGCCCTGGCCGTCGGCCAGCCGCTCGACGCGGGCGGCGCCGACACCGCGCCGACGCCCGTCGAGCTGTGCGCCTCCACCCTGGCCTCCTGCACCGCTCACTACACCGGCGGCTACCTCGACCGGCACGGCTTCAGCCGCGACGGCCTACACGTCACCGCCGGCTTCACCGTGTCCCAGGACCGACCGGCCCGGATCGCCTCGGTGTCCGTCGAGATCACCGCCCTCGGTCTGCCGCCGGACCGGGAGGCGGGCTTGCTCGCCGTCGTCCGCCACTGCACCGTGAAGAACACCCTCGACCACCCGCCGGCCGTCAGGGTCTCACTGAACGGCAGCCCGAAGGCGAGCGCGTCATGAAGGCCGAAGACTTGATGACCGCGCCACCGGTCACCGTTCGCCCCGCCACGACGGCCTTCGAGGCCGCGCTGGTCATGGAGCGGGAGGCGGTCGGCTGCGTGCTCGTCACCGACCACGGCCGATTGTGCGGCATCCTCACGGACCGCGACCTCACCGTCCGCGTGCTCGCCCACGGCCCGCACCCCGCGCAGCCGGTCGCGGAGCTGATGACCACCCCGGTCGTCACCGTGGCCGGCGATGCCGACCTCGACACCGCGTACCGATCCTTCCGCAACACCGGCGTGCGCCGCCTGCCCGTCCTCGACGGCGACCGTCCGGTCGGCATGCTGACCGTCGACGACCTGCTGCGCGACGTCGTCGAGCGGCTCCTCGACCTCCTGATCCCGGTCTCCCGCAGCGCTCTGCGCGAGAGCGCGGCCTGACCACACCACGAAATACCGCCCCCTTTCGCACTGGAGCACACCATGACCGGCGACCTGCTCAGAAGGTTCCCCTTCACCTACCAGTGGCCGTCCTTGCCGGACCTCTTCGAGGACTTCCCCCCGACCTACGGATGCCGGCCGGCGAGCACATGATCCGCATCGAGGAGTCCGAGGCGGACGGCGTCTACCAGCTCAAGGCCGAACTACCGGGCGTCGACCCCGACAAGGACGTCACCATCAGCCTCGACGACGGCGTCCTGACCGTCCGCGCCGAGCGCAGCGAGGAGAAGAAGGACAAGCAGCGCTCCGAGTTCCGCTACGGCTCCTTCACCCGCAGCGTCCGGCTCCCTGCCGGCGTCCGCGAGGAGGACGTCACCGCCGCCTACGCCCAGGGTGTCCTGACCGTCCGCGCGCCGATCGGTGAAACCGAGAAGCCCGCCCGCAAGATCGAGATCACCCACGGCAGTTGACCCGACCGGTCGGGCGGCCCACACCCGCCCGACCCCGGGAGGAGCGAATCATGACCACCTGCACCGCGACCCCGTTGCGCACCAAGCCCTGGACCCTGCGCCTGGACTTCTTCGAGGAGGGCGACACCACCAAGGTCCACGCCGTCCTCGACACCGGCGACACCGCCCTGGAGACCCGAGCTCCCGGGCGGTGCCAAGTTCCAGTACCGCAAGCTGGAGGAGCGTCTGGAGGCCGCCGAAGAGCGGGCCCAGGAGGTGCGGCAGGCCGTGAACGGCGCGGGCCGCCAGGCACGAGTCGCGCTGGTGGCCTCCGGTACAGAAAGTCTCCGCGGGGAGAGCGCGGAGGAGGTGGTCAGACGGCTCCAGGACGAGTTCACCGACCTGCGACGCAGGATGCCTTCTGGCCCGGAACGGACCTATCGTCAGGAGTTGATCCTCGCCGCGCTGGTCAGGCTCACGCCGCAGCTGGAGGAGTTCGACATCGCTGCCGCGCTCGTCTCGGCCGACGGCGGTACTCGGCTGACCGCCTACGCCCGCCTGTACGCATGCCCGGAGGGTGAGTTCCTGCCCGCTCTGGTGGAGGCGGCAGCCGAGGAGGTTCTCCCGTTCGCCCAGTTCTGGGCATTGCACGCGATCGCTGCGGTGATCGACGCTGTCGGTCCGGACAGCGTCCAGCTGGCGACGGTGCGCCGCTTGCGCGCGTGCCTCGCACGGATCCCGCAGACTGCGGTGGACCGGATCCAATCGCTCCGTGCAATCCTCGGACGCTTGGAGGACGCGGTTGGCGGCCTTTGACCAAGCAGCATCGGATCAGCGAGGGAGCGAAGGCGTCGACTCTTGAGGACCCTCCCCGACACGCGCGCTGAGGTAGGGGCTCCAGTCGCGTTGGGCATGGCGGGCCCACTTCAGCGCCGTGTGGATGTGAAGGTCGAGGAGGTCCGCCAGGACTGGTGCGGGCAGTTCGGTGGCGAGGGCGATGAGGGCTGCGGTGCGGGTTCACAACCGGCTGGCCGCCGCCGGCCACCCGCTCACCGACACCCTCACCGACGCCGTCGTCCTCGGCCTGCGCCTCGCTGCCTCCCGGCGTGCTCACCCCGCCTTCGTCTAGCACGAGTTGGCGGCCGCACCAAACCGCCGTTCCAGCGGATCCTCTCCCTCACCCGCACCACCGGAGACCAGCCGTGCCCTGCCGAAGAAGACCCACCGCCCCGTCCCCTGCCCGTCCGAACCCCCTGAATGTGCCATGTCCGACCCGCTGCCGGGCGCCTCCGAGCCCGGGCCGATCCGCATCCCCGACGAGGACCTCGACGACCTCGTCAGCGCGCTCAACCGCACCATGGCCGAGGTCCGCCAGCACGGCGTGCTCCTGGACCGCCTCGGCTCCGAAGCCGACACCGAGCCCGACGCCGGGCCCGGCTCCGAGCAACCGAGCCCCGCCACCGAGGGCGAACCCGAGGCAGCCCCGCCCCTGTTCATCCTGGCGATGGGCGGCGCGCAGTACGCCGCCGAGCTGGCCGGGCTGGCGAACTGGGTCACCCACCTCCTGCTGCCCGCCTACGGCCGGGAGATCAGCTCCAACCGCCCCTGGTGCGCGCGCTGGTACGAGCACCCCGAGGCCGTTGCCCGCCTGCACGCCCTGTGGCTCGCGTGGCAGCAACTGACCGCCACCGAGGCCGGCCACACCGGGCCCTCCACGTGGCACAGCGACCACGCCCTCCTCCAACTCCGTTCCCCCGACGGACCGTTCGCCGCGTGCACCACCAGCCCGGCCCGGCCCGCCCATCGCCTCCTGTCCACCCCCGACCAGCTGGGACTCGCCGCATGAACACCGATCTCGACTTCGACGTCGACGGCCTGTCCCCCGCCGACGACCACTCCGACCACCTGTGGCGGTACACCTGGGAGAGCGACTACGACCTCCTGGCCCGGCACGACGTCGGCGAGCGCAGCTTCTTCCTCACCTTCGACACCGCCGCCACGTGGGACGTCAAGCGAGACCTGCCGAACATCGCCACGTTCGATGTCCAACGCGAACGGTCCCCGGGCACATTCGCGTTGGACAGCTTCACGCACGCCAACGTCGCGTTCGCGCGCAAGCGGCTCGCCGACCGCGGCTGCCCGCCCGAGGCGATGGAGCTGCGCACGCCCTACGGCCCGACCGACGAACTCACCACCCGGATCGAGGACCAGATCCACCGTTCCGGCGAGCGCTACGACCTCATCGAGGTCAAAGCGGCCGATGAGGACCCGGCCCGGTCACGTCCCCGCCCTTCTACGACCTCGACCGGATCACCGAATCGGCGAGCGCCCTGCGCACCGCCTACGCAGAGGGCAACACCGCCCTCCAGATGATCCGCCACGTCGTCGATGCCCGCGAACTCGCTGTCAAGGCCAAAGACGGACCCGACGCCGAGCGAGTACGGGCCGCCACCGCCCACACCTCGCAGGCACCCCGCCCCCTGGGGCTGCCCCGCAGACCAGCCCGCCCCACCGGCCGCCGCCTCTGCGGCCCAGCACGTGGCGAACCGGCGCTAGCCGCCGGTCAGTTCGCCTCCCGGTCGTGGTGGGCGCCCGGGTCGGACGGCGCCCACCACGCGGGCCAGTTCCTCCAGGGTCGGCTCCATCCGCTGACCGACCGCCAGTCGCGCTTCGACCACCTCGCCCTGCTCGGAACGGGTCCTGGCAGGCAGGGGGTCTTCAGCTTGCAAGCCGGCTGATCCGAACGGCGGGACAGAGGGACTCGGCTACCTCCCGATCGAACGGTTCGGTGCCGGGGGTGAGCATCGATGCGGCAGCTGCGGCTACCCCGAGCGCGCAGGCGTCGACCGGGTCGTCGCCTTCGGCCAGCCGGGTGACGATTGCGGCGATCATGCCGTCCCCGGCGCCGGCGTCGCTGAGCGGCTCTCCGGGTAGTGGCGGCGCGTGCAGTTCCATGTGCCCCTGACCGGTCGAGCACAGCGCGCCGAGTTCCCCGAGGGTGGTGATGGCGACCTCGGCTGCTCCGGCGGCGAGCAGCTGCTCGTTGACGGCGCGGGCGTCGTCGAAGCTCTGCACGGCCCGGCCGACGAGGTAGCTGGCTTCGCTGCGGTTGCATCTGCGCAGGTACACGGCCTCGTGCAGTGACTCGGGCAGAGCCGGTCCTGAGGTGTCCAGCAGCAGTCTGGACCCGGTTCCCCTGATCCGGCGGGCGACGGCCGTGTAGAAGTCGTCGAGCAGACCCTCGGGCAGGCTGCCGCTGGCCACAACGTACGGGTGAGTGCCGGCTGCCCGCTCGATCAGGTCCAGACAGCGCCGCCCCTCGTCGTCGTCGAGTCGCGGGCCGCGCGGCACGATGTGATAGCTGCGGTGTGACTCGGTTTCGAACAGCACGAACGCTTCGCGGGTTTCACCCGCGATCCCGAGGGCGAGGTGGTCGATGCCCTCCTCGTCCAGCAGCCGGTTCAGGCGCTGGCCGATCTCCTGGCCGGCGGTGTGGACGGCAGTCGCCCGTCCCCCGAACCGCGCCACGCCGCGGGCGACGTTGATCCCTCCGCCGCCGGCGGCCACATACCTGACCCGCGCGCGGGTCTTGCCGATGTCCACCAGGTGGTCGACGTCGCAGCAGATGTCAACCGTAGGGTTCATCGTGAGGGTGAGGACCGGGGGTGTGGTACTCAGGCCGGACATGCTGTCCATACTGGCGTGCGAGCCGGGATCGCGCGATCCGGAGTGCGCTCCCGTCGGCGGCGTGCTCTATTCACAGATCGCGTCCGCCCATGCCGCCGGTGTCCCGGTCGGGCTGTGCGGTCAACGCCCGAGCGATGATCCGGACCTCGCCCGCTTTCCGGTCGAGGCCGGAGATCGACTCGATCCCGGTGGCCCCGGACAGCTTCGCCGCCGTGAAACAGAACGTGGCCGTGGCCGAGCAGACCCGCACCACTCCATCGACACCGGTCTCCAGGCCCTCGCCCGGCTCGCCTTGGACCACGCCGACCTGTCGCTCGACGAGTTCGTTCGGAGGCGGCCGACCACCATCCCAGCGACGGCCACGACGACATGCCCGTCCTCGCCCTCCGCACCCCGTTCCACGAGCCGCCGAACCGGGAAGGGAACGCATCTCGAGCACCGGCTCCGCCAAGGCCGTACACGGTGGGCCGCCGGCGCCGCGTCCACCACGCGCCCTGTCCGGTGGTCCTCGTGCGTGGTGAGAGCGGCTGACAGTGAAGGTGGTCGAAAGACCCGCCCCCGATGCCCCAACCGGCCCTGTCGGCGCCGTGTCGGGGCGGAAATCCTGCTCTTATGGGACGTGTGTGACAGATGGGCCTGCGGGTGTGGGCGGAGTGCTGGACGTGGCCGGTCGGGCGAGGAGGTGCGGCAGGATGGTGCGGGTCGACACCCGCTCCGGCAGCCAGGGCCGTCCGTCCCTGGTCGGTGACGGAGGTGTGGTGCTGTGAGTACGACGACGACTCCCGCGGCCGAAGGCGCCGTGATCGGCAAGGACGGCCTGGCCACCCTGGTCGATCTGCTGCGGGCGCGCGGGTTCACGGTGGTCGGCCCGACCGTACGGGACGGCGCGATCGTGCTGGCCGAGTTGGAGTCCGCCGACCAGCTGCCCTACGGGTGGGGCGTCGAGCTCGAAGCCGGGCACTACCGGCTGCGCGAGCGGGAGGACGGCGCGGCCTTCGCCCATGCGGCCGGTCCGCAGTCGTGGAAGACGTTCCTGCACCCCGCCCGGGTACGCCAGTGGCGGGCCGAGCGCAGCGACGGACAGCTGGTGATCGAGGAGGACGACACCCCGCCGCCGCGCTTCGCTTTCCTCGGGGTCCGCCCGTGCGATCTGCGGGCCATCGCCGTTCAGGACCGGGTGCTGACCGGCGGGCGGCACCGTGACCCGGTGTACCAGGGGCGCCGGTCCGGGGCGTTCCTGGTGGCGGTCGAGTGCACCGAACCCGGCGCCACCTGCTTCTGTGCCTCGATGGGTACCGGGCCGGCGGCCGGACCCGGGTACGACCTGGCACTGACCGAGCTGGTCGACGCCGACGGCCACCGGTTCTGGATCCGCAGCGGCAGCCCGGAGGGCGCCGACATCCTCGCCGCACTCCCCACCAGCGCGGCCTCCGAAGCCGTCTGCGAGACCGCGCGCCAGGCTGTCGCCTCCGCCGCGGACCGAATGGGGCGCACCATGCCCGACACCGACCTGCGCCGGCTGATGGCCGGGACGCTGGACGCCCCCCGCTGGGACGACGTCGCCTCCCGCTGCCTGACCTGCGGCAACTGCACCATGGTGTGCCCCACCTGCTACTGCACCACCACCGAGGACGTCACCGACCTGACCGGGGACCACGCCGAGCGCTGGCGGGTCTGGGACGTCTGCTTCGACCTGGACTTCTCCCAGCTGCACGGTGGACCGGTCCGCCCTTCGGCGCGCAGCCGCTACCGGCAGTGGCTCACCCACAAACTCGGCACCTGGTACGACCAGTTCGGCTCCTCCGGGTGCGTCGGCTGCGGCCGCTGCATCGTGTGGTGCCCGGTCGCCATCGACATCACCGAGGAGGCCGCCGCTCTGCACGACTGGGCCGACCGCCCGGACGGCGAACCATGACCACCCTGCCACCGCTGCTCGACGCCCTCCCGGAGGCCCACCGGGACCGGCTGCTCGCGCTCGCCCACGACCGGGACTTCCCCGACGGCAGCAGGCTCTTCGATGAAGGCGGCCCGGCCGACCGCTTCTGGCTGGTCCGCTCCGGCGAGGTCGCCCTCGACGTCTACGTCCCGGGCCGTCCCGCGCCGGTGGTGGAGACCCTGGGAGCGGGGCAGCAGCTCGGCTGGTCGTGGATCTTCCCGCCGTACCGCTGGCACCTGGGGGCCCGGGCCGTCGGGCCGGTGCGGGCCTGGGAGCTCCCCGCCGCAGAGGTGCGCCAACTGTGCGCGGATGACCCGGAGTTCGGGTACACGCTGATGCGACACTGCGTCGAGGTGATCGCCGACCGCCTGCAGGCCACCCGGATCCGGCTGCTCGACCTCTACGCGCCGGTCGGAGGCGGCCCGCCATGACCACCACCGTGCCCGTGCCGTACCGGGTCACCGCCGCCACACCGGAGACCGCGGACACCGTCTCGCTCGAACTCGAGCCGATCGAGCGGGCCCTGCCGGCCTTCTCGCCCGGCCGGTTCGCCATGGTGTACGCCTTCGGCATCGGCGAGGTTCCGATCTCGGTCAGCGCCCTCCGGGGCCGTCTGGTGCTCACCGTCCGCGCGGTCGGCGCGGTCACCGGCGCGCTGTGCCAACTCCGGCCCGGTGACGCCGTGGGCCTGCGCGGCCCGTACGGCACCGGCTGGGACCTGGACGCGGCGGCCGACTCCGACCTGCTGGTGGTGGCCGGCGGCCTCGGCCTCGCCCCGCTGCGGCCAGTCGTGCACCAGGCGCTCGACCGCCCCGGCCGCTTCGGCTCACTGGCCGTGCTGGTCGGCGCCCGCAGCCCGGGCGAGCTGCTGTACCGCGCGGAACTGCCGCAGTGGCGGACCTCCGTCCAGGTCGAGGTGACCGTCGACCAGCCCGACCCGACCTGGCGGGGTACGGTCGGCGTCGTCACCGCGCTGCTGGACCGCATCGACCTGCGCCTCGACCGGACCCGCGCGTTGGTCTGCGGCCCCGAGGCGATGATCCGCCACACCGCGCGAGCACTACTCGCCCGAGGTCTGCCGGCGCGCCGCCTCCAGACGTCGCTGGAGCGGAACATGCGCTGCGGCACCGGCCACTGTGGCCACTGCCAGCTCGGGCCGCTGCTGCTCTGCCTGGACGGCCCGGTGATCGGCTACGAGCGCGCCGAGCCCCTGCTCGCCGTCAGGGAGTTGTGACATGCACGCCGACACCCGGCCCACCCTGGCGGTGTGGAAGTTCGCCTCCTGCGATGGCTGCCAGCTGACCCTGCTGGACTGCGAGGACGAACTGCTTGGCCTGGCCGACCAGGTGCGGATCTCACACTTCCTGGAAATGTCCGGTGCGGAGGACGGGCGTGAGCCGGCCACCCTGAACGGGATCGGGCCGTACGACCTCTCCCTGGTGGAGGGGTCGGTCACCACCGAGGAGGACGTACGGCGGATCCACCACATCCGGCGGATCTCCCGCCGCCTGGTGACCATCGGCGCCTGCGCGACCGCCGGCGGCGTCCAGGCGCTGCGCAACTTCGCGGACGTCGAGCAGTTCCGGGCCACCGTCTACGCCAGCCCCCAGTACATCGCCACCCTGGCCACCTCCACCCCGATCTCGGCCCATGTGCCGGTCGACTTCGAGCTGCGCGGCTGCCCGATCGACCGGCGCCAACTACTCGAAGTGATCACCGCGTTCCTGGCCGGACGAAAGCCGAACATCCCGGACCACAGCGTGTGCTTCGAGTGCAAGCGGCGCGGCAACACCTGCGTCACCGTCGCCCACGGGACCCCCTGCCTCGGGCCGGTCACCCACGCCGGATGCGGTGCCCTCTGCCCGACGTACGGCCGCGGCTGCTACGGCTGCTTCGGCCCGGTCGCCAACCCCAACCTGGTGGCGATGGTGCGCCAGCTGCGACAGGACGGCATGACCGGCCGGGACATCGTGAGGATCTTCCGCACCTTCAACGCGGCCTCTCCCGAGTACGCGCCGGTAGCCGAACTCGCCACCCAGGAGCCCCCAGAAGACCCCCACCCCCCGGAGACACCTCAGTGAACGAGCGAACCACCGGAAGGTGCGCGTTCGGCGAAGGCACCGGCGAGCGCGGCGAGGAGGGCGCATGAGCCATCGCGGACCGCGCGTCCTGCGGCTGGACGCGCTCGCCAGGGTGGAGGGTGAAGGCGCGCTGCGCCTGACCGTGAACGACGGTACGGTCGCCGAGGCGCGGCTGAAGATCTACGAGCCGCCGCGCTTCTTCGAAGCGTTCCTGGTCGGCCGCGGGCACTACGAACCCCCGGACATCACCTCCCGGATCTGCGGAATCTGCCCGGTCGCCTACCAGATGACCGCCTGCCAGGCGATCGAACGGGCCTGCGGGGTCACCATCGACGACCAACTGGCCGAGCTGCGCCGCCTGCTCTACTACGGCGAGTGGATCGAGAGCCAGTCCCTTCACATCCACCTCCTGCACGCCCCCGACTTCTTCGGATGCCCCAGCGCGGTCGAACTCGCCCGCGAGCAGCGGGAAGCCGTGGAGCGCGGCCTGCGGATCAAGCAGGCCGGCAACGCCGTCATGGAGCAGCTCGGCGGCCGGGCCATCCATCCGGTCAACGTCCGCATCGGCGGCTTCCACCGGGTGCCGGCCAGAGCCGAGCTCGCCCCGCTGGCCGAGCGGCTGCGCCGGATCCAGGAGGACGCCGTGGAGACCGTGCGCTGGGTGGCCGGCTTCGACTTCCCCGAAGCTTCCTGCGACTACGACCTGCTGGCGTTGCAGGACCCGGGCCGGTACGCCATCGACTCCGGCACCCCTGCCGCCATGGCCGCACCCGACTCCCCGGGTTCGGACCGAGCCGGACCGGTACGGCGCTTCGCGGTCGACGAGTTCGAGCAGCACGTGGTGGAACGCCAGGTCCCGCACTCCACCGCCCTGCAGTCCGAACTGGACGGCCGCCGCTACCTCACCGGGTCGCTGGCCCGGTACGCGATCGGCGGGCGCTGGCTGCACCCTCTGGCCGCCGAGGCCGCCCGAGCGGCGGGACTGGGCGACCCGGCCGCCGGTGCGGTCGTCCGCAACCCGTTCCGCAGCATCGTCGTCCGCGCCGTCGAGGTGGCGCACGCGGTGGCCGAGGCGCTGCGGATCATCGATGACTACGAGCCGCCGCCTCGCCCGTACGTCGAGCTGCCGCCACGCCCGGCGGCCGGCTGCGCCGCCACCGAGGCACCGCGCGGGCTGCTCTACCACCGCTACGCGATGGACGCGGACGGCGCGCTCACCCAGGCCCGGATCGTGCCGCCCACCGCCCAGAACCAGGCAGCCATCGAGGAGGACCTGCGCCGCGTGGTGCAGACCCGGCTGGACCGCCCGGGCGCGGCGGCGACCGACGAGGAGCTGACCGCGCTGTGCGAGCGGGCCATCCGCAACCACGACCCGTGCATCTCCTGCTCCGCCCACTTCCTCGACCTCACGGTGGAGCGGGCATGACCGGCCGGGTGGTGGTGATCGGCATGGGCAACCCGTTCCGCCGGGACGACGGCGTCGGCCCGGCCGTCATCGAGGCAGTGCGCACCCAGGTGCCCGCAGACACGGTGCTGACCGTCAGCGACGGCGAGCCCGTCCGGATACTCGACCTGTGGCACCGTCACGACCAAGTCGTGGTGGTCGAGGCGGTGCATGCGCACCCCGGGCAGCCCGGTCGACTGCTCACCTTGCGCGCCGATCAGGCCGAGCGGGCCGCGGTCGGCTCGGCCAGCACCCACGCGCTCGGCCTCGGCGAGACCTTCGCCCTGGCCGCCGCTCTCGACCGGATGCCCCGCGCCCTGGTGGTGCACGCGGTCGAGGGAGCCGACTTCACCCTGGGGGTCGGGCTCAGCCCCGCGGTCCGGACCGCACTGCCCGAACTGACCCGCCGGGTGGCCGACAGCATCCGCAAGGCGCATCGCACCCTCGGCCGTGCGGGCGGGGACACAGCCGACGGGGGACCGCACAAGCCGCCCTGACGACCTCGTCGACACCGTCGACGGGACGGCTCCGGGGCGCCGTATGAGCGAGTCGACGCCGGCCCGCCCGGACAGGGCTGCCGCCACGCCTCCGGCCGCCGGACCGATCGGCTACCTCGTCGCCGCGGCGTGCTTCGCGGTGGTCCTCGCCGCGATCGGGTGGGGTGTGTCCGTCATCGTCAGCCACCGCTGACCCGCGCCGGCGTCGTCCCCGAGCCGCGAAGGGCACCTCGCGCGGCCCTGACCCGCACCGCTTCGGCCGACGGTCCCCGCAGCGCGCCGACCGCCGCCCGCCCGGTCGGGCCGTCCGGTCCGTCCTCGGACGCGTGGCGGGGGCCACGCGGACCGGACGGGGTCCGCGCCGTGAGCGAGCCGCCGGGGGCCGGGGCACGTGCCGCCCGCGGTCGGAACCGGCTGCTACGGCGTGGGCCGGACCCTGCGGGGCATCAGGAAGTACGCGGCCACGGCCAGGGCGAGCGGCAGGAGGCTCGTGACCAGCATGGTGAGCCGCAGGCCGTCGGTGAAGTCCAGCCCGAGGTCCAGCCCGGCCTGCCGGAGCAGGTTCGGGTCGTACCCGACGGTGGCCGGACTCTGCGCCATCGCGCTTCGGGTCGCGTCCACGGCTTGGGCGGCCTGGGTCTCCGACAGGCCGCGCGCGTCGGCGTCGTTGAGCCACTGCCGTCGGAAGAAGAGGTTGAACAGCAGGAGGTAGACGGCGGGGCCGAGGGCGTAGCCGGTCATTCCGAACGCCGGCTGGACGGAGGCGACGGCACCGGACCGACCGGGCGGGGCGTGGGAGAGGATGGTCTCGGCCACCGAGGCCGAGGCCACCAGTGAGCCCAGGTTGGTGAGCCAGGTGGCCAGGACCAGGATCCACAGCGCCATCGTGGGCCCGGCGGTGACCGCCATCAGCAGCCCGCCCGCGACCAGCACCAGCATGCCGGTGATGAGGACCGGCCGGGGGGTGTACCTCCCGATCAGGCGCCCGGCGAGGACGACGGCGCCCGCCACCAGCAGCGCGCCGGGCAGATACAGCAGGCCGATCGTGCGTGGGGACAGCGTGAGGACCACACTGCCGAACTGCCCCAGGGCGAAGCTGAACCCCGCGGCGATGAAGTTCAGCGTCAGGCTGGCCAGCGCGGCCACGGTGAACGCGCTGCTGTGGAACAGCGACGGCTCCAGAACCGGCTCGGTGGCGCGCCGCTCGTGGAGTACGAACAGCACGCCGGCGATCGCACTGATCACCAGGGGCAGCCAGGCCTGGAGCCGGGTGATGCCGTTCTCCGCCTCGGCGATGCCGTGGACGAGGGTCAGCAGGCCCCACTGCACCGGGGGTGCGCCGGTCAGCGGGCGGTAGGCGACGTCAGGGCGGGGGTGGTAGCGGCGGGCCTGGGCACCGAGCGGGAATGCGCCCCAGCCGGCGCCTACCAGGGTCAGGATCTCGTTCAGCGTGCCGCCGGTCGGGCCGGGCGGGATCGGCATACCGGCCGGTGTCCGCGTCGGGTTGCGGTCGGTGCGGAAGGACTTCGTTACGGCGGGCGGCAGTTGGACGAGCGGCAGCTCGGCCAGGTGCTCCGCAGTGACGGCCTCGGCCTGCGCGAGCGGGTGGCCGGCGGGCAGGGTACGGCGAGATGTGGGCCAGGTCTTCGGGGCGATGAGGCGGCCTCCCTCCTGGAGCCGGCGGACGATCTTGGCTTTGCCCGGGGATTTGTGGAACATGACGGCGTTCTCTGAGTCACTGATCGACCGGCTTGCCCTCGCCGACGTGTATGGACAGCACCACGTGGCAGAAGCGGCAGTGCCCTCTCTTCAGCGGCATCCCGTCCCGGCCACACCGGGTGCAGCGCCCGGCGGGCAGCTCGTGATGACGGTCCTCGATCGAAAATTCCCGGTGCCGCTCTCGTTCCCCAATGGGTTGGGCCGTTCAACGGTCTGAGGCACCGGCGGCTTCTTCCTCGTCCAGGGCCTGGTCGCGATGGCACGCGCCTCCCCGTATACAGAACACTGGTTCTGCTAGAGTCTGCTGCAAGCAGAACGATGACTCTTTTTGTGAGGGGTGGGATGTGCCTCGGCTCACCGACGCGCGAAAAGAACTCCGGCGCACCCAGATCACCGACGCCGCCGTCCGCTGCTTCAGCCGCAACGGTCTGGAGCGGACCTCGATCGCCGACATCACCGCCGAGTCCGGCCTGTCGACCGGCTCGATCTACGCGCACTACCGCAACAAGGCCGACCTGGTCCGCGCCGCCGCCCGCGAGATGCTCCATCGACGCGCCGACACCATCGGCGAGTACGCCGCGGCCGACGTCCCGCCCGACCCCGACGAACTGCTCTCCCGGCTGACCGCCGCGATCGACCCCGTCCAGGCCCGGGTCGGCGTGCAGACCTGGAGCGAAGCGACCACCGACCCGGCCGTCCACGACATCGTCGTCGACGCGACCGACCGGATGCGCGCGATGCTGCACGACTGCGTCACGGCCTGGCTCGTCAAGGTCGAGCACCACGAACCGGACCCGGCCCGGGAGCGCGCCACCCCGATCGCCCACCGGATCATGGCGCTCTACCAGGCCGAACTGCTCTACACCGCCCTGCGAACACCGCATGAGGAGACCGCGCCGTGACCACCCCGACCGCTCCGTTAGGAGCCCGCCCCGTCTGCCGGATCGGCTACGGCGCACTACAGCTCGAGCGCCTGCACGACCGCCGCGACGAGGCCGTCGTCCTGCTGCGCCGCGCAGTCGAGCTGGGCGTCGACCACGTGGACACCGCCGAGTTCTACGGCTTCGGATTCGCCAACGACGTGATCCGCGAGGCTCTGCGCCCCGAGGACGACGTCTTGGTCGTCACGAAGGTTGGGGCCGACCCCAACCCCGGCGGGCACCTGCCGCTGCGTCTGGCGCAGCGTCCCGAGCAGCTGCGCGCCAGCGTCGAGGACAACCTGCGGAGCCTCGGCGTCGACCGGCTTGCCGTCGTCAACCTGCGCCGCCTGGACACTGGCCCCGGGCTACGCCCCGAGGGGGACCAGATCATCGACCTCGACGACCAGCTCGCGGTGATGACCGCCCTGCGCGACGAGGGCAAGATCGGCGAGATCGGCTTGAGCAGCGTCACCCTCGACGGCCTGCGCCGCGCCCTGCCCGCCGGCGTCGTCTGCGTGCAGAACGCCTACAGCCTCGTCTCCCGCGACGACGAGGACCTGTTGCGGCTGTGCGCGGCCGAGGGCATCGCCTGGGTTCCGTTCTTCCCCCTCGGCGGGGCCTTCCCCGGCCTGCCCAAAGCGACCGACGAGCCAGCGGTGCACGCCGTGGCCGAGTCCCTGGACGTCACGCCCTCCCAGGTCGGGCTCGCCTGGCTGCTGCACCACTCCCCGAACGTGCTGCTCATCCCCGGCACCGCCGACCTCGCCCACCTGGAGGCGAACGTCGCGGTCGGCGAGATCACCCTCGACGCCGCGACCCTCGCCACCCTCGACGGCATCCGGTCCCGCTCCAACGACGTCCCCATCGGCTGACCGGAACCGACGCGGCCCAGGCGGCGACTACGCCCTTCGCTGGCCGCCTTGACCAACCGACGGGCCACGACAGGAATCCCCCTCCATCAGGCACCAAGGACGGATCATGAAGGCCATCATCTATCGCGACACCGGTACCCCCGACGTCCTCCGGTTCGTCGACCGCGACCTCCCCGAGCCCGGCCCCGGCGAGGTCCGCGTACGGGTCGCCGTGTCCGGTGTCAATCCGACCGACTGGCAAGCGCGTTCCGGTGCCGGCCACCCCAAGCACTTCCCCGAGATCACCCCGCACCTCGACGGCGCCGGCACGATCGACGCCGTCGGTGCGGGTGTCGACCAGAGCCGGGTCGGTCAGCGGGTCTGGCTGTTCATGGCCGCCGCCGGGCGGCCCACCGGCACCGCCGCCGAATTCACCGTCGTGCCGGCCGAACAGGCCGTTCCGCTGCCCGACGAGGCCGGCTTCGACGTCGGCGCCTCACTCGGCGTCCCCGCGCTGACCGCGCACCGCGCGCTCACAGTCGCCGAGGACGGGCCGCGCCGGCTGCGGCCCGGGGCACTCGACGGGAAGGTGGTGCTCGCCGCGGGCGGGGCCGGAGCAGTCGGACACGCGGTGATCCAGCTCTCCCGATGGGCCGGCGCCACCGTGATCAGCACGGTCAGCAGCGCGGAGAAAGCCCGGCTGGCCGCCGCCACCGGAGCCCACCACGTGATCAACTACCGCGAGGGCGACCCGGCCGCCGAGATCCGCAGGATAGCCGCGGACGGCGTCGACATCATTGCCGAGGTCGCGCTCGGCGCGAACCTCGCACTGGACCTGGCCGTGCTGCGAACACGCGGCACGATCTCGACCTACGCCAACGACGGCGGCAAGCCGGTCGAACTGGACGTACTGCAGAACATGGTGCTCAACGCACGCTTCCAGTTCCTGGTCCTCTACTTGGCCGGTCCGGAAGCACGCGCCGCGGCCGCCCAGGACGTCGCCGCGGCAGTGCGCGACGGCGCGCTGCCGGTCGGAGAGGAGCACGGCCTGCCGCTGATCCGCTTTCCCCTCGACCGCACCGCCGACGCGCACCGCACGGTTGAGAGCCGCTCGGTCGGCAAAGTCCTGGTGGACATCGCTTCTTGACCCTCAGTGCCGGCCGGATGCAGGTCAGGGCTGCAACGCGCCTTGCGTGTTGTTGCACGTTACACCGGCCGGTCCCTGACGTTGCGTCAGCGGTTGGTGACCTGTGACAGCGAGGCGGACGGCATGCCACTCAAGTTGGACCGAACGCAAGCGTGACAGCGAAATTGGATCACGACTGGGCAGGGGGCCCAACGCCATTTGTCTCAACGAAGTTGATCGTTCTCCCTCGAAGTTGACCGGCGCTGGTGACGGCCGACTGGTGACTGCTACAGAACGGAAACAGTGGTCCGGTATGCCTGCACAGGCGAGGTGCCGTTGGGCATTCTTCAGGACGACGCTCTGACCGTTCACCGCTGCCGCACCGAGCCTCTAGGAGTTCGCCGATGCACGACCAACAGGACGGCCCGCCCGCCGAGCCGCCGCAGAGCGTGCCCCCGCCGCCGGCCTTTCCCCCGCCTTCCCCGGGTGATGTGTCGCCGCAGCCCGTTCATGCCCGGGCTGAGGGCTATCCGCAGCCGGACCCGGGGCAGTGGTATCCGCAGGAGCCCGGCCCCGGCTCACCGGCCATCCCGCGAAGCTCCCGTCGCATCAGCCTGTGGGTCGCGCTCGGCGTGGTCGGAGCACTCCTCCTGGGCGGCGGAGCCTACGCGCTGACATCTTCCGGTGACAGTGCCCGGCCCGCGGCTGTACCGGGCGCACTTGCCATGCCGGGTGGCTCGGCGGGCAGTGCCGGCACGGGTTCGTCGGCGACCGCCGGGAGTCTGGGCGGGCAGCCGCCCGTCGCTGGGAACCAGCCCTCGTCGCAGCTCCACCTACCGGACTCGTTCATGGGAATGGCCCGCAACGACCACAGCAACATGGCAAAGCTGATACGGCAAGAGAGTCAGGCGCTGGCGGCCCGATACCCGGATGTGCACTCCACCACCACGGCGTACGTGGGCGGCACGTTCGACGAGAACTACGTCACCGTGATGGCGTTTGAGAAGGACAGCGCCATCTCCGACCAGGGACGCAGCCAGATCCTGGCGGGTATCTGGCGTCCGGCCAACGCGCCGGGCATGACCGTGGTTCACGGACAGGTCAGCAACGTCGATCCCGGCTCGCTCGGTGGGACATTGCAGTGCGCCGAGACGTACACCAAGACAGCAACCACGGACGCTTTCGGCAACAGCGTGTACAGCACCACCCAGTGCGCGTGGGTAGACGTCAACACCGTTGCAGTGATCGGCATTTCGGATGCAGTTTCCGGGCAGGATGTCACCAAGGGCGCGGAGATCGCCCGGGAGTTCCGCGCCGCGGCCGAGTCCCGGCGATAGCCCGCGTTCCAGCCCTGCGGCACTGTGTCCGACGGCAGCGGTCCGTTCCTCCGCGGCCAGATCAGGCGATGTGACCAAGGCCCGAGACATCATCGGGCGGCAACCCAGCGGTCCAACATCGGCGAGACAACCGCCGGCCAGTCAAACTCCGCTGAGACCGGTGAAGCTTCGCTGCGACGGGTCCTTCACCGCCGGCACGCTGTCCAACCTCGGGCGACAGGTGCGCAACCCAAGCGCGTTGCTCCGAAACTCGGGTGATTCAACTTCGCTGTCACGCAGCACCGCCGCCCCGAGGACACGACCGACCAAGACTTCCACATCCAGGACCACGTGGACTGGCCGGTGGCGCAGCGGTGCGAGGAACTCTTCGGCCTGCTCCTCGCCGGGCGCCTGGACCAGAAGGTGCCCGCGATCGTCTACGACCCGCGGGTGCTGCTCATGCTGAGCCAGGCGTACGGGCCCGAGTGTTCAGTCGTGCTGGCGGTGGAGCACCGGCTCGCCCTGCACATCCATGCCGACCCGGACGCCGTCCGCCGCCGGGAGTCGGGTCCGAGAGCACGACGGGATGGAACGACGGCTCGTCGCAGTACTAGGCTGACCGGGTGTCGGCCAGCTCCCAGCGTGAAGTGAGACGAGCAAGCCCGTACTCCACGGGTGGTGGCGGGACCGTACTGGAACACCGTTACGGCGCCCTGCTGTTGAGCCATCTGCTGACTGGCGATCCGCTCACCGAGCTCGGAGACGACGTCACGCTGCACGAGGTCGCCTTCCAGGCGAGCGCTGTCAGCGCGGTGGACGACTTCGTGGTGACCGGCTTCGCGCCGGACGGTAGCAAGCGCACGGTGTCGATCGGCGTGCGGCGCGATCCCTCCTTCGTCCCCAGTGACACCGCCTCGGTCGAGCTGATCGGGTCCTACCTCCGTGTCCTGCGCGACCAGGCGCCCCAGGTGGCCTCGGGGCGGTGGCAACTCGGTCTGACCGTCTCCGGTTCCAACGCTCATGTGAAGGAGATCGCGGAACTGGCGACTATCGCCCGGGACGTCGCGGACGAACGGGCCTTCCGTTCGGCAGTGGCGTTCCCGGGACGGACCAACCAGGCCAATCGGCGCCGACTTGAGTACCTTGACGAGGTCGTCGCCGCCGCTGCACGCGCTGTCGGCATTGACACCGCGTCAGGGGCCGGGGCCGCCGGGCTGACCTGGCGTTTCCTCAGTGCGCTCAGAGTGCGGGAGCTCCGCATGGAAGGCGTCGACCAGAGCGACCGTACGCATGCCGTCGCTCGGCTCCGGCACGTCACGTCAGCCGGCACGGCGGAGGCAGCGGACGCCCTGTTCAGCCGCTTGGCCGAGTTGGCGGGCCGCTACGCTCCTGCGGCCGCCAGCAAGGACGCGGCTTCGCTGCGCCGTGACCTGGTCGGCGTACCCCTGGCCCGAATTCCCGGCCCGGCCGGACTTTCCAGCCCGGCCCGAAATCCCCGGCCGCGCAACGGCCGGAAGGAGATCCCGAGCGGACCGGCGCCGACAGCAGCCCCGGAACCCTCCGCCGGCGGCCCCCTCGTACACGCCGGTCCCGTCGTACGGTCGGACTATCTCGCTCAGGTCCGGCGCATCGCCCCGGCAGAGCTGCGCGGCCGCGAGCAGGAACTGGCAGACATGGTCGAGTTCTGCACGAGTCAGGACGCGGCACAGGCGGCACGGTCATACCTGTGGTGGCGGGCCGAGGCATGGGCCGGAAAGTCCGCCCTGCTGTCCTCCTTCGTCCTCGCACCTCCGGCGGGTGTCCGGGTGGTGTCGTTCTTCATCACCGCCCGCCTGGCCGGCCAGGGCGACCGGATCGCCTTCGCCGATGTCGTCCTCGAACAGCTGCTGGAAATCCTCGGTGCTCCCATGCCGACCCTGCTGACCGACGCCACTCGCGACGCGCACCTGCTGGGTGCCCTTGAACGGGCAGCCGACCTGTGTCGCGCGAGGGGCGAACGGCTCGTCCTCGTGGTGGACGGGCTGGACGAGGACCAGGGAGTGACCGCAGGCCCCGACGCGCACAGCATCGCGGCGATGCTCCCGGCCCGACCACCGGCCGGAATGCGCGTGATCGTGGCAGGACGACCCAACCCGCCGATACCCACCGACGTCCCCGACGACCACCCGCTGCGACGCAGCGACATCGCCCGGCGCCTGAGGGTGTCACCGCATGCCGCGGTGGTCCGCCAGGACGCCGAGCGCGAGCTCAAGCGGCTGCTGAGGGGGAGCCCGACGGAACAGGACCTGCTGGGCCTGCTCACCGCGAGCGGCGGCGGTCTCTCCGGGGCCGACCTGGCGGACCTTACCGGACTGGCGGCCTGGGAGGTCGAGGAGTGCCTGGGGGCGGTGTCCGGCCGGACCTTCGCGCCCCGCGCCGCGCGGTGGCAACGCGGGACCGTCGTCTACGTCCTCGGCCACGAAGAACTGCAGCAACAGGCGGCAGGGCTGCTCGGCGCCGCCAGGCTGGGCGCGTACCGGGACCGTCTGCACGCCTGGGCGGACGGGTACCGCCGTCGACGGTGGCCGGTTGACACTCCCGAGTACCTGCTGCGCGGGTACTTCCGGTTGCTGCTCAGCACCGGCGACCTCACCCGGACCCTGGCGTGTGCGACGGACCCGGGCCGCCATGACCGAATGCTCGACATCATCGGCGGTGACACGGTCGCCCTGGCCGAGATCACCGCAGCCCAGGAGGCCGTGGCCGGACACGCGGTTCCCGACCTGCTGTCACTGAGCCGACTCGCCGTCCACCGGACCGTGCTCACCGACCGCAACGTCGACATTCCCGCCAACCTCCCGGGCGTCTGGGCGCAGCTCGGTCAGCACAGCCGAGCCGAGGCCCTGGCGCGCTCAATCACCGATCCGGCCCGGCGGGTCCAGGCGCTCGCCGCCGTGGCGCGAGAGGCGGCCGGAAGCGGAGACCTCCGAGGAGCCGGCATCCTCACCGACCACGCCGAACAGCTCGTCGCAGCGATCACCGACCCCCACCGGCAGGCGGTGGCCGTCGCCGCGGTCGCACGTGCGGCCGCCGCGTCCGGCGACCGGCACCGCGCTCTCCTGCTGGCCTCCCGCGCCGAGGCGACGGCCCGGTCGACGGCCGACGAGACCCGGCACGCCCACACGCTCGTCGCGGCTGCCCGCGCATTCGCTGCCGCCGGCGACGACCGTACGGCCCAGCGGGTCGCGACATCCGTCACCACCTGGTCCGAGCGGGCCCAGGCACTCGGCGTGGTCGCCGTGGAGGTTGCCAACTCCGGGCAGTGGCAACGCGGCCGGGGGCTGGCCCGCTCCGTCGCCAGCCGATCCGAGCGGGCCCAGGTGCTCACCACCATCGCCAGGGCGGCGAGCGCCACGGGCCACCACCGGGCGGCACGGCAGCTCATCACCGAAGCCGAGGCGATCGCCCACGCGATCCGCAACCCGGCGCGGAAGGCGTGGATTCTCATCGGTGTCGCCCATGCCCTGTCCGCCTGCCGCGAGCGTGACAGGGCACTGGACCTGCTGGACCTCGCGGAACGGCTCGCCCGGCCGCTGACCCGGTCATCCGACCGGGACGCGACACTGTCGGCCCTCGCCCGGGTCCTGGCCACGGTCGGTGACCCGGACCGGGCGATGGCTCTCGCGCGCTCCGTCGCGAACCCCGCACGGCAGGCCAGGGCCCTCGCCGACGTCGCCTCCGGGCTGGTGGCCGATGGTCAGGACGGGCACGCCACGGCGGTGGCGCGCGAGGCCGAGGGCGTCGCCCGGTCGCACAGCCGCCCGGTCCGCCGCAGCAGCGACCTTTCCGCCCTGTCGAAGGCGGCAGCCACCGATGGCGGCTTCGACCAGGCAGCAGCCCTCGCGTACGCCATCCCCGAACCGCCACAGCGCGACCGTGCCCTGACGGTGATCACCCAGGCCCTGGCGACCACGGGGGACCTGGACCGGGCCGTGGCCGTTGCCGACACGATCAGTGATCCGACCCAGCAGGACAAGGCGCTGCTGCTCGTCGTGCGTGCGGCCGTCGCAGCTGCCGACCTCGCCCGAGCCGTACGGATCGCGGATGCCATCCGGGGGACCGAGGAGCGCGAGAAGGCCTTGGGCGCCATCCCGACGGTTCCGGTCGACAACCGGAGCACGGGGCACGCGACTTCGGCCACTGCCCCGGACGGCAGCACATCCCTGCCTGCGCAGGAGGCCACGCCTGCCGACCCGGTGGACGACGGCGCCGAACCGATCCGGGCCGGAACGATCCGGGCCGAACTGATCCAGGCTGAACAGAGCGCCCGGGAGATCAGCCACCCCTACCAGCAGGCCAAGGCCCTGATCGCCGTGGCGCGCAGGGCGGAGGCGGCAGCCGAACCCGAGCAGGCCGAACGCAGCATCGGCGCGATCACCCATCCACAACTGCGTGCCGGCGGCTTCGCGGCACTCGCCGTGACGGTAGCCGGCAACGGCGATGCCGCACGGAGCAGGAGGCTCCTCGGACAGGCCGAGCTGGCAGCCGACTCGATCACCAAGACCCCCTACCGGGAGCAGGCCATCAGCGAGATCGCCCGTACCTGCGCGCAGGTGGGCGACCTGCCGCGGGCCGAGGAACTCGCCCGGTCCATCACTACCGAGCCGCTGCGGGCGACCGCCCTGGCCGACGTCGCGTCGGTGATCTCCGCAGCCGGCGCGCCCGACCGAGCCGCGTCGATCATCCACACCATCGACCAACCGCGGACGAGAGCCAGGGCGCTCGCCGAGACCGTCCGGACCTGCCTCGACCTGGGCGACCCGGAGCAGGCTGAGCACCTGGCCCGGCTCATCCTCGAACCCCGCCCCCAAGCCGAGGCGCTGGCAGCCATCGCCCATCACCTCGCCAAGGCAGGCGAACCGGGTCGCGCCGAGCAGCTTGCGCGGTCGATCGCGGACCCGTCCGAGCAGGCCCGCACACTCGCCGCCATGGCCCCCGACCTCCCACCCGCCGACGGCCGCCGCGTCCTGGCCCACGCCCTGATCATCGGGCACTGGCAGCTGTGCCTGCCGACGCTGCTCCGCCTCGAACCCGGTGCGCTCGGAGTCCTCTCCGAGGAACTGCTGGACTCCACCGACCGGACCGACCCGGCGTGAACGCCCGCCGACCGGACGTCGAGGTGAGCACCGGGCCGGGGCGTTCGACCGGCGTACGAGGGCGTGGCCTGGGGGCCGGTGGCGCTGTCGGTAGGATCCCCGGAACCGGAGCTGAGTGCAGTCCGTGAGGCCCGCTCACCGAGCGGCCGGGGAATCGTGACCGACCCAGTGGAGGACGACGGCTACCCGGATCGGGTTCAAGCTCCCGACCCGGGCCGCGGGTGCGTTCCTTTCCGGGTGTTGACGGTCCGCCGGGGCGGGTGGCCGGCGCCTACCGACCGTGTTGCTCGGCACCTCGGCGAACCAGGCAGCTATTCAGCAGTGCTATCCGGTGCAGGAACCGTCGTCTTGGCGGTCTCGTGCTTGGAGCCTTTCTTCGGAGGACGCTCCGGGGAGGGCGATGGTGTGGTGGCGGTCGGCAAGGGCTCGGGCAGTTGGGTGGGTGAGGCCGAGGGCGGGCAACTCGGCGACGGCGCTGCGGGGGAAGAGGAGATGTCAGGGGTCGGCCGTACCGGCGCCGGCGCCGTCGGGTGCGAGCCGCCTCTGTCCCCGCTCGTCGACGGGCCGAGAAGATTGCCCGCTGCCTCGACCGCGCCGCCGCAGGCGAGCAGCACCGCAGCCAGTACGGACAGCCCGACAGAGGCACGCAGTGCCCGGGGCACGGGGGTACTCGGGTCGGAGGCCATGCTCAGTCGACGTATTCCTGGGCGACCTGGACGTACTCGAAGCCCTTGACATCGGTGGCGATCTGCATCTGACCTGTCTGCGACGAGGCGATCAGGGTGTTGAGCAGGCCGGAGATCGCCCCGCTCAGTGCCGACTCGGTGTCCGTGCCGTCGGCGATGAACAGCGCCTTGGTCGCCACCACCTGCAGCACACCCCGCTCGGCACCGCCGAAGCCGTATGCGATCACGTGTGGGTAGCGGGGCCGGTTCCGGTCCACCAGCTCGCGGAAGGACTTCCGCCAGTTCGCGTCGGTCGGACCGCCGTCGGTCAGGAAGAAGACCGTGGGCCGCAGCACGCTGTAGTGCTGCGCCCGCAGGCTGCTGACGTCCTGCTCGATGCACTCCCGCAACCGGTCGAAGGTCTTGCCGTAGTCCGTGCGCCCGCCGCAGATCACTTCAGGCATGTTCGGCACCTGTTCCATGTCCGACATCGGGATCACCACGTGCACGTCGGTGGAGAAGGCGATGACGCTGACCCGGGCGAACTCCGAGACACGCGGATTCGTCGCCAGGTTGTAGTGCAAGCGCGAGAGGGTCGCGTTGAGCACCGCCTCATGCGGCTTCATCGACGAGGACGCGTCGATCACCACGTAGGTGGGCAGGCAGAGTGACATGGGTGCACCTCTGAGCTAGTGGTTGGAGGCGATGCTGATGACGATGAGCAGGATCACGGCGAAGGCGAACGCCCAGATCCACCGGGCGTTCCAGGTGGTCGCAGGATCCTTCTTCTTCTCGGTGGTGCGCGTGACGACGGTGCCCTCGGCCACGGTGCCCGACTTGGCGGTGCCCGTGTCCGCGGTGCCCGTCTCCGCGGCGCCCGTGCCGGCGGGGGGCTGCGGTACCGTCTGCGACGCGGGCAGCGGGGGCAGCGGGGGCAGTGCGCTGCGGGTGGGGCGTGGCACGGTCCTGAGGTAGGGGCCGTTGTTCAGTGCCTGGTTCAACTGGACAGCTGTGGGCCGTCGTTCACGCTCGGTCGCGAACAGCATGTCCAGCAGCACCTCGGAGAGGGCAGGCTGCTCCGGCCAGGGCGAGAGGGAGACGCTGTGGAAGGCGCGCGCATCGCGCTGGCCGGTCAGGCACTTGGCGACGAGCAGGCCGAGCCGGTAGCGGTCGGTGCAGTGGTCCGCGTCGGAGCCCGGCGGCGTGAGCGGGTCGGCCCAGTTCGGCTGGTGAATGTCGGGCATCTTCTGCGGCTGACAGCCGTCCACGTCGATGAGGTAGACGGAACGCCGGTCAGGACTCCAGAAGGCGTTGGAGAACGACCAGTCCGAGTAGACCAGGCCCAGAGCCTCCAGGATCGCGGCGAGCTCGGTCAGCCGGCGGCAGGCCTCCAGTCGGTCCCCGAAGGCGGGGCGCGGCAGGCCGACGCCCCGGATCGACTCGTCGGACTTCGCCAGCCAGTCGATCTCGAGGAACCGGCGCTCGCTGAACTTTCCGCGCCGCAGCTCGGCACGGTAGTGCTCGGGCGCCATCGGGATCACGCATCCGACGGCCGGATTGCCGGGCCCGTGGATCCGGGCCGCTGGCCAGCACGTTCCGGCGTACAGGGTCGCCCGCTCCGACTCCGGCAGGGTGTCCGGGGCCGAGATCAACAGGTCGATGCGCTGGGCGTCCTCCGGGTGCGGGTCCGGCCGGTAGAGCTTGGCGAGCCAGCCCGGATGGTCCGTCAACGGCCGTACGGCGACGGCCTGACCGTTGTGCTCGGAGATCGGCTCGGCGAGCGGTCCGAGATCGCCGAGGCCCACGGCCCGCGGCAATGGCCAGCCCCGCGGATCGACCGCCGGGACGCTGCCGTCGGCGACGGGATTGAGATCGGTCATGCCCCCCTGCCGTTCCACACCACGACGGCGGTGCGATCGTCGAGGCACTGCGGTGCGTCGAAGCCGACGTCGGCGGTGAACCGGGTGGCAGGGACAGGAGAGCGCCAGGCGTTCGCGAAGTACTCGTTGACGTTGCCCGCCGGGTCCGCCCACGCGTCGCCGATCCCGTCCGTCACCAGCGCCAGGGCTGCACCGGGGGCCAGCGTGACGTAGCCGTCCAGGGCCAGGTGCGGCGTGTCCGGCAGGCGGCCGGCGACCTCGTTCGAGACCACCGGGCCCTCACGGTCCTTGGCCTGGCCCGCGGAGAACTGCCACCGCGGGACGCGCGGGTCGAGTGTCCAGGCCGAACTGTCACCGAGCCACCCGACCCACGCCCGGGCGGTGCCGCTCGCGTCCGGCTCGGCGATCACCGCGGTGATCAGCACGGTGGCCAGGTGCGCGGTGCCGACGCCGCGTCCGGCCGCCTGCCCGGCGATCGATTCCGCGACCCGCCCGTACAACTCCTTGACGTCGAGCCGGTCGAAGTCACCTGCCTCGATCTGCTCGCGCAGCAGGGTGACTGCCTGGCTCGAGGCCGTGGTGGCCCCGGTGTCGGACCACGCGGCACTGGACAGGCCGTCGGCCACGGCCACGATCGCGTACCGGCTGTCCCGGGTGCGCCCGATCCGGTAGGAATCCTGTCGTGGCCCGGCGGGCTGGTCACAGCGGTGGCCGGGCCCGACCACGGAGGCCGCGCGGATGGTGAGGGCTCCGACCGTGGCTTCGTCCGCGGCGATCCCGTTCTGCACCGTGCGCTCGGGCAGCAGCCAGGGGAAGCCCTGGGCCCGCGCACCGTCACCGAAGCGGGGAACGATCGGGTCGGTGGGCCGCTCGCGCAGGAACGGCCGGGGCTTCGCCGGCTGGGCCGTCGGCGCGGATGGTCCTGCGACGTAGCGGCAGGCCGGCACCGTTGCATCGGGCCCGGGCTCCCGGTCGAGCCGGTTCCGCTGCCCGGCCGGCACCGCGGCGAGCTCGGACCCCAGCGCGGCCGCCGCACCGACGACACCCACCGCCGCGAGCGCGAACACGTCCACCAGCCAGCCGTAGTGCCGGTGTGGCGAGCCGACCTCGACGAAGGCCCCGACGGTCACGGCGACGAGCAACCCCGCCCGCACCCAGCCGTCCATCAGGCTGTCCGGCCGACTGTCGCCCCCGCTCATCGGCCGTCCCCGGAATCGCGGGACCTCGGCCCGCCGGCGAAGTGCTGGTTGCCGTGCTGCACCGCGAACACCTCACCCGAACCGGTGGCGGAGTTGACCTGGACCGCGACATCCGGCTGTCGTGGTATCCGCAGCGACGCCAGGGCCATGACGTCCTGGGCGAGGCCCGGGTTCCGGTGGAGCAACTGGACCAGGGCGTCGGTCCAGTAGCTCACGGCCTCGCCGTCGACCACTCCCCTCGTGGTGGTCGACGGCAGCTCCAACGCGGCGGACAGTTCCCTGCGGCGGCCTCCGTGGGCCCGGGCGACGACGCCGCTCATCAGCCGTTTGGCCTCCGTCCAGAGGTCGGTGCCCATCGCGGCGACCAGAGCGGTGGCTCCGCTCGCGGCCAGCTCGGCGAGTTCCTCGTTCATCGACGCTTCAGCCCCGTTCGTTGTATCGGATGTGCTGGTCACCGCGGCCGACGGCGAACACCGTGCCGTTCCCGGTGGCCCGGACGAGTTGCTCCACGGTCCGAGGCCCGGCTTCCGTCGGCCGTTTCCCGGCTTCAGCGGGCCGCCCGCCGGAGCCGGGTTCCCGGCCGGAGCCGCCGTACGGCCCCACCGGGCTGCCCGGGTACCAGAGCCAGGCCCGCGCGGAGTACTCCTTGACCACGACCTCGGCCGCGGTGAAGGCACCGGTTTCGAGCCCCTCGTAGCCGTGCCCGACCGTCTCCTCGTAGTAGTGCTGCGAAAGAATCGCCGCCAGCGGGGCGCCGTCCGGACCGGCCACGGCCGCACGCCGCAGCGGGGTCGAATCCAGCAGCCGGGCGAGCGCCTCGAACGGAGTGCCGGAGACGGTGCCGTCCGGATCGAACCGGACCTCCCCCGCGTGCACGGCCGCCCGTACCCGCAACCGAGTGTCCGGGCCGGCCTGCCGGTTGTGCTCGCGGATCCGCGCACTCAACTCCGGCAGCAGCGGGACCAGCAGTCCGGCCTTGGGCAGCCCGGCCGGAGCGACCAGCCGGCAGCCGTCGCCGGTGTCCACGTACGAGACGTCCCGCCGGTCCAACTCCGCGAGGTCGAGGGCACCGGACAGCGCGGATCGCAGCGCACTGCGGATCTCCTGCAGCCGCTGCTGCCCGCGGCCTGCGGAACCCGCGATGTCGCACGCCAGCAGGGCTCGGTATTCGTACTTCGGATTCACGTTCCCTCCGCTTCCCTCCGCGATCACGACGGGGCCGGCACTTCGGCGATCGAGGTGCCGCCGGCACCGACTAGCGGCGCAGACAAGATGGTTGACGAGATCGTAGGGGAGGGGTCCTCGGGTAGAACGGCTACAAATACGGCTTGTCCGGCTTCGGCCGGACGAGGAGGAGGAGTGACCGATGAGCAACGCACGGGTGCGCAGGGCCGAGGCCTACTGGCCGCCGAGCGGGCTGCTCGGCCGGGTCGACGAGGCCGACCGCCGGGTCCTGCTGGGGCTCGGCCACGGCGTGGTCTACCCGGCCGGGCAGATCACCATCCACGAGGCCGACACCTCGGACTTCGCGCTGCTCCTGGTCGGCGGCACGGTGAAGGTCACCGCGCATGCGCAGGACGGCCGGGAGGCGCTGGTGGCCGTACGAATGGCCGGGGACCTGGTAGGGGAGCTCGCCGGGATCGACGGCCAGCCGCGCAGCGGCACCGTGACCACCTGCGGCCGGGTGCTGGCCCGCTACATCCTGTCCTCCGAACTGCTGGAGTGCACGAAGCAGCACCCCGCCATCGGGCTCGCGCTCAGCGCGAGCGTGGTGGCCAAGCTGCGCACGGCGACCGGCCGGATCGTCGACTTCACCGGTTGCGACGTACTCGGGCGGCTGGCCAGGATCCTGCACCACCTGGCCGTCACCTATGGGCGCCCAGGCCGGAACGAAGCCCAACTACCGCTGTCGCAGCCGGAGATGGCCACGCTGGTCGGCGCGGCGGAGTCGTCGATCCACAAGGCCCTGCGGGCACTGCGGGAGTCGGGCGCGGTCATCACGGGCTACCGCAGGATCACGATCCTCGACCTGGATCACCTCGCCCGGATCGCCGTCACGGCCGAAGAAGCCGGAGCATCTGTCGCATCCGGAGCGGCGGATTCGCGGGCGATCCCACCAAACAGCTAAAAGCGCCGGGTTCCCACGACGGCTCGGCGCCAGCATGACCGAGAGCCAGGAGCCGAGCGTTGGAGAGGATCGGGGAAGCGGATGCCAGAGAACAACGGTGCTCCGGGCGGTTCCGAGCGGATCCGGGCGGGCGACGTGTCCGGGACGATGATCGTCGGCAACCGGAACACCGTGACCAACCTGAACATCACCGCCGAGTACGGTTCAGCCGTCACCCTGCACGCCGGACCACTGCCGGATCCGGTCAGGCGCCAGCGGATCTCCCATCTGCCGCGGACCGTCGCCGATCCGCTGATCGGCCGGGAGCGGGACCTCCGGCTGGTGCAAGAGGCGCTCGGGAAACGTCAGTTGGTGCAGGTCTGGGGCGCTTCCGGCGTCGGCAAGAGTGCACTGCTGCGCCACCTCGCCCGCACCCTGCCGGGCGGGCCCGACGGCGCGGCCTACGTCGAAGCCGGTGGGCGGACGGCCGACGACCTGGCGCAGGCGATCTTCGACATCGGCTTCGAGGCGCCGAACTACAAGCCGTCGCTGGAGGTGCTCAAGGAGCACCTGAAGACCCTGCGACTGCGGATCTACCTGGACGACGCCGGACTCGACGAGAAGGACCTGCGCCGGCTCTTCGACATGGCCGAGCAGTCCGCGTTCGTCTTCACCTCGCAGCACCGGTCGGCGCTCGACGGCGTCCACCCGATCCACCTCGACGGGCTGACGGCCCCGGCAGGCGTGAACCTGGTGCAGACGGTCCTGGCCCGCGGGCTGCTACCGGACGAAGCACGGACCGTGCAGGCACTGTGCGACGCCCTGCACGGCAATCCGCTCCGGCTGCGGCGCATCGCCCTCTCGGCCGCGACCGGCAAGCGCCTGCCGAGCATCGCCGATCTCCCCGAACTGCTGCCTGCACTGCTCAATCGGCTCCGGCCACCGGAGCGCGACCTGCTGCACCTGCTCGGCTCGCTGTCCGGCGCCGAGTTGGCCGCCCCGCAGCTCAGCTCCCTGCTCGGCCGGCCGGACGCCGAAGCGCTCGCCGAAGGCCTGGTGCGACACGGTCTGCTGCTCGCCTCCGAGACCGGCTACCGGTGTCCACCGGACGTCGCCGAGTGCGTACTGAAGAGCCGGATGACGCAGTTCCCCGCCGAGCCCCTCTGCCGGGCGCTCACCGCGTGGGTCGAGTCGCGGCAGACCACCCCGGACCAGGTGGCAGCCCACTTCCAGGCCCTTGACGTCGCGGTGCTGCGGGCGGAGCGGAGCGGACAGGCGCCGCTCGGCATGGCATTGGCCCGTGCCGCCTCGCCGAAGCTGGCGCTGTCCCGGCAGTTCGACGCGTGGGGCAGCCTGCTCGGAGCCGGCTGGGCCGCCGCGAGGAGCGCGGGCGACAGCGCGGGTGAGGAGTTCTTCCTACGCGAGGCACGCGCCCGCCGCAGGGCGATCGGCCGGGCGGCGCAAACGGCGACACTGGTGCTCGAGGCGGGAGTGCTCTGGCAGGAACTCACCGCCCTGCACGCACAGTCGGCGGCCCACCAGGTAGCCACCACGGTGGCGACCAGCGCCGTCGCGCCGATCGCCCCGGCAACGCCGATAGCACCGATCACGCCGGTAGCACCGGTAACACCGGTACCCCCGGTAACCCCGGTAACCCCGGCAACCACCGTGGTCAGCCCGCCGGTGGTCACCCAACCTGTGGTCAGCCCGGCGCCCGTCACGCACCCTGTCGTCAGCCCGACACCCGTACAACCACCGACCAAACCGATCGTGATCGACCTGTCCCAATCCACCCAACAGCCTCTGCCACCGACCCACATGACCGGCGCTCATTCCACCTCACAGGCGACGTCGCCGAAGATCGACCTCTCGGGAGCGCACAGCTCTGCCGCCCAGCCGACGCAGGCCGCAGGCACCGCCGCGACCGGCCCGAGCCACACGGCCGTCGGCGCCGCCGGCGCGGCGACCGCCAAGGGCGGCACAGCCCTTGCCGTCGCCTGCGCAGTCGGCTTCACCACCGTCCTCGGCGTGGGTGCCGTGGTCTACGCCGCCAAACAGTCGGACCAGGCTCCGACAGCCCACGCCACCTACCCGTCGGCCCCGCCCCCGAAGGTCTACACCCCCCACCCGCCGGTCCCTGCCCCCGCCCCGCCGGTCTACACCCACGCCCCGCCGGCCCCATCTCCGGTCGTCACGCCGCGCCTCGTCGATCCCGTGTGCGCGACGGTGATACCGGCCGTAGAACGAGATTCCCGGCAGTTCAAAACCGACAAGGCCACCGAGTCCCGCGCTCTGGAGTCGTACAACAACGCCGTAGACGCGTACAACTCACGGCGGACCTCCACCATTCCCGACGACAGCACGCTGAAATCCGCGCTCGATACCGTCATCAAAGACCTGCGCGCTTCCGAGTCCACGTTGCGGCAAGCCATATCGCAGGCGCGGGACAGATCGGTGGCATCCGACCTCAACAGCATGCTGACCGCTCATCAGCAGGAGGAGAGCCAATACCGCTCGTTCCGGAACCATCCGTCCGGCTCCAGGGTCGACACGACGAACCAGGCTTCGGCATACAACTCGGCCTGGTTCGACCTGGTGTTCCGCTGCTGAATCCGACCACCCACAGAACCGACCGGGAAAGGCCGACCATGCCTGCAGAATCCACACCGGGCGACATCCACACCAGGGACGTCTCCGGGACCTTCATCGTGGGCGACAACAATCACGTGACGAACACGACGGACCGCCCCGAGCAGTCGCAATCCCAACCGCGCCAACAGAACTCGGCCGAGGGCCAGGCGGCCGTCTTCTCGGTGGAACGCGGCACCATGCACGTCACCTACCACGCCCAGGCCGAACCCGCGCCCGTTCCCGAGACCGAGCACTGAGAACGCTGCGCGCCCCGGTCGAACCATCGACCGAGGCGCGCATCCCGTCCTTCGCTCAACTCCGCTCGGCCAGCAACTCCAGGTCCTGGGCGTTCAGCGTCGCCGTTCTCAGCAGTTCCCTGATCAGATTGACACTGAGCATCGACCCGACCGGCTCACCGACCTCATCGCGCGTCAGCCCGCGCACGCCCCGTCGCCGCAGCCGCTCGCGCACGTCCTCGGCCGTGTTGGCGACCGACTTGTAGGTCCAGGACTTGGTCGCGTAGGGCGAGGCGTTGACCAGCCGGGCGGTGTCCTCCCAGGACAGCGGGAGCGGGAACGCGTCCTGACCCTCCAGGTACCGCCGGGCGAGCGCGGTGAGCACCAGCCGCTCCTGCGGGGAGAGCGCGTACACCGTCTCGGGGGCCGCGGTGTCGGCGCTGCTCGTGGAACGGGGGTGCAGGTCGTCCCCGTCCACGACGCGCACCTCCACCAGGTGGGAGCGCCGCTTGGACGAGTTGATCACCAGCGGGGTGTACCCGGGCCCGACGATCCGCTTGTGGCCGGTGAGCATCAGCACGCCGTCGGGCAGTTCGATCGGCAGGTTGCCGGTGTTGACCAGCCACCAGTCGCCGCCCGTGGCGGCACAGGTGAAGACGCCGTGCCGACGGCTGACGGTCGGGTCGTCGACGCCGACCGGTACGTGCACGTCCTCGCGGTCGCGCCCGAACAGCAAGGTGTACCGGCGCGGTGGCACGGCGTACCCGCCCTGCGGGCCGATCACGAAGATCGTTCCGGGTGGCGCCGGGGGCACCCGGTCGGAGGGACTGCCCGGCGGCAGCATCTGGGGCGGGAAGTTTCCGTACGACATCTCACACACCTCCGCGTCGGCTCGCGCCAGTGAGTGTACGAGCGCACCGGGGGGACCAGTCCTCCCGGCGGCATGCCTGCCTCGGACTTGCGGAACTGTCAACTCTGCTTGTCCCGAATGAACTTGCTCGGTAGCCTGCCCGCCGTGAGCACGATCAGCCGGCGAGCTGCTGCGATCGACAGCATGGTCGCCGAACCACTCGGCCCGGGCGATCCGCAGGAGATCGGCAGCTTCGGCGTCATCGGCCTGCTCGGCACCGGCGGCATGGGCGAGGTCTACCTCGGGGTCTCGGACCGGGGCTACGCCGCCGTCAAGCTCGTCCGTCCGCGGCTGGTATCCAGCGAGCGCTTCGAACGGGAGGTCGGAATCCTCTACCGCGTGCCGTTCGGGGTCGCACCGCGGGTGCTGGCGAGCGACGGCACGCCGGAGCGCCCGTGGTTCGCCACCGAGTACGTCCCCGGGCTCACGGTGGACGAGGCGGTCCGGCTGCACGGCCCGCTGCCAGCCGAGGCGCTGTGGCTGCTGCTGGCCGAGACGGCCGCCCACCTGCGAGCCGTGCACGCGTCCGGCATCGCGCACCGCGACATCAAGCCCGCCAACGTCATGCTGGTGCGCGACGGCGTGAAGCTGATCGACTTCGGCATCGCGCGCGCCGCGGACCAGGCCAGGCTCACCAGGAGCGGTGACGGTTACGGGACGCACGGCTTCGCGGCACCGGAACAGCAGGCCGGGGACGAGGACGTGGCAGCACCCGCGGACGTCTACGCGCTCGCGGCGCTCCTGCTCTACGCCGCCTCGGCTCGCACGCCCGGCGCCGTCCCCGACCTGGAGCGGCTGCGCGCCGTGGAGGCCGACCTCGCTGCCGTCCTGGCGCCCTGCCTCGACACCGACCCCGGAGCACGCCCCACCGCCGACCGACTCGTCCAGGCGACCCGCCCACACCTGCTCGCTCCTCCTCCGTCCTGGCCGTCCGAGCTCATGGCACGCATCGACTCGCGACATGCCTTCGCCGAAACGCCGGTCGGCAAGCTGGAGACCCTCCCGCCACCGGACACGAGCACAGCCCCCGACCCCGGGACCCCACCCCCCACATCACCGCGCCGCCCACACAGGCACCGTCTCCTGTTGCCGATCGCCGCGGTGATCGCCCTCGGGGCGGTCACCGTGTTCGCCCTCAGTCCGTCCACCTCCCCGGAGCACCCCACCTCGCAGGGCTCCGTCGACACGCCGGTCACCGTTCAGCCGCTCGCCGGGGCGACGCCCGGGCCTTCCACCAGCCCGAGCGCCTCGCCCTCCCCCACCGCCGGCGCCTCGCCCTCCCCCACCGCCGGCTCCCCATCCCCGCCCTCGACCACCCAGCCGGCCCTACCCGAACCCCCTCCCAGGGCCTGCGGCCCTCGACGGTCTCCACCGCCAGATCCGCCGACCAGCCCCCGACCACCCTGTCCAATGCGGCCCCCGCCACCCCGTCCAATGCGGCCCCCGCCACCACCTCGGCAGCCGCCCGCAGCCTCACATCGTCATCGATCAGCGGCATCAACGGCAGCGACGACCCCGCACAGGTCAAGGGCTCCGAGGCGGACACCAGTTGGTTCGGAAACGACGCCGCCTGCTCCGCCTGGCTGGACGACAACGGCTCCGGCTCACTCGCAGGCGTGCTCAACACCTCGCTGAACCAGACCTGCGTTGCCGAGCTCTCACGCAGCGACGGCCTCACCTACACGTTCCGCGCCTCCTGGGGCGCCGCGAAAACGACCTTCCTCCCGGACACCGGCTACACCATGTGGATCTGTGTCTGGAACGCGAACAACCGATCCGCCGAACAATGCTCCGCCCGCTTCGCCATGAACGGCACCACCCCAACCCGCCAGTGAACCGCTTGCGACAAGGGCTCCGAAAGGCCCCTACACGAGGAATGCCATGGAACTTCCTTTGGAACTACCTGCCCGAGAGCGGCACTCGCCGCATGCCAGGCCGCCGCAGTGCATCTCCAGTCACCGAGTGAGGACGATTTTCGTTGGAGACGATCCGGGGCGGCTTGCCTTCCCGGCCTGAGACGGGTCGGGTCACATGCGCCTGGGCGCGACTGCTACAGCAGCCGGTCGAACACTGCGGTCACGCCCTCCCAGTGGCTGGTCTGCGGGTTCTTGATGTCCGGATACATGATTTTGAACGTCTCGGCGAGGGCGACGCTGAGACCGCCGATGATCTCGGGGTAGCGCTCTTCGGTCTCCTGGGTGGGTGTCCTGTCGAGCGGAGGGTGCACGGCGAGCTGTTCCAGGATCGGCTTCAGCTCGACCTCCTCGTCGAGCCGCCGGAACCGGTGGACGCTCTCCTGGAGGCCCTTGGTGATCGGTAGGTCCCACGGTTCGACGGTGTCACGGCCGTTGGCCTTGGCCGATGCCTGGCCGACGACCAGGAGGTCGTAGAGCTTGGCGTCGACGAAGTCGCCGTACCGCTTCAGCTCGTTCTTGTCCACGTCGAGGCCTGCGGCGGCGCGGAAGAACCTCTCGAACTTCGACACACCCATCACGGTCATGCCTCTCGCCTCCTCACCGGGAACCGGACGGCGTCCTACGCTCCCGCCGGCGTCGCCCATCGGCTGTCACCGGTCGAGATTCGCAGAGACCGCCCGCTGAGCGCCTCCGCACCCCAGGCCGAAAAGGAACACCCCCTCCTGCCCTGGCAGGGCAGCATGAAATGCGTGGGCATTCCCCGGCCAGCCGTAAGGCGTCCCTCTGCCTCCGTGCACCGTGGCGTGCAGGGCCTCGTCAGCCGGAAGGCCGTCGTATTGCACTCATTCACAGCGCCCCCCATGATGGCGGTGAGGGGCCGGAATGATGGCGGTGAGGGGCCGGACGAGGGTTGCCGCCTCGGTGAGGTCATCAGTTCCGCCGCAGGAGACGAATCAGCAGGTGTGAGCGGGTCCCGGCGTGGAAACCCGAGGTGCCCCGACTCCAGGGAGGCGTCATGGACGCCCACGTCACTGCCCAGGGAAGCCCCATCGCCACGGTCAATCCGTACACCGGTGAAGGGGTTCGTGGGTTCCCGGCGCTGAGCGCGGAGGAGGTGGGGCGCGCGATCGACGCGGCCCACCGTAGCTTTCCGAACTGGCTTGCCCGGTCGACGGCCGACCGGGGGGCCGTCGTGCAACGCGCCGGCCGGCTCATGAGGGAGCGCAAGGAGGAACTGGCGCATCTCCTGACGCTTGAGGTCGGCAAGCTGATCAACTCGAGCCGTGCAGAGGTCGACCTCGCGTCCGACATCCTCACCTACTACGGCGAGCACGGCCTCGAGCTGCTGGAAGAGCGACCCCTGCCGGTGCCCGAGGGCACGGCTGTGCTGGTGAACGAGCCGCTCGGCGTCCTTCTCGGTGTGATGCCGTGGAACTTCCCGCTGTACCAGGTGGTCCGATTCGCGGCTCCCAACCTCGTCCTCGGCAACACGATCCTGCTCAAGCACGCGAGCTGCCCTTCGGCGGCACCAAGCGCTCCGGCTACGGACGCGAACTCGGCGACGCGGGCATCATGGAATTCGCGAACCGCAAGCTCGTGCGCTACGTGGACGCCGACGCCCCGATCGGAGAAGTGCTGGACTGCACCACGAGCCAGCCGACCGCGACCTCGCGGCGAGCTGGTGTTCGGGAGCGGGACAGGCTGGCCTTCGAGCGGCCTCGTGGCCTTCCAGGGCGTCAGCCGGTCCCGCCCAGCACGATCTTCCACACTCGGGTCGCCACCTGGAGGTTCAGCCGGTCCTCGACGTTCGCGAGGTCATTGCCGCTGATGTCGCGGATGCGCTGGAGCCGGTAGCGCAGCGTGCTGCGGTGGATGGCGAGGGAGTCGGCGGTCTCGTCGTAGTTGCCGCCGCAGTCGAAGTACCGGGACAGGGTCTCCACCAAGGTCGCGTGGTGCCGGGAGTCGTAGTCGATGAGCTGCCCGAGCCACTCCTGGACGAAGGTCTCCAGTTCCCGGTAGTCGCTGCCAGGCCCCAGGATGCGGTAGAGGCCGAGCTCGTCGAAGAACGACGTGCCGTAGTGCTCGCGGCAGTGGCGGCGCACCTCCAGGGCGCGCTGCGCCTCCTCGTAGCGGCGGGGGATGTCATTCACGGAGTCGCAAGGGGTGCTCACTCCGATCGTCCCGGACCGTGTCCCGGTCTCGTGGGCGAGCGCCTCGTACAACGCGCGGGCGTGCGGCCTGTCGTCGGCGATGAGAACGACGTGGTCGGAACGTCGGGTCAGCAGCGAGCGCATGCCCACGGCAGAGGCCGCCCGGCTCACGGTCTGCGCGAAGGGCTCGTCCGCAGCCCGGTTCGCCCACTGCACGACGACGATGTAGTGGGTGCGGTGCAGGTCGTGTCCGACTGCCTCGGACCGCGCGTAGGCGCTCGTCTCGTCCGTCCCCGCCAGGAGGTCGTCGGCCAGCACGCGGTGCAGCCTCAGCTCCACTTCGGCCAGATTGCGCAGGTGCGTCAGCTCCAGGGCGAGCGACGCGGCGGCGTGTCCAAGCGCGAGTACGGTGTGCTCGTCGGCCTCGTGCCGGCCATCGACCAGCGCCAGCACGCCCAGGATCTCGCCGTGCGGGCGGATCAGGGTGATCAGCCGGTCCCTTATCCGTACCGGCCCGGCCGCTTTGGCGACGGCATGCAGCATTTCGTCCTGGCGCACGGGGTCCGGTTCGGGATAGGGGACGGGGCGATCGGGACCGGTCCAGGACCTCAGCCGACCGAAGCGGTCCTCGAGCAGCGCGGGAAGTCCGGTGAGCCCGTGCAGTGCGCGGGTGACAGCTTCTTCGCCGCCACCCGAGGCAGCGACGCCGGCCATGAGCGAGTGAACGGCTCGCTCGTAGCCCAGCTCAGCCACCACGGAGATCAGCTGCCGCTGGAGGGCTGTGTGTTCCTCCCGCAGCCGGCGCAGCTCCAGCGCGTCCTCGCGTTGGCGGCGGTGTGCGAAGGTGACTGACAGTGCGGCAGCGGTGTGCCGGACGAGCATGGCGAGCAGGGATCGCTCGGCCTCGGTGGGCCGGGAGCGGGACGTGACCACGAGGTAGCCGTGGAGTCCCGCAGATCCGCGTAGCCCCAGGGCCCGGCCCCAGCGCCTGCCAGGTACGGCCACGTTGCCGTCCTGCCCGGCCAGCTCCCGCACCCTCCGGCCAATGGCCGAGGCATGCGTCTGTCCGGTCCTGGGGCTGGGGACCAGGTCGCCGCCCACCTCGAGGTATCCGGCCTCGGCGCTGTACGACCCCGCAGCGGTGATGTGGTCCATGGCCAGGCGCAGGATCTCTACTTCGTCCGGAGCATCGAACAGGGCTCGGGAGAGCGCGACCAGATCGTGGAGGGCATGGTCGGCCGGGGCGCGCGCGGGCGGGCGGGGCTCTCCGCGCGCGACCGTGAGGCGCCGTCCGGCGCTGCCCCGCGGGATGCTGCCCTTCCGGTGGGAGGAGTGGTGGTACAGGCTGTGCGCCCGGCTGCCGGCCATGGGATCACTCCCTCCCTCGGCGCCTTCGGAGAACCGAGCGGCATGTCGCCTACCCGCTCGCGGTACGGCTCACCCGAGATATGTGGATCCTTTCCTCTCATGGCTCGTGGGGCGACCGGTGGTGGACGCTGTCAACGAGTGTCCACACGCGACCGCTCACGCCGGGCTGCGGGACTTCCGCGGCAGGTCGGGGCCCGCGGATGCCGTAAAGCCGGCGCACTCGCGCACCGCGCTGGTGCGCGAGACCACCGGGCCGGAGCGGTGCAGCGACCGGCCCGACCACGGGGCCGTTCGCCGGCTTCCGCGGTTGCACCTCGGCCTCGGTTCCACGGTGGTGCCCCGGGTGCTGCCCGCCTCCTGAGCGTCGAAGCAAGGAGAGAGTCCCTTGCGGTCGACCATGCAATCAACCCGGTTCCCTCTGGGCTTCCAAGAACCACGTCCCTGAGGCACCCCGCCGCGAACCCGAATCGCCGTCCCGCCTCCTGTCCTCGCAGACCGACCGACGGTGTCACTTTTCGACCCGCCGGGCGCAGGCGGGGTGACCGGGCGAACAGCCACTCTGGTGGCTGTCGGGACCGCTCGGCGGTCCATGAACGGTCGCCGACGGACGTCGACCGCCGCGGAAGGAGTTCCTCATGGCCAAGGCAGTGGGCATCGACCTGGGCACCACCAACTCGGTGATCGCCGTGTGGGAGGGCGGCGAGGCGTCCGTCGTGCCCAACAGCGAGGGCAACCGCACGACACCGTCCGTGGTGGCCTTCACCGACACCGGGGAACGTCTGGTGGGGCAGCTGGCCCGGCGCCAGGCGATCCTCAACCCCAAAGGCACCATCTACTCGGCCAAGCGGTTCATCGGCCGGCACTTCGACGAGATCCCCGACGAGGCCAGGGCCGTCGCCTATGACGTCGTACCGGGAGACAACGGCGAGGCCCGCTTCAAGGTGCGTGACAAGCTGTACGCGCCCGAGGAGATCAGCGCCCTGGTGCTGCGCAAGCTCGCCGACGACGCCTCCAAGCAGCTGGGGGAACGGGTCACGGAGGCGGTCATCACGGTGCCCGCCTACTTCAACGACGCCCAGCGCACCGCGACCCGCGACGCCGGACGGATCGCGGGACTGGAAGTGCTGCGGATCATCAACGAGCCGACGGCGGCCGCCCTCGCGTACGGCATGGACAAGAAGCAGCACGAGACCGTCCTCGTCTTCGACCTGGGCGGCGGCACCTTCGACGTGAGCATCCTCGATGTCGGCGACGGCGTGGTCGAGGTGCGTTCCACAGCGGGTGACAGCCATTTGGGCGGCGACGACTTCGACCGGCGTCTGGTCGACTACCTCGCGGACGACTTCCAGAAGGAGAACGGCATCGACCTGCGCAAGGACCCGCAGGCCCTGCAACGCCTGTTCGAGGCGGCGGAGAAGGCGAAGACCGAGCTCAGCTCCGTCACCCAGACCCAGGTCAGCCTGCCGTTCATCACCGCCGACGCGTCCGGGCCCAAGCATCTCACCGGCTCGATCATGCGGTCCACGTTCGAGCAGATCACCGGAGATCTGGTGGAGCGCTGCCTCGGTCCGGTCCGGCAGGCCATGGACGACGCCAAGGTCAGCGACAACGACATCGACGAGGTCATCCTCGTCGGCGGCTCCACCCGCATCCCCGCTGTCCAGGCCCTCGTGCGTCGACTGACCGGCGGCAAGGAACCCAACATGAGCGTCAACCCCGATGAGGTGGTGGCGCTGGGCGCCGCCATCCAGGCCGGGGTGCTCAAGGGTGAGGTCAAGGACGTCCTGCTGCTCGACGTCACCCCGCTGTCGCTGGGAGTGGAGACGCGCGGCGGAGTGATGACGAAGATCATCGAGCGGAACACCACCATCCCGGTGCGCCGCAGCGAGACCTTCTCCACCGCCGAGGACAACCAGCCCGCCGTCGACATCGTCGTCCTCCAGGGCGAGCGCGAGCGGGCCGCCGACAACCGGGTCCTCGGCCGGTTCCAGCTCACCGACATCCGGCCGGCGCCGCGGGGCGGACCGCAGATCGAGGTCACCTTCGACATCGACGCCAACGGCATCCTCAACGTCAGCGCTCGCGACAAGGACACCGGCAAGGAACAGGGCATCACCATCAGCGAGAGCTCCAACCTGGACCGGAGCGAGGTCGAACGCATGGTCCAGGAGGCCGAAAGCAACCGGGGCCAGGACCAGGCACTCCGCGAGGCCGTCGACGCCCGCAACGAACTCGACGCGATCGCCTACCAGGTCGAGAAGCGTCTGAACGAACTGGCCGACGCCGCGCCCGCCCACGAAAAGGCGCGAGCCGAGATGCTGGTGGCAGAGGCCCGCGACGCGGTCAAAAACGAGGCCGGAGTGGACGAGGTCAGGCGTCTGACCTCCGAACTCCAGCAGGTCCACGCCGGGCTCGCCGCCCACCAGGCCGAAGCCGCGGCGGCGAGTGGTCCGTCGGACACCACCGGGCCGGACGGCTCCGGGCAGGGCGGTGCAGGCGCCGACGAAGACGTGATCGATGCCGAGTTCGACAAGGGCTGAGGTATCCGCCATGCCGATCCCTCCCCAGGACCGATCGTCCGACCCACCGCGCGAAGGCGCCGCACGACCGCCGCAGGGCCACCTGCCCGAGCCCGCGCCGCCGACCGCGGAGGCCGAACCGGGGCCCGACGCGGCCACCGGTCCGGCAGGGGACGAGGACGAGTACGCGGCCGCGCTGAAAGAGGTCGAGGACCGCTGGCGGCGTGCTCTCGCCGATCTGGACAACCTGCGCAAGCGACATGCCAGGGAACTGGACCGGGAGCGCGCGGTCGAACGCGCCCGCACGGCGGCGGCCTTCCTTCCGGTCATCGACAACCTCGAACTGGCCCTGAACCACGCGGGCTCCGACCCCGGGGCGATCGTCGAGGGGGTTCGCGCCGTGCGCGACCAGGCCGTGTCCATCCTCGAACGCCTCGGCTACGAGCGTCACGCCGAGACCGGCGTCCCGTTCGACCCCTCCCGGCACGAGGTCGTCGGCGTGGTCCAGGACCCCGACGCCGAACCGAACACCGTGGCGCAGGTGCTGCGCCCCGGCTACGGCGAGGCCGAGCGGCAGCTGAGGCCGGCCGCCGTGACCGTCGCCAAGCGGGAGTGAGCGGCCATGGCACGCGACTTCTACGAGGTTCTCGGGGTCCCGCGAGACGCCGACGAGGACGAGATCCAGCGGGCGTACCGCAAGCTGGCCCGCAAGTACCACCCCGACGTCAACAGGGACCCCGCGGCGGAGGAGCGGTTCAAGGAGATCAACGAGGCTTTCAGTGTCCTGTCCGACCCGAACCAGCGGGGCCGTTACGACCGCTTCGGCGAGGACTTCCGGAAGGTCCCCGAGGACTGGGAGGAGCGGGTCGGCGCCGGCGCGGGACCCGGCGGCGGCTTCCGCTGGTCCACCGGGGGCGGCCCCCGGGTCCGGTATGCCACCAGCGGCTTCGGCGCGGAGGGCGTCGACGTCGACGACCTGTTCGGCTCGATCTTCGGGGGCGCCGGACGGGTGCGTGTCCCCGGAGCCGACCAGGAGGCCGAACTGCCGCTCACCGTCGAGGAGGCCTACCGCGGTGGCCGCCGCACCGTCACCCTTGCCGGGCCCTCCGGGCAGCCGCGGCGGTACGAGGTCGACGTGCCCCCGGGTGTCACCGACGGGCAGCGTATCCGCCTGGCGGGCGAGGGCGGCCGGGGCAATGGTGACGCCCCCGCGGGGGACCTGTACCTGCGGGTGCGGATCCAGCCGCACCCCCAGTTCCGCCTCGAGGGCCGGGACGTGTACGTGCAGCTTCCGGTCACCCCCTGGGAGGCCGCGCTGGGTGCGACGGTTCCGGTGCCCACGCCGAGCGGGGCGACGGCGAAGGTCACGGTGCCCACGGGCTCGTCCAGCGGGCGGCGGCTGCGACTGCGCGGCGAGGGCATGCCGAACCCGCGGGGTGCGGACGGCAACCTCTACGCCGAGCTCCGGATCATGGTGCCGTCCAGGTTCAGCGACCGGGAGCGCGAACTGTTCGAGGAGCTCGCCGCCGTCTCCTCGTTCGACCCCAGGAGGACACGATGAGTGACCCACGCGCCGGGGCGCGCCAGGCGTCTCGGCTGGCAGCCGCCGCGCCGGCACGCGTCCGGTACGCGATCGTGCCGGTGCCCAGGCTCTCTCTGCAGACCGTGGCCCGCCTCTCCGGGGTCCATCCCGACCTCATCCGCCGGTTCGTCGCTCTCGGCCTGGTCGAGGCCGAGCGCGACGCCTCTGGAGAGCTGGCGTTCGAACCCACGGCACCGGCCGCCCTCGCCCGCGTCCAGCGGCTGCGCACCGGACTCTGCCTCAACTACGCATCCATCGGCCTGGTGCTGGACCTGCTGGACCGCATCAGCCTGCTCGAAGCCGCCCTGCGCCGCGCCGGTACGAGGAGTGGAACACCCCCATGGACATGAACCGTCTCACCCAGAAGTCCCAGGAAGCCCTGCAGGAGGCCCAGAGCGCGGCCGTCGGCATGGGGCAGACCGAGGTCGACGGGGAACACCTGCTGCTCGCGCTTCTCGATCAGGACGACGGTCTGATCCCACGGTTGCTGCAACAGGCCGGCACCGAGCCGAAGGAACTGCGCGCGGCCGTGCGCGAGGAGCTCTCCCGCCGCCCGAAGGTCACCGGTCCCGGCGCGGCACCCGGCCAGGTCTTCGTCACCCAGCGCCTGTCCCGCCTGCTCGATGCCGCCGAGCGGGAGGCCAAACGCCTCAAGGACGAGTACGTGTCCGTGGAGCACCTCCTGCTCGCCCTGGTCGAGGAAGGCTCGGCGACCGCCGCCGGACGCCTGCTCAAGGAGTACGGCGTGACCCGGGATTCGTTCCTGAGCGCGCTCACCCAGGTCCGTGGCAACCAGCGGGTCACCTCCGCCAACCCTGAAGTGGCCTACGAGGCTCTGGAGAAGTACGGCCGCGACCTCGTCGCCGAGGCCAGGGCCGGCAAACTCGACCCGGTCATCGGCCGCGACGCCGAGATCCGCCGCGTCACCCAGATCCTCAGCCGCAAGAGCAAGAACAACCCCGTCCTCATCGGCGACCCCGGCGTCGGCAAGACCGCCATCGTCGAGGGCCTCGCCCAGCGCATCGTCCGCGGCGACGTGCCCGAAGGACTCCGCGACAAGACGGTGTTCGCCCTCGACATGGGCTCCCTGGTCGCCGGCGCCAAGTACCGCGGCGAGTTCGAGGAACGCCTCAAGGCCGTGCTCGGCGAGGTCAAGGCCGCCCAAGGACGCATCCTGCTCTTCGTCGACGAACTGCACACCGTCGTCGGCGCGGGCGCCGCCGAAGGAGCCATGGACGCGGGCAACATGCTCAAGCCGATGCTCGCCCGCGGCGAACTCCACATGATCGGCGCCACCACCCTCGACGAGTACCGCAAGCACATCGAGAAGGACGCCGCTCTCGAACGCCGCTTCCAGCAGGTCCTGGTCGACGAGCCGAGCGTGGAGGACACCATCTCCATCCTGCGCGGGCTGCGCGAACGCCTGGAGGTCTTCCACGGCGTGAAGATCCAGGACACCGCGCTGGTCTCCGCGGCCACCCTCAGCCACCGCTACATCACCGACCGGTTCCTGCCCGACAAGGCCATCGACCTCGTCGACGAGGCGTGCGCCCGGCTGCGCACCGAGATCGACTCGATGCCCGCCGAACTCGACGAGATCACCCGCCGCGTCACCCGCCTGGAGATCGAGGAGGCGGCCCTCTCCAAGGAGACCGACCCCGCCAGCAAAACCCGCCTGGAGGAGCTGCGCAGGGAGTTGGCCGACCTGCGTGGCGAGGCCGACGCCAAACGCGCCCAGTGGGAGGCCGAACGGCAGGCGATCCGTCGCGTGCAGGAACTGCGCCAGGAACTGGAGCAGGTCCGCCTCGAAGCCGAGGAGGCGGAGCGCAACTACGACCTCAACCGGGCCGCCGAACTCCGCTACGGCAAACTCCGGGAACTGGAGCGCCGGCTGAAGGCCGAGGAGGAGCAACTGGCCGCCAAGCAGGGCCAGAACCGGCTGCTGCGGGAGGTCGTCACCGAGGAGGAGATCGCCGAGATCGTCGCCGCCTGGACCGGTATCCCCGTCGCCCGCCTCCAGGAGGGCGAACGTGAGAAACTGCTGCGCCTCGACGAGATCCTGCGCGAGCGGGTCATCGGCCAGGACGAGGCCGTCAAGCTCGTCGCCGACGCCATCATCCGCGCCCGCTCCGGCATCCGCGACCCACGCCGCCCCATCGGATCGTTCATCTTCCTCGGCCCCACCGGCGTCGGGAAGACCGAGCTGGCCAAGACCCTCGCCCGGGCCCTGTTCGACTCCGAGGAGAACATGGTCCGCCTCGACATGAGCGAGTACCAGGAGCGTCACACCGTCAGCCGACTCATGGGCGCACCGCCCGGATACGTCGGCTACGAGGAAGGCGGCCAGCTCACCGAGGCCGTACGCCGCAAGCCGTACTCGGTCGTGCTGTTCGACGAGATCGAGAAGGCGCACACCGACGTCTTCAACACCCTGCTGCAGATCCTCGATGACGGCCGCATCACCGATGCTCAGGGCCGCACCGTCGATTTCCGCAACACCGTGATCATCATGACGTCCAACATCGGCTCCGAGCACCTCCTCGACGGCGCCACCGCCGAGGGTGAGATCAAGCCCGACGCCCGCGCCCTGGTGATGGGCGAGCTGCGCGGGCACTTCCGCCCGGAGTTCCTCAACCGCGTCGACGACATCGTGCTGTTCAAGCCGCTCGGTGAGCGGCAGATCGAACGGATCGTGGAGCTGCAGTTCGACGAACTGCGCCGCCGCCTAGCCGAACGCCGCATCACCGTCGAACTCACCGACGCCGCAAGGGAGTTTATCGCCCACCAGGGCTACGACCCGGTCTACGGGGCCCGACCGCTGCGCCGCTACATCTCCCACGAGGTCGAAACCCTCGTCGGACGGTCCCTGTTGCGCGGAGACGTCCAGGACGGCGCGACGATCCGCGTCGACGCCGAACATGGAGAGATGGTGGTCACCTACGACCAGCCCGAGGACGTGAAGGGAGCGCGGGCGGCATGAGCACGATGCAGGCGACGACCGTCAGTTGTCCCCGCTGCGGGCGCACCAACCGGGTGCCCGTGGCCGCGGAGGGCCGTCCCAAGTGCGGCCACTGCAAGCAGCCCCTACCGTGGACGGTGGACGCGGGCGACGACGACTTCACCGAGGTCGCCGAGCGGGCCGACGTTCCCGTCGTGGTCGACCTGTGGGCCACCTGGTGCGGTCCCTGTCGCATGGTCAGCCCGGCCCTGGAACAGGTGGCCACCGACCTCGCCGGCCGAATCAAACTCGTCAAGGTCGACGTCGACAAGAACCCCCGACTGTCGCAGCGTTTCGAGGTCCAGGCCGTACCGACACTGCTGATCCTCGATCAGGGCGAGACGGTCGCCCGGCAGGCGGGGGCGGCGCCCGCCCCCGCTCTGCGCCAGTGGGTGGAACAGTCGATCGCGACCCGGAAAGGGTGATCCGGATGACCCTGCATGCAGACCCCCACCTCGCGCTCGTCCGGCCGGTCCAGCCGCTGACCCCAGAAGGGTGTCAGGAGTGCCTGATGCTCGGCTCCCCGTGGGTCCACCTGAGGCTCTGCCTGACCTGTGGGCACGTCGGCTGCTGCGACTCCTCGCCGAACAAGCACGCGCGCAGGCACGCAGCTGTCGTCGCCCATCCGATCGTGCAGTCGTTCCAGCCCGGCGAGGAATGGCGCTGGTGCTTCGTCCACGAGGCGTTCGTCTGATGTCCGGCGACCAGTCGCTGCCGGGCGAGAAGCCGGTGCTGGAGAAAGCGGACGAGGCTGCCTTCTGGGAGACCCCGGACACCTACGGCGCGTATCCGCGCCTCACGGAGGACCAGACAGCACGTCTGGCGGAGCACGGGCAACGCCGGACCATGGCTCCGAACGACGTGCTGATCCGGGAGGGGGAGCGCTGCGAGACGTTTTACGTCGTCCTCAGCGGTACCGTCGCCGTCGTCGAGGACTACGGCACTCCCGAGGAGCACGTGCTGCGCATGCACGGCCCCGGTCGCTTCATCGGCGAACTCGGCCTGCTGTACGGACAAGTGGCCTTCTACACCGCTGTCGCCAGGGGGCCGGGCGAGGTCCTTGTGGTCTCCTTGGACCAGTTGCGCCACCTGGTGGCCCAGGACTCCACCATCGGGGACATCGTGCTGCGCGCCTGTCTGTGCCGTCGCGCGCTGCTCGTCAGCCAGGGCGCCGGCTTCCGCATCATCGGCTCGCGCTACTCGCCCGACACCAGACGGCTACGCGAGTTCGCCGTCCGCAACCGGCTGCCGCACCGCTGGATCGACCTGGAGACCGACGTGGAGGCCGAGGAGCTGCTGCGCCGCTTCGGCGTCGGCCCGGCGGAGACACCACTCGTCATCTGGCGGGACACCACCCTGTTGCGCAACCCCAGCAATGCGGAACTGGCCCGGCTCATCGGCCTGCCGTCACTACCCGCCGGAAACCGGCACGGCGACGTCCTCATCGTCGGCTCCGGACCCGCCGGCCTCGCTGCCGCGGTGTACGCCGCCTCCGAGGGCCTGAGCACCACGGTGGTGGAGGCGATGGCCACCGGCGGCCAGGCCGGCACGTCGTCCCGCATCGAGAATCTGCTCGGCTTCCCATCCGGAATCTCCGGCGCCGAACTCACCGAACGCGCCGTGCTCCAGGCCGACAAGTTCGGCGCCAGGATCAGCATCCCGGCGGAGGCGACCGGTCTCCATCCCAAGGACGACGACCACTATGTCGTGGCGTTCGCCGACGGCAGCGAGCTCGCCGCCCGCGCCGTCGTCCTGGCCATGGGTGCCCGCTACCGCCGGCTCCAGGTGCCCGGTATCGAACGCCTGGAGGGAACGAGCGTGCACTACTCGGCGACCGTCTACGAGGCCCAGCAGTGCCTCACCGACCCGGTGGCCGTCGTCGGCGGAGGCAACTCGGCGGGCCAGGCGGTGCTGTTCCTCGCCGGGTACGCGCCGAAGGTGCACCTGCTGGTCCGCGGAGCCAGCCTCGAGGCCAACATGTCCCGCTACCTGGTCGACCAGGTCGCGCGCCATCCGCGGGTGGAAGTCATGCTGCACACCGAGGTCACCGAGGTCATCGGCCAGGAAGTGCTGGAGGAGCTCGACGTGGTCGACAACCGCACGGGCGGCCACCGCCGGCTCGCGGTACGGAGCCTGTTCATCTTCACCGGAGCCGACCCCCACACCGAGTGGCTCGCCGGCATCGTCGCCCTCGACTCCCGCGGCTTCGTCCTCACCGGGTCGGAGGCCCAGGAAGCCTGCGCCCACCCCGAGGTGTGGCACGGCCGCGGGCGCTCGTGCATGACCCTGGAGGCCAGCCTGCCCGGGGTCTTCGCGGTAGGGGACGTCCGTAGCGGCTCGGTGAAGCGGGTGGCCTCCGCGGCCGGTGAGGGCGCGATGGCCATCCACTTCGTGCACCGGCACCTGGGGCATTCGGCCGTACCCGGCACCACGGGCACGCCGGCTGTCGCGGGCCACTCGGACGTCTCCCCCCGCATACGTCACAAGGAGTCCGCATGGCTCGCGTGACGAACGGCACCCGTCCAACGCCACCGCGGCGGCGGCCACGGGCACGAGAGGCCGCCTGAGCTCCCACAGGGGCCGGGACGACGCCGGTGCGCGAGCTGGACGGCGGCGGCCATCCGGTTGATCAGGTCCGGTAGTGCCGCTCGGACCGGGGCGTTGAGTCCGGGGCCGAGGCACGAACCACTTCCGGCCCGCTCGGACGGGCGGCGCCCGGGAACCGCGTCCTGGACCGCGCCCGTGACGACCGTCTCGTCGTTCATCGGCTCCGGCCTCTTCGCCCGGAAGCTGCCTTCCCGGCCGGGTCCCGCCCGACCCTGGCGGTTTCGGCGATGACGCCGAACCAGCTGGTCGCGTCCGAACAGCCGTCGTGGACGAGCACGACGGTGGGCCTGGTGGGGGGCATGGCGGCCTTTCGGATGGCACCGGGTGGGGGGGTCAGGAGGCAGGGTTGTGGCCCTCGGTCCGGGTGGCGTAGGCCTGCCACTCGCGGGGCGAGACGCCGAAGGCCTCGCGGAACGCCCGGCTGAAGTGGGAGTGGCTGACGAAGCCCCAGCGGTGCGCGACGGCGGACACGCTGGCCTGCCGACGGGACGGGCGCTCCAGCTCCCGGCGGCAGGCGTCCAGCCGGCGTCGCCGCACCCACTGGCCCACGGTCGTCCCGTCCTGCTGGAAGAGCTTGTGGAGATAGCGCACCGAGATGTGCTGCGAGCGGGCGATCGATTCGGGCGAGAGGTCCGGGTCGGCGAGGTTCTCCTCGATGTGGGCGCGGATCCGGGACAGCAACTCGGCCGCGCCGGTGGGGTGTTCCGGGTCCTCCCGGTCGAGCAGCTCGGCCACCAGGACGGCGACGATGTCGGAGACGCTGCGCGCGAGGTGGTTGCCCGGCCGGGCCCGGTGGGCCCGCGCCTGGGCGGCGAGCGTGCGGAGGAACTGGGAGGCGAGCGAGCCGGTCCCCTCGTTCCCCCGCGCCACCAACCCGCCCGCGCGCCGGACATCGCTCTGCCGGACGCCCAGGTAGAAGCAGGGGACGCGGAAGAGGAGCATGCGGCACTCGGAGTCCTGCAGCAGGCCCGCCGGGTGCGGAGTGGCGCTGATCAGCAGGTCTCCGGGGGCCAGGACGGTGCTGGCCCCGCCGCGCCGGACGGAGGCCGCGCCGTGGACGTGCAGGGCGACGTGGAGGCAGTCCTCGGGATCGGTTCCGGGCGGCGGGGAGAGGATGTCGATGCATCCGTCGCCGCCCTCACGGGCGGCCTGGTCGAGCTGGTGCACTTCGGCTTCGGGCTCGGGGGTAACGGGCATGGGTGAGGGACCCGACTGGCTCACGGGAGGCTCCGACCGGTGATGAGTGGCTCTGTGCTGGTGCAGGGGCTCGCGGCGGTCAGTGGCGGCGTCGCCGCCGGCGAGGGGCGTTCAGGAGAGGAAGTCCTCCACGACGGCGTTGAACTCGCCGGGGTTCTCCAGGGCCGGGAAGTGCGAGCCGGCGATGCTCGCCGGGAACACGTGAAGGCGGGCACCGGGGATCCGCTCGGCGATGAAGCGCTGGGAGACGGGGTCCACGTGGCCGCCCTCGCAACCGAGCACCAGGGTCGGTACGTCGATGCGGTCGAGGACGTCGTGCCTCGTACTGGTGGCGGAACATGCCCTGCGTCTGCCCCCAGCCGTGGAGCAGCACCAGCGGGACTCCGTCGCCGCCGCTGTCGCGGTAGCTCAAGCGCACACCGCCGTTGGTGATCAGTTCGTGCATGGTGCTCGTCCTTGTCCGTTCGTATTGGCTCCTGGGGTCAGGAAGTCCGAAACCGGCAGGTCTTTGGCGAGTGGCAGCTCGTGGTGACGAGTCTGGCCGTGCACGGACCTCGTTGACGACCGCCCGACGTAGGGATTACCCGACGGGGCTTCATCCCTCTGTAGCAACGGGGCTTCCTCGCTCGGTAGCGCCGCGGCCCGGCCGCCCGGAGGCGGCTCGGACCGCTGGCGGGAGGGCGTCCCGGGAGGCTCGGAGCAGGTCCCACAGCCGCAGCCCCATGTGAAGGACGAGCCGGTTCGCGCCGTTGTCCAAGTCCAGGCCCGTGATCTCCTGGATCTGCCGCAGCCGGTAGTACAAGGAGGTGCGGTGGATCTCCAGGATTTCCGCAGTCCTCGGCACCGAACCGGCGTTCTCCAGGAAGCAGCGCAAGGTCTCCTCCAGCCGGGCGTTGCCGCCGCCCTTCAGCAGGCGCTTCAGCGGCTGCGGCACCAGCGAGTCGTTGAGCACGTCCTCGGGCAACTGGAGGAACACGGCGTACTCCCCGAGCCGCTCCCAGTCACCGATGCCTCCCAGCTGGGGCAGCCGGCGGGCCGCCCGGGCCGCCACCCGGGCCTGGTCGTACGAGGTCCATGCGCGGGAGAGCGCGGTCTGGCGCCCGCCCACGCCCACCACCGTGGCCGCCTCCCGCCCCAGGAAGGTCCTCAGCGAGCCGACCACGGCCCGGCACTGCTGGTCGAGCTCGTCCTCCGCGGGCTCCCGTTCGAAGACTTGCACCAGGACGGCCCGGTCCTGCTCGATCGCCAGCAGACCGCGGGCCGCCCGGGTCTGCCGGAACGGTTCCAGCGCCCCGCGCAGCGCCACGGCGACCTGGCCGGACGCCTCCCGCTGCCCCGGGACCGCCACGCTGGTGACCACGACGTAGGGGCCGGTCGGCAGCAGGTCGTCGTCCACCAGGCGCCGGTGCGCCTCGCAGCGCTGCGCGGAGTTCGTGCCGACGAGCTGGTTCACCAGCCGGCGGACCTGCTCCTCCTCGACGTTCGAGGCCAGCTGCTCCTCGTACAGTTCGGCCGCCACGGCGCTGGCCGTTACGTCGATGGCCTCGATCTCGGCCGCCGTGAGGGGCTCCCCGGCCGCCACGACCATGAGGATGCCCAGCATGTGCCCCCGCTCCCGGATCGGCACGCAGTAGCGGGGCTGCAGCCCCAGGTCGTCGCGCCCCGGAATCACCCCCGGGCGGGCCCACCCGGCGACGCCCTGCGACAGCACGTAGCGGATGGGCTCGTCGTCGGCGACGCCCTGCAGCAAGGTGCGGACGCGCACCCGGTCCTCGTCACCGAAGTGCCGGCTGGTGCAGATCATCCGCACCAGCGGGTCGTCGAGGACGACGGAACGACCCAGCACTTCCGCCAGGGCGTCCACCAACGACTGGACCGCCTCGCCTCCCGGACGAGCGCGCTGGATCCACTTCTTCATGATCAAAAGCCTCCCGGGCGCCATTCATACAAGGAGCGGAAGGAGGTGGACAAATATTCAACAAACCGTGGTTCCGATGGCTCCGTCCGGCCGGACGGTGCTCTTGCCGAGCAGGGCCCGCTCCGCGCGGGAGGCCGCGCCCGCACCCGCGGGCAAGGCGAAACGTCTTACTGTTCAAGGGAGTTCGAACCGTTGGGACGAGAACACGAGGACCGGTGTGGCACCGGGCCCACCGGCCCCCGGAGAACGGGAACGGCCTGAGCGGGCCCACCTTCCGCCCGGTGCGGCGGCCGAACGGTGCACGGACCGTCACGTCTTGGTGCACCACCGGAACATCCCCGGCGGCATCCCTTCCTAGCCTGGGTGCCGAATCCGCCTCTCCTGGTCCACGGCAGCTCCCAGGGCCCGGGGCGAGACCACCGCGCCGCGCCCACACGGCCCCGCCCTCCGTGCGCCGGCACCGACACCCGCCCCGACACCGCCCCAGGAGAGTCCATGCCCGCCCACCAGTCGCTGCCCAATTCCTCCCAGCCCCGTCCGGAGGTCACGAGCACCGAGATCCGCCTCGACGCCCGACTCGTCCTGGGGGAACACGAGTCGCTCGGCGTCCCCGTGCACCTGGGCTACCGCAGCGACGACCCGTTCGTCGTCGCGCTCGAGTTCCTCGGGCAGGCCACCGAAGGAGGTGTCTGGGAGTTCTCCCGCGACCTCCTCTGGGAGGGGCTGCAGCGGCCCGCCGGTCTCGGCGACGTCCGGATCTGGCCCCCTTGCACCTGCCACGGCCGGACGGCCCTGCGCGTCATGCTCCGCAACCGCGACGACGCCGTCCTGGTCGACCTCCCGTCGCGTCAGGTGCGCCGCTGGCTCCGCCGGGAAGTCTTCGCCCTCGTCCCCCGGGGCACCGAAGCCGACGCAATCGACTGGGACGCCGAACTGCCACGCCCCGCCGGCTGACGCCCGCCCCGCCACCACCTCCGGTGAAGCGGCCGACCACCCACGGCGTACCCTCTGGAGCCGGGAACAGTGACGCGGACGGGACCCGGCCTCGGCGTCGTCGAGTCGGCAACCGGTCGGCTGCCGACGTGCTCGTGGTGTCCCCGCACACCGTCAGCACCCATAGGAACGGAACGTGCCGGAACCGGGGAGACGAGGGCTTACGGACCCGAACGCCCTCCGTGCCGCGGGTGTGGCCTCCGCCCGGCCGGCCGGCGACCCGCGGGCCGGCCGGGAACCACGGGTCCGGCGAAGAGGGTCAGTCCAGGGTGACGACCATCTTCCCCAGGGCCCGGCCGGACTCCATCACCCGGTGGGCTTCGACGATCTCTTCGAATCGGAAGACCCTGGTGGGGCGGGCCCGAAGGTAGCCCGCCTCGACCTGGGCGTAGATCTCGTCCAGCGGGACGTCCGAGAGGGGGAAGGCCGGGGTTCCCAGCACGAACGCGCTGCCGAAGAAGCTGAGCCGGACGCCACTGGGCAGGTCGGCGATCGGGTCGAAGTCCTTCACCGGCTCGAATCCGCCGAGGAAACCGACCTGGCAGACCCGCCCGCGCGGCCCGACCGCGGCCAGGGAGTCGCGAAGCACCGTGTTGCCGACGATGTCGAGCAGCGCGTCGACGGCGAGGCTCCGGCGTTCGACCTGCTCAGCAAGGCGTCCGTCGTCGACGAGCACGTCAGAGGCCCCGAGTTCCTTGAGCAGGGGCGCGTGTGCCGAGTGGCGGGTGGTGGCGAGCACCGTCGCACCGTGGTGGGCGGCCAGGTTGACGGCGGCCTGTCCGAGGGAGGACGTCGCACCCCGGACCAGCAACGTCTCCCCGACCCCGAGGGCCAGGTTGCCGTGCAGGGCGCTGTACGCCGTGGCGTACACCTCCGGCACCGCCGCCAGGTCGGACCAGGGCAGCGGCGAGTTCACGGCCACCACGTTCGCTGCAGGGACGCTCACCAGTTCCGCGTAGCTGCCGTTGCGGGTCCTGCCCATGCCGCCGAGGATCGCCACCACCTTCGTTCCGACCGGGAGTTCGCCCGAGGGGTCGGCCTCGACGAGGCCGGCGCACTCGATCCCGGGGACGGCTGCCACCGGTCCCCAGGCGCCGCTGCGCATGTAGGCCTCGGCGTGGTTGAGGCCGAAGGCCTTGACCCTGACGAGGACCTCGCCGGTGGCGGCCACCGGGTCGGGCAATTCGGTGACCGTGAGTACCTCGGGCCCGCCGTGGGCGGATATGACGATGGCCTTCATGTCCGAACCTCATTCTTTAGTAGTCATTCAACTATCGGGCCGACGAAAGGGCCACCGCGCACGGTGGCCCGAACTCCTTCGATCCTGCGCCGTCAGGAGAGTGCGGCGAAGGCGTTGTCGACGATGGCCCGCAGAACCGCCTCGTCGGGATTGGCCTTGCCGACGACCATGAGCCCCTGGCAGGTGGCGACCAGCAGCTTGGCACTGCCACTCGCGTCAAGCGAAGCCCTGACCTCGCCCCGGCGGACGGCGTTCTCCAGGGCACGGGTCATGCAGCGCTCCAGGCGCGCCAGGTGACCCCGCACGACGGCAGCCGCCTCGTCGTCCTCGGCGGCCTTCTCGATCGCCGTGTTGACCAGCAGGCATCCCTGCCGCCCTTCGGGGCTGAGCAGGTCACGCACCAGCCCGTCGAAGTAGCCGCGGACCTCCGCCACCGACGCGCCCGGCGCCTCCAGCTCCCCGAGCTTCCGGGGCACGACCAGCTTCGAGTAGCGCTCCAGCGACTTCACGAACAGGGCGTGCTTGCCCCCGGGAAACGCGCTGTAGATGCTGCCCGGCTTCACGCCCGTGGCCTTCACCAGATCCTCGATGGACGTGGCCCGGTACCCGCGCTCCCAGAACCGCAGCATCGCCTGGTTCAGGACGGTCTCGGGGTCGAACTCGCGTGGTCTGGGCATGGGGTAAACATACATGAGCGACCATTCAAGAACAACCGGTCGCACACCCGCCGCAGCCGCCGTCCCCTCCGAGTAGAGCGCGGTGCAGCTCTGGGACTGCAACGGCGGTGCCGCGCAGACCTGGACCCGCACCAACGGCACCCTCACCCACGGCGGCAAGTGCCTCGACGTCACCGGCGGCGCCACCGCCAACGGCACCCCGGTCGAGCTCTGGGACTGCAACGGCGGTGCCAACCAGCAGTGGACGCCCCAGCCCGACGGCACCCTGAAGAGCGCCCAGTCCGGCCGCTGCCTCGACGACCCCGCCTTCGCCACCGCCAACGGCACCCGGCTGGAGATCTGGGACTGCAACGGCGGCAGCAACCAGCAGTGGCAGCTGCCGTAGGACGAACAGCCCCCGGGAGCGGCTCCCCCAGCCGCTCCCGGGGTCCCGCCCAGCGGCCCCGCTCCACCAGCCGCGGTGCCGCCGCCCGCGGCGAGCTTGCCCCCGCCGGTGTTCTTGGCCCGCGTCGCCGCCGAGGACGTCGCCGTCGTGCATCGACTCATGGGCGACGCTCCGGGCTTCCGGAAGACCAACACGCCGGCCCGGTGCCCGTGGGGACGGGTACCGGGCCGGCGGGAGACAGCAGACGACGGAACGTCAGCGCGCAGCGGTCTTGCGGGTGCGGCGGGAGACCGAGTCCAGGACGACGGCGGCGAGCAGGACGGCGCCGGTGATCATGTACTGGATGGCCTGGTTGACGTGGACCATGTCGAGGCCGGTGGTGATGCTCTGGATGACCAGGATGCCCAGCAGAGCGGACCAGGTCTTGCCGCGTCCGCCGAAGAGGCTGGTGCCGCCGATGACGGCCGCCGCGATGGAGTTCATCAGGACGTTCCCGCCGCCGAGGATCTTGTCGGCAGAGCCCTGCTGGGAGGCGTAGAAGAGGCCGCCGAGGGCGGCCATGCCGGCGGAGATCATGAAGACCGAGATCCGCACCCAGGAGACGTTGATGCCCGCACGCCGGGCCGCCTCCACACCGCCGCCGACGGCGAAGATCTGCCGGCCGTAGCTCGTGCGGCGCAGGACGAAGTCGGTGACGACCACGACGGTCAGGAAGACCAGCACGGGCAGCGGCAGGCCGCGGTCCTGGTTGAGCATGTAGGCGGCGGCCAGCGCGACGACGGCGAGCACGCCGGTGCGCAGCGCGATCTCGCTGACGGGCCGCGCGGTGAGGCCGGCGGCGGTGCGGCGGCGGGCGTCGAGGAACTGTCCGGCGGCGAAGAGCGCGACGGCGACGACGGCGAGGCCCCAGGCGTAGACGATGTCACCGTCGCCGAGGAAGTAGTTGTCCAGGTTGGCCAGGACGCCGTCGTGGACGACGTTGACGGTGCCCTTGTCGCCGAGGACGTACTCCTGCAGGCCGCTCCAGGCGAGCAGGCCGGCGAGGGTGACGACGAAGGCCGGAACGCCGATCTTGGCGAAGAAGAAGCCCTGGAGGGCGCCGATGGCGAGGGCGGCGGCGACGGCGATGAGGCAGGAGAGCCACTCGCTGTAGCCGGAGCGTGCGGACAGGACGGCGGCGATCGCGGCGGAGGCGCCGGCGACGGATCCGAGGGAGAGGTCGATCTCGCCGAGCAGGAGTACGAAGACGATGCCGACGGCGATCAGTCCGGGGCCGGCGATCCACTGGGTGATGTGGGTGAGGTTGTCGGGGTTGAGGAAGTTCCCGGTGATGCCCTGGAAGATGGCGCCGATGAGGATCAGGCCGAGGACGACGGGTACGGAGCCGAGGTCGCCGTTCTTCATCTTCTGCTTGAACTCGGCGAGGTAGCCGGCGAGGCCGGACTCGCGGACGAGCAGGCGGGGGTCGACCGCGGGCGTGGACGCAGTGGGCTCGGCCGGGGCGGGAGTGGCCGCTGCGGGCTCGTCCGGGGTGGTCTGTTCGGTGGTCACTTCGCTTCCTCCGCGAGTCGGGCCTGGCGTCGGGTGACGGCGTTCTCGGTGGCGCCGGTGATGGCGGAGATGATCTCCTCGTGCGAGGTGCCGGCCACCTCGAAGACGCCGTTGTTGCGACCCAGACGCAGGACGGCGACGGTGTCGGCGACGGCCTTGACGTCGGCCATGTTGTGGCTGATCAGGATGACGCCGAGGCCGCGGCCGCGCAGGCGCTCGACGAGGTCGAGGACCTGGGCGGTCTGCTCGACGCCGAGGGCGGCGGTGGGCTCGTCCAGGATGACGATCTTGGGATCGCCGACGAGGGCGCGGGCGATGGCGACCACCTGGCGCTGGCCGCCGGAGAGGGCGGCGATGGGGATGCGCACGCTCGGGATGCGGATGGAGAGGGTGTCGAGCAGTTCGCGCGCCCGCTTCTCCATGGCGACCTCGTCGAGCGTGCCGAAACGCTTCAGCTCGCGGCCGAGGAACAGGTTGCCGACCACGTCGAGGTTGTCGCAGAGCGCGAGGTCCTGGTACACGGTGGCGACGCCGAGGGCCTGGGCGTCGTGCGGGCGGGCGATGGAGACCGCCTCGCCCTCCCACTCGATCGTTCCCTCGTCGATGGGGTGCACACCTGCGATGGTCTTCACCAGCGTGGATTTTCCGGCGCCGTTGTCGCCCACCAGGGCCACGACCTCGCCTGCGTGTACCTCCAGATGCACGTCGGTCAGTGCCTGGACGGCGCCGAAGCGCTTGGAGACTCCGCGCAACGCCAGTACGGGTGCGCCTGTCACGTGAACCATCTCCTTCTTCCCGTACGCGCCGTGATGGTGGTCGGCGGCCGGGCTGGCCCGCGCGTCGCCGCGCGGGTGAACGTCGAAAAAGGGCGTGCGGACGGTGCTCCCTCCGGGGGAGACGGGGTGCACCGCCCGGGCGGTGTTACTTCAGGCCGGCGGCGGCGCAGGCGGCGGCGTAGTCCGCGGTGCAGATGTCGGAGACCTTGTAGAGGCCGTCGGCGATGACGGTGTCCTTGATGTTGGCCTTGGTGACGACCTTGGGGTCGAGCAGCTTGGCCGGGATGCCCTTGTCGGTGGAGCTGTCGACGGTGGTGGTGGCCACGGTCTTGACGTCCTTGCCCTGGAGCAGGTCGACGGCCAGTTCGGCGGCGCTGTCGGCGAGCGGCTTGTAGGCCTTGTAGATGGTGTAGGCCTGGTCGCCGTTGACGATGCGCTGGACGGCGTCCAGACCGGCGTCCTGACCGCCGACGGGGACCTTGATGCCAGCGCCCTGGAGCTGGGTGATGATGGCGCCGGCCATGCCGTCGTTGGCGGAGTAGACGCCCTGGAAACCGTCCTTGCCGAGCTGGGTGATCGCGGCGCCGATCTTCTGGCCGGCGACGGTGGGCTTCCACTCGCCCGACTGCTCGTAGACGACCTTCTTCACCTTGCCGTCGAGGATCTTGTGGGCACCGGCCTTGAACTGGCCGGCGTTCGGGTCCGCGTCATCGCCGTTGATCATGACGATGTTGTCGTCGGCGGCCTGGGGGCCGAGGGCGTCGAGCAGGGCCTGGCCCTGGAGTTCGCCGACCTTCTCGTTGTCGAAGGAGGCGTAGGCGGCGACCGGGCCGGTGGCCAGGCGGTCGTAGGCGACGACCTTGACGCCCTTGGCGGCGGCCTCCTTGACCCAGCTCTCGGTCGAGGTGGCGTCGAAGGCGTCCAGGACGATCACCTTGACGCCCTGGGCGATCAGGGTGTCGAACTGCTGCTTCTGCTTGGCGGCGCTGCCCTCGGCGTTGTTGTAGAGCACCTTGCAGTCCGCACACAGGGACTTGACCTTGGCCTCGATGAAGGGCTTGTCGAATGACTCGTAGCGCACCGAGGAGGCGTTCTCGGGCAGCAGCAGGCCGATGGACTTGTTGTCGCCGGAGGCGGCGGAATCCTTCTTGTCGCCGCCGGCCTTGCCACAGGCGGCCATGGAAAGGGCCATCGAGACGGCTGCGGTGGCGATGACGGCGCGACGCATCGTTGCGTTCATGTGAGGAGCCTCCCTGACGTCGCCGCAACGGTGCGGCGGAGTTGGGGGGAGTCAACCCCCCTTCGTCAGCGGACGTCAAGAAGTAAATCCAAGACGAGACCATCGCGTGCCTTTTCGTTATCTTCCTGAACGCATCCGGCCGACAGGACCGCAGATCGACGGCCCGGCCGACAGCACACCGACCCGCCCGGCAAGGCTGCCCGCGGATAAACGGTGTCGTGTACACGCGTATACGCAGGTTGAACCCTCGGTAACGGCGACCGGGCGAAAGCGGGAGCGGATCGGCCCGGACAACGGGCCACGGACCATGAACACCACCTGGCCGCTTGCGGGATCACTGACTCCAAGGCTTGATGACTGAGGGCTCCTCGCACGCCGGACACGGACACCTCGAGCTGGCTAGCGCGGCGACCCGACTCCCTTGCCGGGTCGAAGTTCTGGCTCTACGTCAGTACCCGGGCACGGTCCCGAGCCATGCTGCCCGTGCGGAGATCGTTTCTCGCCAGGCGCGCATTGCTCGTGCGAACCTCTCCGCCCGCGCCCGTGTGCTGCTCTCCGCCCCAGGAGATGCCCGCCAGGCATTGGAGGGGGTGACGACCGGTGCGCTGCTGCCGGCGTGACGGGCATCGTGTGATGTCCGGACAGGCGCCGACGGAAGCACCGACGCCCCCCACGGCATGGAGACCGGCACTGAGAAGACCGAACCGCACGAGGGCGTCCACATCCTGGTGGCGGCGCATTTCGGCGACCCGGAAGCCCGCCACCCAGTAGGCGCCGCGCCCTCCCCCAACGCAGGTGCACCCGGTGCGACAGGACGGTGCCGGGGTGCGGGACGCCGCTCGACCCGGGCGATCTGAACGAGCAGTGCCGCGCCTTCGCCGAGGCCTTGCGAAGTCTGTTCGCGGGTCGCCGCCGCCTGCACGCTGGGTGCCACGACCGTCCTCGGCGCGGCCGTACCGGCGTCCGCGCACGTCATCGTGCAGCCGTCCAGCGTGCCGAAGAACGCGACGGACCAGACCTTCGCGTTCCGCGTGCCCAACGAGGACGACAAGAACAGCAAGGTGAAGGTCGAGATCGACTTCCCCACCGACCACCCGATCCCGTCCGTCAAGGTCGCGCCGGTGCCGGGCTGGACCGACAGCATCCGGACCACCAAGCTCGCCACCCCGGTCCACACCGACGACGGCGACATCACCGACGCCGTCTCGCAGGTCGTGTGGACCGGCGGCCAGATCACCCCCGGCCACTTCCAGGACTTCACCGTCGACCTCGGCGCGCTGCCCGGCGGCACCGACAAGGTGGTCTTCAAGGCCCTGCAGACCTCCGGTGACGGCACCGTGGTGCGCTGGATCGAGGAGCCCCCGGCCGGCCAGCCGGAGCCGAAGAACCCGGCGCCGGTGCTCAAGCTGACCGCCGCCACCGCCGGTGACTCCGATGCTCCCGCCCCTGGCGCCGCGGCGGGCGCCAAGGCCGACCCGACGCCGGCGAACACGACGAGCACTGACACCGCGAAGGCGAGCGGCAGCGACTCCACCGCCCGCGCCCTGGGCGTCGCGGGCATCGTGGTCGGCGTCCTCGGCACGGCGGCCGGCTTCGTACTCGGCCGTCGCGGCCGTGGCCGTGGCACCGGCGCGGACGCCTCGGCGTGAGCACACCCCGCGCGTGAGCAGGCCGCGACCGGTGCGGGATGCTTCCCGCGCCCGCCGCGTGCCCAGCCGCTGCCCTCGCCACGGAATCCCCCGTGGCGAGGGCGGCCGCACGCACGGGCCTCGTCCGCCGCCCCGCGCGGAAACGTGCCCGCGCCCGCGTCTTTCCGTTATCGCCACCGGCCGCTCGGATCTCCTGAGTAGCACGGCCCGACCGGCCGAACCAGAGGAGAGCGGGCAAGAATGAACACCGGCACCGAACACCAGAAGTCGCCGTCCACAGAGCAGGGGGATTCCTCTGCGGCCAGCCGCTGGGCGGGGCACCGCGTCCTCCATGCCTGCTCACTCGCCCTGGCGGTCGCCGCGATCGTCCTGTTCACACTGCCCGCGCGCGGATCGTCGACGCACTCGGCACCTGCCGGCCCGCCCGGCATGGACCACGGCATGACCGCGCCGCCCAGTGCGACGACGCCCGGGATGGCGGGGATGCCGGGCATGGCGGGGATGCCCGGGATGGCGGGGATGCCGGCCACGGCGACCGGGGAGGGGCTCGCCGCCGAACGCGACGGCTACCGCCTCGACTCCGCGGCCACCAGCCTCCCCGCCGGCCGAGCAGTGACCTACCCGTTCACCGTCATCGGCCCGGACGGACGCCCGGTCACCGACTTCGCCGACGTCCAGACCAAGCGGCTGCACTTCTACGCGATCCGCTCGGACCTCACCGGCTACCAGCACCTCCACCCCACTATGGCCCCCGACGGCACCTGGACCGCCGAGCTCACCGCCCTCGAACCGGGCACCTGGCGCCTGTACGCCTCGTTCACACCGAACACCGGCCCCCGCAAGGGCAGCGAATTCGTCCTCAGCCGCACCGTGACCGTGCCCGGCCAGGCCACCGCCGCGCCGCTGCCCGCCGCGACCGACAGCACCACGGCCGACGGCTACGCCATCGCCGTCCAAGGAGAATTGACGGCAGGAACGCCCGCCCCACTCATCGTGACCATCAGCAAGGACGGTCAGCCGGTCACCGACCTCCAGCCGTACCTCGACAGCTACGCCCACCTCAGCATCGTCCACGAGGGTGACCAGGCCCTGGCCCACCTCCACCCCACCACCCCGGTCCACGCGGACCACGGCGGGCCGACGCTGGCCCTCTACGCCTTGCTCGGCGAACCCGGCAACTGGCGGGCCTACCTGCAGTTCCGGACCGCCGGCCAACTCCACACCGCGGCACTCACACTCCACGTCGCCTGACGCCGGCTGCCGCAGAACCACTCCGCCGCGGACGAACGGCCGTCCAGCGGCCGCTCGCACCTCCTCGTCAGCGGCTCCCCGGACCGGGCCGGGTCCGCCGTCAACCACTGCTCGTGCCAGACCCGCTGGCCGCGATCCGAACGGCCGACGCCGGTCTGCTCGGCCGCAGACCCGGCCACGGCTTCCACCGGTACTCCGGCTGCTGAACCGGTCGCCGCGGGGCCGCGAGTGCGGCTAGGGTGGGCGTGCAGCTGGTTCGCCCCCGTCCGCCAGGCGGGAGGCGTCGCAAGAGGGAATCCGGTGCGAATCCGGAACTGCCCCGCAGCGGTGAGTGGGAACGAAAGCCGTCAACCAAGCACTGGACAGACGCTCTTGTCCGGGAAGCGACGGCCGGTAGGAGCCGGTACGGCCACCATGGCCCGGCACGCCCGCGAGTCCGAAGACCTGCCACTGCCCGTGCGCCGCAGCGGCGCACGGTCTTCACCGGGACCTCGCGGGAAGGTCGGCGGCGGCACGGGCAGGGGCTCTCGTCCCCCATCGGCCCGCTCCTTCGCGCACCCCTGTCCGGCGGGGTCCATGCGAACTCGCGAAGGAGAGTTCCGTGAACCGCACCACCCACCGCCCCAGCGCGACCGTCCACGGCTACCCCCGCCAGGGACCGGACCGCGAACTCAAGCGTGCCGTCGAGGACTTCTGGGCCGGCCGCAGCAGCGCCGACCAGCTCCTGACCACCGCCGCCGACCTGCGCCGCAAGGTGTTCCAGCAGCTCGCGGACGCCGGGCTCGGCGAGATCCCCAGCAACCACTTCTCCCTCTACGACCACGTCCTCGACGCCGCATGGATGCTCGGAGCCGTCCCGCCGCGCCACCTCGCCGCCGCCCAGGACGCCCGCCCCGGCACGCCGGAGCACACCCTGGCCGTCTACTTCGCCATGGCGCGCGGCACCGAGCAGGCCGAACCGCTGGAGATGACCAAGTGGTTCGACACCAACTACCACTACCTGGTGCCCGAGCTCGGCCCCGACACCGCCTTCCGCGCCGACCCCGGCAAGCCGCTCACCGAGCTCGCCGAGGCCAAACTCCTCGGCCTCACCACCCGCCCGGTCCTGCTCGGCCCGATCAGCTTCCTGCTCCTCGCCAAACCTGCTCCCGACGCGCCCGCGGACTTCCAGCCGCTCACCCTCCTCGACCGGCTACTGCCCGTCTACGCCGAGATCCTGGACGCCCTGCACACGGTCGGAGCCGAATGGGTCCAGCTGGACGAGCCCGTACTCGTCCAGGACCAGCCGCCCGCCGTCCTGTCCGCCACCGCCCGCGCCTACCGCGACCTCACCTCCGCCACCCGTCGGCCGAAGCTGCTGGTCGCCTCCTACTTCGACGCCCTCGGCGACGCCCTGCCCGTCCTCGCCCGCACCCGGGTCGAGGGCCTCGCACTCGACTTCACCGGCCCCGCGGCCGCCAACCTGCCCGCTCTCGCAGCCATCGGAGGCGTCCCCGACAAGCGCCTGGTCGCCGGTGTGATCGACGGCCGCAACATCTGGACCACCGACCTCGAACAGAGCCTGGCCACCCTGGCCACCCTGCTCGGGCTGGCCGGGCAGGTGGACGTCGCCCCGTCCTGCTCCCTGCTGCACGTGCCGCTCGACACCGGCCGCGAACACGACCTCGACCCGCAGGTGCTGCGCTGGCTCGCCTTCGCCCGGCAGAAGGTCGACGAGACCGTCACCCTCGCCCGGGCCCTGTCCGACGGCCGTGACACCGTCGCCGCCCAGCTCGCCGCCAACCGGGCCGCCCGCGCCTCCCGTTCGGCCTCCGCCCTGACCTTCGACCGCGAAGTCCGCGCCCGCGCAGCCACCGTCACCGCTCAGGACACCCACCGCCCCCAGCCGTACCCCGAGCGGGCCGCCGCCCAGCAGGCCCGGCTCAACCTCCCACCGCTGCCCACCACCACCATCGGCTCCTTCCCCCAGACCGACGCCCTGCGCTCCGCCCGGGCAGGACTGCGCACCGGCCGGATCGACCACGCCGCCTACCGCACGCGCATCGAGGCCGAGATCAGCGAGGTCATCGCCTTCCAGGAGAAGGCCGGACTCGACGTCCTCGTCCACGGCGAGCCCGAACGCAACGACATGGTCCAGTACTTCGCCGAACAGCTCACCGGATACCTCGCCACCAGGCACGGCTGGGTCCAGTCCTACGGCACCCGCTACGTCCGGCCCCCGATCCTGGCCGGTGACGTCTCCCGCCCCGCATCGATGACCACCCACTGGTACCGCTACGCCGCCGATCTGACGCACCGTCCGGTGAAGGGCATGCTCACCGGGCCGGTCACCATGCTCGCCTGGTCCTTCGTCCGCGACGACCAGCCACTCGCCGACACCGCCCGCCAGGTCGCGCTCGCCCTGCGCGACGAGGTCGCCGACCTGGAGGCCGCGGGCGCCGCCGTCATCCAGGTCGACGAACCCGCCCTGCGCGAGACACTGCCCCTGCGCCGCGACGCCCACCCCGACCACCTCGCCTGGGCCACCGAAGCCTTCCGCCTCACCACCAGCGGCGTGCGCGCCGACACCCAGATCCACACCCACATGTGCTACGCCGAGTTCGGCGACATCCTCCCCGCCATCGACGACCTCGACGCCGACGTCATCTCCCTCGAAGCCACCCGCTCCCGGATGGCCGTCGCCACCGAACTCGCCGCCGCCCGCTACCCCCGCGCCGCCGGGCCCGGGGTCTACGACATCCACGCGCCCCGCGTCCCCGGCACGTCGGAGGTCACCGACCTCCTGCGCGCCGCGCTCGACCACCTCCCCGCCGACCGCCTGTGGGTCAACCCCGACTGCGGCCTCAAGACCCGCCACTGGGCCGAAGTACGGCCCGCCCTCGAACACCTCGTGACCGCCGCCCGCGACCTGCGCACCACCCTGGACGGCCGCCGATGACCGCCCCTGCCGACATCACCTCCCGCACCCCGGCCGACTCCGCCGTCACCCTCGCCCACATCATGAGCGAGCACGACACCAACCTCTACGGCACCGTCCACGGCGGCGTCGTCATGAAGCTCATCGACGACGCCGCAGCCGCAGCGGCCGGCCGACACGCCGGAGTCCCCGCCGTCACCGTCTCCGTCGAGGAGATGACCTTCCTCGCCCCGGTCCGCGCCGGCGACCTGCTCACCGTCCGCGCCCAGGTCGACCACGCCGGCCGCACCTCCATGGATGTCACCGTGGCCGTCACCGCCGAACGCTGGAACCTCACCGGCCCCGTCACCCGCGCCGCGACCGCCCACCTCGTCTTCGTCGCCGTCGACGCCGACGGCCAGCCCCACCGCGTCCCCGCCCTCCACCCGGCCACCCCGGCCGACCGCCGCCGCCAGGCCCGCGCACGGCGCCACCGCCGCACCACCGAAACCCGCAGCTAGACCGGAGTGCCGTGGGGCCGCGCCGAAAACGGCGAGCCCCACGGCACTCCGGTCGGTGGCTCGACCGACCCATGAGGCGCACAGACCAAGAAGCGGGTCCGGCCGACGCTGCGGCTCCGCCCCGGGACGGCCACCGGCGTGTCGGTGCCACGGTCTACGCTCCCCGGAACCTACGACTTCGGGAAGTGATCGAATGTCCTACGAGGACGACGAGTTCGAGTACGAGTACGAGTTCATGCCCGCGCTGAGCGCGGCCCTGGCCGATCCGTCCGAGGGTGTTCTGACCCGCGACGGCTGGCGGATCGAGCGGCTCGGTCTGATCCGGGGGGGCCGCGGGCCACGGCACGATTTACGACCCGCTGGGACCGGAGGGCGGGGGCTTCCCGATGCGGCCCGGCGGCACGCCTGTCTACCTGATCGCCCGCGAGAACGCACCCGGGGTCCCGGTGGCGGTCCTGGTACACCCTGGCGAGACCGTCCCGGTCCGGACCCAGGACTGCGGCGACCGCGTGGCGACCCCGTCCGGTCTGGCCGTGGTGCACGCGAACCCCAGCAGGACCTGGATCGAGCCGGGCACCGGGATGCTCAAGCGTGCCTGGGCCACCTTGCACGCACGCGCCGCCGAGGGCGACAGCTGGAGGCTGGAGAACCTCCGCGAGTCGCTTCAACTCGCCTCGGTGGAACCGGCCGACTGGCCGGTGGAGCCGATCGACGGCGACTTCGCGAACGACTGGCTGATGATCCCGGACGAGGACGGCACCGGCACCGTGCTGGGCGTCCTGGCCAACCCGGACGGCTCCAACACGACCGAGTGCCTGGACGCCGAGGGCAACACGGTGGCGCTCCTGCTCACCCTCGACTGAGGGCCGCCCGGCGTACTCGTCGCGGAGGGCGTAGGCCTTCCCCTGGTACAGCCACTCGTAGCGGCCCCGGGGCCGCGCGAGGACCGCCTCGAACCAGTCGGCCGCCCGGTGCGCCGCCTCCGTGGGGGCCGGCAGCGGTGAGGGCTGGCCGGCCCCGCACCACCCGGATGTCCTGGACGAAGGTGTGCACGCGGGCGAAGCGGACGTCGCTGGAGTGGGCGCGGGCGGCGCGATGGCGACAGGGCCTCCGGACGGCCGGGAGGAGTGGTGCTCCCGAGCCGCCGAGAGGCCCTGTCGTCAGGCTTCCTCGCGCCTCACCGGCCCGGGCCGCCGCGCAGTGCCGGCAGCTGGCGGGTCAGGCCTTGCGGATGGAGTAGGCGACGCCGCTGCCGTAGCAGTTGCTGCTCGGGTAGTAGCTGCTGACCACCCAGCCCGCCGGGAGGGGCGAGAAGGAGCACACGACGGCGGAGGTCTGAGTGGTGATCTTGAAGAGGGTGTAGGCGACGCCGGTGCCGACGCAGTTGCTGCTGCTGTACGAGCTGGTGACGACCCACCCCGCCGGGATCGGGGACATGGAGCACACACCGGCGCTGGTGTCGTTCGCGACGTTGTGGAGCGAGTAGGCGACGCCGGTACCCGCGCAGTTGCTGCTGCTGTACGAGCTGGTGATCACCCACCCTGCCGGGATCGGGGACATGGAGCACACACCGACGTTGGTGTCGTTGGCCACGTTGTGGAAGCCGTAGGCGACGCCGCTGCCCGCGCAGTTGCTGCTGCTGTACGAGCTGGTCACCACCCACCCGGCAGGCTTGGGCGAGAACGAGCAGATGGTGAGGTTGGTCTGCCCGGCCGTGTCGGTGATCGTGTACGAGACTCCGGTGCCGGGGCAGCCCCAGCTGCTGTACGAGCTCGTGACCACCCACCCTGCCGGTATCGGGGAGTTGGAACAGATGGTGGTGCTCGCTGCGAGCCGCTGCGGGGCCGCCTGCGCCTGCGCGGTCGCGGCGGTCGTCACGCCCAGGAGCATCAGCACGACCGTCAGTACGTGCGAGGTGCGGGTCCGTAAGGTCTTCATGGCAGGCCTCAGATCTTCTCGACGACGCTCTACGACTGCTCTTGTGCGGGTGGAGTGAACGACGGACACACGAATCGTTCACGTCGGCTGAGATGGTGTCAGAGATCGCCCAGCTGCGCCAGGGTACGGCTCGCGGCTCGCCACCACGCGTCCGCAAAGGCTCCGCTCCCGGGGCGTGTTAGGTAAAGGGCCGGCCTGTGGGGCTTCATCGAGGGGCGGTGATCGTGGGCACGCAGCACGGGAAGTCCGGTGCGGCGAGACCTCGCCACCGATCTCCTCGCCACCCCGCGGCCTATCCGACGATCACCGCCGCCACGGCCGGGGCCCGGAGGGCCCGACGCCGCGCCGCGGCGGGCCGCGCCTGACCCGACCACCCCCGCGGCCACGGATAATGACCTGACCGTCGGACGGCCGCGCCCGCGGCACCGAACGATCTGAGAGGCAGAGGACGGATGACCCTGGAGGAAGGACGACGCGTCAGGCTGACGGCGGACCTCGGGATCGGTGAGGCCTTCACCCGCGAGCCCGGCGAGCCCGGCAACCCCGGTGGGCCCGGGACCGTCGTCGGGTTCCTCTCCCTGGGCGTCGGGGCGGAGGGCACCGTCGAGCGGGTGGACGGCGAACTCCCGGAGAGCGAGGAGGTCCGCGAGTACCAGCGGCTCAAGGCGCTCTTCGACGACTACGGGCACACCATGCCGGAGGCCAGCCGGGAGCGGCTGGAGGCGCAGATCGCCGCGCTGGAACCGGAGTGGGCCACGCACCGGGCGCACGGAAGCCGGGTGACGGTCCGGATCCGCCTGGACAACGGCTTCGTCCTCGACGGTGTACACCAGGACGTTCTTGCCGCACTGTGAGAGGGCGTCAACGTGCTTTGCCGGCAACGGGTAGCACGATGCCGAATTGGACGGGAGGCAAACCGATGCCCGATTGGAGCGGAGGCAAGCCGCTGCCCGAGGTGACAGGTGGGAGCGCCGACCGCGACGCGGCGGCCCCCGGCGGGACGAGCCCCGTCGAGGCGGACACTGCGGCGTCCGAGGCTCCGGCCGCCGCCCCGCAGGAAGAGGAAGCCGGAAGCGCGCCGACCGACTGAGGCGCGGCTGACCTGCGGCGGCCGGGCCCCGGCCGCCGCGGTGTTGCGTCCGCGGCGTCCGCGCCCGCTGCCGGATCCGGGGCCTCAGCCGTGGTCGGCCGGCTGCTCGGCGGCCGCTGGGTTGATCCGGGCGCGCTCGGCGAGGAGTTCGGCGAAGGCCACGGTGAGCGGGTCGGGCCGGGTGCGGGTGTAGGCGGTGAGGGTGCGGCGGATCGGCGGGTCGGGGCGGAGCAGGAGCCCGTCGAACTGCGGCGGGATGATGTCGGCCGGCACGAGGGCCGGTCCGAGACCCGCCGCGGCGAGCAGCGGTGCGGCGGAGGTCTGTTCGGCGCGGACCGCCGCCCGGGGGTGGAAGCCCGCGCGGGCACAGGCCTGGTCGAGCAGGTCGGCGAGGCCGTTGTCGGGGGCGTAGTGGACCCAGGCGCGGTCCGCGAGGGCGCCGAGTGCGACGGATCCGGCGGTACGGCCCTCGGACCGGCCCTCGCGCAGCCCGTCGTCGGCCCGGGAGTCGTCGGCCAGGGGGTCGTCGGCCAGGGGGTCGTCGGCGGCCAGGACGACCGTGAACTCCTCGACGCCGAGCTCCCGGATCGGCCCCTCCCAGCCCTCCGGCGCAGGTCCGATGGCGAGGTCGGCCCGGCCCTCGGCCATGGCCTCCTGGAGCCGGTCGGCGTGCGCGTACTCGCGCAGCCGGATCCGCACGCCGGGGTGCTGGCGATGCCAGGCCCGGAGGACCGGCGGCAGGATGCCGAGGCTGATCGAGTAGACCGCGGCGACCTCCAACTCCCCTTCCTCCAGCCCGGTGGCCCGCCGGGCCACCGCCTGCAGCCGGTCGGCCCCGGCCAGCGCGGCGCGGGCGTGCGGCAGCACCGCCCGGCCCGTCGGGGTGAGCCGCACCGAGCGCGGCAGCCGTTCCAGCAGCGGGCCGCCGAGCGCCGTCTCCAGGGCCCTGATCTGGTGGGACAGCGCGGGCTGGGTGACGTGCAGTTGCTCTGCGGCGCGGGTGAACGAGCCGGTGTCGGCCACGGCGGCCAGGTATTCGAGCTGTCGGAGTGTCGGGGTTGCCATGAAGGAATTTTATGGCAGCTGTCGAAAAGATGCCTTGGACTCATCACCCCACGTCGGGAGAGGCTCGTGGTGCGGCCGCCGCAGGGAACAGCGGGTGGCCGGAATCCCCTGATGACCCGAACTCGAAGGAGTACTCCCATGTCCGACGGCACGCCTCTGCAGGGACAGCGACTGGTCGTGGTGGGCGCCGGTTCGCGCACCGGACGTGCCCTGGCCAGGGCCGCTTCGGCGGCCGGCGCCGCGGTGGTGCTGGCCGGTCCCGACCCGCGCAAGCTGGAGTGGACGGCCGGCGAGCTGACCGGGCCGTCCGAGGTGATCGCGCTCGACCTCACCGACGAACACTCGATCGCCGGGTTCGCCCGGCGGGCCGGCCGGTTCGACCACCTGGTCTCGACCGCCGCGATGCCCGCCAACGGCCCGCTGAAGGACCTCGAACTCGCCGACGTGCAGCGGGCGTTCGCCGCGAAGGTGATCGGCCCGATGCTGCTGGCCAAGCATCTGGCCGGGCAGGTGTCCGAGCGCGGCTCGTTCACCTTCTTCTCCGGGGTAGCGGCCTGGCGCCCGGCGCCCGCCCGCACGGTGATGGCCACCACCAACGGCGCGCTGGCCTTCCTGGTGCAGGCGCTGGCGGTGGAGATCGCCCCGGTCCGGGTCAACGCGGTCTCCCCCGGCATCGTCGACACCGGTTCCTGGGACGGCCTGGGCGCCGACAAGGAGGCGTTCCTGCGCGGGGTGGCCGAGCGCAACCCGGCCCGCCGCGTCGGCAGCCCGGAGGACCTGGTCAAGGCCGTGTTCTACGCCATCGACAACCCGTACGTCACGGGCACCGTGCTGCACGTCGACGGCGGCGGCCGGCTCGCCTGACCGTCCGTCCGGCCGTCCGGCCACGCCCGTCCGCGAAAATCCACCCCCCGATTCGATCCGAGGAGCAACTCCCCATGTCCTGGCGCACCTTGACCCGCACCGCCGCCGTCGCCGCGACCGTCGCGGCCCTGGCGGCCGGCACCGCCGCCGCTGCCCCCGTCCCCGCCCCTTCCTCCGCCCGCCACGACGGCAACCCCGAGCCCGCCTCGCACTCCTGGCCGCAGCGCCTGCTCGACCGGTCGCCCGACCTGGTGCAGCCGAAGTCGCTCACCGTGGACCGCTCGATCGGCGCCCGGCGTGCGGCCCAGGAGGTCCGACTGGCGCAGCAGTTGTACACCTTCTGGAACACCGGCCGGCAGCGGTACCTGGACGCGGCCATCAGCCCGCAGTTCCGGGACAACACCCTGCCGCCCGGCCGCCCCCAGGGCCCCGCCGGGCCGCTCGCCGCCTCGAAGACCTTCCGCGCCGCCGTGCCGGACCTGACCTGCGAGCTGTCCGACGTGCTGGTCACCGGCGACAGGATCACCGCCCGGCTGGTCTTCCGCGGCCACTTCACCGGCACCTTCAACGGCGTCCGGGGCGAGGGCCAGAGCGTCGAGTTCAACGCCATCGACATCCAGCACGTCGGCACCGACCGGATCGTGGAGGACTGGCACATCGAGGACAACCAGACGCTGCTGACCCAGCTGGGCATCCACGGCTGACGGCTCCGGAGCACGCCCCGAACACGCCCCCGAACGCGCCCCCGAACCCACGCGGGCCGGGCCAGGACCGCATCGGCCCTGGCCCGGCCCGCGCCGGGCTGCCACCATGGCCTGATGCGCATTCTGATCATGGGCGGCACCAGGTTCGTCGGTTACCACTTCGCCCGGGCGGCCCTCGCCGCCGGGCACGACGTCACGGTGCTGCACCGGGGCAGGTCCGGTGCCCATCTGCTCCCGGACGCCACCCACCTCATCGCCGACCGCGACGCCGACCTGTCCGTCCTGCGCGGCCTCGCCTGGGACGCCACCGTGGACGTCAGCGCCTACTTCCCGCGCCAGATCCGCCAGTTGGCCGCCGCACTCGACCCCGGCGCCGCCGGGCGCTATCTCCTGGTGTCCTCCATGGCCGTCTACGACACGCCCACCGCCCCGGGGTTCACCGAGCGCTCCCCACTGCTCCCCGCCGATGGGCCCGAGGCCGAGGCGATCACCGCCGCCACTTACGGCGTCCTCAAGGTCCAGTGCGAGCGGGAGGCCCGGGAGTCCTTCGGCCCGGACGTGCTGCTGGTGCGTCCGACCTATGTGATCGGTCCCGAGGACTACACCCACCGCTTCGACCACTGGGTGCAGCGGCTCGCCCGGGGCGGCGAGGTACTGGCCCCGGGCCGGCCCGAGACCCCGATCCAGGTCATCGACGCCCGCGACCTCGCGGACTGGATGCTCGGCCTGCTCGACCAGGGCGCCTCGGGCCCCTTCCACGCCGCGACGCCCCCGCCCTTCAGCATGGGCGACCTACTCGACGCGGTCGCCTCGGCGGTCGCCCCGCCCGGCACCACGCTCACCTGGGTGGACGAGGACTTCCTCGGTGCGGCCGGCGTCCAGGACCAGGCGCTGCCGCTGTGGAGCACCAACCCGCTGATCCGGGCCACCGGCACCGCCGATCCGTCCGCCGCCCTCGCCACCGGCCTCAAGGTCCGCCCGGTGGCCGACTCGGCCCGTGACATCCGGCCGTTCGACCCGCTGCCGCAGACCCTGACCCCGGACCAGGAGGCCGAGCTCCTCACCGCCTGGCACCAGCGCTGAGCAGTCGGCTCCCCGTCGGGACGGAGCCTTCGGGCCGACCCGACGGGGAGTCAACCGAGTCAGTCGAGCGCGGTGTCCGTGCCCGTGTCCGCGTCCGTGTCCGTGTCCGTGTCCGTGTCGGTGAGACCGAGGCGCAGGTGCTCGATGTGGTAGACGGCCTGGTCGAGCAGGGCGGCGACGTGGTTGTCGTAGAGGGCGTAGACGACCGAACGGCCCTGCCGCCGCCCGACCACCAAGCCGAGGTTTCGCAGTAGGCGCAGCTGGTGGGAGCAGGCGGACTGCTCCAGGCCGACCTCGGCGGCGAGTTCGGTCGCCGCGCAGGGGCCCTCGCGCAGACGGGAGAGGATCAGCAGGCGCGAGGGGGTGGCCAGGGCCTGGAGGGTGGTGGCCACCCGGGCAGCGCTGGCTTCGTCCAGGCGGGTGTGCGGGACGGCGGTTGCGGGGGCGGCTCCATGACCCATGCGGGCAATAGTACAACTCATACATGAAGAGGGGTTCATATGTTCATGTATCGTGGATGAGTCACTGGCCCCGCCCTGCCCCGAAGGGTCCCGCCCGCATGCCCACCACTCTGATCGAGCGACCCGCGCCCTCCGCCGCACCGCGTCCCGACACCGCCCCGCGCCGCCGAACCCGGGTGTTCGCCCTCCCCGAGGCCCGCTGGGCCGCCGCCGCGACCGTGCTGTTCCTGATCGCGCTCCCGCTCCAGCTCACCGGCGCCCCCGCCTGGGCCTGGGGTCCGCTGTACGCCCTCACGTACGCCACCGGCGGCTGGGAGCCCACCTGGGCCGGCCTCCGGGCACTGCGCGAGAAGACCCTCGACGTCGACCTGCTGATGATCGTCGCCGCCCTCGGCGCCGCCGCCGTCGGCCAGGTCATGGACGGCGCGCTGCTGATCGTCATCTTCGCCACCTCCGGCGCGCTGGAGGCCCTGGCCACCGCCCGTACCGCCGACTCGGTGCGCGGACTGCTCGACCTCGCCCCGACCACCGCCACCCGGCTGCTGGACGACGGCCGTGAGGAGAACGTGCCGACCGAGCGGCTGGCGGTCGGCGACACCGTCCTGGTGCGGCCCGGCGAGCGGATCGGCGCCGACGGGCGGGTGCTGGACGGCGCGAGCGAGGTCGACCAGGCCACCATCACCGGCGAGCCGCTGCCCGTGGCGAAGGAGGTCGGCGACGAGGTGTTCGCCGGCACCCTGAACGGCACCGGTGCGCTGCGGGTGAAGGTCGAGCGCGACGCCTCCGACTCGGTGATCGCCCGGATCGTCGCCATGGTCGAGGAGGCCTCCGAGACCAAGGCGCCGACCCAGCTGTTCATCGAGAAGGTCGAACAGCGCTACTCGATCGGCATGGTGATCGCCACCCTCGCGGTCTTCGCGGTGCCCCTCGCCTTCGGCGCGGCCGTCACCAGCTCGCTGCTGCGGGCGATGACCTTCATGATCGTCGCCTCCCCGTGCGCCGTGGTGCTCGCCACCATGCCGCCGCTACTGTCGGCGATCGCCAACGCCGGACGGCACGGTGTGCTGGTGAAGTCCGCCGTGGTCATGGAGCGGCTCGGCCAGGTCGACGGCGTGGCCCTCGACAAGACCGGCACCCTGACCGAGGGCACGCCCCGGGTCACCGACCTGCGCCCGCTCACCGGCTTCGGCCCGACCGACGACGGCCTCACCGGCTCCGGTATCGCCGGCTCCGGCCTCACCACCGACGGCCTCACCACCGACGGCCTCACCGCCGACGGCCTGCTCGCCCTGGCCGCAGCCGCCGAGCACCCGAGCGAGCACCCGCTCGCCCGCGCGATCGTGGACGCGGCCCGCACCCGGGGCCTGGCCCTCGCCACCGCCGAGAACTTCGCATCCGCCCCCGGCATCGGCGTCACCGCCACCGTCGACGGCCGCACCGTCGCGGTCGGCGCCCCGGCCCGGCTGCTGAACCGCACCGGGGGCGCCGTCGCCGCCCGCGCCGCCGCGGTCGCCGCCGAACTGGAGACCGGCGGCCGCACCGCCGTCCTGGTCGAGGTCGACGGCGTCCCGGTCGGCGTGCTCGGCATCGCCGACCGCCTGCGCCCGGACGCCGCCGCCACCGTCACCGCGCTCACCGCCCTCACCGGCACGGCGCCGGTGCTGCTCACCGGCGACAACCCGCGCGCCGCCGCCCGACTGGCCGCCGAGGTCGGGATCACCGACGTCCGCGCCGGGCTGCTCCCGCAGGACAAGGTCACCGCCGTCCAGGAGCAGGAGAGGGCCGGCCGCAAGGTCCTGGTGCTCGGCGACGGCGTCAACGACGCGCCCGCCCTGGCCGCCGCCCATACCGGCGTCGCCATGGGCCGGGCCGGCTCCGACCTCGCGCTGGAGACCGCCGACGCCGTCATCGTGCGCGACGAACTCGCCACGGTCCCCGTCGTGGTGGCCCTCTCCCGGCGGGCCCGCTCCTTCGTCGTGCAGAACCTGGTGATCGCCTCGGTGTTCATCTCCGCACTGGTGGTCTGGGACCTGGTCGCCACGCTCCCGCTGCCGCTGGGCGTCCTCGGCCACGAGGGCTCGACCGTCATCGTCGGCCTCAACGGCCTGCGGCTGCTGCGCGAGGCCGCCTGGGCCAGGGCCCGCGCCGAAGGCTGAGCCGTCACCACGGAAAGGCCGTCGCTCCCGGGCCGGGGGCGACGGCCTTCCGCTCGCTCGCGGCCCGGCGCTGAGCGTCACTCGCTCGATATCAGCCGGAAGTCAGGTGTGACCTTCCTCGCCCCGGTCCGGATCACCGGTCTGTGGGCGGCCTGGTGCAGATGCTGATGGGCGCGTACGCGTTCCGGCTGGGCAGGGAGAAGCTCGGGCCGCTGCGGAGCCTGCCGCTCCAGCAGTTCGTGGATGCCGGGTGGACGGGGCCGCACCCGCGGCGCGGCCCCGTCCACCGTCCGTCAGCTGTGCTTCCAGGTCACCGAGAAGGAACTGCCGCCGCTCAGCCCGGAGGTGGTGGCCTTGGTGGTACCGCCCGAGGCCATGGTGATGGCGTCCGGGCTGAAGCCGCCCAGCGCCTGGCCGTTGACGGTGGAGCCGCTGAAGGCGACCGAGCCGAAGTTCGAGAGCGGCAGCACCCCGCTGGAGCTGGAGGGCGCCTCCGCGATCACCTCGGCGGAGGCCAGGGCCGCGCTCTTGAGGGACTTGTTGACGGTGCGGCTCCAACCGGCCGTGGTGTCGGACAGGGTGAGGGTGAAGGACCCGCTGCCGCTGGTGGTGACGCTCGCGGTGAAGTGGTCGCCCGGCCGTACGGTGTTGCTGTAGTTGACCGGGTAGGCCGGGTACATCTCGTACCAGGCCGAGTACACCGGGGAGCCGCTGGAGCAGTCGGCCTCGGTGCCGGTCTGCTCGACCGAGTTGCTGCCGTCGCCGTCGAGGCCGACCCAGAAGCTGGACCAGGTGTCGGTGCCGTTGCAGGACACGGCCGGCTGGACCCAGCTGGCCTTGACGCTGGTGAACCGGCCACCGGTGGCGGCGTATCCGGCCCAGTTGCCGCTGGTGCTGTGCAACAGGCCGCCGCCGTGGTGGGCGAGCGGGGCCTGCACGAGGGTGGGGGCGGTGGCGGCGACGGCCGGTGCCGCGGTGCCCAGGAGGGTCAGCAGGGCGGTGGACACGGCGAGGGTACGCCGACGGACTTCGGGCATGGCTACTCCCTTGTGAGGGTGTGGAGTTGGCCGAGCGTCGACAAAGGTAGACCCGCCGGATCAGGTGCGGATGTTACGGGGACATAACGAAACGCCACTCTGTGAGCTGCTCCATCGGCTCGGCGTCGCCGCCGGTCCCCGGTCCGTCGTGGAGTTCGTACTGCAGCCGCAGTCACGGGGGTCGATGGCCGCGGCGTAGTAGCATCGGGGCCGACGACAGAAGTTGATCACCGGTGGTGTGGCCGAGGCGTACTCGGACCGCCCGCGTCGCCGGCTCATCGGATCGTCGACTGTCACGACATCGGGGGAGCGGCAGCGACTCGCAACGGCCGGGCATCACACGTCGGTTGGCGTTCTCCGGCGCCTGGATCCCGGCGGGTCGCCGGTACCGCCGTCAAGGAGGAGGTCATCCCATGGAACCTGTCACGTTGATCACCGGCGGTTCGAGCGGAATCGGCGCGGCCACCGCCCGCGGCCTGCTCAAGCAGGGCCACCGCGTGGCGATCACCGGCCGCGACGCCGACAGGCTGGCCGCGTTCGCCACCTCCACCGGCGCGGGGGAACGACTGCTGACCATCAGCGGGGACGCCGCCGACGAGCACCATGTCGCCGCCACCGTGCGGCAAGTCGTGGACTCCTGGGGCCGGTTGGACACGGTGATCGCCAACGCCGGGTTCTCCCTGCCCGGCACCCTGGAGAACCACGACGCCCAGGCCATGCGCACCATGGTCCTCACCAACGTCCTCGGCCCGGCCCTGCTGGTGCAGCAGACGCTGCCTCACCTGCGGCAGTCCAAGGGGCGGATCGTGGTCGTCGGTTCGGTCGCGGGCATCAGGAACACGCCCGGCAACATGTACTCGGTCACCAAGTGGGCCGCACACGCCCTGGTCGAGAACGTCCGGCTGCTGGTGGCCGAGGACGGCATCGGCGTGACCCTCGTCGCCCCGGGGATCGTGGACACCCCGTTCTGGGACGAGCGCGGCGGCTGCCCCGACGCGGCACCGGCCCTGACCGCCGAGCAGGTCGCCGAGACGATCCTGTTCGCCGTCAACCAGCCCGAAGGCGTCGACGTCAGCCACCTCGTGGTGCGGCCCGCCGGCCAGGTCAACTGACCCAGCCCGGGCTCGGGTTGAGCGGCGTCGGCACCGTGGACGTGTTCGACCAGCGCGAGGGCGAGGCCGATGCCCGCGCCGATGCCCGTGCTGGTGTGGTAGCGCCAGTCGCTGACGTGCAAGGCGTCGGGTTCGACGTGCACGCGCGGGTGGCGGCGCGTGTGCGTCCGTGTCGCCAGTGGGTGGTTTGGCGCGGCGACCGCCCGGCAGGCCGAGCGCGGCGAGGACGAAGGCGCCGCTGCACACCGAGGCGACTGGCAGCGCCCGTTCGGCGCGGCGGCGAGCGGCGGCGAGCGGCGGCGAGCGGCGGCGAGCGGCGGTCCATCCGGGCCCTCGGCGGCGAAGTGGTCGGCACCTGCGGCCATCAGGGTGGGTCGGGGAGGTCGGGAGGACAGGCGAATTCAGGCCGGGCAGACGATCCAGTCGTCTGCCCGGCCTGAATTCACCTGCTCCGGGTACTCGCGTCCTCATCGGATGGTCGGACGCGCGACGCGGTCCGGCCGGCAGGAGTTCAGAGGTACAGGAGGCGACCGTCGTGTCGAGCACCCAGCCGCACGGTGCCGGGTCCGCCCGAGCGTGGACCGTTTCGGCCATGAGCCGGTGGGCGAGCTGGTGCAGCGGGCCTCGTGCAGCTGACCTAGCCGGTGCGAGACGAACTGTGCCTGGCGCAGGCGGAGAATGAAGGAGAAGGGCAAGCGCTACGGCAAGGGCGGCGTCCTGTTCGGCGGCGCCGCGTGGTCGGATTCCTGACGGCGCAGGCGCTGGTCGCGACCGTGACCGCCGCACTGGCGGTGGCGCTGCCGGTACGGGCAGCCGGGCCGATCGTCACAGCGGCGCTGGGCGTGATCACCGCGACGCCGGTCATGAGTGAGAAACAGGTCGACCGGGCCGGGCCGCCCGCGCCCGAGCGGACCGTCGAGAACGTGAAGGCCGACATGGCCGAGATGAAGGGGAGTGCACACCGATGACCCAGCCGCCTCACGACGAACCCACCGCCTCCAGCCCCGAGGAACTCCGCGCACAGGTCGAGCGGACCCGGGCCGAGCTCGGAGAGACGGTCCAGGCACTCACGGCGAAGGCCGAGGAGAAGGCCGCCGAGGTCAAGGCGCAGACTGCGGCGAAGGCCGGCGAGCTGAAGGAACAGGCCACCCTCAAGGCCGCGGAACTGAAGGCCAGGGCCGCCGACGTGGCCCACCAGGCGCAGGACCGGCTGCCCGATCCGGTCAGGGACAAGGCCGCCCAGGCCGCCGGGCAGGCCCGGGCCAAGGCCGCCGAGGTCGGTCATCTGTGGGAGGAGAAGGCGCCCGAGCCGGTGCGGGAGAAGACCGCCCGGGGGGCGCAGCTGGCGCGGGACAACCGCAAGGTACTGGTGGCCGCAGCGTGTGTGGCTGTCGTGCTGTGGCTGGCCTGCCGCCGCCGGAAGGGGTGAACCGGGTGAAAGCATCGAAGATCGCCTACAGGCCGGTCGCCCTCGTGCTCGGCGCCGTCAGCGGCATGGCCGCGGGAGCGCTGTTCAAGCAGACGTGGAAGGCGCTCGGTCACGGCGAGGACGCTCCGGACGCCACCGACGAAGATCGTTCCTGGCGCGAGGTGCTGCTCACGGCCACGCTCCAGGGCGCGATCTTCGCCGGGGTCAAGGCGGCCGTCGACCGCGTCGGGGCCACCACCGTCCGCCGTTTGACCGGAACCTGGCCCAGCTGACCCGGAAAGGAGGCCGGAGGGCCGGTGGGACACGGACACCGGTCCTCTGCCGAGCATCCGGCCGTCCCCGGTGACCAGCGGTACTGCCGCCCCGGGCGGGCGTAGTACCCGGGTACCGCCCCGCCGACGAGGTTCCCTCCGGGGTACCGCGGTCTGCCGTTGCGCCGCCGGTAGCGTGAAAGACAGGACAACCGGTCGGCTACGGAGCCGACGGTCCCATCGAGACCGCGGCCCGTTTTCCGGAGCCCCGGACCGTCCCTGCTCGCGACCGGCATCACCGTCAACGGCATTCGGAGGGTGGCATGAACACTGCGACCTGTCTGACCACAAGCGGCCAGCGGCTTGCCCGGACCATCCGGACACCCGGCCCCGCCGTCATCCTCGCAGAGTGGGCCAGAGACGACACCCAGCCGCACCCGACGACACCGCAAACGGCGTGGCACACCCCGGGCGCGCCGGCGGCCACCTGGACCCTCAGGAGTCCGGCGTCACCACGGTACGCATGCCCGTGCTCGTGGGCGGCCGGAGCGTCGGCCCCGCGGCCGGCCCCTTCGGCCTTCTCACCGTGGTGATGACCCGCACCACGTCGTACGGCGCCTTCCCGGCGGGTCCGCCCGCCGGCGCCACGACCGCGACCACGACCACGACCACGACCACGACCACGACCACGACCACGACCACGACCACGACGCCAACTCCCCGAGCCCTCCCCGGGGTTACGGGGAGTCGGCGGTCGCCGGACCGGGCCTCTCGAAAGTCGACCGGATCCGCCGCTCCCGCCACTGCTCCAAGGTCTGCTGCTGACTCCGGGCCCGCTCCAGCAGGTCGTCGAGGAGCCGCGCGTCCAGCGCGTCGTGGTCGGGGGCCAGCCGGCGCAGGGTCTGCCACCCGGCGGCCTTGCCCTCCACCGCCATGCGCAGCATCTCCAGTTCGAAGAAGGTCGTCAGCGGGGAGCGCCGCACCAGGCGGCCGTTGGTCTTCAGTCGTCCGGCGCGCTCGGCAATCCAGGCCGCGCCGACCTTGTAGCGGCGCACCGGCACGCCCAGGTTCCGCATGATGGCGAGCAGTGTCTTGCGGTCCTCGGCGATCTCGGCCGCGAGTGGGCCGATCTCACGGCCGAGCGGCGATCCGGCGGTCGCCCGGGCCAGGTAGCGCACGCGTTCCGTGCCGCTCGTGGCTCCGGCCAGGTGATCGTTCAGGTAGATGCCCAACAGGTCCGGATCGATCGTGCGCGCGCTGTGGTCCGTCGCCGTGCCGGGGTGGGTTCTGGTCATTGTCGCGTCGTCCTTCAGTCCGCTGTCGGCCGGCGACGGCACCGCCGCTGACCGCTGTGCTGGCCGGTTTCGGTGTACCGGCACGCCGCCGGCACGTTCGTTCGCGTTCCCCGGAGTCAGCCGGCCGCACGCTGCCCGGGCGGCGAGCCATCCGGCCTGCACGGCGGCGTCCAGGAGGTAGGTGGGCCGGAGCCGGCCCAGGGGCACGTGGATCAGGTCGACGGACACCAGGGTCGCCGCCGATCCCACGCCCGCCCGGCGGCTCCGGACCGCTTCCGCGCCGCCGTCCGGCGTCCAGCCGGTGGTGGCCAGCAGGCCGCCGGAGGTGTACCGCAGCCACCGGTCGGTCCTGGGGCCGAAGACCCGCTCGAAGCTGCGCAGGTGCAGGAGGAGCCAGGCGCCGCCGACGAGGTTGAACAGGCCTTGCACGCGTGCGACGGTCCGCGGGATCATCGTTCCTCCTCTGCCCCCGCGCGCGACGGGCGCGGTCGCTCGCGCCACCCGCTGCTCCGGCTCGTACGAAGCCACGGCCCGCTTCTGCCCGACGCCCCAGGCACGAAACGGTTGCCCGCCGACACCGGCAGTCGCTCCGGCCGATCACGAGCGAGCGTGATCCGCCACTTCCCCTCCCCGCTGACCGGCAGCTGACCTTGCCCCTGCCGCGCGTGAGTCCGCGGTGACGGTCGGCCCAGGTGGTCGCACTCGGAAGGGTGCCAGTTCCGGGCGGTGACCGGGTGGGGACAGTAGCCTGCGGCCATGACTCTGACGCAGCCCCCCACGCCCCAGGAAGCCTTCGAGATACTGCTGGCCGGTAACCAGCGATTCATCACCGGCACCGTCGAGCATCCGAACCAGGACGCCGCCCGCCGCAGTGAGATCGCGCCCGCGCAGGCGCCGTTCGCGGTGCTGTTCGGCTGCTCGGACTCCCGCCTCGCCGCGGAGATCATCTTCGACCGCGGGCTGGGCGACCTGTTCGTGGTCCGCAACGCCGGTCACGTGGTCGGCCCGGAGACGCTGGGCAGCATCGAGTACGGGATCAGTGTCCTCGGCTGCCCTCTGGTGGTGGTGCTGGGCCACGATGCCTGCGGGGCGGTGGCCGCAGCCAGGGCCGCTGTCTCGGACGGCACCACGGTGCGCGGGTACGTGCGCGACGTGGTCGAGCGGGTCACGCCCAGCGTGCTGGCTGCCCGTGCGGCCGGGCGCGTCGAGGACGCGGACTTCATCGCGGAGCACGTCCGGCACACGGTCAACCTGCTGATGGAGCGCTCGCGCGCCCTGGCCCACGCCGTCGAAGCGGGCAGTGCCGCCGTGGTGGGCCTGTCCTACCAGCTGGCGGACGGAGCCGTGCACCTGGTCACCGCCCGCGGCGTGGAGATGGCGGCCGACGCCGTGGTCTGACGTCAGCGCTCCCGCAGCCCCGGGGGCCGCCCTCGCGTTGTCGCGCTGCGCCGATCACGCTGCGCCGATCACACCGGGGCACACCCGAACGACCCACTGCGCACCGGCGACGACGCCACCGGCACCGCCGGCCCGGCGCGTTGGGCTACTCGGCCGCGAGGGCGGGGGCGGGCTCCGCGGCGGCGGCGTTGTACTCCGCGAGCGTCTCCCGGGTGAAGCCGAAGAAGTAGGTGCCCAGGAAGCCCACCGCGTACCCGGTCAGCAGGCCTCCGCCGTAGACGGCGGCGCCGGCGGCCATCCCGTGCGGGCCGGCCAGCAGCGGGAACAGGGCCCAGCCGGACGGGCCGACGGCCGTCGAGCCGACGGCGCCGCCGAGTTGGCCGGCCGCCCCCACGAAGGCACCCCCGGCGGCACCGCCCACGCAGGCCGTGACGAACGGGCGGCCAAGCGGCAGGGTGACCCCGTAGACCAGCGGCTCGCCGATCCCGAGCAGTCCGGCCGGCAGTGCGGACCTGATCGTCGCCCGGACGGAGGTGTTGTGCCGCAGCCGCAGGTAGACGGCCGCGGCACAGCCGACCTGCCCGGCCCCCGCCATCGCGAGGATCGGCAGCAGGACGGTGGAGCCCTGCTGCTGGATCAGGGTGGTGTGGATCGGGATCAGCGCCTGGTGCAGTCCGAGCATGACCAGCGGCAGGAAGAGGCCACCGAGCACCAGCCCGGCGAGCAGCCCGCCGTGGGCGAGCAGCCAGGTGGCGGCGTGGCCGATCGCGGTGGAGACCTCCCCGGCGACGAACATCAGGCCGAACAGCGCGGCCAGCCCGCCGAACAGGACGGTGACGGTGGGAGTGACCAGGACGTCCAGCGCCTCGGGCACGACCCGCCGGGTCCACTGCTCCAACCGGACGGCCAGCAGCGCGGCGAGCAGCGCCCCGACCACCCCGCCCTGCCCGGGGGTGAGGTGGTGGCCGAACGCCTCCACCTTGGCGACCCCCGCGTAGACGGTCACACTGGCGACGGCCCCGCCCAGCACCGGCGTGCCGCCGAACTCCTTCGCCGTGTTGTAGCCGACGAAGACGGCGATCAGCGACATGAACCCGGAGGAGACCGGCCCGAGGGCGGTGACCAGGCCCGGGGCCCACTCGAGGTTGGCGAGCGCCCCGGCGAGGGCGGCGACGATCCCGCAGCCGATCAGGGCGGGGATCAGCGGGACGAAGACGTTGGCGATCCGGCGCAGCATCCGCTTCACCGGCGTCGCGTTGCGCACCCGGGCCTCGGCCCGGATCCGGGCGCCGCGCCCGGCGAGGTCCTCGGCGCCGGGGGCGGCCGCCGCGGGGGCGGGATCACCGCCGGAGTCCAGCAGCCGGCGCAGCTGCGCGGTGACCCCGGCTACGGCACCGGGACCGAGGACGATCTGGTAGGTGTCGTCCTCGACCGTGCCCAGGACGGCCGGCAGCGCCCCGAGCGCCTCGCGGTCGACCAGCGAACGGTCCGCCAGGCCGAGCCGGAGCCGGGTCATGCAGTGGGCGACCGAGCGGATGTTGGCGGCGCCGCCGACCAGCGGGAGGATCGCCTCGGCCACGGCGCGGTGCTTCTCGTCGGACATGCCAGGGGACGTACCCGGTTGGTCAGGGCGCTCAACCGGTGGTCCGCCGGGGCCTGTCGCCCGAACGGGTGCCGGGACTATCGTTAGTTGGCGGAAGCTATCGACATTTCCACTCCGATCCGCGGCGGGCCTCGGGAGACGCTTCCCCGGGCCCGTCCCGGGACAGCGGGAGGCAGCGGTGGCGACACGACTCTCCGGCGGCGGCAGGACCGGGCGCCGGCGACCGGCCCGTACGGGTGTGGAAGCGGACCACCCCCGGTACAAGTGGGTGGCGCTGTCCAACACCACTCTGGGCACCCTGGTCGCCACCATCAACGCCTCGATCGTGCTGATCTCGCTGCCCGCGATCTTCAACGGCATCGGCCTGGACCCGCTGCAGCCCGGCAACGTCGGCTACCTGCTGTGGATGCTGATGGGCTACATGCTGGTCACCGCCGTCCTGGTGGTGACCCTCGGCCGGCTGGGCGACATCCACGGCCGGGTGCGGATCTACAACGCGGGCTTCCTGATCTTCACCCTCACCTCGGTGGCCCTGTCCCTCGACCCGCTGCACGGCGGGCCGGGGGCGCTGTGGCTGATCGGCTGGCGGGTGGTGCAGGCGGTCGGCGGCTCGATGCTGATGGCCAACTCGGCGGCGATCATCACCGACGCCTTTCCGGCCCGGCAGCGCGGCACGGCGCTCGGGGTCAACATCGTCGCGGGCATCGCCGGGTCCTTCATCGGCCTGGTCCTGGGCGGGCTGCTGGCCGAGTGGAACTGGCGCTCGATCTTCTGGGTCAACGTGCCGATCGGCGTCCTCGGCACCGTGTGGGCCTACCGCTCACTGCGCGAGACCGGGGTGCGCAAGCCCGCCCGGATCGACTGGTGGGGCAACATCACCTTCGGGGTCGGCCTGACCGCCCTGCTCGCCGCGATCACCTACGGCATACAGCCCTACGGCGGCCACACCATGGGCTGGACCAACCCCTGGGTGCTGGCCGGGCTGTTCGGCGGGGTCGCGCTGCTGGCGGTGTTCTGCCTGGTCGAGGCCAGGACCGCCGAGCCGATGTTCCCGCTCTCGCTCTTCCGCGACCCGGTCTTCACCGGCGGGAACGCGGCGACCCTGCTGGGCTCGATCGCCCGCGGCGGGCTTCAGTTCATGCTGATCATCTGGCTCCAGGGCATCTGGCTGCCGCTGCACGGCTACGACTACGCCGACACCCCGCTGTGGGCGGGCATCTACCTCGTCCCGCTGACCGTCGGCTTCCTGGCCGCCGGGCCGATCTCGGGCTACCTGTCGGACCGCGCCGGGGCCCGGCTGTTCGCCGCGGGCGGGCTGGTGGTGATGGCCGCCTCCTTCGCCGGGCTGCTCCTGCTGCCCACCGACTTCGGCTACCCCTGGTTCGCGCTCCTGGTCTTCCTCAACGGTCTGGGCGGCGGCCTGTTCGCCGCCCCCAACACCTCGCTGATCATGTCGAGCGTGCCGGCCGCGGCCCGCGGCGCCGCCTCCGGCATGCGGGCCACCTTCCAGAACGCCGGGATGGTGCTGTCGATCGGGGTCTTCTTCTCCCTGATGGTCGCCGGGCTGGCCGGCTCGCTGCCGCACACCCTCACCGCCGGGCTGACCGCGCAGGGCGTGCCCGCCGCCGACGCGCGCACCATCGCCTCGCTGCCTCCGGTGGGCACCCTGTTCGCCGCGTTCCTCGGCTACAACCCCGTCCAGCAGTTGCTGGGTCCGCAGGTGCTCGGCGGGCTGCCGCCGGACCACGCCCGGACGCTGACCGGCCGGGAGTTCTTCCCCCAGCTGATCTCGGGGCCCTTCCACGACGGCCTGGTCGTGGTGTTCTGGCTGGCGATCGCGATGTCCCTGGTCGCCGCGGCCGCCTCAATGGTCCACGGCCGGCCCCGGACCGCCGCCGAAGCCTCCCCGACCACGGCGGCCGAGGCCGGCCCGCCGGCAGCCGACCGTCCGGCCGCCGACCGGTCCACGACCACCCACCGGTCCGCACCCACTGGCCGGTCCACGTCCACTGGCCGGTCCGCGGCCGCGGCGGACCCGGGCGCCCCGCGTGCGACGGAGCAGGGGCCGTGAGCGCGGACGGCGGCGGGCTCTCCGCCGAGGCGGTGGTCCGGCTCCGGCTGGCGATCGGCCGGCTCAACCGCCAGCTGGTCCGCGCCTCCGGCGACCAGGACCTCACCTCCGCCCAACTCTCCGCCCTGGCCCGGGTCGAGCAGCACGGTCCGCTGCGGCTCGGCGAACTCGCCGCGCGCGAGGGTGTGGCCGTCCCGTCCATGGTCCGTACGGTCGCCCCGCTCGTCGCCGACGGCCTGATCGCCAAGACCCCCGACCCGCAGGACGGCCGCTCCCAGCTGCTCGCCCCCACCGGGCACGGCCGGGACACCCTCGCCCGGATCCGCCGCGAGCGCACCGCCCTGCTGGCCAGGCGCAGCACCCGCCTCAGCCCCGAGCAGTGCCGCGCGCTGGAGGCGGCCCTGCCCTTGCTGGAACTCCTCCTCGACGAGTCCGACACACCCGCCCGGCAGCGGCCGATCGCCTGAATTCCCTTCACCAGTAGGCAGCTTGACGGCGCGAAGATTGAAATGCGCCGCTCCCCCTCCCCCTTCCCGACGACAATGGACATGTCGAGAACCACGGGTCCATGGTGACGGGAAGGGAGCGGGTGTGTCGTTTCTCCGGGACGGGCACGAGCGGGAGTCCAGCGGACAGGGATTCAGCGCAAGGGAGTTGAGCCGGCGCGGGTTCATCGGGGCGGCCGCGCTCGCGGGCGCCGGAGCGGCACTCGGACCGGCCGCCACGACGGCAACGGCAGCGGCAGCGTCCGCGGACGCCCCGGCCGCACGGCCGTCGAGGGTGCTGGAGTTCACGGCCGGCACCAACGCGGCCGTGACCCTCTCCCCCGGCGGCGAGCGGATGATCATCGAGGTCCAGGGCGTCCTGTGGGGCCTGTCGCGCCACGGCGGAACCGCGACCGCGCTGACCGCTCCCGGGCTGGAGCCGACCCGCCCGGTATGGTCGCCGGACGGGTCGACCGTGGCCTTCTGCGCCTACCAGGACGGCGGCTTCCACCTCTGGGCCATGGCGCCCGACGGGTCGAACCTGCGCCAGGTGACCAGCGGCTCGTGGGACGACCGCGGGGTGTCCTGGTCCCCGGACGGGCGCCGCCTCGCCTTCTCCTCCGAGCGCGCGGGTGACGCGGTGTCCGGCAGCTCGTACGACGTGTGGACGGTGGAGCTCGCCACCGGCCGGCTGACCCGGCTGACCGACCAACCGGGCGTCGAGGACTACGACCCCTCCTGGCACCCGGACGGCGAACGGGTCCTCTTCGTCCGCTCGGACGCCTCCGGCGCCCGGACCATCGCCTCCGTACCGGCCGCCGGCGGGCCGGTACGGGTCGAACGCACCGTGGACAGCGGCACGGTGACCTGTCCGGTGGTCGCCCGGGACGGCCGGCTGGCGTACGTGTGGATCGGCGACTCCTCCGCCGCCACCTCCTACCTGGCGGCGAGCGCCTCCCTGGCCGTCGACGGCACCGTGGTCTCGGGCGACGAGGACGTCTCACCGCTGCCGCCCTGCTGGACCCCCGACGGCGGGCTCGTCTACTTCGCGAACGGCCGGATCACCGACCGCTCCCCCGACCTGGCCACCGCCAAAGAAGTCCCGTTCACCGCCCGGCAGGAGGCGCCCCGGCTCCAATACCGGCGCAAGGTGCGGGACTTCGACTCCACCGCCGAGCGGGACGTGCGCGGCATCCACCTGCCCGCGCTCTCGCCGGACGGGCGCTCGGTGGTCTTCTGCGCGCTCAACGCCCTGTGGCTGCTGCCGATCGGCGGCCGGCCGCGCAAGCTGTTCCAGGCCTCCCCCGCCCACTACGTGCAGATGCCGTCCTGGAGCCGGGACGGCCGCAGCGTGCTGTACGTCCACGACGGGGACACCGGCGGAGACACCGGCGGGGACACCGACGGCGACGGCCTGGGCGCCGTGCACCGACTGACGCTGGACGACGGCACCGACACCGTCCTCGCCCGCGGAGGCCGGTTCAACCCGGCGCTCTCCCCGGACGGCACCCGGCTGGCCTGCCAGGACGTCCTGGGCAACCTCCTCCTGGTCGACCCCGCCACCGGCGCCGAGCACCGCCTCGTGACGCCCCTCGGCGGCAACGGCCTTCCCGGCAGGCCAAGTTGGTCCCCCGACGGCCGCTACCTCGCGCTCTGCGACCGCAACCGCCTCAACCACCGCTTCCGCGAGGGCTACAACGTCATCCGGGTGATCGACACCCGGGACGGCTCCTCGAAGTCCTTCCTGCCGCTGCCGGACACCTCGGTCGCCGACCGCTGCGACAGCGGCCCGGTCTGGTCGCCCGACGGCCGCTGGCTGGCGCTGGTCGTGGAGTCCGCGCTGTGGGTGCTGCCGGTCGCCCCGGACGGCACGCCCACGGGCGAACCCCGGCGGCTCACCGACGAGGCCGCCGACCACCCGTCCTGGTCGGGTGACTCCGCCCGGCTACTCCATCTCACCGACGGGAAGCTGCAGTTGATCGGCCGCGACGGGGCCGACCGGCGCACCGTGGCCGTTCCGCTGCGCACCGCCCGCGCCCTGCCGCCGCGCTCGGACGTCACCCGGATCCACGCCGCCAGGCTGTGGGACGGCACCGGCGAGAACGTCCGCGAGGACGTCGACATCGTCGTCACCGGCAATCGCGTCACCGCGGTCGAACCGCACCGCTCGGGCGCGCGCCGGGCCGGGGAGCGGCTGGTCGACGCCACCGGCTGCACCGTCCTGCCGGGCCTGTGGGACTCCCACACCCACCCGTACCAGAACACCTACGGCGGTCGCGAGTCCCGCCTGCTGCTCGCCTACGGGATCACCGGCACCGCCTCACTGGGCGGTTTCGCCTACGAGCAGGCGCGCATCCGCGAGTCGGTCGACGCCGGGGTGATGGACGGCCCGCGCTTCCTGACCACCGGCGAACTGCTGGACGGCAGCCGGGTGGCGTACAGCATGGGCCGCGCCCACCGCACCGCCGACGGGGTGCGGCGCAGCCTGGAGCGCGCCGAGGCGCTGGACTACGACTTCGTCAAGACCTATGTGCGCGCGCCCGCCTGGATCATGGCGCAGGCAGCCAGGACCGCGCACGAGCGCCTCGGAGTGCCCGCGGGCAGCCACCTCCTGACGCCCGGGGTGCAGGTCGGGCAGGACCTCACCACCCATCTGTCGGCCACCCAGCGGCAGGAGTACAGCCGGGTGGTCTCGCCGACCGGGCGCGCCTACCAGGACGTCCACGAGATCTACCGCGGCGGGTCGTTCGCGATCGTCATCACCCCGTTCTCCGCGTTCTACCTGCTCGGCGACGACCCGTCGCTGGCCGAGGACTCCCGGGTAACAGCGCTGATGCCGCCCTGGGACGCCGCCGGTGTGCAGCACCAGGCGCAGACGGCCGCCACCCCGGGCCAGCGCCGCGCCGTCCGGACGGAGATGGACGTCTACCGGAGGATCATCGCGGACGGCGGTGCCCTTGCCCTGGGAACGGACTCCCCGCTGACCCCCGTCGGCCTCCAGGTCCACCTGGGGCTGCGCGCCCTGGTCCGGTACGCGGACCTGTCCCCTGCCCAGGCGCTGCGCACGGCCACGGTGACGCCCACCCGACTGTTCGGACTGGCCGACGACCTCGGCACGGTGGAGGAGGGCAAGCTCGCGGACCTGACGGTGGTGGACGGGGATCCGTTCCACGACTTCGCGGACCTGGCCCGCACCTCCTGGGTGATGCGGGACGGCATCGTGCACCGACGCGCGGACCTGGTCGGCAACGGGCCCCGGGCTCCGCACCCAGCCCGGCCGTCGGTCTCCGGAGAGGACTGGCACGCCGTCGGTCAGGCCCTGCGCCGCGACGGCTGCTGCGCCCTCTAGCGGCCACCACCCGCCCACGGCGTTCGTCCACGACCGCCCGCCCTCCAGCCCCCGCGCCGCACCGCCCGCAACGGCCGAGGCCCCCACCGGCCTCGGCCGTTCCGTGTGCGAGGTGAACCGCCGCTCAGCGGAGGCGGCGGCGGTACGGCGCCAGTGGCGACATCCCGCCCGGTCAAGCCTCGGTCATGGCCCGGACATCGGCCTTGTGCCAAGCCGACCGACCGTCACCAGATGGCCTGCGACGCCCTGCAGCGCACCGACGTCGTCCAGCCGCACGCCTTCTCGCTCAACGCCGTCTCGCCGGACGCGACGCCGTCCGGCTTCGGCCCTGGCGACCTGCAGGGCGCCTACCGCCTGCCTGCCAACGGCGGCGCCGGGCAGACCGTCGCCATCGTCGACGCGATGGACGACCCCAACGCCGAGTCCGACCTGGCGACCTACCGCACGCAGTACGGGCAGCCGGCGTGCACCACGGCCAACGGGTGCTTCAAGAAGATCGACCAGAACGGCGGCAGCGGCTACCCGGCCTCCGACACCGGCTGGGCGGGCGAGATCTCCCTCGACCTCGACATGGTCTCCGCCATCGCCCCGAACGCCCACATCCTGCTGGTCGAGGCCAACTCCGCGACCATGGCCGACCTCGGCGCCTCGGCCAACCAGGCCGTCGCCCAGGGCGCCAAGTTCGTCTCCAACAGCTACGGCGGCGCCGAGGACTCCACCGACACCTCCTCGGACAGCCAGTACTTCAACCACCCCGGCGTGGCGATCACCGCCTCCTCGGGAGACTCCGGCTACGGCGCGCAGTACCCGGCCGGCTCCCAGTACGTCATCGCGGTCGGCGGCACCTCGCTGACCCGCGACTCCAGCGCCCGTGGCTGGAGCGAGAGCGTCTGGGGCTCCAGCTCCGGCGGCCAGGGCGCCGGCTCCGGCTGCTCCGCCTACGACCCCAAGCCCAGCTGGCAGACCGACAGCGGCTGCGCCAACCGCACCATCGCGGACGTGTCGGCGGTCGCCGACCCGGCCACCGGCGTCGCCGTCTACCAGACCTACGGCGGCTCCGGCTGGGCCGTCTACGGCGGCACCAGCGCCTCCTCCCCGATCATCGCCGCCGTCTACGCCGACGCCGGCACCCCGGGCGCGGGCGACGTCCCCGCCAAGTGCCCGTACCAGCACGCCAGTTCGCTGAACGACGTGACCAGCGGTGCCAACGGCAGCTGCTCCCCGAGCTACCTGTGCACCGCCGGCGCCGGCTACGACGGCCCGACCGGCCTCGGCACCCCGAACGGCCTGACCGCCTTCACGGCGGGCGGCAGCAGCGGCGGCAACACCGTCACGGTCACCGGCCCCGGTAACCAGAGCGGCACCGTCGGCACCGCCACCAGCCTGCAGATCCACGCCAGTGACTCGGCCTCCGGCCAGAGCCTGACCTACTCGGCCACCGGTCTGCCCGCCGGACTGTCGATCAACTCCTCGTCCGGCCTGATCTCCGGCACCCCGACCACCGCGGGCAGCAGCAACGTCACGGTCACCGCCAAGGACACCACCGGCGCCTCCGGCTCCGCCTCCTTCACCTGGAGCATCGCCGGCTCCGGCGGCGGCACCTGCACCGGCGGCGGCCAACTGCTCGGCAACCCCGGCTTCGAGACCGGCACCGCCTCGCCGTGGACCGCGAGCAACGGCGTCATCGACAACTCCTCCAGCGAGGCCGCCCACTCCGGCAGCTGGAAGGCCTGGCTCGACGGCTACGGCACCACCCACACCGACACCCTGAGCCAGACCGTCACCGTCCCGGCCGGCTGCAAGGCCGGCTTCTCCTTCTCGCTGCACGTCGACACGGCGGAGACCGGCAGCACGGCCTACGACAAGCTCACCGTCCAGGCCAACTCCACCACCCTGGCCACCTTCTCCAACGTGAACGCGGCCAACGGCTACACCCTGCACACCTACGACCTGTCGGCCTTCGCCGGCCAGTCGGTGACCATCAAGTTCACCGGCACCGAGGACTCCTCCCTGCAGACCAGCTTCGTCCTCGACGACACCGCCCTCAACGCCTCCTGACGACCCCGGATCCCCGACGGGGCCGCAGCCCGGCTGCGGCCCCATCGGCCTGCCCCGGGGGGCCGGTACCGACCACCTGCACCTGGCTGTGGTCACCCGGGTGCCGGGCCGTACTGGCGGTGACGGCGGGCGGTCCGCACCGTGGTGGGGAGGAGCGATGGCCACCACCCCAGGACGGTACCGATGAACGCGAACGACTCCCTGCCCCGTGTCGTGGTCGGCGTCGACGGCTCCCAGCCGTCGCGCGCCGCGCTGCGCTGGGCGGTCCGGCACGCCGCGATGCTCGGCGGGGTGGTGGACGCGGTCGGGGCGTGGGAGCCGCCGAGCCACTTCGGGTGGTCGGCGCCGGTGGTCGACGCCACCTTCGACCAGGAACTCGCCGAGCGGAAGTTCGCCGATGAGCTGGGCGAGGTGCTCGGTACGGACTGCCCGGTGCAGGTCCGCCGGACCATGGTCATGGGCGACGCCTCCGACGTCCTGCTGGACGCGGCCAAGGGCGCCGAACTGCTGGTGGTGGGCAGCCACGGGCGCGGCGGCTTCACCCGGGCGCTGCTCGGCTCGGTAAGCACCCGCTGTGCGCAGCACGCGACCTGCCCGGTGGTCATCGTTCGCGCCCAGTGAGCCGGGGCGCCGTCGTGTACGCGCAGTGACCGAGGCGCTGCGGTGCGGACGGAAGCGTATCCGGGCCCTACCGGCGGACCGGCGCGGGCATCCGGGCGACACGGAACCGGGGGCCGGGGCGGGTGTGGACGGCGGCTTCCGGGGAAGCCGCTCCCCATGCTCTTGATCCGACCGCCGGGTGTCTATCCGCCCCAGGGCGACACCGCGCTCCTTGCCGACTGCGTGCGCCGGGAATCCCTCGACGACTCCAGCCGGGTGCTCGACCTGTGCACCGGAACGGGCGCCGTCGCGCTGGTGGCGGCGCGCAGCGGCGCCCGGGTCACGGCGGTGGACCTGTCCGCCCGCGCGGTCGTCACCGCCTGGTGCAACACCCGGCTGCACCGCCGGCGGATCAGGCTGCGGCGCGGCGACCTGCTGGTCCCGGTGACCGGCCGGCGCTTCGACCTGGTCACCGCCAATCCCCCGTACGTCCCCACCGCCTCCGGCATCCGCTCCCCCGGACGCGGCGCGGCCCTGGCCTGGGACGCCGGAGCGGACGGGCGGCTGGTCCTGGACCGGATCTGCCGTACGGCCCCCCGCGTGCTGGCCTCGGGCGGTGTGCTGCTGGTGGTGCAGTCCGCGCTCGCGGACGTCCCGGCCACGCTGGCGGCCATGCGCCGCGCGGGACTGCGCGCGGGCGTGGCGGCGCGGCGGCGGCAGCCCTTCGGGCCGGTGCTGACGGCCCGCGCCGCCCTGTTCGAGCAGCTGGGGCTGATCCGGCCGGGCGAGCGCGAGGAGGAGCTGGTGGTGGTGCGCGGTGTCCGGGAGCACTGACCGCACCACCCGGGTGACGGTCGTGCCGGGCGGCCCGATGCTGGTCGAGGGACCGGTGGAGGTCGTCCTGCCGGACGGCTCGCGCCGGGTGTCCGAGCGCCCTGTGGTGGCGCTGTGCGCCTGTCGGCGAAGCCGGACGTATCCGTTCTGCGACACCAGCCACCGGCGGCACGGCGGGCCCCGGCGGGGGGCGCCGAAACCTGCCGGTTCAGAGCGGGTTGAACCTGCCGGTTCAGAGCGGGTTGCCGACGGGGAGGAACCCGTCGCCGGGGAGGGGTGAGCGCAGGGACGTCCGTCCCTGCTGCCAGGACTCCACCAGGTGGTCCCCGAGGCGCCGGTCCAGGGCATCGGCGGCGGCGATCCCGAAGGCGATGTCCGGTGCCGCCCCGGGCTCGGCGTCCACCAGTTCGCCGATCACGCCGCGGCGCACCAGCTGCTCGTGGACGGCGTCCGCCTCGACGTGTTCGCGGTAGAACAGCACGCCGTCCGGGCCGCCGCCCAGCCGCTCCAGGGCGGTGGCCAGCCGGGCCGAGCCGGGCGAGGAGGTGATCTCGACGGCGGCGAAGTGCCCGACCGCCGCGTACCGCAGTGCCCGGTGCAGGCCGAACAGCATCATCAGGTTGACCATCGCCAGCGCCGGTGCGGGGATCAGGTCGAGGTAGTGCCCGTAGCGGGGATCGAGGCCGAAGGCGGCCATCATCCGGGCGAACAGCGCGGCGTGGGCCCGTTCCGGGCGCCCGGCGCCGTACTCGTCGTAGGCGATCGACATCAGCACCGCCTGTGCGGGCCCGTGCACCCTGGGCAGCGCCCACAGCTGCGGGTCCGCCTCCTTGAGGTGGTAGACCGACCGGTGCACCAGGTACTCCCGGGCGTGGCGGCGCTCGCCCTGCCCCAGCAGGAAGTACGACGGCCCGGTGCCCTCGACCGGCTCGGTCAGCAGCTGTTCCTGCACCTCGGACAGCGACGGCACCGGCTCGACCTCGGCGCGCACCGCCGCGAGGAACGGGCGCTCCAACTCCCGCCGCAGGGCCAGCAGTTCGGGTTCCCACTCCCAGCCGGGGTGGACGCCGGGCAGGCCCCGGTCGTGCAGCTCGTAGCACAGGTACAGCGCCAGCTGGTGGTCCTCACCCCACGGGTCGGAGAGCGGGGCGACCGGCGCGAGCAGCCGCCCCGCACCGGGCGGCCCGGCGGTCACCAGCCCGAGCACCGCCGCCGACAGCGGTCCCCGGGGACTCGGCAGGCCGCCCGTCGCGCGTTCGTCGCGCCCCTCCATGCCGCCTCCTCCTCACCGCGAAACCCTCCTGGTCCGCCCAGGGCGGGTTCCCGGAGTGCGCGGTTCCTAACGTTCCGAGCGAGTCTCGTCCACCATTCGTGTGGAAACCGCCTCTCACGGCCCTGACTCCCGGGGGGTGTCGTGACTGGAGGAACTCGAGCGGCGAGAGGCTGCCGCGCGGGAGAAGGTCGATGAACTGCGCTCTCGGAACGAAGAGTTGATTCGTACCACATAGATGTATAGTCCATTAACCTTGCTGTGGTGAACGTATTAAAGGAACACCTCACCCGTGCACTGGCCCGGCTGCGTCTGGTGACCAGATCCAGGGCGGCACTGGTAACGCTGTCGATTCTGGGTACGGCACTCGTCGTGGCACCAGGGGCTTCCCCCGCCGCCGCGGCGCCGTTACGGGAGACGTCGATCATCACCAACAACATCCAGGGCGAGGGCGACGGGACGGCCAGCAAGTGGTCCTCGCAGGTTCAGGGCTACGCCAGGTCCGCCGAGATCGTCCTGATCCAGGAAGCCGGGCCCCAGGGCCCGAGCCACGCCACCCAACAGCCGGACGTCACCACCGCGGACGGTGACACCGTCCGGCACTCGACCTGGCAACCGCTCACTAGCCGGCTGCAGCCCAGCCCGTACCACGTCTTCTTCATCCAGACCGACGACAACGGCGGCCGGGGCCAAGGCGGCCGGGTGAACCTGGCGACCATCACCCATGACCAGCCCGACGAGGTACGCGTCGTCACCAACCCGCTAGAGCGGGGCCGGGCCGCGCTGGGCGTCCGGTTCGGAGACGACTGGTACTTCAACGTGCACGGCCTGTCGGGCGGCGGCGGTGACTCCAACACCCTGCTGACGGCGATCCGCGACTCCGTCCGCTCCTGGGGCGCGCAGTACCGCTGGACGGCCGGCGGCGATTTCAACGTCGACCCGCGGACGCTGCAACGCCGCGGCACCTTCCCGATCGGCGCCCGCGTCTACAACTCCGGACTTCCCACCCACGAGCGCAATGAACTGGACTACTTCGTCAGTTCCGACGGGAACGCCGGCGACGCCACCGCGAGCCGTATGAACGCAGGCAGCAGCGACCACTACCCCGTGTGGTGGAACGGCATGCGCGCGGCGGCGGAACCGCCGGAGCTGAAGGTGATGCCGCTGGGCGACTCGACCATCGGCACCGCCGAGAAGATCGGCTACGGCGCCACCCTGGCCGGCTCGCTCTTGGCCCTGATCTCGATCGTCTCCAAGAAGCGGGACGTACCGGTGGACTTCGTCGGCTCCGGCTCGACGGGGCAGAAGGGGGACCCCTCCTACGAGGGCGCTCCCGGCGAGCAGATCAGCGCCATCGCCAAGCGGTCCACGACCGCCCTGCCGAAGTACCGGCCCAACATCGTGACGCTGCAGGCCGGCACGTACGACATGCGGGACGGCAAGCAGGACGGCGCCGCGCAGCGGCTGAAGGACCTGGTCGACCAGATCGAGAAGGACAACCCGGGCACGGTCGTGGCACTCGCCACCCTGGGTCCCGCCACCGACCCCGCCGTCCAGGACCGGATCACCGCCTACAACGCCGAGATCCGCAAGATGGTCGACGCCTGGCAGAGCGCAGGCCGGCACGTCGTCCTGGCCGACACCGACGCCATGACCACCGAGGACCTGTCCGGTGACGGCCTGACGCCGAACGACTCCGGCAACAAGAAGATCGCCGAGGCGTTCCAGGACGCCATCCGCTGGGCCCTCGTCATGGACTGGGTCCCCGAACCACGAGCCGGCGACGGGAAGGCGCCACTGAAGGTGATGGTGGTGGGCGATTCGATGAGCCAGGGCTACGAAGGTGACTGGACCTGGCGCTACCGCCTTTGGGAATGGTTCAAGAAGGAGCACATCGACGTCGAGTTCGTCGGTCCGTACCAGGGAACCCGTCCTCAGGAATCCCCCAAGCCCCCGCCCGTGCCGCCGTTGCAGGGGGAAGCCCCGCCACCGGCTCAGAGCGCTCCCGTCACCTCGGGCGCGTATGCCCCCGGGGTCGCGAAGGACTTCGACTCCCACCACTTCTCGGTCTGGGGCCGGCAGGCGGCGCAGGACAAGACGCTGATCGCCGAGCAGGTGGCGAAGTACCAGCCCGACCTGCTCCTGGTCGGGCTCGGCTTCAACGACATGGGCTGGTTCGTCAGCGGCCCGGAAGGCACGCTGGACAGTATGCGGACGCTGGTCGACCAGGCCCGCGCCGCCAAACCGGACCTCAACTTCGCCCTGGCCAACGTTCCCCAGCGGACGTCCATCGGCGGCCGGGACGACCTGCCCGTCAACACCACCAAGTACAACAGCATGCTCGCGGCCGCGATCCCGTCGTGGAACAACGACAAGTCCCGCGTTGCCCTGGTCGACTGGGCCGGCAACTACAGCTGCGACACGCATGACTGCCCTGCCGGCTACGACGGGCTGCACCCCAACGCCCTGGGCGAGTACCAGATCGCCCAGGCGTTCGTGCGCACCTTGCACAACAGCTACGGCCTCGGCAGCGAGCTCATCGACATCCCCACCCACATCCCGAACCGGCCGACGCCCGCGCCGGACCCGGTCGAGATCGGCACCGGCCCGAGCGGCATCACCCTGACCTGGGAGCCGGTCTTCGGCGCCCACGGATACACCGTCCGGCACCGGATCAAGGGCTCCGGCACCTGGGACGAGACACCGGTCAAAGCGGCCCGCTTCGACACCACCTGGACCCTCGACGGCTGGGAGTGGGAATACCAGGTCCGTACCGACAACGGTGAGGACGGGAAGTCCGAGTGGTCCCACACGGTCGGTGGTGTCGCGCACCCGAAAACCGCCGCGGCCCCCAAGGGAATCGTCACCCGGGCCACCGCCACCGGCGTCGACGTGTCCTGGGACGCGGCGACCGGCCCGTACACCGACACGATCGACCGGTACGAGATCACCACCTGGGACAGGGACACCCCCGGCGCGTTCCTCAACAGCACTGCGGTCAGGGGAAATTCGGTGCATATCGACGGGCTGAAGCCGGCCCACCATTACCTCGTCGCGGTCGCCACCTGGAACGCCGCCGGTGGCGGCATGCCGGGCGTCGCCCGATCCGTCACCGTCGGGGCCGGCACACCTCCGGCACCCACCGGTCTGAAGGTCACCTCCACCGACGCCACTACCGTCCAGCTGTCATGGAACGGGTCCCTGTGGGCCGCCGGTTACCGCGTCTGGATCCGTAACGTCAACGACGACAGCGGGTCCAAGCACGACGGCAGCGGGTTCAAGGCCGACGAGTACATCACCAACGAGACCAGCCGGGGCATCGCCTTCCTCGTCCCCGGCGTCTGGAACTACGAATTCTGCGTCACCGCCATCAACGGCGAAGCGGAATCCGGCAAGTCCAACTGCGTGATCGCACCAAAGCCGTCGGCCACAGCCCAGACGCCGGCCCCGACGGACCCGAAGAAGGGCGCACCGCCCTCCGCCCTGATCCAGGCCCCGCGCGCGCTGGTCGGGGCGGCCGGGTAACAGGGGCCGCACTCCAGTGAGGAGGCGGTGGGTGAACGCCTCACCGCCTCCTCACTCAGCACACGTCCGAGACACCCTGGGACTTCGCGTCCCGGCAGCTCGAATCGCCGTGAGACGGAGCTCAGGTCTTGTCGAACCACGGCCGGGGTTCGGCATTGGTGACGACGTTGCGATGGGCATCGAGATCGATCCGGGCAAGACGTGCGTAGTGGTGGCCGCCGCCCGCATCCTGGCGGCCCCCGGCCGGGTGATCGACGAACACGACGGAGCGCCCGGGAGGGAGGCGGCCGATCGGCTACGGCAGCTGGAGGCGAGCGGTCACGGCGGCCGCAGCGGCCCGGCCGGCTGACGCGCACACCTCCTCGCCAGGACTTGCGGGGTTTGGGCGGGTCCACGGCTGGCCAAGCGCCCGGTAGGGCGTCGTCGCTTCGCCTCCGAGCGGGGCCCAGCAGGGCGGCGGCGCCCGTCGGCCCAACACCGCGTGCGCGGAGCCGGGCACCCGGCGACGCTGGCCATGACCAGCCCGCGCACCGGCCGGCGGGCGCGGCAGGGCGAAGGGAGCCCGTCATGGCCCGACCCATGTGGACCGGAGTGCCCACCTTCGGCCTGGTCACCGTGCCGGTCGCGCTGTACACCGCGACGCAGTCCCACGACGTGCACTTCCACCAGTTGCCGACCTGATGGACGCGCTGCGCCGCAGCCTGGAAACCGCCCGCAAGGGAGAACCGGCCGACGCGCCCGAGAAGGGGCGGCGCGCCGACCGGTCCCAGGCCGCCCGCGCCGGCCGCTCCCCCAAGCCGACCGGCGGCAAGAAGAGCACCGCCGCCAAGGGCGGCACGGCCAGGAGCAGCAAGCGGGCCGGCGCCACCGGCGGCGCCACCGGCAAGCCGCAGCTGTCCGGGCTCACCAAGGCCGAGCGCTACCAGCGGGCCACCGACCTCGACATCCCGCACCGCTCCACCATGACGCGCGACGAGCTCCAGGAGGCCCTGGAGCACGCGGGACGGTCGCGCCGCAAGGCGTCCTGACCCGCCGCCCGACAGCGGCCGCGGCGGTGGCCGGACGCTCGCGACCACCCGCGGGCTCCCCGGAAGCCGTACGGCGACTCAGCGGCGCCGGCCCGCGTAGGCAGGCGACACCAGGGCGATCAGCACCGCCGCCACGCCGACCTGCATCAGGTGCCGGATCCAGTCGATCCCGGCGGTGTGCCGCACACCGAAGTAGGAGGCCGCGGCATTGCCGAGCACCGCTCCGGCCACGCCGACGAGGACGGTCAGCCACAGCGGCACGGGCTGACGGCCGGGCAGGACGAGCTTCGCCAGCACGCCCACCACCAGTCCCGCGATCAGGGCCCACAGAATCGTCACGTCTTTCCTCCCGCTCGTTCTCGACCTTCCGCAACGCCCCTCGTGTGCCCCGCCGTTGGGCGTTCATGCCCGGCACCGCAGCGGTCCGGCCCCCCGGCCCGGCGAAGGATCCCGCCGCGGTAGGCGGAGGGGCGGCCTCCGGGGTGGCCGGATCCCGGGGTGGGAGCTGCCGGTGGCCGGGATGCGCGAGTTGGGGCTGTGACCTCCTCGGGACCGCGCCCCCGGGCGGGGCCCGCACGGCGCGGGCCCCGCCCGCCGCCGTCAGCCGACGGTCACGGTGAACGGTCCGGCCAGTACGGAGTAGCCGTCGTTGGCCAGGTAGTACGCGTCGTAGCGGCCCGCGCCGCTGAGCTTTCCGGTGGCGAAGGTGACGGCGCCGCTCTGGTTGGGTGTGTAGGACCAGGTGAGCGCGGACCGGGATCCGGGGGTGACGCCCGCCGGGTAGAGGCCGATCCAGTTCTTCGGGCCGGCCTGGGAGGCGTTCGGGAGGCCGTAGCGCAGGGTGACGTTGCCGCCGTTGGCCACCGCGCTCAGGTCGCCGGTCAGCGTCGGACCGGTCGCGGTGGACGGCGCGAAGGCGGCGTTCAGCGGCGTCGCGTAGGTGTCGTTGGCGGTGAGGCCGGGCAGGCCGAGGGCCGACTCGATGGTGCGGCCGATGCCGTAGTGGTCGTAGTGCAGCGGGCTGCTGGTCCCGGCCGGGACGGTGCCCTGGGAGCCGACGACGACGGTGGCGAGGTGGTTGTAGCCCTCGTTCTGGCTCTCGTCCCAGGTCAGGAGCAGCAGCGAGCGCTGCTGGGTCCAGGCCGGGGAGGACAGCACCGGGGCGAGGGTCTGCTGCAGCCAGCCGTCCTGGGTCCTCAGGCTGGTGGCGCTGCCGTTGCCGGAGGCTTCGCCGTCGTAGTAGTCGTCGGCGGCGATCCAGGAGAAGTTCGGCGTGGTGGCGGCCGACTTGAGGTCGGTGGTCAGCTGGGTGGTGTCGAACAGGTGGGCCGCGCAGCGGGACGGATTGCCGCTGATGTCGGTGTAGTTGATGAAGGGCGCGTCGTCGGGCATGTAGTAGCTGTCGTTGTTCTTGTTGGTGTTGCAGGGCGTGCCCATGCCCTGCTCGTAGGCCTTCCAGGTCTTGCCCGCGTCCTCGACGGTGTCGCCGAGGTTGCGCTGCGGGGAGTTGATGTTGGGCCAGTAGGTGGCGCCCTTGGTGTAGGTGTCGCCGCCCGCGACGGCGAGGTAGTTCTCGTCGCTGGGGTGGTAGACGCCGTGGGCGTCGGTGAGGGTGGCGCCCTGGGACATCAGGCTGTGGATGTACGGGGTGTCCGCCGGGTCGTTCATGATCTGGGAGTAGTCGGTGTTCTCCATCATGACGGTGAACACGTGGTCGTAGCCCGGCACCTGGGAGGCGGGCGGGGTGAGCGGCGCGGGCGCGGCGACCGGCGTGTCGAGGGTGAGCGAGAGGTTGTCCAGGTAGCCGGTCTCGTTCGTGGAGGACAGGAACTGCACCTCGACCTGGATCGACCTGGTCCCGGCCGGGACGGCGCCGGTGGCGGTGCGGGAGAGGAACTCGGTGCTCAGGCCGCGGTCGGTCGCGGAGACGGTCGGCAGCTTGGCGGTCGGGCCGAGCGGCCTGCCGTTGGCGTCCTGGAAGTGCAGGGCGACCGCGACGTAGCCGCCGTAGGTGGTCCAACCGCCCAGCCAGCCGGCGAGGTTGTAGTGCACGCCGGCGCCGTCGATCGCGGTAGCCGCGGAGGAGACGTCGACCGTCTGGGTCATCGAGCCGTCGCCGAAGTTGCCCGGCCCGAAGAAGGCCTTGCCGGGCGTGTTGCCGTCCTTCGGCAGGCCGAAGGAGCCGACCGAGGAGCACATGACGTCGACGCCGCCGGCCTCGGTCGTCCAGCCGGGGACGGTGGTGGCGGCGCTCCAGTCGTTGGTGCAGTAACCGCCGGCCTCGGCGTCGCCGTTGACGATCAGGTTGCCGCTGCCGACCGCCGCCCGTGCGGTGGTCGGTGCACCGACGACCAGGGCGCCGACGAGCGGGAGGGTGGCGAGCAGCCCGCCGAGGGGGCTCCAGCGCAGTCGCATGAGGGGGTACCTCGTCCCGTTGGTTGCGTGAGGGTGGTTGCCGTGGTGTGCACCACGGCGGGACACAGATACCGGTTCGGCGTGGCCCGGGGAAGGGCGCGCGGGCGAACAGCGATCGAACTTGGTCAGACAACTTCACGCAGCGCTCTGCCGTTTCCGGCGCGGAGCTGTGCCGTGACGATGCGTCGAGGTCGCCCCTCGTGCGGGCGGCGCGGCGCCGGTTCCGGCGGGGCCGTCACGCGGGCGGGCGTCCGGGGAGGTGACCGACGGTGACCGGGGCCGGCGCAGCCTCGTTGGATCGGACATGACCGTTACCCAACGCCTCACCACCGTGGCCGTCCTGGCCGCTGCCGCGTTCGCGCTGGGCGGCGTCCCGGCCTTCGCCATCGAGCACGTCCGGCACCTCGACCCGCCCGTCACCGCCCTGCAGTGCGAGGAGGGCCGCGGCTTCGTGGCCGCCGACATCCGCACCCGTCGCGAGTTCTGCGTCGGCGGGGAGTTCAACGACCACTTCGTCGCCTGGGAGTGACCGTGCGCGGAGCGCCCCGGAGCGGTGTCGCCCCGGGGCGCTCCGCCGCGCCTCAGATCTGCGGCCCGTAGGCGCCGAAGCCGCGGCAGACCAGGCCGTCACGGAAGGTGAGCACCTCGGCGACGGCCCGACCGCGCTCGTTGCGGTAGTTGATGACGAGCGTGTCGACGGAGACCAGGACGTCCTCGACGGTGAAGTGCAGATCGGGCAGGTGCCGCAGGCCCTTGGCCCAGTAGACGCGCAGGGCCTCCTTGCCGCGCACCTCACCCGTCGGGTCGCCGACCAGCTCGACGATCCGGGGCGAGGCGAAGACGACGTCCTCGGTGTAGTGGGCGAGGATCCGCTCCAGGTCGTGGGAGTTCCAGGCGGCGGCCCAGTCCTGGGCGAAGCGGGTGGCGAAGTCGTGATCCATGGCCCAGGACGGTACGACAACCACCCGGTGGCCGCCGGTGTTTCCACCATCCGGTCACCTCTGGTCGACCAGTGGCCCCTTCACCTGGTTGAACGCGTAGTACTACGAAAATCACGTGATCGCCGGGACGGCGGCGAACTCCGGTGGGATGCTGTGACCTTGACCCGTCCACCGCACCGACCCGGGGGCCCTCCATGCCGCTGTTCGGCAACCGCAAGAACCTTCCCAAACCGCTGTGCGACGAGCACGGTCCGTGCAGGGCCCTGGCGGGGATCTCGGTCTTCGAGGCCCGGGACCGCCTGCGGCTCCTGATCACCCCGACCCGCGGCCTGGGTCCCGACCCCATGGCCCGGCAGATCGACGACGAGCTGTCGGTCGTGATGTGCGTCAACGGCGGGAAGCGGGGCGGGACCACCGAGGCGCTGTCGATAGCCGAGCACGCCGCCGACCAGTGGAGCATCAGCCGGGCCGAGCTCTGGGAGCGGGCCTTCGCCAACCTGGCCACCGAGCAGCTCAACCGGCAGTCCTTCAACGCCACCAACGGTGACGTCCTGTACGCCGTCAACGGAACGGGAGCGTGGCCCGGCGCCGCGCAGGCCCTGCGCCTGGAGAACGCCCTGGGCGGGACGGAGTTGCCCCACGGCGCCCTGGTCACCCTGCCGACGAGCAACGCGTTCTGCGCGGCGCCGATCCGCAGCGCCTCGTCGCTGAACGCGATCCGCTTCATGATCGACTTGTCGAAGCAGCTCCAGATCAAGGACCCGGCCCCGCTGACCTCGTCGATCTTCTGGTACCGGAACGGCTGGCTGGAGAACCTGAACGTCGGCGACAACGGCATGATGCGGCCGTCCGCCGAATTCCGGGAGATGGCCAACAGCCTCCCCGCCGCCTGACCCGCCCCGCCGTCCGACCCGGCCGGCCGTCTGCTCCGCCGGCGCCGGAGCGCCGGTGGGGGCCACTCGGTCCCACGTGTTCGGTGGCCGCCGAGCGGTACGCCCGAAGGACCAGGGGTCCTCCGGGTGTACTGCTCTGCCCGCGACAGGCGGCGTCAGTGTTCCTCGGGGCGGCGCTCCAGGCGGGTTCCGTGGCGCAGGGTGATCGACATCAGGTCGCTGGGGGCGTCGAGTTCCAGTCGGTGCCAGCGGCCGCGCGGGACGACCACGGCGGTGCCGGCCGGCAGCCGCACCATCTCCTCGGCGGCGCCGGGCTCGACCGGGCGGAAGTGGACGCGGACGCCACCGGCCAGGCAGCAGACCGCTTCCTCCGCCGCAGGGTGCATCTCCCAGTGGTCGGCGTGGACGTCGGCATCGGTCTCCACGTGGAAGGTCGCGATCTGCCAGGCGTCGGCGTCGCCGCCGGTCATCCGGCGCTCGGTGGCCCGGACGTCGCCGTCGGGGTGGATGTGCAGCGCCGAGGCGAAGAGGTCGACGGCGGCGATCGGGGTCGTGATCATGAGCGGGTTCCTTCCAGCGGCTTCTCGGAGCGGATGGTGACCGGCCGGGATTCCGGCACGGCCGGACGGCGGCGGGGCAGCACGGTGGCCGCGACCACCGCCGCCAGGGCGAAGAGGACGGCGCCGGCGGCCAGGCCCAGGGCGTAGCCGTGGCTGAGGGCGCCCGGGTCGGTGGCCGTGCCGGTGGCGTGGGCGGCGACAGTGGCCAGCACCGCCAGGCCGACGCAGCCGCCGAGTTGACGCGAGCTGTTGAGCAGCCCGGAGGCCGCACCGGCCTCCCGGGGCGCGATGCCGGTGGTCGCGGCCGCGGCGACCGGGGCCAGGACGAGCCCGGCGCCGATGCTGGTGACCACGGACGGGCCGAGCACATCGCTGAGGAAGCCGCCGTCGGGGCTGATCAGGGCGAACCAGCCGAGACCCGCCGCGGCCAGGACGGCTCCCGGCACGAGCGCGGCCCGTGGGCCGCGGCGCGCGGTGATCCGCGTCGCCACGACGGTGCCCGCGACCAGCCCGGCGGAGAAGGGCAGGAAGGCGGCGCCGGTGGCAGCGGCGCCCAGACCGAGCACCTGCTGCAGGTAGAGCGAGACGAAGTAGAAGGCCGCGAACTGCCCGGCCGCGGCCAGGAACACCAGCACGTTGGCCCCGGCGACCCAGCGGCTGCGAAGCAGGCCCAGTCGCAACAGCGGTGCGGCGGAACGGACTTCGACGAGCACGAAGGCGGCCAGCAGGGCGACCGCGACGGCGAGCGTGCCCAGGGTGGCCGGGGATCCCCAACCCCGGGCGTCGGTGCGCACGACGCCGAACACCAGCAGCCCGACTCCCCCGGTCGCCAGCACGGCTCCGATCACGTCCAGCCGTTCCCGCCGTACGGGCTGCGCCCCGTCCGCCGTGCCCGTGGGGAGCAGCACCAGCGCCGCCGCGACGATCGGCAGATTGACCAGCATCACCCAGCGCCAGCTCGCGTACTCGGTCAGCAGTCCGCCGACCAGGACGCCCAGCGCTCCCCCGGCCGCGTTCGCCGCGCTCCACACGCCGAGGGCGCGGACCCGCCGGGGGCCCTCGGTGAAGGTGGTTGTGAGCATCGCGAGCGCGGCCGGGGCGGCCGCCGCGGCGCCGATGCCCTGCCCGGCACGGGCGGCGACCAGCTGCCAGGGCTGCTGAGCCAGGCCGCCCGCGAGCGAGCACAGTCCGAAGACGGCCAGGCCGAGTCGGAACAACCACCGCCGGCCGTACAGGTCGCCGGCCCGGCCGCCGAGCAGCAGGAGCCCGCCGAAGGTGAGGGCGTAGACGTGGACGACCCAGGAGAGGTCGAGCGGCGCGAATCCCAGCGCGCCGCGGATCGCGGGCAGGGCGACGTTGACCACCGACATGTCCAGGGCGAAGACGAATTGCGCGACGGTGACCGCCGCGAGCACCAGGCCGGGGCGGCCTCGCGAGTTTTTATACATGTAAGGAAAGTAGCCCGGGAGTCCCTGCCCTGTCGAGGCCCGGAAGAGACGGAGACACGCGGGAGAGGCCCGGAAAGGGCACGGGAGATGATGGGCTCATGCAGCAGCCCTCCCCCGCCCCGCGCAAGGCCACCGGCCGACCTCCCCGCATCTCCCGGGAGGAGGTCGTCGACACGGCCCGCCGGATCGTGACCGAGGAGGGCGTCGAGCGGCTCACCATGCGCCGCCTGGCCTCCGAGGTCGGCAGCACGCCGATGGCGCTCTACCACCACGTCCGCAACAAGGAGGAGTTGCTCGTCCTGCTGCTGGACGACCACGCCGCCCGGACGCTGCGCCCGACCGAGCTGCCGTCCGAGCCGCGCGAACGGGTCGTCGCCGCGGCCGCGGCGATCCACGAGGCGCTCTGCGCCTGCCCATGGATCGTCGAGGTGCTGACCGCCGACGACCTGATGTCCACCCACGCCCTGTGGTTCGTCGAGCAGCTCGTCGACGGACTGGTCGACTGCGGCCTGTCGTTGGAGCGCGCCGTGCAGGGCTACCGCGCGATCTGGTACTACACCGCCGGGGAGATCGTGGTCCGCACCACGGCGGCCCGCCGCCGCGCCGGGAACGACCGGCCGACGTACCGCGAGCAGGTCTTCGCCGGCCTCGACGCCGACGAGTACCCGCGCCTGGCGCAGGTCGCGGACCGCTGGGAGCCGTTGACCGCCCAGGACACCTACCGGGACGGGCTCCGCGCCCTGGTGGCGGGCCTGCTCGCCGCGCACTGAACGGAACCGGCCCGCCGAGCGAAGGGCTCGGCGGGCCGGGGGGGTTGACACCCTAGTCGGGCCTGTTGCGGGCGGGTCCGCCCGGGGGTTCGGGGCTCGTCGGGGGCCAGGGCTGAGTGGCGAGATCGTGGCGGAGGGCGTCGATCCGGGCCAGACAGGCGTCGATCGCGGTCAGGGCCGCGCCGCCGTGCTCCCGGATCCGGCGTTCCAGGGCGGAGAGCCGTTCTTCGATGTGCTGCCAGCGGTCCTGGCCCGCGGCCGGGGGCTCAGGACCCGTCCGGCGGATCTCAGGCGCGTCGTTGATCGCTGTCATGGCGGAGGCGGTCGGTCTCGCGGGTCAGGTCGTCCAGGCGGGTGGCGAGGTCGGGGTGGGCGGCGGCGAGGTGCGGCCGCATGTCGGCCAGGGGCGCTATCAGGTCGGCCGGGTCGGCGGCGCCGAGCGCGGTGGTGAGCGCCTCAGCCGCGGGCCCCGCGGCCGGGCGTGGCCCGGGCGGTGATCTGGGCGGCCAGCACGCGCAGGCCCGCGGCGTGGTCGCGGGCCCAGGCGCTCACGGCGCGGTCGGCGGCCCGGCGGTCGCGCACGGCCTTGAGCCGCTCCGCTCCGGTCTCCCCGGCGGCGGGCGCGCCGGTAGGGCGCAGGCGCAGGTAACGGTTCTCGGCGGCCTGGCGGCTCGCGACGCCCATCGGGCGGGCGAGGTCGGCCCAGGTCGCGCCGCCGGCCCGGGCCGCCTCGACCAGCGGGGCCTCCCAGTCCGCGAGCCGGGCGCGCAACTCGCGCAGCAGCACCAGGGCGGCCAGCGCCTGCCCGGCGCCGTCCTCCTGGGTGTCCTCGGGTACGGGAGAGGCCGCACGGGCTGTGCGGACCGCGTCGTCGATGGCGGCGAGCGCCGACGCGGCGGCGAGGAAGGAGACCGGCTCGGAGCCGGGCGCGGGCTTCGACGGCTTCGTACTCATGACGTCATTCTATCGACGACATCCAGCGTTTGTCATCGAAAGGACGACGTGCTACAACGGTGTCAGGTGAAGCGCACTGGCACCCATCGATCAGTGGAGGTGTTTCGCGATGCTGATGCGCACTGACCCGTTCCGCGAGCTGGACCGGCTGACCCAGCAGTTCCTCAACACGACCGGCACCTGGTCGCGGCCGACCCCGATGCCGCTGGACGCGTACCGCACCGGCGACGAGTACGTGATCTGCTTCGACCTGCCCGGGGTGGACCCGCAGGCGATCGACATCGACGTCGAACGGAACATGCTGACCGTCAAGGCCGAGCGCCGTCCGCGCCAGGAGGGCGAGGGCGTGAAGTGGGAGCTGTCCGAGCGCCCGCTCGGGGTCTTCTCCCGCCAGGTCATGCTCTCCGACACCCTCGACCCGGAGGGGATCACCGCCGACTACGACTCCGGCGTGCTGACCCTGAGGATCCCGGTGGCCGAGAAGGCCAAGCCCCGCAAGATCGCCATCGGCCACAGCGACAGCCGTAAGCAGATCCAGGCCTGACCCCTTCCCGAGGCCGTCCCGTGCCGCCCGGATCCCCCCGGCGGAGCGGCACGGGACCCCCGGCCCCCGGCACCACCCCCTGCCCGCGACGGCGGGCCGGACGGACAGCGAGCAGTCCCATGACCACCCAGGTGACCCCGTTCGTGGTGACGGCGTGCGGCGAGATCGACTTCGACACCGCCCCACACCTGCAGCGAGAGCTGTCCCGCGCGCTGGTGGAGCACCAGGAGGTGGTGCTCGACCTCTCGGAGGTGACGTTCATGGACTGCTCGGGCCTGGGTGTCCTGGTCAGAGCCCGGAACCAGGCCGACCGCAGCGGCCGGCGCCTCGTCCTGCGTGGCATCGGCCGCCCCGTGGACCGAATCCTCAAGCTCACCGGCCTCGGCCGCCGGCTGGCCCCCGCGACCCGGCCGACGACGAACCGGAACCCGTTCGTCCCCGATCCCGAAGGAGGGAGAGCACGGTGACGATCCGTTGGGAAGCGTTCCTCGACCAGGTCCGGGAACGCGGCGAGTACAGCACACCCGAGGAGGCCGAGCGCTGCGCCCGCGTGGTCCTGGCCCTGCTCGGCGCTCACCTGGTCGGCGACGTGCGCACCCGCCTCGCCGCCCGGTTGCCCGAAACCCTCGCCCTGGTCCTGCTCAACCCCCTCCAGGCCGCCGAACCGCTCAGTCCCGAACGGTTCGTGCGCGCCACCGCCGCCTGGATAGAAGGCGCCACCGAGGCCACCGCCCTGTGGGACATCGGCGCCGTCCTGTCCACGGTCGCCGACGCGGCCGACGACCAGCTCATGGAGCAGGTCCTGCTCCAGCTGCCGCCCGGCTACGACGTCCTGTTCGGCCGGCCCGACGCCGTCCGACGCTCCTGAACCGCCCCCCTTCCGCCCGCCCTTCGACCGCCGTCCCCTGACCGCCGTTACGGGCCGCCGCGCTCGCGGCGGCCCGCGCCCCGGAAGGCCATCGCCATGACCCGGCACCGCCGCCTGATCCAGCAGGTCCGCACCCTCGGCCGCTACCCCGGTGAAGAGGAGGCCGAGCGCGTCCTCGACGCGGTCCTGGCCCTGCTCGGCTCACAGCTCACCGGCGACGAACGCTGTGAACTCGCCTCCGTGCTCCCCGAGCGGGCCCGCGCCGTCTTCTCCTCCCAGATCCCCCTCCCGGCGCCGGTCGGCGCGCCCGCGTTCGTCGAAGCCCTCGCCGACGTCCTGGGCACCAGCCTCACCGCGGCCCGGTGGGACGCCTCCTCCGTCCTCGCTGCCCTCTCCGACCTGGCCGGCGACCGTCTCACCGACCGCGTCCTCGCCCAGCTCCCCCACGGCTGGGCCCTGCTCTTCGGCCGCGCCGACCTGACCCCGGTGCCGGCCTGAGCCGTCACCGCAGCCCCCGTCGGCACCGAGCCGCCGGATCCCCTGGCGGGGTGCACCGCTCCCCCGTCACTCCGCCAGGGCCGTACGGAGGAACCGGAGGATCTCGGCCCGGGCGGCGTGGGCCTGGGGTTCCACCCCCGGGAGGCTGAGGAACGCGTGCCTCGCCCCCCGGTACTCGGAGAGCGTCACGGGCGTCCCGGCCGCACGCAGCCGCTCGGCGTAACGGCGACCGTGATCGGCGAGCGCGTCCTGGGTGGGCACCACCACGAGCGCCGGGGCCAGCCCGCTCAGGTCGTCCGCGTACAGCGGCGAGAGCGCACGGGCGTCGCCTCCCTGCGGAACGGCGAGGCGCCGCAGGAGCCGCAGTTGCGGCAGGGCCCGGGTCGGGTGGTACGCGTACTCGGCGATCGAGGGGTGGTCGTCCATCGTGGCGGTCACGTCGGCCAGCGGGTTGACCAGCACCTGCGCCTTGAGTTCCGGGCCCGCCCCTCGGGCCCGGATCGCCGTCAGGGCGCTGATCAGCGCGCCGCAGCTCTCGCCGAAGACGGCCACGCGCGCCGGGATCTGGGGGCGGTACGGGTCCGGGGGCACCGGATCCCGGTTGGTCATGGAGGAGCTGCTGCAGGCCATGCGCGCGTCCGGACTGCCCGACCGGGACGTCCCGGCGCGCTACCACCGCATCGTGGTCCTGCTCGCCGCGCTGATCTCCTCGGAGGCCGGAATGAGCACCGTCACCCCCGAGGAGTACGAACAAGGGATGGAGCAGTTCCGCGTCGCCGTGCTGGGCGCCGACCCCGAACGCTTCCCCGCCCTGGCCCGCTTCGCCCGCGACGTCCGCCCGCTCGGCGCGGACCGGCGGGCCGCGTTCGAGGAGCTCCTCGCCGCCCAACTCGCCCACATCGAGGCCCGGATCCCCTGACGGCCCTGGCCCGCCGAGCGAGGCACCGCTCGGCGGGCCAGGGCGACACCACGGGTTGGTCAGGCCCAGGGCTCGCTGAAGGAACGGCCGGGGACGGGCTTGGCGATCAGCGCGATCGCCACGAAGAAGTTGACCTGGCCGATGGCCGTCATCAGGGTGGCGAGCGCCTTCTCGTCGTAGTGCTCGGCGGCCAGCGCGTACAGCTCGTCCGAAACGCGCTCACCGTGCGGGTTGGGCTGGAGCACGGCCTCGACCAGGGCGAGGGCCGCGCGCTCGGGGGCGGTCAGGTACGGAGAGTCCTGCCAGCCGGCCACCGAGGTGATCCGCTCCTCGGACTCCCCCGCCTTGCGCAGGAATGCGGTGTGCAGGACGGTCAGGTAGGTACTGCCGACGATCTGTCCGGCCCGCAGCTGGACCAGGCCGATGGTGGTCCGGGGAATCGAGCGGTTGCCGACGACCTTGAACAGTGCGGCCGAGACCTCGGCGAGTTCGGGGATCAGCTGCGCCGGGTCCTGGGCCATCCGGGGGCGCAGCGGGATCTCGGCGGTGATCGGGCGGGTGGTGATCGGGCGGTTGATCGGCTGGGCGGTCGGCTGGGTGGTCAACGTCGTGTTCCTCTCGGACTGTTCGGTGCTTTCACTGACCCGACGGACCGCGGGGCGGGAGTGTGACAGCCCGGCGCGAAATCTTTTTCGGCCCCTGCGTCGCGTCCGCCGTCGGAGCCCCGAGAGGTGGCGGACGCGGCCACCGCCGATACTGGGGTCGCAACCCGAGGCGGCCCCGGCGGGCCGGCTACGGCCTCGCCGCGCCGCGGAACCTGAGGAGCGCGCCGTGACCGATCCCGCCCCGACCGGACCGTCCGTGCCCGGGACCTCCACCGGGCCCGTCGTCGTCGGCTTCGACGGTTCGCCCGAGAGCCTCACCGCCACCGAGTGGGCCGCCCGCGAGGCAGAGCGCCGCGACCGCCCGCTCGAGGTCCTGGAGGCCTGGCCCTGGCCGAAACGGGACGTGGTCGGCAGCGACCAGACGTACCACCGCGCCCTCGCCCACCTCGCAGACCGCGAGTCCGCACTGTCCGCCCTGGTGCCCGGGGTGCCGGTCTCCACCGCCCCCGTGTCCGCCGACCCCGTGGAGGCCCTGGAGGAAGCCTCGCACCGCGCCGCCGTGCTGGTGCTCGGCTCCCGCGGGCTGGGCACGCTGCGCGGCTTCCTGGTCGGCTCGGTCAGCCAGGAGGTGCTGCGCCGCTCCGCCTGCCCGGTGGTGCTGGTCCGTGCCCGGGAGGACGAGCCGGACGGCTCCGTGACGGCCGGCATCGACCTGGTCCACCCCGCCGGGCACGTGCTGGCCTTCGCCTTCCAGGCCGCCGCCCTCCGCTCCGCTCCGCTGCGGGTCATCCACGTCTGGTCCCCGCCGGCCGGCAGCGAGTACATGTCCTACGGCGCCATCGGCGGGCTGGAGGGCGAGCTCTCATCCGTGGAGTGGAGCGGCCTCGCCGAGGCCCTGGAACCCCTGCGGGCCCGGTACCCGGAGGTGGAGGTGACCGCCGACCTGGTCCGCGGCAAACCCGCCGTCGAACTCGTCGACGCGGCGGCCTCGGCTCGGCTCCTGGTCCTGGGCCGCCGCCTGCGCCACCTGCCGTTCCGGCACCACCACCTCGGCCCGGTCGCCCACGCCGCGATCCACCACGTCCACTGCCCGGTCGCCGTCGTCCCCTACGGCTGAACCGCGCGCCCGACGGGCAGCGGATCGGGTTCGGCAACGACCTCCACGGGTGGTCTCCCCGCACGACGCGCATGCCTCGCCGGATCCCGGGGATACGACAGGCCCAGGGCGGCCCGTCCTCGGGCGGACCCCGAGCCTTGCACTCACCATCACGCCATCACGACGAGAAGGAGCGAAGACATGGGCCACGGCGGCAACGTGATCCACGAGCTGATGACGGACCACCGGGAGGTGGAGGAGATGTTCGCCCGGATCCAGGCGCTGCCCGCGGGCGACGAGCGGCGCCGCGAGGTGGCGGACGACTTCACCATCGAGCTGGTGCGCCACTCGGTGGCCGAGGAGCAGTACCTGTACCCGGCGGTGCGCGAGCACGTGCCCGGCGGTGGGGATCTCGCGGACAAGGAGATCGCCGACCACGCGACCGTCGAGAAGCTCCTCAAGGAGATCGAGGGCGTGGACTGCGGCGACGCCCGCTTCGGCGTCCTGGTCGACCGGATCATCTCCGAGGTCTCGGCGCACATCCGGGACGAGGAGCAGAACCTGTTCCCCGCCCTGGCCGAGGTCTGCTCGCCCGAGCAGCTGAACGAACTCGGTGAGCGGGTCCGGCGGGCGAAGAAGCTCGCACCCACCCGTCCCCACCCGAACGCGCCCGACAACAAGCTGCTCGCGGCCGGCACCGGTCTGGTCGACCGCGTCCGCGACCTCGCCACCGGGCGCGGCAAGTCCTCGTGACACCGGAGATCGTCGTGGGCCGGCCCGCCGTTCTTCGCGGCGGGCCGGCCCACGACTGCGTTTCGTAGCCCGTCGCCGGACGCCGGGAGCCAGGCGCCCGGTGCCTGAAGCCCGGAGCCGGTTGCGGGGTGCCCGGCGGTCAGCCCCGGCCGGCTGCGGTCCAGTAGCCCCTGTCCGCCGGCAGGCGCCCGCGCAGGTCGCCGCGGACCTGCTCGGCCACCCGCCGGGTGTCGCGCCGGTTGACCGTCGCGCCGATGCCCGCGCCGAGGAACAGCGGGGCCATCGACGGCAGTCGGCGCATCCAGCTGCGGGTGAGCCGGCGGCGCACCTGCTGGCGCACCTCCGACCCGAGGGCGAGCGCCGCCAGGCCCGCCGGGCGGATCAGCAGGTTGGCGTCGATCCCCCGGCGGTTGGCCCAGGCGGCCAGGTAGGCCGCGGTCCGCTGGGGGCCGCTGCCCCGTACCGGGACACCGTAGACCTCGTGCAGCTCGGCGATCAGCTTGATCTCCACGGCCGCCACGGCGAGCGTCTCGGCCGCGATCTCCACCAGCATGGCCGGCGGCACGGGCAGCATCGCCATCGCCCCGACGCCCGCGCCGAGCGCACCGGAGGCCCGGGTGGCGCCGGCGGCCAGCAGGTCGGCCAGGCGTTCGGGGTCGTCGACGCCGGGATGCTGGGCGCGCAGGGTGGCGAGGTCGCGGATCGGGATCCGCGGGGCTGCGCGCATCAGCTGCTCGGTCAGGGCCTTGCCGCCGAGGACCGCGCCACGGCCGCCGCTGCTCAGCAGCCGCGCCACCTTCGCCGTCAGTGCCCGGGCGCGGCCACGCTCGACGTGCTGCTCGGCGGCCGGCCAGGCCCCGCCGGGCCGCTCGGCCCGCTCGACCAGCTCGGCGATGCTTTGGGCCAGGCCCGGGTCCGGGACGGCACCGTCGACCTCGGGAAGGGGAACAGGAGCGTGATCGGAGTTCGGGGTTCCGGGTGCGCTGGGGCTCGTCCCCGGAGTTCCGCGCTCCGAAGGCCGCGGTCGCCCGGAGCGGCCGCCCGGTCTGCGAAAGACTGCCATGGCTGTGCGGGTACCCGGCTGTCCGGGCGGCACGCCTGGGACGGCCCGCCGGGTGGGCGGCCGGTACTTCGGTTAGCGTCGGCCATGGGGACCGGACGGTGGTCGGAGGTCGGCGGCATGGCAACAGCGGCAATCGCACGGCTCGCGGAGGACTGGCGGCGGGCGGCGGACCAGCACCTGACGCCGACCAAGCGGTCACTGATGGTGATGTGGGCGGCGTTCGGCACCACCTTCGGCACGGTGCGCTTCATCACCCACGGGATCAGGGGCGGCTGGCTGCCCTGGGGCAACGTCTCGGCCGGCGGGAAGCACCTGCACCACTACAACATCGGCATCGCGGCGCTGGCCGGGGTCGGCCTGGTGGCCGTCCGCGGAGACGAACCGGCGGTCGGCCACCCGGCGGTGGCCGCCGTCTACGGCGCGGGCGCGGCCCTGATCACCGACGAGTTCGCACTGCTGCTGGACCTGCAGGACGTCTACTGGGCGAAGCAGGGCCGGGTGAGCGTCGACGTCTCGTTCGGCGTGCTCGCCGCTCTCGGCGGTTACCTGTCGGCCGCGCCGTTCTGGCACGAGCTCGTCCGGAGAACCCACCGCCGGCTCACGGCCGGGAGCGCGGGGTAGCGCCCGCCCGCCCGCTCGATTCGTTCGCCTTCTCTGGTCCGATCAGCCCGTTTGGCGGCCCCGTTTCGGGTGACAAGAAGACCGGGTGGGGCAGAACGCGGTGCGGGCGGAGGCTCCTCCCCTCGGGCCTCCGTCCGCACCGGTCCCTCCGCCGCTCAGAGCCCGGCCACCGTGACGACCACACCCGGCGGCCGGGCGGCCCTCGCCAGGAACGACACGAGCACCTCATCGCCTTGGCCCGGCTGTCGCACCGGCCGGGCCAAGGCGATGAGGTGGGAGCACGTCGACGGCCTGCCGGACCTCCCGTCCGGCAGGCCGTCCCGTCTCGCTATCTGCGCGTTCCCCGGCGGCGACCCAGGCGCATGCCGGCGAGGACCAGGCTGGCGATGAAGAGCACGACGCCGATGACGAGCAGCCACAGCAGGCCCTTCACGAGCACGCCGACGAACCCGAACACAACGGCGACCAGCAGAATGAACAGGAACAGCGCCATGGCGATCTCCTCGCTCGTCAGTCGTCGCGCTTCAGAGCGCCCTTGACCCGGTCGGCGACGCCGGTCATGGCGTCCCTGACGTCGGCCGCGGCCTGCTTGACCTTCGCCCCACCCCGGTCGGCCCGGCCCTCACCCTTGAGCCTCTCGTTGCCCGTCAGGTCGCCGGCCTTCTCCTTCACCTTGCCGGCCAGCTCCTGGGCCTTGTTCGACAGGTCACCCATCGGATCCTCCGATCGTCGAATCAGTGGCACCACGCCGCCGATGCGTCGCATTTGCCCCAAATCTAACTTTTCATACCCCGGAATCGATCACCACCCGCGCCGAACCCGACGCCGGCGGCCCGCTCCGGGGCCCACGGTCAGGCCGCCGACCGACGGTGGGCAGGACTGAGCAGCAGAGACCGCTCCTCCTCGCTCAACCCGCCCCACACCCCGTACGGTTCGCGCGTTTCGAGCGCGTGGCGCCGGCACTCCATTTGGACCGGACACCTGGCGCAGACCGCCTTCGCCGCTTCCTCCCGAGCCTTGTGCGCGGCGCCCCGCTCACCGGCGGGATGGAAGAAGAGGCTGTTCTCCACCCGGCGGCAGGCAGCCTCCAACTGCCACTCCCAGTAGTGGTCGTAAGCTCCGGGCAAACGCGATATGTCCGCCATCAGAAGCGACCTTCCTTCGATCGGCCGGAAACATGTCGCTGATCCGTGTAGCCGGATTCCGGGATCCCATTCACGCCCGTGCCCGTCAAGCCCGACCACGGTGCCCGACTGCGCGCACGCACCGCGGTGGCGCACGCCGACTACCGTGATCGGCGACCACGGCGGTGCCCTTTTTGTTAGCAACCGGCCCGTTCCGGGCAGGCGGGCAGACACGTCAACGACACGGACTGGGGATGGAGGAGGTGACCGGTGGTGCCGTGGCTGTTCCTCGTCACGCTCACAGCGTACGGAGTCGTCGCCGGGCTGACCGCTCGAACGGTCTTCGCGCGATCACGGGCCGGATTCGTCGCCAGCAGAGGAGGAGGGCCCACCGAGTGGGTCCAGGAGCGGTTCGAGCAGCAGGAGCGGGCACAGGCCGAGGCGGTGGCCCTGATGTCGGGGCTGTGCTGGGTCGTCGCCATACCGGCCCTGGTACTCAGGCGGGTCGTGGCCGGGCTGGTGCTCTGCCGGCCCGCTGTGTCGCAAACTCCCGCGATGCCGGCGCCCACGGTGGCCGACCGGATCGAGGAGCTCGAAAGGGCCCTGGGGCTGGGGGCGCCCTCGCCGATCCCCCTGCTCGGTGACTCGCCGGAGCCGCGAGGTGCGGGAGACGGAGGAACGAAGGCCGCGCACGCGCCAGCCGAGGACGCGACAGCCGTGCACGCGGAAGCCGTGCACGCGGTGACCGAAGGCGCGAGAGCCGACTGAGCAACGGCGACCCGGTCCTCCCGAGCGGTGTGCGCTCCCACCGGCCGGGCAGACGCTCCGCGACAACGGTCCAGCTCCGGCCGCGTCGGCTCGGCCCGACCCGGCTGGTGAACCGGCGGGAGACGATCATGACACTTCGGCATCCGGCTCGGAAGCGTGACGACGGGCGCCGCGGCCGGTTCGAGCAGACGGCCGAACTGGCGTCGAACCTGACCAGTTCCCCCCTCTTCGCCGCGTTCTGTCTGGCACTGGTCGCCGCGTTCGTCGCCGTACACGTGGCCGGTGAGTCCCTGGCGGTGCAACTGCTGGTCGGAGACGCGATGGCAGCGGTGACCCTGCTCCTGCTGGCCCTGCTGAAGAACTCGGAACGCCGGGCCGAGCACGCCGTCCAGCGCAAGCTCGACGCGATCGCCTCCGCGTTGCTGGAGCAGCAGGAGGGCGAGCCGGGCGAGGCGCACCAGCGGCTGAAGGACGCGATCCGGCTGGAAGAACGACTCTGACCGGCGAACGGAGGCCGCGGTGGCTCGGCACGCCCAGCAACCGGTGCGGGCGGTGGCCACGTAGGCGTCCTCCCGCGGAGCCCTTCCCCGGCGTCCCCCGCAGGCCCCCCTGACCGCAGAGCGGTCAGGGGGGCCTCTTACGATCAGTGCGCGTTCTCCGACGGACCCGAAGCCCGACCGGCCGGGTGCCCGCTGCTCAACGTCCTGCACCACCCGACGCACGACACGACGACTCCGCCGACGGCGATGGGGTCGCCCACCGAGGAGGAACCTCCATGCAAGCCCGGAAGATCGGCGCGGCCGCCGCGACAGCGGTGGCGCTTCTGGCTGCCCGCGACCTCGTCCAGAAGAAGCACGCGCTGCTCCGGAACTTCCCGGTGCTCGGACACGCCCGCTACCTGCTGGAGACGATCGGGCCGGAACTGCGGCAGTACATCGTCACCTCCAACGAGGAGGAGCGCCCCTTCAGCCGCGACCAGCGCACCTGGATCTACGCATCGGCCAAGGAGGAGAACAACTACTTCGGGTTCGGCACCGAGGTCGACGTCGAGCACGTCCAGGGGCACGCCTACGTCAAGCAGCGCACCTTCGCCGGCGCCCTGCCCGACATCCACGACCCGCAGGCCCCGCTGCCCTCCGCCAAGGTCCTGGGCGGGCCGCGCGGGCGCGCCGAGGCGTTCCGGCCGGCGAGCGTGGTGAACATCTCCGCGATGAGCTTCGGCTCGCTCTCCGGCGCGGCCATCACGGCGCTCAACAAGGGCGCGGCGGAGGCCGGCGCCATGCACAACACCGGCGAGGGCGGCCTCTCCCCGCACCACCGCCAGGGCGGCGACCTCGTCCTCCAACTCGGCACCGCGTACTTCGGCTGCCGCAACGAGGACGGCAGCTTCAACCTCGACAAGCTCAAGGAGGTCGTCGCCGGCGCGCCGGTCAGGGCGATCGAGATCAAGCTCTCCCAGGGCGCCAAGCCCGGGCTCGGCGGAATGCTGCCGGGGGCGAAGGTCACCCCGGAGATCGCCGCCATCCGCGGCATCCCGGTCGGCCAGGACTGCGCCTCCCCGTCGCGGCACACCGCCTTCGGCGACGTCGACTCGATGCTCGACTTCGTCGAACTGCTCGCCACCGAGACCGGTCTGCCGGTCGGCGTCAAGAGCGCGGTCGGCGACATGGGATTCTGGCAGGAACTGGCCGCGCTGATGGAACGCCGCGACCGGGGCGTCGACTTCGTGACGATCGACGGCGGCGAGGGCGGCACCGGCGCGGCGCCCCGGATGTTCGCCGACTCGGTGTCACTTCCCTTCCGGATGGGCTTCTCCCGGGTCTACGGCACCTTCGCCGAGCGCGGGCTGACCGACGACCTGACCTTCATCGGGTCCGGCAAGCTCGGCCTGCCCGAGAACGCCGCGGTCGCCTTCGCCCTGGGCGTCGACATGATCAACGTGGCCCGCGAGGCCATGCTGTCGATCGGCTGCATCCAGGCCCAGAAGTGCCACACGGACAAGTGCCCCACCGGCATCGCCACCCAGAACCCCTGGCTGGCCCGCGGCCTCGACCCGGCCTCCAAGTCCACCCGCGCCGCCGTCTACCTCCGCACCCTCCGCAAGGAACTCCTCAAGGTCTCCTCCGCCGTCGGCGTCGCCCACCCGGGCCTCATCACCGCCAACGACATCGAGATCATGAACGGCGACTACGAGGCCCGCACCCTCGCCGGCGTCTACGGCTACAAGGAGGGCTGGGGCGAACTCGGCCCCCGGCTCGCCAAGGAGATCACCGCCCTCCTCACCCCCGGCCCGGCCGCCTGAGCCCAGGTGGAACCCCTCGGGGACCGGCGCGCCGCCGGCCCCGGGGGGACGGAATCCCACGTCAGTCGCGCCGCGAGCCGCCTGCCGTGCGGAGGAATACGGGCACAGGCGGTCCCCGACCACGGCGGACGGTACCGACGGAACACGCGGAGCGGACGGGGCGAACGTCGCCCGAGGCGGCTCTGGTCGCGTCGTGTGATCGTTCCGCGCAGATCGGGCGGGTTGTGCGAGCACCTGTCGAAACCGGTGCTCAGGGCCGGAGCGGGCGGCAGAACTGCCCCTAGACTGACCGCCGCCCCACGGAGGGGGCGACCGGGACATCGGGGGGAGACACGTGAGCGGCGGCGACAACGGCGGGGTCGGGGTGGGGTTCAGCGCGCACCCGGAAAAGCTCGGGGACGCGGGTGATCAGCTGATAGCCGCGAGCACGGACGTGGGCTCGGTGAAGGACGCACTGGGCAAGCTCGGCATGTCCGGTGAGGACACGTTCGGCGAGTACGGCGCGAGCGACGCGGCCAAGGCGTTCTGGCAGGCCTGGCAGGACGAACTGGGCGTGAACGTGGACGCCCTGAACGACCTCGGCGGCAAGGTGCACACCACCGCGGCCAACTACACCAACACTGACCACGGCGTTGGCCAGCAGTACCAGCACCAGGGGGCGTGACGGTGCCCGACCACGGCATGGACCCGCTCAACCCGCTCGGTGTCGACCAGCGCTCCCAGCGGGAGAAGGTCGAGGGGCTGAAGAAGACCATCGACGAGTCCCACGGCATGTGGGGCGCCGGCGACCTCAAGTACGCGGTGCACGACGCCCTCCAGCTGCCCGCGCCCAAGGGCGACCCGGGCAAGCTCGGCGAGCTCGCCGCCGCGTACAACACCGCCGTCTCCCAACTGGACACGGTCCAGATGAAGGTGGCGCGAGTGGGTGCCCAGCACCTGCCCGACGCCTGGACCGGGCAGGTCGGGGAGAAGGCCGCCGAGGTGGTCAAGGCGTCCGCCGACGACCTCGGGCGCTGCCACGAGATCCTGGGCAAGGGCCGGGACCAGCTCAAGGCGCTGGCCTCCGCGCTCAGCGAGGCGCAGTCCCTGCACGGGCAGGGCCACGCGCCGCTGAGCGAGGCGCTGAAGCTGCTGCACGACATCACCTTCAGCGACGGGCCGGACCTGGTCCACTGGGACGACGACAAGATGCACAGCGCCCACGCCAAGGCGAAGGAGGGCATCAAGTCGGTCTACGACGCCGCGGTGAAGGCCGAGGAGGCCGGCCGGGCCGCCGCCCGGGAGCTGCACGCGCTGGCGGACAAGGCGCTGGCCGCCCGCTTCAAGAACAAGGGCCTGGGCGCCGCCGACAAGCTGGTCGTCGCGGACGCGGAGGTCGCCGGCAGCGACCAGTTCGGCACCATCCTCACGGCCAACGACGTGACCCGGGCCGGCCAGTTCATGGACAAGATGAGCGACGCCGACCGGGCCCGCTTCGACCAGCTGCTGGCCGGCAGCAAGTCCCCCGAGGAGCGCGCCTACCTGATGAAGGCGCTGGCCGCCGGGCACAGTTACGACGAGGTCAAGGCCTTCGACGACCAGATCCACGGGCACGGCGACGACCCGGCCTGGCTGGCCCAGCGCCTCTCACCGGTGCAGATCGACTCCGCCTCCACCAACCAGTCGGACACCGCCTACCAGGGCGTGGCGTGGAACCAGGGCGACAAGCCGACCTGCGTGGCCGCCTCGACCGTCACCGCCCGGGCGATGGTCGACCCGCTCTACTCGCTGCAGCTCACCACCGGCGGGCACCCCGGTGACCCGAAGTACGACAACGGCCAGGCGGCGTACGACCGTTGGCTCAAGGAAGCCGACCGCGTCTACGACACCAAGAACTGGTGGAACGAGTGGCAGGACGGGATGAGCGACGGCGAGTCCAAGGACGCCGCCAACGACGAGATCGGCAAGCACACCGGGGCGGGTTACCACACCGTCGACCTGGAGGGCCCGGAGCAGCGCCGGGACGTGCTGGCCCAGGTCGAGTCGGCGGTGGACCAGGGCAAGCCGGTGCCGATCGGGGTCAAGGAGGACACCTGGTTCCGTCCGGACGGCCACCAGATGATGATCATCGGACACCGCGGCGACCAGCTGGAGATCTACAATCCCTGGGGCTACACCGTCTGGGTGAGCGAGAACGACTTCGTCAACAACCACATGGAGGGCGCGGCGCAGGGCGGCAACATGCCGATCGCCGACCACGTCCAGATGCCCCAGTGAGGCTCTAGGTGAGCAAGTGAGCACTTCCCCCCGACCGACTCCGCAGTCGATGAGCGACGCCCGCCTGGCCGAGCTGGACGTCGAGGTCCTGCTGCGCTTCGGCCTGCCCGCCGCTGGGCCGCACCGCTCGACGCTGTTCGGCGACGGCGCGGTGGCCGCCGCGATCACCGTCGACCGGCTCGGCGTCATGCCGCGCGCCGTGGTCTTCCTCGGCGAGGTGGTCCGCTCCGGCGGCACCCGCTTCGCGGCCGGCCTGCCCGAGCCGCTGCCCGGCCCGGCTGCGGCGGTGGCGCGCGGCTGGCTGGAGGCGGCCGCGACGGTCGTCGGGGACGCCACCGGGGACCTCCTGGTCGCCCGCTGGCTCGACGCGGTCGCCGCCGTGCTGGCACTGCGGGTCGCCCACCGGGAGGCGAGCGCGTGAACTGGCGTCGGATCCTGGTCGGAGCGTTCGCGCTGCTGGCCGTCGCGGGCGTGGTGGGGGCGGTGGTGGTCCACCGGATGACCACCGGCAAGCTCGACCACGGCGCGGTGTTCACCGCAGACTCCGGTGAACTGGCCGTGAAACCGGGCGAGTTGTTCTCCGTCGAGGTCAGCGCCCACCGGGTGACCGGCCAGGTCTGGAGCGTGGCCGAGCCGGTTCCCGACCCGACGGCCGTCCAGACCGTGGGCGACGAGTACGTCAAGAACTTCGGCCTCAAGGACCTGGTCGGCGCCACCGGTTCGGCCGGCTCCGGCGGCCGCTACTACTTCGTCTTCCGGGCCGGCCCCAACCCCGGCCGGGCGACCATCACCCTGCGCAACCCCAACCACACCGGCGGCGCGGGCGGCTCTGACCAGGGCGAGCGGCACTACACCGTCGAGGTGCGCTGAACATCGGGGCCGCCACGGAGTGAAGCCGACTGCCGCCGCCTCCGCCGCGTACGGCCGGACGCAGCGCCCCCGCAGAGCGACGGGGCGGCACCGGCCGCGGTGCGGCGGGTGTCCTCAGTCCAGGCCGCGGGCCCGGCGCAGGCGGGCCGAGAGGGTGTCGGGGTCGATGAGCGGGTCCGGGTAGTCGGGGGCGAGCGGCCAGGGGCGGTGGACGGCGCGCCCGGGCAGGTGGGCGAGTTCCGGCAGCCAGCGGCGCACGTAGTTCCCGTCGGGGTCGTAGCGCTCGGCCTGGCGCAGCGGGTTGAGGACCCGGTTGGGGCGGGTGTCGGTGCCGGTGCCGGCGACCCATTGCCAGTTGAGCTGGTTGTTCGCGATGTCGCCGTCGACCAGCAGGGTGAGGAAGTGGGCGGCGCCGATCCGCCAGTCCAGGTAGAGGGACTTGGCGAGGAAGCTCGCCGTCAGCAGGCGGGCGCGGTTGTGCATCCAGCCCTCGTGGGCGAGCTGGCGCATCCCGGCGTCGACGATCGGGTAGCCGGTGCGGCCCTGCCGCCAGGCCTCGGCCTCGCGCTCGTCGTGGTGCCAGGGGTCGTTCCTGGTGCGGTAGTCGCGGTGGGCGGCGTCGGGGCGGGCGGCGAGGACCTGGTGGTGGAAGTCGCGCCAGGCCAGCTGCCGGACGAAGGCCTCCGCCCCGGCGCCGCCGTGCCGGAGGGCGCGGGCCACCAGCTCGGTGGGTGACAGGCAGCCGAAGTGCAGGTAGGGGGAGAGCCGGGAGGTCGAGTCGCCGGCCAGGTCGTCGTGCCCCTCGGCGTACCCGTCGAGGTCCCAGCGCCGCCAGCGCTCCCGGGCCGCGCTCTCCCCACCGCGGGGCAGGGCCGGGGAGAGCGGGCCCGTGGCCACGAGGCTCTCGCTGCCGATGCCGTCCGGCGTGCGGATCACCCGGGGCGCGCCCAGCACCGTGCGGTGGGGCGCCTGTTGCCAGACCCGGTGGTACGGCGTGAAGACCGCGTAGTGGTCGCGGCCCGCCGGGGCGATCCGCCCGGCGGGGACCACCGTCACGGAGGCGTCGTGGACGTGCAGCCGTCCGCCGAACAGGGCGAGCAGCGCCGCCTCGCGCCGACGGGCGAAGGCGCTGACGCCGGCCGCGACGTGCACGGTGGCGGCGCCGGTCTCGGCGGCGACCCGGGCCGTCTGCTCGGCGGTCGCGCCGCGGCGCACGATCAGGCGCGAGCCGGCGCCGCGCAGCCCGGCGTCCAGGTCGACGAGGCAGTCGGCCAGGAAGGCCATCCGGTTCGGGGCCGCGAAGCCGGCCGCCTCCACGGAGGGGTCGAGGACGAACAGCGGCACCACCTGGTCGGCGGCGTCGCGGGCGGCGTGCAGCACGGGGTTGTCGTGCAGGCGCAGGTCCTGGGTGAACAGGGCGATCGAGACGGTCATGGATGGGCCCTCGGAGCGGATGCGGTCGGGGTGTTCAGGGTGCTGCGGGGCACGGCGGCCGCTCGGGCGCGTTCCGTGATGTTGCGCGCCATCGCACCGAACACCAGGGAGTGGAACGGCGCCACCGACCACCAGTAGGCGTGGCCGGCCAGTCCGTGCGGGTGGAACAGCGCGCGCTGGCGGTAGCACGTCCCGCCGGCGCCGTCGGGGGCGACCCTCAGTTCCAGCCAGGCCAGGCCCGGCAGGCGCATCTCGGCCCGCAGCCGCAGCAGCCGCCCGGGCTCGATCTCCTCCACCCGCCAGAAGTCGAGGGCGTCGCCGACCCGGAGGTGGTCCCGGTCGCGTCGGCCGCGGCGCAGCCCGACGCCGCCGGCCAGCCGGTCGAGAGTGCCGCGCAGCGCCCAGGCGAACGGCAGGGAGTACCAGCCGTTCTCACCGCCGACGCCCTCGACGACCCGCCACACGGCGGCCGGGTCCGCCGCCACCCGCCGTTCCCGTAGGTCCTGGTAGAGGCTGCCGCCCGCCCAGTCCGGGTCGGTGGGCAGCGGGTCGCTGGGGGCGCCGGGGAGTGAGGCGGAGGACCAGCGGGTGGTGACCCTGGCTTCGCGGATGCGGCGCAGGGCGAGTTCGACGGCGCGGTCGAAGCCGGTCAGTCCCTGCGGCGGGTCCGGGATCCAGTGGGCGATGTCGTGCTCGCCGCAGACCACCTCGTGCCGCAGCGATTCCACCAGCGGGCGGGCGAGCGGACCGGGCACCGGGGTGACCAGGGCGACCCAGTAGCTGGACAGCGCCGGGGTCAGGACGGGCACCGGCACGATCAGCCGCCGGGGCAGGTCGGCCACCTTCGCGTAGCGCTGCATCATCAGCCGATAGGTCAGCACGTCCGGTCCGCCGATGTCGAAGGCCCGGTCGACCTCCGGCGGCAGCGAGGCGGCGGCGACCAGGTAGCGGAGCACGTCACGGACGGCGATCGGCTGGATCCGGGTGTTGACCCAGCGCGGGGTGACCATGGCGGGCAGGCGTTCGGTCAGGTAGCGGAGCATCTCGAAGGAGGCGGAGCCGGAGCCGATGATGACGGCGGCCCGCAGTTCGGCGGTCGGTACGCCGGCGGAGCGCAGGACCCGGCCGACCTCGGCGCGCGAGCGCAGGTGCGGCGAGAGCTCGGCCTCGGGCACCCCGGTGGGCAGCAGCCCGCTGAGGTAGACGATCCGGCGGACCCCGGCCCGGGCTGCCGCGCGGGCGAAGGCCCGGGCGGCGCGGCGGTCGGTGTCCTCGAAGTCCGGCCCGGTGCCGAGGGAGTGCACCAGGTAGTAGGCGACGTCGACGCCGTCGAAGGCGCCGTCCAGGGTCTCGGGCCGGGTGACGTCGCCGGTGGCGGCCGTCACCCGGCCGCGCCACGGCTGGTCGCGCAGCCGGCGCTGGTCCCGCACCAGGCAGCGCACCCGGTGCCCGGCGGAGAGCAGTTCGGGGACCAGCCGTCCTCCGATGTAGCCGGTGGCGCCGGTGACCAGGCAGAGTTTTCCGGTCCGGGTTCGCTCGTCCACGGTGTTCCGCTCCTTCCGGGGGTCGGGTGCCGAGGGCCTGCCCTGCGGCGGATCAGCGCAGCAGCCCCTCCAGCAGGTGGAGCGCGGTGGTGAGGTCCCGGGGGCGCAGGGTGCCGGGCGGGCGGCGGGAGCCGGCCCAGCCCGGTCCGGCGACCAGCACCACCGGTCGGGTGCGCGCGCCCTGCGGGCCCCAGGCGGTGCTGACGACCCGCTCGACCAGCGCCCGGTCGGCGGTCCTGGTGGCCTGCGACCAGAGCAGCACCGCGGGCGGGCCCGTCCGGCGGACGGCTTCGAGCAGGGCGTCGGGCGGCAGAGCCGCGCCGAACATCCGGAACGGGAGCCCGCGCTCGGTCAGGGCGGCGGCGAGCGCCTCCAGCGCCAGGCTGTGCAGTTCCGTCGGCATGCCGGCGAGCAACGCGGCCGGGCCGGTCTGCGGCCGCACCTGCTCGGCGGCCCGGCGCAGGGCGGCCGAGACGTGCCAGGACAGCAGGTGCTCCACCTCGACGTAGCGTTCGCCCTCGGTGGCCCACTTGCGCCCGACCGCCCGCAGCGCGGGGGTCATCACCTCCGTCCAGGCGGTGACCGGGCCGAGTTCGTCGACGTTTCGGCGCAGGATGAGGGCCATCTCGGGGGCGTCGAGCCGTACGGCGGCACGGGCCAGACCCCGGCACTCGGGCCGTACGGTGCCCACGCGCAGGGTGTTGCCGCCGGAGGCCGTTCCGGTCCGAACCGTCGGGAGGGTGGATCCGGCGCCCGCCAGGGCGACGCGCGCGGCTTCGGCGGGCGTGACTCCCCGCGCCATGAGCCGGCACATCTCCTCCAGGACGGCCACGTCGGCCGGCTCCCACCGCCGGTGCCGCCCGGGGTCGCGGTGGGCGGGGCCGATGCCGTAACGGCGCTCCCAGGACCGGATGGTGGTGGGCGAGACGCCGAGCCGCCGGCCGAGGGCTCCGGTGGTCAGTCCGGCCGGGGCGGGAGCGGGCGGGGCGGTCACGCCGGTGAGCCTACGACGGGTCGCCGGGGCGCGGTCGGCCGACGCGCGCGCGGCGGGAAGCGGTCCGCCGGGGGCGAGGGGCCTGGGGGCCGGCCGTTGGACGGGCGACCGCTCGGTGATTGCCTGCACGGTCCGACTCTCACGCAGCGGCGGGCGGTGTCGCGAGTCGCATCGTTTGCGCATCGTTCTTGCAGCGTTGTCGCGTCTTCGCCGCACCGAACGCGGGGCAGGTCAGCGCCGGGCGCGGCGGAGGGTGAGCAGGACGGCGGCAGTGGCGGCGCCGTAGGCGAGGTGCGGGACGATGTCGGCGGCCCAGTCGGCGGGCTCCCATTCCCTGGGGTCGCTGATGCCGAGCGCGGCCATCGGGGCGTCGGAGGCGGCCAGTGCCGCCGCCGCGGCGCCGAGGGCGACGATGCAGGCGCCGGCCCTGCCGGCGGGGGCCTTGACCGCGGCGGTCAGGACGCCGATGCCCAGGCCCACGGCCAGTCCGGTGCCCAGTCCGAGCAGCGGGCCCAGGCCCGCGATCCGGTTGTCGCGTTCGTCGTGGTCGCCCGGAACGGACACTCCCGCCCGGTCGGCCAGGGTCTCGACAGCCTCCTGCGGGGCCTCGCTGGCGGCCCTGCCGCGGACGGCCATGTCGAGGTAGGTGACGGCGTTGAGCGCGGTGGTGCCGACCGCTCCGGCGGCGAGGCCCTCCAGCGCGCGGGTGCGCACGGTCATGATGTCTCCTTCCCGCCCGGCCGTCCGGTGCGGACCGCTCCTGCGCGACGGTCGGTCGGCCGCCGCCCCGGCGTCTTACCGGATCGGGGCCGTCCATGCGCCGGTTTCCGTACGGGTGGCTTCCGCAGAACGGGCGGCTTCACACCCGGGCGGGGCGGCTGGTTTCGCTCAGCTGACTGCCCGGGGCCGGGTTTTTCGTCCCGGTCGCTGCGGGCGGGCGCCGCGGCCCCCCAGGCTGGAGCAACACTGCGTCCCCGTTGCCGTGTCCCAGAGCGCTGTTCTCCACCGGAAGGGACCGCATGACCTCGCACCCGAATCCACCCGCCCCGGCATCCGGCCCGTGTTCCCTGATGTGCACGCGAGTTGAGCGGCTCGCCGCCGAGGTAGAACTCCAACTCCTCGATGGTATATGGGAGTTCACAGCGCAGGACGTGGTGCTTGCCGGACGCGCCGCCGAGGGCATCGCGGATTCGGTCGGCGCCGCGCCCGCCCAGGAGCGGCTGCCGGTCCTCGACCGCCTGGAGCACCTCCGCGAGGTCCTGGCCGTCCTCGCCATCGGCATCGCCCGCACCCACGGACAGTTGGCGTGGTTGCTCGCGCGGGCGAGCACCGTCCTCGCGCCCGTCCTGCACTGGCGGTCCCTGCCCGCGGACCCGCGGCGGTCCTTCGGCACCACCGTGCCGACCCCCGGCGAACTGGCCGACGCCGAAGAGGCCTCGCGTCGGCTGCGCGCTCTCCTGGTCCATCTCGGGGCGGTCGCCGCCGGCCCACCGGCGGACGGGCCCCGCGGGGTGCCGGGCGCGGAAGCGGACACCGCCGCCTGATCCGCCGGGACGGAGCGTTCCAGGGCCGGTTCAGGAGCTCCTGGCGGACCAGGTTCGCGGTGGAACTCGGTGAGACTGCGCGCCGCGTCGCCCCCACCCTCTTCGGCGCCACCGTGCGTCGTCGTGTTCATTCTCGTCCTCCTCCACCCGGTCACGGACGGTGGCCCACGGCACCGACGCCTCGAGGCCCGCGCCTACCCGCCCCCGGCCTGCTCCAACGGCGCGCCGACCGGCTTGGGCTCCGCAGAACCGGGCAGACGCGCATCGATCACCGACCCGAGGACGAGGAGGTCCACCATGGCCGATCCGGCGAAGCCCGGAAGCACGCGGGAAGCGGAACCCGGCGTGATCAGCACCGATGTCCCCGCCCGCCTCGACCGGCTGCCCTGGTCACGCTGGCACTGGCGGATCGTCATCGGACTGGGCACCGTCTGGATCCTGGACGGCCTGGAGGTGACGATCGTCGGCAACATGGCGGGGCGCCTCGCCCAGCACGGCAGCGGCATCAGCATCAGCACCGCCCAGGTGACCACCGTCGCCGCAGCCGTCTACGTGGCGGGTGCGTGCAGCGGTGCGCTGTTCTTCGGCTGGCTGACCGACCGGCTCGGCCGCAAGAAGCTCTTCATGCTCACCCTCGCCGTGTACCTGGCCGCCACCGCCGTCACCTCGCTGTCCTGGACGGCCTGGTTCTTCTTCCTCTGCCGCTTCTTCACCGGATTCGGCATCGGCGGCGAGTACGCGGCGATCAACTCCGCCATCGACGAGCTGATCCCGGCCCGGGTGCGCGGCCGGATCGACCTGGTCATCAACGGCAGCTTCTGGGTCGGCGCCGCCTTCGGCGCCTTCGCGTCGATCGCCCTGCTCAACACCTCGCTCTTCGCCACCGCCGTGGGCTGGCGGCTCGCCTTCGGCATCGGTGTCGTCCTCGGCCTGGTCATCCTGCTGGTGCGCCGGCACGTCCCGGAGAGTCCCCGCTGGCTGTTCACCCACGGGCGGGCCGACGAGGCCGAGCAGATCGTGGCGGAGGCGGAGCGGACGGTGGAGCGGCAGACCGGGGCACCCCTGCCGCCCGTCGAGGAGGCGCCCATCCGGATCCGCGCGCGCGAACCGCTGGGGTTCGTCGCCATCGCCCGTACCGTGGTGTCCCGCTATCCGCGCCGCACCGCGCTGGGCTTCGCGCTGTTCGTCGGCCAGGCGTTCCTCTACAACGCGGTGACCTTCGGCTACGCCACCATCCTGACCACCTACTTCGCCGTGCCCGAGGGCCACACCGGCTACTACTTCGCGGTGATCGCGGTCGGCAACTTCCTCGGCCCGCTGCTGCTCGGCCACCTCTTCGACTCGCTCGGCCGCAAACCGATGATCGCCGGCACCTACATCGGCTCCGGCGTCCTGCTCTTCGCCACCGCCGCCCTCTTCCAGCACGGCTCGCTCTCCGCCGCCACCCTGACCGGCTGCTGGACGGCCGTGCTGTTCCTGGCCTCGGCGGGCGCCAGTTCGGCCTACCTGACGGTCAGCGAGATCTTCCCGCTGGAGACCCGCGCCCTGTGCATCGCCTTCTTCTACGCCGTCGGCACGGCGGTCGGCGGCATCAGCGGCCCGCTCCTGTTCAACGGCCTGGTCAGCAGCGGCAAGGTCTCCGACACCACCCTCGCCTTCTGCATCGGCGCCGGCCTCATGACCGTCGCCGGCCTGGTCGAGGCCGCCATCGGCGTCAAGGCCGAGCGGCGCAGCCTGGAGTCGCTGGCTGCGCCGCTGAGCGCGGTCCGGACGGAGGCCTGAGCGATGACCGGTTTCGACGCGTTCACGGGGATGCTGGACTATCCGGTGTACGTCGTGACCGCGGCCGCACCGGAGCCCGCCGGTTGCCTGGTGGGGTTCGCCGGGCAGTGCTCGATCGATCCGGCGCGGTTCACGGTCTGGCTGTCGAAGGCGAACCACACCCACGCCGTCGCGCTGCGCGCGCCCGCGCTCGGGGTCCATCTGCTGCCGCCCGACCACCGGCTGGCCGAGTTGTTCGGCGGCCGGACCGGCGACGAGTGCGACAAGTTCGCCGCCACGGCCTGGCGGCGAGGACCGGAGGGCGTGCCGGTCCTCGCCGCGGCGCCGGCCTGGTTCGTCGGCGGGGTGCTGGACCGGGTGGACTGGGGCGATCACACCGGCTTCCTGCTGGAGCCGCGCCACGTCCACGCCCCGGGGTCGGCCACGCCCGTACTGTCGTTCCGCGACGTGGCGGACATCGACGCCGGGCACCCGGCATGACCCGGCTGCCACGGCGCCGCTTCCCCGACGGGCCGGGCTGGTGCCCGGCCCGTCGGCGTCAGCCCCGGCTCTCCGCCTGGAACATCCAACTGTGCTTCTCCAGCGCGGCCGTGAGTCCGATCAGCAGGTCCTGGGTGACCGGGTCCGCCGATTCGGTCGCGTCGATCCGGTCCCGCATCCGCTCGATCACGGCCCCGAACGCCTTCACCAGGTGGTCGACCACCGCCGTGTCGGCCGTCCAGCCCTCGGGGAACTCGGGCAGGCAGCTGGAGGCGGCGACCGTGGCGGCCCGGCCGTCCGGACTGACTCCGATCGCGGCGGCGCGCTCGGCCACCTCGTCGGCGAAGTTGCGCGCGGTGGCGACCACTTCGTCGAGCTGCAGGTGGACGGAGCGGAACCGGGGTCCGTAGAGGTTCCAGTGCGCCTGCTTGGCCACCAGGGAGAGGTCCAGCAGGTCGACCAAGGCGCCCTGCAGCGCTTCCCCGGTCGTCCTGCGGTCGTTGTCCGGCAGAGGGCTGCTGATGACGATGCCCATCGCTGTGTTCCTTCCGGGTCGAGGAGCCGTCGTCCGGCATCCGTTGAGTGATGGCTGGCTACCCGCCGCCCGGCGGTTGGGCCTCGCCGGTAGCCGTGCCCGCACGGAGGCAGGCCGACGGAACCCCGAGGCGTCCGGGTCGAACACGAACGACCGGCCGGGCGGCGTACGGTTCGACGGCTTCCCCCTCTTCGGTCGCGGAAACCACCCGCCCCGCCGGCGGGCCGTTCGATCCCCCGGTGCGGCGCTCACGACGGGGGAACGCGCCCGACCCGAGCGGGAATGCGCCCGACACGGCGGGGTAGACGGACGCGGGCGGCGGTCCCGGCCCGGCTTGCCCCCTCTCCCCGGGACCGCCGCGCCGTGCCGCGCGTGCAACGGCTACGGCAACCGGACGAACCCAGGAAAGGAACGCGAACCTTGATCATGCACTCGCTCCCCACCACGGCGGCCGCCGGCCCCTCGGCGGCGGGCGTCCTGGTGCCCGCACTGGTCATCGCCGTGCTGCTCATCGGCGCCTTCGCCTGGGGCAGCCACCGCCTGCTGCGCCGTCGGCCGCCGAGGCCCGCCGAGGGCGCCGCCGCCGAGCGCGCCGACTCCTGGCGCACCCCCGACGGCGAGGGCCCCCGGGCGAACGAGGAGCCGCCCACCGGCCCCGGCCGTCCCGGCCGCTGAGCCGGAGGGGCCCCGGCTCCCCCGCGCCGCCCGGTGTTCGTGCGATCGAACGAAGACCGGTTCCGGGGGTGGACGACGCGCTCCGCGGGGCAGACGCCGGTCATGGTGAAGATCGGATACACGATGATGACCGAGCAGCGGGCCCCCCGGGACCTGGTCTGCGACGTGGTGCGCGCCGAACGGGCGGGCTTCGACTTCTCGGTGGTCTCCGACCACTACTTCCCGTGGCTGGACGAGCAGGGACACGCTCCGTACGCGTGGGCGGTGCTGGGGGCGGCCGCGCAGGCCACCTCCCGCATCCCGCTGATGACGTACGTGACGTGCCCGACCTTCCGCTACCACCCCGCGGTGGTGGCACAGAAGGCGGCGACGCTCCAGCTGCTGTCCGAGGGGCGCTTCCGGCTGGGACTCGGCAGCGGTGAGAACCTCAACGAGCACGTGGTGGGCCGGGGCTGGCCGGCGGCGTCGGTGCGGCTGGAGATGTTCGCCGAGGCCGTGGAGATCATCCGCGCGCTGTTCGAGGGCGGCTACGTGACCCGGCACGGAAAGCACTTCGACGTGGTCGGCGCCCGACTGTGGGACCTCCCGGACCAGCCGCCACCGATCGGGATGGCGGTGTCGGGCCCGGTCTCGTGCGCCCTGGCGGGGCGTCTCGCCGACCTGGCGATCGCCGTCGAGCCCGACCCGGGGCTGGTCTCGGGCTTCGCGGAGCACGGCGGCGCCGGCAAGCCCGCGGTGGGCCAGCTGCCGGTGTGCTGGGACCGCGACCGGGACGCGGCCGTGCGCCGCGCCCACGAGCAGTTCCGCTGGTTCGGCGGCGGTTGGAAGGTCAACGCCGAACTGCCGGGCACCGCGGGGTTCGCGGCGGCGAGCCGGTTCGTACGCCCCGAGGACGTCGCCGAGGCGATCCCGTGCGGCGACCGGGTCGAGGACTTCGTCGAGGCCGTACGGCCCTTCGTCGACGCCGGGTTCGGCGAGGTCGCCCTCGTGCAGGTGGGTGGGGACAGCCAGCCCGCCTTCCTGGACTGGGCCGAGGAGACCCTGCTGCCGGCGCTGCGCAAGGCCTTCTGACGGAACGCCAGGACGATCCCGACAAAGATCGTCGACCGGTACATGTCTCCACGCTTCCGGGGCACAAGGCGGGCACATCACCACGTCGAGGAGGTTCGATCCATGATCCCGCTCCTGCTTGTCCTTCTGCTCGCCCTGATCCTGTTCGGCGCCGGGTTCGCGCTGAAGGTGCTCTGGTGGGCAGCCGTCATCGTGCTCGTCGTATGGCTGCTCGGCTTCGTCGCACGTGGCACGACGTCCGCAGGCGGACGCGGCCGCTGGTACCGCTGGTAACCACTCCGACAACCCGCCGGCCCGGCCGGCACACGACAACGCGGTGGGGCCGCCCGGTTCGGGCGGCCCCACCGCGTTCTGTGCCGTCCAACTGTGGGAGGGTTCGGCATGATGGGCGTGCAAGACGAATTCCGCCGAGCCGCCTGGGGATCGAGGCCCCGGGCGTGTCCATCCGACGCCCTCGCCGCGGTCAGGCGTGGAAGGGGCCCTCGTCGACGAACACCCGGAGCAGCCGGGCGAAGGCCCGCGCGTCCGCCGCCGGCCAGGAGGCGAGCGAGTCCTCGATGCGGGCCGCCAGCCGCTCCCGGGTGGTCCGCACCACGCCCTGCCCGGCATCGGTCAGGACGAGCAGCGTCGCGCGCCGATCGCCGGGGTCGGCCTCGCGCCGCAGCAGGCCGGCCTCCTCCAGCCGGTCGGCGCGGCGGGTCACGGTGGTGCGGTCGAGCCCCACCTCACGCCCGAGGTCGGCGGCACTGCACGGACCGGTCCGCGCCAGGCCGCTGAGCACCGGGTAGGTGAGCTCGTCGACCGCCTCGCCCAGGCCCTCGGTCAGCTGGGCGTGGAGGCCGGCACGGGTGCTGCGTCGCAGCAGCAGCCCCAGGGCCTCGGCGATCTCATGTCCCGTCGGATTCGTCACCCCACCACTTTAGCGTGCGTCGGACACGCTTTTCCGGTACCGTTCTGTGCGTGCCCCAAGCACGCGTGCGCCGCACCGCCGTCGACGTCCCGTGACGAGAGCCGGTCGGCACCGGAGCGCTGAGCACCTCGGTTCGCGCTACCGGCCCGCCGCCTGGCGGCGCAGGAGCTTCTTGTCGGGCTTTCCCGCGTCGGTGAGCGGCAGTTCCGCGAGGAAGGCGATGTGGGCGGGCTCGTGCAGCGGGCCGCGGCGGGTGCGGACCAGGGTGCGCAGCTCCTCCGGGTCGGGGCGGGTGCCGGGGACGGGGACGACGACGGCGTGGACGCGTTCGACCTGGTTGGCGTCGGGGGCGCCGAAGACCGCGCTCTGGTGCACCGAGGGATGGGAGTTGAGCAGGTCCTCGACCTCGGAGGTGTAGACGTGCCCGGCGCCGGTGTTGATCAGGTCCTTCAGCCGGTCGACGATGTAGAGGTAGCCCTCGTCGTCCAGGTATCCGACGTCGCCGCTGTGCAGCCAGCCGTCCTCGAGGGTGGCTGCGGTCAGTTCCGGCTGCTTCCAGTAGCCCTGCATCAGGCTGTCCGAGGCGATGCACACCTCGCCGGGCCGGCCGGCGGGCAGGTCGCGGCCCTGCTCGTCGCGGATCGCGACCCGGTAGCCGGAGGCGATCCGGCCGACCGAGCGCAGCAGGTGCGGGCGGGCCGGATCGTGGTCGCCGGTGTCGAGGACGCTGACGATACCCGCCTCGTGCTGTCCGTAGAGCTGGACGAGGACCGGGCCGAAGCGGCGGAGCGCGTCGGTGAGACGGGCCGGTGAGGCCTGGCAGCCGCCGTAGGTGAGGCGGCGCAGGCTGGTGGTGTCGGTGTGCCCGGATCGCGGGTGGTCCAGCAGCTGGTAGAGCAGCGGGGGCATCAGGAACACGTCGGTGATGCGTTCCTGTTCGATGGCGGCCAGGACGGCGGCCGGGTCGAACCCGTCGAGGAGCACCGCGCTGCCGCCGGCCCGCAGCACCTTGTCGGTCATCTGGCCGGCGGCGTGGGCGATGGTGGTGCACACCAGCAGGCGCGGCGGGCCTGCCGGGTCGGCGGTGGGCAGGTCGGGGCCGAAACGGCGGACCTGGCCGTAGCTGATGCAGATGCCCTTGGAGTGACCGGTGGTGCCGCCGGAGTGGCGGATGGTGCGGACGTCGCCGGGCCGGGCCCGGCTGGTGAACGGGTCGGCGCTCTGGGCGGCGGCGAGGGTCAGCAGGTCGGTGGCCTCCGCGGTGGAGCCACCGGGCGCGGGGCCGAGGACGAGGACGGCCTCGATGTCCGTACGCGCGGCGATCTCGGCGGCGCGGGCGGCGTGTTCGGGGTCGACGATCAGGGTGTGCGTCTCGACGTCCCGGACCATGGCGGCCTGGGTGTCGGCCGGCAGCCTGGTGTAGAGCTGGTTGGTCCGGCAGCCGACCAGGTTGGCGGCGTAGCGCGCGGCGACGGCCTCGGGCCGGTTGCCGGTGAGCAGCGTGACCGTGTGGTGGCGGTCGACGCCGCGGGCGCGCAGGGCGCGGGCCAGTCGGTGGACGAGGTCCCGCAGTTCCCCGGCGGTGGTGGTGCATCCCCGGTGGACCAGGGCGGGACGGTCGGGATCGGCACCCAACTCGTCGAGGATGTCGACGACTTCGGTCCGGAAGGGCGAGGTGGGTGGCATGGGCGGTTCCTTGCGCCTCGGTTCGGTGGTGTGCTGGGCGGCGGGAAGTCAGCGCCGGGCCGCCAGGAGTCGCGCGTCTCCGGCCTGGTGGTCCCCGGCCTGGTGACCCTCGGCCAGCAGGGCGTGCGCCAGCACGCTGTAGAGCGTGTCGTTGGGTCCGTCGGCGATCCGCAGCCCACGGATGTCCCGCAGGCGCTTCTCCATCGGGGTGTGCTTGGTGTAGCCCTCGCTGCCGTGCAGTTGGAGGGCGAGGTCGACGGCGCGGTAGGCGGTGTCGGTGGCCAGGGCCTTGGCCGCGGAGCAGGCGGCGACGTCGGTCTCGCCCTGGTCGATGCGCTCCAGCAGCGCGAAGCACCAGGCGGTGGCGGCCTCGACCTCGGCGGCGGCGGTGCCCAGGCGGGCTGCGACGGACGGGATCGCGGCCAGCGGCATCCGGGCGACGGTGCGGGCGCGGGTACGGGCCGCGGACTCCTGGATCGCCGCGGCGGCCGCACCGAGGCAGACCAGCGACATCATCAGACGCCAGGCGGAGAAGTGCGTGTCGAAGATCCGACGGCCGTCGCCGGGTTCACCGAGCAGGAAGTCCTTGTCCAGGCGGGTGTCGACGAAGTGCAGGTGGCCGAAGCTCCAGCCGCGCATCCCCATCGGGTCGGTGGTCTCGGTGAGCACGCCGGCGGCGTCGGCCGGCACCCACACCGCGGACAGCGGCACGTCGCGCAGATCGGTGCGGCCGGCGTCGGCGCGGTCGACCAGCTTGCAGAAGACGACGAAGCCGTAGGCCTCCTCGACCCGGCTGATCAAACCCTTGGACCCGGAGAGGGTGAAGTGGTCACCGTGGTCGACCAGGACGGTGCGAAAGCCCCGCAGGTCCGAGCCGGAGTGCGGCTCGCTGGACGCGATACCCGCCAACTCCCCCGCGCCGACGACCTTTTCGCGGGTGTGGCGGACGAGCGCGGGCGAGCCGTAGCGCAGCGGCATCGCGGCGTGTCCGGTGCTGAAGATCTCCCGGGCGTCGCAGTCGCGCTGCCCGGCGAGGAACATGGCCATCCCCTGGGCCACGCGGCCGCGCGGTTCACCGGGCTCACCCTGCTCGGCAGAGAACTCGGCGGGGAGCTCGCCCTGGGAGCCGTCGCCGAACTCGTCGGGGAAGGTGACGTCGATGCCGGTGAGCCCGGCGGCCGCGGCCCGGGCGCGCAGGGCGAGCCAGTCGGGGCGGGGGCCGCCCTCACAGACGGGTTCGGGCAGGTGGGTGTCCAGAAAGGCCGTCAACTTGGCCGCGAGGCCGGATAGTTCGGGGCGACGGTCCAGGAGCGGGCTGATGCCGGTGGCGGGCATGGGGTGGTCTTTCCGTGAAGGGGCGTCGGGGAGGTGCGAGCCGGGTCCGTCAGAGGCTGAGCGTGGCGGGCGGCTGGGTGCGCACGGCGTCGTTGAGCTTGGCCTTGTCGTGGCGCTCGCCCTTCTTCAGGTGCTTGATGACCAGCAGGCAGGGCAGTCCGAAGGTGCCGCCGGCGAACTCGCGTGGGCGGCTGGCGGGGACGGCGACCGTCCACGGCGGCACCTCGCCGCGACTGAGCTCCTCGCCGGTGGCGGCGTCGATCACCGGGATCGTGTCGGTCAGCAGGGCTCCGGCGCCCAGCAGCGCGCCCTCACCGACCCGGGCGCCGCTGTAGACCATCGAGCGGGCGCCGATGAAGGCGTCGTCCTCGATCACCACCGGCCTGGCCATGGGGGGTTCGATCATGCCGCCGAGTCCGACTCCCCCGGACAGGTGGACGTTGCGACCGATCTGGGCGCAGGAGCCGATGCCCACCCAGGAGTCCACCAGGGTGCCCTCGCCGACGTACGAGCCGATGCCGATGTGGCTCGGCATCACCACGGCGCCGGGCTCCTGGTAGCTGCCCCGCCGGATGACCGCGCCCGGTGACACCTGGACGCCGTCGATCGCGCTCTTCAGCGGGATCTTGTCGGCGCACCGGAAGGGGCCGAACTGCGACGGCTGCGGCGAGGCCTGCTTGTAGAGCAGCAGGATCGCGTTCTTCAGCCACTCGTGCACCACGACCTCACCGTCCAGCAGTTCGGCCACCCGCACGCGCCCGGTGTCCAGCAGGCCGATCGCCGCGTCGACGGCGGCCACCGCCTCGGCGGACTGCAGCGGAACCTCGTCCCGTCGCTTCCAGAGGTCCTCGAGCTCGCTCTGCAAACTCGTCACATCGACACCATTGCCCATGGCGCTCCCCGCTTTCCAGGTCTTCCGGGCTTTCCCGGTCTTCCGGGCTTCCGGGTCGGAGGGCGGTCCGCACGCGATGCCCCCAGGTGCGGTCTCCGACCGTGTCGCGTGACGCCGGCGCTCCCCCTGGGCGTCCACGCGACAACGGCGCGCCGGGTTACCTGTCGGTAACGGCGCGCCGAAGGCAGCCTTCCACACCTGGGATTCGTAGATCAAATCGCAGCTAGGGCATTGATATTAGGGTTGAAAAGTAAATTTTTGGCACCATTAAAGGGGCGCTTGGAGTTCCAGAGACAGCGCGGCACGGTGCGAGACCGGCCGATGCCCCGGAGTCGTCAGCCCTGCGGCCGGTCACTCGCCCCGGAGGCGCCGGGTGTCGAACTCGGCCCAGATGGTCTTGCCCTGGGCGTGGGGCTGGGCGCCCCAGCGGTCCGCTATCCGCTGCACGATGAACAGGCCGTGGCCGCCGGGCAGCGCGGGGTGGTGCGGCTGCCGGGGCGCGGGCAGTTCCGAGCTGCGGTCGCTGACCTCGATCCGCAGGCGGGCCGGGGTGATGTCCAGGACCAGTTCCAGCGGACCGTCGCCGTGCAGCATGGCGTTGCCGACGAGTTCTGCGACCACCAGGACGACGTCCTCGGCGATCCCTTCGGCGGCACCGGGACCCAGGCCCGACGGACACCAGTCGCCGAGCGCACTGATGGTGTGGGCCCTGGCGCGGGCGACCGGCTTGGTCAGCCCGACCAGGGGCAACCGTCTGCGCTGACCCCCGACGGGCAGCACCAGCTCGCCCGGGCGTGGATCGCCGTCCAGGGTCCCCCGGCTCATCGACATCTAAGGGCACCCTTCCGTATCGACGACTGTCGCAGCTCGGTTTCCCGGCAGCTCCGGGATTATGCCTCCCGCCCGGCCCCGCCCGGAAGCCGGGCGCACCCGGGCGACGCCGGGCGACGCCCGGGCGGTCGGGCGGTCAGACGCTCAGGGCTTCCTCGACCGTCTCGTGGATCGTGAAAACCGTCCTGGCGCCGGTCAGTTCCAGCACCCGCAGCACCGTCGGCGCCACCGCCGCGAGCCGCAGGTGCAGCCCCTCCTTCTCGGCCGCGATGCGCGTCCTGAGCAGCAGGTTCAGCCCGGAGGAGTCGCAGAAGGCGACCTCCCGCAGGTCGACGACCAGTGCGGACGGGCGCTGTGCGACGAGCCCGGTGAGCGTCTCGGCGGCGGAGGCCAGCGTCTCTATGTCGAGGTCGCCCGCGAGCGCGCACACCACCGCCCCGGTCTCCGTGGCACGACTGCGCACTTCGAGGCCGGGCCGGGGTAGGGCGGTCACCAGGGTGGCCTCGCCCCGGCCGTTGTCGGATGGCATCATCATCGTCCCTCCATGTCCGTGCCTTCCGACCTTACGTAGACGGGACCGCTGCGCCAAACACGGCCCCCCGGCGCCGGTCAGTCGCTGTCCAGCCCTTCGCGCAGCTTCCGCAGCGTGCGGCTCAGCAGCCGGGAGACGTGCATCTGGGAGAGCCCGAGGCGGGCGCCGATCTGGGACTGCGTCATGTCCTCGCAGAAGCGCATGGAGAGGATCAGCCGCTCCCGCTCCGGCAGCGCGGCCACCAGCGGCTTGAGCGCCACCAGATCCTCGACCCGGGACAGGCGCTGGTCCTCCTCCCCGAGGCGGTCGGCCAGCGGGCCGGGGCCGTCCTCGTCCTCCGCGCCGCCGAGGTCCAGCGAGCCCGCGGTGTGCCCGTTGGCCGCGGTCAGCCCCTCGACGACCTCCTCGACGGGCAGCGAGAGGTGTTCGGCGAGTTCGGCCGGAGTGGGGGCGCGGTCGAGGTCGTGCGCGAGCTTCTCCTGCGCCCTGGCGAGGACGATGCGCAGTTCCTGGAGCCGGCGGGGCACGTGCACGGCCCAGGTGGTGTCGCGGAAGTGGCGCCGCAGTTCACCGAGGACGGTCGGCATGGCGAAGGTGGTGAACTCCACGCCGAGGTCCGGGTCGAAGCGGTCGATGGCCTTGACCAGGCCGACCGCACCGACCTGGAGGAGGTCCTCCTTCGGTTCGCGGTGCGAGTTGAAGCGGCGGATCGCGAACCTCACGAGTGAGAGGTTCATCTCCACCAGGGTGTTGCGGACGTACGAGTACTCCCTCGTGCCCTCCTCCAGCGTGCTGAGGCGGCGCAGCAGGACGCGGGTGAGTTCCCGTGCGTCGGCCGGGGCCATTTCCCGCAGGTCCGCGCCCTGGGGCAGATCGACTTCGGGCAGACCGACTTCAGGCAGACCGACTTCAGGCAGACCGACTTCGGGCAGACCGACTTCGGGCAGATCTGCCCGGGCCGGAGCGGCCTGGAGCGGCTCCCGTGTCCTCCCGCCCGGGGCGGTCGTGGGGGCGAGCATTTCACCGGTGGGCGTGGGCATCCGAGTCCTTTCCCTGACGGTACGACGGGTGCCCTGCTACCCCGGTGCGGCAGATCGATGCACCCGCAAACCGTGAAGATTTCGCGAAGTCCTCTCCGCACCGTACCCCGCCACCCGGAGCCTCTCCACGCTGGTGGCAGCCGTTTCCGGGTGGTGCGGACGCTGAGGTAGCCTCCGTGACGACACCCACCGCACCCGACCGACGACCGGACCCACCCGGCCGGGACCGGTGATGCCCACGACCGAAGGCGGGCCCCGGCCCCGCCTTCTACGGAGGCGACGTTCGATGGCTGGCCCGACCACGTCCAACGGCTCGCAGCACCGCCCGGCGATCGGGCCGGACGCAGCACTGGGCAACGAACCCGAACTACGGCAACTGCTGGCCGGTCTCACGGCCGTCCGGGACGGCGACTTCAGCACCAAACTGCCCGACGACGCACACGGGTTGCTGGGCGAGATCGCCTCGGTGTTCAACGGCATGGTCGACCAGCTGTCGCACTTCACCTCCGAGGTGACGCGCGTTGCACGGGAGGTCGGCACCGAGGGCCGGCTCGGCGGCCAGGCGCAGGTCCCCGGGGTCTCCGGCACCTGGGCGGACCTCACCGACTCGGTCAACGCGATGGCCGGCAACCTGACCTGGCAGGTGCGCGGAATCGCCCAGGTCACCACGGCGGTGGCGCGCGGCGACCTCACCCAGAAGATCGAGGTCGACGCCCGGGGCGAGATCCTGGAGCTCAAGAACACCGTCAACACGATGGTCGACCAGCTGTCCTCGTTCGCCGGGGAGGTGACCCGGGTGGCCCGCGAGGTCGGCACCGAGGGCATCCTCGGCGGCCAGGCACGCGTCGTCGGCGTCTCGGGGACCTGGCGCGACCTCACCGACTCGGTCAACTCGATGGCCGGCAACCTCACCGGCCAGGTCCGCGCGATCGCCCAGGTGGCCACCGCGGTCGCCGAGGGCGACCTGTCGCAGAAGATCACCGTCACCGCCCGGGGCGAGATCCTGGAACTGAAGGAGACCATCAACACGATGGTCGACCAGCTGTCCTCGTTCGCCGACGAGGTGACCCGGGTCGCCCGCGAGGTCGGCACCGAGGGCCGGCTCGGCGGCCAGGCCAAGGTCGAGGGCGTCTCCGGCACCTGGAAGCGGCTGACCGAGAACGTCAACGAGCTGGCCGGCAACCTGACCCGGCAGGTCCGGGCGATCGCCGAGGTCACCAGCGCCGTCGCGGCCGGCGACCTGACACGCTCGATCACCGTGGACGCCTCCGGCGAGGTCGCCGACCTCAAGGACAACGTCAACTTCATGGTGGAGTCGCTGCGCGAGACGACCCGCGCCAACGAGGAACAGGACTGGCTGAAGACCAACCTCGCCCGCTTCTCCGCACTGATGCAGGGCCGGCGCGACCTCGGAGTGGTCGCGGAGTCCGTCATGGACGAACTCGCCCCGCTGGTCGAAGCGCAGTGCGGCGCCTTCTACCTCGCCGAGGACAGCCCGGAAGGGACGGTGCTCCAACTCGTCGGCTCCTACGCGTTCCCCGACGGCGAGCGCCCCACCCGCTTCCGCCTGGGCGAGTCCTTCGTCGGCCAGGCCGCGCGCAGTCGCCGGACCATCGCCGTCGACGCCCTGCCGGCCGGCTACCTCCCCGCCTCCTCCGGTCTCGGCCGCACCGACTCGCTGTCGCTGCTGGTGCTGCCGATCGTCGTCGAGGACCAGGTCCTCGGCGTCATCGAACTGGCCTCCGTCCAGCCCTTCACCCAGGTCCACCGGGACTTCCTCAACCAGCTGATGGAGACCATCGGCGTCAACGTCAACACCATCATCGCCAACGCCCGCACCGACGAGCTGCTCGGCGAGTCCCAGCGGCTGGCCGCCGAACTCCAGGCCCGCTCCGAGGAGCTCCAGGCCCGGCAGGAGGAACTCCAGTTCTCCAACGCCGAGTTGGAGGACAAGGCGGAACTGCTCGCCGCGCAGAACCGCGACATCGAGACCAAGAACCTGGAGATCGAGCAGGCCCGCCAGGAACTGGAGGAGCGCGCCCACCAGCTGTCGCTGGCCTCGAAGTACAAGTCGGAGTTCCTGGCCAACATGAGCCACGAACTGCGCACGCCGCTCAACAGCCTGCTCATCCTGGCCCAGTTGCTCGCCCAGAACCCCACCAGGAACCTGACCGCCAAGCAGGTCGAGTACGCCGGCATCATCCACTCCGCCGGCTCCGACCTGCTCCAGCTCATCAACGACATCCTCGACCTGTCCAAGGTCGAGGCCGGCAAGATGGACCTGAACGTCGACGCGGTGCCGCTGCACGCCCTGCTCGACTACGTCGAAGCCACCTTCCGCCCGCTGACCGGACAGAAGAACCTCGCCTTCGCCGTACGGACGGCACCCGGGGTCCCCGGCGAACTCCTCACCGACGACTACCGCTTGCGCCAGGTGCTGCGCAACCTGCTGTCCAACGCCGTCAAGTTCACCGAGCACGGCAGGGTCGAGCTGCGCATCGAGCCCGCCACCGACGCGGAACTGCCCGACGGCGTACGGCGCGGCGGCCCGGTGCTCGCCTTCCGCGTGACCGACACCGGCATCGGGATCGCGCCCCAGCACCTGGAGACCGTCTTCGGCGCCTTCCAGCAGGCCGACGGCACCACCAGCCGCAAGTACGGCGGCACCGGCCTCGGGCTGTCCATCAGCCGTGAGATCGCCTTCCTGCTCGGCGGCGCCATCACGGTCGAGAGCACCCTCGGCCGGGGCACCGTCTTCACCCTCTACCTCCCCGTCGAGCACTCCGTGGTCGCCGGGAGCGAACTGCCGCCCGCGGCCGGGGCGCCGGCCGGCGCCGCCGCCGGGCCCGCCCCGGAGCAGCCCGTCGATCCCGCCGACCACCCCACCACCGAACGCCCCCGGCGGCTCCTCGTCGTCGAGGGCCGGCCCAACGGCCTGCTGACCCTCGTCGCGGAGAACGCCGTCGCCGACCTCGCCCGCTACTCCGCCGGGCACCGGCAGGTCGAGATCGTCACCGCCGTCGGCGCCCAGGATGCCGCCACCGCACTCGCCACCGCGCCGTGCCACTGCGTCGTCCTGGAACTCGACCTGCCGGACGGCACGGCCGGCGCGCTCCTGGCCGACATGGAGGGCGACCCGGCCCTGCACACCGTCCCCGTGCTGGCGCACAACAACCGGGGCGTCACCGGCGAGCGAGCGGGCTCCGTCTCCCGGCCGGGCGAACGGCCGCTGGAACTGATCGCCAGCCTCGACGAGTTGCGCGGGCGGATCGCCCTGCACATGAGCGCCGACCGCCCCGGCGGGGCGCTCCCACCGGGGCGCGGGGCGGACCTGGTGCCGTCCTGGAGCCCCGACGCCGAACCGGCGCTCGCCGGCCGCACGGCCCTCGTGGTCGACGACGACGACCGCAACCTGTACGCGATCACCAGCATCCTGGAGCTCCACGGCATGCGGGTCCTCCAGGCCGAGAACGGGCGCGCCGCGCTGGAGTCGCTCACCGTCCACCCCGGCATCGATGTCATCCTGATGGATGTGATGATGCCCGAGATGGACGGGTACACGGCCACTGCGGCCATCCGCGCGATGCCCGAGCACGCGGGTCTGCCGATCATCGCCGTGACCGCCAAGGCGATGATCGGCGACCGGGAGAAGAGCCTGGCCGCGGGCGCGAGCGACTACATCACCAAGCCGGTCGACGCCGACGAGGTGATCAGCCGGATCACGCACCACCTCACGCGGTAACCGCGGACCGGAGCAGCAGTCGAGACCTCAGGAGCCAGCACCGTGCAGCACCCCGACGAGCAACTCGCCAAGGGCCGTCCGTCCGCGGCCGGACCGGCCGTCGACGCCGCCAGGGTCGGGGCGCAGCGCGGCGCGGCCGGTCCGGAGGCGGCCGCCGCCCAGGAGCCGGACCGCACGGCCACGGCGGTGGGCCGGCTCGCCAGTACGGTGGAGCGCCTGCGCCGGGAGCTGGACCAGGCGCAGGCGGACTCGGCGGGGCGGGGCGTGCTGGAGATGGCCGTCGGCGTGCTGGTGGAGCGCCTGCGGTGCGGCCCCACCGAGGCCGCCCGGCAGTTGGAGGGCCTCGCCGCACAGGCGGGGGTGACGACACTGGCGCTGGCCGCCGACCTGCTCAACCAGGCCGCGGCGGACCAGATCTCGGCGCTCGCCCGGGAGTTCGTCGCCGGCGCTTCGGGCCGCTCCGATGAGGCGGCCCGGACCGACGGGGCGCCCCCGGCCGCCCGGCCGCGGGTGCGCGCCGGTGCGGCGGCCAGGAGCGCGGATCCGGTCCCGCTACGGCTGCGCAGCGCCGAAGCGGACACGATCGCGGGCGGCGACGCGGCGACGGCGGCCCGCTCCATGCTGGAGCACGCCCTGCGCCCGCTCGGCGTGGCCGCGGTGGCCATCTGGGCCGCCCACCCCGACCTCTCGCTGTCCCTCGCGGGCAGCGCCGGCTTCCAGCCGGCGGAGGCCCGGCGCTGGCGCCACGTCCCGCCCGGCGTGCCGACGCCGGCCCGCCGGGCCCTGGACGAACGTACGGCCGTCGGCTACCACGTGCTCGCCGACGCCTCGCTCCCCTCCATCGGCCAGCACGACGTCCCCGGCGGGCGGTTGGCCGTGCCGGCCGGCGTCGGCGGCCGGCTGATCGGCGTCCTGGAGATCTGCTGGCGCGAGGCGCTGCCCGAGCAGTCCCAGCCGCTGCAACGGCAGTTCGAGGCGCTCGCGGAGGTGGCGGCCGCCACCCTGGAGACCTGGGAGCCGCGGGAGCTCCCCGCGGCCGACTCGGCCGACGGCCAGTTCGACGAGCTGCGGCAGCTGGCGGACGGCCTCTTCGACCCCTGCCTGGTGCTCCGGGTCGCGCCGGAGGACGGCGAGGTGCCGCCGCGGTTCCTGGTGCGGCACGTGAACCCGTCCTTCGTCGACTTCGCCGGGCGGCCCACGGGCGCGATCGTGGGCACCCGGCTGCTGGAGGCGTACCCGCTCGCGGCCGAGCCGGGCGGCCTCGCCGAGAAGGTCGAGCACGTCTTCGCCACCGGAGAGCCGTTCCGGACCCCGGACATGCGGCTCGCCGCCCTGGTCGACGGGGTGCCGCTGACCACCCGGGCCCAGGTGAGCATCAGCCGGCACGGCCCCCACCTGGTCGTCGTCTGGCGGCTGGACAACGGCACGCCGCGGGTCGCCCGGCTGCTCCAGCACGCGCAGCGCCTCGGCCGGATCGGCGGCTTCGAGGAGAACCTGCGCACGCGCCAGATCGTCTGGAACGACAGCCTGTTCGAGCTGCACGGGCTGCCGCCCACCGCTCAGCCGATCTCCATCGACCAGCTGGCCGAGCACGCCCACCCGGACGACCTGCACACCATCGGCCGGTTCCTGCGCACCCTGCTGCACCACCGCCGGCCGGCCTCCACCGCCTTCCGGTTGCAGCGCCCCGACGGCGTCACCCGGCACATCCGCGTCGTGGCGGAGCCGGTGCGCGATCCGCACAGCGGGGTGCGCCTGGTGCGCGGCGCCTACCAGGACATCTCCGCCCAGCACTGGACGGAGGTCGCGCTGGCCGCCACCCGCGACCAGCTGGCCCAGAGCGAGCAGCAGGCCGCCGAGCGCAGCCGCCTCGCCCTCCAGCTCCAGCACGCCATCATGCCGCCCGCCCGGGGCCCGCTGGACCTGCACGACCTGCACGTGGCCGTGCGCTACCGCCCGGCCGAGAAGGACCACCTGGTGGGCGGTGACTGGTACGACGCGCTCGAGCTGCCCACCGGCGACGTCCTGCTGTGCGTCGGCGACGTCGCCGGACACGGCATCGAGGCCGCGACCGGCATGGTCGCGCTGCGCAACGCGCTGCGCGGCCTGGCCGCCACCGGCGCCGGACCGGGTCAACTGCTCAGCTGGCTCAACAGCGTCACCCACCACCTGACCGACAACGTCACGGCCACCGCGGTCTGCGGGCTGTACGAACCGGCGACCCGCCGGCTGCGCTGGGCCCGCGCGGGCCACCCGCCGCCGGTCCTGCTGCGCGACGGCCGGGCGAGCATCCTTCCGCAGGTGGGCGGCATCCTGCTCGGCGCGCTGGACCAGGCGGACTACGAGGAGGACGAGGTCGTCCTGGAGACCGGCGACACCCTGGTGATGTACACCGACGGCCTGATCGAACGCCGCGACGAGTCCCTCCAGGCCTCCCTGACCAATCTGACGGCGCTCGCCGAACGGGCCCACCGTGACGCGGCCGTCGGAGCCAACGGCCTCGAAGGGCACCTGGACCACCTGCTGCAGTACAGCAGCGCCGACACCGACGACGACACCTGCCTGGTCGGGGTGGCGGTCCGCCGGCCGGCCGACTGAGCCGGTGGCGCGCGGCAACGGCCCGGCGCGTCCGGACGGCGCTCATGCGTCGGTCCGGTTCGGGGCGTGACTTCCTCCGCGTGGGCCGACACCCCCACGCCGGGCCCGCGGACCCGGTCACCGACGTACGCTCGGGACCCACTCGACCGTGGGTCCCGACCGTACGCGGGCTCTGTCAGATGTCGTGGAGTCCGGCTGACTCCTACTCGTAGTAGCGGCGCTCCTCGACCGGTTCGTCGCTCTCGACGCTGCGGACCAGGCGTCGGCGGCGGAACACGTTCACATAGGTGATCAATCCCAGAAGCCCGGCGGCCATGAGGATCCAGCCCACCAGGTGCAGGTTGACCCCGTTCACGTGCCAGTCGGTCGCGAAGGCCATGATGGCGCCGAGGGCGAACAATACGATGCAGCCACCGATACCCATGCCGTCTCACTCCTCGTCGGTCGGTCTGCTCCTCGGGTTCCCGGAATCCGCATTTGAATGTCGGCGGCGGCGAAGTTCCCGGCCACGGGGTGTCAGCGGCGAACGTGCAGAGCGCAGATGTCGTCGCGGCGGCCGGCCGGTCCGACCAGCGCCCGGACGAGCCCGTCGAGGAACGGCAGCTCGCCCTGGTGCTCCGGCACGGCGGAAGCCAGTCGTGCCAGGGCAGTGTCGAGGGGCTCACCCGGGTTCTCGATCAAGCCGTCGGTGTAGAGGAGGAGTTCGTCGCCGGGCAGCAGGTCGACCGTTGACTCCTCGTAGCGGGGGGTGTCGGTCGCTCCGAGCAGGATGCCCGCCGGGGGCGGCAGATAGCGTGCCTCGCCCTGGCGGACGAGCAGCGGCGGGAGGTGGCCGGCCTGCACCCAGGTGAGCCGGGAGGTCTCGGGCCGGTAGCACGCCATGATCATGGTGGCGGTGCTGTACGGCCGGTCGGAGGCGTGCAGCAGCAGCGTGTTGAGGCGGTGGAGGATCTCCGGCAGGGGCGTGCCGGTGATGGCCATGCCCTTGGCCGTGAAGCGCAGCAGGGCCATCGTGGCCACCGCGTCGAGGCCGTGGCCCGCGACGTCGCCGACCACCAGCAGGACGCTGCCGTCCGGCAGTTCGACGGCGCTGTACCAGTCACCGCCGAGGTTCAGCCCTTCCTGAACGGGCTGGTAGGCGACATCGATGACGAGCCCGGCCAGGTGGAGCACCCGCTGTGACACGGGGAGGAGCGTGTTCTGGAGCCGGGCGGCGAGGTCCCGCTCGGCCGCCAGCAGGCCCTGGTGTGCGAGCACCGTCTCCTGGTGTTCCAGCAACTGCTGCTCGTACTGCTTGGCGGCGGTGAGGTCCTGGAACAGCACCTGGAGCTCGACCGGGTCGCCGTGCGCGTCGGTCTGCGCCTCGGCGACGACCCGCACGTGTCGGACCTCTCCTCCGGGAAGGACGATGCGAACGGTGCGGTCCATCCGCTCCCCCCGCCCGACCAGCTGGAGGAGCTCGCCCTCCAGCTGGTCGCGGTCGTCCGCCGGGGCCTGGACGAACAGGTCGTGCAGTGCCACCGGCCCCAGTGACCGGGCCCTGCCGAAGATCGCGTAGACCTCCTGCGACCAGGTGATCTCGTCGCGGACCAGGTCGTGGTCCATCCAACCGGTCTTGCCCAGTCGCTGGATCAGCGCCTGCCTGCGCTGCTTCCGCTCGTGGGTGTCGAGGCGGGCCCAGGAGACGACCAGCCCTTGCCGGGTGGGCACCGCCCGCACCTTGAAGCGGGACAGCCGCGGGATGCCGGCGGCGACCTCCTGGTAGTCCAGCTCGCCCTCGTAACGAACGCCGGTCGCGTACGCGCTGAGGTAGCCGTGCCAGAGCTCGCTTCCGGCTACGCCGGGATACGTCTCCAGGACGCTGCGCCCGAGCAGTTCCGCGCCGCAGCGCCCGGCGATGTCGACCGCGTGGGGCGAGACCGCGGCGAAGCGGAAGTCCACCACCTCGTCGTGCGCACCGAGGACCGGTTCGAGCAGGGCCATCGACCCCAGCGAGGCATCCAGAACGTCCTGGACCACGGGCTCCTGCGCAGTACCGGCTGCCGTCGAACCGCCGTCGGCGCTCGGCCCCGGCTTCACTGGTCGGTTGCGGTCAGTCATGCGAGGAGCATGCCACGTCGGGAGACCGGCGCTGACCATCGGGTCAGTGCCAGCAGGTCGGCAACCGGCCGCCCTTCGCCGGCCCCGGCCCCCGTACCCCTGAGGAGGCCCGGCCGCCTGCGGGACGTCCGCGGGTGCGGCCCGCCGGGCACTACCGGCTGCGTCGGGCCGCACCCGCGGGGGGTCACAGGGTGTGGGTGAGGCGGTCGGTCAGCAGGCGGGTGAAGCGGGCCGGGTCGGGCAGGTCGCCGCCCTCGGCCAACAGGGCGCTGCCGTGGACGAGTTCCGCGATGTCGGTGAGCGCCGGGGTCTCGGGCCCTGCCTTGTGGGCCTGGTGCAGGGCGGTGACGAGGGGGTGGGTGGGGTTGAGTTCGAGGATGCGCTTGACCGGGGGGAGTTCCTGGCCCATGGCCCGGTACATCTTCTCCAGGGTGGGGGTCAGGTCGTGGGCGTCGCCGACGAGGCAGGCGGCGGAGGTGGTCAGCCGGGTGGAGAGGCGGACCTCCTTGACGTGCTCGGCGAGGGTGCTCCGGAGCCAGCCGAGGAGGGCGGCGAAGTCCTCCTCGCGCTGGGCCTTCTCCGCCTTCGCCTCGTCGCTGCCGTCGCCGTCGGCGTGGTCGTCGAGGTCGACCTGGCCCTTGGCGATGGACTGGAAGCGGTGGCCGTCGAAGGCCGGGATCTGGTCGGTCCAGACCTCGTCGACGGGGTCGGTGAGGATCAGCACCTCGTAGCCCTTGGCGGTGAAGGCCTCCATGTGGGGGGAGTTCTCCACCATCTGGCGGTTCTCGCCGGTCAGGTAGTAGATGGTGTCCTGGCCGTCCTTCATCCGCTCGACGTACTCGCGCAGTGTGGTCGGCGCCTGCGCGTCGTGGGTGGAGGCGGCCGAGACCAGCTCCAGCAGGGTGTCGGCGTTGTCGCGGTCCTCGAGCAGGCCTTCCTTGAGGACCCGGCCGAACTGCTCCCACAGCTTGGCGTAGGCCTCGGCGTTCGAGGTCCGCAGGTCCTTGAGGGCGGCGAGGACCTTCTTGACGAGGCGTCGGCGCACGGCGGTGATCTGGCGGTCGTGCTGCAGAATCTCGCGGGAGACGTTGAGCGAGAGGTCGTGGGCGTCGACGACGCCCTTGACGAAGCGCAGGTAGTTCGGCATGAGCGCGTCGCAGTCGTCCATGATGAACACGCGCTTGACGTACAGCTGCACGCCCCGCTTGGTGTCGCGGGAGAACAGGTCGAACGGGGCGTGGGCGGGGATGAACAGCAGCGCCTCGTACTCGAAGGTGCCCTCGGCCCGCATGTGGATGGTCTCGGCGGGCTCCTGCCAGTCGTGGCTGATCTGCTGGTAGAACTCGTTGTACTCGGCCTGGGTCACCTCGCTGCGCGGGCGGGCCCACAGGGCCTTCATCGAGTTCAGCGTCTCCGGGGCGCTCGCGGCCGCGCCCTCGGCGCCTTCCTCGGCCCCGTCCTCGGCCCCGGACCCGGCGTCCGTGCCGACCGGCTCGGTGGCCATCCGGATGGGCCAGCGGATGAAGTCCGAGTACTGCTTGACGATCTGGCGGATCTTCCAGGTGGCCAGGTAGTCGCCGAGCCCGTCCTCGCCGTCCGCCGGCTTGAGGTGCAGCGTGACCGAGGTGCCCACCGGCAGGCCGTCGGCCTGCGCGATGGTGTAGGTGCCCTCGCCGTCGGACTCCCACGCGGTGCCCTGGTCCGTCCCGGCGCGGCGGGTACGCAGGGTGACCTTGTCGGCGACCATGAACGCCGAGTAGAAGCCGACGCCGAACTGGCCGATCAGGCTCTGCGCCACGTCCGCGTCCTTGGCCTCCTTGATCTTGGCCAGCAGGCTCGCGGTGCCGGACTTGGCGATGGTGCCGATCAGGTCGACGACGTCGTCGCGCGTCATGCCGATGCCGTTGTCCCGCACCGTCAGGGTGCGGGCCTCCCGGTCGACCTCCAGCATGATGTGCAGGTCGGAGGTGTCGACGGCGAGGTCGCTGTCGGTGAGGGATTCCAGACGGAGCTTGTCGAGGGCGTCGGAGGCGTTGGAGATCAGCTCGCGCAGGAAGATGTCCTTGTTCGAGTAGATCGAGTGGATCACCAGCTGCAGCAGCTGGCGGGTCTCCGCCTGGAACTCCAACGTCTCGGTGGGGCTGGCCACGGAACGGGTCTCCTTCAGTGGAAAGGGGTCGGGTCGGTACGGGTTGTCCGGCGCCGGTGGCTGCTGTCGGCGCGCAGCTGTTCGGCCCGGGCGGCGAGTTCGTCGAGACGGTCGACGATCGCCGGATGGTCCGCCGCCAGGAGCGGCCTGGTCTCGGCGAGCGGGCCGAGCAGCCTGACGGGGTCGTGGTGGCCGAGTGCGTCCAGCAGGCGTTGCAGGGCGGGGGCCGCCGAGGGGCCGAGGCCGTCCAGGGCGCCGATCTGCCCGGCGAGTCGGCGCAGGTCCGCGGCGTTGGCGCGGGCCCAGGTGGTGACCGCCCGGTCGCCGGCGCGCCGGTCGCGCGCGGCCCGGACGCGCTGTTCACCGGTACTGCCGGCCTCGGTGCCGGCGTCGCGGTCGGGGCGCAGCCGCAGGTACCGGCGTTCGGCGGCCTGGCGGCTCTGGACGCCCAGCGGTTCGGCGAGGTCACCCCAGGTGGCGCCGGCGCCGCGCGCGGTCTCGATCAGGCCGGTCTCCCAGCCGGCGAGTTCCTCGCGGAGGTGGCGCAGCATCAGGAGCGCGGACAGGGCCTGCTGCGGGTCGTTCTGGCCCGTGGTGTCCGGCGGTGCGTGGCGGGCGGTGCGGGTGGCGGCGTCCATCACGCCGAGCGCGGCGGCGGCGGCCAGGAACGAGACCGGCCCTGCCCCGGGCGTGCCGGTGTGCTGCTGATCCATTCCGTCACTCTTTCGCTGACTCGTTCTGCTGTCATCGAGGCGATGACAGACTACAACGATCCCGGGCGGGGCCGCCCGGGATTCGCCCGGACCGGGCGTCAGGCGCGGAAGGCCGCGACCAGTTTGTCGGCGAGGCGGTCGAGGTGGTCGGGGGCGGTCGGGGTGTGGACGACCGCGAGGCGCCAGTACAGCGGGCCGGCGAGCAGGTCGAGCGCGAGTTCGCGGTCGACGGCGGCGGGGAGTTCCCCCCGGTCGACCGCCCGGTCCAGGAGCCGGGTGGCCTTGCCGCGGCGGGTGTCGCGGACGGCGGTGAAGAGCGCCTCGGCCAGTTCGGGGGTGCGGCCGCCCTCGGCGATCAGGTCGGGGATGATCCGCGCGGCGAGCGGCTGGTTGAGCGCGTGGGCGACCTCCGCGAGGAAGGCGAGGACGTCGCCGCGCAGGCTTCCGGTGTCGGCGGGCCCGGAGGCGTCGACGGCGACGGCCGAGACCAGGTCGACGGTCATCTCCAGTTTGGAGGCCCAGCGGCGGTAGATGGCCGCCTTGCCCGCGCCGGCACGCTTGGCCACCGCTTCCAGGGACAGCCGCGCGTAGCCGGTCGCCGCCAGCTCCTCGAAGAACGCGGCGGCGATCGCCTCGGTCACCGAGTCCTGGAGCACGGGCCCGCCGGGGAGCCTGCGCCCAGGGGGGCGGCCGGGGGCGGGGGGTGGTGACTGGGGCGCGGGAGTAGCGGGCATGCCCCGAACCTACCCGAGGCGGAACGGTTGCGTCTCGACTGGGCGAGGTCTATCGTCTCCGACATAGACGAGACGGAACCGTTCCGTCTCGACAATCGATCCGGGGTGCACCCATGCGATTCCTGTACGAGGACGAGTCGTTCTCCTTCGAGGCACTGCGCGCGGCCGGTTTCGCCAACGACGGCGGCGCCGACCTGGGCGAGGTCCTCACCACCCTGCGCAACGTCGGCGAAGGCGACGAGGAGGCCTGGCTGCGCGAGTGGAAGAGGACCGCGCAGCGCGTCCACGCCATCGGCACCGCCGCCCTCGCCGCCGGCCACCGGGTCAGCGCCCGGGAGGCTCTGCTGCGCGCGTCGAACTACTACCGCACCGCCGAGTTCTACCGTCGCGACGACCCCGCCCACGACCCCGAGGCCAAGGCGCTCTCCGCGCTCTCCCGCGAGACCTTCGCGACCGCCGCGGGGCTCATGGACACGCCCGTCGAGGCGGTGCGCATCCCGTACCGGGACACCGCCCTGCCCGGGTACCTCTTCCTCGTCGACGACTCCGGCCTGCCCCGCCCGACCGTCGTCTTCACCGGCGGCTTCGACTCCACCCTGGAGGAGGCCTACTTCGCCATCGGCGCGGCCGCGCTGCGCCGCGGCTACAACGTGCTGGCCTACGACGGTCCCGGCCAGGGCGCCGTGCTGCGCGAGCAGGGACTCGTCTTCCGTCCCGACTGGGAGGCCGTGGTCAGCCCGGTGATCGACTACGCCCTCAGCCGCCCCGAGATCGCCCCCGGCCGGATCGCGCTGTTCGGCTACAGCCTCGGCGGCTACCTCGCCGCCCGAGCCGCCGCCCACGAGCACCGGCTGGCCGCCCTCGTCCTGGACAACGGCCTGTACGACTACCACGACGCCCACACCCGCGTCATGCCGCCGTTCCTGCGGGGCTGGATCGAGACCGGGCGCGACGACCTCGCCGACCCGGTGGCGGCCCTGCTGATGCAGGCGAGCACCCAGCTCCGCTGGGCCCTGCGCAACGGCGTGTGGGCCTTCGGCGCCGCCTCCTCCTCGGACTACATCCGCAGGACCGCCGCCTACACCCTCGACGGCGTCGCCCACCTCATCGAATGTCCCACCCTCGTCCTCGACGCCGAGGACGACCAGTTCTTCCGCGGCCAGCCCCAGCGGGTGCAGGCCGCCCTCACCTGCCCGAACACCCTGATCACCCTCCCCGAGTCCGAAGGCGCGGGCGAGCACTGCCACATGGGCGCCATGTCCCGCTTCCAGCAGGTCGCCTTCGACTGGCTCGACACCACCCTCGCCTCGCGCGCCTGCGCGGCCTGACCCGGCGGTGCGGTTGCGCTGTCGGTTCGTCGGTCACCGTGCACGGCACGCTGCCCGGCCGGACGCCGCCGGTCTCCACCCTCCTCATTCCGGAGGTGGGGACCGGGAAGCTCCACCCGCGCGCCTGTGACACGGCGCCAGGCCTGCCCGCGCCTGGGAGGGCATCACGTCGCGGCCCCGGCCGGGGCCTGCGCGGCCGCACCCCGAGGAGTGCGCAGCAGTGCGCGGAAGGGATGGGCGGCGACGGCCGCGACGGCGCTGCTGGCGCTGGCCCCCGCCGGAGCGGCCGAGGCCCACGGGGCGGAGATCCCGACCGCGGCCCGGAGGGTCTGAGCCCGGCTCCGGGGAGGCGGCCGCACGGTTGCAGTCGCCACGGCCCCGCGCCCGACCGTCTCGGACGGTCAGCCACACCTTCGATCCGGCAGGCACTCCCGCCGAAGAGGGCGACGCCACCGAGTGTTCCGGCCGGTCACGAGCCCAGCCGCGTCTTCCAACACCAATCAACACCCTGGAAGCCTCGGTCGACACAGCCCCGGGCCGTCGAAGCGGGCGGCTGCCGGGGCTATTGACGCTGTCTCGGCTTTGACCGAAGCTGTCCCGGGCGCCCGCCTACCGACAGGTAGGCAAGTGAGCCCGAGCGCTCCCCCGTTGAGCAGCCCTGACCAGGACGACCGTCAGGCGCCTCGACGGAGTGCGCAGCGCGCCCGCGTGGACCGGCGGGCATTACGAGACGGTTTCGAAACCGCCCCGGAGGCAAGGCTGAGCTTGACTCAGGCCTGAACGGGGCGTTTTCTTTTGCTCCATCGCGTTTGATTTCGATGTTTTCTGAGCGATTCTGTTGTTACGGGTTGATCGGCCCCCCACCCTTCAGGAGCCCCACCATGCACCTCTCCCCCCGTGGCCGCCTGGCCCCGCTCGCCGCGCTGAGCCTGGCCACCGCCTTCGGTCTGACGGCCTGTTCCACCGGGCAGACCTCCTCCTCCGGCGCCGACGCCTCGGTGGCCCCGGTCTCCGGCAAGGTCTCGATCACCTACCTGCAGAAGCAGGGCGACCAGCAGTACTTCGTGGACGAGGCCGCCGGCGCCAAGGCCAAGGCGGCCGAGCTGGGCGCCGACCTGAAGGTCGTCAACCTCGGCAACGACGCCAACAAGACGGTCGGCGAGGTCCAGGCCGCGATCGCCCAGAAGAGCAACGGCCTGATCATCGTGGTGCCGGACCCGGCGGTCGGGCCGCAGGTCGTCCGGACCGCCCGGGACGCCAAGGCTGCGCTGCTCACCTCCGACGACCAGGTCTGCGCGACCGGACCCTCCCCGACCGAGTGCGCCGCCGGCGACCTGGTGCCCCGGATCGGCTTCTCCGGCCAGCAGATGGGCCAGCAGGTCGGTCAGCGCGCCGCGGAGGAGTTCAAGAAGGCCGGCTGGAACGCGGCCGACACCCGGATCATCTCCGCCTGGAAGCAGGACGTGACCGTCTGCGGCGACCGGGTCAAGGCTGCCAGGGCCGCCTTCGACCAGGCCGCGCCGGGCGTGCAGGACATCGACGTGGCCACCGACAACACGCCGACCGGCGCACAGGACAAGGTCGCCGCCACCATCACCGCCAACGCCGGCGTCAAGCACTGGGTGGTGTGGGGCTGCAACGACGAGAACGTCCAGGGCGCCGTCACCGCCCTGCAGAACGCCGGGGTCAGCCCCGACGACATCGACGGCGTCGGCCTCGGCGCCTACCTGGCGTGCAAGGACTGGACCTCCGGCAAGCCCTCCGGCATGAAGGCCGCCCTGTTCATCAACGGCAAGGACGTCGGCGCCCTGTCGGTGCAGACGATGTACGACAAGCTCAAGAACGGCAAGGACTTCCCCAAGGAGGCCTTCGCCCCGACCAAGATGGTCGACGCCGCGACCTGGCAGTCCGCGGGCGTGTCCTGCAGCTGACGCCACATCGACGTCGTGCCGAGTCGGCGGTGCGGCAGGCCGACCCGGCCCCCGCCGCATCCCCGCCGCGACCTCGGCGCTCCTCCAGACCGTCCGCACCGCACCGCCAACGAGGCCCCGATGACCCCACCCGAATCCCCGCCCCTCCCGCCACCGGACGGCTCGGCCGGCCTGAGCGCCGAGGGCGTGTCCAAGCGCTTCGGTGCCGTCCAGGCGCTCACGGACGTCACCCTCACCTTCCCGCCCGGCCAGGTCACCGCCCTGATGGGTGAGAACGGCGCCGGCAAGTCGACCCTGCTGCGCGTCCTCACCGGCGACCACCGCCCCACCGGGGGGCGCGTCCTGCTGGACGGCCGGCCCCTGGACCTGAACTCCCCGCAGGACGCCCGCCGGGCCGGGATCCGGATCATTCCGCAGGAACCCGAGATCATCCCGCACGTCCCGGTCGCCGAGAACGTCTACGCCGGCGCACTGCCCCGTACCCGCCTGCGCCGACTGGACCGCGCCGGGCTGCACCGGCGGATCGTCGCCGACCTGCGCCGCCTCGGCTTCGACAAGGTCCTCGACCCCACCCTGCTCGGCTCCCAACTCACGGCCGCGCAGCGTCAGCTGGTCGAGATCATGCGCGCGCTGACCGGTGCCGTCCCGCCGCGCGCGATCGCCTTCGACGAGCCCACCTCCTCACTCTCGGAGCACGAGGTCGAGGCCCTGTTCGCACTGATCGCACGCCTGCGCGACGAGGGCATCGCAGTCATCTACGTCTCCCACCGGATGAAGGAGATCTTCCGGCTCGCCGACCGCATCGCCGTGCTGCGCGACGGACGGGTGGCCGGCGTGGTCCGGGCCGACGCCACCGGCGAGGGCGAACTCGTACGGCTCATGGTCGGCCGGGACCTCTCCTCGCTGTTCGTCCGCCAGCAGGTCGCCACCGACCGGGTCGTCCTGGACGTCCAGGGTCTCGACACCGACGACGTGCACGGCATCGACCTGCGGGTCCGGGCCGGCGAGGTCGTCGCGCTGGCCGGCCTGATCGGCGCCGGACGGTCCGAACTCGCCCTCGCGCTGGCGGGCGACGCCCCGATCCGCTCCGGCACGGTGACCCTCAACGGTGAGGTCCTGCGGCTGAGGAACCCCGGCGACGCCATCGCCGCGGGCATCGGTCTGGCCCCCGAGGAGCGCAAGGCCCAGGCACTGTTCCTGCACCGCACCATCCGGGACAACACCTCGCTGGTCAGCCTGGGCCGGCTGAGCCGCTGGCGGTTCGTCAGACGCCGCCAGGAGAAGGACCTCGCCCAGGAGTACGCCGATCGGCTGCGGGTCCGCGCCCCCTCCGTCGAGGCGGAGGTCCGCACCCTGTCCGGCGGCAACCAGCAGAAGGTCGTCCTGGCCCGCTGGCTCGCCCGCAGGCCCGACCTGCTGATCCTCGACGAACCCACCCGCGGCGTCGACATCGGCGCCAAGGCCGAGATCTACCAGATCATCGCCGACCTCGCCCGCGCGGGCACCGCCGTCCTGGTCATCTCCTCCGAACTGCCCGAAGTGCTCGGCCTCGCCGACCGGGTCGTGGTGATGCAGAACGGCCGCACCACCGGCGAGCTCACCCGCGAGCAGGCCACCGAGGAGGCCGTCCTCGCCCTCGCCATGGCCGACGACCTGGCCACCACCGCCCCCGCCCAGACCGGAGAGACCCAGTGAACGAGCGCAGCGAGCGAACCGTCGAAAGGCGCGCGTGGGCAAGTGCCCCTGCCGAGCGCAGCGAGGTGGGCGCATGACCACCGCCACTCCCCCGACCGCCCCGGCGCCGGACGCCGGAGCCGTGAACCCCCGGTCCGGTGGCCCGCGCGCCCTGCTCGCCGCGATCGGTGGCCAGAACCTCAGCCTGATCGGCGCCCTCGTCGCCGTGGTCGCCCTGTTCGGCTGGCTCAACCCCAACTTCGCCGGCTGGGACAACATCCAGGTCATCGCCGAGGCCGTGACCATCTCCGGACTGCTGGCCGTCGTCCAGACCGTGGTGATCATCTGCGGCGGCCTGGACATCTCGGTCGGCTCCCAGGCCGGCCTGGCCTCCGTCACCAGCGCGATGGTCTTCACCTCCACCGGCGCCAACCCGTACCTCGGCATCGGCGCCGCCCTCGCCATCGGCGCCGGCATCGGCCTGTTCAACGGCGTCGTCATCGTCTACGGCCGGGTCAACCCGACCATCGCCACCCTCGCCGGACTGGCCGCCTACAAGGGCGTCGCCCAGCTCGTCTCGGACGGCCGGGCCCAGGGCTACGTGCTCGACGACCCGGTCTTCGTCTTCCTCAGCCGGGGCAGGATCGCCGGCCTGCCGACCATGGTCTGGCTGCTGGTCCTCACCGCCCTCGCCGTGCACGCCCTGCTCACGTACACCGACATCGGCCGCAACATCTACGCCATCGGCGGCAACGACACCGCCGCCCGGCTGGCCGGCATCAACCTCAACAAGTACCTGATCGCCGCCTACGCCCTCTCCGGCACCGTCGCCGCCCTCGCCGGCGTGCTGCTCACCGCCCGCACCGGCAGCGGCCAGCCCGTCTCCGGCAGCGAAGGCCTGGAGCTGCAGTCGATCACCGCAGCCGCCCTCGGCGGCTGCGCCCTCAAGGGCGGCAAGGGCGGCATCGGCGGCACCCTGCTCGCCGTCGCACTGCTCGGCGCACTGCAGAACGGCCTCACCGTGGAGAACATCAACTCCTTCTGGCAGAACGTCGCCCAGGGCGCGCTGCTGGTCGTCGCCGTCGTCATCCAGCAGCGCCGCAACCGCGACCGCGCAATCGGCCTGCCGGCATAGGGCCCGTCCCTCGGGCCGGGAGGCCGACCGACCGGAGACCCGACCAGCCGGAGACCAGCCGGAGGCCGACCGACCCTGGACCGCCGGTACCGCGACCGAACGCGGCGCCGGCGGTCCGCCTCCCGGCCCGGTACCGGGGGCACACCCGGCCTGCGGTGCTGGGATAATGACTCCCGCAGGACCAGGCCGCGTTCCCGGTCGCCGACGAGAACGCCCAAGCCGCACGTGCTCGTTCGATCGAAAGGTCCTCCGTGGCTGACCAGATGTTGCTCGCCGCCCAGCGCCAGGCACTGATCCTGGAGGCGATCCGCCGGGCCGGCGCGGTCCGGGTCGCCGAACTGGTCGAGCAGTTCGGCGTGTCCGACATGACCATCCGCCGGGACCTCGACGCGCTGGTCCGTCAGGGCACCGTGGAGAAGGTCCACGGCGGCGCGGTGGCGACCGGGACGGCGAGCACCTTCGAGCCCGGCTTCGACGCCAAGTCCGGTCTGGAGGAGGGCACCAAGGCCGCACTCGCGGACGCCGCGGTCAAGCTGGTGGAGCCGGGCAGCGTGGTGGCCCTCTCCGCCGGGACCACGACCTACGCGGTCGCCGCCCGGCTTCTGGAGGTCCCGGGGCTGACGGTGGTGACCAACTCGCTGCGGATCGCGGACCTGCTCTGGGCAGCGGGAAGCGACGGGAGGGAGACCGTCCCGTCGCTGCTGCTGACCGGTGGGTCGCCCACCCGCTCGGCGGCCCTGGTCGGGGCACTGGCCGACCAGACGATCCGCTCGCTGCACGTGGACCTGCTGATCCTCGGCGTGCACGGGGTGAGCGAGCAGGCCGGCCTCACCACGCCCAACCTCGCCGAGGCGCAGACCAATCGGGCCCTGATCGCCTCGGCGCGCCGTACGGTCGTGGTCGCGGACCACACCAAGTGGGGTGTGGTCGGGCTGAGCAGCTTCGCGACCCTCGCCGAGGTCGACTGCTTCGTCACCGACGACGCCCTCCCGGCGACCGCCCGCGAGCTGGTCGCCGAGGCGGTCGGCGAGCTGGTCGTCGTCCCGGCCGGCGGCTGATCGTCGTCCCGGCGGGCGGCCGGCCGGCCGGTCCCCGAAGGACCGGCCGCGCCGGCGTCCGGCGGTGCCGGTGTCCGGCCGGGTCAGCCCACCCGCCGGGCGCCCGCCGAGGGCACCGCGGTGAAGGTGACGGGTGCGGTGAAGCCCGCCGAGCGGAAGGCCGACCGCACCGCTTCGGAGACCACCGCCGGGTGCCCGGCCTCGACCAGCGCGATGACGGACCCGCCGAAGCCGCCCCCGGTCATCCGGGCGCCCAGTGCCCCGGCGGCGACGGCGGCCTCCACCGCGAGGTCCGTCTCCGGGCAGGAGACCCGGAAGTCGTCGCGCAGCGAGGCGTGTCCGGCCGTCAGGACGGGCCCCAGCGCCGCGAGGTCGCCGCGGCCCAGGTGGTCGATCGTCTCCAGCACGCGCCCGTTCTCGGTCACCACGTGCCGTACCAGCGGCCGGAGTTCACCGGGCAGTCGGTCCAGGGCCGGGGCCAGGTCGGCGGGCGGGAGGTCGCGCAGCGCGGGCAGCTCCAGCAGGCCCGCGGCGCGCTCGCAGCCGGCCCGCAGGGCCGCGTAGGCGCCGTCGCCGAGGTCGTGCTTGACCCGGGTGTCGATCACCAGCAGCCGCAGCCCCGCCGCCGTCAGGTCGAGCGGCACGTGCCGCTGTTCCAGCGTCCGGGTGTCGAGGAACAGCGCGGTGCCGTCCGTGCAGCAGGCGGAAGCCATCTGGTCCATCACCCCGCAGGGCACCCCGACGAAGGCGTTCTCCGCCCGTTGGGCGATCAGGGCGAGTTCGGGCGCGCTCAGGCCCAGTTCGTACAGGTCGTTCACGGCGGCGGCCGTCGCGCACTCCAGGGCGGCCGAGGAGGAGAGCCCGGCCCCGGTCGGCACGTCGCTGTCGACGAACAGGTCGGCCCCGCCGACGGGGTGGCCCGCCTCGGCGAGCGCCCAGAAGACCCCGGCCGGGTAGCTCGCCCAGCTCGCCACGGCGCCGGGCGCCAGTCCCTCCAGCGCCACGTCGGTGGTCGTGCCGTCGCCCTGGGCGCTGTACAGCCGCAGCCGTCCGTCCGTCCGGCGGCGCGCGCTGACCCGGGTGGTGTGCGGAAGGGCGATCGGCAGGACGAAGCCGTCGTTGTAGTCGGTGTGTTCGCCGATCAGGTTCACCCGGCCGGGAGCGGCCCAGACGCCGCTCGGCCGTGCCGCGTGGACGGCCTCGAAGTCGGTGGCTGCCTCGTCGATCATCGGTTCAGCTCCATGCCTGGTGTGCTGGGTCGGTTCCCACCGGCGGCGATGTCCGCGCGCGGGAGCAAATTCCGACACAATCAAACATGCCTGGCCTCCGAGGTCAACAACCGCGACGGACATGCATGGACATGTTCAGGCCGGTCGGCGGGGACTGCCGGGAATCACCACCGGCAGGCGGCCCCGCTTGTTGACAAGCGATCGTGTTTGTTTGAATCTGTTGAAGCTTGAAAACTGCCGGGGCGACGTCCAACGCGTAAGGAGTACAGCGGTGCACAGAACCGCCACCAAGTTGGCCGACGGCCGCGAACTCGTCTACTTCGACCGGGCGCCGGGAGCCGTTCGCGACGTCCGGGACGAACGCCCCCTGGAGCCCGCGGCGAGCCTCTCCGAGATCCGGCTCGACCCGGTGCTCGGAGAGTGGGTCACGGTGGCCGCCCACCGCCAGCAGCGCACCTACCGCCCGCCGGCCGGCGAGTGCCCGCTGTGCCCCTCCCGGGACGGGCGGCACAGCGAGATCCCGGCGGCCGACTACGAGGTGGCCGTGTTCGAGAACCGCTTCCCCTCGCTCGCCCCGGCGGCAGCCGAGCACGTCGCGTCCCGTGATGAGCCCCTGCACACCCTGCGGCCCGGCGACGGCCGCTGCGAGGTGGTCTGCTTCACCTCCGACCACGACGCCTCCTTCGCGGACCTGGACGAGACCCGGGCGCGCCTGGTGCTGGACGCCTGGACCGACCGCACGGCGGAACTGTCCGCACTGCCCGGCGTGCGGCAGGTGTACTGCTTCGAGAACCGCGGCGAGGAGATCGGCGTCACGCTCGCCCACCCGCACGGCCAGATCTACGCCTTCCCCTTCGTCCCCTCCCGCACCGCCCGGATGATCGCCCGGGCCGAGGCGCACCGCGCCCGCACCGGCCGGAACCTGTTCGAGGACCTGCTCGCCGCCGAGCAGGCCACCCCGGAGCGGCTGGTCCTGCAGGGCGAGCACTGGCTCGCCTTCGTGCCGTTCGCCGCGCGCTGGCCGTACGAGGTCCACCTCTACCCCAGGCGCCGGGTGGCCGACCTCACCGCGCTGACCGAACCCGAACGCGCCGAGTTCCCCGGCCTCTACCTGGACCTGCTGCGCCGCTTCGACGCCCTGTTCCCCGCACCGCCCGGCGCGGGGCCCAACCGGACCCCGTACATCTCCGCCTGGCACCAGGCTCCCCGCACCGACGGCGGGCAACTCGCCCTGCACCTCGAACTGTTCACCGTCCGTCGAGCGCCGGGCAAGCTCAAGTACCTGGCCGGCGTGGAATCGGGGATGGACGCGTTCGTCACCGACGTGAGCCCGGAGCAGGCCGCCGCCCGGCTGCGGGAGGCCGCACTCGGCTGACCCGCGATACGCCCGCGACCCGCCCGCGGCGCCGAAGGAGCCCACCACGCCGTGCTGACCGGCGGCGCCGTGGGCTCCTTCGGCATGCCCTCCCGAGGAGCCCGTGGAGATCCACTCCTCGTTGATATCCGTCTGTTTGCGTTGACTATTGACTCTCTCTGTTGGATTTGGTTCGCTTTCCCCCGCCCTGCGCAGGGTGCCCGTTCCTGCACGACCGTCCGCACCACCCGACCGGACCCAGGAGACACGATGCGCAAGACGTGGGCCGCGTTACTCGCGGCCTCGCTGGCGGCGGCGCCGCTCGCCACCGTCCCCCTCGCCAGCACCCCCGCCGCGGCCGCCGAGTCGGCCGGCGGCGCCACGCTGGTCCCGACCCCGCCGATGGGTTGGAACGACTGGAACGCCTTCGGCTGTGACGTCGACGAGCAGCTCGTCGAGCAGACCGCCGACAGACTGGTCTCGGCCGGCCTGCGGGACGCCGGCTACCAGTACGTCAACATCGACGACTGCTGGATGACCAAGAACCGCGACGCCGAGGGCCGGCTCGTCCCCGACCCGGTCAAGTTCCCGCACGGGATCACCGGCGTGGCCGCCTACGTCCACGCCAAGGGCCTCAAGCTCGGCATCTACGAGAGCGCCGGCACGATGACCTGCGCGGGCTTCCCCGGCAGCCTCGGCCACGAGCAGCAGGACGCGAACGCCTTCGCCTCCTGGGGCGTCGACTACCTCAAGTACGACAACTGCTACAACCAGGGCGTGCCCTCGCAGCAGCGCTACCGCGCCATGGGCGACGCGCTGGCGAAGACCGGCCGCCCGATCGTCTACAGCCTCTGCAACTGGGGCCTGGACAGCGTCTGGACCTGGGGCCGTACGGTCGGCCAACTCTGGCGCACCACCGGGGACATCGACGCCTCGTTCGGCCGGATGCTGGACATCTTCCACGCCAACGCCAAGCTCGCCGACGCCGCGGGGCCGGGTGGCTGGAACGACCCGGACATGCTGGAGGTCGGCAACGGCATGACGGCGACCGAGGACCGCGCCCACTTCTCGCTCTGGGCGGAGATGGCGGCCCCGCTGATCGCCGGCACCGACCTGCGCAAGGCGAGCGCCGACACCCTCGCGATCTACGGCAACACCGAGGTCGTCTCCGTCGACCAGGACCGGCTCGGCAAGCAGGGGCGGCCGGTGAGCATGACCGCCGGCCTGGACGTCCTGGCCAAGCCGCTCGCCGACGGCGGGGTCGCGGTCACCCTGTTCAACGAGAACCCGCAGCCCGCGGTGATCTCGACCACGGCGGCCGCGGCCGGCCTGCCGACGGCCAAGGGTTACCTCCTGCGGGACCTCTGGGCTCACACCACCGGCGAGACCGCCGGCGCGATCAGCGCCACCGTGCCCGGCCACGGAGCCGTGATGTACAAGGTCACCCCGACCGACCACCCGGGCGGGCAGCACCCGGACCTCGTCCTCGACACCGAGGTCCCCGACCTCACCCCCGGCGGCTCGGCCACCGTCACCACGGCCTTCACCGACAACGGCGCGCAGTCCGCGAACGACGTGGTGCTCGGACTGGACGTTCCGGCCGGCTGGGCGGTGGCGCCGCTGTCGGAGACCCGGTTCGGGCACGTGCCGCCCGGCGGCGGCGCGCGTGCCGCGTTCCGCGTGACCGCCCCGGCGCACCTGCCGGCGCCGATCACCCGGGCCACCCTCACCGGCACCGCCACCGCGCACGGGCCGGGCGGCCCGCAGAGCGTCACGGCGCCCGCACCGGTCGTCCTGACCGCACCCGTCCAGGCGCCGTTCCGGACCTTCACCGACACCACCGCCGTCTTCGGCGCACAGGACGGGACGTTCGCCATCGACGGCGCGGGCGCCGACCTCTACTACGACGTCGACGAGTACAGCACCGTCTACCGCCCGGGTGCCGAACACGACGGCTCCACCACGGTCGTCAAGCTCACCGCGCAGGCACCCACCAGCGACTGGGCCAAGGCCGGGATCATGGTCCGCAACGACATCACCCAGCCGGGCCGTTCGGCCGGGTACCTCGTCCTGGCCGAGGCTCCCGGCAAGGGCTACGTGCTGCAGTGGGACAGCGACGGCGACGGCAAGCTGGACTCCAACAGCGCTCCGGCGAACCAGGGTTCGGGCTCGGCGGCCTACCCGAGCTGGCTGAAGCTGGTCCGCGACGGCTCGACGTACACCGGCTACTGCTCCACCAACGGGACCACCTGGACGAAGGTCGGCCAGGCCACCGTCCCGGGAGCGACCGCACGCCAGGACGTCGGCCTGTTCACCACCTCGCACAGCGCGGGCACCAACGGCGAGGCCGACTTCACGGGTTTCACCCAGAGCTAGGACCTGATCCTTGCGGGGTGTGCGGCGTCAGGTGCGGGTACCCTGACGCCGCACCACGGTCCGACGAGACCCGAGCGTCAGGACAGCACGGTCCAACTCTGCCCGGCCGAAGCCGGGTTGGCCGGTTCGGTCATGCCCGTGGAGCCGGCCGCGGTTCCGGCGACGTCCAGCGTCAGCCCGTTGCCGACGTTGGTGACGGTGAGGGCGCCGCTGCCGTTCTGGGTGACCTTCCACTTCTGCCAGGGATTGCCGGGCGTGGCGTTCAGCAGGTAGGCGCTGCCCACACCGTTGCCGCCGGCGAGCACGGTGTGCGACTGGGCCGCGGAGGCGCAGTTGTCACTGATCGTCACGGTGCCGTCGGCATTGGGCGTGAACATCCACTGCTGGGCGGCGCCACTCCGGTAGGCGTTGATGTCGGAGTTGCCGCCGACGGGTGCGGAGCAGCCGCCCTGGACTTCGAGCGCCTGGCCCCCGGTGCCGCCGGCGCTCAGCGCGTGGTACCTGCCGTCGCCGACGACGGCCGGGCCGCCGCCTCCGGTGCCACCGCCCGTGCCGGCGCCCGCGCCGGCGATGCGGTAGAGCGCGACGCCGTGCGCCGGGATCCAGTTGCCGCCGATGGAGCCGGTCGCGGTGCCGGTGGCGCCCGACCACAGCTCCCGGTAGCCGTAGCCCGAACCGGTCAGGCCGAGGTCGGCGAAGCCGGCACTGATCATGGCCCAGTTGTTCGGGTCCTGGTTGATCAGCGCCACGGCCAGGTCCCCGTTGGCGAGTCGGCGCTTGAGGACCACCGGGGCGACCGGGGAGGAGGGCGGGTTGCCGACCAGGGTGGCGGGCTGGGCGAGGCTGTCCTGATCGATGGAGATCATGTCGCGGTTCTTGAGGAGCGCGAGTGCGGAGGAACTGATCCCGGTCGACCAGGTGTAGCCGTTCGCGGTGTGCTGCGAGTCGGCGGCGGTGCGCAGGTCGGCGCCGGAGACGAGCGGGGCCGCCATCATCGAGAGCACGGACAGTTCGGTGCGCGACTCGTCGTCCGTGAAGGGCTTGTGGCCCCGGGAGGTGTCGGTGACTCCCCAGACGCCGTAGGTGTCCTGCCAGCCGGCGAACATCATGTCCAGGTCGTTCCAGCTGCCGGGGTGGACGTTGCCCGGGTACTTCAGCGCGGTCTGGAGCTGGCCGTTGTAGAGCACGCCGTCCAGTTCGCTGTCGCGGTCGCCGCCGATACGGCACATGTTGGCGACCTGGCCGCACCAGATCCCGGTGGGCGAGTAGCCGGGCGCCTGGTGCGGCGGGGTTCCGGCGGCCGTGATCAGGGGATCGGTCCGGGCCGGGTCGTCGGCGCTCAGCAGGGAGGGGATGCCGGTGTGCGCGGGCTGCGCGGACAGGCTCAGCGTGACCTTGGGCCTGCCCGCGGCGGCGGTCGCCGCGTCCAGGGCACGCTGGAAGGTCTGGGTCCGGGCGTAGATGGACCGGGTGAGTTCCTTGCCCTCGCCCTGCGGGTAGTAGGCGTAGCCGTCGGGGCCGTAGACGGTGGGTCCGTACGGGCAGTCGTCGTACTTCACGAAGTCGACGCCCCAGGACACGAAGTCGGTGGCATCGGTGGTCTCGTGGCCGAGGCTGCCGGGGTGGCCCTGGCAGGTGGTGTAGGTGTCGGTGGCGTAGAGGCCGAACTTCATGCCCTTGCCGTGGGCGTACCAGGCGAGGTACTGGATGCCGTTGACGGTCCTGCCGTCAACGGTCTGCGCGGGGAACTGGTCCGGCTCGGGGAGCAGGTGACCGCTGGTGGTGTCGTTCCCGCCTCCGTCGGTTCCGCTGACCGGGCTGCCGTTGGCGTCGTAGAGCTGCATGGCACCGTCGGCGGTCTTGGCGAAGTCCGTGCTCTGGCCGTCGCGGTGGCGCGTCGACCAGCCGTCGTCGACGGTCACGGTGTCGTACCCCGCCTGCACCAGGCCGTTGGCCGCCATGAAGTCGATGGTCTGCTTGACCTGGTTCTCGGTGACGTAGGCACCGATGCTGTTCCACGAGTTCCAACCCATGGGCGGGGTCAGGGAGTTGCCGTTGCCGAGGGCAGCGGCCGGAGTGGCGGTGCCCACTGCCGCGGCGCTGAGGCCGGAGGCCGCGAGGGCGGTGACGGCGAGTATGCCGACGAGCCGGTGTGGCGTTCTGCGCATGTGGGGGCTTCCCGGGTGGGTGAGTGCGCCGGGCCCGGGCCGCCGAGGGGCGCCGGCCGCGGCGCGGGTGGATGGGACCGGTGCCGACGATCTGTACCGGGGCGTGCGGACGCGGCGACGTCGCTCGAACTGCGATGGGGGCGCGACGATCGGGTACGCGGAGCAGCCGGCGAAGCGGCGGCGGTGCCATACGATATTGCACCTACCAGAACCCGACAAGACTCAACACAATGCGACTTCGTTGGCGCCTGCCCCAGGCCGGACGGCGCTCAGCACCCCGCCGCCGAGCGGGTGAACCGGGCGCCGCGCCGCCCACCGCCACGGCCGCCCATCGAGCATGGCGGTGCACAGTGGGACGGCCTCCGGGCACCCGCCCGGCTCCCGGCCCGAACCGATCCCACCCGCCCCTGATCCCGGCCCAACGGAGGTGCCGATGCACATCCTGCTCGTCGCGAGCGCGTTCCACCGCCTGACCCAGCCCGTCCGGGCCGAGCTCCGGGACCGCGGCGCCCGCCGCCACTCACCGCGCCCGCGCCCGACGTCCCTGCGCGTGCGGCCCGCGCCCGCGGGAGCCGCGGCGTGAGCCGGGTGCTGGTGGCCGGCATCGGAAACGTCTTCCTGGCCGACGACGCCTTCGGCCCGGAGGTGGTCGCCGCACTGCGCGAGGACCCGCTGCCACCCGGGGTCGAGCTGTGGGACGCGGGCATCCGCGGCATGGAACTGGCCTACCGCCTGCTGGACGGCTACGACGCGGTCGTCCTGGTGGACGCGGCGCCGCGCGGGGGCGCCCCCGGCACGCTGTACCTGATCGAACCGGACGGGGCGAGCTGGCCGGCCGTCCCGGAAGCGCACGGCATGGATCCGGTGACGGTGCTGGCGCTGGCCCGCGACCTGGCCGTGGACGGCGCCGAGCGGCTGCCCAGGGTGGTCGTCCTCGGCTGCGAGCCGGAGCTGTGCCCGGCCCAGGACGACCCGGACGTCATGGTCGGCCTGAGCGAGGCCGTCCGGCAGGCCGTCCCCGCCGCCGCCGGCCTGGTGCGGCGCGTGGCCGCCCAGCTGCTGCGCGAACCCGGTGCGGAGCTGACGGCCCGCACGGCGTGAAAGGGCGCCCGGCGGTCGAGCACGACCGCCGGGCGCCGCGGGCCGGTCAGTGGCGCCGCAGGCCCACCATCCGCCACATCCTCAGCTCCCGCCGCATGCCGGGGATCTCCCGGACGAGCATCGCCAGGGTGATCGTCCCGACGATCAGGACCTCCGCGATCAGCACCCGTCTGGCCATCGGTTCCTCCTTCGTTCCACGTCCGCCGGGCCCGGCTCAGCCGGGCGGGATGTTCGGCATGATCGGCAGGATCGCGTTGTGCTTCTTCCAGTGGATGCCCGTCGACCGCCGGGCGTCCGCGGTGCCGTCCTTGTGGTGGCCCGGCTGCCGCTTGTAGGGGCCCTCGTTGCCCCGGTGGATGCCGAAGACGGTCGACGCCGTGTAAGGGCGCGCCTGCGGCTTGCCCACGCGGATGTTGCCCATGGCTTCCTCCTCACCGCTGTTCGGTCAGTTCTCCGAAGAACTGCTCGAGCGCCGGCCAGATCCGGCTGCCGCCGGACAGGCCGCGCCACTCCTGCCGCACCACCGCGACCATCCGCAGGCAGTCGGCGAGCGGGACGATCCAGTGCTGCGACTGCCCGCGAACGGTGTTCACCAACAAGGCTTCCACCCCGGCGCGCATCGTGCGCAACTCGGGCCGCAGCTCGCACGCCGTCCGCCACGCCTGGGGATCCACTTCCCAGCGGGCCGCGCCGGCCGGGCTCGGGTAGTGGGCCAGGACGCTGCCGTCCGGCTGCGGCACGAAGAACGCCAGGCCCACCGGGACGCCGAGGCGGTCGGTCGGCACCGGCTCCAGCCGCACCCGCCGCCCCGGCACCAGCCGGTAGCGCCCCTCCTCGGCCTCCGTCTCCCGGCCGAACAGCAAGGTGCACGGGCGGCAGACGCACAGCACGGTCTGCGCTTCGGTGTCCAGCAGGTGCCGGTGGTCCTCCGGCACCTGCTCGCCGCACAGCTCGCACCGTTCGGGAGGCTCGGCGGGCCCGGCCGGCTCGGCGCGGGCCTCGCGGATCAGGCGGTGCAGCGCACCGGCGGTCATGCCGCCCCCCGCGGGAGCAGCAGGCTGTCCACCGGGACGAACGCCCGCTCCGGGGCCCGCCGCACCTCGCTCAGCTCGGGCGCGGCCGCCAGCACCGCCTCCCGGACCGCCGCCTCCACCGCTCCGGCCGAGGAGCCGCAGCCCTTGACGGTCAGCCGCACCTCGGCGACCCCGCCGTCGACCCCGGCCAGCTCGGCCTGCACGCCCCGCTCGCGCAGCGCCTGCAGGGCCCGTGCCGCCCGGCGTTCCGGCGGCTCCGGGTGCAGGTCGTGCAGCACCAGCAGGTGGCCGAGCAGCTCGTCGTCGAGCAGCGGCTCCGGTGGTACCAGGTCCAGCACCCGGGCCAGCGCCTCGCCGTAGACCTCGGTGAGGGTCCGGACCGCCGCGAGCGCCGCCTCGCCGCCCGGTCCGGGCACCGCCTCGACCCGCTCCAGCAGCTCGTCCAGCCGGGCCAGCCGCTGCTCCACCGCCTGGGCGTCCAGCCGTCCCTCAGCCATGGGACGCCCCGTAGGTGGGGGTGTGCATCCGGGTGAGCTCCTTGCCCTTGCCGAGGTACATGTGCACCCCGCACGGCAGACAGGGGTCGAAGCTGCGCACGGTGCGCATGATGTCGATGCCCTTGAAGTCGTCCGGCCCGTTCTCCTCGAAGATCGGCTGCCCCTGCACGGCGTCCTCGTACGGGCCGGGGGTGCCGAAGCTGTCCCGGGGGCTGGCGTTCCACGGGGTCGGCGGGTAGGGGTGGTAGTTGGCGATCTTCTTGTCGCGGATCACCAGGTGGTGCGAGAGCACGCCGCGCACGGCCTCGTGGAAGCCGCAGCCGATCGCCTCGTCCGGCACCTCGAAGTCGGTGAAGACCCTGGTGTCACCGGCCCTGACCATGCCCATCGCCCGCTCCACGAAGAACAGCGCCATCGCCGCCGAGTACGCCACGAAGTACGGCCGGGCCCGGTCGCGCTCGATGGTGTTGCTCCACTGCGGGATCTTCCACTCGAAGGTCATCTCGGGCAGTTCCTCGCCCTTCGGCAGCGAGATCCGCACGCCCTGCCCGGTCGCCTTGACGTACGGGGTGTCCACCAGCCCGCTGAGCGCCGTCGACCAGAGCCGGGCCAGCGGGCCGCCGCCGGTGTCCAGGGCCAGGTGCTCGCCGGTCTGCTGGTGGTACCAGCGCGGGCTCATCACCCAGCTGTACTTGCCGCCGTTCAGGTCGCGCTTCTGCGGCACCGGCACGGTGGTCTGGTTCCAGGGGTGGCGCATGTCGACCGGGTTGCCGAGCGGGTCGTGGGTGACGAACGGGTCCTCGTTGACCCAGTCCTCGTAGTAGGAGCTGCCGAGCAGGATCCGCAGCCCCAGGTTGATGTCGACCAGGTTGTTGGTGACCAGTTTGCCGTCCACCACGATGCCGGGGGTGACGTACATCGCCTTCCCCCACTCGTTCATGTTCGCGTACTTGTAGTCGCAGACCTCGTAGTCCTGCCAGGCGCCCCAGCAGCCGAGCAGGATGCGCCGGCGCCCGACCTCCTCGTAGCCCGGCAGTGCCTCGTAGAAGAAGTCGAAGACGTCGTCGTTCATCGCGACCGACTTCTTGACGAAGTCGATCACCCGGATCAGCCGGGACAGGTAGTCGGTGAACAGGGTGGGCGTCGGCATCGTGCCCACGCCGCCCGGGTAGAGCGTGGAGGGGTGCACGTGCCGGCCCTCCATCAGGCAGAACATCTCGCGGGTGATCCGGCTGATCCGCAGCGCCTGCTTGTAGACCTCGCCCTCGAACGGGTTGAAGGACCGCATCAGGTCGGCGATCGTCCGGTAGCCGTGGATGCCCGCGTTGGGCGCCTCGGTGCGCTCCGCCCGGGCCAGCAGACCGGGGTTGGTCTCCTTGACCATGGCCTCGCAGAAGTCCACGAACACCAGGTTGTCCTGGAAGATCGTGTGGTCGAACAGGTACTCGGCGGCCTCACCGAGGTTGACGATCGACTCGCCGAGCGGCGGGGGTTTCACCCCGTACGCCATCTGCTGGGCGTAGTTGGAGCAGGTGGTGTGGTTGTCACCGCAGATGCCGCAGATGCGGCTGGTGATGAAGCCGGCGTCCCGGGGGTCCTTGCCCTTCATGAACACCGAGTAGCCGCGGAACAGGGAGGAGGTGCTGTGGCACTCCGTCACCTCCCTGTTGGCGAAGTCCACCTTGGTGTAGATGCCGAGGTTGCCGATGATCCGGGTGATCGGGTCCCACGACATCTCCACGATCTGCGGCGGCTTGCGCTGCCCGGTCGCGCGCGGGGGCTCGGTCGTCGTCATGTGCCTTCCTTCGGGGCCGGGGTCGCTCAGGGACGCCAGTGCGGGTCGTAACCGCTGGTCAGCTCGGAACCGCGGTGCCGCCAGCGCGGCTCCCGGTTCACGGCCATGTTGGTGATGCCGCGCAGCCGCCGGATGACCGCTCCGTACGGCTTGATGAGCATCGGGGACAGGCTGCCGCCGGACGGCTCGTCCATGAACGGCATGAAGGTGTCGGGGAAGCCCGGCATGGTGCAGCCGATGCAGATGCCGCCCACGTTCGGGCAGCCGCCGATCCCGGCCATCCAGCCGCGCTTCGGCACGTTGCAGTTGACGACCGGCCCCCAGCAGCCCACCTTCACCTGGCACTTGGGCGAGTTGTACTCGCGGGCGAAGTTGCCCTGCTCGTAGTAGCCGGCCCGGTCGCAGCCCTCGTGGACGGTCCTGCCGAAAAGCCACTGCGGGCGCAGGTTGGCGTCGAGCGGGGGCGGCGGGGCGGCGCCGGCCGCGTGGTAGAGCACCCAGGTGAGGGTCTCCATGAAGTTCTCCGGCTGGATCGGGCAGCCCGGCACGTTGACGATCGGCAGCCCGCCGGTGGACTTGAAGTCCCACCCGAGGTAGTCCGCCAGGCCCATCGCGCCGGTCGGGTTGCCGGCCATCGCGTGGATGCCGCCGTATGTCGCGCAGGTGCCGGCCGCGACCACCGCCCACGCCTTGGGCGCGAGGTGGTCCAGCCACCAGTTGAGGGTGAGCGGCTCGCCGGTCTCCAGGTCATTGCCGAAGGAGGTCCAGTAGCCGTCGCCCTCGATGATGTCCTGGTTGGGGATCGAGCCCTCGATGACCAGGATGAACGGGTTCGGCGACTCGCCCCGGGCGGCGGCCCGGTAGGGGGCGAGGAACTCCTCGCCGCCCAGCGTGGGCGAGAGCACCTTGTTGTACAGGTTGACCTTGGGCAGGCCGGGGATCAGGCCGAGCACCACGTCCTCGATGGCGGGCTGGTCGGCGGCGGTCAGCGACACGGTGTCGCCGTCGCAGCTCAGGCCCTCGGAGATCCACAGGATGTCGATCTCCGGGAAGCCCTGCCGCTGGTCCGCGCGGCTCGGTGTCCCGCTGGTGCTGGTGGTACCGCTTTCGATCGTCATGTCCTCGGCCTTCCTTGCAGCCGGTCACGCAGTCGGTCGTAGGCCGCGGCCACCGGGCCGGCCGGCATCAGGGCGGGCGCGGCCGGGTAGTCGCGGAACAGCTGCTCCACCATGCGGTGGTCATGTTCCAGGAGTTCGATGGTGTCCATCGGACCTCGTCTCGTCGGGGGTGGTGCCGAGCGGTCGCACCTCGTCCGGCCGGAAGTAGCGGTACCGGCCGTACCAGCCGTGCAACTCGGCGCCGGGATCGTCGTCGACCGTGACGGCGAGGTGGACGCTGCCGTCCACGTCGTGGAAGACCGCCGCCACCTCGGCCGTGCGCCCGGCCAGGAACATGTCCTGCGCGTCGCTGCCCCGGCCGTGCGGCCGCAGCTCGACCCGGCTGCCGCGGGCGAGGGAGACGCCGTCGACCAGCACCCGGTCGGTGGCCGGTGCGAGGCCGTCGTCCCCGCCCTCCTCCCACCAGGGCGCCCGGGCGGCGGGCTCGGGGCGCGCGCCGGGCTCCGGGCGCCCGGCGGGCCGAAGGGAGCGGATCGCGCCGTGCAGGCGGGTGAAGACCTCCGGCGGCATGGTGTCCACCCGGTCGAGGATCTCGGCGGCCCGCCGGTCGGTGGCCCGGGCCTCGCGCTTCTCCTCGTCGGTGAGCAGCATGGTGCGCAGCGAGAGGATCTCGTCGATCTCCCCGGCGTCGTGGAGGTCGCCGGGGCTCTCCGGGGCGATCCGCGGCTGGTCGGGCAGGATGATCGGCGAGGAGAGCACCGCCCGGTCGGCGTCGGCCGGCACCGGATAGGTGTGCAGGTTCCGGCAGGCCCGGGCGTGCTCGGCTGCCCGCTCCGGCGGGTCGGTCAGCGAGAGGAAGGACAGGCCGCTGCCGCCGAGGAAGGTGTGGGTGGCGACCAGGGTGTGCCGCAGCGCCTCCTCGCGGGTGGCGCCGGGCCCGACCTGGCGGCCGGTGTTCTCGGTGCGCACCCGCAGCCGGTACAGCCGCCCGTCCAGCGGCTCGGCGTGCACGGTGGTCCGCGCCTCGACCGGGTGGCACCGGCGCACCGCCCGGCCGTCCGCGTCCGGGAGCTCCTCGGTCTGCTCGCCGCCGGGCGCGCCGACCTCGAACGTCCGGTCCCCGGCCAGCAGTTCGGCCAGCGGCAGCACGAGGTCGGTCTCCCGGGGCACGGCCTCCTCGAAGCTGAGGTGGACCGCGTCGGGCGCCTGGAGCGACTCCACCGGTTCGTACCGGCCGTCCGCGGTGCGGCGCTGCACGCTCTTGTGCTGCACCTGGAGGTAGCGGACCCGGACGTGCAGCACCGCACCGGGCGCCGCCTCGGCCAGGCACTCGGTCTGCTGGTACCAGGACTCGGCGGAGCCGGCGACGGTCTCCGCCACCGGCCCGCCCGCCTCGACCCAGGGGCGCGGCGCGAGCACGCCGAACTGCCAGCGCACCCGGTTCTTGGCCGAGGAGCGGCGGTAGGGGTAGAGCAGGTAGCCCTCGTAGAGCACGGCGTCGGCCACCGGCCGCAACCGTTCGAAGACGTTCGGGTCGGCGGGCCGCGCCGGGGCGGCGGCGCCGGGCGCCGGTGTGGTGGTCATCTCGCCTCCGATCGGCCGCAGTGGCCCTGGTCCCCGGGCGTGGGGCGGGGGCCGGCCTCCGGTCGGCCCTCGCACCACGGTCACATCTCGCGGTCGCCCGCGCGCGTTCGGTTCGCCATCGGAGTGGCGTTCAGCAGATCCGGGGCAGCTGCTCGCCGAGCGGGAGGTCGACGATCCGGGTGCCGCCGAGGCCCGTACGGGCGACCACCACGCCGGGGTGGTCGGCGACGCACTCGCCGACGATCACCGTTCCGCGCCCGTCCGGATGGGCGCGCATCGCCGCGAGCACCGCCTCGGCGTGCTCGCGCGGCACGAAGGCGACCAGCCGGCCCTCGTTGGCGACGTACAGCGGGTCGAGGCCGAGGAAGGCGCAGGCGTTGGCGACCGCCTCCGGGACCGGCACCGCCCGGTCCTCCAGGACCACGCCGGTGCCGGAGGCGGCGGCAATCTCGTTGAGCGAGGCGGCCAGGCCGCCGCGGGTGGGGTCGCGCAGCACGTGCAGCTCGGGGGTGACGGCCAGCATGGCCTGGACCAGCGAGCCGAGGGCCGCGGTGTCGCTGGTCACCTCGGCGCCGAACTCCAGCCCCTCGCGCACGCTCATGATGGCGATGCCGTGCTGCCCGATCGGCCCGCTGACCATGATCACGTCGCCGGGGCGGGCCCGCTGCGGGCGGATGTCCACGCCGTCCGGGATCAGGCCGATGCCCGCGGTGGTGAGGTAGACGCCGTCGCCGTGCCCGGCGTCGACCACCTTGGTGTCCCCGGTCGCGACGGTGACGCCGGCCGCCCGGGCGGCCGCGCCGACCGCCTGCGCGACGGCGCCGACGGTGGCCAGCTCGGTGCCCTCCTCCAGCACGAACGCGCAGGACAGGTACGCCGGAACCGCGCCGCTCATCGCCAGGTCGTTGACCGTCCCGTTGACCGCGAGGTCGCCGATGCTGCCGCCGGGGAAGAACAGCGGCCGCACCACGTACGAGTCCGTGGAGAAGGCCAACCGGGCACCGCCGAGCGTCAGTTGCGCCGAGTCGCCGAGCCCCTCGAGCTGTTCGCCGCCGTACGCGGGCAGGAACAGGTGGCGGACCAGCTCGGCCGAGAGCGCGCCGCCCCCGCCGTGCCCCATCACCACCACGGGGTGGTCGCGCAGCGGGAGCGGGCAGGACCAGCCGGAGAAGTCCGGTGCGGTCTGCAGCGTGTCAGCCAACGGGCTCGGCCTCCTCGGCGCGTCGGACGGCCGGGTCGAGCCGCCGGTAGAGGTAGTACGCGGCGCAGGCGCCCTCGCTGGAGACCATGGTGGCGCCGAGCGGGGTGCGCGGGGTGCAGGCGGTGCCGAACGCCTCGCACTCGTGCGGCTTGATCAGGCCCTGGAGCACCTCGCCACTGCGGCACCGGGCGGACTCGCGGGTGGTGACCCCGGTGACGTCGAAGCGGTGCTCGGCGTCGAAGTCGCGGTACGCGTCGGAGAGCCGCCAGCCGCTGCCCGGGATGGTGCCGATGCCGCGCCAGGCGCGGTCGGTGACGGTGAAGACCTCCTGGAGCATGCGGAGCGCGGCCGGGTTGCCGGTGTCCTGGACGGCGCGCGGGTAGGCGTTCTCCACCCGGTGCTCGCCGCGCTCCAGCTGGCGGACGGCCCGGCGGATGCCCTCCAGCAGGTCCAGCGGCTCGAAGCCGGTGACCACGATCGGTACCCGGTGGCGCTCGGCGAGCTCCGGGTACTCGGTGGTGCCCATCACGCTGCACACGTGGCCGGCGGCGAGGAAGCCCTGCACCCGGCAGTCCGCGGAGCTCATGATGGCCTCGATCGCCGGTGGCACCCGCACGTGCGAGACCAGCAGGCTGAAGTTGCGCACGCCGAGGCGGCGGGCCTGGTGGACGGCCATCGCGTTGGCGGGCGCGGTGGTCTCGAAGCCGATGCCGAAGAACACCACCTCGCGCTGCGGGTTCTCCTGGGCGATCCGCAGCGCGTCGAGCGGCGAGTACACCACCCGGACGTCCCCGCCGGCGCCCTTGACCCGGTACAGGTCCCGGTCGGTGCCGGGCACCCGCAGCATGTCGCCGAAGGAGCAGAAGGTGACCTCCGGCCGGGCGGCGATGGCCAGCGCCCGGTCGATCGCCTCCAGCGGCGTGACGCACACCGGGCAGCCCGGGCCGTGGATCAGTTCGACGTCTTCCGGCAGGAGCTGGTCGATGCCGTGCCGGATGATGGAGTGCGTCTGTCCGCCGCAGACCTCCATCAGCGCCCACGGGCGGGTCACGGTGGCCCGGATGTCCTCCAGCAGCCGGCGCGCCAGGCCGGGATCGTTGAACTCCTCGATGTACTTCACGAAGCCTCCTCGGGCTGAGCCTCCGCCCGGGCCCGGGCCCAGGCGTCGCCGAACTCCTCTTCCAGCGCGCCGATCTCCTCGAACAGCCGCAGGGTCGCCAGCGCCGACTCCTCGTCCAGCCGCTGGAGGGCGAAGCCGACGTGGACGATGGCGTAGTCACCGACGGCGATCTCCGGCAGGTACTCCAGGCAGACCTCCTTCAGCACTCCGCCGAAGTCCACCCGGGCCATCCGGGTGCCGTCGCGTTCGTAGACTTCGGCCACCCGGCCGGGTACTGCCAGACACATCGGCGCACTCCTCATTTCCTCGGGGTGGTTCAGGCGCGTACGGGTTGTTCAGGCGGTCCGGGCCGCCACCAGGGCCTGCCCGAGGGCCAGCCCTCCGTCGCCGGGCGGGACGGCCCGGTGGCGCAGCACGGTGAAGCCGTCGCCGGCCAGCAGTTCGGCGGTCCAGTGGTCCAGCAGGGCATTGGTGAACACGCCGCCGGTGAGCGCCACGGTGCCGGTCCGGGTGCGTCGGCGCGCCTCCCGGCAGACCGTCAGGACCACCGCCGCGACGGCCCGGTGGAACCGGGCGGCGACCACCGGGGCGCCCGCGCCGGCCCGGACGTCCTCGGCGCAGGCGCGCAGCACGGGCGCGGGGTCGAGCAGCAGGCCGTCCGGCCCCGGCCGCAGTGCGAAGGCGTACCCGCCGGCGTCCACGGCCCGTACGGCCGCCGCCTCCAGCTCGATCGCGGCCTGCGCCTCGAACCCCGCGTCGTGGCAGACGCCGGCCAGCGAGGAGACCGCGTCGAACAGGCGGCCCATGCTGGAGGTAGGCGGGCAGTTGAGGCCTCGTTCCAGCTGACGGGCCAGCAGCCGGCGCAGCTCGGGCGGGCGGGCGGCGGTGCACGGAAGGTGCTCGGCCCAGGGCAGGCCGGCCGCGCGCAGGTGGGCGAGCGCCATCCGCCAGGGCTCGCGGACCGCGGTGTCGCCGCCGGGCAGCGGGACGTACGCCAGGTGGGCGAAGCGCCGGTGGCCGGCGTAGTCGGCGAGCAGCACCTCACCGCCCCACACCGCGCCGTCCTCGCCGTATCCGGTCCCGTCGAAGGCGACGCCGATCACCGGCGCGCTGCCGTCCAGGCCGTGCTCGGCCATCGCGGCGGCGACGTGCGCGTGGTGGTGCTGAACCCGGGCGACGGGGCGCTCGCCGGCGTTGCGCCGCGCCCAGCGCGCGGAGGCGTAGCCGGGGTGCCGGTCGGCGGCCAGCAGCTGGGGTTCGACGCCGGTCAGCGTGCGCAGGTGCCGTTCCGCGCGTTCGAAGGAGCGCTGGGTGGAGAGCTCGCCGAGGTCGCCGATGTGGCCGGACAGCCAGGCGGAGCGGCCCTCGGCCAGGCAGAGGGCGTTCTTGAGGTCGCCGCCGACCGCCAGCACCGGGCGCAGGTCGAGCGGCAACTCGATCCGGGCGGGTGCGAAACCCCTCGAGCGCCGTAGGATCATCGGCTCGCCGTCCGGGCGGGCCCGGACCACCGAGTCGTCGCACGGAACGGCGATCGGCCGGTCGTGCCACAGCCAGGCGTCGGCCAGGCCGGCCAGCCTCTCGAACGCCTCGCCGTCATCGGTGACCAGCGGCTCGCCGGAGCGGTTCGCGCTGGTCACCACCAGCACACCCGGGCCGGGCGGGTCTCCGGGCAGGCCGAACAGCAGCCGGTGCACCGGCGTGTACGGCAGCAGCACGCCCACGTCCGGGCTGCCCGGGCAGACCTCCGGCGCCAGCGCGCCGCCCGGGTCCGTGCGGCGCAGCAGCACGATCGGCCGGGCCCGGCCGGTCAGCAGCGCCTCCTCCGCCGGGCCGACCCGGCCCAGCCGGGCGGCCGTCGCCACGTCCGGCGCCATCACGGCGAACGGCTTGTCGCCCCGGGCCTTGCGGCGGCGCAGTTCCCGGACGGCCTCCCGGTGCGCGGCCGCGCACACCAGGTGGTAGCCGCCGACGCCCTTGACGGCGACGATCGCCCCGGCGGCGAGCATCCGCCGGGCCGTGGCCAGGGCGGGCGAGCCCTCGGTCGAGGTGCCGTCACCGGTCAGTCGCAGCACCGGCCCGCAGGCCCAGCAGGCCACCGGCTGGGCGTGGAACCGACGGTCCGCCGGGTCGCGGTACTCGCGCTCGCACTCGCGGCACAGCGGGAAGCCCGCCATCGTGGTGGCGGGCCGGTCGTACGGCAGGGCCGTGGTGACGGTGAACCGCGGGCCGCAGTGGGTGCAGCTGATGAACGGGTGCCGGTGGCGGCGGTCGGTGGGGTCGGCGAGTTCGGCCAGGCAGGCGGCGCAGGTCGCGGCGTCGGGCGGGACCATGGTGCGGCCCGCACCGGGCTGGGACGGGCGGATGGTGAACCCGCGGGTGCCGGCCGGCGGGGCGCTCGCGCACCGGACGGTGGCGATCTCGGCGAGCGGCGGGGCCTCGGAGCGCAGCAGGCGGACGAACTCCGCCACCGTGCGGTCCGGCCCCTCGACGTCGATCACCACTCCGGCCGAGGTGTTGGCCACCTCTCCCGCCAGGCCCAGCCGGCTCGCCAGCGCGTGCACGAACGGCCGGAAGCCGACGCCCTGGACCACGCCGGTGACGGTGAGCACGCGGCGGACCGGGCCCTGGGGCGGGGCCGCCGGGTCCGTGCCGACGGGGCGGCCGGTGGCGTCAGTGGTGTGCGGCGGCATGGTGGTGCTGCCCGTCTGCCGCGGCGCGGGCCAGAACAGGCTGGTGGACGGCCGCTCCCCCGTTCACCGTCTCCCACAGCCGACCGATGCCCTGCTCCGTGCGCGCCGAGGTCTCCAGCAGGGGCACGCCGGGATTCACCCGGTCGACGTGCCCGCGGAAGGCCGGCTCGTCGAAGCCCGCGGCCTGCGCCAGGTCGGACTTGGTGAGCACGACCAGGTTCGCCGAACCGAAGGCGTTCGGGTACTTGACGGGCTTGTCCTCGCCCTCGGTCACCGACATCAGGACGACCCGCAGCTCCTCCCCGAGGTCGTACGAGGACGGGCACACCAGGTTGCCGATGTTCTCCACGAACAGCAGCCGGGTGCCGTCCGGCAGCCAGCCGTCCAGGTGGCCGCGCAACTGGGCCGCCTCCAGGTGGCACAGGCCGCCGGTGAGGACCTGCTTGACCGGGGCGCCGGAGCGGGCCAGGCGGCGGGCGTCGTTCTCGGTGGCGAGGTCGGCGGTGATCGCGGCGACCGGTACGCCGTCCTCGACGGCCCGCGTCAGGAGCCGTTCCAGCAGGGCGGTCTTGCCGCTGCCCGGACTGGACAGCAGGTTCACCAGGACGACGTCCCGTTCCCGGAGGTCCGCGCGCAGCGCCGCCGCCAGGGCGTCGTTCTTCGCGAGGACCGCGTGCTGCACCTCATGGACTCGGCACATCGCCGGCCACCTCCCGCTCGTCGGCGCCCTCCGCCGTCCCCAGGACGACGGCGGCGATCTCCAGTTCCCGTCCGGACGCGCACTCCACGGACCCGCCGCCGCACGCCGGGCACCGCAGGTCGAGCGGCGGCCGGACGGCGAACTCCCGCTCGCACGGCCGGCACCGCACCACCGCGGGCACGTGCTCGATCGCCAGGCGGGCACCCGCGAGGGCCGTCCCCTCGCAGACCACCGCGAACGAGAAGTCCAGTGCCTCGGCCTCCACTCCGGCCAGCGCACCGACCCGCAGCCGGACCTCCTCGACCCGCTCGCCGGGGTACCCGGCCGCGAACTCCTCCACCGCCTCCACCACGGACAGCGCGATCGACAGCTCGTGCACCTGCGCTCCGGGGACTCGTACGGCCGACAGTGGAAACCATGCCCGCCCACGCTAGGAACCCGTCCGGGTCCGCCCCCGGCGCTGCGGCGGCGGACCGGCACCGAGTCCACCCGCATGGCCCCATTTCGGACCGGCCGCCCTGATCCCCGTCGGTGGACCGGCCGTGCGCACGCCGTCGATCCCGGCCGCGCCTCGGGCGCCGGGCGGGTTGCCTTGGGACGCGCTCGTTCAGGGACCGTGCACGCGGTAGCGCTCCGCGTCCGCCCACCTGACGTCCAGCCCGAAGCCCGGGCGGTCCCGGTCGGGGCGCAGCGCGCCGCCCTCCGGCCGGAGCGTGCCGTCGAGCAGCATGCCCTCCAGCCGGACGTGGTCGTGGAAGTACTCCAGGTGGCGCAGCCGGTCGACCGCGCAGAAGCCGTGGGCGGAGAGCGCGGGCGCGCAGTGCCCGGACAGGTCGATGTCGTGGGCGGCGGCGAGTCCGGCGACCTGGAGCAGGCCGGTGATGCCGCCGCAGCGGGTGATGTCGGCCTGGAGGCAGTCGACGGCGTCGGCTTCCAGGAGGGTGGCGAAGTCGGTGAGGAGGTAGCCGTACTCGCCGGCGGTGATCTCGGGGCGGCCGGCCGTGTGTTCCCGCACGGTCCGCAGGCCGCGCGGGTTCAGGGAGCTGACGGGCTCCTCGAACCAGCGGACGTCCCACTCCTCGGCGAAGCGCCGCGCCCAGTGCACGGCCTCGGTGCGGTTCAGGGCGCCGTTGGCGTCGGCGAACAGCTCGGTGTCGTCCCCGACGGCCCGGCGGACGGCGCGCAGTCGTTCGGGGTCCTGGTCGGGGTGGCGGGAGGTCTTGAGTTTGACCCGGGGGATGCCCTGGGCGGCCCATCCGGACAGCTGGTCCGCGAGCCGGTCCAGGGGGTAGTTGGTGAAGCCACCGCTGCCGTAGACGGGCACCCGGTCGTGGAAGGAGGGCAGCAGGTCCACGACCGGGAGCTCCAGCAGGCGCGCCTTGAGGTCCCACAGCGCGTGGTCGACGGCCGAGACGGCCATCGCACCGGCGCCCGGTTGCCCGGCGTTGCGGGTGGCACGCCGCATCCGCTGCCAGACGGCGGGCGGGGCGAGCGCGTCGGCACCGACGGCGAGGGGCACCAGCTTGGACTCGGCGAAGACCGCGGTGGAGACGTCGGCGTAGGTGTAGCCGATGCCGGTGCGGCCTCCGCCACGGGCCTCGACCAGGACCATGGTGGTCGAGTCCCACTCCAGGGTGCCGTCCTGTTCGGTGCCGTCCGGTCCGTCGGTGGGGACGGTGAAGGCGTGCACGGCGAGGTGGTCCACCTGGACGGGATCGGTCATCGCAGGACTCCTGGGACGGCGGCCGTCAGTGGGCGCTGCAGCACGAAATCCGCGACCTGTGGCATCGTCCCGTCCCTCTCTTCCGTCCGTGTCCCCGCTCCCGTTCGCGCCTGCCCGGAGCGCCCTCGGCGAAACGGCCGGCCTCGGGCTCGGCCTCGGCGGAGGGTGGCGTCGAAGGCCCGAACCACCCGCCCATGCCTGCTCTTCTGGACGAACGCGCCTGGAACCGCGTTCCGGCTGGACGATCGTCAGGTCTGGCGGGGCGAGCGGGTGGGCATACAAGGGGCAACCGGCGACGGGCCCGACCGCGACTCCCCCACGAGTGCGATCGGGCCCCTGCCGGCAACCGGGCCTGGGCGTGACTCCCCCCACGGAGTGGCGGCCAGGCCCGCTGATTTCTCAACCAGCGACACGCAGCGTACATGCCATCTCTACTCAACGCTACCTGGCGGTCGAGGATGGCCGACCGGCACTCCGTCCGCTGCCCTGGAGCGCGGGCGGGCCCGCTTGCTCGGTGGCCGCGATGGCCCGCCGCAGGGTGTCCCGGGCCTGGTCCAACTCCTCGGCGCGCCGGTCGAGTTCGGCGAGCTGGGTGCGCAGTTTGGTGAGCACGCCCGGGCAGGCGAGCAGCGGGCCGTCCGGCTGGCCGCAGGGCAGGACCTGGCCGATCAGCCGGGTGGGCAGGCCCGCGGCGAGCAGGGCGCGGATCTGGCGGACGGTCTGCTCGGCCGAGGGCTCGTAGTCGCGGTAGCCGTTGGGCAGTCGGGCCGAGCTGAGCAGCCCGGCCGACTCGTAGTACCGGATCAGGCGCTCGCTGGTGCCGGTGCGCTGGGACAGCTGCCCGATCCGCATGGTCGTTCGCTCCTCGTTCGGCTTGACCTTGTCACGGTGTCAGGGTTGAAGACTAGGCCACGGCGACGGGAGGTCGCCCCCGAGGGACGGCACTTGACCAGGAGAAACCGTTGATCATCGACGCGCACAGCCACGTTCACGACCCGCTGGACAGCCACCTCGCGCTGCTCGACGAGGCGGGGGTCGACCGCGCGGTGCTCTTCGGTACCCGGCCGCATCCGGAGCGGGCCGTCGATCTGGCCTCGTTCAAGCGGGAGATGGACGTGCTGCACGCGACGGTCAGCGGGCGGTCCGCCGGTGCCGAGGCGCACGAGGCGGCGGTGCGGGAGCTGGCGGCGGCCTGCGCGGCGCACCCGGACCGGTTCATCGGCTTCGGCAAGGTGCGGCTGGACGTACCGGCCGAACGGATCGCCGCGGAGGTGGAGCGGGACGTGGTCGCCCGGGGCTTCCGGGGCATCGGCGAGCTGACCCCACCGCCGGACGGCGCGGGCCTGATCGAGCCGGTCCTGCGCGCATCGGCCGACCACGGCGGACTGCCGGTCGTGGTGCACGGGTTCGCGCCGACCACCGCCGGCGACCTGGCGACGCTGGCCGGCCTCGCCCGCCGCCACCCGAGCGTGCCGGTGGTGATCAGCCAGCTCGGCGGCCTCAACTGGCTGACGGCCATCGAGCTGGCCCGGGAGACCCCGAACCTCTACCTGGAACTGTCCACCACCAACGTCGTGTTCGCACTCCGGCTGGCCCTCCGGGAGGTGCCCGACCGGACGGTCTTCGGCTCGGACGCCCCGTACGGGGACCCGGTCCTGACCCGCGCCCTCGTCGAGCGCGTCACCTCGCCCGGCGAACTGCGCGACCGCGTCCTCGGCGGCACCTTCGCCGAACTCATCGGCCTCTGAGCCGGGTTGGGTCACCCCGCAGGATTTCCGCTCGCCCCTCACGGGGGTGGGGGCGAGCGGTTCTGCCCCGTTCAGAGGCACCGGCCCGGGCGGGCGACGACGGCCGTGCGTCAGACTGTTCGCCGTTGGGAGTGCGCGGCGCGGGAGGGGCAACGGTGGACGGGGACCTCGTCGGACGGTTGGGGGCGGCACTGGGCTGCGGTGAGACGGCGGCCCTGCCCCTCGGGCCCGGTCACCACCGCCTGGTCGTGCCGGACGGGTCGGCGGGGCGGTTCGCCGTCGACGTCCTCGGCGACGGCGGGACGGCCCACCGGGTGGTCCACCTGCTGCCGGGCGGCGGCCTCAACGTCGCCGCCAACTACGGGACCGCGCAGGGCAGGAGCCTCGCCCGCTTCCTCGCCGACCACGGGTACCTGGTCATCGGCACCACCCCGCGCGAGGACGCGCTGGCGGCCGACCGGATCGGCCCGCAGTGCGCCGGCTGGGGCCTGGACGGGCACCGGCGGACCTCGAACGGGTCGTCGCCGCCGTCCGAGCCGTCACCGGCCTGCCGTACGAGCTGCTCGGCCACTCGGCCGGGGCCGCGCTCGCCCTCGCCACCGCCGCCGCCCGGAACAGCGACCGCGCCCTGCGGCGGGTGCTCGTCCTCGACACCACCGGCCCGTACGACCCGGGGACGGAACCGGAGCTGGTCGCGCGGGCCGGGGCACTGACCGACCTGTTCCAGCGGCAGCTGGCGGCGGGCGTCCTGACCGTCGACCCCGGCCTGAAGGGCCTGTTCGCCCGCGCGGCCGCCGCCCCCGACGCCCCGAGCGGACTGCCGCGACCGCAATCGGCGCCCGGGGCGGGGCAGTTCAGCAACCTCGGGCTGCTGCACTACGCCCTGACCCACACCCGGGAGCTGCCCGGCCCCGCGAACTGGATCCACCACCGGGGGCACAGCGGCGGCAGCTACGCCTTCGGCGCCACCCCCGAGGAGGACCGCTTCGCCCTCACCCACACCCCGCTCGCGGTCTGGCAGGAGGCGGTCGCCCGCCTCGGCAGCGGCCTCCAGCCGACCGCGCTGCTGCGCGACCTGGCGGCGGTCTGGGCCGGCCGCACGGACGTCCACCGGATCGACTGGGCGGCGATCCGGGCGGACGTGGTCTGGGTGAACGCCGAGTTCGGTCGCGGCGACCACGACCTCGGCGCCCGCCTCGTCCGCCGGGGCGGCGCCCGGGTCGACTACCGGGTGGTGCCGGGCTACGGCCACGGCGACGTGGCCTGGTCGGCCACGGCTGAGCGGGACGTGTGGGAGCCGCTGCTGCCCCGCCCTTGAGGGCCGCTACCCGGTCAGGTCCCCGGTCGGCGCCGCGTCCGCCGGGTCGTCCCGCACCGGCTGCCAGTACGAGTGCTCCCGCTCGGCCCAACTCCGTTCGACCAGGCCGGTCCGCATCCCGAGCCGCGACTCCCGGTCCCGCCAGGCCATCCGGACGTGCCCGGCGACCACGACGGCGATGGCGGCGGCCAGCCAGTCGTGCACGAAGGTCGCGCCGGTGCGCCAGGAGGGCGGGGCGAGGTGGGTGAGCCACATCAGCAGCCCGGTGCCGAGGATCACCAGCATCGAGCCGAGCGTCCACTGCGCGTACAGCTTCTGTCCGGCGTTGAACTTGCCCGCCGGCCGGTGCGCGGCCATGGGGCGTGTCTGGCACGCCCGGGTGCGGACGGCCCGCAGCCACTGCCAGTCCGCCGGGGTGAACCGGCTCAGCCGGGCGGCGTCCGTGCGCACCGCCCGGGAGCCGAGGCCGAGCAGCAGCGGCACGGGCAGGGCCAGGCCGCACCACACGTGCAGGGTGACCACCAGCGGGCGGTTGCCGACCAGTTCGGCGAGCGGCGCGAGGTAGAGGCAGCCGGCCGTGGCCAGGCAGACGCCCATCACGTGCGCGGTGGCGCGGTGCACCCAGCGCTCGGCGCGGGTGAAGCGCAGGACCAGCTCAGCTCGTCGGCGCATCGACCCGCCCGTTCGACCGGCCGACCCAGGCGTCGACGTCGTAACCGTTGCCCTCCCAGTAACCGGGCTGAACCTCGTCCGTCACGGTGATGCCCGAGAGCCACTTCGCGGACTTGTAGAAGTACATCGGCGCGACGTAGAGCCGCACCGGCCCGCCGTGGTCGTGGGTGATCGGTTTGTCCTGGAGGCTCAGCGCGACCAGCACGTCGTCCCGCCGGGCCTGGTCGAGGGTGAGGCTCTCGGTGTACGCGCCGTCGAAGCAGCTGAAGCGCACGGCCTTGGCGCCCGGCTGCACCCCGGCGGTGTCGAGCAGATGGGCCAGCGGCACTCCCTCGAAGGGGGTGTCCGGCACTCGCCAGCCGGTGACGCACTGGACGTCCTTGACCAGCCGGCGCTGCGGCATGGCCTGGAGGTCGGCCAGCCGGTGGGTGGCGGGGCGCTCCACCAGGCCGTCCACGGTGAGGGTGTAGTTCGTCGCGTCCCGCTCGGGGACGGAGGTCACCACCGAGTAGTACCGGAAGCCGTTGTTGCCGGGCAGCAGCCCGGTCAGGCCGCTCGGGTCCCGTTCCGCCAGCCCGGATTCCAGCCGTTGCAGGAACGGTCCGGCGGCCACGCCGGCCGCCCCGAGTCCGAGCAGCCCGAGCACCACCCGGCGGCCGACCGGGGTGCCCCGGTCCTCTTCGTGCGTTGTGTCCACGGGACGATTCGACCAGTTCGACCCGGTCCGGGGCTAGTGGCGGTGGTGTCGGCCGCTGTCGGAGCGGCGGGGAGCGGCGGCCCGCGGTCGGATCGCGGGCCGCGTCGGGGCTAGATCGCCGCAGTTCGAATACGGGTAGGGGTATATTTGGCGGGTCAACCCATTCACCGGGGGGCCTTGAGAAGGGAGCGCGGCATGTGCCGCCGAATCGCCTGCCGTACCTGCGGGAAGCCGACCTACTCCGGGTGCGGGATGCACGTCGAACAGGTGCTGGCCGGGATCCCCCGGTCCCAGCGGTGCTCCTGCCCGCCGAAGGAGCAGGCGTCCGGGAGCTGGCTCGGACGACTGTTCGGGCGCCGCTGACGCCCGCGGCCCCTCCGACGTGAAGAACGCCACGGTCGACCCGGCTCCCGCCGGGTCGACCGGCATGTCATCATCTGAAGACATCACTCGATGACATCGCTTGATGACATCCCTCGGCCACTGCGCCCCGGGGTGGCCGGGCTGGGCGTTCCCTCCCCGGTTCGGACTCTCGAACTGTGACCACAAAGGGGGGCGCGTCCATGGAGACCCCAACGGGCCTGTCGACGCGGCGTGAGCGGGCGCTGGTGCCCGTACTGGTCTTCCTCAGCGCCGTGGTGGCGGTGATCAGCAGCCTCGGCGCACCGATGATCCCGACCATCGCCACCGTCGACCACGTCTCGCTCGCCGAGGCCCAGTGGTCGCTGACCATCACGATGCTGGTCGGTGCGGTCGCCACCCCGGTGCTGGGCCGCCTCGGCGACGGGCCCGACCGCCGTAGGGTCACCCTGGCCGCCGCCGCCCTGGTGGTGCTCGGCAGTGTGCTGGCCGCACTGCCGCTCGGCTTCTGGTGGCTGATCGCCGGCCGGGCGCTCCAGGGCGTCGGGGTGGGCCTGACCCCGCTGGCCATCGCCACCGCGCGGGAGGCGCTTCCGGCCGCGGCCTCCCGCTCGGCGGTCGCGCTGCTCTCCATCACCACCGTGGCCGGCGTCGGCCTCGGCTACCCGATCACCGGGCTGATCTCCCAGTCCTTCGGCCTCCACGCGGGCTTCTGGTTCGGCGCCGTGATCAGCGGCCTGGCGCTGCTACTGGCCGCGCTCGTACTGCCCGAGGCCGAGGACCGCGAGCGGCGGCCGCTGGACGTTCCCGGCACCGCGCTGCTGAGCCTCGCCCTGATCGGACTGCTGCTGGCGCTCAGCGAGGGCGAGAGCTGGGGCTGGGGCAGCGGGCGGCTGTGGGCCGTGGCGGCCGTCTCGCTGCTGCTGCTCGCCGGCTGGGTGCGGCACGAACTGCGCACCGCCCACCCGCTGATCGACCTGCGCAGCCTCAGGAACCCCGTGGTGCTGACCGCCGACGTGGCCGGCCTGGTCGCGGGCGTCGGGATGTACCTGCTGATCTCACTGGTCATCCGCTACGTCCAGACCCCGACCAGCACCGGCTACGGCCTGGGCGCCTCCGTCGTGGTCGCCGGGCTGGTACTGCTGCCCTTCTCGGGAGCCAGCCTGCTGTCCAGCAAGCTCGTCCCGGTCCTCACCCGGCGCACCTCCTCCGCCCTGGTCCTGCCGATCGGCTGCGCCGTCTCGCTCGGCTCGGTGCTGTTCTTCCTCCTCTCCCGTGACCACCTGTGGGGGCACCTGGTGGTGATGGGCATCGCCGGACTCGGCGTCGGCTGCACCTTCGCCGTGATGCCCGGACTGATCGTCGCCGCGGTGCCCGCGAACGAGGTCGGCAGCGCCGTCAGCTTCAACCAACTGCTGCGCACCATCGGCTACTCCACCGGCAGCGCGCTGTGCGGTGCCGTCCTCCAGGCGCACACCGCCCCGGGGCGGCTGCTGCCCACCGACAGCGGCTACCGGGACGCGGCGCTGATCTCCTGCGCGGTGTGGGTGGCGGTCGGCCTGATTACGATCGTCCTGCCGCGGTTCAGTGCCGCGGCCGCCGCCCGGGAGGGTGCGCGGGTCGACGAGGAGCTGATGGTGGAAGAGAGCATCGCCGACGGCGTGGCCGGCGAGAGCGAGGTCCCCGTGGTGCGGGCGGGGACGGACCGGTGACCGCCGCGACCGCCGGGGCCGACGGGTCCCCCGCCGGAACCGACGACTGCGCGGATCCCGCGGCGCCCCGGCGCCGGGACGCCGCCCGCAGCCGGGAACTGCTGATCCGGGCGGCGGTGGAACTCTTCGCCGAGCGCGGCTTCGCCCGCACCACCACCCGCGAGATCGGCGAACGCGCCGGCGTGGACGCATCGTTGATCGCCCGCTACTTCGGCGGCAAGACCCAGCTCTACCTGGCCACCCTCCAGGTCGAGCTGGGCGACGAGGTGCCGGCCGACCTGCTGGAGGAGGAGCGGCTTCGCAGCCTGCTGGTACGGCTCGCCCGGCGCGGCCCCGGCCCGTCCTTCCAGGCCGCGGTGCTGCCCGAGGACAACACCGAGGTGCAGCAGGCCGGCCGCGCCTACCTTCACGAGCGGATGGTGCGACCGCTGCACGACCGCTTCGTGGCCGAGCAGGTGGACCGGCCCGGGCTACGGGCCGAGCTGGCGGTGGCCGCCTTCACCGGGATCGTCCTGGCCCGCTCCAGCGGGGCGTTCGAGGACCTGGCGGCGGCCGACCCCGAGGAACTGCTGCCGCTGCTGCGGTCCCTGCTGGCCGCCACCCGCCCGGCCTGACCCGCTCCAACCGGTGAACCCCGCGCGCCGGACGGCCGGTGCGCGGGCGCGTTCAGCAAGTCGGCGGTCGCGGTGACCGCGGCGAGCAGGACGGCGGTCACCGAGGAACGCCAAACCTCGTTTTCCCCTGGAAGTTGAGCCGACGCTCTTGCGCTGCTCGGGCTACGACCGGTCCGGCACCGGGCCGGGACCGGGCCCCCGGCGGCTACTTGCCGGCCTGCCCGGCGATTGCGGCCAGTTCCCGGTGCCGGTACTCACGGGGCGGGAGCCCGTACGCGGCCCGGAAGGAGCGGCTGAAGTCGTCGGCCCGCGGGATGCCCCAGCGGGCGGCGACCGCGTGGATCGGGGTGGCGCGCTGCGCCGGGTCGGCGAGGTCGCGGCGCGCGCGTTCCAGCCGCTGGCCGCGGATCCAGGCGGCGACCGTCTCCCCCGCCGACTGCCGGGTGAACACCCGGTGCAGATGACTGACGGAGACGTGGTGCGCGGCCGCGATCGTGGCGGGCGACAGCTCGGGGTCGTGCAGGTTGCGCCGGACGAAGGCCCGTACGCCCTCCACCAGGGCCCGCTGCCGGGTGTCGTCCGGCACCGCCCCCTCGGCGTCCAGCTCCCGGGCCAGCCAGGCGGCGACCAGGTCCAGCACGACCGTCCCCAACCGGGCCGCCTCGGCCGGCCCCAGGGCGGCGGCCTGCCGGTCCAGCCCGAGCAGGAACTCCGACAGCAGCGCCGCCGAGCCCGCCCGCGCGGAGAACGCGCGGCCGAGCAGGCCGCGCAGCCGGTGCGGGGGCAGCGGCAGCAGGGCGGCGGGGAAGTCGATGCCCACCCCGGAGACCCGGGGCTCCGCCCGACCGGCGGTGGGGCCGCCAAAGGTCCGCAGGTCGTACGGGGTCGAGCTGTCCACCAGGTGCAGGTCGCCCGGTCGAAGCGTCTCCGTCCGACCGGCGCCGCGGGTCAGCGTCATGGTGCCCTCCTGGAGGAACGACAGGTGGAGGACGCCCTCGTCCGATCGCCGCACCATGCGCTCGGTGCGCCGGAACCGCACCGAGGGGAAGGACGTCCCGAGGAGCACCACCTCCCCCAGCTCGGATCGCCTCAGCTCCGCCCGGAAGTCACCGGCGTGCGCGCTGGTCGCGTCGCAGGCCCGCGTCCGCTCCAGCAACTCCCGCCAGCAGTCGAAGCGTTCCTCCGCGGGCAGTTCCTCGCCGCGGAACACCGTCGCCAATCCTGCAGCCACTTCTGCCCCTTCAGGCCCTTCGGACCTCGTGGTCGACCGGACCGCGGTCGAGCGGCGCCTTGGCGAGCGAGAGCTGCGGCGGTGCGGCCGACGTCCCCGCCTCGTCCGCCGTCTCCGCCTCCTCCGCCTCGTCCGCCGTCTCTGCCGCGTCCGGGTCGCTCCGCTCGATCCGGCTCAGCAGCCGGGCGACGGCGTCGGTGCGCTCGCGCAGCACCGCGACGTGCTCCGCCCGGTCGTCCTCCGCCGCGGCCGCGGCCGGCCGGACCGGGATGCCGCGCTGCCGGGCCGTCGCGATCAGGCTCTCCCGGGCCTGGCCCACGATCACCAGCGTGGCCGCGGCGAAGCAGCCCGCGTCCAGGGTGCGCGGCCGACCGAGCAGACCGCGGTGGACGATCTGGGCCGGTACGGTCAGCTCGTCCAGCCGCTGGTCGACCGAGCCGCGTTCGAGCGCCGCGAGGACCACGGTGGCCAGCGCCTCACCGGCCCTGGTGACGGCCCACTTGCGGCCGGGCAGCGGCGGGAGGAACTCGCGGATCCGGTCCACGTCCTGCTCCAGGGCGCTGGTGGTCAGCACCTCGAAGGCGTTGCGGGTACGGACCTCGACGACCTTGTCCCACTCCACCTCCTCACCGTCGAAACCGACCTTCGACGGCCCCAGGTGCACCGCCCCGTAGCCGTCGAGCAGCCCCAGCAGCTTGTGCACCACCCCCGGCGTCCTGGGGTGACGGCCGATCAGCATGCCCAGCGACAGCTTCCACGGCTCACTGACGGGCACCTGCGGCGGCGCGACGGAGCCGAGCGCCGCGAGCGCCCACCGCCCACCTGCGGCCGACCGCCCGCCCCGCAGCACGGCCTGCCGCCCGGCCTCCCCCAGTTCGGCCGCCGCCCCCACCAGCCGCCCGAGCCCGGCCGCCCACTCGCTCCTGACCACCCCGCCCGCCCTCTCCTCGCCTCGCCTCGGCAAACCCACAGGTCGGCAATGGTACGACTGGTCGATTCGGACTCTCCTCGGAGGTCCCGGGAGCGCGGGTCAGTGCATGCCGCCGTCCGGCGCAGAACTGACGAAGGCCCGGGTCCGTTCGGCCGCCTGCTCCAGCGGCAGGTGCTCGCCGTTCGGTGGGGAGAAGTCGTCGAGGGCATGTTCGACGAGCCCCGCCGCCGGCCCGGAGTCCGCCACCTGTAGCATGTAATGTATGCAAAGCGTCACTGACCCTTACGAACTGCGCCCGGGCGTCCCCGCCGTCGACGTCTTCCGCCGCCTGCGCACCGATGCCGGCCTCTCCGACCGGACGCCCGAGGCGGTCGCCCTCGGCCTCCCCAACACCTGGCACGGAGTGGTACTGCACCACGAGGGCGAGCCGATCGGCATGGGGCGGATCATCGGCGACGGCGGCACCGCGTTCCAGATCGTCGACATCTGCGTGCACCCGGCGCACCAGGGCAAGGGCCTCGGCAAGCGCATCATGGCCGCACTCACCGAGGAACTCGACCGCCGGGCACCCGCGACCGCCTACGTCTCGCTGATCGCGGACGGGCCCGCGCGCGTCCTCTACGAGCGGTTCGGCTTCAGGGACACCGCCCACCACGATTCGATCGGCATGTTCCGCCCGACGGGCGGCAACTGACCGCCCGACCGCGGACGGCGGTGCGGTTGGGTACGGGCCGAACGCCGTGACCCCCCAGTATGGGAGCGGCAATCCGACCGCACCTTCCGAGGAAGGGCACACGCCGTAGTGAGCCACCCACCCAAGGCCCCCGCGTCCGACCGCCCGCACCGGTGGCAGTTGGCGGCCGGCCTCGCACTCGTCCTGTTCGCGGCCCTGGCCGCGCTACTGGCCGAGCAGAGCTGGGCACCGTTCGGCTTCGAGCGGGACGCCGACGACTGGTCCGCCGCCCACCGGCCGTCCGCCGCCCGGACGGTGGCCGTGGTGATCACCTCGCTCGGCTCCGGCACGGTGCCCTACCTGCTGGCCCTGGCCGCGGGCGCCGTCGCGCTCCTGGCCCTGGCCGAACCCCGCCCGCCACGCCGGGCGGTGGTGCTGCTCCTCGCCCCGGTGCTGTGGCTGCTCCTGGGTCAACTCCTGCGTGCAGGGCTGATGCAGCTCTTCGCCCGCCCCCGCCCGCCGCGCCTGGACTGGGCGACCGACGCTTCCGGCTTCTCCTTCCCCTCCGGGCACTCCTTCACCTCGGCGGTCTGCGCCGGCCTGCTCGCCCTGTCCGTCGCCCGGGCCCGTCCGGCAGCGGCCCGGGCCGCCACCGTGATCGCCGTCGTCTTCGCGGCCGCGGTCGGCCTCAGCCGCATCTACCTCGGGGTGCACTGGCCGCTGGACGTCCTCGGCGGCTGGCTGCTCGCCACCGCCTGGCTCGCCCTGGGTACGGCGGCAGCCCGCGGGGTGGCCCGGGCGAGCCGTTCCGCACAATGATCGGCGCCCGGACTGTCACACCACCCCGACCCCACCGCGTTACCTAGGTATGGATCAAGAATCGGCCGAACCGCCCTGGCCGGAGTTCCCGGACTTCGTCGCCTCCCGGGCCCGGCACCTGCTGCGCACCGCCTTCCTGCTCACCGGCGGTGACTCCCACCTCGCCGAGGACCTCGTGCAGGAGGCACTCGGCCGGGTCTATCTCAAGTGGCGGAAGATTTCCCGGCTGGACAACCCCAGCGGCTACGCACAGACCGTGCTGGTCAACACCTTCCTGTCGTACCGGCGCAAGCGCAGTGCCTCCGAGCGCGTCACCGACGAGTTCCCCGAGGTCGGCGTGCACGACCCGGACCCGGCCCTGCGGCTGACGCTGCTGCGCGCCCTCGCCGAACTCCCGGCGCCGGACCGCGCCGTGCTGGTGCTCCGCTTCTGGGAGGACCGCAGCGTCGAGGAGACGGCCGCCGCCCTGCGGCTGAGCGGCACCGCCGTCCGCACCCGCTGCCGCCGGGCCCTCGCCCGGCTGCGCGCGGTGCTGGGCGACGACATCGAAACGGCCTTCGGCGGCTCCCCGGGAACGACCGGGGAAGACGCCACCAGCGGGCCCAACCCCTCCTCCGAGAAGGCGGTGCTGCGCCATGCCCACTGACGACGAGTTCGCCGACGCGTTCACCGACGGCTTCGCCCGCGCCCTGCGCGGCGCCGCCGAGCTGGCCCCCGAACCGGTCCGGCACACCCTCGCCGCCCAGGCCGAGCAGCGCGGCCGCCGGCGACGCCGCCGGCGACGCGCCGTCGTTGCGAGCGCGCTCGCCGTACTGGTGCTGGCCGGGGCCGGCGGCTTCACCGCGCTCGGCGGGCGCCCGCTCGGGCCCACCGGGCCTGCCGCCCAGCCGGATCCGGACCGACCAGAGATGTCGACGCGGGACTTCGTCACCCTGATCACCGGCCTGCTGCCGAAGGGCACGGTGCAGGAGCTCAACACCGACGGCCCGGAGAAGCTCAGCGGGCACACGACCGGCGCCACCCTGCTGTTCGACGACGGGGCCGGGGCGAGCATCGTCGAGTTCTCGGTGGAGCGGACCAACCTGCGGCCCGACGCGGGCGCGGTCTGCACGGACGGGTTCCAGACGCCGCAGGACGCCTGCGACCGGACGGTCCGGCCGGACGGCTCCGTGCTGGTGATCGACAAGCTGCGCAACCAGAACGCCAAGGACGGCCGCGAGTGGCGGGTCACCTGGGCGGCCCCGGACGGCCGCCGGGTCTCGTTCACCGAGTACAACGGGCAACCGGCCACGGCCAACCGGCCGGAGCCGCCGGTGGCCGACTCCACCCGACTGACGGAGCTGGTGACCGACCCCGCCTGGGACCGGGTCTTCGCCGCGCTCGCCCCGGTCAAGGACGCGCCGAGGCCCGGCGACTCCCCGCCCCCCGCGCCCGCGGCCGGCGGCCCGTCCAATGCCGAGCTGCTCGCGAAGCTCGTCCCGCTGCTGCCCGCCGGGGCCGAGGTGGAGAAGCAGGACCCCGGGCACGCCGCGCTCACCGTCACCTACCAGGGCCGCACCAGCATGCTGCAGGTCGGCGCGGACCCGGCGTCCGAGCGGGGCCGGGACGAACTCGCGACCATGGACCGGAACCCCCCGACCCCGCTGGAGGTCCGGCAGAAGGGGGCGGACGGGACGCTCGTCGTCACCAACCGCTTCGGCAACGGGAAGTCCGCGACGAATCCGGTCCTGCACTGGACGGCCGCCGTGCACTACCCGGACGGCAGCCAGCTGTGGCTCTCGGAGTGGAACGGCGAGAACCAGTACACGGCCAGGCCCGGCGATCCGGCCCTCGACGTGGACCAGTTGAAGGCGATCGCGACCGCCCCGGCCTGGCGTTCCTGACCCTCCTTCCCACACCGAAACGGCGCCCCGGCAGGGGGAGTTGGCGCTCCCGTCTGCCGGGCCGCCGTGCACGTGCCCGTATCGACACCCTGCATGCCCGCGCCGGAGGTAAGTTGACGTAACGTCAGACGGGACGCACAACCCCTGACGACGTACGAGGAGAGGTAACGACGATGCCCGGCCCAGCACACATCGCCATGGTGAACATCCCGGCGCACGGCCACGTGAACCCCAGCCTGGAGGTGATCCGGGAGCTGGTCTCCCGCGGCCACCGGGTCAGTTACGTGAACGACCCGTCGTTCGCCGAGCAGATCGAGGCCACCGGCGCCCGGTTCGTGCCCCATGAGACGGGCCTGTCGGTCCTCAAGGGGGCCGTCGAGCCCGGGACCAACGTGCACAGCATGATCTTCGACGAGGCGCAGGCGATGCTGCCGCTGATGCGGGAGGTGTTCGAGGACGACCGCCCGGACCTCGTCCTCTACGACTTCATGGCGTACGCGGGGCGGGTCCTGGCCGACAGCTGGGGCGTGCCGTCCATGCTGATCTCGCCGTCCCGGGTCGCCACCGCCGACCCCGAGGTGGAGCCCTTCCGGACGGTCATGAAGGCGCTGGAGGCGGAGAACGTCCCTGAGCGGTTCACGCAGTGGCTGGCCGACAACGGGGTGCCGCCCCGCGACATCTTCACCTACATGCTGAGGCCGGACCGCGGGATAGCACTCATTCCGCAGGCCCTCCAGACCGGGCTGGCGGAGATCGACCCCGAGGTCTTCTCCTTCGCCGGGCCCTGCCTCGACAACCGCGGGCGCGACGGGAGTTGGACCCGGCCGCAGGACGCGCAGAAGGTGCTGCTGGTCTCGCTCGGCTCCACCTTCACCCACCAGCCCGCCTTCTACCGGGCATGCCTGGAGGCCTTCGGCGACCTGCCCGGCTGGCACGTCGTGCTCCAGATCGGCAGGTCGACCGACCCGGCCGAGCTGGGCCCGATCCCGGCCAACGTCGAAGTGCACCCGTGGGTGCCCCAGTTCGCGGTGCTCCAGCAGGCCGACGCGTTCATCACCCACGCCGGGATGGGCGGGTGCAGCGAGGGCCTGTACTGCGGGCTGCCGATGGTCGCGGTGCCGCAGGCCGCCGACCAGTTCGAGAACGCGGACCGGCTGGTCGAACTCGGCGTCGCCCGACGCCTGGACACCGACCTGGCCACCGCCGACGCGCTTCGCTCGGCCGTACTGGAGCTGACCGAGGACCCGAAGGTGGCGGACCGGCTGGCGGAGCTCAGCGCGGAGGTCCGGGCGGGCGCCAGCGTGGCCAGGGCCGCCGACCTGGTCGAGGCCGCGCTGGCCTGACGGGCCCACCGTCTCGCCGGTCTCCCGTCCGCCACCGCCCGGGAGGGCGGGCGGTGGCGGACGTCGTCCTCTTCTGAGCGGTCGCGCTCAGGACTGCGCGGTGGGGCGCACCACGATCTCGCCGACGTCGACGCCCTCGGGCTGTTCGACGGCGTAGGCGATGGCGGACGCGACCGCGCCGGGCGGCATGGCGATCTCGTCGCGCTGCGCGATCATCGCGGCCGCCAGCTCGGGGCCGGCCCCCTTGCCCACGCCTTCGGTGTCGGTGAAGCCCGGCGAGACGAGCGTGACGCGCAGATCGGGTCCCGCTTCCTGGCGCAGGCCCTCGGTGAGCACCTTCACCGCCGTCTTGGTGGCCGCGTAGACCGCCTGCGGGCTCTTGACCACGTGGGCGGCGGTCGAACCGACGTTGACGAAGTGTCCGGAGCGCTGGCGGCGGAACACCGGCAGCGCCGCACCGATGCCGTTCAGCAGTCCGGTGACGTGGGTGGCGACCATGGCGTCCCAGTCGTCCTGGCGCAGGTCGTCGAACGGTGAGACGGCCATCGTGCCCGCGTTGGACACGAGGACGTCGAGCCGTCCGTAGCGGTCCACGGCCGTGTCCACCAGGCGCCGGAGGTCCTCGCGGCGCGTGACGTCGACCAGGACGCCCGTGGCGGCGCCCCCGTTCGCCGTGATGGCGTCGACGACGGCCCCGAGCCGGTCCTCGCGCCGCGCCCCGAGCACCAGCAGGGCGCCCCGCTCGGCGAGATGGATCGCGGTCGCCGCCCCGATGCCGCTGCTGGCGCCCGTGATCGCGATGACCTTGCCCCGGATACCGGTCATGATCGGCTTCCCTTCACGGAGGTGTCCGCAGGCTGGGGTGGCCTACAGTGAAAGCGGAGGCCCCTCCGCTTATCTAAAGCTAAATGGAGGCGCCTCCACTTAGCAAGTCGGCACAACTCCGGAACGGGACGACGCACACCGATGACCGACGGAACCCCTCGACCGCTGCGGGCCGACGCCCGGCGCAACCGGGAGAAGATCCTCACCGCCGCCGCCCGCGCCTTCACCGCGCACGGACTGGACGCGCACCTGGAGCACATCGCCAAGGACGCGGGCGTGGGCAGCGCGACCCTCTACCGCAACTTCCCCACCCGGGAAGCCCTGATCGAGGCGGTCTACCGCAACGAGGTGGCCCAACTCTGCGACGCCGCCCCCGCGCTGCTGGCCCGCAAGGCCCCCGACCAGGCCCTGCGCGCCTGGGCGCACCTCTTCCTCGACTACGCCGCCGCCAAGTACGGCATGATCGAGGCCCTGCGCACCATCGCCGCGACGGGGAGCAACCCCTACGGCCACAGCCGGGAGAGGATCCAGGCCGCCGTCACCGCCCTCATGGACGCCTGTGCGGCCGCCGGCCTGATCCGCACCGACGTCCGCCCCGACGACATCGCCGCCGCCCTGGAGGGCATCGCCCTCACCTCGGCCGGCCCCGAACACCGACAGCGCGCGGAGCGCCTCCTCGACCTCACCCTGGACGGCCTCGTCATCCGCCACCGAGACCACGGCCGGGACGCCGCCTCCTCGAACCCGGGGCGTACGCCTTCGTCGCCACGATCCTCGCGGGATCGGTGACGTCTCCGCCAAACGGCCGGTTCCCACCTCCACCTCGCGGTGCGCCACTCCCTGGGGTCCTCGGCGGCCGACGGGGGCACAGGGCACCTCAGGACGCTGGTGCGTCCGGGAGGATTCGCCGGACGCTCGCGGCGATCCGGTCGAGGTCGACGTCGGCGGCGAGGGTGGCCTCGTCGGGGCGTTCCGCGATCGGCTCCCGCACGCCGAGCAGTCCCTGCAGCAGGTCGGGGTAGACCGTCCGTCCGACCAGGATTTCGGCCACCTCCCGCGCCTCCTGCTGCGTCAGGTTCCAGGCCCGGCAGGCGTACGCGCCGATCCGCGCCATCGGGGCCTCGAAGACCGCCTCGTAGTAGCCGGACGAGATCTCGGGCACCCTCTCGGCCTCCGCGATCCCCATCCGCAGCGTGCGCAGGGACGAGGACCACAGCAGCAGTTGCAGCAGCCGCCCGCAGTAGCGCACGAGGGCGTCGGCCGGGTCGGCCCGCTCCGCGGTGACGTAGTCCTCCGGAGAGCCCAGGCGGTCGAGGTAGAGCTCGCGCACCAGGGAGACCACCCCGGAGAAGAGGGCGTCCTTGCTGGGGAAGTGGGCGTAGAGCGAGCGCTTGGAGGTCTCGGCCCGCTGGGCGACGACGTCCATCGAGGTGCGCTCGAAGCCGGCCTCGAGGAACACGTCCTTCGCTGTCCACAGGATGTGCTCGCGGAGCTTCTCGCCTCGTCGCGCCGGCATGGTGGCCTCCTCCAGAAGTAAACGGTACGGTTGAGTTGACATATTATCGGCTCACACGGAGGACGCCGTGATCGTCGTCACCGCACCCACCGCCAAGATCGGCCGCCGTGTCGTCGAGCAGTTACTCGACGCCGGCGAGCCCGTCCGGGTCATCGTCCGCGACCCGCAGCGACTCTCTCCCACCGTCCGCGACCGTGTCGAGATCGTGGAGGGCTCCCACCGCCACGCCGCAGCCGTGGACAAGGCCTTCGCCGGCGCCGACGCGGTGTTCTGGCTGATGCCCAGCGACCTCAGCGCCCCTGACGTGATGACCTCCTACGTCGAGAACAGTCGGCCGGGCGTCGAAGCCGTCGCCGCGCACGGCGTCCGCCACGTCGTCGGGGTCTCGGCCCTGGGCCGGGGAACCGCCGTCGCCGACCGGGCCGGTCACGTCACCGCCTCCCTGGCCATGGACGACCTGTTCGCCACGGTCACGAACTACCGCGCACTCGCCAACCCGACCTTCATGGACAACACGCTGCGCGACATCCGCACGATCCTGGGCGCCGGTTTGATCTCCGGGCCCCTCGCGCCCGACCGCAAGCTGCCCCTGGTGGCCACCCGCGACATCGGTGGCGCCGCCGCCCGCCTGCTGCTCGACCGCGACTGGACCGGGTTCGCCGAGGTCCCGGTGCTCGGCCCGGAGGACCTGTCGGGCAACGACATGGCCGCCGTCATCACCGATGTGCTCGGCATCCCGGTGCGCTACGCACAGGTCGAGGCCGCGTCGCTGGAGGCTGCCATGCTCTCCTTCGGCGCGTCCCCCGGCATGGCCCGGGCGATGGCCGACATGGCGACGGCCAAGATCGAGGGCCTCGACGAGGGCGTCGTCCGCACCACCGGGAACAGCACGCCGACCACCTTCCGCCAGTGGTGCACGGAGGTCCTGCGACCCGCCGTCGACGCCGTCCGCCCTTGACCGCGCCGCACGAGAACTTCGGAAGCTGATCGGGCTCGGTGAGCGGTGGGACCAGCCCGTCGGCCTGTGACAGTCGCACGGGCCGGTTGGGGCCGCGATGATGGACCCCGGCCCCAACTGGCAGAACGCGCCAGGGCCGTGGAGCGGTGACCGCGACTTCCTGGGGGCCCGGCGGAGGACTTCTCGAGCCGCCTTCGCCGGGCATTCGGTCCAGGTGCATCCGAGCAGAGCCGCTGGAGCCGCATCGGGCGACGTTCGCCGGGCGGTGATGCGCCGCCCACGCGGCCCGCGCGACCTCAGCCCACGACTCCGGCCGCGCCGCGCACTTCGGCGAGTGCCTGCCGCGCCAGCGGGCCGAAGCCCTCGCTGTTGTCGGTGTCGATCCACCGGTCGTAGGCGATCTCCCAGACGAGGGTGCCCAGTTCGGCGGCCACGCGCGCGGTCAGGCTCGGGACTCCGCGGCGACCGAGGGCCTCGATCATCGAGGCGGTGAGGTCGAGCCTTTTCAGGGCCTCGCGTTCGCGCAGTTCGCTGTTGGCGTTCAGCACGGCCTGGCGTCGGCCGCTGAACTCGCGGCGGTCGGCAGTGAAGAACGTCCGGCCGAGCTCGTCCAGGGCGTCCGCCACCGCGTCGAGCGGCCCGGCAGCCGGTGGTGCCGAGGTGATCCCTTCGACGAGCACGCCGGTCAGCGTCCCCTTGTCGAAGAGCACCTCGCGCTTGTCCGGGAAGTACCGGAAGAACGTGCTCTTGGTGAGCCCCGCGCGTTCCGCGATCTCGATCACGGTCGTGTTCTCGTAGCCGTGCTCCTCGAAGAGGTCGAGGGCAGCGGCGGCGAGACGTCCTGGTGCGTCGGGTTGCCAGCGAGCCATGGGAGCAGTGTACGGGACCTCGTCCCATCACTGGTGTAGGGTCGATGAGACCAAGTCCCATCACTGGCCAGGAGAGGTCACCGATGAGCAAAGCTGTCCGTTATCAGCGATTCGGCGGTCCCGAAGTACTCGAACTGCAGGAGATACCCGAGCCGCACGCCGCACCGGACCAGGTTCGCGTCCGGGTCACGGCCGCCGGCCTGAATCCGATGGACTGGCAGATCACCACCAAGCCCGACATGGCGGCGCGGTTCGGCATCACCCTGCCGGCCGGGTTCGGCAGCGACTTCGCCGGAGTGGTGGACGAGGTGGGTGCCGGAGCCACCGGATTCGCGGTCGGCGACCGGGTGTATGGGGCTGCGATCGGCCGGTCCGTCGCCGATTTCGTGCTGGTCGAGACGCCTGCGGCAACGCTGTGGCACACCCCGGCGGGCGTCGGCGACGAGGTGGCGAGCGTGCTTCCGGTGTCCGGCCTGACGGCCTCCGCCGCGCTCGCCGCGATCGGGCTCCGCGCCGGGGACACCGTCCTGATCGGTGGCGCCGCGGGTGGCGTGGGCGTCTTCGCCGTGCAGCTGGCCAAGCTTGCGGGTGCCCGGGTGCTCGGCACCGCCTCCGAGGGCACGTTCGGATTCCTGCGCGGGCTCGGCGCCGAACCCGTAACGTACGGCCCCGGCCTGGCGGACCGGGTGCGGGCCCTGGCGCCCGAGGGGATCACCGCCGCGACCGACCTGTTCGGCAGGGAGGCGGCCGAGACCGCGCTCGAGCTCGGCGTGGCACCCGAGCGGATCTCCGTCGTGGCCGACGGCCCCGCCCCGCCGCCCGGCGTACGCAAGGTGGGCGCCCTCGATGCGACCCCTGGCGGCCTGGAACGGATCGCCGCCGCGATCCATTCCGGCGAGATCACCGTCCCGATCGCGGCGACCTTCCCGGTCGAGCGGATTCGCGAAGCCGTGACGACGCAGGCCGGCAGTCACGTTCACGGCAAGATCGTGATCGCACTGTGAAAGGGCACGGGGCGGACTGGAGCTGACAGTCACGCGCCGCAGCTCGCGCGGGCGGCGTCCGGTGCCCGGTCGGGGCGGCGGGTGTCGTAGTCGGCGAGCCGGCGGAGGGTGTCGTCCTCCGAGGCGTCCCAGCTCGTGGCCAGACCGAGGGCGTCCGCCAGGGCGTGCTGGAGGCCCGAGGCCTCCAGCGGGCGGGGCGGCTCGGCGCCCTCGGCCACCAGGGCGACCCGGCCGCGTGCCCGGCGGCGCGCGCCGGCCGTCCGGCCGGGGAGCGTCCAGGCCCGCCAGTGGCTGCCCGTGGTCAGCACGTTGCGGGCGGCGTAGCCGATCTCCGGGAAGGCCGCGAGGACGTTTTCCAGGTCGACCCGGGCGCCGTCGAGCTCGGCCCCGGTGTGGCGGCGGCGGGTGACGGAGAGGCTCAGGTACCGGGAGTCGGGCAACGGGTAGTGCGACAGGTGCCATCCGGGGCCCACCCAGCTGGTGGCCGGACCGTCCTGCCAGTGGTCCGCCATCAGCTCCATCGGGATGACGGTGTGGTAGACGGCGAGCAGCTCCGGTGGCGCGTCGTCGGCCCACCGGGCGTCGCCACGGACGACCGAGCGGGCCGCGCCGGTCAGGACCAGGGCGTCGCCGGTGACGCTGCGCCCGTCGGCGAGTGCGGCCACCACCGATTCGCCGTGCTCCGCGTAGCCGACCACCCGGCTGTCGGGGCAGAGCCGGACGGCGTCCAGCTCCCAGCAGGCTTCGAGCAGCGGCTCGTGGACGTCCAGCCGGTGAGCCGTGGCGTGCGCCGCCCGACCGTCGCCGTGCCGGACGGGCAGGGCGACCGTGCCGACCGGCTCCTCGGTGGTGCCGTCCATGGTGCGGAACTCGTCGATGGTCAGCGACCGTTCGCGGACGGCGTCGCCGACGCCGAGCCGGTCCAGGAGCCGGAAGTCCTCCGGCGCCAGCCGGATGCCCGCGCCGCCCTCGGTGAGCACCGGCCGCTGCTCCAGGACGAGCACGTGATGACCTCTCGCCCCCAGCGCGACCGCCGTGGCCAGACCGCTGACACCACCGCCGGCAACCAGAATTCGCATGCTTCCGATGATGGCGGCCGGGGGACGGAACGGGCGATGCGGTCGTGTTGCCTGTGTCAGAACCTCCCGCCGAGGTGACACAGAACGAAGTTGGATGCTTGAACGGCGCCGTGTCCGTTTCGCGGCATTCGGAATTCAGTAGTCATCGGTGTTCAGCACTCATCGGCGTTCAGCGCTCAGAGGGAACGGCCCGTCTGCTCCATGGACGCCATGCAGTGGATCCACGGGCGCACCCGGGCCCGGGCGGCGGCGATCACCGGGGCCGGTACGACGTCGTCGTCGTGGCCCCCACCGTCGCCACCACCGAACTCCTGGAAGCCGGCGCCGATCTGGCCGCCGACGGCGCCGTGCTGCTCGTCTACGGCGGCACCCGCAAGGGCTACACCTTCCCGCTGGAGAAGCTGACCTCCTGGCGGATCGGGCTGGACGACTTCCCCCGCCAGGTCATGGACCTCGCGGCGGAACTGGTGGACTTCCCCGGCAAGGTGGTCATCGACCTGGCGCCGGCGGCCCCGCGTCGTCCCTGACCCAGGCACCGACCCCGAGGCGCCCGGTGGTCCCCAGGTCGAGCTCCGGCGTCACCGTCACCGGAGCCGCGCCCGGCGTGGCACGCACCCGCACGTACGGGGCGTTCACCGGAGCGCCGCCCTCGGTGGTGTTGCGCCACACCAACGTGGAGCCGGCGGCCTCCCCCGGCTTCAGCGTGAACGCCCTCGGCGGGTCGTCCGCGCCGGTGCCGCTCGCGATCCGCGCGCCCCCGTGCACGACCTGGACACCGTCGACCGGCCTTCGCTCCACGTCGAGCACCTGGAGTTCCGGATAGCCGTTCAGGGCCACCTCGGCCGTCCCGCAGTTCCGCAGGCGGAGCCCGACCACCCGCAGCCCCATCGCCGCGTCCCCCTCGTCCGCACTCACCAGCACCCCGGACGCCGGGCACGGGCCGTTCGGCCGCGACGCCTCGGCACTCGGGACACTCCGCACCCGGAGGACCTTCACCCCCGAGGCCGTCCCGCCCAGCTCGACCCGCCCCTTCTCGACGGCCCCCGGCGCAAGCCCCTCGACGGTCTTCGTCACGTTGTCCACCGCACCCCCGGACGCTCCCGTCCTGCTGAACAGCACCGTCACATCGGCCGCTTCGCCCGTCCCGTTGGTCACCTCGTAGTCCGCGCAGACCGCGCTCACCGCCGTGATCCGCACCCCGTCCTTCGCCCGCGCCGACGGCGAAGCCGACGCCACACCGCACGCCCCGGCACCACTCGTCGGCCGCCGGGCCCCCGCCGTACCGCCCGCCTGCGACCCACACCCCGCCAGCAGAACGACCGCAACCCCTACGGCCACCACCGGGCCGGCCTTCTCGAACTGATGCATCCGACCATGCGATCACGAACCACTCCCGGCGAACCGTGATCCGCATCACTCCCCGTGCAACAGCCCTGCAACGTCCGATCGCGAACGACCGGCCACCGATCACTCCGGCGAGGCCGACTCGACGACGGCCCGTTGGGCGCGGAGGACCTCGTCAGACGAGCTGCTCGGCCCAGATGATCTTGCCGCCGGGGGTGTAGCGGACGCCCCAGCGCTCGGTGAGCTGGGCGACGAGGAACAGGCCCCGGCCGCCCTCGTCCTCCGCCACCGCGTAGCGCAGGTGCGGAGCGGTGCTGCTGCCGTCGGAGACCTCGCAGATCAGCGTCCGGTCGTACAGGAGGCGCACCCTGATCGGTGCGGCCGCGTAGCGGACGGCATTGGTGACCAGCTCGCTGAGCACCAGTTCGGTGACGAAGGCCGCCTCGTCGAGGCCCCATTCGGCGAGCTGTCGGGTGGCCGCGGCGCGGACCCTGGCCACCTCCTCCGGAGCCCGGGCCACCTCCCACTCCGCGGTCCGGTCGGGCTCCAGCACCCGGGTACGGGCGACCAGGAGGGCGATGTCATCACTCTGGCGGGCGGGCAGCAGGGCGTCGAGCACGGCCTCGCAGATCTCCTGGGGCGACCGGCCGGGGCGGCTCAGGACGCTCGTCAGGACGTCCAGTCCGGCACCGATGTCGCGGGTGCGGTCCTCGACCAGGCCGTCGGTGTAGAGGACCAGGTCGCTCCCCGGTGGCAGGCGCACCTCCGCGGCTTCGAAGGGCATCCCGCCCAGGCCGAGCGGCGGACCGCTGGGCAGGTCGAGGAGCTCGGCCGTGCCGTCCGGGTGGACGACGGCGGGCGGGGGGTGGCCCGCCCGGGCCAGCGCACAGGTGGCGGTGCTGGGGTCGTAGATCGCGTAGAGGCAGGTGGCGCCGGTGATCGCGAGCCCGCCTGCGGCCGCGGCCGTCTCCTGGTCCAGGTGGGCGACCAGTTCGTCCAGGTGCCCGAGCAGTTCGTCCGGCGGCAGGTCGAGGGTGGAGAAGTTCTGGACGGCGGTGCGCAGCCGGCCCATGGTGGCGGCAGCGTGCACACCGTGGCCGACCACGTCACCGACGACGAGCGCGACCCGGAGGCCCGGCAAGGGGATGACGTCGAACCAGTCGCCGCCGACCCCGGCCTGGGCGGGCAGGTAGCGGTGGGCGACGTCGAGGGCGCTCTGCTCGGGCAACTCGCGCGGCAACAGGCTGTGCTGGAGGGTGACGGCCATCGTGTGCTCGCGGGTGAAGCGGCGGGCGTTGTCGATGGAGACGGCGGCCCGGGCGGCCAGTTCCTCGGCCAGGGACAGTTCGTCGTCCTCGAACGGACCCCGGTCCCGTCCGCGCCAGAAACAGGCGACGCCCATCAGCACACCCCGCGCCGTCAGCGGAACGGCGATCAGCGACGCCAGGCCGAAGTCCAGCACCGCCTGCGTCCGCTCGACGTCCTGCCCGCGCCACCCGGCGTCGGTCGACACCTCGGAGATCAGCGCCGACCGCCCGCTCACGAATCCCGCCGCCTGCGGGGTGCTCCCCGCCCAGCGGACCAGCGTGTCCTGGGGGTACAGCGGCGAATCGTCCCGGACGCCCGCGAGGGCCACCCGCAGCAGCCTCACCTCGGCACCGGCCGTCAGGGTCGGCGGCTCCTCGCCGCGCAGGACATCCTCGGCGAGGTCGACGGTGGCGTAGTCGCAGAACTCCCCGCAGGCCGTCCGGGCGAGTTCCTCCGCGGTGCGCCGGACGTCCAGGGTGCTGCCGATGGCCAGGCTCGCGTCGTACAGCAACCTGAGCCGGCCGCGGGCGACCTCGGCCTTCCCCGCCAGGGCGCGCAGCTCGGTGGAGTCGCGCAGGGTGGCGACGCTGCCGGAAGGGCCTCCCCCGCTGGCGGTCGGACGGTTGTTGACGGCCAGCAGGCGGTCGCCCACCGGGAGCACCTCGTCGGTGATCGCGCGGGAGGACAGCAACAGCTCGGTCGCGCGGGGCGCGAGGCCGAGGTCGGCGACGGCGCGTCCCTCCGGTTCGGGGGGCAGGTCCAGGAGCCGGCGCGCCTCGTCGTTGGCGAGCAGGACCCGGCCGTCGCCGCCGACGATGACCACGCCCTCGCGCACCGCGTGCAGCACCGCGTCGTGGTGCTCGTACATCCTGGTCATCTCCTCCGGGCCCAGGCCACGGGTCTGCCGCAGCAGACGCCTGCCCACCAGCGCCGTCCCGGCCGTGGCCAGACCCAGCCCGACGGCGCCGGCGCCCAGGACGACCGGCAGCTGGCGGTCGATCGCGCTGCTCACGTTGGCGACCTTCATCCCGGCGGACACGATCCCCACGACTCCGCCCCGGTTGTCCTCCACCGGGACCACCACCTGGTACTCCAGGCCGAGCGGACCGTGCACCTGCTCGACGGTGATCTTGCCCTCCAGCGACGGCCCGATGGTGCCGACGAACTTCTTGCCGATCTGCGCCGGCTCGGGATGGGTGTAGCGGATGCCGTTGCGGTCCGTCACCACGATGAAGTCGACCTGGGCGCCCTTGCGGGCCGCTTCGGTCAGCGGCTGCAGCACCGCGCTGGGGTGGGGGCCCTGCATCGTCGCCACCAGGCCGGGGCCGTGGGCGAACGCCTCGGCGGCGGCGAGCGAACGGTCGCGCGCCGCCGCGTAGCGGTCGCTGCGGGACTGGATCAGGAGCGCGACGACCGCCGCGACCACGAGCAGCAGCACGATCGACACCTGCAGGAGGAACATCTGCCCCGCGACGCTGCGGATGCTCAGCACCGACCGCAGCCCGCGCGCCGGAGGATGCCCCGGAACGGGCTGCGGACGCAGCCGGGCACGACGCCCGCCCGCTCGGCCGGGAGCCCGGGGATCCGGGCCCGTCTCTCTCGCCATACACCTATGGTCTCGCCCCGGCGCGAACGGGCCACGTTCAGCGTGGGACGGATCCGGCCGGGCTTCGCCGACATTCCGCCGCCGTCCGCCGTAGTGGGCCGCCCTCCCGCCGCCCTCCCGCCGCCGTCCCGCCGCCGTTCGCCGTCGTACAAACGTGAGCCCCGTTACGTCACTCGGAGTAGCCACTACGTCCGGCCGTAGCCTGGAGCCCGGTGCCGACCCGCGCGGAGACGCCCCGGCCCGGGCGCTCCTACTGCCCGGCGTCGTAAACGGGGACCTTCGTCCCGCGTCCGACGCCGCTAAGAATGGGGCGGTCCAACCGTGCCACCGGCCTCGCGGCCGGGGTGCGCCCTCCGATGTGGCTTCGAGGTGGTCCAGCCGAGCGGTACCGCTGTCGCCCCACGCCCCGCCGGTCGGCCAGAACCCACGGAAGCAGGTTCCCAGATGCCCGCGTCGGTCCTTCTCGCAGGTGCCGCGGTCCACGGCGCGTCGGCCGTGGGCCGCGACGTCGTCGCCTTCCTGGACTACTTCGCCGGGGTCTTCACCCTGCTCTCGCTGACCGCCGCCGTGGTGTCCGGGCTGGCCGCCACCGACCGCCTCTTCCTGACGCCGCGGCTGCGGGTTGCCGTCCAGTCCGTGCACCGGGCGACCGCCGTCGCGGCGCTCGGGTTCCTGGCCGTCCACATCGCGGTCAAGGTCGCCGAGCGCCACTGCGACCCGCTGAGCACGGTCCTGCCCTTCACCGGCGGCACCGCCCTCGCGGTGAGCCTGGGCACCGTCTCGGCCGACCTGCTCGTCCTGGTCGCGGCCACGGGCGCGTTCCGCGGACGTTTCGCGGGCAGCCGGCACGCCTGGCTCTGGCGGGTGCTGCACGCCGGCGCGTACGCCTGCTGGCCGATCGCGCTGGTCCACGGCCTGGCCGCCGGGCGCGCGGCGCACGCCTGGGTCCTGTGGGGCTACGGCCTCTGCGCGGCCGTGGTCGCGCTCGCCCTGCTGGTGCGGACCCTCTCCTGGGTGGGCCACCGCCGTACCGTCACCCGGCACCGGCGCCGCTCGAAGGCGCAGCCGGCCGGCGCACCGCTCCCGGCGACGGCACACGGGGCGACGGTGCTCCCGACGACGGCACACGCGGTGACGACGCCCGTGCTCCCGACGACGGCGCAGGCAGCGACGGCGCACGCGACAGCCCGCACCGGCGCGGTGCGGCGGCGACCACTGCACCCCGTACCGGTCCCGCCCTCCCGCCCGGGCCTGATCCAGCCCGGCGGTGGCCTGTGAGCGCCCGGCCCGGGTCGCCGCAGGTGCGCCACCTGGGGCCGGCCCGGCTGACCGCCGGACTGGACCGCTTCCAGCGCCTCGACCTCGCCGCCCACCTGCGTGTCCACCCTCCGCTGCCCCGGCTCACCCGTGACGACCTGCTGGAGCTGGCCGAGCGCATCGACCTGCGCGGCCGTGGGGGCGCCGGATTCCCCTTCGCCCGCAAGGCCAGGGCCGCGGTGGCCGCCGCCACCCGCACCGGGGCGGCCCCGGTCATCGTGGTCAACGGGTCGGAGGGCGAGCCCCCGAGCGCCAAGGACAGGATGCTGCTCGCCCGCGCGCCGCACCTCGTGCTCGACGGCGCCCTCCTCGCGGCGGCCGCCTTCGGGGCCGAGGAGATCGTCGTCGGCGTCGCCGCCGGCAGCCCCGGCGAGGCCTCGGTCCCGGCCGCCCTCGACGAGCGCGAGCTGCCGTGCCCGGCCCGGACCGTGTGCGTTCCCGAGCGCTTCGTCTCCGGTGAGTCCAGCGCCCTGATCCGCGGGGCCAACGGGCTCCCGGTGCAGCCGGCCGCGGTGAAGGCCCGCGCGGCCGAGGGCGGAGCGGGCGGCGTCCGGCGGCGTCCGACCCTGCTGTCCAACGCCGAGACCTGGGCGCAGCTCGCCGTGGCCGCCAGGCTCGGCCCCGGACCGTACGCCGCCGTCGGCACCGACGCGGAACCGGGCACGGTCCTGCTGACGGTCAACCGTCCCGGGGCGGATCCGCTGGTGGTCGAGACACCCTTCGGCACGCCGCTGGGAGACGTCCTGGACGCGTGCCGGCTGCGGCCGGGCGACGGCGTGCTGGTGGGCGGCTACCACGGTGCCTGGCTGGACCCGGCGAGCGCCGTCGGCGCGCCGCTCTCGCGTACCGGGCTCGCCGAGCTCGGCGGCACCCTCGGCGCCGGTGCGATCGTCGCGCTGCCCGCCGGCACCTGCCCGCTGGGCGAGGTCGCCCGGGTCGCGACCTGGCTGGCCGGCGAGTCGGCCGGGCAGTGCGGGCCGTGCCGGCGCGGCCTGCCCGACGCGGCCGAGGCGCTCGGTGCGCTGGCGGCGGGCACGGGCGGGCAGACCGCCCTGGAGGACGCCCGACGGGCGCTCGGCGGCGCGCAGGGCGGTGGTGCATGTTCACACCCGGACGGCACGGCCCGCTTCGTGCTGAGCGCCCTCGACGTGTTCGCCCGGGACGTCGAGGCCCACCTCTTCGGCCCGGGGTGCGGCCGGCCGGTCCTCGACGTCCTGCCGCTGCCTCCTGCCCAGGGCGCCCACCTGGAGGTGGACTGGTCCCGGTGCACCGGGCACGGACTGTGCGCTGTCCTGGCTCCCGGCCTCGTCCGGCTCGGCCCGCACGGCTATCCCGCGTCGACCACGATCCCGGTGGCCCCCTGGCAGGAGCACGGCGCCCGCCGGGCCGTGAACCAGTGCCCGGCACTGGCTCTGCGCATGCGCCACCCCGAGCGGTCCACGGATCGCCGACGGCGGCGGAGCAACGGCTGAGCAGGAAGCCGTGGAAGGCATTCGGCAACCGGCCCCGGCGTGGCCGGTCACCGATCGGGCGGCGAACCCGCCCTCACCGGAGCGGTGCCGCGCGGTCGGGCAGGGGCACGGCGTACAGGCACGGGTGCCGCCGTGAGCCGATGGGCGCGGTCAGGACGGTGGCCACCTCGCCGGTGATCTCCACCCTGAAGTCCCCGTCCGTGTTCTCCCAGACGGGCCCGCCGCCGGGCCCCAGGATCTCGGTGGCGTGCACCACGATGACGGCCGGCGGCGCGTGCCCGCCGATCGGTCCGGGCAGGGTCACCGCGTAGCGGCGTTCAAGGCTCCTCATGGCCGGCCTCCTCGTCGAACTCCCGCCCCGCCCCGTAAATTCTCCTCCGCCCTCGGGAACATGTATACGAATGGTTTCACCCTGGGACCGGCCGGTCGGCTCAGGCGTTCCAGCGCAGTACGGCGCCGAGCCCGCCGGGCGGTCCGGGTACGGCCTCCGGCACCAGCAGGGCCTCGGCCCCGACCGCGGCGGCGCTGCGCAGAAGGGCGTCGGCGGCCGGGGCCTGCTGCGGTCGGGCCACGCCCATGGACCGCAGGTCGGCACGCTGGACGCCGATGTGCTCCGGCTCCGGGCCGGTCCACACCGGCCGCTCCGCATCGTGCCCGCCCGGCTGGATGAGCAGCGCGGCGAGCTGGTGCTGCCGGGCGGCGGTCACCACGGCGGGCACACCCTGGGCGGCCGCGCCGGGTGCGGTCTCCGTCCCGGCGGCGTCGGTGGCGTGTTCGCCGGGGCGGCCGACTCCGGTGCGGAAGGCGTCCAGCACGGTGGTCAGGTGCCGGCTCCGGTGCTCCTCCCAGGCCTCGGCGACCCGGCGCTCGAAGCTGTCCCGGGCGATGCCGTCGGCCCGGCCGCCACCGTCGACCTCGACGGTGTCCGACTGCAGCTGCGGGGGCAGCTTCGCGCGGACGGCCCGGCGCTCGCGGACGTCGCCGGTGAGCACCAGCAGGCCGGCGCCGCTGCCGGGCCACATCCTGGTCAGCTGGTCGGCGACGATCGTGGCGGTGCGCTCCCAGGCGTCCTCGACGCGGTGCCGGTAGTGCCACTCGTAGCGGTCCGCGGGCGGGGCGCGGTGGCCGCGGCCCTGCCACTGCCGGCCCTCGACGGTGCCGATCGGCGCGGAGCGGCCGAGTTCGTGCTGTTCCAGCGCGGCCCCGGTGCGGTCCACGGCCACCACCAGGCAGCGCGGCGCGGCGTCGTCCAGCAGGCCGAGCAGCGGGGCGGTGTGCGGCAGCGGCGCCCAGGTCGCGGCGACGTCGGGCGGCGAGTCCGTCAGCGGTACGTCCAGCGCGACCTCGCCGTCGGCGGCGAACAGCGCCCGCCCCGGTGGGGAGGCGGCCGTCGGTTCCCCGGCCAGGTGGTCGCGGACGGCGGCGCAGGTGGCGTCGTCGGCGCCGAGCCCGGCGAGCCGGTGGACGGCGGCCCGGTCGATCAGGGCCCGGCGCGGGGCGGCGTCCTCGGTGGCGCGTGAGGTGTCCAGGTACAGCGAGGCCCAGGGTCCGGGCCGGTCGAGCAACGGAGTGAGGAAGGCGAGGTCCATGGTGGCCTCCCGGTGTCGGTGGCTACGCGAACGCCTACCCGGCTCCGCCCGTCGGACACCCTGCCCGGCTCCGCCCGTCGGAGGCCTCCCGAACTCCGGACACCGGTGCCCCCGACCTGCCCCGCGACCAGAGCGGCAAACTGATCAAGCGGGACCTCCGGGCCCGCCTCTCCGCCTAGGAGTTGCTCGCCAGCAGGGCGGTCTGGAAGGCGAACCGGTTCCACGGGGTGCGCGGGTCGCGGCCGGTGGCGGCAGCGAGGCGGCGCAGCCGGTAGCGGACGGTCTGGGGGTGGACGTGGAGGCGGGCGGCCGCGGCGGGGGCACCGTCGGAGTAGATGGCGGCGTCGAGCGTCCTCCGGGTGTCGGCGTCGCGGGCGAGGGGGCCGAGTACGGCTTCGGCGACCCGTCCGGGGTCCGCGTCCGGGTGCCCGGTGACCAGGGCGACCACCTCCAGGTCGCCGCGGTCGAGCACCCGGCGCTCGGTCCACACCAGCGGCGAGGCGTGCCGCAGGCCGTGGACGGCGATCCGGTGGTCGCGGGGCGCGGTGGCGGCGGTGACGCCGGTGAGCAGGGCGCCGGTGAGGTCGTGTCCGGTCACCAGGCGGTCCAGCAGGGTCACGTCGACCGCCTTGACCAGGGCGACTCCGACGCCGTCCATGACGGTGTGCAGGGAGGTGAGTTCGAGCTCCGCCGCCTCGCCCGCGGCCCTGGCGTCCAGGGCCGCGGTGACCAGCGCCGCCGCCCGCTCGGCCTGGTCGGGCCCGGTGGCCGCCGGGGACGCGGGAGCCACCGGGGACGCCGGGGACGCCGGGGAGACCACCATCAGGTCGAAGGAGGACGGCAGTTCCGCGTCGAGTTCGCGCAGCCGGGCCCGGAGGGTGCCGGCGTGGCTCTGCCGGCCGAGCAGCAGGTCGGTGAGGAGTCCGCGCAGGGAGCGCTCGCGGTCCTCGCTGAGGACGCGCCCGGTGGATTCGTAGCCGTCGAAGATCGCCTCGGAGGACTGGTCGAGCACGGTCAGCCACACCCGGGCGAGCGCGCTGAGGTCGCGCACCGAGACGGCGTCGGCGAAACGTTCACCGATCCGGTCGAAGAAGGCCAGCGCGGCGACCCGGTAGGCGCGCAGCACGGCGGCCAGCGGACGGGCGTCGCGCGCCCTGACCGCGCCGACACCGCGGAACATCCGGATGTCCTCGGGGCCCAACGCGCCGTCCACCGACCAGAGTTCGAGGACCCTGCGGAGCGTCCAGACGATGATGGAGCGGACCTCCTCCAGCTGGCGGGCGTCGAGATTGGCGTAGGCGGGGATCTCCCGGGCGATGGCGGCCATGAAGGCGTCGACCATCCCGGTCTCGTCCGCCAGGATCCGCGCCACGGCGCCGCGCCGGTCGGCGGCCGGAGGGGACGCGCCTTGCGCCGGTGGCACAGTCTTGTTTGTCACCACCTGACAAGCCTAGTGCCGACCGGCCCGGCCCGGCCGGACCATGGGAGCGCGCAGCCGTCGCGACGGGGCGACGGTGATTCCCCGAGGGAGAGCTGAATGCCGTTCCAGCCTGAGGTGATCGTGGTCGGGGCCGGCCTGGCCGGACTGGTGGCGACGCACGAGCTGGCGAAGGCCGGCCTGCGGGTGCTGGTCGTCGAGCAGGAGAACCGGCGGAACCTGGGCGGCCAGGCGTTCTGGTCGCTCGGCGGCCTCTTCTTCGTGGACAGCCCGGAGCAGCGTCGGGCCGGGATCAAGGACTCGCTGGAGCTGGCCCGGCAGGACTGGTTCGGCTCGGCGGGCTTCGACCGGCCCGATGACGAGGACCTCTGGGGGCGGCGCTGGGCCGAGGCGTACCTGGCGTGGGCGGCCGGCGGCAAGCGCCGCTACCTGCGCGAGCTGGGGCACCGGGTGGTGCCGCTGGTGGGGTGGGCGGAGCGGGGCGCCGGTTCGGCCACCGGGCACGGCAACTCGGTGCCGCGCTTCCACATCACCTGGGGCACCGGGCCCGGCGTGGTGGACGCGTTCCTGCGCCCGGTGCTGCGGGCGGAGCGCGCCGGGCTGGTGCGCTTCGCGTTCCGGCAGCGGGTGGACGAGCTGTTGACCGGGAACGGCGCCGTGGTCGGCGTCCGGGGCGCGGTGCTGGCGCCGGACGACTCCGACCGCGGCGTCAAGTCCTCGCGCGAGGTGGCCGGTTCGTTCGAGGAGCGGGCGGCGGCGGTCGTGGTGACCTCCGGCGGCATCGGACACAACCACGCGCTGATGCGGGCGAACTGGCCGGTGGAACGGATCGGTCCGGCCCCCGAGCACCTGATCTCCGGCGTCCCCGCCCACGTCGACGGCCGGATGCTGGCGATCACCGAGCGGGCCGGCGGCCGGGTGGTCAACCGCGACCGGATGTGGGCGTACACGGAGGGCGTCCACAACTGGGATCCGGTCTGGCCGGACCACGCCATCCGGATCCTGCCCGGCCCGTCCTCCATGTGGTTCGACGCCGACGGGCGCCGACTGACCGGGATGTCCGGCGTGCCGGGCGCCGACTCGATCGGCGCGATGAAGCAGATCCTGGCCACCGGACACGACTACTCGTGGTTCGTGCTGACCCAGTCGATCATCGAGAAGGAGTTCGCCCTCTCCGGTTCGGAGCAGAACCCCGATCTGACCGGCCGGGACCTGAAGTTCGCGGTGAGGAGCAGGCTGGCCAAGGGCGCCCCCGGCCCGGTCGAGCGGTTCAAGCGGCACGGCGAGGACTTCGTCGTCGCCCGGACCCTGCCCGAGCTGGTCGCCGCCATGAACGGGATCGCCCGCGGCCCGAAGCTCGACGCCGCCGACATCGAGCGGCAGATCGTCGCCCGCGACCGCGAACTGGCCAACCCGTTCAGCAAGGACGCCCAGGTGATGGCGATCCACAACGCCCGCCGCTCGCTGACCGACCGGATCGCCCGGGTCGCCAGGCCGCACCGGATCCTCGACCCGGCGCACGGACCGCTGATCGGCGTACGGCTCAACATCCTCTCCCGGAAGACCCTCGGCGGCCTGCAGACCGACCTGGACTCCCGGGTGATCGGCGGTGACGGCGCCCCGGTGCCCGGCCTCTACGCGGCCGGGGAGGTGGCCGGCTTCGGCGGCGGGGGCGTGCACGGGTACAACGCGCTGGAGGGCACCTTCCTGGGCGGCTGCATCTTCTCGGGGCGGGCGGCCGGTCTGGCGATCGCCCGCGGCCGCTGAGCCGACCTCACCCCGCGTCGGCCGCTGCGCCCGGATGACCGGCCGTCAGCCGGTGAGCGCCGTCGCCGGTGAGCGCCGTCAGCCGGTGAGCCAGGGTGCTTCGGGGAGCTTGGCGTCGGCGTTGCGGCCGGAGAAGTCCACGATGGTCGGCGTGCCCAGGCCCGCGATCCGCATGGTGACCCGGCGCAGGTTGGCGTCGCCGTCCACCCAGTACGTCAGCGGCGAGGTCTTTCCGTCCGGTGCGGCGCCCTGGGCGCGCGGGCCGGCGAAGCGGTCGTAGCCGCGGCCGTCGATCCGGTCCCGGCCGAGCCAGCGGGCGCCGGACTGGGCGAGCAGCAGCGGGTTGTCGGGGCGGTCCGCGCCGACCTGGGTGAGCAGTTGGAGGCCCGCGTCCAGCGGGTCGGCGGTGTACGAGCGCGGCGACCAGCCGGAGCGGGGGATGTGTTCGGCCTGCTGCCAGGGCGGCCCCTGGTCGCCCGCGGGTTCGGGGGCCAGACCCAGGCCGTCGGTGTCCCAGACCACCAGGCCGTGGTCGAGCGGGCCGCTCGCGCCGGTGCTCCGGTAGCGGCCCACACCGCGGTGGGTGCGGTAGTCCACGACGCCCTCGACCCGGATCCGCACTCCCCCGCCCTCGTCGGCGGTGAGCACCACCCCCACCGGGCTGGCCTGGTAGAGGTTGAGCCGGGACAGCGCCAGCCGGCCCGCCTCCTCGGTGGTGACCGGCCGTTCGGAGGCGTCGTCGGAGACGCTCCGGTACGCGGCGACGCCGCCCGCCACGGCGGCGCACACCGCGGTCGCGATCAGCGCCGTGAGCCAGCGGGTCCGCCGGCGCCTGGGCGGCCGGGGGCTGGTCCTCGTCTTCCGGGCCATCCGGTTGTCCACTCCGATCTCTTCTTCACGTCGTACACAGGAGTCGGGCGGGTTCGCGGACCACGAAGGACCGCGAACCCGCCCGATCCGGGTGTCACCCCGCCGGAGCGGGGGGACCGACTACCGGTGCTGGGCCCGGCGTCGGCGCACCAGCACGAACAGTGCCACGCCGAGGGCGATCAGCGCCGCGGCGCCGGTCGCGATCAGCGGCAGCCCGCTGCTCGCACCGGTGTGCGGCAGTTCGCCGCCGGGAGCGGGCGCCGGTGGGGCCGGCGTGCTCGGCGGTGACGTCGGCGGAGTCGTCGGCGTCGGGGTGGGCGTCGACGACGCGGTCGGCGTCGGGGTGGGGATCAGCTTGTTGACGGCCGTGACGCTGACCCCGTCCTCCAGGTTGTCGGCGGTGAGCACCAGCGGTCCGAAGACCGTGGTGTCCGGCGCCGAGTAGCCGTCGGGCGGGCTCAACTCCTGCCAGTAGTACGTGCCGGGCACGCCGTTGCCCCGGCAGATGCCGTCGTCGCCGGTCGTGCAGGGGTCACCGACGGGCGTGTCCGGCTTCGTCCCCGTGGTCTGCAGACCGTCGGTGCCGTTGGTCTCGTGCCACAGCTGGAACTTGGCACCGGCCAGCGGCTTGCCGTCCTGGTCGTGCTTGACCAGCTTCAGCGCGCCCTCCTGCTGGCGGTAGCCGAAGTCGAAGGTGTGGTCGTTCTCGCCCGGTCCGCCGGTGGTCAGCGCCCGTTCGGGGAACTTGGTGCCGGCCGGGACGATGCCCTTGGAGTCGATGAAGCGGTTGTCGCCGACGTCGTGGTCCGTGGGCACCCAGTGGTACAGCGGGCCGCCCTTGGCGTAGTCGGCGGGGTTGTCGATGCGGATGGTGTACTTGGTGTGCGGCTTGAGGCCGCCGGTGACGTTGCTGTCGTCGAAGTAGTACTCGCCGCGCGCCGTCGTCTTCGTGGTGCCGACCACCTTGCCCGACTCGTCGTACAGGTTGACGGTGGCGCCCTTCACCGGGAGCTGGCCCGGGTTCTGGATGCCCTTGCGCTCGGGGTCGTACCAGACCCGGTTGCCGATCTGCAGCGGTGCCTGGTCGCAGAGCACTTCCAGGTCACCCATCGCGGCGCCCTTGCCGAACGGCGAGCCGGTGTTGGCCGGGGTGAGCCGCAGGCCGAACTTCGGGTCGTGCGCGCCGTCCTTGCGCTCCATGAACGACGTGCCGTAGCCGACCGCGGTGTGGTCCGGGTCGAAGGCGGAGGCCGCGACGGTGCTCTCGACCTTGGAGAGCGCGATGCCCGCGAACACCGTGTTGTGGTGGCCGACCTCGTCCCAGCCGGTGGAGAAGAACCGGGCGCCGCGGACGGTCTTGCCGCAGCCGAGGTTGACGTCCATCACGTACATGCCGTTCGACGGGCAGGCCTTGTTCAGGTCGCCGCCGGACATCACCGTGGCCGAGTTGGGCGCCGGGGCGCCCGGTCCGCGGTCCGCGAAGCGGTCCTTGAAGGCCAGCAGCATCGAGCCGTCGGTCTCGAACAGGATCTCGCCGAGCTCCGGTTCGGGGAACGCGATGGTGGAGTTGCCGCACGGCCGGCCGTTCTGCGAGCCCGGGAAGGTGCTGGTCCAGGGGAACCAGCCCGCCCCGTCGCACGGGCCGCCGCCGACGGTGGACTGCCGCGGGTAGTCCAGCGGCTGGTCCAGCACCGGCTTGCCGAACGCCCCGGTACCGAGGTCGAACGGCATGACCACGGCGCGCACGTCCGTGAGCTTGCCGGTGGACTCGCCGGAGCAGACCCCGCCGAGGAAGCCGGAGCCGTCCTGCATGCCGAGCCCGTACGGCCGCCAGTCCGCGGTCGACGGGCAGCCCGGGTCCGGGATCGGGTAGGACGCCTTGGCCGCCGAGGCCGTCGGCTGGGTGGCGTCGTAGCGGTAGAGCTTGCGGTCGTTCAGGTTGACGACGAACAGGTCCTTGCCGTCGTCGGTGACCTTGATGCCGCCGAGGCTCTGCTTCCCGGGCACGTCGAGGAAGGCGTCGTCCGTCCCCGGCCCGTGCGCGGTGCTGCCCGCGTCCGGGACGGTGGTGAAGACGGTCGTCTTCCTCTTCGCCGGGTCGCTCAGGTCGGTGACGTAGATCCCGCCGGAGCCGCCGGGGCCGTAGTCGGTGGTGCGCTTGGCCGTCGCCGCGGAGAACAGCCGCTTGTCCGCCTTGTTCCAGGCGAGGCCGAAGATCGTGCCGGTCTCGGCGTCGGTGGCGATGTTCGTCGCCGCGTTGCCGGGGCCCTCCTGGCCGCGCTTGTCGTACGGGAAGGTGACCAGCGTGCGCTGGTTCCCGCCCTGGTAGGTGGGCGTCTGACAGGCGGTCGCCAGCGGCGCGTTCTTCTGGCAGTAGTCCGCCGGGTTCCACAGCCCGGTGGTGTAGGAGACGTTCTTGCCTCCGCCGAGGTCGACGAACTCCTCGTTGGAGCTGAGCTGGTTGGGCGCGCCGTCCAGGCCCTGGCGGGAGGCGAAGGCCGGGAAGAGCACGCCCGGCTTCGGGTTCACCACCTGGACCCGGTACTTGCCGCCGCTCGTCTTCCCGGTCGCGGGCGACAGCGTCACCGTGCCGTCCGCCGCCGTGGTCCCGTCGATCGAGACACCGGCGTCGTCGGTGAGCGTCACCTTGACGCCCGCCATGCCCGGTTCCAGCGCCGGCGTGTACGTGCCGGTGTTGTCCACGGCCCGGATCACCTTGACGGTGACCGTCCCGTCGCCGGTCTGCGAGACCGCCGTCGGGACAGCCGCCAGCGAACTGCCGCCGACGGCGATGGCGAGCGCGGCGACGCGGGCGACGGCCCGGCGGCCGGGCCGGCCCGGCCGTGACCGGGACGGCCCGCGCGCGGCGCCGTTCATCAGTTCATTCGTTGTCTTCATCCCTGCTCTCATCGTCTGAATGGCCTCATGGCCCGACTATCCGAAGAGTCCTCAGCGTGGCCTGAAACCGCCATGATTAACGTGAGCTTAAAGGGAATTCATCCAACCGAGTGGCAAAACATGGAACTTTGATGATCCGTCAGACGTCTCCATGACGCCGCCCCTCCACGACGGCTCACGGCGCGACCGGCCCCACCAGCGCGGATCCGGCCCTTGGCGCCTTTCCCGAGACGGAACAAGCACCTTGTCGACAAGGACACCCGACCGCGGAGAGTGACGCGACCTCGAACACCACTACGAAGGTCCCAGATTTTCGACACGGCTCGCACAGAACCGTCCACGATTCATTCCAACCTCCGGCCCCGGCGGCACCCTTCGTCCGGGGGCGGAGGACGCCCCGGCCCGCCGCTCCCGAGAATCCGCCGGCCGACCCCTGTCATCCGTCAACGCCGTTGACATAGCCTGCCGGCCATGAGCGAACGCGTAGTCCCCGAGCCCCGGCGCCGCCGCCGTAGACCCACCAAGCAGGGCGTGGTGCTCTCCCAGGAGCTGATCATCGACACCGCGCTGCGGCTGATCGAACAGCACGGCGCCGAGGCCCTCACCGTCCGCCGGCTCGGCGCCGCGCTCGGGGCCGACCCCAGCGCCGTCTACCGCTACTTCCACAGCACGGACGACCTGCTGCTGGCCATCGCCGACGAGCTCATCGGCCTCGCCCAGGCCGACTGGCGGGCCACCGGCGACTGGCGCGCCGACCTGCGCGCCATCGGCCTGAGGATCCACTCCGCCTACCTGGCCCACCCCCAGGCCGCCGTGCTCGCGGCCCACCGCACCACCGGCCGCACCCACGAGACCGCCGCCGTCGAGGCGATCCTCTCGGTGCTGCGCACGGCCGGCTTCCCGGACCAGGAGGCGGTGCGGATCTACCACGCCTTCGTCGACCAGAGCCTCGGCTTCGCGGCCCTCGACGCCGCGGCCCTCGCCCTCCCGGCCGCCGCCGCCACCGCCGACCTGCGGGTCTGGCAGTCCTCCTACGCCCGGCTCGACGCCACCACCCACCCCCACATCGCCGCCACCGCGCACCTGCTCACCGCCGACATGCGGAGCAGCGGGTACCCGTACGCGCTCGACCTGCTGATCGACGCCGCCGGGGCCCGGCTCGCGGCACTGCGCTGAGCCGGGCCGTGCGGGATCACTCCGCCACGTACACCAGTTCACCCCCGACGTAGGTCCGCTCCACCCGGGCGTCGGCGATCTCCGTCGGGGGGCCGGTGAGAATGTCCCGGTCGAGCACCACCAGGTCGGCGAGCTGTCCGACCGCCAGGGTGCCGGCGTCGTCGTGGCCGTTCACATGGGCCGAGCCGGCCGTGTAGGCGGCGAGGGCGGAGGCCAGGTCGAGGCGCTGCTCGGGCAGGAAGACCCGGCCGTCGACGGCTCCCGGCTCCATCCGGTTGACCGCCACGTGCAGACCGGCCAGTGGGTCCGGGCTGCTCACCGGCCAGTCGCTGCCGGCCGCCAGGGTGGCGCCCGCCCGCTGGAGCGCGCCGAACGGGTACTGCCGGGCGGCGCGCTCGGGGCCGAGGAAGGGGATGGTCAGCTCGTCCATCTGCGGCTCGTGCGCGGCCCACAGCGGCTGGATGTTGGCGACCGCGCCGAGCCGGGCGAAGCGGTGGAGGTCGTCGGGGTGGACCACCTGGAGGTGGGCGAGGTGGTGCCGCGTGGCGCGCCGGCCGTTCTTCGCCCGGGCGGCCTCGACGGCGTCCAGTGCCTCGCGGACGGCCCGGTCGCCGAGGGCGTGGAAGTGCACCTGGAAGTCGAGCGCGTCGAGTTCGGTGACGTAGCCGCACAGTGCGGCCGGATCCACGAAGCTGAGGCCGGAGTTGGCCGTCAGGCAGCCGCAGCCGTCCAGGTACGGGCTGGTCATCGCGGCGGTGAAGTTCTCCGCGATGCCGTCCTGCATGATCTTCACCGAGCCGGCCCGGAACCGTCCGTGGCTCAACTCCGCCCTCCGCTCGACGAGTTCGGGGATCTGTTCGGCGCCCCGGTCGCGGTCCCACCAGAGCGCGCCGGTCACCCGGGCGGTCAGCGCCCCGGATCGGGCGGCGGCCAGGTAGGCGTCGGACGGGTCCGGCTGGCCGTTGAACTCCCCGAGCAGCGCGTCCTGCCAGCCGGTGATGCCGAGCGAGTGGAGCAGCCGCTGGGCGCGCAGCAGGCCCGTCAGCCGCTCGGCGGCGGTGGCCGGCGGCACCAGCCGGGCGACCAGCGCGGTGGCTCCCTCCTGGAGCATGCCGGCCGGGGTGCCGTCGGCCTCGCGTTCGATCCTGCCGTCGGCCGGGTCCGGGGTGTCGCGGGTGAGGCCGGCCAGTTCCAGGGCCCGGGTGTTGGCCCAGGCGCCGTGGTGGTCGCGGTTGGTCAGGTGGACCGGGCGGTCCGGGACGACGGAGTCGAGCAACTGCCGGGTCGGCAGGCCGCCTTCGAAGCTCTCCAGGGACCAGCCGCTGCCGGTGATCCACTCCCGGTCCGGGTGGGCCTCGGCGTAGGCGCGGATCCGCTCCAGGTACTCCGCGACCCCGACGGTGCCGGTGAGGTCACAGGCGGCGGACTCGACGCCGCCGAAGACCGCGTGGATGTGGGCGTCCTGGAAGCCCGGCAGCAGCAGCTTGCCGGCGAGGTCCACGACCTCGGTGCTCGGCCCGATCAGCTCCCGGACCTCGTCGTGCCCGACGGCGGTGATCCGCCCGCCGGTCACGGCCAGGCTGCTCGCCCGGGTGCGGGCGGCGTCGCCGGTGTGGACGGGGCCGCGGGTGAGGACCAGATCGGCCTTGGCCATGGGTGGTGCTCCGTTCTCGGTGGTACTCGTGGCGGGTGGTGGGCCAGGGCCTGTCCGGCGGATCCTGTCGGATCAGCGCGCGGCAAGATCCGCCGGACAGGCCCTAGGAGGTCGGGTCGAGGAAGTACGGCGAGCGGCGCCGCCAGCGGGCCCAGGCCGCCGAGGGGAGGCCGGTGACGATCATCAGCACCACCACGGTCAGCTCGAACCAGCCGTTGTCGGCTGACAGTTCGAAGTGGTCGGTGGAGTCGTAGAAGGTCCAGGCCAGGTAGCCGCCGACGGCGAGCAGCACCGCCGCGCCGAGCAGCGGGCCGAGCACGGCGCGCAGGCCCTCCAGCGGCGCGGTGCGCAGCAGGTGGCGGAAGCGGACGGCGGACGCGACGGCGGTGAGGGCGTAGTAGAGGGCGACGATGACGCCGATCGCGTTGACGGCGGCCGAGATCAGGTCGTTGACGGTGGGGATGACCACGGAGACCAGCGCGAGGGCGACGGCGATGCCGGTGATCAGCAGGGTGCCGACGGCGGGGGTGGCGTGCCGGGGGTGCAGCCTGGTCCAGACGCCGCCGAGCACCCCGTCGCGGCCCATCGCGTACATCCCGCGCGCCGTCGGTATCACCGAGGACTGCAGCGAGGCCACGGCGGAGAAGGTCAGCGCGATCAGCGGCAGTGCGGCCAGCGGCTGGTGGGCCAGCTTCTCGCCGAAGTAGGTCAGGCCGTGGGCGCCGTTGTCGGCCAGCTCGTCGAGTGGCAGCACCCGTTGGAAGGCGGTGCCGGCCAGCAGGAAGAGCAGCATCATCACCACCAGGGCGAGGAAGCCGGCCCGGGAGGCGTCGCGCGGTTCGCGCACCTCCTCGCCGACGCTGAAGACCGATTCGAAGCCCCAGTAGCAGAACACCGCCAGCACCATGCCCTGGGCGACGGCGTCGAAGGAGGGGAGGTCGAACGGGTTGAACCACTGGAGCGAGAACTGCTGGTCGCCCGCGAACAGGCCGTAGCCGCAGAAGCCCAGCAGCACGGCGTACTCGAAGACCAGCAGCGCCTTCTGCAGCCGGGCGGCGAGGTCGAGTCCGCGGACGGCGACCAGGGCGGCGGCGATCAGGACGACGAGGCCGAGCAGGGTGCACTGGACGGTCGAGTCAGGGTCGAGCCGCAGGCCGGCGACGCTGCGCAGGTGCGCCTGGTCGAGGAGTTGGATGACCGCCGAGCCGGTGACGGTGGTGGTGTAGGCCATGAAGACCACCGTGCCGACGGTGTTCACCCAGCCGGTGAGGAAGCCCAGCCAGGGACTGAGCGTACGGCCGACCCAGCGGTAGCTGCTGCCGGCGTCCGGTTCGACGGCGTTCAGCCGCCCGTAGCCGCCGGCGATGGCGAGCACGGGGAGGAAGGCCAGCAGCATGATCGCGGGCAGGTGGAGGCCGACGACGCCGGCCATCAGGCCCAGGCCGATGCCGATGCTGCTGGTGGCGGCCGTGCTGGAGGCGGCGATCGCCGCGCCGTCCAGCAGGCCGATGGACTTGTGCATGGCGTCGTGGCCGGCGCCCGTTCTCGGACCGCTGCCCGTGTCGTCCTTGACCGTCGGTGCCAACGGATCACCGCCTTGCTCGTGGGGGTGTGGGGGTGGGGTGGGGAAGTGCGAGCCATGAAACCGGCGGCGCCGTTGCACGTCAATGCTGTTGTCATAAGGGGTTCGGACGGTGGAAGGTCTCGTCCTGAACAGTGTCTTTGACGTACCGTCGACAACCCCTGCCCCGTGACTCCCGTCCTGGAGAGATCCGTGATATCCATCCGCCCGGCTCGCCGAGCCGTGCTCGCGGTGGCGGCCCTGCTGGCCGCCCTCATCAGCACCGCCCCGCCCGCACAGGCCGCACAGGCCGCACCGAGCGCCGCACCCGCCGCGCCTGCCTCGCCCGTGCAGAGCGGCGACCGGCTCGCCGCCTCCTGGACCGGTCCGCTGAGCACCCGGGGGCGGTACGTGGTCGACGCCAACGGCGACCGGTTCAAGCTCAGGGCCGGCAACTGGGCAGGCGCCCAGGGCACTTGGGAGGGCAGCGGCTCGACCACCGACCCGGCGCACAACCAGGCCGGCCAGGTCTCCTACGACATCCCGCTCGGCCTGGACCGGGCGCCGATCGACCAGATCCTGGCGGGCTTCCACGGCCTGGGCCTGAACGCCGTCCGGCTGCCGTTCGCCAACGCGCTGATCCACGACACCGCCGCCGTCCCGGACGCCGCCGTCGCCGCCAATCCGCAGCTCAGGGGCAAGACCCCGCTGCAGGTCTACGACGCCGTCGTGGCCGCGCTCACCGCCGACGGGTTCGCGGTCGTCCTCAACAACCACACCACCAGCTACCGCTTCTGCTGCGGCCTCGACGGCAACGAGCGCTGGAACAGCGGCCAGAGCACCCAACAGTGGGAGGACGACTGGGTGTTCATGGTGAACCGCTACAAGGCCGACAAGCGGGTCGTCGGCGCGGACCTGCGCAACGAGGTGCGCCGGGACACCTGGGACGACCCCAACTGGGGCCTGGGCGACGGCCACGACGAGTACGCGGCCTTCGAGGAGGCCGGAAACCGGATCCTCCAGGCCGACCCCGACCTGCTGGTCATCATGGAGGGCATCAACTGGTACGGCATCCCCGCCGCCGGGTTCTCCCACGGCCGTCCGATGCTCACCCCGGTGGCCACCCTGTCCAACACCCTGATCCGGTCCGACAAACTGGTCTACGCCGCCCACTTCTACGCCTACACCGGCCCGGCCAACACCGGCGCGGGCAGCGGCCCCGGCTCCACCAGCGACCCGCGCTACGAGGACTTCACCCCCGAGCAGCTCGCCCAGGTGGTGAACCAGGAGGCCCTGTTCGTCACCCGGTCCGGGCAGCACTTCACCGCCCCGGTCTGGGTCAGTGAGTTCGGCGCCGCCGGCCGCGGCTCGACCGACGCCAAGGAGCAGGCCTGGTTCGACCGCTTCACCGACATCCTGGCCGCCAACGACACCGACTTCGCCGTCTGGCCGCTGGTCGGCTGGCAGAACAACGGTGTCCCCAACGACAACTGGGCGCTGCTCTCCTACGACACCGCCGGCCGCCGGCTCGGCCTGAACGACCCCGGCGACTGGCGCGCCGCCGACTGGAACAAGCTGGTCAACGCCCCCTCGTACACCGGACAGGTCGCACCGGTCGCCCGCTGGAACATGCTCGACCTCGACCACGCGGACCAGAACGTCTCCAGCCGCATGCTGGCCCGGCCCGACTGGAGCCCCGGCAACCGCAAGGGCGACTGCCCGGACGGCCAGCGCCTGGCCGGCCTCGGCCGCAGCAGCAGCCGCGGCCTGTGCACCGACACCGCCGGGCCCGCCGTGGGCGCCGGCGACTGGGTGACCGTCACCGACCAGCGCTACGTCACCGGCGGCGACTGGGCGTCCGGCTACGACAAGCTCCAGTGCCCCGACAACACCTTCGCCGTGGGCTACAGCGTGCACAACAACGCGATGTCCGCGCTGCTCTGCGCCCCGGCCGCCACCGCCCTGCCCGCCGGCGGCCGCACGGTCTGGTTCGACCACGGCGACAACCGGCCCGCCGCCGGCGGCTCCGTCGCGAGCGACTGGGCGCCCGGTACCTACAAGGGCCAGTGCGCGGACGACGAGTACGTGGCCGGGGTGGCCGACACCTGGCGCTGGCTGGAGTACGGCGTGCCCGACGCGCTGCTCTGCCGTCCGCTGCGCTGACGCACGGGTTCGGTCACCCGGTGTGACCGTCGCCCGGGGCGACGCGCCCGGCGGATGCGCCATCCGCCGGGCGCGTGCAGGGTGGAGGGGTACGAACCGCCCGGCCGGCGACCGTCCTGACCCGGCGGGCACCGTCCGGCAGGCGGCCGCTCCTCGGAGCTGCCGCCCCTCGACCCAAGGAGGCGCCATGCCGCTCAGGACGATCCCCCGTCGGGCTCTGGTGCTGACCGTCGCCGTCCTCACCGCCCTGCCGATCGCGGTGCTGACGGCGCCCGCGCAGGCGGCCTCCGCGCCCCCGACCGCTTCGGCGGCCGCCGCGGCGCCGGTGCGCTTCGTGGACCTGCCCGACACCGCGCTGCCAACCGACCGAGCACCGCACCGGATCACCTTCATGTACCGCAACGACACACCGGCGGACCAGACGATCGCCCCGCAGATCCTGGTCGAGTCGCCACAGCAGGGCCCGTTCCTCAGCCCCTCGGACGTCCGGCTCGAACAGCTGGGGCGCGACGGCCGCTGGCACACCCTGCCGCTCGGCAGCCAGACCGGCACGCTCTACACCCAGCTGATCCCGGCGAAGATCGTCCTGCACAGCCACCACACGCTCACCGAGAACTACCGGCTGACCGTGCTCCACGCGCCCGCCCGGGGCACGATCGAGCCCCGGATCGCGATCTACGCCTGAGCCGCGAGCCGCCGGGGCCGCTACGCTGTTGCGCCGTCGCGCCGGTTACGCCTGGGCGGCCACGGCTCGCAGGCGGGCCGCCGCCTCGACGAGTTCGGCGGGTTCGGCCGCGGCGGCGAAGCCGAGCCGCAGGTGGGCGGCCGGCGGCTCAGCCGGGAAGTGGTGGTGGCCGAGGTTGACGGCCACCCGGTGCGCCCGGGCCGCCTCCGCGACGGCCTCCTCGGTGCACCCGGCCGGCAGCCTGACCCACAGGTGCAGGCCGCCCGCCGGCACCCGGTGCAGCGTCCAGTCCGGCACCTCCCGCGCCAGGGCGTCGGCCAGCACGGCGCAGCGCTGATGCAGGGCGGCGGACAGGGCGCGCAGGTGCCGGTCCCAGGCCGGGGTGCTGAGCAGTTCGACCGCGGCCTCCTGGAGCGGGCGGGCGATGAAGAAGTCGTCCACCCGCCGCATCCCGAGCAGCCGCCGCATCACCGGGCCGCGGGCGATCAGCGCGCCGATCCGCAGGCTGGGCGAGGCGGGCTTGGTCAGCGAGGTGAGGTGGACGACGGTGCCGTCCCGGTCGTCGGCGACCAGCGGCCGGGGCACCGGCCGGCCGTGGCCGAGGTGGCGGGCGAAGTCGTCCTCGATCAGGAACGCCCCCGCGGCGCGGGCCACGTCGACGATCTGGCGGCGCCGTTCGCCGGAGAGGACCGTCCCGGTCGGGTTGTGGAAGGTGGGCTGGCAGTAGAGCAGGCGCGCGCCGGTCATGGCGAAGGCCTCGGCGAGCAGGTCGGGGCGCAGACCCTGGTCGTCCATCGGCACGGGCACCGGGTGCAGTCCGGCGGAGCGCGCGGCGGCGAGCGCGCCGCCGTAGGTGGGTGACTCGACCAGGATCGGGCTGCCGGGCGCCGCGACGGCGCGGAACAGCAGTGACAGCGCGCCCTGCCCTCCCCCGGTGACCAGCACGTCGTCGGGACCGACCTCACCGCCCGCCTGCCGGGCGAAGATCGTCCGCAGCGTGGTCAGACCTGCCGCCGGGGCGCGGTGCCAGGCGTCCGGGCGGCGGGCGGCCCTGGCCAGGGCGCCGCCGAGCAGCCGGGTGGGCTGGAGGCTCTCGTGCGGGTAGCCCCCGGACAGCGGGATGGTGCCGACCGGCACCGTGCCGGACTGCTCGTCGGGCGCCTCGGGGGCGAACGGGCGCCCGGCCAGCGCCACCGCCTGCCAGGAGGTGTCCGGTTCGCCGCCGCCGGCGGGCGGGCGGCGGGCCGCGACGTAGGTGCCGCTCCCGGGCCGGGTCACCACCGCGCCCTCGGCGGCGAGCAGGGCGATCGCCCGGGAGACGGTGACCGGCCCGACGCCGTGACGGGTGATCAGGTCCCGACTGCTGGGCAGGCGGTCGCCCGGGGAGAGGCGGGCGATCTCCGTCCGGAGGATCGCCACCAGGGTCTCGATACTGCTACCGTCAGACATGAAGAACAAGAATAGCGCTTTCGTCTCCAGTCCGGAACCGCTCCTGAACGCCGGCCAGGAACGGGTTCTGGATCTCAGCCGGGAACCGCTCCTGGACCTCGCCGCCCTCCGGGCCGACACCCCCGGCTGCGAGGCGGTGATCCACTTCAACAACGCCGGCGCCGGACTGATGGCCCGCCCGGTCCTGGAGACGGTGCTCGACCACCTGCGCCTGGAGGCGGGCATCGGCGGCTACGAGGCCGCCGCCGCCCGCGCCGCCGAGGTCGCCGACTTCTACGCCGCGCTCGCCGAGCTCCTCGGTACCCGCCCCGGCAACCTCGCCTTCGCCGCGAGCGCGACCCACGCCTACGCCAAGGCCCTGTCCGCGATCGACTTCCGGCCCGGGGACGTCGTCCTGACCACCCGCAACGACTTCGTGTCCAACCAGATCGCCTTCCTGTCCCTGCGCCGGCGCCACGGCGTCCGGATCGTGCACGCCCCCGACCACCCCGACGGCAGCGGCGTCGACGTCGAGGCCATGGCCGCGCTGATGCGCGCCCACCGGCCGCGCCTGGTGGCCGTGACCCACGTGCCCACCAACTCCGGGCTGGTCCAGCCGGTCGCCGAGATCGGCCGGCACTGCCGGGAACTCGACCTGCTGTACCTGGTCGACGCCTGCCAGTCGGTCGGCCAGTACCCGATCGACGTCGAGACGATCGGCTGCGACCTGCTCACCGCGACCTGCCGCAAGTTCCTCCGCGGCCCGCGCGGTTCGGGCTTCCTCTACGTCTCCGACCGGGTGCTGGCGGCCGGGTACGAGCCGCTCCACATCGACATGCACGGCGCGCGCTGGGTCGCCCCCGGCTACTACCGGCCGGTCGGCACGGCGGCCCGGTTCGAGGAGTGGGAGTTCCCCTACGCCACCGTCCTCGGCTGCGCCGCCGCCGTCCGCTACGCGCTGCGGGTCGGCCTGGAACCGGTGGCTCGGCGCACCCCCGCGCTGGCCGGCCGGCTGCGCGAGCGGCTGGCCGCCGTCCCCCGCGTCCGCACGCTCGACGGCGGGCCCGCGCCGGCCGCCCTGGTCACCTTCACCATCGAGGGCTGGCAGGCCGCGCCGTTCAAGGCGGCGATGGACGCGCGCGGCATCAACTCCGCCCTCAGTTACCGGGAGTTCGCGCAGTTCGACTTCGCCGACAAGGAGGTGGAGTGGTGCCTGCGGCTGTCGCCGCACTACTACAACACCGAGGACGAGGTCGACGCGGCGGCCGGCACGGTGGCCGAGCTGGCGAGGAGCGCCCGATGACCGGGACGACCCAGGTCTCCGCCCCGCCGAACACCGAACCCGCGCGGCAGAGCCTGTGGCACAACCACGACTTCCTCCGGTTCTGGGTCGGCGAGACGGTCTCGCTGCTCGGCACCCAGGTCACCAACCTCGCCCTTCCGCTCACCGCCATCGGCGCCTTCGGCGCGACCGACGAACAGGTCGGGCTGCTGCGCTTCCTCCAGCTCGTCCCCTACCTCGGGCTCGCCCTGGTCATCGGCGTGTGGGCGGACCGGCACCGGCGGCGGCCGGTCATGCTCGGCGCCAACCTGGTCCGGCTGATCCTGCTGGCCATGGTGCCGCTGCTCTACTGGTGGCACGCGCTCGACCTGCCCGTGCTGATGGTGATCGCCTGCACGGTCGGCATCGCCTCGGTGGTGTTCGACGTCAGCTGGATGTCCTACGTGCCGGTGCTGGTGAAGAGCCCCGAGCACTACGTCGAGGCCAGTGCCAGGATGGGCACCAGTTCCTCCGCCGCCGACGTCGCCGGGCCCGGGTTGGGCGGCGTCCTGGTGTCGGCGGTCGGCGCGCCGGTGGCCGTGCTCGTCGACGCCTGCTCCTACGCGGTGTCCTTGCTCTCGCTGCTGTCGATCCGCACCACGGAGCCCGCCCCGGCACCGGCCGCCGAGCGGCGCCTGTGGCGCGAACTCAAGGACGGCATGGGCTGGGTGATGCGGGACCGGGTGTTGCGCTCGCTCGCGCTGATCGGCTTCTGCTGCAACTTCTCGATGATCACCGTGTGGACGATGTTCCTGCTCTACGGCCACCACGACCTCCGCCTCGGCGACGGGACGATCGGCGCGGTCTTCTCGACGGCCTCCGTCGGCGGACTGATCGGCGCGCTGATCGCACGGCGGGTGATCGCCCGCTTCCCGCTCGGCCGGGTCTACCTGGTCGGCCAGTCGGCGCTGCTGCTCGGCCCGGGCCTGATCCCCGCCGCCGCGGGGCCGCGGCCGGTGATGATCGGGATGTTCGTGCTGTCCTTCTTCACCACCTACCTCGGCCTCGGCGTGGCGGGGGTGATCATCGTCAGCCTGCGCCAGGCCGTGACGCCCCAGTCGATGATGGGGCGGATGACGGCGGCCTTCCGGACCCTGCTGTTCGGCGGCGGATCGCTGGGCGGCCTCGCCGCCGGGCTGCTCACCGGTCGACTCGGCGGCCGGGGTGCGCTGGTCGTCGCGGCGGTCGGCTCCGCCGCCGTGGTGGTCGGGCTGCTCGTCTCCCCGGTCAGCCGGCTGCGGGCGCTGCCCGCCGCGCCGTCGCGGTGACCGGGCCCCGACGCCCCCGCGTGCCCGTCCACGACGGGCACACGGGGGCGTCGGGCGTGCGCCCCAACTCGCCCCCCGTGCTCCCAAGTCCGGTTTTGCGAACCATCGCCGACGCTTATGCCAAAGCCACCCGATCGAGGGAGTTTGGCAACCTCGCACCCCGAATTCGCGCAGGGTCTGTCCGCTGTCCGGCGACCTGAAACCTGGTCACACCGGCCGCCGTCCACCGGCAACATTCTCCGGGTCGATCTGACGACACGTCGGTTGTCAGTACCGGAGAGGGGACCAGTCGTGACCACCGAGACCGTTCCGCAGAACCAGCAGGGCCGGCAGAGCCTCAGCACCTCCGCCGCCCGGAACCTCGCCACCACCACCAAGACCGTCCCGCAGATGCTCGGGATCACCCCCCGGTACCTGCTGCGGGCGCTGCCCTGGGTGGACCTGGAGGCGGGCGTCTACCGGGTCAACCGCCGCCGGGGCTTCATCCTCGGCGACGGGCTGGTCAGCACGTACGTCGACGGCGGCGGCGCCACCCGGGTCATCGCCGAGGACCTGCGCGAACTGGCCTTCCTCAGCCAGGTCGACGGCCCGGTGCTCTCCGCGCTCGCGGCCGGGTTCACCGAGCGCGAGGTCGCGCCCGGCGAGCTGATCGTCGACGCCGACGCCCCGGCCGACCAGCTGCACATCATCGCCTTCGGCCGGGCCGAGAAGCGTGCCACCGGCACCTACGGCGACGACGCCCTGCTGGCCGTGCTCGGCGAGGGCGACTTCTTCGACGCCCCCGCCTGGGCCTCCGGCACCGCCATGCCGTACCGGGTGAAGGCCGTCTCCGCCTGCACCGTGCTCTCGCTGGACCGCGGGATGCTGGCCGAACTCGCCGACCGGGAGCCCTCGTTGCGCGCCCGGCTGGACGAGTTCACGGCCGGGCCGGCCCCGACCGACCCCGAGCACCCGATCGATCTCCAATCGGGCCACACCGGCGAGCCGTACCTGCCGGAGACCTTCGTCGACTACGACGAGCGCCCGCGCGAGTACGAGCTGAGCATCGCCCAGACCGTCCTCAAGGTGCACACCCGCGTCGCGGACATCTACAACTCCGACATCGACCAGGTCGACGCCCAACTCCAGCTGACCGTCGAGGCGTTGCGCGAGCGCCAGGAGTGGGAGATGCTCAACCACGCCGAGTACGGCCTGCTCAACAACGTCGTGCCGACCCAGCGGGTGCGCACCCGCGGCGGCGCGCCCACCCCGGACGACCTGGACGAACTGCTCACCCGGGTCTGGAAGCAGCCCGCCTTCTTCCTGGCCCACCCCCGGGCGATCGCCGCGTTCGGCCGCGAGTGCACCCGGCGCGGGGTACCGCCGCAGGTCGTCGAGCTGTTCGGCAGCCCGTTCATCACCTGGCGCGGCGTGCCGCTGCTGCCCTCCGACAAGCTGGACCTCAACGGCTCGGCGAATTCGGCGCCCGGCACCACCAACATCCTGCTGATGCGCGTCGGCGAGGAGCGGCAGGGCGTCGTCGGCCTGCGGCCGTCCAAGGTCCCGGACGAGGTCGAGCCCGGCCTGGCGGTGCGCGCGATGGGCGTCGACCGGCAGGCCATCACCTCCTACCTGGTGACCAGCTACTTCTCGACCGCCGCCCTCGTGGACGACGCCATCGCGGTGCTCCAGAACGTCGAGGTGTCCAACTACCATGACTACTCCTGACGGATTCGGGCGCGGCACCGGGATCAGCGGCGCCCCGGGCGGCCTCTCGACCGCGACCACCCTCCCGGGCCGCGGCGCCGCCACTCCCCCGAACCCCCTGCCCGAGGCCCTCGCCCACGCCGCCGGCGGCGGCCGCTACTGGCTGCCGGCCCAGGCCGACCGCAGGCCCACGCCCACCGCCGCACCCACCGCCGCACCCACCGGCTGCTTCGACGTCGAGGCCGTCCGCCGCGACTTCCCCCAGCTGCACCGCGAGGTCAACGGCCGCCCGCTGGTCTGGCTGGACAACGGCGCCACCACCCTCAAGCCCCGCCAGGTGGTCGAGGCGGTCGGCGAGCACTACGCCTCGGGCACCTCCAACGTCCACCGCGGCGCGCACGCCCTCGCCAAGCAGGCCACCCAGATCTACGAGGAGGGCCGCGCCGAGGCCGCCAAGGTGCTCGGCGCCCCGGACCCGGACGAGATCGTCTTCGTCCGGGGCACCACCGAGGCCGTCAACCTGGTCGCCCAGACCTGGGGGCGGGCCAACCTCGGCGTCGGCGACGAGATCCTGGTCTCCGCCGCCGAACACCACTCCAACCTGGTGCCCTGGCAGCTGATCGCCAAGGAGCGCCGGGCCCGGATCGTCCCCGTCCCGCTGCTCCCGGACGGGCAGTTGGACCAGGACGCCTACCGGGACCTGCTCGGCTTCCGGACCAAGCTGGTGGCGCTCACCCATGCGTCCAACGTGCTGGGAACCGTCCCGCCGGTGGCCGAGATGACCGCGCTCGCCCACCGCTACGGCGCCAAAGTGCTGGTCGACGGCGCCCAGGCGGTCGCCCACTTCCCGGTGGACGTCACCGCCCTGGACGCCGACTTCTACGCCTTCTCCGGGCACAAGGTCTTCGGCCCGACCGGAATCGGCGCGCTGTACGGCAAGCGGGAACTGCTGGAGGCCATGCCCCCGTGGCAGGGCGGCGGCAACATGATCGACTCGGTGAGCTTCGACGAGACCAGCTACGCCCCCGTCCCGCACCGCCTGGAGGCCGGTACCGGCCACATCGGCGGGGTGGCCGGGCTGCGGGCGGCCCTGCGGTACCTGTCCGGGCTGGACCGCCGGGCCGCCACCGCGCACGAGGAGCAGCTCACCGCGTACGCCACCGCCGCGCTGCGGACCGTACCCGGGCTCCGGCTGATCGGCGAGGCGCCGGGCAAGATCGGGGTGCTCACCTTCCTGCTCGCCGGGACGGACCCGATCGCCCTGGCCGGGGCGCTCGACCAGCAGGGCATCGCCATCCGGGCCGGCCACCACTGCGCCCAACCCGCCCTCGCCGCCTACGGGTTGCAGGCGGCGGCCCGGGCCTCGCTGGCCCTGTACAACACCGTGCAGGACGTCGACTCCCTGGTGGCCGCCCTCCAGGGCATCCAGGCGGAGGCCGCCGCGTCCTGACCGGCCCCGGCGCCGGGGGCGGGGGCGGGCACCGAACGGGGTGCCCGCCCCCGGCTGTTCGCGGCCGGCCAGGTGAGATGTTCCGTGACTTCGACCACGGTTTCGAGCGGGGCCGATGGCGGTCCCGGCCGGGATGTAAGCGACATTCCTGGCCGGAAAGCGCCGAAACCTGTCCCGTATTCATCGGATTCGAGAGACATTCATCAGACTTGTCTGCCGAGTGGAAGCCCTGACGCAGGGTTCCGCACTTCGTCGATTTACCTCGCGTTCACATGGACCCGTCAACCGTGTTCACCGCTACGCTCTAGCGTCTAGCCGCCGCGCCGCGAAAGCTACGCGCGTCACGGCCCCCACTTCTGACACACCTGATGATGACGTCCGAGGAACCGACCATGCACGCAGTCCCCACCCGTAACAGGTGGCTCCGCTACGGTGCCGGCCTGATCGGCGCGGCCTCGCTGACCGCCTTCGGCGGCGCTCCCGCAGCCTTCGCGGCCGACGGTCCGCAGACCGCCACCCCGATCAAGCACCTGGTGGTGATATTCCAGGAGAACGTCTCCTTCGACCACTACTTCGGCACCTACCCGAACGCGGCCAACACCGCCGACGACAAGGTGAAGTTCACCGCCAAGCCGGGCACCCCGAAGGTGGACGGCCTCAGCGACGACCTGCTGCACAAGAACCCGAACCGCAACAACCCGCAGCGTCTGGGCCCGGCGCAGGCCGTCACCTGCGACCAGGACCACACCTACAAGGACGAGCAGCTCGCCTTCGACGGCGGCAAGATGGACAAGTTCGTCGAGCACACCGACATCGAGAGCTGCAAGGCCCCGATGTACACCGCGCCCGGCCTGGTGATGGACTACTACGACGGCAACACCGTCACCGGCTACTGGAACTACGCCCAGCGCTTCGCGATGAGCGACAACTCCTTCGGCACCAACTACGGTCCCTCCACCCCCGGCGCGATCAACCTGGTCTCCGGCCAGCTGCACGGCGGCTACCCGATCGACCCGAAGACCGGTCAGCAGACCACCGACGCCTACGTGGTCGCCTCCCCGGACGCCAAGGGCATCGGCACCGTCATCAACGACCCCGACCCGGGCTACGACGACTGCTCCGACCCCAAGCACAACCACCTGGTCATGACCGGCAAGAACGTCGGCGACCTGCTCAACGACAAGGGCGTCAGCTGGGGCTGGTTCCAGGGCGGCTTCAAGCCGACCGGTACCAAGGACGGCAAGGCGGTCTGCGAGTCCGCCCACAAGAACATCGTCGGCGCCACCCAGACCGACTACAACCCGCACCACGAGCCGTTCCAGTACTACAAGTCCACGGCGAACCCGCAGCACCTCGCGCCCAAGACCGTGGACGAGATCGGCCACGACGGCCAGGCCAACCACCAGTACGACCTGACCGACTTCGACGCCGCCCTCCAGCACGGCAACCTGCCGGCCGTCAGCTACCTCAAGGCCGCCAACTACCAGGACGGCCACGCCGGTTACTCCGACCCGCTGGACGAGCAGCACTTCGTCGTCGACACCCTGAACAAGCTGCAGAAGTCCAAGGACTGGGCCTCCACCGCCGTCGTCATCGCCTACGACGACTCGGACGGCTGGTACGACCACAAGTTCGCCGAGCCGGTCAACGGCTCCAAGGACGCGGCCAACGACAGCCTGAGCGGCCCCGGCCAGTGCGGCAAGGACGCCGGCTCGGGCGGCTACGCCGACCGCTGCGGCTTCGGCCCGCGCCTGCCGCTGCTGGTCGCCTCGCCGTACGCCAAGGCCAACTTCGTCGACCACACCCAGACCGACCAGACCTCGATCCTGCGCTTCGTCGAGGACAACTGGAAGACCGGCCGGATCGGCGACTACTCCTTCGACGAGCACGCCGGCTCCATCGAGGGCATGTTCGACTTCAAGAACCCGCAGTCGGCCACGCTGATCCTCGACCCGACCACCGGCCAGCCGGTCGGCGGTGACACCCCGAGCGGCCAGCCCACCGGCCAGCCCACCGGCGGCTCCTCCACCACCCCGGCCGGCTCGGCGACCTCTACCGACGGAAGCACCACCGTCGCCGGGGCCACCAGCAGCGTCTCCGGCCCGCCGCTGGCCGAGACCGGCGCCAACTCCAACACCGGGCCGATCGCGGCCGCGGCCGTCGCGCTGCTGGCGCTCGGCGGCGGTGCGGTCCTCCTCGCCCGCCGCAAGCGCGGCCGCCGCGCCTGACGCGCTGGCGGTCAGCTCACCGACACCGCCGGGTCCTCCCTCCGAGAACCCGGCGGTGTCCGCGTTCAACCGAGGCCCCGGGGCGGGCTACCCTCCCACCATGCCCGCCACCACCGCCCCGCGCCGCCGTACCGTGCTGGCCGCGGCCCTGGCGGCCGCCGTCACCGCCGGGTGCTCGGCCGGCTGCTCGGCCGGTGAAGGGCCCGCCCGCGCGCTGCGGCTGGCGACCGGGCCCGAGGGCGGTCCGTACAACGCCTTCGGGCGCTCCTTCACCGAGACCGTGACGGCGAGCGGGCGGCTGACCCTCACCCCGGTGAGCAGCGCGGCCAGCGTGGACAACCTCCAGCAACTCGCCGACGGCTCGGTGGACCTCGCCCTCACCACGGCGGACGTCGCCGAGGACGCGGTGCTGGGCCACGACACCTTCGACCACTCGCTCGGCGTGACGGCGCTGGCCCGGGTGTACGTCAACTACCTGCACCTGCTGGCCCCGGCCGACGGCCCGGTGCGCGAACTCGCCGACCTGGCGGGCCGTCGGGTGGCGACCGGCGCGGTGGGCTCCGGGCTCCAGGTGACCGCCGCACGGCTGCTGCGACAGGCGGGGATCGGCGTGCGGCAGCATTCGCTCGGACTGGCCGACTCGCTGGCCGCGCTGCGGTCCGGTGCGCTGGACGCGGTGTTCTGGTCCGGTGGGGTGCCGACGTCAGCCGTGTCCGCGCTCGCCCGGGAACTGCCACTGCGGTTCGTACCGCTGGACGCCGTCGCCGCGCAGCTGCGCGAGCGCTACGGGCCGGTCTACACCGGGGTCACCCTGCCCGCCGGCGCGTACGGCCTCGCCGGCCCGGTCGCCACCCTCGGCGTCGGCAACTACCTGACCGCCCGGCCGGGCGTGCCCGAGGACGCCGTCCGGCAGCTGCTCGGCATCCTCTTCGACCGGTGGGCCACCCTGCTGCGGTCCGTGACGGCGGGCGCCCGGCTGGAGCCCCGGTTCGCCGTCTCCACCGGAGCCGTGCCGCTCCACCCGGGGGCGGCGGCCTACTACCGCTCGGTCTACGGGTGAATCGGTGTGCACACCGCGCCGGCGCGCACCGGCAAGGGGTCCAGGAGCCAGGCCCTCGCGGACGGCAGCAAGGTCGAGATCCAGCAGCTCGGTGACCAGCACCACGTCGCCAAGCTCGTCCACGACGGCCAGATCCTCGGCACGGTCGAGGCGAACGGCCAGAACGACGGCCTCGACGCCAACGGCGTCCACATCGTGTTCGGCGCCGGCGGCGAGATCAGCGCCCACGAGTAGGACGTCAGGGCAGCCGGAACTCCACGGTCAGTCCGTGCGGGCTGGTCGCGCCCACGGTCAGCGATCCACCGCAGGCGCGGGCCAGTTCGTCCGCGATGGCCAGACCGAGGCCGGTGCCGGGGACGTTCTGGTGCTCCGGCGCCCGGGCGAACCGGCCCACCAGCAGGGGCAGTCGGCTCGCCGGGACGCCGGGTCCGGTGTCGGTGACCCGGACCACTGCACCGCCCTCGGGCGCGGCCGTGGCCGCCACCCGAACGCGCTCCCCCTCCGGGACGAACTTGCTCGCGTTGTCCAGCAGCGCGTCCAGGATCCGCCCGGTGGCGTCCGGGAGTCCGAGAGCCCGCAGTCCGGGCGCGACGTCGGCCGTCAGCTCCAGGCCGCCCGCCTCGAACACCGGCTCCCAGGCGGCCACCCGCCCGGCCACGGCCGCCGAGACGTCCTGCTCCTCGATCGGCGCGGTGGCCGCCTCGAGCCGGGCCAACGCCAGCAGGCCGTCGAGCAGTTCACCCAACCGGTCCGCCTCGTCCAGGGCCAGCGCGTGCGCCTGCCGCCCGGGGCCCGGCCCGATGTGCGGCTCGGCGTTCTCCAGTTGCAGCACCAGGGTGGCCAGCGGGTTGCGCAGCTGGTGGGAGGCGTCCGCGACGAAGTCCCGCCGGCGGCGCAGCGATTCGGCGACGGCCTGCGCCATACCGTCGAAGTTCCTTCGCAGCCGCCGCAGTTCGGGCGGTCCGGTGTCGGAGGCGACGCGCAGTTCGAAGCGCCCCCCGGCCACCGTGGCGACGGCGCGGTCGAGTTCGTGGACGGGCCGCAGCAGCCAGCGGGCGATCCCGGCCGCGACCAGCGCCGCCGCGCCGAAGGAGGTGACGGCCCCGGCGGCGATCAGCGCCCAGCGGACCAGCACGTCGTGGCGCGCGGCACCGGTGGGGACGGTCAACAGGACCGCACCGCCCACCCGTTCGTCCTGGCCGACGGGTTCGGCCAGCACCACGGTGTCCGGCCCCCAGGGGCGGACGGTGGGCAGTTCCTCGGTGGAGCGACCGGTGAGAGCGCGGTCCCGGGCCCGTTGGGCGGCCGTCCCGCTCGGGGCCGGGCCGGCCAGGCCGACGGTGCGGCCGGCGGTGTCGACCACGGTCACGGCGGCGCCGTAGAGCTCGGCGTAGCGGGAGAGTTCGGCGTCGAGCTCACGGCGGTCGGCGTCGGTGCGGATCCGGTCGGCGAGTTCGGCGAACCGGACGCCGTCGGCCCGGCGCTGCAGCAGCAGGTGTTCGGTGCGGCCGCGGGCGTAGGAGTCGGCCAGCGGCAGGGCGAGCAGCAGCACGGCGGCGCCGATGAGCGCGGTGAGCACGGCCAGCAGGCGGCGCCTCACGGGCCGTCCAGGGCGCCGAGCTGGTAGCCGTACCCGCGGATGGTGCGGACCAGGGCGGGCCGGCCGGTCTTCGCACGGATGCCGGCCACGTGCACGTCCAGCGAGCGCGAGGAGGCGAGGAAGGCGTCGCCCCAGATCCGGTCGAGGATCTCCTCGCGGGAGCGGACGTCGCCGGGCTGCTCGGCGAGCAGCGCGAGGACGTCGAACTCCCGGCGGGTGAGCCGGACGGGCGAGCCGTCGACGGTCACCGTGCGGGCGGCCGGGTCGATCGCCACGTCGCCGGTGCGCACCTGCCGCTCGCCGCCGCCCGGTTCGGGGGCGGAGCCGGTGCGGCGGCGCACCGTGTCGATCCGCGCGATGAGTTCGGCCATCCGGAACGGCTTGACCACGTAGTCGTCGGCCCCGGCCCGCAGCGCCTGGAGGACGTCCCGCTCCTCGCTGCGCGCGGTGACCACGATCAGCGGCAGAGCGCACACGGTGCGGAGCTTGCGCAGCAGGTCGAGGCCGTCGAGGTCCGGGAGCCCGAGGTCGAGCAGGACGAACTCGGCCTCCCGGGCGTGCCGCAGCGCCTCCGCGGCGCGGATCACCCGGCGCACGGTGTGGCCGCGCCGGGCGAGCGCGGTGGCGAGGGCCTGGGCCATGCGGTCGTCGTCCTCGACGAGCAGCATGTGCACGGAACCCTCCCCACCTCTGAGGGGACTACCGTACGGCCCCGGCCGCGGCGGCCTCCGTCCGGGCCTCCTCGGGGCTGAGCACCGCGTTCCTGGTGTCCGGCATCAGCACGTAGACGACCAGGGAGACCAGGGCGCAGCCGGAGACGTACCAGAAGAAGCCGGACTCGTGCCCGCTGTTCTTGAACCAGAGCGCGATGTACTCGGCGGTGCCGCCGAACAGCGCGTTGGCGAGGGCGTACGGGAGGGCGACGCCGAGGGCGCGGATGCGGGTGGGGAACAGTTCGGCCTTCACCGCCGCGTTGATCGAGGTGTAGCCGGTGACGATGACCAGGGCGACCAGCGAGAGCCCCAGAGCGGACCAGTAGCCGGAGGCCGAGCCGAGCGCGGTCATCAGCGGGTAGGTGCCCACGGTGCAGCCGAGCGCGAAGGTGATCAGCAGCGGGCGGCGGCCGATCCGGTCGGAGAGCAGGCCGGCCAGCGGCTGGATCGCGGCGAAGAGGGCGAGCGCGGTGAAGCTGACCAGGGTGGCGGTGTTCTTGGCGAGCCCGGCGCTGCCGATCAGGTACTTGGTCAAGTAGGTGGTGTACGTGTAGTACGCGACGGTGCCGCCGAGGGTGAGGGCCATCACCAGCAGGGCCTGGCGCCGGTGCTCCCACAGGCTGCGCAGGGTGCCCCGGGCGCCGTCCTGCTTCCGGCCGCCGGCCTCGGCGGTGCGGGCATCGGCGGTGAAGGCCTCGGTCTCCGGCAGCCGGCGGCGCAGCCACAGCACCACGCCCGCGAGGACGGCGCCGAGCAGGAACGGCACCCGCCAGCCCCAGGAGTGCAGTTGGGCGCTGCTGAGGGTGTGCTGCATGACGATGAGGATGCCGAGGCCGAGGAGCTGGCCGCAGGTCATCGACACGTACTGGAAGGAGGAGCCGAGGCCGCGCCGGTTCGGCGCGGAGGCCTCGGTCAGATAGGTGGCGCTCGCCGCGTACTCGCCGCCGATGCTCATGCCCTGGAGCAGCCGGGCGAGCAGCAGCACTCCGGCGCCGAGGTACCCGGCCCGCGCGTAGGTCGGGGCGACGGCGATCAGGACGGCGGCCGCGGACATCATGGTGACGGTCAGGGTCAGGGCGCTCTTGCGGCCGTGCCGGTCGGCGGCCCGGCCGAGCAGCCAGCCGCCCACCGGGCGCATCAGGAAGCCGACCGCGAAGATGCCCGCGGTGTTCATCAGCTTCGCGGTGGAGTCGCTGCCGGGGAAGAAGTCGTCGGCGAAGTAGACGGCGAAGCTGGCGTAGACGAACCAGTCGTACCACTCCACGAGATTGCCCAGCGACCCGCCGACCAGGGCTAGCCGCCGCCCGGCGCGCTCCCCGCCGGGCGGCTGCGGACGGGCGGCGGGGACGGCGGACGGGGACATGGCGGCTCCCGGGAATCGGTGCGGTGGGGTGGGTGCCCCAGAGCGTGCCGCCGGACGGCGCACGGCGGCAAGGAACGCCGCGCAGATCTAACGTTCCGCTAAGGAAGCCGGCCACCGGGCCACCCCCTCCCGCCTGCCGGGGCCCGTGCGGCGACACGCGTTACATTGGGGCGGAAAGGGACGCGTGAAGGGGCCCGATCACCGACGGGGTGTGGCCGATGCACACGATCACCGACTGGCTGCGTGGCCTGTCCGGCCCGGTCGAGTACGCGGCCGTCGGCGGCATGGTCTTCGCCGAGGACGCCCTGTTCTTCAGCTTCTTCATCCCCGGCGAGACCGCCGCCGTCCTCGGCGGCTTCCTCGCCCACCAGGGCGAGGTCTCCCTCGGCTGGATGGTCCTGGTGGTGGTCTGCGCGGCGATCCTCGGGGACTCCGCCGGCTACGAGATCGGCCGCCACCTCGGTCCGCCGATCCTGCGCACCCGCCCGCTGCGCCGCCACGCCAAGCAGGTCGACACGGTGCAGGACCTGATCCGCCGGCGCGGACCGGCCGCCGTCTTCATCGGCCGGTTCATCGCCTTCGTCCGCCCGCTGGTGCCCTCGCTGGCCGGGGTGTCCCGGATGCCGTACGGCCGGTTCCTGTTCTACAACGCCCTGGGCGGGATCGCCTGGGGCGTCGGATTCACCCTTCTGGGCTACTTCGCCGGAGCCGCCTACACCAGGGTGGAGGGCACCGTCGGCCGGGTCACCACCATCGTGATCGCCGTGATCGTGGCCGTCGCCCTACTGGCCTGGTTCCTGCGACGCCACCACTCCCGGGGGCGTGGGCCCTCCGGCGACCGCTCCGACGGGAACTCTGACGAGACCTCCGACGAGCCGCCCGGCGAACGCTCCGCCCCTCCCTCCGGGGCGCCGTCCGACGAGACCTCCCAAAGGCCCGCCCATGAGACCTCCGACGCGCCGTCCGACGAGACCTCCGACGAGCCGTCCGACGACCGCAGCGGACCCGAGCACTGAACCGGCCGGCACCCGACCGGCGACGGGATTCCCGCCCCGGGCCGGGTGCCACCGGGTCGCCGCCCGCTACTGGAACGGCCGCTGGTCCGGCGCGCAGACCTGGCCGCGCGGCGGCAGTTCGCCGTCCACCAGGTAGCGCTCCTCGTAGCCGGACGCGCAGCCGCTCGGGTTGCCGAGCACGGTGTGTCCGTCACCGTCGACGGTCAGCAGCCGGCCGCGGGCGAGGGTGTCGGCCAGGGCGCGGGAGCCCTCGTAGGGCCAGGCCGGGTCATCGGTGTTGGCGACGACCAGGACGGGCGCGGCGGTGCGCCGGTTCCACGGTCCGGTGTAGCGGTCCCGGGCGGCCTCGGCCGGCCAGGCGGCGCATCGCTGGGTCGGCCAGACCCAGGACGGGCCGAGGTCGCCGGAGCGCGCCCCGGCGAGGTCGGCGAGCGCCGAGTAGTCCGCGCCCGCGGGCGGGTTGGCGGTGTCGGCGCACAGCACTCCGAGGACCTGGGTCTGCTTGGCCGGTCCGCCGGTCGGCAGCGGCGCCGCCGGGGTGGCGGGGGCGGTCCACAGGCTCTGCAGTTTCAGGCCCAGGGCGGCCCAGCCGGTGGTGCCGAACTGCGGCACCGGCTGGGCCGTGTACAGCAGTACCGAGATGTCCGAGAGAGCGGTCGCCCGGTCGTAGGTGCCGGTCTGCGATCCGGTGCCGACGGTGACCGGCCCGTGGTCCAGGCGGTTCATCAGTTCGGCGAACTTGGCCCGGGTCGCCTCCGGGCTGCCCGCCGAGAAGGCGCAGTTCGCGGGATCGGCGGCGCCGCAGCGGTCGAGGAAGGTGTGGAGGGCGCGGGCCGAGCCGAGGTCGCTGCCGGTGCGCAGGAAGGGTGGCAGCGCTGTGTCCTGCGGGGTGCGGCCGGTGGACCAGGCGACCGGGTCGACGGCGCTGTCCAGGACCATGGCGCGCACCCGGTCCGGGAACAGGTTGGCGTAGGTGGCGCCGAGGTACGTCCCGTACGAGGTGGCGAGGTAGTTCAGCCGCCGGTCGCCGACGGCCTGGCGCAGCAGGTCCAGGTCGCGGGCGACGTCCGCGGTGGACAGGTGGGCGAGCAGGCCGGTCCGGTCGTTCTCGGCGCAGCGGCGGCCCAGTCGGGCGTAGGTGTCGGCCCACCGCGACTCCTGCTCCGCGCCGATCGGGTAGCCGGCCGGGAGGCCGCTGAGCAGGGCCTGCTCGGCGGCCTGGTCGGGGAAGCACTGCAGCGTGGTCGAGTCACCGACGCCGCGCGGGTCGAAGCTGACGAGGTCGAAGCGCTTGCGCACCTGCTCTGGGAGGAGCGGGACGACGGCGGGCAGGGCCGCCGTGCCGGGGAGCGCCGGGCCGCCCGGGTTGTAGAACAGCGTGCCGATCCGGTGCGCCCGGTCGTCGGCGGGACGGCGGATGAGCGCCAGCTCGATGGAGCGACCGTGCGGGTCCCGGTGGTCCAGCGGCACCTGGGCGGTGTCGCACTGGAAGCCAGGGGTGCACCTCTTCGTCCAGGTCAGCTTCGGCACCGGCGGGGCGGGCGCGGCGGCCGAGACCGCGGCCGGGGTGAGGCCGGCCAGCAGCAGGCCGGCGGCCGTGGCGGCAGCGGCGCGAAGGCTGACGGTGAGGCGGGGTCGGGGCACGGGCGGTTCCCTCTCGTCGGTCGCAGGGGTCGGATGGATCACAGGAATCACCGCAGTTACGTGGCTCGTGGGAATCTCAGGGATCTTCCGGCCGGTCGCCACGGAGTCTTCCGCCCGCCGCTGTCAGGACACCGTCGGATCGCTTTCGGCCGCTGTCGGATCACTGTCACGCCGCTGGCACCGTGATCGGATGCCATGCTCTCGGGGGCAGGCTTGTTGACGAAAAGTCAGCAAGTTCTCCGCAGCGCCTTGACGGCACACCGACACAGTCCTAGAACGTAGTCAGCTCCCCGATCCCCCGCCCCCGGAGCAGCGAAAGGTCGTCTTCTCGCCCCCTCGCCGAGGAAGAGGCTCTGCCATGCGCGCACTCCCCCGCTGGACCGTTCCCGCCGCCCTCGCCGCCCTCGCCCTGGCCGCGGCGGCTCCCGCCTCCGCCGCCCCCGCCCCCGCCTCCGCCCTCCCGGCCGACGCCGCCGGGCCCGTGCTGACCGCCGGCGGCGCTGCCGTCGCGGCGGGCGACACCCTCGCCGCGCCGCTCGCCGCCGGCACCAGCGCCACCTTCTACTCGACCGCGACCAGCACCACCGGTGTCACCTGCGCCACCTCCCAGTACTCCGCCGGAGTGCTCACCAACCCGGCTGCCCCCGGCGTCGCGACCGAGTCGCTGACCGGGCTCACCTTCGACTCCTGCACCGCCAACGTCACCGGCGTCACCTCGGTGGAGAGCCTCACCGTCGACACGCTCCCCTACGGCGTCTCCGTCGACGACTCCACCGGCCTGCCGGTCACCCTCACCGGCGGCAGCGCCGGACCGATCCAGGCCACCGCCGTCCTCGACACCTGGTTCGGCACCATCACCTGCACCTACCAGCTCAGCGGCGCCTTCACCGGCACCGCCGACAACGGCGGCAACAGCCTGACCTTCAGCAACGAGCACTTCGCCAAGAGCGGCGGCTCCGGCCTCTGCCCCGCCGACGGCTACTTCTCGGCCGGCTACGGCCCGCTCACCGACACCAGCCGGTCCGGCGCTCCGGCGGTCACCGTGAACTGACCGGCGGCCCCGGTGTCGATCGCCACCCTGATCGGCTCGTGATCAGCCGGATCCCCGCGCCCCGCCCCGGCCCTGCCCCAGCTGCGGGCCTGACCGGCGCCAGCGCGTCCGGGGGCGCCGGTCGCCGGCGCCCCCGATACTGGGCGGGATCCCGGACCCTACGGAGGAACCATGGACTACGGACTCGGCGTCCGGCTCGACCGGCCGTTCCAGCAGGCGGTGGCCGACGTCACCGCCGCGCTGAAGGAGCAGGGCTTCGGCGTACTGACCACCGTCGACGTGCGGGCGACCCTGCACGAGAAGCTCGGCGAGGAGCTGGAGGACTACCTGATCCTCGGCGCCTGCAACCCGTCCCTCGCCCACCGCGCGCTCCTGGCCGACCGCCGGATCGGCCTGCTGCTGCCCTGCAACGTGGTGGTCCGCCGGGACGGCGGGGCCACCGTGGTCGAGGCCGTCGACCCGCAGACCCTGGTGACCCTGGCGGGGTCCGGCGGCGGCCTGGCCGAGGTCGCCGACGAGGCGGCCCGGCGGCTCTCCGCGGCCCTCGCCTCCCTGTCCGCCTGACGGCGCACCCCCGACTACCCGCCGCACCTCCCCGGCTCGGCCGGCAGCCGTACGGGGCTGTGCCGCACGGCGAGCAGGGCGGTGTCGTCCGTGCGGCGGCCGCCGGTGTGCCGGACGACGGCGGCGGCGACCACCGGCACCAGGGCCAGCCAGCTGACGGACGCGAACGAACTGGGCGTGAGCGCGTCCACGACCACCACCGCCACCAGCAGCACCGCGGGGATGAGCCAGGAGCGGTGCCCGTACCGGACCAGCACCGGCAGCTGAGTGCCCGGCACCGACGGCGGCTGCGGCAGCCGGTTCACCTCCGCGGAACGCACCCGCACCCCGCCCCTCCGCTCCTCCGGTGTTCCGCCGACGTCCCGCCCGGCCCGCCGTGCGCAGTGGGACGGAGCCGTCCCGCCAGCGTTAGGCGGCCGGGCCGGTCGGGGCAGCCGGAGCGGCGCCGAGGGCTCCGGCCATCGCCCGGTCGGCCCAGCCCAGCGGCCCGGGCGACCGGGTCGGCCCACCGGGTCAGCCGACCGGGTCGGCCGCATCCACCGGGAGCTAACCTGGCCCCGCACCGAAAGCCCCTACGGGCTTCGCGAACGAAAGGCCTCCGCCATGAGCACCCCCAGCACCCCCGTCGTCGAGCGGTCGGACGCCCTGCACCGGTACGAGGTCCGGGTCGACGGCGAACTCGCCGGCTTCACCGAGTACCTGGACCACGACGGGCAGCGCGTCTTCTACCACACCCTGGTGGAGGACGCCTTCGCCGGCCGCGGCCTGGCCGGGCAGCTCGTCCGGGCGGCGCTGACGGACGTGCGCGCCGCCGGGAAGCGGATCGTCCCGGTCTGCCCGTACGTGGCCAAGTTCCTGGTCAAGCACGAGGAGTTCTCCGACATCGCCGACGAGGTCACCCCCGAGGTCAAGGGCTGGCTGCGCAGCCAGCTTGGCTAGGAAGGGTGCTGTGTCCGGTCCGGGGCCGGGGTCGGCGGGCGTTCGCCGCCCGCCGGGGCCCTGTCCTCGCACCGGACGGGTCGTCACATGTTGATCATGTGACCGGCGAGGCCGTGGATGGCCTCCTTGACCGCCTCGCCCAGGGTCGGGTGGGCGTGCACGTTGCGGGCGACCTCGTGGACGGTGAGGTCCCACTGCTGGGCCAGCGTCAGCTCGGGCAGCAGCTCGGTGACCTCGGGGCCGATCAGGTGGGCGCCGAGCAGCTCGCCGTACTTGTTGTCGCTGATGACCTTGACGAAGCCGATCGGGTGGCCGAGGCCGTGCGCCTTGCCGTTCGCGGTGAACGGGAACTTGGCGACCTTGACGTCGTAGCCCTGCTCCCGGGCCTGTGCCTCGGTGTAGCCGAAGGAGGCGATCTGCGGCTGGCAGTAGGTGGCGCGCGGGATCATCACGAAGTCCACCTCCTGGGTCTCCACCCCGCCGATCGTCTCGGCGGCGATCACGGCCATCGTCTCGGCGGCGTGGGCGAGCATCAGCTTGGCGGTCACGTCACCGATCGCGAAGATGTGGTCGACGTTGGTGCGGCCGCGGCCGTCCACCGCGATGGCGTTGCGGTCGGTGAGCTTGACCCCGGCGTTCTCCAGGCCGTAGCCGTTGACCCGCGGCGCGAAGCCGATCGCCTGGAGCACCTTGTCGGTCTCCAGCACCTGCTGCTGGCCGTTCTTGGTGACGGTGACCTTGACCTTGCTGTTCGGGTCGCTGTCGTCGATCGACTCCACCCGGGTGGAGGTGAGCACCTCGATGCCCAGCTTGCGGTACTGCTTGGCGAGTTCGGTGGAGACCTCGACGTCCTCCAGCGGCACCATGCGGTCCAGGAACTCGACGATGGTGACCTTCACACCGTAGTTGTGCAGCACGTAGGCGAACTCGACGCCGATCGCGCCGGCGCCCGCGATGATGATGCTCTCCGGCAGCTCCTCGGTGAGGATCTGCTCCTCGTAGGTGACCACGCGCTCGCTTAGGCTGGTGCCCGGCAGCAGACGGGTGGTGGCACCGGCGGCGATGATGCAGTGGTCGAAGGTGACCACGTCGAAGCCGCCGCCACTGAGCGCGACCTGGAGGGTGTGGTCGTCGACGAAGGTGCCCCAGCCGTCGTACTCGGTGATGCCGTTCTTCTTCATCAGGTAGTGGACACCCTTGACCCGGCCGTCGGCCACCGTGCGGCTGCGGCGGAAGGCCTCGCCGAAGTCGAAGGTCACCTGGCCCTCGACCTTGATGCCGAAGGTCTTGGCCTCCTTGGTGAAGATGTGGGCGAGCTCGGCGTTGCGCAGCAGGGCCTTGGAGGGGATGCAGCCGACGTTGAGGCAGACGCCGCCCCAGTACTTGGCCTCGATGACCGCGACCTTCAGGCCCAGCTGCGCCGAGCGGACGGCGGCGGTGTAGCCGCCGGGGCCCGCGCCGAGGACGACGACGTCGTAGTGCGTGCTCATGTTGCTGACTCCTCCGAGGGTGTCACGGTGACGATCTCGGTCCCATGGTGTCAGGACCGGACCCGGCGCACCCACCGGGTCTCGGCGGATGGGCTCCGCGCGGCACCGTACAGGGCTCGGGGCCGGATTGTCAGTCAGTGGCAGAGCCACGACCACCGGGACCTGAGTATCAGCATCAATGTCAGTGGCGTCGGCTACGGTGGCTCGCCCCCGGCCCCACCTGGGTCGATGACGGAGGGAGGGCGCGGGTGGCAGGCAGGTGCACGGCGGGCGGGCCCGCCGCCCGAGGACGGCAGCGGGCCCCCCGGGCGTCAGGCCGCCGCCTCGTGGGCGTCGGCTCCGCCCGTACCGGTGCTGCCGGGGGTGCTCGTACCCGCGCCGGAGGCCGCCCGACCGGCGGGGCGCTGAGCCGGTACGGGCTGCCGCAGCGAGGAGAGGTCCCAGGCGTAGGTGCCGGCGGCGTGGGCGATCACGTCGATGTTGACGTCGAAGGCCGCCATGTCGATGTTGTCCAGGTCGTCGCAGGCCTTGTGGTAGCAGGCGTCGAGGGCGGTGCCCGCCGTGCCGCCGTACCGGACCTGCTGCTCGGGGGACTTGACCGCCTCGGCGCCGGTGTCGGTGCCGCCGGCCGGGATGCCCGCGTCGATGAACGGTCCGTAGTCGGAACGGCCGTTGAAGGCGGACGGGTCGTGCGGCAGGCCGCGGCCGTCCAGGTACCCGGTGAGGTCCCGCTCGATCTGGGCCGAACCCTCCGGGCCTGAGCCGCCGCCCGCGCTGCCGGAGCCGTTGTAGACGAACTGCGCGTAGTTGGGGGATGCGATCATGTCGAAGTTGAGGTAGAGCCGGACCTTCTTCCGGTCCGCCTCGGAGAGCGACTTCACGTACGCCTCGGAGCCCTTGAGGCCGAACTCCTCGGCGGACCACCAGGCGAACCTGACCTTGTTCCTCACCGGGCGGACGCCGAGGTTCTTCGCGACCTCCAGGATTCCGGCCGAGCCGGAGCCGTTGTCGTTGATGCCGGGCCCGGCGGGCACGGAGTCCAGGTGCGCGCCGATCATCACGGTGTTGGCGGGGTCCCCGCCGCGGGTCTCGGCGATGACGTTCCAGGTCTTGCGCGGCTCCATGAAGGTCCGGATGTCCAGCCTCACCCGGACCGGCCCGGCGGCGGCCTCCGCGGCCAGTGCCTCACCGGCCGCCCTGGTGACCCCGCCGGTCGGGACCTTCCCGGCCGTGGGCTCGCCCAGGGTCCCGGCGAGCTCGCCGTCGGTGTTGTTGTAGATCAGCGCACCGAGGGCGCCGGCGCCCGCCGCGGCCGCCTGCTTCTCCGCGAAACTGCACCCGCCGCGCCGGATCAGCGCGATCCGGCCGGTGACGGAGCCCGCCGGGTAGTCGGCGGGCGTGCAGCCGGTGGTGGCGCCCACCGGGACGACGCCCAACTCGGCGTTCAGGCCTGCCTCCGGGCCGCTCGCCGAGTAGGTCATGGCGATCACCGGCACCGGTTCGGCCTGCGGTGACACCACGTCCAGCCGCTGGGCGCGGGCCTCGAAGAAGGTGTACTCGAACTCCTGCCGGGACACCTTGAGCCCGGCCCACCGCGCCTGCTCGTACACGTAGTTCGCCGACTCGTCGTGGCCCTTGGAACCGGCGGCTCTGGTACCGCCGTTGCGGTCGGCGATCCGCTGCAGCGCGGCCAGGGTGTCGTGCGCGTCCTCCGCGCTGCTGGCCTCGACCAGCCGCTCGGCCAACCTGGCGCCGCGGCGGGCCGGGTCCGGATCCGCGTTGGCACTGCCCGCGCCGACCAACAGCACCGGGGTGGCCAGGGTGACGACGGCCAGCGCGGCGCCCGTGCGGTTCCAGGTGTGCGGCTTCAAAGCGACTCCCTCCGACGAACCGTGAACTCACGATTTGACATGACCGGGATCGCCTTGCCAAGGCCGCCACGCGGCCGCGAAGTGCGCGGGACGGCCCGCGCTGTGATCCTGGAGGGGTGGGGGCGTCTCATCCAGGAGGGTGACCACATGTCCATGCTGGATAAGCTCAAGAACATGCTGAAGGGCCATGAGGACCAGGCGGAGAAGGGCGTCGACAAGGCGGGTGACACCTTCGACGAACGCACTCAGGGCAAGTACAGCAGCCAAACCGACGTGGCCCAGGACAAGCTGAAGGACCAGTTCCGCGACCAGCCGCCGCAGTAGCGGCGGCGGAGGTCGGGTCGCCCCGTCGTGCCGGGCGGCGGCATTCAGCCGTCGCCCCGGTCCGGTTCCCGCTCCGCCCCCTGCCCCGTTTGCCCGCGGGTCTCCCCGTCCGCGTCCGCGCCGCAGGTCTCGCAAGGCCCTGGGCCCGGCCGCTCACGCAGCCGTCCGCACTCCGGGCACACCCGGTCCAGCCAGCAGGCCGACTCGCCGCCTTCGTCCATGTTTCCGATTCTGCCCGGCGGGCCACCGTCCAGCCGAGTAGACAGTGTCTACGATGATCGGGTAGACAGTGGCCATGACCGAGACGACGGCCGGGACGACGGCCGGGACGGCGATCGCCCCCCTGACCGCGCCCCCGTCCGAACAGGACGGCGACCTGCGCGCCCGGCTGGTGGCCGCAGGCGTCGAGCTGGTGACCAGGGAGGGCGTCCACGCCCTCGGGCTGCGCGAGATCGCCCGGCACGCCGGGGTCTCCCACGGGGCACCCCGCCGCCACTTCCCCACCCACCGGGAGCTGCTCGCCGCCGTCGCCCGGCAGGGCTTCGGCAGGCTCACCGACTTGCTCGCCGGCGCCGACGCCCTCGCCGTCACCACGGGCGGCGACGCACGCACCCGGATCGAGGCGCTCGCCCGCGCCTACCTCGGCTTCGCGGCGGCCAACCCCCGCATGTTCGAGCTGATGTTCCGCCACGACCTGCTGGAGGGCAGCGGCTCCGAGCTGCGCCGCACCACCCTGCCGCTGTTCCTGACCTTCGTCGGCCTGGTCGCCGAGGTCCACCCCTGGTGCGACGACCCGACCGCCGCCACCGCCGCCCTCTGGGCCAACCTGCACGGCCTCGCCCAACTGCGCGCCTCGGGCAGCCTGCGACTGGCCACCGGCAGCGACGGCCTGGATTCCCTGCTGCGCACCAGCCTGGACGCCCACCTCGGCCCGTCCGCCCGGTAAACGGCCGGTACGGCCTCCGGGCGGAGGGCGCGCACGCCGTTCACCCGATCGGTGCAACCAATGGTCCGTATACGAGGTCATGTCAGGTGTGAACACCGATGCACCGCAGAACGAGCCCGTCCTGCACCGGATCAACCGCAGGAGGCTGCTGCTGAGCGCGGCGGGAGGCGTGGGCGCCCTCGCCGTCTCGGCAGGGGCCGGTTGGTGGGCCCGCCGGGACCCGGCGCGCGGCCCCCGGCTCTGGAGCAGCTCGGCTCCCGGAGGCCGGATCGCCCTGCCAGTGGAGTCCGTGGGCAGCCTCTGCGTCTCCGGGTACGACGGCCGGGTGAGTGCCCTCGATCCGCGCACCGGAGCCGTCCGCTGGAGCAAGGCGGTCGTCGCACCCGGGGTCGCCGACACCCCGTCCGGGCTGCCGCTCGCCGTGGGGGACGGCGTGGTCTGCGTGACCGCCCCAAACCGGGTGCACGTCTTCGACGCGGCGTCGGGCGAGGCGCGCTGGGAGGTGCCGGTGCCCGACTGGCGCGACGTCCCGTGGTCGCAGTCTCCCGCCGTCGGCGGTGGCGGGGTGTTCGCGCCGTACGGGACCGCGCTCCGCTCCTACGACGTGGCCGACGGCAGCCTGCGCTGGAGCGGCCCGCCGAACAGCTCGGGCCGGCTGGTCGTCGCCGGGGGCACCCTGTACACCCCCGGCGGGCCCGCCGGGCTGCGCGCGTTCGACACCCGCAGCGGCGAACTGCGCTGGGAGCAGAACTCCGTCCGTACGGTGCAGGTGGCGGGCGGGCCCTCGGTCCACCAGGGCGCCGCCTATCTCGCCGACTGCGACCCGGACATGGGGAACCCGGCCGTCCTCGCACTGGACGCGGGCACCGGCCGGGTGCGCTGGCGGCGCACGCAGCCCAAGGTGCTGAGCTGTCCCCCGTCGGTCGCCGACGGAACGCTGTGCCTGTTCAGCGGGGACCGGCTCACCGCGCTCGACGCGGACACCGGCGAGACCCGTTGGGCCGTCACCACTCCCATCGGCCTCGGCCGCGGAGAGAGTTCCATGACCGCCGCCGACGGCATCGCCTACGTCGGGACGAACGACGACCGGCTGTACGCGTTCGACCTGGCGACGGGTCGGCTCCGCTGGCAGGACGAACCGGAACACCTGGGCACCGGGGGCGAGTTCACCGTGGTCTCGCTGGCCGCCGCAGGGGCGGCGGTCTACCGCGGCAGCCGCACCGGCGTCCACGCCCTCGGCGCGCTTCCGTCGGCCTGAGCCGCCCCCGATGTCACGTTCCCGAGCGCTGCCCGGTCGACCCTGTGGGCGCGGACGTTCCGCACCCCCCGCGATCGCGGAGCGAAGGGAGCATCACCATGAAGGCCGTCATCGTGTGCGTCTCGGTGTCCCACGGCAACACCCGGCGGATCGCCGAGGCCATGGCCCAGCCGCTGGCCGCCCCGGTGGTCGAACCCGAGGAGCTGGACCCGGCCGAACTCGCCGACCACGACCTGGTCGGCTTCGGCTCCGGCGTCTTCACCGGCCGGCTGCACCCGCGCCTGCGCGAGTTCGTGCGCGCCCTCCCGCCGGCCCAACAGCCGTGCCGGGCGTTCGTCTTCGCCACCAGCGGCCTACCCGAGCCCGGCTTCCGCCCCTTCACCCGGCCGCTGACCCGACTTCTGCAGCCGAAGGGCTTCGAGGTGGCCGGCAGCTTCACGGCCCGCGGCCACGACACCTGGCTCCCCTTCAAACTGGTCGGCGGCATCAACAAGCACCGCCCGGACGCCCGGGACCTGGCGGCCGCCCGAGCCTTCGCCACCGGACTGCTCGCCCGGCCCGGCAGCGGCTCCTGAACCGCCGTCGGCACCGGCTCCACGCCGGGTCAGCAGCGACAGCAACCCCAACTGCACCACCGCGCCGACGACCTGCCCCCACCACACCCCGGCCACTCCCAGTGCCCCCGACAGCGCCACCGCGGCCCCGAGTTGGGCACCGAGCCCGAACACCGCCGACAGCACCAGCGCCCGCCCGGCGCCGGTCGCCTGGTGGAAGCCGCCGAGGGCGACCGCCGGGGCGTACGGGAGGAGGTAGAGGGCCGTCAGGTGCAGGAAGCCCACGGACTGGGCGGACACCGCCGGGTCGTCGGTGAACCGGGCGGTCAGCGGACCGGCGCAAGCGGCCGCCAGCAGCGCCGCGCCCGCGCCCAGTCCGACGGCGAGGCGGGCGGTGGCGCGGTGAAGGATCCGCAGGTCGGCGGCCGCTCCGGCACCGGTGAGGCCGGCGGCCCGGATGGCGGTGGCCTGGCGCAGCGCGTAGAAGGCCATGGTGAGCAGGAGCAGGAGTCGGTAACCGATGCCGTACCCGGCGACGGCCGCGACGCCGAAGCCCGCGACCAGGGCCAGTTGGGCGGTGCCGACGGCCATCCGGGCGGTGAAGTCCAGGCCGAACGGCGCACCGGCCCGCAGGATGCGGACGGCTGCCGCTCCGACGCCCCGGACCACCCCGTCGGTCCGGGGCCGCAGCCGCAGGGTGACGGCGAGGGCGACCGCCCGGGAGGTGGCGAGGGCGAGCGCCGCACCGATGACGCCGAGGGCGGGCAGCGGGCCGGGCCCGAGGATCAGCAGCGGATCCAGGACCAGCAGCAGGGAGTTGGAGAGCAGGGCGATCCGCATCGGGGTGCGGGTGTCGCCCGCGCCCTTGAAGAGCTCGTCGGCGACGCGCTGGGCGAAGAACAGGACGAACACCGGGAAGGCGACGGTGAAGTACTCGGCCGCCCGGGTGGCGGCCTCGCCGTCGAGGAAGGCGGCCGCCAGGCGGTCCCGGAGCAGGAAGCCGGGGGCGGCGAGGGCGAGGCTGCCGAGCGCGCACAGGCGCCAGGCGGCGCGGGTGGTGCGCGCGGCCTCGTCCCGGTCGCCGGCGCCGAGGGCCCGGGCGAGCCGGACGCTGACGCCGGAGGCGACCACCAGGACGAGTCCGAGCAGCAGGTTCTCGACGGTTCCGGCCAGGGTGACGGCGGCGACGGCGGATCCGCCGAGGCCCGCCACCCAGTACGTGCCGATCACCGTGGCGATCACACCGGACAGCAGTTCGGCGTAGACCGGTCCGGCCAGAGCGGCCAGCCGGTACAGCTGCTCGCGCATGGTCCCCCCTCGTTCCACCGGGCCCACCGGCGCCGGCGTCCACCTCGATTGGATTTACCTCGAAGGGATATACATCGATTAGAGGCACATCGGCAAGAGGTATCATGGCCGCGCCACGGGGCGCACTCCGACGAAAGGGCTTCGACCGTGCTGACCCTCGCGATCCTCGGCTTCCTGTACGACCAGCCGCTGCACGGCTACGAACTCAAGTCCCGGATCACCGGGTTGACCGGTCACGTCCGGCCGGTCAGCGACGGCGCGCTCTACCCCGCGATCACCCGGCTGGAGAAGGCCGGCCTGCTGCACCGCCGTACCGAGCCCGGCACGGGGGCCGCGCCGCGCCAGACCCTGGAGCTGACCGAGGAGGGCCGGGCGGAGCTGCTGCGCCGACTGGCCGACCCCGAGCAGGCCGAGATCACCGACCAGATCCGCTTCTTCACCCTCGCCGCCTTCCTCCACCACCTGGCCGACCCGCTCCAGCAGGCCGAGGTGCTGCGCCGCCGACTGGCCTTCCTGGAGGCGCCGAGCAGCTTCTTCTACGACGGGGACGGCCGCCCGGTCACCGCCGAGCGGGAGCCGAACCCGTTCCGGCGCGGCATGCTGCTGGTCGCCCGGGCCTCCACCGCCGCCGAGCGGGCCTGGCTGGCCGAGACCGTCACCGGGCTGACGGGCGCGGACGGTCCGAAAGGTCCGTGAAGGGGCCTCCCCGGCGGCCCGGGCATCGCTATGATGATCGGCCTCACGACCACGGCGCCCTTGCCCTCCGCGGCGTGATCCACCGCGCTCCGCCCGTCCCCTGGAGGCAGCCGTGCCCAGTGAAGCGATCGTCGCCACCCGTCCCGTTCCGCAGAAGCGGGACGACATCCCCGGCTGGTTCTTCGGACTGGACCGGGCCGCCTTCTCGCACCTGCTGTCCGCCCAGACGGCGGCCGGCATCACCGGGGACGTCCTGGAGCTCGGCAGCTACCTTGGCCGCAGCGCCGTACTGCTCGGGGACCACCTGCAGCCCGGTGAGCGGCTGACGGTCTGCGACCTGTTCGACTCGGAGGCGGGCGACGCCGAGAACGCCGCCGAGATGACGATGTCCTACCGCAGGACGCTCACCCGCAGCGCCTTCGAGTCCAACTACCTCGCCTTCCACAGCGAGTTGCCCGAGATCGTCCAGGCGCCCACCTCGGTGCTGGCCGACGGCCGGATCCCGGCGGACAGCTGCCGGTTCGTCCACGTCGACGCCTCGCACCTGTACGAGCACGTCAGCGGGGACATCCTGGTCGCCCGGTCCGCCCTCGCCGAGGACGGGTTGGTCGCGCTCGACGACTACCGCTCCGAGCACACCCCGGGCGTGTCCGCGGCCGTGTGGGAGGCGGTGTTCACCGGCGGCCTGCGGCCGGTGCTGCTCACCCCGATGAAGTTCTACGGCACCTGGGGCGACGCCGCGGCCGCCCGCCGGACCCTGCTGGCACGCGACTGGCGGGCCGAGGGCTACACCGTCGACGAGGACACCATCGCCGGCCACCACGTGCTGCGGCTCAACTACCAGGTCAAGACACCCGCGCAGATCCAGCGCTCCACCCCGCGCCGCCTGGCCCTGGACCTCCTCCCGCCGGTCGCCACCCGCGCCACCCGCCGCGTGCTGCGCACCCTGCGCGAGCGCCGCGCCGTCCCCCCGACGCCCGGGGCCTGAACCCCGCCGCCGGCGCCCGGCCGATCCCCCTGCGGAGACGGGCCGACAGCGGGACCGGGCCGTCCAACTCCTCACCCCTCACGGCGGGGTGGGCGGCAACCAGGTCACCGGACGTAGTAGGCGCGGTTGCGGGCGGCCACCGGTGCGGACTGGTAGGTCCAGACTCCGGCCGCCGGGGCGTCGCCGACCAGCTGGGCGAGGTCGCGGGCGGGCTCCTCGGCCGGGTTGCCGAGGTCGAGCCGGACGCGGTCGGCGCTGCGGTCGTCCAGCGCGTAGTAGCGGTAGGGCTGGTGCGCGTTGAGCGGTCCGGCGAGCAGCTTGCCCTCGTCGTCGGTGCCGTAGCCGGTGATCGGGGTGCTGTTGACCGACTCGGGGGTGAGGCCCACCAGGTCGACGTCCAGCGCGATGACCTCCTCCTGGTGCCGGCGCAGCCCCTCCGTTCCCAGGACGGCCCGGCGGCAGGAGACGGCCCACCGTTCGCGCACGGCGGGTGCGTTGAGCGAGGGCACGGTGGTCTCGAACCAGCCGGGGTGCTTGGGCTCGGCGTACAGTCGGCGCCCGGCGTCGATGGCGAGCGGGTTGTCGCAGAGCACGTGCAGCCGGGCGCTGCCGAGCAGCTTGGACTGGTCGTAACCCCGGGCGTACTGACCGTAGTTGACCGCCGGGATGCGGTCCTCGGCGAACACCGGGTGGGCGATCAGGTTGATCTCCAACTCCTGGGTGATGCCGCCGCCGTTCGGGTACTGGGCGAAGTACAGCTGGTAGTTGAGTGACACGCAGGCCCCGCCGTCGAAGGCGGCGACGCTCAGCCCGGGGTGGCGCTTGGCGAGCAGCCGGCGGGCCCGCTCGGGTTCCACCAGGTAGTCGACGCCGATGGTGTGCAGCGCGCCGTAGTGGAAGGGCAGGTGGTACGGCTCCGGTACGGGCGGCAGCGGCAGGCCGGTCATGAGCGCTCCGAGGACGAGGGGGAAGAGGAGGGCGAGGAGAGGGCCGCCGGACGCCGTTCACCCGTCCGGGGGCGGGCCTCGGCCCGGCTGCCGTGGCCGGGGGCGGCGGTGCCGGGCGGGTCGGCCGGTCCGGTCGTACGCCCGCCCTGCTCAGCGCGATCCTGCCGCCCGGGCGGGCCACCGCGAACCGCTTGCCCGAATGTGCCCGGTCTTGACCGTGTCCTGACCGATCGGAACTGATCCGTGGCGGCTGCCGGACCGCTTCAGCCCAGTGCGCGCACCGCCGCCAGCACGTCCAGGCCGAGCACCTGGTCCGCGTCCTCGGGCAGGTGGACGGACAGCCGGGTGACCAGCCCCGCGTACCGGCGGTGGATCTCCCGCGCGGCCTCCTCGACCGTGCCGGACACCGCGAAGGCGTCGAACACCTCGTCGGAGATCAGCGCCGTCATCTCCGCCCAGCGCCCGCGCACCGAGTGGGTGTGCAGTTCCTCCTGCAGGTCCTCCCACCCGTGCTGCGCCAGCACCGGCCGGTAGGCCGGGGTGGAGGCGTAGAACGCGAGCCGTTCCCGCACCCCGGCCCGGTTGGCCGCCAGTTCCTCCTCGGTGCGGCCGACGGCGGTGAGCACGTTGCCGACGGTCTCGAACGGCCGCCCGGTCCACCCGGCCCCCTCGGCCTCCGCCTGCCGCCGTGCCTCCGTCAGCCCGGGCAGCACCTGCTCGGCCAGGTAGGCGGTGGAGGAGAACGGATGGGCGAGGAAGCCGTCGGCCACCGCCCCGGCGGTGCGGGTCATCAGCGGACCGACACCCGCCAGCAGGATCCGGGGCACCCCGGCCGGGACCGGGTCGGGCGAGAAGACCGGCGTCATCACCGTGTGGGTGTAGAACTCGCCCCGGAAGCGCAGCCGTTCACCGGTCTGCCAGCTGTGCCAGATCGCCCGCACCGCGTGCACGTACTCGCGCATCCGGGCGGCCGGGCGGTCCCAGGGCATCCCGAAGCGCTTCTCGATGTGCGGCTTGACCTGCGAGCCCAGCCCGATGACGGCCCGACCGCCGGAGGCCGCGTGCAACCCCCAGGCCTGGTAGGCCAGGGTCATCGGGGTACGGGCGAAGGCCACCGCGATGCCGGTGGCCAGCTCGATCGACTCGGTGCGGTCGGCGGCCCGGGCGAGTTGGAGGAACGGGTCGTACGCGGTCTCGGCGACCACCAGCCGGTCCATGCCCCGGCGTTCGGCCTGCTCGGCGGCGTCGAGGATGCCCGCCGGATGCCCGGAGGCGTTGGCGTCGAGGCGGAGGGCGGCGGGTCGGTCCATGCGGGTGCTCCTGGTTACGGGTGCGGCGTCGTGCGGGTGCGGCGTCGTGCGGGTGCGGCGTCCTGCGGGTCCGGCGTCGCACCGGGCGGTACCCGCCCAGCCTGCCACGCCGTCACGGGCCGTCCGCCCCGCCCTCCCCCGCGAACAGCCCGTCCAGGTGCCGGTCGACGGCGGTGAGCACGGCGGCCGGCTCGACCATCCCCGGTTCCAGCAACCGGGACCCGGCCGGACCCGTCCCCGCGACCCGGGTCGCGGGGACGGGTCCGGAGCGGTTGGGTGGGAGGTGGGGCGGCGGGTCCGCTTCCCTCCACGGAAGGAGAGCGGCTGTGGCGCAGCGACCGGAGCAGCCGCCGAGGGTCGGGTTCTTCACCGTTCACCGTCCGGGGCCACGGCACCGTCGTCACCGGCACGCTCGCGGCCGGGTCGATCGCCGTCGGCGACCGCCTGCTCGCCGTCGGCCGGATGTGCGGAGGCCGGTCCGTCCGCGGCCTGGTCGGGGGCGGGCAGCCGGGCGGTCAGCCGGACCAGGGCCTCGCGCAGCTCCGGCAGCCCCACGCCGGTCACCGAGCTGACGGCCACGGCCTCCACCCGGCCCAGCGAGCTGCGCGCCAGCCGGGCGAGCGTCTCCTCCCGGGTCGGGGCCGGGTCGGCCAGGTCGCTGCGGGTGACGGCGAGCACGCCGTGGCGCACCCGCAGCGCGTCGAGCACGGCGAGGTGCTCCTCCGACTGCGCCTGCCAGCCCTGGTCCGCCGCCACCACGAACAGCACGGCGGGGACGGGCCCGACGCCGGCCAGCATGGTGGTCACCAGCCGCTCGTGGCCGGGGACGTCGACGAAGGCGACGTCCCCGGCGCCGGGGAGCGCGGTCCAGACGAAGCCGAGGTCGATCGTCATCCCCCGGCGCCGCTCCTCGGCCGCCGGTCCGGCTCCATTCCGGTGAGCGCCCGTACCGGGGCCGACTTCCCGGGGTCCACGTGCCCGGCGGTGGCGATCACGTGCATGCGGGCTCCGGGCGGGGTGGTCGGGTGCGGGGCGGGGGCGTGCTCACCATCGGGCTCACGGTCGGGCGAGCCCCTCGGCGGCCAGGCGGACGGCCGCGGCGAGTTCGGCGTCGGCCGGCGCGGGCACCGTGCGCAGGTCGAGCAGGCAGGAGCCGTCGGCGGTCCTCCCGACCACCGGCGTCGGCCCCTGCCGCAGTGGAGCGGCGAACGCCTCCGGCAGGGCCACGACGGCGCTGGGCAGGACCATCCCGGGGGCACCGCCGCCGCCGACCACCGCCGGGCTGTCCACCACCCGGGCCGGCACGCCCTCGGCCGCCAGCGTCGCGGCCAGTCGCCCGGCCCGCTCGCGCAGCTCCCGCAGCTCGGCGTGCAGGGCGGAACGCGTCGGCTTGGCGGGCGAGTTGAGGGTGGCCTCCAGGGCGGCCAGGGTCAGCTTGTCGACCCGAAGGGCCCGGGCCAGCGGGTGCCGGGCGAGGGTGCGGACGAGTTCGGCGCGGCCCAGGAGCAGGCCGCACTGCGGGCCGCCGAGCAGCTTGAAACGCCACTGGCGGTGACCAGGTCCGCCCCGGCCCGCAGCCAGCCCTCGGCGTCCGGCTCGTCGGGCAGCAGGGGCTCGCGCCGGAGCAGGCCCGAGCCGATGTCCGCGACCAACGGCGGCCCGAGGAAGGCGAGTTCGGCGATGCCTGGAGTGCCGGTGAAGCCGGTGATGCGGAAGTTGGACGGATGGACCCTGAGGATGAAGCCGGTGGCGTCCCCGACGGCGGCGGCGTAGTCGGCGGTGGTCGTCCGGTTGGTCGTGCCGACCTCGCGCAGCCGCGCGCCCGTCGAGGCGAGCAGGTCGGGCAGGCGGAAGCCGTCGCCGATCTCGACCAGCTCGCCCCGGCCGACGATGATCACGCGCCCCTGGGCGAGCGCCGTGGCGGCCAGGACCAGGGCGGCGGCGCCGTTGTTCACCACGTGCGCGGCCTGCGCGGCGGGGACGCGGTCGAGCAGGGCCCGTACGGTCGACCGGCCGCGCGGGGCCCGGTCGCCGGAGGCGAGGTCGAACTCGACGTCCGTGGCACCGGCGGCGGCCAGTACCGCCTGCCGGGCCGCCTCGGACAGGGCGGCCCGGCCGAGGTTGGTGTGCAGCAGCACCCCGATGGCGTTGAGCACCGGACGCAGCGCGCAGGCCGTCGGCGGAAGCGCGAGGAGGGCCTCGTCGGCGACGTCGGCCGGTGCGATCTGCCCGCGTCTGGCCCGCTCCTGCGCGTCGAAGACGGCGGTCTTGACGAGCGGGCGCCCGAGACGCCGGGCGGCCTCGGCGAGGCGGGGGTCGGCCAGCACGGCGTCGGTGCGCGGCGGCCTCCGGCGGGAATCGGGCCGCTCGCCCGGCGGGGCGGCTCCGGGCGCCTGGTCACGGTGCATCGCGGTGCCTCGGTCTTCGGGCGGGCGGTCAGGTCCCGCCCACCGTGGCCCGACCCCCCGGGAGTTGTCGCCCGACACGCGGAGGAACGGCGAAACCGGCCCAGCCCTCCCAGCAAGGGCTCGACCGGGAAAGCGGTGCTCACGGAGTGGAAGCGCAGGTCCTCCGGCCTGACCGGCCCGGGCACCGACTCGCTCCTCGCGCTCGTTCGCTTACCCGTTCACCCGCTCATCCCTTCTCATCCCTTGCAGACCCCCAGCGGGACCAGCCGGGCGACCTGCCGGGCCAGGCCGGCGGCCTCGGTGACGGCGGCCACCGCGTCCACGTCCTTGTACGCCTCGGGCGTCTCCTCGGCCAGGGCCCGCATCAAGGCGGGCCGGACCGCGATGCCGCGCGCCTCCAGTTCGCCCTTCAGGTGCTCGCCGCGCACCGTGCGCAGCGCCTGGTGGCGGCTCCACACGCGCCCGGCGCCGTGGCAGGCGGAACGGAAGGCCTCGTTGCCGGGCAGGCCGACCATGACGTACGAGGCGGTGCCCATCGTTCCCGGCACCAGCACCGGCTGCCCGGCCCCGGTCAGGTCGGCGGGCAGGTCCGGGTCGCCGGGCGGCAGGGCGCGGGTGGCGCCCTTGCGGTGGACGCACAGTTTCCGCGGCACGCCGTCCACCTCGTGGGTCTCCAGCTTGGCGAGGTTGTGCGAGACGTCGTAGACCAGCTCCAGCCCGACGCCGAGCGCGGTGGCGAAGGCTCGCCGGGCGGCCTCGGAGAGCAGCTGCCGGTTGGCCCGTCCGTAGTTCGCCGCGGCGGTCATGGCGCCGAGGTAGGCGCGGCCGCGCGGGGAGTCGACCGGGGTGCACGCGAGTTGGCGGTCCGGGAGTTCGATCCGGTAGTGGTGGAGTTCGCGGTCCATGGCGCGGACGTGGTCGGTGCAGATCTGGTGGCCGAGGCCGCGCGAGCCGCAGTGGATCATCACGCAGACCTGGCCCGTCCGCAGCCCGAAGGCGGCGGCCGTCTCCGGGTCGTGCACCCGGTCGACGGCCTGCACCTCCAGGAAGTGGTTGGCCGAGCCGAGGCTGCCGACCTGCTGCAGGCCCCGTTCGACGGCCCGGTTGCTCACCTCGCCGGGAGCCGCGCCGGCCAGCACCCCGCGGTCCTCGCAGCGCTCCAGGTCGCGCGGCACGCCGTGGCCGTGCTCGACGGCGTAGCGGGCACCGCCGAGCAGCAGTTCGTCCAGTTCCTCCGGCCCGGACAGGTGCCACAGCCCGCCGCGGCCGAGCCCGCGCGGGACGGTGCGGTCCAGGAGGTCCATCAGGCGGCGGATGCGTTCGGCGTCGAGCTCGTCCCGGTCCACCCCGGCGGCCAGCAGCCGGACCCCGCAGGAGATGTCGAAGCCGACCCCGCCCGGCGACACCACCCCGCCCTGCCCGACGTCGGTGGCGGCGACGCCGCCGATCGGGAAGCCGTAGCCCCAGTGCACGTCGGGCATCGCGTAGGAGGCGCGGACGATCCCGGGCAGCGTCGCCACGTTCGCGACCTGTTCCAGCGCGTGGTCCCCGGCGGCCTGCGGCAGCAGCGCGCCGTTCGCGAAGACCACGCCCGGCACCCGCATCGGCGGGCGCTGCTCGATCCGCCAGCGGTAGCGGCCCGCCTCGACCAGTACGATCTCCACCTCGCTCACCCCGCTCGCTCACCCGGTCGGTCGGCACGCCTCAGACGTCCACGGTGGCGGCGCAGGTCCAGCCGCCCGGCCCCTCGCCCAGCTCCAGGCCGTGCAGCGAGACGGCCTTCGGCACGGCGCCGACCAGGGCGGCGGTCGCGGTGTCGGCCATCCTGAAGCGCACTTCGACGCTGCGGGCGCCGTCCAGGCCGCCGATCGGCCCGAGGGCGAGGGCGGCCGGCAGTTCGCCGTCGACGTCCATCCGGTAGATGACCTCCTCCAGGACGCCCGCGAGCAGGTCCGGGTCGCTCACCGCGAGCACCGTGCAGGCGCGCTCACCGACGATCCGGGCGCCGGACAGGTCGGCGAAGCTGCCGACGAGGGCGTGCACCAGCTCGCCGATGCAGCCCTCGGCCGTCGGCGCCCATGCCTCCACCCGCAGGTCCGCCGTGTGCGGCACGCTCCGGTGGCCGCGGTCGGACCGCGCCGCGGGCTCACGACCGTCCACGAGCGACGCCTCCCGCACCAGTTGCCGTCCCCCTTCCAGCGTCGTCCCGGGGGCGGGCCGGGGGCAAGTGGGACCCCGGCCGCGTGCGGCCGGAGGCCGTCGGGCGGCACGCGGGACGACGCGGGACGACGCGGGACGACGCGGCTCGACGCTGGACGACAGGGCTCGACGCGAGTCAGGGGCGGACCCTACTTCCCGATGGAGGAGAGGTAGGCGGTGGTCAGCTCGGGCGTGGCCAGCCAGGCGGCGTGGTCGCTCGGTTCGGCGTAGGTGTTGGCCAGTCGGCGGGCGACCGCCGGGTACTCGGCGGCGGCCGCGAAGACGCCCTGCAGGTGGTCCGGCATCGTCAGCATGGCGGCCGTGAACTCCACCGTGTGGCGGGCGTGCTGCTGCCAGAACCGCTCGGCGGTGCGGCACATCCAGTCCGCCGTGAACGGGGCGTCGCCGTGCTCGCGGATCGCCTGCCGGTAGGCGTCCGCCGCGCGGGCGGCGCCGTTGGCGCCCTGTCCGGTGATCGGATCGTTGACCACCACCGCGTCGCCCAGGCCCAGGACGTGCACGGCGTCGACGCCCGAGCCCAGTTCCGCCACCGGGCGGCGGACCGTCGGGGTCACCGCGCCCCAGAGCCCGGCCCCGGCGTCGGTCGGCTCGGCGTCCCGCCAGTGCTCCGCCTCCCAGGGCAGGTACTCGGCCAACAGGGTGCGGATCCGGTCGAGTTGGACGCCGACCTCGGGGCCGTCGCCGAACGCGTCCAGCGGGCTGCCGGGCAGCGCCTCCCAGAGCAGGATGTCGCAGGGGCCGGAACGGGTCAGGGCGGGCTGGAGGTAGAGCTCGCCGAGGCCGGGCAGGGCGTGCATCCGGGCCCGGGGTCCGGCGGCCGGGTCGGGCGAGCCGACGCCGTGCGCGTAGAGGCAGGACAGCGCGCGCTGCGGCCGGTCGAAGGGCGAGCGGGCGGCGTTCCGTTCGAAGATCCCGGCCAGCTCGCCGCGCCCGGCCGCGACCACGGTCAGCTCGTGCCGGCGGGCCAGCGCGTGCAGCCCGGCCCGGTCCAGCGAGCGGTACTCGACCCGGCCGCCGCGCTCGGCGAGCAGCTCCAGCCAGCGGGCCAGCTTGATCCGCTGGTCCACCGAACGGGCGGGCTCGTCCAGGGGCATGGTGAACTCCAGGACGCGGGTGGCCGGCGGCGCCACGAGCGCCGCGTCGACCGAGGCCACCGACGGGGCTTCGTCCGTCCACAGGTCCAGGCCGGCCGCCGCCTCGATCCGCAGGGCCGGGCCGAACATCGCCTGGGTGGACAGCACCCGCCCGCCCCGCACCTGCTCCGGCGTGCGCTCGGCGACCAGCGTCACCTCGCACCCGTCGGCCACCAGCCCGAGCGCGAGCTGCAGGCCTGCCTGGCCCGCTCCGACGACGGCGATTCGGCGCATGCGGTGGCCTCCCGGTGGTCTGCTGACGGTCCGTCGGCTGCTCGGACACGGTGCGTCAACCAGGCACAGTAGCCCAGCCTCCGGGGCACGGGCAGGGGCCGGGCGGGACGAATCCGGCGGGCGTCGCCCGGGCGGCCGCAGTCGCCGCCCGCTCCGGGCTCCGCATAGTCATGCACGTCTGCCGGTGCGAGGAGGTCACCCATGGCCATCTCCGGCCCGATGTGGAGCGCTGTTTGGAATCGGCGTTGACCCTGCCGCAATGAGTGATGTATTCAGATCTACGCAAACTCATTCACTACTCCGCGGTTCGGTTCGCCCTGCGCGACCCGGACCTCGACCCGTTCGGAGAGGGATCGATCGACATGCAGCCTGCTGTGCCCCGGGGTTTCCGGGCCGTCACCACCAACATGGGCCTCAAGGACGTGGAGGACGACTTCGCGGCGGTCATCTCCGAAGTCCCGTGCCGGTCCGCGGCGGTCTTCACCCGCTCGCGCTTCGCTGGCCCCAGCGTCGTGCTCAGCCGCGAGGCGGCCGCGCTCCAGCACAGCCGCGGGATGGTCGTGCTGTCGCGCAACGCCAACGTGGCCACCGGGCGCACCGGTGCGGAGAACGCCGCGGAGGTGCGCCGCCGGGTCGCCGAGATCGCCGGCATCTCCCCGGACGAGCTGGTCATCGGCTCCACCGGCGTGATCGGGCGCCCCTACCCCATGGACGGCATCCGGGCCGGGCTCGACGCCATGACCTGGCCGTTCCCGGAGGCCGACTACGCGGCCGTGGCCAGGGCGATCATGACCACGGACACCCGCCCGAAGTACCTCCACGTGCGCTGCGGCGACGCCGTACTCGTCGGCATCGCCAAGGGCGTGGGCATGATCGAGCCCAACATGGCGACGCTGCTGACCTTCTTCTTCACCGACGCGGACGTCCCCGCCGCCGAACTCGACGCCCTGTTCCGCCGGGTGATGGACCGCACGTTCAACGCGCTGAGCATCGACACCGACACCTCCACCAGCGACACCGCCGCGATCTTCGCCAACGGGCTCGCCGGAGCGGTCGACCTCCCCGCCTTCGAGCAGGCGCTGTACGAGTGCGCGCTGCACCTCGTGCGGGACATCGCCTCGGACGGCGAGGGCGCCTCCAAACTGATCGAGGTCCGGGTCACCGGGGCCCGGGACACTGCCCAGGCCAAGCGCGTCGGCAAGAGCGTGGTCAACTCCCCGCTGGTCAAGGCTGCCGTGCACGGCGCCGACCCGAACTGGGGCCGCGTCACCATGGCCATCGGCAAGCTCGACGACGAGACCGACATCGACCCGGCGGCCGTCCGGATCCGGTTCGACGACCTCCCGATGTACCCCGAGGAGCCGAGCGACGCCCTGCTCGAACAGGCCCGCACGTACCTGAGTGGCGACGAGGTGGTCATCCGGATCGACCTGGGCGTCGCCGACGGCGCGTTCACGGTGTACGGCTGCGACCTCACCGAGGAGTACGTCAAGCTCAACGCCGACTACACGACCTGACGGCCTCTCGGTGCTGGTGGCCGGGCGCCTCCGCCCGGCCGGGGGTGGGCGGGTGCGCCCGGCGGGCGGCTCAGCCGCGCAGGTGCGCGGTGAGCAGCCGCACCACGGCGTCGATCTGCTCCGCCACGTAGAAGTGCCCGCCCGGGAAGACCCGCAGGCTGAAGCCGCCGCTGGTGTGCCGCTCCCACTGGGCGGCCTCCTCGACCGTGGCGTTGGCGTCGTTCTCCCCCACCAGGGCGGTGATCGGCTGGGGGACGACGGCGTCCGGCGCGGCCTGGTAGGTCTCGATGGCGGTGTAGTCGGCGCGCAGCGCCGGAATGATCAGCTCGCGCAGGGCCGGCACGTCGAGGATCTGCTCGTCCGTCCCGCCGAGCCGGATGAGCTCCTTCATCAGGCCGTCGTCCGGCAGCTTGTGGACCTCGGTGTCCCGGGGCAGCGAGGGCGCCCGACCGGCGGACACGAACAGCCGCTCCGGCCCCGCCAGACCGTCGCGGGTGAAGCACCGGGCGACCTCGAAGGCGACGGCCGAGCCCATGCTGTGCCCGAAGAAGACGATCGGACGGTCCACCCACGCCCTCAGCTCCCGGTAGACCTGCTCGGCGAGTTCCGGGACCGAGTCGATCGTGGGCTCCGCGAAGCGGTTCTGGCGGCCCGGGTACTGAACCGCCAGCACGTCGGCGTACGGCGCGAGTGCCTTGGCGTACTCCATGTAGTAACTGGCCGATCCGCCGGCGTGCGGGAAGATCACGATCCGGGCGGGAGCGAAGTCGGACGGGTTGAACCTGCGGAACCACGGGTTGTCGACGGCAGCGCTGCTGGGCATGCGGGGTGTGACCTCTCTCCCTGACGGATTCTGCTCATCCCAGTCTCGCAGTGCGCGTGCGCCACCGGGCGCGATTACGGTGCGCTACCCGGATTCCGCCGCTCCGACCGCCCGGCCGTGACGCCGGGTCGGTCCTCCTCCGGCTCGTCCGGCGCGGCACCCCACGGGTCAGCGCCGTCATGGCCGCGGACGGGCCAGGTAGTCGGCGCGGGTCAGTTCGTGGACGCGGACGGCGGTGCCGTTGCCGGGGACGGTGGTCTCCCGCTCGGGTCGCAGGCCGAGCTTGGCCATCACGCGCTCGGAGGCGGTGTTGCCGATCCGGGCGATGCTGATGATCCGGTCCCGACCGCAGGCCTCGAAGCCGAACCTCAGTGCCGCCGTCGCCGCCTCGGTGGCGATGCCCCGGCCCCAGAAGGACCGGCCGAGCCGCCAGCCGATCTCGACCGCGGGCAGCACCTCGGGGAGGAAGAGGGGCACGGCCAGGCCGGTGAACCCGGCGAGCTCACCGGTCTCCCGCAGCTCCACCGCGAACAGGCCGAAGCCCTCGGTGTCCCAGGTCCGTTCGATCCGCTCGACGGCCCGGCGGGTCTCCTCCGGGGTCTGGACCCGCCCGTCGCCGATCCACCGCATCACATCGGGGTCGGCGTTGACGGCCGCCATCGCCGGTACGTCCTCCTGGCGCCAGCGCCGCAGCACCAGGCGGGGAGTCTCGATCGTCACCATCCGCTCATGCCTTCCGCACGGCAAGGACGGCCGAACCGCCCGGTGCGGCCAGCACCTCGGTGGCCTCCAACGCGGGGTGCGTCAGGTAGTGCAGGCGCAGCCCGTCGACCTCGCCGCCGAAGCGCGGAGGCCAGTGCGGCGAGGGCGTGAAGTCGTCCATGAGCAACAGACCGCCGGGGGCGAGCAGTTCGACCACCCGGTCCGGGTCGTCGCGCTTGCCGCCGCCGTCGCAGAAGAACACGTCGAACGGTGCGTGCTCCTCCAGCAGCCGCCAGTCCCCGTGCAGGACCCGCACACGGGCGTCATCGGCGAACAACCCGGCCGACCTCCGGGCCAGTTCGCCGTCCCGCTCGACCGTGACCAGCCGGGCGCCCGGACCGAGCCCACTGCGCAGCCAGGCCGTACCGACCCCTGCGCCGGTGCCGCTCTCCGCGACCGTCCCGCCCGGCTTGGCCGCAGCGGCGAGCGCCAGCAGCCGCCCGACCTCCCGGGTGCAGCTCTTGCCGAAGCCCAGCCGGGCGGCGAGCCGCTCGGCCGCCAACACCTCGGCTGGCACTCCGCGTTGTTCGTTGACCGTCATCCGCTCGAAAACCCCCTTCGACTCCGTACGGCTCCGTGCCATCATGGCCGTCATGACCGAGTGGATCACCATCGCCGCCTACCGGAACCGGACCGGCCGCCCGACGCCCATGGCCACTCTCCGCGGTTGACTGCGTGACCGGGGCATCGACTGGATGCCCTTCCCGTCGGAGGCCGTCCGGTTCGACGCGCCCTGCGGCATCGGTCCGGACGGCCACTGGCAGTGCTGGTTCGCCCTGCGGGTCGACGCCGAGGTGCTGCGCCCCCTCGGACTCCACCCCGACCAGCCGACCTCCGCCGCCAACCCGACCGGCCCGCCCGGGTGGTGGCACGCGGAGGTGGAGCGCCTGGCCCGTCGCCGGTGAGCTCAGTTCGCCCCGCCGAACCGGACCGCCTCCGCCCGGGACCGGGAGACCGTGTCGAGCAGCAGCACGGAGGCCGCCTCCGGGATCGGCACCGGCCCGCCGGACCGCGCGTACCGGGTGAACTCCGCCAACAGCCGGCCCAGGCCCCGGCGGTGGCGGGCGAAGACCCTGGCGGAGGTGTGCCGTCCGCGTGCCCGCTGGCCGTCAAGGGCGGTGGCGGCACCGACGTCGAGCAGCACCAGGTGCAGTTCGCGCCCCTGGCGACCGGCCTCCCGGGCGAGCCGGCGGCGCATCCAGGCGCGGCTGCCGCAGTCGTGCACCAGCAGCGGGCCGCCTCGCCGCACCGAGGTGCGCAGCAACCGGAAGTGCTCCAGCCGCGCCCACGGCCGGTACACCGCGTACGGCAGGCACGCGGGCATCACCGCCTCACAGGCCTCGTGCACCGTGCGCGGGTCCACCGCCAACACGGCCCCGCCCGCCGCCCAGCGCCGTAGCAGCGTGCTCTTGCCCGCCCCCGGCAGGCCCGACACCACCACGACGGCGTCGGCCGGGTACGCCACCACGAGCCCGGCCCCGGCCTCACCCCGCAGGTCGACCACCCCACACGGTGCCAGGACCAACGCCTCCGTTTCGCCGCCCACCGCTCCCCCGTCCGTGTCCGACCGAAGACCCTAACAAGTCCGGCAGTCCCGACCGCCCCGGTGGGTACGCCGGCCGGTCGATGCGTGCTGTGACCGCTGCCCCGACGGACCGTTCGCAGCGCGGCGCCGCTACTCGGCCGGCGTCACTGGCCCGGAACTGCCGGATCGGCGGAGCGTCCGGGCCCGGATCGGAGCGTCGAACCGCGGGCCCGCCACCCACTGGGCTGACGCCTCGTCAGCCGCGGGAAGGATGGGCATGCCAGAGCCTGGTGGGACGTACACCGAGCTGGTGCTGGAGGGGCTGGCGCGGGACCCGGGGCGGGTGGCGCTGCACCACGGGGGCGTGCCGATGACGGCCCAGGAGTGCCTGGACACGGTGTACCGGATGGCCCGCGCGCTGGATCGGGCCGGGCCGGGCTCGGGCGCGGGGACGACGGGGACGGGGTCACCGTGCTCGCCGGGAACACCCCCGAGGCGCTGCTGGTGCGGCTGGCCGCCAACCTGCTGGGCGGCCGGGTGGCGATGCCGTACCCGGAGACCCCGATCGCCGATCTGGTGGCGCCGGCGGAGTTCGCGCAGACCTCGGCCCTCGTCTACGACCCGCTCCGCTGCGGACTGGCGGCCGGGGCCGTGGCCCGAGCCCTGCCGGCCGCGGGCGTCCTCGCCCGCAGGGCCGGCGGTGCCCGGCGGGGCGTCCCCCGGCGCGGACCTGCTGGAGCTCGCCGGGGCGTGCTCCACCGCCCCGCTGGAGCCGCGGTACCGGCCCGAGGACGTGATGGCCGTACGGTTCACCGGCGGCACCGGCGGGCGCCCGAAGGGCGTGCTGCGGCGCTTCGCCCGTCCGCCCCGGCCCGCCGTGCTGTCGGGGCCTGCTTCCTGCTCTGCACCCCCCTGTGCCACGGCGGGAGGCACCACCGCCGACTTCTCCCTGGCGGCGGGCGGCGCCGTGGTGCTGCAGGACGGCTTCGCAGCGGAGGAGGTGCTCGGGGCCGTCGAGCGGCACCGGGTCTCCCGGGCGTACCTGCCGCCGCACCTGCTCCACCGCCTGCTGGACCACCCGCTGCTGGCCGCGACCGACACCGGCAGTCTGCGCCGGGTCGGCTACACGGGCTGCGCACCCTCGCCGCGCCGGCTGGCCGAGGCGACCCGGCGCCTCGGCCGGGTGCCTCACCAGACCTACAGCCTCACCGAGACCGGGCCGATCTCCCGGCTGAGCCCCGACGAGCACCTGGACCCGCGGCTGCTGACCACCGCCGGGCGCCCGTACCCGGACACCGAGGTGCGGATCCTGGACGAGGAGGGCGTGCCGCTGCCGCCGGGCCGGACCGGGGAGATCTGCGTCCGCACCCCGACCGCGATGGCCGGCTACTGGCGCGACCCGGAGCTGACCGCGCGGGTGCTGCGGGAGGGCTGGCTGCACACCGGCGACCTGGGAGCCATGTGGCGGGTTATCTGACGGTGGCCGGACGACGGGACCAGATGGCGATCGTCGAGGGGCACAATGTGTTCCCCCACGAGGTCGAGGAGTCGTTGCGCAGCCACCCGGACGTCCGCGAGGCGGTGATGTCCACGAGCTCCGACCCGGACCGGCTGGAGCGTGTGCACGTCGCGGTCGCCGTCGGGCCGGGCGCGTGGCCGACGGAGCAGCAGCTGCGCTGCTGGGCCCGGGAGCACGGGGACGCCCGGTGCGCCCCCGGCACCGTGCCGATCCTCCCGGCGATCCCGTTGAACGGGCTCGGCAAGCCCGACCTGCCGGCGCTGCGCGCCCTGGCCGGGGAGCGGAGCGGGCGGGCCGTCACCGTGCTGGGGGCGCGCAGGGTGGTGTGACGCGCCCCGTCGGTGCATCGAGCGCCCGCGCGAGCCACCTGTTGCGCGGCGGACGACGGGAAGAGACCGACCGTGGGCACTCGACCGTGCGGGCCGAGCTGCCGATACACCCCGGCGGCGCTCCCTCGTACCGCCCCCAGGAGGCACTACCTTGACCTGGCTACGCGTCCTGACCGCACTGGGCATCCTCACCCTCGCGGCCGCCGCCCTGCTCGTCTTCGCCCGCTGCACCGCCCCCTCCCGGGGCGAGCACGCCGCCGGGGCCGCGCCGCCCGACGTCCGCGAGGACGCCGAGGGCAGCGGCCTCTTCCCGCGGATGGGCGGCGACGGCTGAGGTCCGGTCAGCCGCCCACGAGGTCGTCGGGGCGGATCTCGATGTGGTCGGTCGCGAGGTCGACGGCGACGCGGTGTTCCATGCCGAGTGCCTCGAGGAACTTGACGGGTAGCTGGACACGGCCGGTGCGGTCGAGCATGACGTACTCGCGTTCGTTCACGGATTCCTCGCCGTGTTCGTCGGTGACGGTGCGGCGCAGGACCTCGCTGCTGGTCCGTCCGTCGCGGACGGCGACGGTGCGGCGGACTTCGGCGGCGACCATGGGGTCATGGGTGACGATGACGACGGTGGTGCCGAGTTCGCGGTTGACGGTGCGGAAGGACTCGAAGATGACGCCCGCGGTCTCGGAGTCGAGCTCACCGGTCGGTTCGTCGGCGAGCAGGACGGGCGGGTTGTTGGCCATCGCCACGGCGATGGCGACGCGTTGCTGCTGGCCGCCGGAGAGTTCGTTGGGGCGGCGGTGGGCGAGGTGGCCGATCTCCAGGGCGTCCATGAGTTCGGCCACCCGGGCGGCCTGCCCCTTCGATCCTGCCGTGGTGGCACGGCGGCCGCGCAGCTGCATGGGCAGGGCGATGTTCTCGGCGGCGGTGAGGAAGGGCAGGAGGTTGCGGGCGGTCTGCTGCCAGATGAAGCCGACGACCTCGCGCCGGTAGCGCAGGCGCTCCTTGGCGGACATCTCCAGCAGGTCGCAGCCGGCGACGGTGGCGGTGCCGGCGGTGGGCACGTCCAGTCCGGCCAGGATGGTGAGCAGGGTCGACTTGCCGCTGCCGGAGGCACCGACCAGAGCCACCAGGTCGCCCTGCTGGATGGTCAGCTCCAGGCCCTGGAGCGCCTGGACCTCGATGCCCTCGGCACTGAAGATCCTCACCAGCCGGTCGCAGACGATCGCCGCGCCCGCTCCGTAGGCCTTGGGGGAGGCTGCGGCCAGGGCCCGCTGCCGCAACTCCTGGAGGCTGGGGGCCTCCACGGTCGGCCGCTCCTGGGGCGTGCTCTTCACCGCTGCTCTCCTGTCTCGTAGGTTGCGACTGGTGCCGTTGCCGCGGGTGTCATGCCTGTTCTCCGGCCCGTAGTTCGGTGGCGATCTGGCGGCGCCCGGCGATCAGTGTCTCCGCGGCCACGGCGAGGGCGACCAGCAGGGCCAGGCCGGCGGTGGGCAGCAGGACCGGTACGAGAGTGGGGGTGATGACGTCGCCGACCCTGGCACCGACCAGGGTGGAGATGTCGAACGCACCGCCGAGGAGGGTGACGGCCGCCAGTGCGGTCAGGCCGCCGCCCAGGACCGCGGCAAGGGTCTGGGGCAGTGCTTCGGTCAGGATCAGCGCCAGGCCCTGGCGGGGTCGCAGGCCCATGGTGCGCAGTCGGGCGAGGACGGCCGTGCGCTCGGGCGCGGCCCGGAAGAGCGTCAGCAGGACGGCGAGCAGGGCGAACCCGGCACCGGCGGCGGCCGCGTACCAGAACAGCCGCCCGGCGGCGTGCTGCAGCGGGTCGTCGGCGAGAGCGGCCGCGGCCTCCCGACTGCTGTGCACCGTGTAACCCGCGGGCATCCCGTGGGTGGCCTTGCCCGCGGCCGCGGCATCCTCGGCGATCAGCCTGGCGATGCCGCTCGGCTGGCCCCCACCGTTGTCCCGCAGGGTGGACCTGACCTGCTCCGGGTCGACGTCACCGACGGCGAACCACTTGTTGATCCGCTTGACGTCCGGCAGGCGCTCCCAGGCGGGGTCGGCGGCCACCACGACGAACGGCTTGCCGGGGTCCGGCAGGGCAGGGGTCGCGGAGATGATCCCGGCGACCGTGGTCCGCAGACCGTTCCCGTTGGGCGTGCGGACCTCGGCCGGGCCCGCGGCCAGGCGCTTGGCCAGGTCACGGCTGAACAGCGCGGGCACCGGGGTGTCCCGGCCTCCGGGGGCGGCGAGCTTCGCCGGGTCGAACTCGCCGACCCCGACGGTGCGGGCGATCTCGGCGTACGCGGCCGGATCGACCACCACGAGATAGGCATCGGTGTAGTCCTGGTCGACGCCGACGAAACGGGCCTTGGGCTCGACCCAGGCCCCGGTCGAGGCCCGGACGCCCGGTAGTGCGGCGGCCGCCGTGGCGAACGACTCGGGCAGGGTGGCGTAGTCCGGGAGCGAGACGCCGATGTCCCCGCCGGTGGCGATGCGCGCGGCGCGGGTCCGCACGTGGTCGACGGTGTCGAGGACGGTGGCGCCGAAGCCCGTCGTGGTGACGGCGATCAGCAGGGCGAGCAACGGAAGCACGGAGGGCTTGCGCCGGCCGGAGCTGTCGCGGGCGGCCCGGGCCAGGCCGAGGAAGCCGATCAGACCACGGCCCCGCCCGGCGAGCCTGGCCAGCCAACCGACGGCGACCGGCTCGATCCGGGCCAGCAGCAGCCCGCCGGTCACGGCGAGCAGCAACGGAGCGGCCACCAGCAGTGGATCCAGCCCACCGCCGGTGCCGACGCCGCGGCGCCGGACCTCCGCCACGGCCGCGGCGGTGACCACCAGGACGGCGAGTTCCCCGACCAGTCGGCGCCGGCCGCCGACCGCCTTGCGGCGTGACCACAGCAGGGCGGCGCGGGCGGGGAAGGCCAGCAGGGCGAGCAACGCCGCGGCCAGCGCCGCCAGCACCGATTGGCCCCAACGCGGGGTGGGCAGCAGCACCACGGCGAGGGCGGTGGCGAGGGCGGCGGCCGGCAGCACCGTGGCCGCACCCTCCCCGATCAGCCGCAGCAGCACCCCGGTGCGGGAGCCGCCACGGGCGCGCAGCAGCCGGATCTCGCCGGCGCGCCGGTCGGTGGTGAGCGCGGCGGCCAGGCAGAGCACCACGGTGGCGACGCCCGCGACCCCGGCCGGGCCGATGGTGCTCAGCGGCAGCGCGGCCTGGTAGCGCTCGTCCGCCCGGGTCAGGATGTCGGCCAGGCCTGAGACGCTGTGCAGGTCCGCGCGCCCGGTCGCGCCGATCAGTTCGGTGGCGCCCGGCCCGGTCAGGAACGAGCTGATGGCGTTGCGGGTGCGGTCGAGCCGGTCGGCCCGCAGCGAGGCGGGGTCGACGGGAAGTCGCCAGAAGTTCTCGGCGTTCGAGCCCCAGCGCGCCATCGCCGCCAGGCTGTCACCATCGACGAAACCGCTGGTCATCCAGTGCTCGTGCTGGGGAGCGGCGTTCAGGCAGGCGCGGGCCGGGCAGCCGAGGTCCTCCCAGAACGGGTCCTGGGGGTCGTTGATCCGGTAGAGGCCGACCACCACGGTGTTCCGCTGGGCGCCCGAGCCCTCCACGCCGTTGTCGATGACGTCACCGAGCTTGATGTGGATGGTCTGGGCCGCCTGCTTGCTGATCACGATCGGCAGCGGGCCGCCCACGGTGCCGGGGGTCGGCCAGGTGCCGTCGGTGAGGGTGGCCCGGGAGGCCAGGTCGTGCAGGTAGAGCAGGCTGAGCATGGGGGCGTTCGCGTCGGAGATCCGGGCGTACCCCGGGTTGCCCATGCCGCGGTCGCCCAGGGCACGGGTGCCGTGGGCCAGGCCCGGCCGGGACAGCGTCAGCTGCTGCCCGACCTTCTCGGTGACCTGTTGCTGCACCCGGTCGAGCTCGGCCGCGTTGTCGTAGTCCCGGGTCTTGGAAGTGGTCTGCAGGCTGGTCGGGTTGAGGCCCTTCTGGCTGACGAAGTCCCGCAGCGCCGCGTCCGCGCCCCGGTCCGCGACGCGGGGGAAGGCCGCGGCGAGGAAGACCGTGACGAAGGCGAGCGCCGCCATCAGCACCGCGGCCAGCGGGCTGGCCCGCAGTCTGGTGCGGACCCAGGGCGCCGGGCGGTGAACGGTCTCGGGAGTGGGCACGCGGTTGCTCTCGGGGGTGGGCACGCTGGTGCCGGCGCGGGTGGTCACATCTCCTCCACGTGGCGCAGCCGGTTGGCGACGTCTCGACGGCGGCGTCCGATGAGGAAGGCCGACAACAGCGGGGCGACGGCGATCGCGGCCGCGAACAGCAGGGCCTGGCCGAGGGGCAGGTCGATCACAGCCTGGGGCACGGGTTGGCGGGCGGCGGGTGTGAGGACGACGAAGGGCACGATCAGGTGGACCAGCAGGGCGCCCAGGGCCAGGCCGACCGCCCCGCCGAGTCCGACCAGTAGTGCCTGTTCGGCGGCGACGGTGCGGCTGACCTGCTTGCGGGGCGCGCCCAGGGCGAGCAGCAGGGCGGAGTCGCGGGCGCGTTCGTGGGCGGAGCCGGCCACGGCGGCGACGAAGCCGATCGCGGCGAGCAGGGCGGTGACGACCGCGATGGCCATCAGCGCGTTCTGCGGGGCGGCGCCCACCGGGTCGCTGAGCATGCCCTCGGCGACCTCGTCGTAGAACTGGACGTCCTGGGAGCCGGGGGCGGAGCGCAGTGCGGCGGCGGCCTCGGCCGGGGTGGGGTCACCCGGGCCGGTCGCGGGCAGCCACCACTCGACATGGCTGGGCAGGGAACGGCCCTGTGCCGCCAACAGTCGTGCCACCGTGCCCAGGTCGACGACCAGCGCGGTACGGCCCGCCACCGGCACGGCCCGCACCACCCCGGTGATCTTGACCGGCAGGACGGTCCCGGCGAACGGCACCTGCACGGTTTCGCCGACCGAGCCGCCCGTGAGCTTCAGGTAGTCCTGGGTGGCGACGCCGGACACGGCCGTCGGGGCGCTCGCCCCCGCCGGGCTGAGAACAGCACGGAAGGTGTCCCCGGTGCCGTTCGCGGCGCTGTAGCCGACGGTGAACAGCCGCTCGGCGTCGGCCGGTTCGGAGCGGAGGGTGGCCGGTGGGCCGGACTGGCCCCGACCGGCCGTCCAGGAGAGGCCGGCCGGCACCGGAACATCGGTCGCGGGCCCGTCCGCGCTGTCCGACACCGCCAGCCGGCGCACGGTGACCTCGCCGTCGGCGCGGTCGCTGTAGGACACGGTGGCCCCGACCAGGGCCAGCGGTGCGGCGGCGGAGCCCATCGGGGCGTCGACCAGCGTGCTCAGCGGGGCCGAGGCGCGGAGGTCACCGGTGACCGGCAGGCTCGCGAACGGCACCTTGTGGACGTAGCCGAAGCGGTCCCGCAGCAGCAGCGCCACCTCCGGAGGAGCGTCGGCCACCATGTGCACGGTGTTGGGCAGCCGGACCTGCCCGCGGAAGGTCTGGCGGATGGTGACGTCGGCGTCGATCCGCAGCGGTCGGCCGGGCAGGGTGATGCCTGCTGCGGCCCCGGGGGGCGTGGGTTGGGCGAGCGGGTGGAACAGGTCTCCGGCGGAGTGCCCGTCGAGCAGATCGGTGCGGACCGGGACGCGGTCGGCGAGGGCGGCGGCGTCCAGGGCGAGGAGTTGCCCGGTGCCGTTGGGCAGGGCCTGCTCCCCGCGGGCGACGGGGACCAGCCGGTCCCCACCGGGCAGGGCGCCGTAGCGGCCGCCCTGACCCATCAATGCGCTGTGCGAGCCGGAGATCCGCAGGCCTCCGGCCGTGTCGAACTCTGCCTGGTCGCGCTGCGAGGCGGTCCAGGTGGCGTGCTGGCCCAGCGCGAGCACTCCGGTGGCCACCGCCATGACCAGCAGCAGCACCGGCCCGGTGGCCCGGGCGGGCTGACGGGCCAGCTGCCAGCCCACCATCGCCGGGCCCAGGCCGCTGCCCCGGGCGGCAACCCGGGCACCGAGGCGGGCGACCAGCGGCAGCAGGCGCAGCACCACCAGGGTCCCCGCACACAGCGCCAGGGTCGGAGTGGCGACCAGCAGCAGGTCGACACCGAGCTTGCCGGAGGCGTCGGTGGACAGGCCACCGCCGTACTGGTCGAGCTGCTGGTAGGCCAGGGCCGCGAACGCCAGGACGGCGAGGTCGCCGCCGTTGCGGGCGATGCCCGACACCACGGCCTGGCGGCGCCCGGCCCTGCGCCGCAGGGCGGCTCCCGCGCCGCGCAGCAGGCTGGGCACGGTGGCCAGCAGGATGCACACCAGCGCGCACAGCACGGCCACCGGCCACAGCGTCCACCGCGGTCCGGCCTCCAGCGCGACCTGGTGGGAGCGGCCGAGGCCGGCCAGGACGCGAACCAGGAACGGCGTGAGCAGCGGGGCCAGCACCGCGGCCGGCAGGGCGAGCAGCACCGATTCCAGGGCGGTGAAGGCGCCCAGGCGGGCACCGGAGGCGCCGCGGGCGGCGAGCAGCTCGTTCTCGCGCTCCTGGCGGGTCGAGATCAGCCGCACGACCAGCAGCAGGGCCGCCGTGGCGAGGACGGCCAGCTGCAGGGCGCCGATCAGCAGGGTGGAGCGGGCTACCAGCAGACTGGCGGACAGCTCCCCCACCACGGCGGGAAGTTCGGTCGTGGCGCTGAGGGAGGAAGTCTTGCGCAGGTCGTCGTTCAGGCCCTGGGTGCGCTCGCCGACGGCCTCGGCCGCGGCCTGGTCGACGCCCGCGAAGTCGGCCTCCAGCAGCCAGCCCCGGCTGCTCTGCGCAAGACCGCCCGCGGTGAACGCGCTCGGGTCGACCATCATCGGGCCGAAGGTGGTGAACCCGCCCACCTCGATCTCGTGACCGCTCACCGGATCGATCCGCCAGTACGGTGCGGACGGGTCCACCGCCCGGTAGGTGCCGGTGACGCGGACGGTCAGCGGCTTGCCGTCGAGCCGGTCCGCCAGCTGGACGTCCGCCGGCAGCGCCTGCGCGGACAGGCCCAGGCGCGCCAACAGCGCCTGTGGCACAGCGACCTGCGGGGCCGCGGACTGCACGGAGCCGGTCACCGCACCCGGCCAGGCACCGGCAGTCAACCGCACCCGCTCACGGTCGAGGTCGGCGAGCACCGTCAGATCGATCTTGGCCGTGCTGGACTGACCGCCCGCCGGGGCCCCGGCCGACGCCGCGGCGTCGCCACCGGGCAGGCCGTAGGAGCGGCTGCGCAGCAGGCTGTCGGTGTGGACGGGCAGATCACCGAAGAGCTTGCTCCGGTAGGAGGCCAGCGCCTCCTCGTCCTTGTGCCGCTGGTCCAGGCCGTGTTCGGCGGTCACCACCACCGTGGTCCGGGCATGGCCCGGGCCCTGGAGCGCCTGCCGCAGACCCGCCTGCCCGACACCGCCGTTGAACGTCACCAAGGCGGTCAGCACCGCCGTGGTGATCAGCACCGTCAACAGGACGGCAGCAGCCAGCGGCAGTCGCCCGCGCAGCCTGCGCACGACGAAGCCGAGCATCAAGTTCCTCCCCCGGTCGCGTCCCCGGTCGCACCCCAGCCCCACCCGTCGATCCGACCCCGTCCGGACGCATCTTGGCCACAGACGGACACTTCACGGGCACACCGGCGCAGTGATCACCGGCAAGCGGTCGCCGGATAGCGGACGATGCTGTCAGATTCGATCCGGGAACGGAAGGGACTTGCGCGAATCATGTAAGTAATGAGCAAATTCCTTGCATTGATAGGATCCCCGCCAGCAACGAGCCGTTGAAATGCCATGCACACTTCATAACTCCGGCTCCACTACGCACTCTTGACCAGGGACTTTTTTTCGCGAATTCTCCGCTCGGGGCGGTGAACCCGCGAGGCCAACTCAACCGTTGACCCGGTCGGAACCGGGTATCCACCGCCCACAGGGGGACGCCGCATGACACGACACCAGGCCGCCGACAGCACCCCGACGACCACCGGCGCGACGGCCACCAGCGCGACGGCCACCGGTCCGATGGTGGCCGTGACCGATCTCCGGCGCAGCTTCGGCACCGGCGAGCGGACCGTCCACGCCCTGCGCGGCATCAGCTTCTCGGTCGGACGCGGTGAACTCACCGCGCTCAAGGGCCGGTCCGGCTCCGGCAAGACCACCCTGCTCAACCTGGTCGGCGGCCTGGACGCACCGACCGGCGGCAGCATCGCCCTGGACGGCATCGACCTCGGCGGGCTGGACGAGGACGGCCGACTCGCCCTGCGCCGGGAGCGGATCGGTTTCGTGTTCCAGTCCTTCGGACTGATCCCGATGCTCACCGCCGCCGAGAACGTCGGCGTGCCGATGCGACTGCGCAAGGTGCTGCCGGCCGAGCGAGAGGAGCGCGCCCACACCCTGCTGGCGCTGGTCGGCCTGGCCGACCACGCCAACCAGCGGCCCGGTGAACTCTCCGGCGGCCAGCAGCAGCGCGTCGCGATCGCCCGCGCGCTCGCGAACGGCCCCGGCCTGATCATCGCCGACGAACCCACCGGTCAGCTCGACTCCGAGACCGGCCGCTCGATCATGGAACTGCTGCGCGCGGTGGTCCGCAGCGAGGGCGTCACCGTCCTCGTCGCCACCCACGACCCGACGCTGATGGAGCTCGCCGACCGGGTCATCGAGCTCCACGACGGCCGGATCGTCGAGGAGGACGTGGAGCAGGCCGCATAGCGACGGCGGGGCCTGAGCCGCGGAGACCATGTGGAGCCGGACCAGGCGGAGCCGGACCAGGCTGCGCGGGCGACGGAGCGGGAGCGGCGGAACGGGCGGTGAGGCGGGAGCGGCGGGGCGGCCGACGAGAACGCCGCCCCGCTCAACGCATCGCGGGACGCGGCTCAGGCCCGGAGCGGCCGGATCGACTGGGCATGATGGAACACCTCCTCCCCGTCCCAGTAGGCCTTCGTGCGTTGCAGTCGTGGGTAGTTCTCCTTGTAGTAGAGCCTCGGGTACGCCGGATCGGGCTGGTCGACCGTGCCCAGATCCACGTCCGGGTAGTTGACGTAGGCGCCGTCCGTCGCCGTGTCGACCTCCGGAACGCCTCCCGTCTCCCGGTACATCTCCTGGTAGAGCCCGCTCAGGTACGCCAGGTGGCCGGCGTCCTCGGTCGGGTCGGTCCAATAGGTCTGGTACTGCAGCTTCATGATCGAGTCCCGCTGTGGCACGGCGGTCTCATCGGGCCGGCGGGCGTTGATCCGGCAGCCGTAGGAGTCGATCTGCACCAGCGTCCTGCTGAGGTCCACCCCGTCCACGTCCCGCGTCAGCCAGTCCCAGAGGGTGGCGATCCGGGCCCGGTCGAACGGCTCCCGGTGGTACGCCGACTTGTACTTGCCGCGCTGGTTGTCGCCTGAGGGATTGAGCGTCATGGTCGCCTGGAACCAGGGTAGTTGGCGCCGACGCTCCGGGTAGGGCAGGAACAGTCCGGCGACGCTGTGGGTCTGGACCACCGACCGGGTCGCCATCCCGCGTTCGACCGCCGCCACGAACTCGTCCAGCGGCGCCGGGTCGTCGCCGTCCCACTGGCTGAACAGCACGACGTTCCCGTTGGAGTGGTGGGTCAGCTTGAGGATCGCGAACAGCCCGTCGTAGACCCGCTCCCGCCGGCCGCTGTGCTCGGCCAGGAAGGCGCCGAAGTTGGCCAGCAGCGTCTCGAAGTCGCCGGGGCGGTCGACCAGTTCGCCCCAGGGCCAGGCCACGCTGCTGATCCAGACCCGCGGCGGTGGCTCGGGCACGTCGGTCGCGAAGTGGTAGCGCAGCACCACCCCGAAGTTCCCGCCGCCGCCACCGGTGTGGGCCCAGAAGAGGTCCTGCTCCGGCGAGCCGCTCGCGTCCTCCCGGTTCGCCCTCGTCACCGCGGCGCGACCGCCGCGGACGGTGACCACGTCGACCTGGACGAGGTGGTCCACCGTGAGCCCGTGCCGACGGGAGAGGAGCCCGAACCCTCCGCCGCAGATGTGCCCGCCCGCCCCCACCGAGTAGCAGGACCCGGCGGGCAGGGTGACGGCGTACTCCCGGAACAGCGTGGTGTAGACGTCCCAGTTGGTGGCACCGCCCTCGACGCAGTAGGTGGGCCGGCCGAACTTGTCCACCGCGGCGGCCACCCCGCGCATCGTACTGAGGTCGAGGATCACGCCCCCGTCGTTGTCGACGAAGCCCTCGTAGCAGTGCCCGCCACCGCGCACGGTCGGGCGCAGCCCGCGGTCCAGCGCCCGGTTCAGCTCGGCCACCGCGTCCGCGTCGTCCGCCACCAGCCGGATGTAGGCGGGACTGCTGTGCCAGCGCTGGTTGAAGCCCTGACTGAGCGTCCGGTAGCGGGGATCGCCCGGCAGGACCGTCCGCCCTGAGAATTCGTGTCGCATGCCCTTCCCCACTTCCTCATTCCGAGAGAGTCTGGCGGGCCGCACGCTAACACCCCTATTCAGCTTTGTGAATTCATTTACGAATTAATGTGACTGTACGTCATTTCCAAGCCTCATCGAAAGCTCGTCCCGACCGCCACCCGGATCCCGATTGTCAGTGGCGTCGGCTACGGTCCACGACAACTCCGCAGAATCCGTTCCACGGGAGGTTCGATGACGATCTTCTTCCGCATTCTCCGCACGCTACGCCGCGGAACACGGCTGGGGGCGCGGGTGGGGGCACGGCCGGGAACACGGCTGTGGTGGCCGGCGGAACCGCCGGCCACCACAGCCCCGGCCTCAACGGCCGGGCGTTCGGGGCGAGAGCCCTCAGACCGCCGGGAAGATCTCGGCGTCCGGCTTGAGCAGCTGGCCCGGCTTCGGCGCGGTGCCGTCCACCAGGTAGCGGGTGACCATCGTGTTCAGCGCGGTGCTGCGACCGACGGCGCAGTGCTCGATCGAGTCGACGCTGACCAGCACGGCGTTGCCCAGCTCCTGCTGCATCCGCTGGGCGAACTTGTACTGGGTGGCCGGGTCGTAGAGGTTGCCGATGACCATCACGGTGTTGGAGGTCTTCTTGTTCCACGGGCCGCTGAAGCGCTCGGCGTCCCGGGCCGGGGCGGGCCAGCTCGCGCAGGCCGGGGCGTCGAAGGCCTGGTAGCGACCGAAGGTCGGCGACTCCTTCTCCCAGGCCCGGGCGACGTTGGCGAACACCCGGTCGTTCGACGGGTACGGCTTGTCCTGGCAGTTGACGCCCATGTAGGAGTCGTCACCGGTGTACTCGGAGTCGGCCGGGGCCTCGCGCAGTGCGCGCGGGACGTTCACCGTGAGCTGGTTGGCCGCGTCGTCCGGGACGGTCGCCTTCGGCGCCAGCAGGGCGGCCGCGGCCGGCTTCTGCATCACCTGGTAGGTGGCCTGCAGCGACTTCGCCAGCGGAGCCAGCTTGGCCTGCGAGTACAGGGCGCTGGCCACCTCGCTGGTGAAGCTGCTCAGCGTCACCCGGGAGCCGTTCGACAGCGTGATCGGGCTGGTCCGAAGGTGGTCGCGGAGCTCGTCGAACTTGGCCCGGGTGTCACCGTCGCCGAAGGCGCAGCGCGGGGCACCGGCGGTCTGGCAGCGCTTCAGGAACTCGTCCAGGGCCAGTTCGAAACCGCCCGCCCGCTGGCGGTCGTACTCCAGGCCGTTGTGCAGGCGCAGGTTGGGGTCGACGTTGCCGTCGATGATGATCGCGCGCACCTTGTTCGGGTACATGTTCGCGTACGTCGAACCGATCAGGGTGCCGTAGGAGAAGCCGGCGAAGGTGAGCTGGGAGTCACCGACGGCACGGCGCATCCGGTCGAGGTCGCGCACCACGTTGATGGTCGACATGTGCTCGATCAGCGGGCCGGCGTTCTTGCTGCAGGCGTCGGTGTAGTCCTGGTCGGCGTCCAGCGTGTCGTCGACCTCCGCCTTGGTGACGGGCACGCCCACCATGCGGTTGTTGACCGCGTCGGCGTCTTCCTGGGTCTTGAAGCACTTGAGCGGGTTGCTCCGGGCCACCCCGCGGGGATCGAAGCCGACCAGGTCGAACTTGGCCTGCACCTCGGCGCCGAAACGGGTGGTGGTCGCCCACATGTAGCCACTGCCGCCGGGGCCGCCGGGGTTGAGGAACAGCGAGCCGATCCGCTTCGACGGGTCGCTCGCGCGCCGCCGCAGCATGGCGATGCCGACCTTCTCACCGGACGGGTTGTCGTAGTCCAGCGGCACGGGGTAGACGGCGCAGTCGTAGATGCCCGGGTCCGGCTTGCTCGGGTCGGGGTTGCACGGCTTCCAGTCGACGGGGTCGACCTTCGCCTCGGCGGCCGCCGCACCCGGGGCCTGGTCGAACGGCGCGGCCGACGCGGCCGCGGCGGTTCCGGTGACAAGGGCGAGCGCGCAGGTGACCGCTCCGGCCAACGTGGATATGCGGGACAAGGAACCTCCTCCGTACTGAAAGGGCGGCCCCAGCCTGTCAGTCTGAGAACTCCGTGTGAAGACCTCGAAGCAGCGGAAATCCTTCGAGTTCCACTCCACACCCAGCCGGAACATTCTGTGAATGCACCAACTTGACGGTTAATTGACCTGATGGTAATTCAACCACGGCGGTTGTGGAGCGGGATGCGCCGACCCGGCCCGTGGGCTCGCTCACGCCCCAGGACGGGCCTGACCCGAGAGAAGATCATCGACGCCGCCCTCGACTTCGTCGACGAGCACGGCCTCGCCGCGCTCTCCAACCGCAAGCTCGGCGCGGCGCTCGGTTGCGAGGGCATGACGCTCTACCACTACGTCCCCAGCAGGGCCGCCCTGCTCGACGGGACGGTCGAACGCCTCCTGGAGTCCTCCGCGGGGACCTCTTCGCCGAACCGAACGGCCCCTGGACCGAGGTCGTCCGGGAATTCGCCGTCTCACTGCGCCGGATGCTGCTGGACCACCCCGCCGTGCTCACCGTCCTGGCCACCCGGCCGGCCGCCGCACCCGCCACGCTCACCCTGATCGAACGCGGCATCACCGTGCTCCGCGAGGACGGCGTCCCGCTGGCCGACGCACTCGCCGTACTGAACCCGGTGGTCATGTGGACCCTGGGCCGCACCCTCAGCGAGGTCGGCGAAACACCCCACCACGAGGGCACCGAGCCCCGGCCCGAGCAGCTCTCGGCGCTGGACCGGACCACCTGTCCTCACCTCGCCCGGGCCTTCGGCACCGGCGAGGGCCTGGATTCCGAGCGGCGCTTCCACCGCACGCTCCGCAACCTGCTCGCCGGCTACGCCGCCGAGTCGGACGTCACCGAGGGAGCCGGCAACCGACCGGCCAACGCACCCGGCTGACGATTCCCGCTTCCCGCCGGGTGCCGGCCGAACCCCGATTCCCACGGCTCCGAGCTCGCTCGTGGCCGCGAGCATCGCCGATCCGGACCACGGACGACCGGCCCGCGGGTGGGCAGAAGCCAAGGCAGGCCCTAAGGTCCGGTCGCGCCGCGCAGGGCGGCCGCCACCAGGCCCTGGAGCTCGTCGACACCGGTCTCGCCCCCGCCGACCAGGCGGTCGAAGACCAGTCCGTCGATGCAGGCCAGGAGCGTGGCGGTCCGACCGTCCGGGTCGGCGACCCCCTGGTCGGCGAGGAAGGCCCGGACGACGGCCCGGCCGGCGTTCTCGCGCGGCACGAGAATCTCCCGCAGCTCGGGGTCACGGACGCTCTCCACCGCGCAGGCGTACCGCGCCAGCGACCGCCGCCGCCCTTCGCCGGTCAGCCGATGACTCATCAACTCGGCTATCCCTTGGACCAGTTCGTCCGACGAGCGGATCACCACCCGCTCTCCCATCGCCTGCAGCTCCCCCTGGTCCAACTCGACCAGGCGCCGCACCAGCGCGGTCAGCAGCGCCCGCCTGGTGCGCAGATAGGCCGAGGTGGTACCGGGCGGCAGCCCGGCCGCCGCATCGACCGCCCGATGGGTCAACCCTCGCACCCCCGCGTCCGCCAGCACGCCGATCGCCGCATCCGCCAGCACGGTCCGCCGGTCCGGCCTCCCCGCCTCACCCGCCCCGCCCGTGCCGCCTTGCTTCTGGTCCTGGTCTCGCCGCATCCCCCCTTTCTACCGGGCCGGGCTCCCCCCACGCCCGTCCGGCCGCCGTCGGGCCGGCCTCCCCCGCAGCACCGGGACCCCGCCCCTCCCCTCCGACCGCCTCCGTAAGCCCGTAGTACGCTCCTTCTACAGATGTAGAAAACAACGCGGCGGCACGGGAGGACCGGGCATGAGCAACAACAGCGCGGTGGTGGTCGGGGGCGGCATCGGCGGACTGGCGACCGCGATCGGGCTCCGGCTGGCGGGGTGGGACGTCACCGTGATCGAGCGGGCGGCCGTACTGGACGACGCCGGAGCCGGGATCTCGCTCCACGCCAACGGCATGCGGTCGCTCGGAATCCTCGGGGTCGGCGACGCCGTTGAGGCGGCCTCCCGGCGGCAGTACACCGGCGGGACACGGACGCCGGACGGCCGCCGGCTCGCCCTGATGGACGGCAGGGCACTGGAGCGGGAGCTGGGGGCGCCGATCGTCGGCATACCCCGCGCCGACCTGCACCGCATCCTGCGCGACGCGCTGCCCGCCGAGTCCCTGGTGATCGGCGCCGAGGTGACGGAGATCGACGCCACCGACCCCGCCCGGGTCGCGGTGGGCTACGACGGCACCACCCTGAAGGCCGACCTCGTCGTCGCGGCCGACGGCGTCAACAGCCGGATCCGCCACCGCCTCTTCCCCGCCCACCCCGGACCGGTCTACAGCGGCTCGACGGTGCTGCGGGCGATCACCGAGCGCCCGGTCGACGGGCTGACCGCCGACTTCGAGCTGACCTGGGGCCACGGCGCCGAGTTCGGGCACATCGCCTTCCCGGACGGCCGGGCCGAGTGGCACGCCGTGCTCAACGCCCCGGCCGGGGTGCGCTACCGGGACCCGCTGACCGAGGTCCGTCGCCGGTTCGCGCGCTGGCACGACCCGATCCCCGCGCTGCTGGCCGCGACCAACCCGGAGGCGGTGCTGCACCACGACGTCAACGAGCTGGTCACCCCCCTCCCCTCGTACGTCTCGGGCCGGATCGCGCTGCTCGGCGACGCGGCCCACGCCATGACGCCCCACCTCGGCCAGGGCGCCTGCCAGGCCCTGGAGGACGCCGCGACCCTCGCGGCGGCGGTCGCCGGCAGCCCGACGGTCGAGGCCGCGCTCGCCCGCTACGACGCCGCTCGCCGCCCGCGCAGCCAGACCGTGGCCCGCGACGCCCGCCGGGCCGGCCGGATGGGCCAGCAGCTGGCCAACCCGCTGGCGGTCGGCCTGCGCAACGCCGCGATCCGCCTCACCCCGCCCGGTGCGATGATGCGGACCGTCCTGAAGCACGCCGACTGGACGCCGCCCCGGATCGCCCCCCGAGCCGCCTAGGCACGGACCGTGGCAGCGCCGCGAGGCCGGGCGGGCCAGGGAGGACACCGCCGAATTCCCGGCCCGCCCGGCCCGCCACCCGAAGGGAGCAGCATTTCCTGTGGCATGGATCACGATCACGCAGCAGAACTGACGACACGTCACTTCGACTGACGGTTCGTCACTCTGCCTCCACTTGGCACCAGTTGTTGACTGACGTTGAGTCAGATTCGGTCACTCCCGCTCGAGTTGGGCTGAGTGTCAGCTCCTGCCGGCCCGGAAAGCCGGGGCTACCATCGGTCGGGTTGTCCGCTCCGGCCCCGGAGTGGGGTCTCCCGTCAGGCGAGTGCTCCCACCGCCCCAAGGGCCGGACATCGGTCGGAACGGGGCGAGGACGAGGAGCGCACGGGCTGCCATGACCGCTGAACCGAGCCACCCGAAGCAGTACGCCACGCCACCGCGGCCCGCGCCGGAAAAGGCCTCCCCGGAACGAGCCGCACCCCTACGGACCGCGACGCCGCAGGCCCTGTTCCCCGGCCGCCCCGCCGCCGCCCCGCGCACCCTGGTCGACGTGCTGGACGCCACCGTGCGCGCCCACCCCGACGAGCCCGCCCTGGACGACGGCCGCACGGTGCTCAGCTACCGCGCCCTGGCCGCCGAGGTCGAGCAGCTGCGCCGCCGGCTGACCGCCGCCGGGATCGGCCCGGGCGACCGGGTCGGGGTCCGGGTCCCGTCGGGCACCAACGACCTGTACGTCTCGATCCTCGCCGTGCTCGCCGCCGGCGCCGCCTACGTGCCGGTGGACGCCGAGGACCCGGACGAGCGGGCCCAGCTGGTCTTCGGCGAGGCCGCCGTGGCCGCCGTGCTCGGCGCCGGGCGCGCCCTGAGCACCACCACCACGCGCCCGCCCCTGAGCGGGCGCCGCCCCACCCCGGCCGACGACGCCTGGATCATCTTCACCTCCGGCTCGACCGGCAAGCCCAAGGGCGTCGCCGTCACCCACCGCAACGCCGCCGCCTTCGTCGACGCCGAGGCCGCGCTCTTCCTCCAGGAGGAGCCGATCGGCCCCGGCGACCGGGTGATGGCCGGACTGTCGGTCGCCTTCGACGCCTCCTGCGAGGAGATGTGGCTGGCCTGGCGGCACGGCGCCTGCCTGGTGCCCGTCCCCCGTTCCCAGGTGCGCAGCGGCGCCGACCTCGGCCCCTGGCTGGCCGAGCAGGAGATCACCGTGGTCTCCACCGTCCCGACCCTGGCCGCGCTGTGGCCGGCCGAGGCGCTGAACGAGGTCCGGCTGCTGGTCTTCGGCGGCGAGGCCTGCCCGCCCGAGCTGGTGCAGCGCCTGGTCACCGAGGGCCGCGAGCTGTGGAACACCTACGGCCCGACCGAGGCCACCGTGGTGGCCTGCGCCGCCCTCTTGACCGGCGAGGGCCCGGTCCGGATCGGCCTGCCGCTGGACGGCTGGGACCTCGCCGTGGTGGACGGGGCCGGGCAGCCGGTCACCCCCGGCGGCACCGGGCAGCTGGTGATCGGCGGGGTCGGTCTGGCCCGTTACCTCGACCCGGAGAAGGACGCCGAGAAGTACGCGCCGTTGCCCTCGCTGGGCTGGGAGCGCGCCTACCGCAGTGGCGACCTGGTCCAGGCCGACCCGGCCGGCCTGCTGTTCCTCGGCCGCACCGACGAGCAGATCAAGCTCGGCGGACGCCGGATCGAACTCGGCGAGGTGGACGCCGCCCTGCAGGCGCTGCCCGGGGTGACGGGCGCGGCCGCCGCGGTGCGGACCGCGCGCGGCGGCAACCAGCTGCTGGTCGGCTACCTGGTGGTCCAGGACGGCTTCGACCGCGAGCAGGCCGTCGAACGGCTGCGCGCCGAACTGCCCGCCGCCCTGGTGCCGCTGCTCGCCCCGGTCGACACCCTGCCCACCCGCACCTCCGGCAAGGTCGACCGCAACGCCCTGCCCTGGCCGCTGCCCGAACTGGAGGCCGCCGGGCCGGGCGAGCAGCTGTACGGCACCGAGGCCTGGCTCGCCGAGCAGTGGGCCGAGATCCTCGGCGTGCAGGTGAGCGGCGCACGCGACGACTTCTTCGCGATCGGCGGCAGCAGTCTGGCCGCAGCCCGGCTGACCACCTTGCTGCGCACCCGCTACCCGAGCGCGGCCGTACTGGACGTCTACCAACACCCGACGCTGCGCAAGCTCGCCCGCCACCTGGAACGCGGCGCCGCCGAGGGTGGCGAGGCCCGTACCGTCGCCCTGGTGCCGACCCGGGCCAAGCTGCTCCAACTGCTCCTGCTGTTCCCGCTGTTCACCGTGGTCGGCCTGCGCTGGACGGTCGCCCTGCTGGCCGCCGGGAACCTGCTCTCCCACGTCGGCGACTACCCGTGGGCGCCCACCGCCTCCTGGTGGGCGGTCGGCGCGGGCGCGCTCCTGCTGTACAGCTCGCCGGGCCGGCTCGCGATCGGCGCCGGTGGTGCCCGGCTGCTGCTGCGCGGCCTGCGCCCGGGCAGCTACCCGCGCGGCGGGGCCGTGCACCTGCGGCTGTGGGCGGCCGAGCGGCTCGCCGAGCTGAGCGGCGCGACCGGGCTGTCCGGCGCCTGGCTGGTCCCCTACGCCCGGGTGCTGGGCGTCAAGGTCGCCCGCGAGGTGGACCTGCACTCGCTGCCCCCGGTCACCGGGATGCTCAGGCTGGGCCGGGGCTGCGCCGTCGAGGCCGAGGTCGACCTGTCCGGCTACTGGCTGGATGGCGACCGGCTGGAGGTCGGCCAGATCAGGGTCGGTGCCGACGCGGTGGTCGGCACCCGTTCGACGCTGCTGCCCGGTGCCCGGGTCGGCAAGCGCGCGCAGGTGCTGCCCGGCTCCAGCGTCACCGGCCAGGTGCCCACCGGCCAGCGCTGGGGCGGCGCGCCCGCCGTCAAGCTGGGCCGGGCCGAGTGGTCCTGGCCCAAGGAGCCGCCGGTCCGCCGGCCCGTCTGGGCCGCGCTGTACGGCGTCGGTGACACCCTGGTAGGCCTGCTGCCGGTGCTGCCCGCCGCGGCCGCCCTCGCCGTGCTCTCCCGGTTCGTCGACCGGGGCGCGGAACTCGGTCCGGCCCTCGGCGGCGCCCTGCTCGGGCTGCTGCCCGCCACCCTGGCGTACGGCGCACTGTACGCGGCGCAGCTGGTGGTGCTGGTCCGGCTGCTGAGCACCGGCCTGGTGCCCGGCGTGCACCCGCTGCACGGCCGGGTCAGCTGGCAGGCGTGGACGGTCAGCCAGCTGATGGACCGGGCCCGCGAGGTGCTGTTCCCGCTGTACGCCGGGCTGGTCACCCCGCTGTGGCTGCGGGCGCTGGGGATGCGGGTCGGCCGGGGCGCCGAGGTGTCCACGGTGCTGGCGCTGCCCAGCCTGACCACCGTCGGGGACGGCGCGTTCCTGGCCGACGACACCCTGATCGCACCCTACGAGCTGGGCGGCGGCTGGATGCGCCTGGGCGAGGCGAAGGTCGGCGACCGGGCGTTCCTCGGCAACTCGGGGATGACCGCGCCGGGCCGTTCGGTGCCCAAACGGGGCCTGGTGGGCGTGCTCTCGGCGACGCCGGCGAAGGCGAAGAAGGGCGGGTCGTACCTGGGCATGCCGCCGGTGCGGTTGCCGCGCGCGGCGGACCGGGCGGACCAGAGCCTGACCTACGAGCCGCCGGCCCGGCTGCGGTGGGCGCGCGGGCTGGTCGAACTGGCGCGGCTGCTGCCGGTGCTGGCCTCGGGGGCGCTGGGACTGGCGACGGTGGCGGCGCTGTCCTGGCTGGCGGCGGGCTCCACCGTGCTGGCCGCGCTGCTCTCCGGACCGGTGCTGCTGGCCGCGGGCGGCGTGGCCTGCCTGGTCGCGGTGGCCGCGAAGTGGCTGCTGGTCGGGCGCTTCCGGGCGGTGGAGCACCCGCTGTGGAGCGGTTTCGTGTGGCGCAACGAGCTCGCCGACACCTTCGTGGAGGTGCTGGCGGTGCCCTGGCTGGTCGGTGCGGTGCCGGGCACCCCGCTGCTGAACCTGTGGCTGCGGGCGCTCGGAGCCAAGGTCGGGCACGGCGTGTGGTGCGAGAGCTACTGGCTGCCGGAGGCGGACCTGGTCACCCTCGGGGACGGGGTCAGCGTCAACCGGGGCTGCGTGGTGCAGACGCACCTCTTCCACGACCGGATCATGCGGATGGATACTGTGGTCCTCCGTGAGGGCGCCACCCTGGGCCCGGGCGGGATCGTGCTGCCCGGCAGCACGGTGGGCGCGCGCAGCACGCTGGGCCCGGCCTCGCTGGTGATGGGCGCCGAGTCCGTCCCGGCGGACACCCGGTGGCTGGGCAACCCCATCGAGGCCTGGCAGACCACGTCGTGACCACTCCTCCCCCGGCCGCCCCTCCGACCGACCTCCCCGACAGGAACGCGGACATCCGTTCGGATACGACCACCCACCCGCCCACGACTCCCCGTCCCGGCCCTCAGGAAGCGCCCGCCCCCGTGAAGCCCCACCACGCCCCGCCGGCCGCCGGCGGTCCGGACCCGTACTTCCCGAACAGCGGTGACCACCGCTACCGGGTGCACCGCTACGAAATCGCCCTGGACTACCGGCCCGGGCCCAACCGGCTGGCCGCCTCGGCCCGGCTGAGCGCGGTGGCGAACGCGGCGCTGGCCGAGTTCGCGCTCGACCTGGCCGAGTTCCGGATCGGGCGGATGCTGGTCGACGGCAGAGCCGCCCGCTACACCCACCGCGGCGGCAAGCTTCGGGTCCGCCCGGCGAAGGCGCTCGCGGCGGGTGCGGCCTTCACCGTCGAGGTGCACTACACCGGCAACCCCCGGCCGGTGCGCAGCCCGTGGGGCGGGCTGGGCTGGGAGGAACTGACCGAGGGCGCGCTGGTGGCCAGTCAGCCGGTCGGCGCGCCGTCCTGGTACCCGTGCAACGACCGGCCCGCGGACAAGGCGACGTACCAGGTGGCGGTGACCACGCCGTCCCCGTTCACGGTGCTGTCCGGCGGGCGGCTGCTCACCCGGACCACCCGCGCCTCCAGCACCACCTGGGTGTACGAGCAGAGCGCGCCGACCTCGTCGTACCTGGTGACGGTCTCGATCGGACACTACCGGCCGGTGCCGCTGACCGCCTGTCCCACCACGCCCCGGGCCGGTTCCGTACCGCAGACCGGGTACGTCCCGCAGCGGCTGGCCGATGCCTTCGCCCGGGACTTCGCCCGTCAGCCGGAGATGATGGCGTACTTCACCGAGGCCTTCGGGCCGTACCCGTTCGGCGAGTACGCGGTGGTGGTCGCGGACGAGGAACTGGACGTCCCGGTGGAGGCGCAGGGCGTGGCCACCTTCGGCACCAACCACCTCGGCGGCGGCTGGGAGCGCGAACGGCTGATCGCGCACGAGCTGGCCCACCAGTGGTTCGGCAACAGCGTCACCATCGCCGACTGGCGGCACATCTGGCTCAACGAGGGCTTCGCCAAGTACGCGGAGTGGCTCTGGTCCGAGCACACCGGCGGCCCCGGCGCGGCCGTGCACGCCGCCGCCGCGCACCGGCTGCTGGCCGGTCTGCCGCAGGACCTCCGGCTCGGCGACCCGGGCCGCAAGCTGATGTTCGACGACCGGCTGTACCAGCGCGGCGGCCTCACGGTGCACGCGCTGCGACGGGCACTCGGCGAGGACGCGTTCTTCGCGATGCTGCGGGACTGGGCGGGCGTCCACCAGCACGGCGTGGTCGCCACCTCCGATCTGCTCGCGCATGCCTCCCGGTACACCGCCACCCCGCTCGGCCCGCTGTTCGAGGCGTGGCTGGAGCGGCCGGAGCTGCCGCCGCTGACGGGCTGACCGGTAGGTTCGCGCCGGTCCGCGGCGCGGCTGGACTACTGTCCGTCCATGCCGATGAGTTCAGACGACCAGATGACCGAGCAGCCCGACCACCTGCTGCCCACCACCCGCCGTGCCCTGCTGCACCGCGTCGCCGTCGCCCAGGCCGAGGGCCGTACCCCCTCGCTGGTGGCCGGGGTGGTACGGGAGGGCCGGCTGGTCTGGAGCGGCGCCCGCAGCATGATCGACGGGCACGCGCCGGATGCGGACGTCCAGTACCGAATCGGCTCGCTCACCAAGACCTTCGTCGCGGTGCTGGTGCTCCGGCTGCGCGACGAGGGCCTGCTCGACCTCGCCGACCCGCTGGGCCGCCACCTGCCCGGCACCCCCGCCGACGACGTCACCGTCGCCCAACTGCTCGCCCACTCCGGCGGGCTCGCCGCCGAGACGCCCGCGCCCTGGTGGGAGCGGACGGACGGCGCCCTGCGGCCCGAACTTGGCGACCTGCTGGAGGAGGAGAGCCCGCTCAAGCACCCGGCCGGCCGGTGCCACCACTACTCCAACCCCGGCTACGCGCTGCTCGGAGCGCTGGTCGAGAAGGTGCGCGGCGAACCCTGGGGCGAGGTGCTGCGCCGCGAGGTGCTGGCCCCGCTCGGCCTGGACCGCACCACCCTGCTGCCCGAGCACCCGCACGCCGGGGGCTTCGCCGTCCACCCCTGGGCCGACGTCATGCTGCCCGAACCCCTCACCGACACCGGCCTGATGGCCCCAGCCGGTCAACTCTGGTCCACCGGCGCCGACCTGGCCCGCTGGGCGGCCTTCCTGGCCGCCGGCGACGACAAGGTGCTGAGCGCCGACACCCTCGCCGAGATGAGCCGCCCGGCCATCGGCCCGGCGGACGCCGACTGGACCTCCGGCTACGGCCTCGGCCTCCAACTGCGCCGACACGAGGGCCGGCTGCTGTACGGCCACACCGGCTCGATGCCCGGCTTCACCGCCGGGCTGTGGGTCAGCGCCGAGGACGGCCTGGCCGCCTTCGCCCTCTCCAACGCCACCAGCGGCGCCAACACCCCCCTCCTGGCGGCCCAGTTGATCGGCATCACGGCCGCCCACGAGCCCCGGCTGCCCGCCCCCTGGCGCCCGCTCACCGAGGTCGACCAGGAGCTCCTCGCGCTCACCGGCCCCTGGTACTGGGGCGCCGCGCCCAACGTCCTGCGGCTGCACGCCGACGGCGTCCTGGAGTTGACCCCGGACGCCGGCGGCCACCGGGGCTCCCGTTTCCGGCCCCAGCCGGACGGCAGCTGGCTCGGCCTGGACAACTACTACGCGGGCGAGACTCTGCGGGTGGTGCGGCACGCCGACGGGACGGTCAGCCACCTGGACGTCGGCTCCTTCGTCTACACCCGCGAGCCGTACGGACCGGCCGGCGCCGTTCCCGGGGGTTTCGACCCGCAGGGCTGGCAGGCGTTCTGAGCCCTGCGCCGCGGTGACGGCGGGGGCGCGTGAGGCAGGTGTGCGCCCCCGTTGTCCACCCCGGTCGAACGACCGCCCGGTGCCGGGCAGATGACCACCAGGCTGCGCCAGGTCCCATTCAACAGGTGCACATCTGCGCTCCGCCGGGCCGCAACGTGAATGCCAACCGGCTTGGAGACACATACGGGGACCGGTTCGCATCCATGCCCGACTCCTGCGGACCGGGACGGTGCCCTGGCGATCCACGGCACCGCCGATCGTGCTGCCCTGGAGGGTCCGCCATGACCACCGTCCCCACGTACGCTCCGTCCGCAGTCGCCCCCACCCACGACGCCCCGGCGGTCCCCGCCCGTCGCCACCAGCCGGCCGCGGCCGCCGCCTACACCATCTCCCTCGCGCACGACGAGGACGACGTGCGCGCCGCGCAGCGGCTGCGCCACCAGGTCTTCGCCGCCGAACTCGGCGCCGATCTGCACAGCCCGGTCGCCGGACTCGACATCGACCCGTTCGACGAGCACTGCGACCACCTGCTGGTCCGGGAGGGCGAGGGCGGCACCGTCGTCGGCACCTACCGGCTGCTGCGCCCCGAGGCCGCCCGCCGGGCCGGACGGCTGTACTCCGACGGCGAGTTCGACCTGTCCGCGCTGTCGCCGGTCCGGGCCGGCCTGGTCGAACTCGGCCGCTCCTGCATCCACCCCGACCACCGGGGCAACGGCGCGGTCATCAACCTGATGTGGGGCGGCATCGCCCGCTACCTCGCCGACACCGGCAACACCTGGGTCGGCGGCTGCTGCTCGATCGGCCTGGAGGACGGCGGCGGCACCGCCGCCCGGGTCTGGGACACCGTCAGCGCCCAGTACCTGGCCCCCGAGCAGTACCGGGTCACCCCGCACCGCCGCTGGGACGCCACCGGCGTGCCGCGTGCCGAGCGCGGCGCCCTGCCCGCCCTGCTCCGCGGCTACCTGCGGCTCGGCGCCTGGGTCTGCGGCGAGCCCGCGTACGACCCCGACTTCGACTGCGCCGACCTGTACGTGCTGCTGTCACTGGAGCGCACCGACCCGCGCTACCTGCGGCACTTCCTGTCCGGAGCACCCACCCTGGGCGCCTCGTCATGAGCGTCTGGCTCCCGACCGCACCCTGCCGACCGGACACCTGCCTGGGCGAGCGCACGCCGGAGGTCTCGCAGCCCCGGCGGGCGCTGCGGCTGACCGCCTGCCTGGTCGCGGTGCTCGTGGGTGTGCTGCTCAGCCTGCCGGTGCGGCTACTGCCGTACGGCACCCGGGACCGGCTGATCCGGCTCTGGGCCCGGGTGCTGCTGCGCACCCTCGGGGTGACCGTCAACCTCGGGACGACCGGGACGACCGGGACTGCCGGGACGGCCCGAGCGGGCGGAGCCAGTGACGGCGGCGCGGCGGTCGGCGGCTCGGCGGTCGGCGCCGGGGCGGTCGGCGCCGACGGGGCACTGGTGGTGGCCAACCACGTGTCCTGGCTGGACATCCCGCTGCTCGCCGCCGGGCGGCCGGGGCGCTCGCTGGCCAAGACCGAGGTCCGCAAGTGGCCGGTACTCGGGCCCCTGGTCGCCTGGGGCGGCACCGTGTTCCTGGACCGCGACCGGCTGCGCACGCTCCCGGACACCGTGGCGGCCGTGACCGAGGTGCTGCGCTCCGGGCACCCGGTGATCGTCTTCCCGGAGGGGTCGACCTGGTGCGGGCGGGAGAGCGGCCGGTTCCGGCCCGCACTGTTCCAGGCGGCGGTGGAGGCGGGCGCCTTCGTCCAGCCGGTGACGATCCGCTACCGGCTGGCGGACGGACGGCCGACCAGCGCGCCCGCCTTCATCGGCGACGACGGGCTGCTCACCTCGCTCGCCCGGGTGGTCGCGGTGCGCGGGCTGGTCGCGGACGTCACCTTCCTGCCGCCGATCCCGCCACCCGGGCCGCAGCCCACCCGGGCGGGCGCCCGGCGGGAGCTGGCGCGGGCGGCACAGGCGGCGGTGGAGGGGATCCGCTGAGGCGGTCGTGTCCGTTCCACTCGCGCCGCCCGCCCGGCTCGGCTCGGCTCCGTTCAGGCGGAACGGGCCCCGTCCTCCGGCCGCGCGTCGCCAGGCCGGCCGCGGCGAGCGGACGGCCCCGGCCGAGCAGGACGGCGACCAGCACGGCGGTGACGGCGAGCGCCACCGAACCGCAGCGCAGCGCGAGGTGGATGCCGTCGACGAAGGCGCCGTCCACCGCCTGCCGGACCGGCCCGGGCAGCGTGTGGGCGTGCTCGCCGTACATCGACAGCCCGCCGAGGCCGACGGCGCAGAGCAGGAGGCCGAGCACCATCAGCGGCCGGGGGCCGGTCCTCTGCGTCCTCTACGCCTCCTTCGGCACCGCCTTCGGGCTGGACATCGGGATCTGATCGACAACCGACGGCCGCGCGGCCCCGGAGGCGGGTAGGCTCACCCGGCAGCCCGCCCGAACGTTCACGGAGGAGTGTCCGATGCCCGAACCGTACCGCCACGACGAGCCGTACGCCCAGGGCCTGTTGGACGTCGGTGACGGGCAGCGGATCCACTGGAACACCTCCGGCGACCCGGCCGGGAAGCCGGCCGTGGTGGTGCACGGCGGCCCCGGCTCGGGCCACAACCCTGGCTCCCGGCGCTACTTCGACCCGCGGCGCTACCGCATCGTGCAGTACGACCAGCGCGGCTGCGGGCGCAGCCTGCCGCACGCCGCCGACCCGTCGACCGGGCTGGAGCACAACACCACCGCACACCTGGTCGCCGACCTGGAGCGGCTGCGCGAGCACCTGGGCATCGACAAGTGGCTGCTCTACGGCGGCTCCTGGGGATCCACGCTGATCCTGGCGTACGCCGAGGCCCACCCGGAGCGGGTCTCCGGGATCGTGGTCTGCGGGGTCACCATGACGCGCCCGGAGGAACTCGAGTGGCTGTACCAGGGCGTCGGCCGCTTCCTGCCCGGCCCCTGGGAGGAGTTCCGCGACTTCCTGCCCGCCGCCGACCGGGACGGCGACGTGTTCGACCTGCTCGCCGCCTACAGTCGACAGCTCAACAGCCCCGAGGAGAGCGTCCGTCGGGCCGCCGCCCGAGCCTGGGCCACCTGGGAGGACGCGGTCATCTCGCACGAGGTGCTGGGCAAGCCGAACGCCTACTCCGACCGCCCCTCCGACGCCCTGATGGCCTTCACCCGGATCACGGCGCACTACTTCTCGCACCGGGCCTTCCTGGCGGACGGCCAACTGCTGAGCAACGCCGGACGACTGGCCGGGATCCCGGGCGAGCTGATCCACGGCCGGCTCGACCTCGGCGGGCCGCTGCACACCCCATGGCAACTGGCCAAAGCCTGGCCGGACGCACGGCTGACGGTGATCGACGAGGCCGGACACACCGGCAGTCCGCGGATGGCGGAGGCCCTGCTCGCCGCCGTTGAACGCTTCGCCTGAGGAACGGAACGCCCTGGGGCTACCGGGCCGTTCGTGAAGATGATCTACAAGTCTTCTCCCCCTACGATACGACTCATGCTCGCTTATGCCCCAGCCGCCCTGTTCTTCCTGCTGTGCGGAATCGGGGTACTGCGCGACCGCCGCCGGTTCAGCAACGCCGTCCTGCTCGGCATCGCCGTCTCGCTCCTCGCCCTCGCCCTGCTCACCGAACTCCGCAGGGCGCCCACGCTGGTGGCGGAGCTCGCGGCGGTGGCGATCATCCTGTTGCCGACCATCGGAACGGTGGCCCTGGTCTGGTTCCTGCTCGCCAACGGCGTGACGATGATCCGCAAGGAGGGGCGACGCCCGGCCAATCTGCTCTCCCTACTCGCCGGACTGGGCATCATCGCCGTCATCGCGTTGCTCGTCGCCGCCATCGCCACCCGCTCACCGCGGCTCGGCATCCTGGCGGGCACCGCCGTGCTCGTGGTCGGCTACGTCTCCTTCCTGTTCGTCTGCTTCGTCGGTTACGCCTTCCTGTACGGTCGCCACCGGCCGCGAGGGGACGTGGACTTCGTCGTCGTCCTCGGCTCCGGCCTGATCGGCGGCGAGCGCGTCCCGCCGCTGCTGGCCAGCCGGCTCATCCGGGGCCGCGAGGTGTACGAGCGGCAGGCCGCGCGCGGCAACCCGCCGGTGCTGATCACCTCGGGCGGCCAGGGTCCGGACGAGAAGCTGCCGGAGTCCGACGCCATGGCCGCCTACCTGATCGAGCGCGGCTTCCCGGCCCAGCACATCGAGCGCGAGGACCGCTCGCGCACCACCGAGGAGAACCTGCTCTTCAGCAGGGCCATCATGGAGCGGGCCAAGCCCGACTACCGCTGCGTCGTGGTGACCAACAACTTCCACGCCTTCCGGGCCGCGTTGACCGCCCGCAAGACCGGGGTCAACGGGCACGTCTTCGGCTCGCCCACTGCCCGCTACTACTGGCCGAGCGCGACGATCCGCGAGTTCGCGGCGATCTTCCTCTCACACAAGCTGGTCAACTTCGGGATCTGCGGCCTCCTTGCGCTCTGTGGGGTGCTGGCGGCGCTCTGAGCGCCCCCACCCCCGCTGGTTCTCGGGGTGTCCGGGGCGGCAGGCTGAGGGTTCGTCATGAGATCAACCTGCCCTGTTCGAACATCTCGCTCAAGCCCCTTCCGCCGCCCTCACCCCCGCGAACAGATCGTTCTCGACCGCACCGACTGCACCGGCTGTCGGGACCGGGTTACCGGGCCCGGACACGAAGCTCCGCGCCAGGTGGTAGTCCTCGGTCGGCCAGACCTCGCGCTCGATGTCCCGTGGGTGGGCCATGAAAGCCACTCCGGGCTGGACCTGGGTGGCGTGCGCCAGCATCGCCGCGTCGCGTACGGCGAACTGCTCGGCGCACTCGATCCGGGTGGTGGTCGCGAGGGCGGGCGGGGTATCGGGCCAGCCGGCGAGCAGTTCGCCCATCTCCGAAGCGACTCCGCGCTCCGTCATGGCGTCGTGCAGCGTCTGGAACCAGGCCCGGGAGAGCGCCAGGTGATAGTAGAGCTTGGCCACCTGCCACGGCTCACCCGCCCCGGGGTGGCGCTTCGGGTCGGCAGCCGCCTCGAAGGCCTCGACGGCGACCTTGTGGGTCATCACGTGGTCCGGGTGCGGGTATCCACCCGTCTCGTCGTAGGTGATCACGACGTGGGGACGGAACTCCCTGATCAGCGCGACCAGTGGTGCCGCCGCGACCTCCAACGGCTGGGCTGCGAAGCAGCCTTCCGGCAGCGGCTCGTCCGGACCCGGCATCCCTGAGTCGACGAAGCCGAGGAACTGCTGCCGTACACCGAGGATTTCACGTGCGGCGTCCATCTCCTCGCGCCGGATCCGGGTGAGGTCGGCCCGGACCTCGGGCCGGTCCAGTGCCGGGTTGAGCACCGAGCCGCGCTCGCCACCCGTGCAGGTCGCGACCAGGACGTCCACGCCCTCGGCCGCGTACCGGGCGAGGGTGGCCGCGCCCTTGCTGGATTCGTCGTCGGGGTGGGCGTGCACGGTGAGCAGCCGCAGACCGCCGGAGCGCTTGGTGAACACGGGTACCTCCAGAGTGGAACAGGCCGAAAAGGTCGAATGGGAATGGGGGGTGAGCAAGGACCGGCGGCCGGTCAGTCCGCCGTACGGGCGGAGCCCGGGTAGAGCATGGCCGGTGCGATCGAGAGCGCCGACAGTGCCAGCACCCACCAGAAGGTCGCGCCGAAGGCCGCCCCGGGATGGTCCGGGTGCCCCGCCTGGACCTGTCCGAGGACCAAGGTCAGCACCGCCGTACCGAGCGCCCCGCCGAGCCGGTTGAGAACGTTGACCGCACCTGCGGCCGCGGGCACCTGGGCCTTCTCGACGCTCGCGTACACGGCCGCCATCCCGGGGATCACGGTGATCCCCATGCCCACTCCGCGCAGCGCCAGCGAGCCGACGACCAGCCAGTCGGCCGGGCCGGACCCGTCACCGAGCTGGGTGAAGGCGAGGGTGCCGAGCAGCGAGCAGCCGATGCCGATCAGGATCAGCGGGCGCGGCGCGAAGCGGTCGGCTATTCGGCCGGACAGCAGCGAGGTGACCGCCGTTCCGAGCGCCTGGGGCGCCAGCAGCAGCCCGGCCGCCACCGCTCCGGTGTGCTCCACCTGCTGGTAGTAGAGCGGCACCAGGAACATCGAGCTGTACAACACGGCTCCCTGCAGGAAGCTGTTCGCCGTCGCCACCGCGAAGCCCCGCCGTGCGAACAACCGCAGGTCGATCAGCGGAGCCCGCTCGCCACAGCGCCCGACCCGCAGAGCGTGCGGCCCGTAGGCCGCCAGCAGCACCGTGCCCGCGGCGACCGCCACCGGGCTGGCCGCGCCGCCCCCGCCGACCGTGGACAGTCCGTAGACCAGTGCCGTCAGGCCGGGCGACAACAACAGCAGACCGGTCACGTCCAGCCGCGGCCGCGGGAGCTCGGACCGGGCTCCGGTCGGGAGCCAGCGGGCCGCCAGCAGCACGGTGAGCAGCCCCACCGGAACGTTCAGCAGGAACATCCAGCGCCAGCCCAGGTGCTCCAGCACCACCCCGCCGAGGATCGGCCCCAGCACCGGGGCCAGGCTGATCGGGAGCAGGAGGGTGCCCATCACCCGGCCGATCCGGATCGGGCCGGCCGCCTGCACCATGATCGTCTGCCCGAGCGGCTGGATCATGCCGCCACCGACGCCCTGGAGCACCCGGAAGGCGACCAGGCTGCCTGTCGACCAGGCCAGGCCGCACAGCGCGGATCCGAGCACGAACAGGACGACCGAGCCGAGCCAGGCCCGCCTGGCCCCCAACCGACCGGCCGCCCAGCCCGAGAGCGGCATGGTGAGTGATATCGCCAACAGGTACCCCGTGGCCACCCACTGCACCCCCACCATCGAGCTGCGCAGGTCGCGGGCGACCGAATCGATGCCGACGTTGACGATCGTGGTGTCCAGCAGGGCCAGGATCGGGCCCAGCGCGAGCACCACACCCATCTTCCACAGGCCCGGCGGCAAGGGCTCGGACCGCACCGGCCGCACCTTGCCCGACCTGCCCTTCGTGGTGACCGACGTGGTCATGCACCCTCCCCTGGGTCGCTCCTCCGGCGGCCGCACCGACCACCCGGGAAGAACTTAGGACCGACCCATTGATTAGGTCAAGCACAATTTCTGTGCTCGGCCCAGCGAGCTGCGCTAGGCTCGGGTCATGACCGACACCGGCACCGCCCCGAACCTGCGCGAACTCAACAAACGCCGCACCCGCGAGGCGATCTCGCACGCCGCGACCAGGCTCTTCATCGAGCGCGGCTTCGACCGCACGACCATCGCCGAGGTGGCGGCAGCCGCCGGGGTCGCCAAGATGACCGTCACCAACCACTTTCCGCGCAAGGAGGACCTCTTCTTCGACCTGCACGAGGAGATCGTCGACCGGCTCCCCCACGCCGTCGCCCAGCGCGCCCCCGGCGAGTCCGCCCTCGCCGCACTGCGCCGCGACTGCCTGGCCGGCCTGGACCGGCGCGACCCGCGACTCGGCTTCTCCGGCCCCGACTTCGCCCGCACCATCGCCGAGAGCCCCGGCCTCGGCGCCCGGCTGCGCGAGCTGAACGAGCAGAGCGAGGCCGCACTCGCCGAGGCGCTGGCCGAGGCCGTGCACCCGGCTCCCGACGGACCCCGGGGCGTCGACTTCGAGAGCCGAGTCGCCGCCGCCCTGCTCGCCGCCGTCGACCGGGCCGTGCTCTCCGAGGTCTTCCGCCGCACCCTGGCCGGAGAGGAGCAGGGCGCCATCGCCGACGCCGTCCGCCCCTCCGCCGCCCGGGCCTTCGACCGACTGGAGGGCGCGCTCGGCTCCTACGCCGTCCGCGAGGGCTGACCGGACGGCCCGGCCGGGCCGGCAGACGCCCGCGAAGCCGTCCGGAGCGGGCACGCCGAAGGACCGGTCGGCGCCGCCCAACCGGCGCCGGACGGGCTGCTACAGCCCCGAGAGCTGGGACAACGCCCACTGCTGGGCACTGCTGGCGCCGATCAACCGGCCGAACTTCTGCTATGTCTCCGCGCTCCAGCCCGCCGTCACCGCGGTCCCGCTGCTGATCGGCGTGTTCGTCGGTGCGCCGCCGCCGGCCCAGGAGCACCTGGGCTTCCTCGTCGGCCAGTTGACGCGCCGGACGCTGCCCGCGATGTTCCTCACCGGCGCCCTGGTCGCGACGGTCCACGGCCTGGTCCACTGGGCCCGCCCGTCCTTCTACCCCACCGTCGACGAGACCGCGCCGCGGAACACCGCGCAGCCCACCGACGCCTGGCTGATCAACCGCGGGGCCGTCATGCCGGACGGCAGCCGCATCAGCTCCGACGCGTGCCCCGGCACCCACAGGTGCGACGGTCCACCGGCACCTGGCTCAAGTACCCCCCTCCGCGCACTCCGTCCCGATCCAACTCGTCGAGGCCGGGATCCTGTTGGCGCGCACCCTCCTCGTCCTCGCGAAGCTCTTCCTCCGCATCCCTCGACGAGGGCCCCGGGACCCGCTCCCGCCTGCGCATCCCTTGACGAAAGGTTGACCTGTTCACGGCAGATAGTTGACGCGGGGCGCCCCTATGGTCGGCCCATGCCCTCACAGCCCATCAGGTCCACCGCACTGCCGGTCCTGCCCTACCGCAAGCCCACCCGCGGCCGGGACTACTGGGTCCTGGACAACGTCCTGCCCGACCCCGACGCGGTCCGCGAACGCGTCCTGGCACGCGGCGACTGGACCGAGGGCTACCCGTACCGCCCCGAGACCTGGCCCGGCCTGCGCACCATGCCCGGCCTGGAGCCGGACGAGCTGGCGCGGGTCGAGGCCCAGGTCCGCAAGGCCACCGGTGCCTCCCGGCTCTGGGTGCAGAGCACTCCGGGCGGCGGCACGCTCAACCACAACTGCGTCCAGGTCGTCGGCGCCGGCGAGTCGGAGTCCCGCCCCCACACCGACTCCCGCGCGCTCTGCCGCTACGCCGCCGTGCTCTACCTGAGCCCGGGCGCACCCAAGGACGCCGGCACCAGCTTCTACCGGCAGCAGTTCCCCGGCGGCCGCCTCGGCGGCAACCTGGTCAACGCCCCGCACAACAACCTGGTCGAGGCCCTCGGCACCCGCCATGTCCCCGCCGACCACTTCACCGAGGACGTCCGCGTCCCCAACCGCTACAACCAACTGCTCCTCTACCACGCCAACCTGATCCACAGCGCCACGAACTACTACGGCACCGACCTGGCGGACCGCCGGATGACGGCCGTCTTCTTCTGGATGGCCTGACGAACGAACCGGCGGCCCCGCACAGGAGCGGCAGCCCACAGGACTGACAGCGCCCGTAGGATCGCAGAGACCAGCCATTGGCACCCCTGGACACCCCCGAGGCCGCGATGACCCAGGACGCCGTACCCGCCACCGAGACGGTCCGCGCCGACTGGGCCGGGATCGACCGGCTGCCCACGCTCGACCTGCTCCACCTGATGAACGCCGAGGACCGCACCGTCCCCGCCGCCGTCGCCGGGCAGTTGGCGGCGATCGCCGCCGTGGTGGACGCCGCAGCCGCCCGGATGGCGCGCGGCGGGCGGCTGGTCTACGCCGGTGCGGGCACGGCCGGGCGGCTCGGGGTCCTGGACGCCGCCGAGTGCCCGCCGACCTTCGGCACCGATCCCGGCCTGGTGGTCGGCCTGATCGCGGGTGGCCGGACGGCCGTGACGGAGGCCGTCGAGGGCGCCGAGGACCGCACCGATCTCGCCGAGGCGGACGTCGCGGCGCTCGGCCTCACCCCGGCCGACACCCTGGTGGGCGTCTCCGCCTCGGGCCGCACCCCGTACCCGCTGGCCGCCGTCCGCGCGGCGCGGGCGGCCGGTGCGCTGACCGTCGGGCTGGCCTGCAACCGGGGTTCGGCGCTGGCGGCGGCGGCGGACCTCGGGATCGAGGTGGAGGTCGGACCGGAGGTGCTCGCCGGGTCCACCCGGCTGAAGGCGGGCACCGCGCAGAAGCTGGTGCTCAACCTGCTCTCCACGGCTGTGATGGTCCGCCTCGGCCGGACGTACGGAAATCTGATGGTCGACCTGCGGGCCACCAACGCCAAGCTCCGCGACCGCGCCCGCCGGATCGTCGCCGAGGCCACCGGCGCCGACGAGGAGGCCGTCCGCCGCGCCCTCGCCGCCACCGACGGCCGGGCGAAGGACGCCGTCCTGGTCCTGCTCGCGGACGTGGACGCACCCACCGCCGCCCGCCTCCTCGCCGCCACCGCCGGACGCCTGCGCGACGCCCTGGAACTGCCGAGGGAGTAGGACCCGCCCGGGCGTCCGGCCGCCGCAACTGAGAGCCCTGAAGTCATCGCCAGTCAATCACTGCCATTCGAGCAGCGAATTCCGACCGCCTGAGCACCCCCGCCAGGATGCGCCGGACAGGTCCTAACCCAGCCGCAGGTCCGCCGAGGCCACGACCTCTCCCAGCCGCGGGAAGTTCAGGTCCACCGAGGCCCGGTGCTCCGCCTCGGTCAGCCCGGTCATCGCGTCCTCGACGAAGACCAGCCGGTAGCCGCGGTCGGCGGCCGCGCGGGCGCTGGACTCCACGCCGAGGTTGGTGGCGATCCCGGTGAAGACCAGGGTCTCCACGCCGCGGGCCTGGAGCAGTTCGTGCAGCCCGGTGTCCTCGAAGGCGCCGATGGTGCGCTTCACCACGACCTCGTCGGCCGCCGCCTCCACCTCGGCCGTCAGCTCGCTGCCGGGCGGCTGCTCGGCGACACCCGGCCGCTCGACCCGCACCGCGACGACGGGCGCGCCGGCGGCGCGGAAGTCCTCGGCGAGCTTCAACGAGGCCGTCACGACCTCCGAGCCGGTGTGCGGAGCGAGCTGGCGGGCGACGATCCGGTCCATCAGGTCGATCAGCACCAGGGCCGTGGTGCGGGCATCAAGGGTGGTCATGGCGCACACGCTAGCCCATCCCCCTCACCCCGGGCCCGGCCCCGCCTCCCGCGCGACCTCCGCCCGAAACCCCTCGGTCAGCACCCGCAGCCCGTAGCCTGCAGCCCGTAGTCGAAGTCGGCGTCGTGGTCGGTCATCCGCAGTACGTCGGCGGCCTCGCTGAGCAGTGGCAGGTCGCGCAGGGCCTCGTCCGGGAACGGCGGCCGGGCGCGCTCCGCGGCGTCCCGTCGCCAGGCCTGCTCCTCGGTGACCCAGCCCATGATGGACCGGTCGACGGTCAGCAGCAGCCGCAGCGCGGTGCGCGGCCGCGGCCCGGCCCGGCCCGGCCGAGCGCGCTCAACTGGGCTTCGATGGCCGGGAGTTCGTCTTCGGTGGGCAGGGTTCCGGCGCGCACCCGGGCGCCGTCGCGGTAGGCGAGCAGGGCGGTGCGCTTGGCACGGGCGTCGGCGGCGGTCCACTCGGGCCAGTGCTCCGGATCCGGCTCGCGGTCGGGCGGGAGCGCCTCGGCGAGCATCGCCTCGGTCTTCACCATGACGGCGATCCCGCTGCAGATCGCCGACCTCACCGGCTCGCCGCCCGCCGCGGGCGCCGTCGGCGCGGTCGAACTCGTGCCCACCGTCCTCTTCGGCCTCTACGGCGGAGTGCTCGCCGACCGCGCCGACCGCCGTACCGTCGCCCTGGCCACCGAGGTCGCGCTCACCGTGCTCAGTACCCTGCTGCTGGCCAACGCCCTGATCGGCACGCCCGCCGTCTGACCGCTCTACCTCGCCACGGCCCTGGCCGCCGCCGTTCAGGGCCTCCAACAGCCCTCACTGGAGGCGATGGTCCCGCGACTGGTACCACCGGATCAGCTGGTGGCGGCCGGAGCACTGCTCTCGCTGCGCCGGAGCATCGGCGGGGTGGCCGCGCCCGCGGCCGCCGTACTGCTGATCGCGACCGCCGGCGCACCGGCCGCGTACCTGGTCGGCCTCGGCACCTTCCTGCTGTCGATCGCCCTGCTCGCCCACGTCCGCCCCGTCCCCTCGGCGCGGGACGCCGGGGCGCCGCCGCTGCGCGAGTTCGCCGGGGCCCCGGACGTGGCACGCCGGCCCGACCTGCTGGGCACCTGCCTGGCCGACCTCGCCGCCACCGTTTCGCCCTGCCCACCGCCCTGTTCCCGTTCCCGGCCGAGGAGTTGGCCGCCCCCTGGGCGCTCGGCCTGCTATAATCCGCGTCCGCGGCCGGCAGCCTGGTCGCGGCCGCCACCGGCGGCTGGACCGGGCGAGTGCACCGGCACGGACGGCTTGTCCTGCTCTCCGCCGCCCTGGTCGGCACTGCCCACCGCCGCGGCCGCCTTCGCCCCCGACCTGTGGGCCGCACTGATCTGCCTGGCCGTTGCGGGCGGCAGCCACTGGACCGGCGACACCTTTCGCAGCGCGATCTGGAACCGGTCCGTTCCGGACGAACTCCGCGGCCCCGCCGCCGGTCTGGAGCTGTTGACCGGCTCCGCCGGGCCCGCCCTCGGCGACCTGCGGGCCGGCGGCCTCGCCGCCCGCCAGGGCATCCGGGCCGCGCTGCGCACCGGCGGCCTGCCCTGCCTGGGCGGCAGCACCGTCCTGGCCGCCGCACTCCCCGCGCTCTGGCGCTACGACCAGCGGGCGCACCGAGCGGAGGTGGTCCCGGGGTCCGCCTCTGCCCCCGCCCCGGAGCCCGCCCCGTGATCGCCCGCTCAGCCCTTCCGAGGCGCTTTCGGAGACGCCTTCGGAAATGCCGTCGGAAATGCCGTCGGTAGCTCCTGCGGAAGCGCCGAGGAATGCCGGGCGATCAGCTCGCCGAGGCGGCCGGAATCGTCCGTGCCGCGCTTGGGCAGCACGGTCAGCGTGGGCGTCCGCTCGTTCCCGCCGAGCAGCACGAACAGCTCGGGCGTCTCCAGGTGGTAGGGCAGCTCCCGCCAGCCGAGCACGGTGCTGGACACCGCATTGGTGACGGTCATCCCCGCCGCGTCCACCAGGACCCGGAACTCACCCTTGCCCGCCGCGAGCCGCCGCGCCTGCCACCCCCGCAGCCAGGGCATTCCCAGTACCAGCAGGGCAAGCACGAGCATCACCACGGCCGGTGGCCGGACCACGCCGTTGGCCGCCGCGGTCAGCACCGCGCCGGTCCCGGTGAACGCGGCGCACCCGGCGAGCAGGTTCGTCGTCCTCCGGGCGGCGCGCCCGGCCACCGTGCCCCGGGCGCGGGCCGCGAAGGCCGCCCGGAAGTCTCCGGCCGTCGGTGTGAAGCGGAGCTCCACCGTCTCCGTCCGCCCGCCCGAATCCATCCCGCACGACCTCTCATCAAGCATGTGTCGCGGGATGCTAGCAAGCCCGGGCCCTGTCCGGCGGGGCGCCCTCGCGCGCACGCCCGGCCCGTTGACGTGAATACGTCGTTCCGTACGAACCACCGTTGACCACCAGCACCACCCGACGGTTGGCTCACCCACGAGCCGGCCGCCGGGGAGCCCGACGTCACCGGAACGGACGCCACCAGACGCCATCGTCGACGCGGCCCGGCCGTTCCCAGGGGAGGGGATCAGATGACCCACGCACGCACCACACCGACCCGCACCACATCCACCCGCACCACACCGACACACCGGCGCCTGCTGCGCGCCGCCTGTGCACTCGGCGCGGCCGCCGCCCTCGCGCTGACCGGCACCCAGGCCGCCCAGGCCGACCCCGGCCGTCACCGAACGCCGGGCACCGAGCGGGTCTCCGTCGGCCTCGGCCAGGCGCAGCCCGACAGCGCCTCGCACGCCGCCGGCCTGAGCGCCGACGGCCGCTACGCCGCCTTCACCTCGACGGCCGCCAACCTCGTCCCCGGCGACACCAACGGCAAGAGCGACGTCTTCGTCCGCGACCTGCGGACCGGCCGCACCGAGCGGGTCGACACCGGCCCGGACGGCGTCCAGGCCGACGGAGCCTCCTTCGAGGCCGCCATCAGCGCCGACGGCCGCTATGTCGCGTTCAGTTCCTCCGCCACCAACCTGGTGGCCGGCGCCAACCTCGGGTCCGACGACGTCTACGTCCACGACCGCCGGACCGGCGAGACCACCCTCGTCTCCGTCGGAGAGGAGCCCGGCCAACCGCAGAAGGACAAGTTCTCCGGCCACCCCTCGATCAGCCGGGACGGCCGCTACATCGCCTTCCAGTCCAACCGCTCCGACCTGGCCCCCGGCACGGTCACCTGGCAGGGCGCCAACATCTACGTCCACGACCTGAGGACCGGGGAGAACCGCCTGGTCAGCACCGGCGCGGACGGCAAGGAGGCGAACGGCTCCTCCGCATCCCCGGTGATCAGCGCCGACGGCGGGACCGTCGCCTTCATCTCCAAGGCGACCAACATCATCGCCCCCGACCGGCCCGGGGCGCTCTCGCCGGACGCCGCCACCCGGCTCGGCGCCGAGTCCGACCAGGAGTCCGACGAGCAGTTCGTCCGTGACTCCCTCCGGAGCCCCGGGTCGCCCCGCTCCGCCGACCGCCCGCAGCTGCTCAAGCCGCACCTCTACCCGCTGTACGTCCGCGACCTGCGCTCCGAGGAGACCACCCTGGCCAGCCCGGACGGCAAGAACGGCTGGCGCGGAGCGGACTACCCCTCGCTCAGCGCGGACGGCCGCTACGCCGTCTACTCGGCCTGGGTGCAGCACGGCGACAACTGGCCGGACCACCACTTCGAGGTGTACGTGCGGGACTTGGCGAAGGGCACCGAGACCCTGGTCAGCGCCGGCCTGCCCGGGACGACGACCACCGGCGACTCCCTCAACGGCCGGATGACGGCCGACGGCCGCTGGACCTACTTCGACTCCACGGCCGCCAACCTGGTGCCCGGCGACACCAACGGCGCCGGCGACGTCTTCCGGCGCGACCTGTGCAGCGGCCGCACCGAGCGGGTCAGCCTCGCGGCCGACGGCTCGCAGTCCGCCGGCGCCTCGTACGACCCGTACGTCGACGACCGCGGCACCACGGTGGTGTTCACCTCGGAGGACGGCACCCTCGTCCCGGGCGACACCAACCAGGCCCCGGACGTGTTCGCCCTGCGTCCGCCCCGCTGAGCTCGCAGTCCCGCACCACCGACACCACATCCACAACCAGAACCAGAACCAGAACCAGAACCACCCGCCCGCTACCCGAAGGTCGGCAACAGGTAGCCCAACTGGGATATCACCGACCACAGTTGGTCCGCGAGCCGGGCCGCCGCGGCGAGCGCCCCGACGAACAGCTCGGGCGCGTTCGCCGCGGCGACCAGGCCGCCCTTGGCCACCACCCCCAGCCCGGTCACCACGCCCGTGCCCAGCGCCGCCCACACCCCGAGGGCCAGCAGCCCGACCGCGCCGAGCCCGGCCAGGAACAGCTCGCCCTCGGGGGTGAACAGCCGCCGGTCGCGCTCGATCGTCACCGCCAGCTCGGGGACCAACGTGGGCCCGAGCGGGGCCGGCCGCAGCCGGGCCCGTACCAGGTTGAGCATCGCCTCCCGGATCCTGTCGGGCAGTTGCACCGCCCGCAGCGGCACCCGGTGGATGTGGTACAGCACCAGCCCGTCGTATCCCGGACGCCCGTTGGCCGGCCGCGGGTACTCGCGGAACTCGGCCCGGTCGGTGGGCCAGTAGCAGATCCAGTCGACGTACGTCTCGCCGTTCTGTTCGGTGACGTTGACCGGCATCGGCAGGATCTTCAGCCCGGCCCCGAGCCGCCAGTCGGTGCCGGCGGCGACCACCGAGTACGGCAGCTGCTGGAGCGCGGTGCGCTGCATGGCGACCAGCCGGTTCTCGATCACCCGGCCGCACGGGTCACGCAACACCGCTACCTTCCCCTGGAGTTCGCGGTAGGTGTCGAGGGCGCCGCCCTCCGTCCCGACCTCCAGTGCCTCCATCCGCAGTTCGGGGACGTGGTCCTGCAGGCCGAGCAGGTCCGGCTTGAGCGCACCGCCCGGGGTGAGTTCGCGGACGGCCTTGACCAGCTTGACCGCCGGGGTGCTGCGGTCCTTCAGCATCCGCTTGATCGCGTCGACCTTGGCCGTAGGGAAGGTGTTGCGCAGGTCCTCCGACAGCACCTGGAGCACCATCCGCAGCACCGGGTCCTGCGGCTGGGCGGTGAGCCGCCCGTACGGCAGCGCCTCCCCGGGGCCGAGCCGTTCCCGGCCGGGCGTGCCCCACCACTCCGCGATCCGGTCGAGCTGGAAGGTCACCCAGGTCGCGCCGGGCCGGGCGTCGAACTCCACCCCGAAGTGGTGGCGCACCCACAGCTCGGCGGCCAGGTACTCGAAGACCGTCGGCGGCTCCTCGCGCGCCTTGCCCAGCAGCAGGCAGGTGTCCTGGTCCCTCAGGAAACTCATGCGATGTCCTTCAACGGGCTGCTCACCGCGATGTCCGTGCCCGAGGTCGGCGTGTACTCGTTCCACTTCGCGATCAGCGTGCCCCGGTGGCCGGGGCGGCGGACCGGGAACGGCGTCAAACTGCCGTCGTGCCGGTGGGCCAGCCCGGACAGCAGCAGGTGGCCGTCGTCCGGCACCCGTACGACCGTGGCGTTCTCCTGGATCCGCCGGTCGTCGTACTCGTCCACGACCACCACGGTGCCCGGGTCGAAACCCTCGCTGGAGGCGACCGGCACCAGCACCGGCGCTCCCCCGGCCGCCGGCTGGACCACGGCCGCACAGGTGGTCACCACCTCGTCCTCCAAGAGCAGGGAGCTGCTGCCCGGGTTGGCCGGCGGGATGCCCGGATAGTTGCGGTCGTCGTAGGCGGCGATCTCCCGGGCGATCGTCAGGTACGGGTGGTCGGCGGGCAGCGGGGCACCGCGGAAGCCTCCCTCGGCGAACCGCACCCAGGCCTCCTCCCACCCCTTGCGCACGGTGAGCACCACCCGGGCGCTGCCCGCCCGCAGGAATGCCTGCCGGTTGGCGTCGGGGTGGCTGATCCGGCTGACGAAGGGCCAGGCGGCGGGCGCGTCCCAGAAGTAGGAGTAGAGGAAGGTGACCACGTTCTCCCACTCGATGGCCTGGTTGACGAAGGCCACCTCCGCCTCGTGCCCGAGCACCGCCGCCCAGGCCGCGGAGCTCGTCCCGAGCGAGCCGGTGTCGTCACCGGGGAAGCCCGCGCCGCGGCCCAACCGGTCGGGGTCGTTGCCGACCGAGGCCTTGAAGGCGTCCACCACCTCGGACGGCATCAGGTGGTAGTCCGCCCCGAGCAGGAAGCGCAGCACGCCCTTCATGATCTCGTCGCTCTCCTCGCGCCGGAGGGTGAGGGTGTCCACTCCGTTGAGGCGTTCGCGCAGCGCGGCGGCGCGGGCGGCGAGGTCCTGCTGTTCGGCGTAGTACTTGGTCTGGGCGGCGTTGAACAGCGCCGCCCAGACGTCGTTCTGCCACTGCCGTCGCGCCTCGTCGGTGGGTTCGACGACGGCGGTCAGGCTGAGCCAGGTCTGCCGGTTGTTGACCAGGTGGAAGCTCACCGTGCAGGGCCCGCTCGCGTGCGCCAGCAGGGCGCCGTTGACCGGGTCGGCGAGGTCGACCGGGCCATGGGTGCCGAACGGCTCGTTCCATTCGGGGATGCTGCTGCCGAGCACCTTGAGGTTGTAGTTGTAGTCGCCGGTGCGGCTCTCCGAGGTGAACCGGAACTGCAGGTTCTTGATCCAGTACCGGTCCGGGACGTTGAGCGGCGGCGCGTCGAAGATGGCGGCGCCATCGTTGTTCGGGGCTGTGACGTTGACGTGGATGTCCGGGTGCGGGCCGGGGGCGAGCGGCACCGCGGCGCCGTACCGCTCGGCGAGCACCAGGTAGTGCGCCTGGTTCTCCCCGGCGCGGACCTTCTCGGTGATGTCGGAGTGCGGAACATCGAACCGGAACGGCCCCAACCGCGCCTCCAGCGACGCTAGTTCGGCGTACGACTGGCGCAGCGCACCGGCCGGTTCGGGGATCGCCAGGTCGTACGTCAGCCGCAGCCCTGAGCGGTAGAGCCGCACCCGCCACTTGCGCATCATGCTGAAGTAGTCGATCCGGACGGCGTCGGTGGGGCTGGCGTTCCTGAGGGTGCGGGTGGTGGTCTCCGAGGAGCCGGTCACGGTGGTGGTCGTGATGGTGACCTTGTGCTCCTGCTTGGTGCGCGCGGAGGCCTTCTGGGTGATCGCGGTGGCGTGCTTGCGGCTGTCCGTGGCGGACTGCGAGTCGGCGCTCTGGCTCGTCATCCCGGAGCTGGCGGAGCCGGAGATCAGCGAGATGCCGCCGGAGACGGTGCCGGTGACGTTGAACTGGTTGCTGTGCTGGAGCTGGTTGGTGGTGGACTGGGCGAGCTCGGTGTTGTCGGTGACGCCGGTCTCGCTGACGTTCTCCAGCGAGTCGGTGACGATCGAGCTGAACTCCTTGGAGGTGACGGACCACTCCTTCTGGGTGACGGCGGTCTCCTCCAGCGGCGCCAGCGGGACGGTGGCGACCAGTTCGCCGCGCTCGATCCCGGCCGGGGCCATCTCCAGGCGCTCCAGGTTCAGCATGCCGATCGGCTCGACGGCCGCGTTGTGGTCGTACGCGGCGTTCGCGGCGGCGGCCCGCCCGGCCCGGGCCCGCCCCTCGGCCGTGGCGTCCGCCCGGCGCAACCCCTCCAGCTCGCCGCCGAGCGCCCGCAGCGCGGGGCCGTGCGCGGCGGCCAGTACGGCGGCCCGCAGCGGTCGGTCGCCGGGGTCGGCGGCGGAGGCGGCGAGCAGCTCCCAGGGCAGCTCGGCCGTCAACCGCCCGCGCAGCGCGGCCACTTCGTCCGGCCGGAGACCGAGCCTGCGCAGGTAGGCGTGTTCGACGAAGCCGGAGCTGCGCGGCGGGCCGTCCACTTTCACCGGGACGAGGGTGGCTTTCGGGATGCTGCGGGCCGCGTGCCCCAGCACCGGCGGCTGAGCACCGCCCGACCACGGCGGCACGGGCGGTACCGGCAGGCACGCCACGGCCGTCGGCGCCGACGTCGACATGAACGTCGGCGTGGACGCGACGGTGGACGCCGGCGTGGACGCGACCGTGGACGCCGGTGGCTGCGCGGGCACCCCGGGAAGTCGGTCGGTCATGGCGGCCCCCTCCGTCGTCTGCTGCCCGGCACCTACCCCTGGTCGCGACGGGCACCCGACGCGGGCGACGGCTCGTGGCGCACCGCGGGTCGCGCGGAGGTGCGCACCGGCGGGCGGCCCCACCACACGCCTCTTCACCACGCACACGCCTGCCCGCCCGCCCGCTCACTCGCCCGTCTCCCGCGTCCGCGTCCGCGTCCGCGTCAAGCGAAATCTTCCTGCGAGAACGTTGACTGACACTTTGTGAGATATTCACCGCCCCCTGTCTACTCGCATAGACCCGCAGATGGTGACATGGACACACACCGCCCGGCACCCCGCGCCGGGCCCGTGACAGGGAGCTCCCCACATGCTTCGTGCCCACCGCATCGCCCCCGCCGTCGCCACCGTGGTGCTCGCCGCGGCCGCCCTCGCGACCGCCGGTACCGCGCACGCCGCCCCCACCGCCGCCGCGCACACCCGCGCCGCCCTCGACGCGACCTGCTCCCAGGCCTACCTGCCGCTGCCCGACCCGTCCTGCACCCCCGGCGCCACCAACCCGGACGTCACCCAGGACACCATCGACTCCACCATCTGCGTCGCGGGCTACAGCACCTCGATCCGCCCGTCCACCACGTACACCAACCGCCTGAAGGTCCAGCAGATCGCCCAGTACGGCTACGACGACACCAGCACGGCGGACTACGAGGAGGACCACTTCATCCCGCTGTCGCTCGGCGGCAACCCGACCGACCCGAACAACCTCTGGCCCGAGCCGCGCTACGCCACCGGCACGAGCGGCCTGTCCTCCACCGACAAGGACACCGTGGAGTACAAGCTCTACCGCGCCGTCTGCAACCACCAGGTGAACCTGGTGCCCGCCCAGCAGGCCATCGCCACCGACTGGACCACCGCCCTCTCGGTCCTCGGCCTCGGCTGAGCCCCGGCCTCAGCTGGCCCCAGGTCCCAGCCGACCCGGCCTCAACTGAGCCCAGGCCCCGGCCGACCCACTGCCTCAACTGACGTACGCCTCGGCTGACCCCGGACCGCCCGGCGCGGGCGCCCCCGCCCTCACGGCGTGAGCGCCCGCGCCGACGCCCCCACCGGCGCCGGGAGTTCGGTCCGTCCGCGCAGGTAGCGGTCCACCGCGGCGGCCGCCGACCGGCCCTCGGCGATCGCCCAGACGATCAGTGACTGGCCCCGCCCGGCGTCCCCGGCGACGAACACCCCCTCGGTGGCGGTGCCGAACCCGTCGTCCCGCTCCAGCACGCCCTCCGGCCCGACGGCCAGGCCGAGTTGGGCGAACAGCGGCTGGTCCGGCTCCGGCCCGCTGAAGCCCAGCGCGAGCAGCGCCAGCTGCGCCGGCAGCACCCGCTCGGTGCCCGCCCGGGCCTCACGCCCGCCCTCCGCGCACGAGGCGAAGCGGACGGCCGCCAGCTGCCCGTCCGGCCCCGGCTCGAACCCGACCGTCACCGCCTGGAACACCCGGCCGTCCTCCGCCGACGGCTCCGGACCTCCCGCCACCGCCCCCGCCTCCTCGTGCGAGGTGGTCACCCGGTACACCTTCGGGTGGACCGGCCAGGGCTGCCCCGGCGCCCGGCGCCGCGGCGGGCGCGGGTTGATGTCGAACTGGGTGACCGCGGCCGCGCCCTGGCGCAGCGCCGTCCCCAGGCAGTCGGCCGCGGTGTCCCCGCCGCCGACGATCACCACCCGCCTGCCCTCCGCGGACAGCGGCGAGTTCGCGAGGTCCCCCTCGTCCACCCGGTTCGCCCAGGTCAGGTACTCCATCGCCGGATGCACCCCGGGCAGCCGGCGCCCGGGCACGGCCGGTTCCCGGTGGGCGGTCGCGCCCACCGCGACCACCACCGCGTCGTACTCGGCCCGCAGCCACTCCCCCGTGACGTCCCGCCCGGCCCACACCCCGGTGCGGAACTCGGTTCCCTCGGACCGCAGTTGGTCGAGCCGCCGGTCCAGCCGGTGCTTCTCCAGCCGGAACGGCGGGATCCCGTAGCGCAGCAGCCCGCCCGCGCGGTCGGCCCGCTCGTAGACCGTGGTCGCGTGCCCGGCCCGGGTCAGCTGCTGGGCGGCGGCCAGCCCGGCCGGGCCCGAGCCGATCACCGCCACCCGCCGGACGGCACCCCGCCGTTCCGGCGGCAACGGCCCGTCCCAGCCCTCTTCCAAGGCCCGGTCGGCGATCGCCAGCTCCACGTTCTTGATCGTCACCGCGGCCCCGTCGATCGCCAGCACGCAGGCGCTCTCGCACGGCGCCGGGCAGAGCCGCCCGGTGAACTCCGGGAAGTTGTTCGTGGCCAGCAGCCGGGCGGCGGCGGCCCGCCAGTCCCCGTCCGCCGCCAGTCGGTTCCACTCCGGCACCAGGTTCCCCAGCGGGCAGGCCGCGTGGCAGAACGGCAGTCCGCAGTCCATGCAGCGCGCCGCCTGCCCGCCCACCACCGGCAGCAGGGCCCCCGGCCGGTACACCTCCCGCCGGTCCCCCAGCCGCTCCCGCGCGTCGCGCCGCTCCCGCTCCGTGCGCGGGGTGGTGAGGAAGGCCATCCGCTCTGCCATCGCGGCCTCCGGCGGGACGTGCCGACACGGACCGGCGGCACACCCGGCGGGACACCACCGTGTGGCCACCGTACGCCCACGAAGCAGAGCGCGAAACCCGCGGCGGGCAGGAACCCCGCGCCCCGCTCTCCACTGCCGTGAGCACGCCAGGGAGAATCTCCCCCATGACCCACACCGTGCTGATCGCCGAGGACGACCGCGCCATCCGCGACTCGCTCACCCGAGCCCTGACGCTCGAGGGCTACCGGGTGCGGATAGCCGCTGACGGCACCCAGACCCTCGCCGTCCTCGCCGAGCAGCGCCCCGACGTCCTGGTGCTCGACGTGATGATGCCGGCCCCGGACGGCCTGGAGGTCTGCCGCCGGCTGCGCGCCGCCGGGGACCGCACCCCGGTGCTGATGCTCACCGCCCGGGTCGAGGTCCCGGACCGGATCGCCGGGCTCGACGCCGGGGCCGACGACTACCTGGTCAAACCCTTCGACGTGGACGAGCTGTTCGCCCGGCTGCGCGCCCTGCTGCGTCGCAACCCCCCGGCCGACACCCCGGAGGACGTGCTGATCGTCGCCGACCTGCGGGTCGAGCCGCCCGCCCGCCGGGCCTGGCGCAGCGGACGCGAACTGGAGCTGTCCCGCACCGAGTTCGACCTGCTGGAGCTGCTCACCCGCAACGCCGGCGCCGTCCTCGACCAGACCACCCTGTACGAGCGGATCTGGGGCTACGACTTCGGCCCCGGCTCGAAGAACCTCGCGGTGTTCATCGGCTACCTGCGGCGCAAGCTCGACCGCCCCGGCCTCGCCCCGCTGATCCACACCGTCCGCGGCGTCGGCTACACGCTGCGCGAGCCGTGACCGGCCCCGCGGTCCGCCGCCCCCGCCTGCCCCGCCCGGGCCTGCGCACCACCCTCTCGCTCGCCTTCGCGGCGATGGCGGCGCTGGTCGCGGTGCTGATCGGCACGCTCGGCTACCGCGCCGCCGCCGCCCTGATCCGGGACGACGAAGCGGACGACTTCAACTCCGCCGTCCACGCGGTGAGCGGCCAGGTCGAGCGCGAGAAGCTGTACCCGGGGGACTTCAACGGCCCGAGCGGGCTGGGTGAGCAGCTGCTGCACCCGATCCGGGTCACCGCGCAGGCCCTCGACTCCAGCGGGGCCGTCCTCCCGGGCACCTCCCGCGTCGTCCTGCCCACCACCCCGGACGAGCGCGCGCTCGCCCACGCCGAGGCCCCCGCCCGGACGGTGACCTACGAGTGCGACCTCCCCGGCGCCACCTGGCGGGTGGGGGTGGTCTCGCTCGGCGGCGGCCGCGGGGCCGTCCAGGTCGTGCAGCGACTCGACGACGTCGAGCTGCTGCTGGCGCGGCTGCGCACCCAGATGGTGGCCGTGGTGGCCGCCGTCGTGCTGGTGGCGGGCGGGGCCGGCTGGCTGGTCGCCGGACGGATCACCGGCCGGCTGGTCCGGCTCACCGATGCCGCCGAACTGGTCGCGTCCAGCGGCCGGTTGGACGTCCCGGTGCCGGCCGCCGGGACGGACGAGGTGGGCCGGCTCGGCCGCGCCTTCGACCGGATGCTGGTCCGCCTCGCCACCGCCAAGGAGAACCAGCGCCGACTCGTCCAGGACGCCGGGCACGAGCTGCGCACCCCGCTGACCAGTCTGCGCACCAACCTCTCGGTGCTGCCCAGCATCGACCGGCTGCCGCCCGCCGAGCGCGCCGCCCTGCTCGCCGACCTCTCCGAGGAGGCCCGGGAGTTGACCGAGCTGGTGGAGGAGCTGGTGGCGCTCGCGGCCGACCGCAAGGCGGACGAGGACCCGGTCGAGGTGGTGCTCGCGGAGGTGGTGCACGAGGCCGCCGCCCAGGCCCGTCGGCGCAGCGACCGGGAGATCACCGTGGACACGGACGGCACGGTCGTCATCGCCCGCCCGGACGCGCTGGCCCGCGCGGTGAACAACCTGCTGGACAACGCGGCCAAGTTCGACCCGGCCGGGACGTCCCCGATCGAGGTGGTGGCGCGCGGCCAGCGGGTCGAGGTCCGCGACCGCGGGCCGGGCGTCGACGCGGCCGACCTCGACCGGATCTTCGACCGCTTCTACCGCGCCACCGCCGCCCGCAGCCTCCCCGGTTCGGGCCTGGGCCTGGCCATCGTCGCCGAGGTGGCCCGCTCCCACGGCGGCACCGCCTTCGCCGCCAACCGCAAGGGCGGCGGCGCCGTGATCGGCTTCACCCTCGGCGACTGACGACCATCGACCGGCCGGGGCGGGCGCGAGGGCGTGTCTTTCGGATCACGCCCTCGTCGGCGGCCGGTTCCGGAGTGCTAGAAATCCCTCGTGCACGATCACCCGGAACCCCCGACCCGGCGCCTCTTCGTGGCCCTGGCTCCGCCCGACGACGCCAAGGACGAACTGGGCCGGGCCCTGCAGCCGGCCTACGCCGGGTACCCGCGGCTGCGGTGGAACCGGATCGAGGACTGGCACATCACCCTGGCCTTCCTCGGCGAGCAGCCGTCCGCCGTGGTTCCGCCGCTGCAGGCGGCCCTGGCCGGTCCGGTCGCGTCGTGTCCCGCCCTGCGGCTGGGCCTGCGGGGCGGCGGCCACTTCGACGAGCGGCTGCTGTGGAGCGGGATCGACGGCGACCTGGAGGGGCTGCACCGGCTCGCCGCCGCCGTCCGGGAGGTGGTGACGTCCTGCGGGATCGGGTTCAGGGACCGACCGCTGCGCCCGCACCTGACGCTGGCCCGGGCCCGCCGGGACGACCCGGACAGCGTGCCGCGGGCCGCAGCCGGGCTGAGCGGGTTCGTGGGCCGGCCGTGGCAGGCCGAACGCCTGCACCTCGTCGGCAGCAACATCGGCCGCGGCCCCGGGCCGATCCGCTACCGCGACATCGCGGCGTGGCGACTCGGCGTCGCCGTCCGGGCCCGGGCCGAGGACGCCCCCACCGGGCCGTAGCAGCCCGAGGACGGCGGCCTGGACCGGGCCGCACGGCACTTCGCCCGCGCCGATGGACTCGGCTGCCCGCACGTGCGCGAGCGGGTCGCCTACCTGGCGGTCCTGCGGTTGGCGGAGCGGGCCGGTCGGGCCCAGGTGCGCGAGGCCCTCGTGACCGTCCGCGAAGTGCACCCGGCCCTGGGGCCGGAGCAGCTGTTCCACCCGGGCTGCCGGGCCGTCCTCGCGGGCCCGGCGATGCCCGACGACCCGGATGCGGGCTTCCTGCCGTCCGTGGCCCGGATCGCCCCGGACCGGCTGTACGAACACCGCCGAACCGGTACCCCGGCCCCTGGCGACGTCACCTCAGGACCTCAGACCTCAGACGGCGGCCAGCAGCCCCCGCCCCAGCCAGTCGGCGTCGTCCTTCACGCCGGGCAGGACGAAGAAGTACCCGCCGCCGGTCGGCGAGATGTAGTCCACCAGTGGCTCGTCGATCAGCCGGGTCTGGGTGGCCTCGAACTGCCGCACCACGTCCTGCTGGTAGCAGCAGAACACCAGGCCCATGTCCAGGTTGCCCGCCTTGTCGACGCCCCGGTCGTAGTTGAAGCCGCGGCGCAGGATGCGCGAGGTGTCGGTGTCGGCGGTGCGCGGGTTGGCCAGGCGGATGTGCGCGTTGAGCGGGATCGCCTTGCCGTCCGGGTCCTTGCCGTAGTCCGGCGCGTCGTTCTCCTGGTGGCCGTCCAGCGGCGCGCCGGTGTCGCGGCGGCGGCCGAACATCTTCTCCTGCTCGCTGAGCTTGACCCGGTCCCAGAACTCGATCAGCATCCGGATGATCCGGATCACCTGGTAGCTGCCGCCGGTCGCCCAGGCGGGCTCGCCCATGCCGTCGTTGACCCAGATCAGCCGGTCCATCTCCCGGGTGGAGGTGGTGTCCGGGTTGACTATGCCGTCCTTGAAGCCGAGCAGGTTGCGCTGGGCGCCGTCCGGGCGGGACTGGTTCTGGAAGCCGTCTATCCGCCAGAGGATCTGCATCCCGCCGCGGGTGTGCCGGGTGATGTCGCGCAGCGCGTGCAGCACGGTGTCCTGCCGGTCGGCGCAGATCTGCAGCGAGAGGTCGCCGTGCAGCTCGTCGGCCCGGAGGTTGTCGTTGGGGAAGGTCTTCATCGGCGTCAGCTTGACCGGCTTGGCCTTGGCGAGGCCGAAGCGGTCGTCGAACAGCGAGGCACCGACGCCGACGGTGACGGTGAGGTTGTCGGTGGGCACGACGGGGCCGAGGATGCCGCTGTCGGACGGCGGGGCGCCGACGCCGAGGTCGGGCGGGGTGCCGCCGGCGGTGAGGAAGCGGATCCGCTCGGTCAGGGTCCTGAACAGGTCCTCCAGGCCCTTGCGGTCCTGGGCGATCACCTGGCAGGAGACGAAGGCGGCGTAGCCGGGGGCCGGGGTGGTGATCCCGGCCTGGTGGTCGCCGTGGAACGGGACGGCGCCGGACTTCGTCTGGTGGGTGTCCCCGGCGGCGGCCGGCTCGGCGCCCAGGCCGAACGCCCCACCGGCGAGGACGGCGGCCCCGGCGCCCGCGCCGAGCGCGGCCCGGACGAAGCTGCGGCGGGCCGGACCGGCCGGGCAGGCGCCCTGCTCGACGACCGGCTCGGCAGCGGCGGCAGCGGCTGCGGCGTGCGGGAACGGGCAGGAGCCGGCGGCTGCGGTGTGGTCGGTCATCAGGCGGCCTTCCGGATCTCGAGCAGGGCGGGGACGGGCGAGAGGTCTTCGAGCAGCTGGCCGGTGGCTCCGTTCAGCTGGCGCCGCGTGTCGGCGGGCAGCTTGTCCAGCGGGGTCCAGCCGTCGGCGGTGCGGGCGGCGGCGACCAGGTCGCCGACCCGCTTCATCCCGGCGTTGACCCGGACCAGCACCTGCGGGTCGCGCTCGTCGAGCAGCGGCTGCAGCAGGGTCAGCAACTCCTGGGTGCCGGCCAGGTTGGCCTGGGTGGTGGCCAGGCTGGTGCCGCTGCCCATGTCGGTGTCGCCGGTCAGCTCGAACTGGAGGGTGTTCTCCAGGATCTCGTGGGCGCGCAGCGGCAGGTCGCCCGGGTCGAAGTCCTGGCCGGGGAAGTCGTGCACCAGCTTGGCGACGTTCTGGGCGAGCTCGTCGGCGACGGGCGTCAGGTCGGCGGCGGACCGGCCGTGCCACAGGCCGTACTCCAGGCGCAGGAAGCCGGTGAAGCCCGGGTCCTGCTCCTTGTCGGCGTAGCCGTCGGGGCGGCCGTCGATCTTCTTGTCGAGGTCTGCGAAGGTGCCGTAGGCGGCGCCGAGCGAGGCGTACTGCAGGTGGGCGGTGAGCCAGTCGGCCTTGGCGGTGGCGAGGTCGCCGGCCCGTACGTCGGCCTGGATCTTCTGGGTCTGCGTCATCAGGGTCGCGAGGCCCTTGTTGACGTAGTCCTTGTAGCTGTCCAGCGGGGCCTTGAGGTCGTCCTCGGAGACCGGCTTGACGGCCTTGACCTCGGCGCCGCCGGTGACGTGCACGGTGGCGGAGGTGACGGACGTTCCGCCGGTGGGCACGCAGCGCCAGGCGTAGTCGCCGGAGCCGATGGTGGCGGTGAGCGCGCGGGTGGTGCCGGGGGCGAGGCCCTCGATCTCGCCGTAGACGGCGCCGCTGCCCGGGTTGACCAGGTAGACCTCGGAGACCTTGTCGCCGGTGTTGTGCATCTGGAACACCTGCTGGCCGGGCTGGGGGCTGCCGAAGCCCTTGCCGCACTCCTTCTCGGAGACCGCGACGGTGGCGGAGCCGTCCTGCTTGCCGTCGCTGACGGCGATCACCGCGCCGGCCACCACGACCGGGACGGCGATCACCGCGGTCGGCAGCACCCAGCGCGGACGGCCGGCGCCCACCGGCTTCACGGCCTCCGGCTTCGCGGCCTCCGACGGCTTCGCCGCGGCGGGAGCGGCCGCCGGGGCCGCCTTGCCGCCGCGCACGCCCTCGACGAAGAGGGTCATCACGATGCTCAGGTAGGCGATGTACCCGACGACCTGGAGGACCGTCATGGTGACGGTCAGGTTGAGGGTCCCCTGGACCAGCGTGGCGTACCAGGAGGAGGCGTCCAGGTGCCCGCTCAGGTCGAAGGCGTACGTGCTGCCGCCGCCGACCAGCCCGGACTCCTGGAGGTCGCGCAGGCCGTAGCCGAGCACGCCCGCGGCGACGACGATCAGGCCCGCGCCGGTGATGGTGAAGAACTTGGTGAGGTTCATCTTCAGGGCCCGCCGGTACAGGCCCCAGCACAGCCCCACCGAGAGCAGCAGGCCGACGGCGGCGCCGATCAGCGGGCCGGTGGACTCCCCGGCGGTGCGCGCGTTGGTCCACAGGAAGAGCGAGGTCTCCAGTCCCTCGCGGGCGACCGCGAGGAAGCTGGTGAACACCAGTGCCCCCGCGCCCATCGTCAGCGAGGCCTGGACCTTCTCCTTCAGGTCGGCGGAGAGGGTGCGCGCCGAGCGGCGCATCCAGAACACCATCGCGGTGACGAAGCCGACGGCGATCAGGCTCAGCACTCCGCCGAACGCCTCCTGGGCGTGGCCGGAGAGGTTGGCGGCGGTGAAGGTGAGCACCGCGCCGAAGCTGAGGCTGAGCGCGACGGCCGCCGCGACGCCCGTCCACACCTGGGGCAGCCGGCCCTTCTGCCCGGCCCGGACCAGCGTGGCGACCAGGATCGACACGATCAGGCCGGCTTCGAGCCCTTCGCGCAGCCCGATCAGGAAGCTGGGAAACGCCTCATCCCACATGCAGCGGGCTCCTCCCCCGGGCCGCCCCGGGTTGTACCTGTCCTCGGCCGCCCCGCCGGGGGGTGCCGGCGGAACGGGCACGGCGAACGCCCCGGACCGGAGGTCCAGGGCGTTTCGCTTAGCTTAGGCAAACCTTAGAGCCACCGCGGTCAACTGCACCCCGCGTTCAGGTAAGGGTTCGGTATGGGAACACCCATGCGACGGTCAACTCCTCGCGCCGGCACCACCCGGGGGAGATCTTCGTCACCCCCACCACTGCTCGGGCGCCGCCTCGGCCTCCGCCTCCGGAGGGACCGTCACCGGTTCGGCGCAGCGCACCAGCAGGCACCCCTCCCCCGTCTCGGTGACCAGGAAGCCCCGTTCCCGAAGGACGAGCGCGGCCGCCCCGGTCACCGCCGCCCGCGCCAGGCCGGACGGCGGTCCGTCCGGCTCTTCACCCGGGGACCAGCCGACCACCACACCCTCGGGGTGGGGGCCGATCGACAGGGGCGAGGCACCCGGAGCGGTGTCGAACCCGGCGCGGGCCAGGGCCTCGGTGACGTCCTCGAAGAGTTCACGGTCATCCGCCATTGGCGCAGCGTAGGCCCACACCCTCGCGGCGCCCGGACGCCGCGCGCACCGACACGCCCCAGCTGCACCCGAGCGCAGCATCGCCCCCGTTGCGCCGGCCGAGGGCCAGCCGATCGGGCGTCGGCGCCCCCGTCCGGCCCGACACGCGCGGCCGGACGGCCCGATGGACGTGCACAGTCGGCCCCCTGCCGACAGCATGACAGAGTAAGCGCCCCATCACCCTGAGCAACGGGTCCAGCGAACCGCCCAGGTCCGTGCGCCGGTCCGCCCGGCGGGCCCGTATCGAGAGGTCCCATGATCACAACACTTCGTCGGCCGGCGTTCCCGCCGGCGGGCCTCCGCCACGGCACGCCGGGAACGCCGGGGAGCCCGTCGTGAGCACCGAACTGCACTCGCAGCCCGGACGGGTGACCAGCAGCCGCAGCAAGCCGGCCAACAAGGCCGAAGCCTTCGCCGACTGGACGGACGGCAGGCTCGGCATCTACGCCCTGGCCAAGTCCAACCTGCGCAAGATCTTCCCGGACCACTGGTCCTTCATGCTGGGCGAGATCGCGCTCTACACCTTCGTCATCATCATCCTGACCGGTGTCTGGCTGACCATGTTCTTCCAGCCGAGCATGGCCGAGGTCGTCTACGACGGGAAGTACGTCCCGCTCAAGGGCATCCAGATGTCGCTGGCGTACGCCTCCACCGTCGACATCAGCTTCGACATCCGCGGCGGCCTGCTGATGCGCCAGATCCACCACTGGGCGGCCGTCGTCTTCATCGCCTCGATGCTGACCCACATGATGCGCGTCTTCTTCACCGGCGCGTTCCGCAAGCCGCGCGAGATCAACTGGGTCTTCGGGGCGCTGCTGCTGTTCCTCGGCATGTTCGACGGTTTCATGGGCTACTCGCTGCCCGACGACCTGCTGTCCGGCACCGGCATCCGCTTCATGGAGGGTGCGATCCTGGCGATCCCGATCGTCGGCAGCTACCTGCAGTTCTTCATCTTCGGCGGACAGTTCCCCGGATTCGTCATCATCCCGCGGCTGTTCACCGTCCACGTGCTGCTGATCCCAGGGATCATGGTCGGTTTGCTCGCGGCGCACCTGATCCTGGTCTTCTACCACAAGCACACCCAGTTCGCCGGGGCCGGCCGCACCAACGACAACGTGGTGGGCATGCCGCTGATGCCGGTCTACATGGCCAAGGCCGGCGGCTTCTTCTTCCTGGTCTTCGGCGTCATCGCGTTCATGTCGGCGATCGCCACGATCAACCCGATCTGGGCCTACGGCCCGTACCGGCCCGACCAGGTGTCGACCGACGCCCAACCCGACTGGTACATGGGCTTCTCCGAGGGCCTGATCCGGGTGATGCCGGGCTGGGAGATCAGCGTCTGGGGCGGCCACACCCTGAACCTCGGAGTGTTCATCCCGCTGGTCGTCTTCCCGACCGTGCTGCTGGCCATCTGGTGCTGGCCGTTCCTGGAGGCCTGGGTCACCGGGGACCGCGGCGAGCACCACATCGCCGACCGTCCGCGCAACCACCCGGTCCGCACCGCCTTCGGCGTGGCCTGGATGGGCCTCTATGCGATCCTGCTGGCCGGCGGCGGCAACGACCTCCTGGCGACCCACTTCCACCTGTCGATCAACGCGATCACCTACGCGGTGCGGGCCGGCTTCTTCGCCGTGCCGGTGGTCCTCTTCGTGATCACCAAGCGGTGGTGCCTGGGCCTGCAGCGCCGCGACAAGGAGAAGGTGCTGCACGGCCGGGAGACCGGCGTCATCAACCGGCTGCAGCACGGCGAGTACGTCGAGGTGCACGCGCCGCTGCCCCAGGGCCGGCTGTACACCCTCACCGCGCACGAGCAGCCCGAGCCGATCGTGCTGGAGCCCGAGGTGGACGAGAACGGCGTGGTCCGCCGGGCCGGTCTGTGGACCCGCACCCGGGCCAAGCTGTCCCGCGGCCTCTACGGCGAGGGCAGCCAGATCGCCAAGCCCACCGCCGAGGAGCACGCGGAGATCAGCAGCGGCCACGGCCACCACTGATCCCCGTCCCGGGACGACGGGGCCCGCTGTGCCGTTGCCGGCGCAGCGGGCCCCGTCGTACCGCGGGCACGTCCTGGTGGCGCTCAGAGCCGCAGGGCCGCCGGGAGGACGGCGAGCAGCGCCGCCACGATGGTGGCGGACAGGCAGAGCGCCGCCCAGCGGGTGCAGATCCGGCGGCACTCGGCGCGGTAGCGCGCGGCCAGTCGGCGGCAGCGCTGGACGGCGCGGTCCACGACCTCCTCTGCGTACCGCAACCGGTCGGCGGTGTAGGCCAGTTCGAGGTTCTCCCGCTCGGCGTCCGGCAGCCAGGGGAACTGCGCCGCGAAGGCCCGGGCGGCCCGTTCGGCCGCCGCGACCTCGGCCTCCCAGGCCAGGTAGCCCTCGATCCGGGCGACCCCCACTCGGGAGTTCACCCGGCCGCCTCCGGCCGGCCTGCCCTGTCGCGGGCTCCGCGCTCGCGGCGGACGCTGTCTGCCACCCATGACCGCTCCTCAAGTCCTGTCGAGTCGTCCCGCCGTCATTCCTGCGGAGCGGCGCCCCACCGGGTGCCGCTCCGCGACCAGGCAACTACTACCAGCGACGAACCGCAGGTGGCAGGCGGCTCGCCACGGCCCCGGAAGGCGGGGAAAACTTGCGCGCCGCGCACTATTGCGCGGCGCGCATCTTTCCCGGCAGAGTGGTGGCCATGACGAACGGGCAGCCCGGTCTGCGGGAACGGAAGAAGGCCGCGACGCGGGAGGCACTGAGCTGGGCGGCGCTGCGCCTGGCCGTGGAACGGGGACTGGAGAACGTCCGGGTGGAGGACATCGCGGCCGCGGCCGGGGTGTCCCCGCGCACCTACAACAACTACTTCTCCAGCAAGGCCGAGGCGATCGTCTTCCGGCACCGCAGCCGGATCCTGCGGGCCGCCGAGGCCCTGCGGGCCCGCCCGGCGGCGGAACCGCTGTGGGAGGCGCTGACCCAGGCACTCGTCGAGCCCTTCGACGGCGCGGAGGAGACGCCCGACCCGGCCTGGGTCACCGCCGTACGGCTGCTGCTGCGCGAGCCCTCGCTCCAGGCCGAGCTGATCCGCGGCGGCGCGCGGACCCGGGCCGAGCTCACCGCGGCGATCGCGGCCCGGACCGGCACCGACGCCGAGCGGGACCTCTACCCGAAGCTGGTCGCCTCCGCCGCGCTCTCCGCAATGCAGGTCTCCAACGAGCACTACCTGAGCGCCGATCCCGTGGTGCCCTTCAAGTCGCTGTTCGCCGAGGCGCTGCGGCAGCTGGCCGCCGGGCTGCCCGAACCTTCGTCTTCATGAACCGTCAGAGGGGGATTTCAGATGACCAACGACGTCGTCATCGTCGGCGCCGGCCCGGTCGGGCTGTTCCTGGCCTGCGAACTGGCGCTCGCCGGGGTCCAGCCGGTGGTGCTGGACCGGCTGCCCGCGCGCTCCGGCGAGCAGAAGGCCAACGGGCTGGTCGGCCAGGTGCTCCGCCTGCTCGACCACCGCGGCCTGTACGAGTCGCTCAGCGGCGCCCCGGGCGCGCCGCGGCCCGTACCACGCTTCGTGTTCGGCGCCTTCCCGCTGGAACTGCACCGGCTCGACGCCAACCCGCTGCACGCCGTGCCGGTGCCCCAGCACCGGATCGAGGAGGTGCTGGAGGAACGCGCCCTCGACCTCGGCGTCACCGTGCGCCGCGGCCACGAGGTCACCGGCCTCACCCAGGACGCCACCGGGGTGACCGTCGACGTCCACGGCCCCGACGGCGCCGAACGGCTACGGACCCGCTACCTGGTCGGCGCCGACGGCGGCCGCAGCACCGTCCGCAAGCTCGCCGGGATCGGCTTCCCCGGCATCACCTCACCCGACCCGGTCTCCCGGATCGCCCACGTACTGCCGCCCGAGGGCATCCGCATCACCGACGACGGTGACGTCCTGCTGCCCGGCTGCCCGACCCCGTTCCGCCCCTACACCCACACCCGCACCGACCACGGCGTGTTCGTCATCGTCCCCTTCAACCCGGACGCCGTCATGATCGCCACCCTGGAGTGGGGCGGCCAGCCGGTGGACCAGCAGGCCCCGCTCACCCTGGACGAGCTGCGCGCCAGCATCCGCCGGGTCACCGGCGCCGACCTGGAACTCGCGCCGGCCCGAACCACCGGCCCGTTCACCCCGCGGCGCACCGTCGGCCACAACACCAGGCTCGCCGAGCGCTACCGCGACGGCCGCGTCCTCCTGGTGGGCGACGCCGCCCACGTCCACGCCGCCACCGGCGGCCCCGGCCTCAACCTCGGACTGCAGGACGCCGCCAACCTCGGCTGGAAGCTGGCCGCCGACGTCCACGGCTGGGCCCCGCCCGGCCTGCTGGACAGCTACCAGCACGAACGCCACCCGGTCGGCGAGCGGGTCTTCATGCACTCCCAGGCGCAGATCGCGCTGATGTCCCCCGGCCCCGGGATCACCGCACTGCGCGCCCTGGTCGGCGAACTGCTCTCCCACGACGACAACCTCGCCCGGATCGCCGCGCTGATGGCGGGCAGCGACGTCCGCCACGACACCGACTGCCCGCACCCGCTGGCCGGGGGCTTCGTCCCGGAGCTCACCCTCGGCACCGCCGGCGGGGCGGTGCGGCTCGCCGAACTCGCCCGCACCGCCCGGCCGTTGCTGATCGACCTGAGCGGCGGCGGGCTCGACCCGGCCGACCGGGCGGCGGGCTGGAAGGACCGGGTCGACGTGGTGACCGCCGACTGCGCGCAGCCGCCCGCCGCCGCACTGCTGCTGCGCCCGGACGGGTACGTCGCCTGGGCCTGTGCCCCCGGGGACTCCGACCCGGAGGGACTGGACCGGGCCCTGCGCCGCTGGTTCGGCGGACCGCGCGACTGAGCGAGCACGGTGAAGTCGCTCAACACGCTGAACTGCGCGCTGCTCGGCGAGTTCGGCCGGCGGCCGGGTGGATCGTCGACCTCGGGAACACCACCGGCGCCCGGGCGACCGGGATGATGACGCCGTTCTGGCTCCGGATGACGTGCCACCTCGGCAGCCCCGAGTTCAACTACTCCTCCAGGCGCCCCGAGTAGGACCCGCCGGGCCCGTCCCTCCCGACCGGGGGACGGGCCCGGCGTGCGGCCGCCGGCCGTGGGGGACAATGGACGGCATGTCCCGACGTCGTTCCGCGCCCCGCCCCGCCGTTCCACGGCTGCTGCCCTCCTCCCCGTGTCCGTGCGGTTCGTCCGCCGCCTACGGCGACTGCTGCGGCCGGCTGCACCGCGGCCAGGCGAAGGCCACCACCGCCGAGTCGCTGATGCGCTCCCGGTTCAGCGCGTTCGCCGCGCAGGACGAGGCCTATCTGCTGCGCACCTGGCACCCGGACACCCGGCCCGCCGAGGTGGACTTCGACCCGGCGCTGCGCTGGACCCGGCTGGAGGTCGTCTCCACCAGCGAGGGCGGCGCCTTCCACGCCCAGGGCACCGTCGCCTTCCGGGCGCACTGGACGGAGGGCGGCGAGGAGGGCGTGCTCACCGAGCACAGCCGGTTCGTCCGGCACGAGGGCGCCTGGGTGTACCTCGACGCCCTCTCGCTCGGCTGAGGCCCTACAGGTAGTCGTCGAGGCGGCCCAGCGAGAAGCCGGCCGCGGTGACGTCGTTGACCACCTTGCGCAGCAGGTCCGGCATGGTGGCCTTCCAGTCGGAGATGCCGCGGAAGTGGGTGAGGATGATGTCGCCCGGGTGAAGGGTGCGGTCGTCGTAGCGCCACTCCATGTGGTCCGGGAAGGCCTCCTCGTTCCACAGCGGCACCGCCTGCACCCCGCAGGAGGCGGCCGCGCGCAGGGTGTCGTCGTTGTACTCGCCGTACGGCGGCCGGAACAGCCGGGGGCGGACGCCGATCTGCCGCTCCAGCTGGTCCTGCTGGTCGCAGATCTCCTGGCGCTGGGTCTCGTAGTCGAGGACCTTGAGGTTGCGGTGGTTGATGGTGTGGTTGTTGATCTCCACGCCCTGCTGGTGCAGGTCCCGGAAGTAGCCGTAGTTGTCGCGGACGAGGTAGTCGGAGAGGAAGGCGCTGACCGGGATGCCCAGTTCCCGGGCCATCCGGGAGAACTCCGGGTCCTTCTCGAAGCCGTCGTCGATGGTCAGGAAGACCACCTTCTCCTGGATCGGCACCCGGAACACCACGGGTGGGCGGCCGTCCTTCAGCTTGACGCCCTGCACCGGGGTGAGCGCCGTCCTGGTCGCCGGGCGGGGCGGGGCCTTCAGCGGTGGGCGGTCGAGGCCCCAGCGCTGTGCGGCCTCCAGGGCGGCGCGGGCCGCGTCCGCCTGGCGGGCGTCCGCCTCACCACTGCCCTCCTCCTCCTGACGGGCCAGCCCGGGGACCTTCAGCGGCACGGCCCCGAGCGCTGCGGAAGCTCCCCCGGTGGGGGAGGGCTCCGGCTGGGCGGCGGGGGCGGCGCAGCCCGCGACCACGGCGGTGAGGCAGACGGCCGCGAGCAGGCCGGTCCGCTTCCGGCTCGTCCTCGAACCCGCACTGTTACGACAAACTGATGGTCCGTTCATAGCTGCTACTGCTCCCCCGCCGTACGCCTCCGCCAATCCCCCCGTCACCCACCCGGGGCAACGACGCGCCGGTCGCCTTGCCGTTCCTTTGCCGACCCTCCGGAACCGGCACGAAAAACCCTTTGCGGTCACGGCCCCGGGAAGCGGATCATGCGCGCATGACCGACACCGCGCCCAGCCGCTCCGATCTCTGGACCGTCACCACGGCCGACGTGACCTCCCCCGAGGCCGAGGCGCTGCTGCGCGAGTACTACTACGACGTGGCCAACCGCTACTACCGCCTCCACCTGGGCCGGGAGGGCACCCCGGAGCAGCTGGAGGCCGGCTTCGCCGACTCCCCCAGCGACGACCTGACCGCCCCCACCGGTCTGTTCCTGCTCGGCCGCTACCACGGCGCCGCCCAGTCCTGCGCCGGCCTGCGGCGCCACGACGCCACCACCGTCGAACTCACCCGCGTCTTCGTCCGCCCAGGCCTGCGCGGCACCGGCGGCGGCGCCCGGCTGCTCGCCGCCGTCGACGAGGCCGCCCGCGCCATGGGCGCCGAGCGGATCGTCCTCGACACCCGCCTCGACCTGGTCGAGGCCCGCGCCCTCTACCTGCGCAACGGCTACCGGGAGATACCGGCGTACGGCGAGACCGGGCCCTACTCCGAGATCTGGTACGGCAAGGAGCTCACCGCGGCGTCCCGGTAGCGGAGTCGAACGGCCGGGTACGGCTCGACACCGCGTCGGCGTCCGCCAAGCGCCCCAGGGCGTCGGCCAGTTCGGCAGCCGAGGGCGGGTTGGCGCCGGGGCGCGAGACGGTCACGGCAGCGGCGGTGACGGCCCGGGTGAGGCAGTCGGCGAGGTCGGCACCGCAGGCACGGGCGTGCAGGAAGGCGGCCATGAAGGAGTCGCCGGCGCCGACCGTGTCCGCGACGGGAACCGGGACGGCCGCCACCCGCTCCCGGCGGCCCTCGGCGGTGAGCGCGACGGCGCCCTCCGCGCCGAGGGTGACGGCGACCACGGCCGGGCCGAGGGTGAGCCAGCGCTCGGCGACGGCCTCGACGGGCTCGCCGGGGTAGAGCCAGCCGAGGTCCTCGTCGCTCGCCTTGACCAGGTCGCTGAGCGCCACGCAGCGCTCGACCCGGCAGACGGCCTCCGCCCGCTCGCCCATCAGCGCGGGGCGCACGTTCGGGTCGTAGCTGACCTGCGTCCGGCCCCGCCAGCGCCGCACCAGGGCCAGCACCGAGGCCGCGCCCGGTTCGGTGACCGCGCCGATCGAGCCGAGGTGGATCGCGGCGGGGGCCTCGGAGAGCTCGGTCGGCGGGAGGGTCCAGCCGATGTCGAAGGTGTACTGCGCCCGCCCCTGACCGTCCAGCCGCACCAGCGCCGAGGGCGTCCGCGCCACCTCGGCGGCGCGGACCTCGACCCCGGCCGACTCCAGGTGGGTGCGGATCAGCCGCCCGTTGGCGTCCGGCCCGAGTTCGGTGACCAACACGGCCGGGCGGCCCAGCCGGGCCAGGCCGTACGCGAGGTTGGCCGGGCTGCCGCCGGGGTGCACCCGGTCGGGGGCGCCGTCGGTGCGGACGATGTCGGCGACGCACTCGCCGATCACCACTACGGCTGAAGCGGGGCTGGTCACGGCGGCTCCTGGCATCCGGATCGCGGGCGTCGTCTCGGGCGCCAGCCTACGGGGTGCGCCCGAGGAGCCGTCAGAGCGCCGAGGAGCAGGAGCCGTCAGCGGGCCGGGCAAGCGTCGGAGCACAGGAGTACGGCCGCCGGACCTGGCCAGGTTCTCCGACGGCCGTGGCCCCGTCCGTCAGGGGACGAAGCACTTCGAACGTTAGCCCCGGCCCCGGGGTGCCGCCAGCACCGTGGTCCGTACGGGGGATGTCCGCGTGTCGTCACGGTTCGGGCGGAGCCGCCCCGCTGGGTCTGACGGACCACTAGGGTCCGTGCCCGGTGTCCGTCGCACGCGTACCGTCGCACGGTCCCGCCCCCTCCTCCGTCGAAGTGTGGTGATCGCCCTGTTCGGGCCCCGTGTCGGTCTCGCCCTGGCGTTGGTGCTCAGTGCGGCGCTGCTGTCCGCGAGCGTCCCGTCGGCCACTGCCGCGGGCAGGCTGGGCGATCCGGTCTTCCCCGCGCTCGGCAACACCGGGTACCGCGCGCTCGACCACGACCTGTCCTTCGAGTACCGGCCCGGCAGCCGGACAGTGGACGCCACCGCGGTGATCACCACCCTGCTCTCCCGCACCCTCGCCCACCTGGAGCTGGACTCGCTCGGGCTGGACGTGCACGCCGTCCGGGTCGACGGGCGCCCGGCGCGGTTCGCCACCCACGGCGAGAAGCTGACCGTCACCCCGGCCCGTCCGCTGCGCCGTGGCGCCACCGCGCGGCTGACCGTCGAGTACACCGCCGACCCGCGCGCCGCGCTGCCGCACACCGGCTGGGTGCCGACCCCCGACGGCTTCGCGGTGGCCGGGCAGCCCGCGAGCGCCCACACCGTCTTCCCCTGCAACGACCACCCGAGCGACAAGGCCCGCTTCACCGTCGCGGTGACCGCCCCGGACGCACTCCTGGGCGTCGCCAACGGGGAGTTGACGCAGACCGAGCGGCTCGGCGACGGCCGGACCACCCGGCACTACGTCTCCCGCGAGCCGATGGCCACCGAACTCGTCCAGGTGTCGGTCGGCGACTACACCGTCCGCGAGCGCACCGGCCCGCGCGGGCTGCCGCTGCGCGACGTCGTCCCCACCGCCCGGCTCGCCGAGCTGACCCCCGCACTCGACCTCACCGCCGACCAACTCCACTGGGCCGAGCAGCACTTGGGTCCGTTCCCGTTCGAGTCCTACGGCATCCTGCCGGCCAACACCGACGACCCGGCGGCCTTCGGCTTCACCGGACTGGAGACCCAGACCCTCACCCTCTACAAGCCGGGCTTCCTGCGCCAGGCCGAGCCGGCGATCGGCTCGCACATGATGCACGAGCTGGTGCACTCCTGGTTCGGCGACAGCGTCTCCCCCGCCACCTGGGCCGACCTGTGGCTCAACGAGGGCCACGCCGACTACTACGGCCTCCTCTACCGCTACGAGCGCGGCTGGCCCGACGCCTGGGGCCACACCACCCTGGTCGACCGGATGCGCATGCTCTACGGCCTCGGCGACCAGTGGCGGCACGACGCCGGGCCGGTCGCCTCCCCCACCGCCGACAACCTCTTCGACAGCCAGCGGTACACCGGCGGCGCGCTGGTGCTGTTCGCGCTGCGGGAGAAGGTCGGAGCGGCGACCTTCGACCGGATCGAACGCACCTTCCTGCGCGAGCACCGCTACGGCAACGCCACCACCCGGGACTACGTGCGCACCGCCTCCGAGGTCTCGGGGCAGGACCTCCGGGGCTTCCTGGACGACTGGTTGTACGGGCGGCGCACCCCGCCGATGCCGGGCCACCCGGACTGGACGGTCGCGCCGGTGGGCGCCGTCCCGGCCGCCGGCGAACGGGCGGCGGGGCCCGGCGCGCAGGAGGCGTCGGGGACGATCTGACACGCTTCGCGGACTCCGGTCGACTTTCGGACGCTCTGCCGCGATTCGCCCGCCCGATCGCGCCGCGTTGCAACCCCGGGCGCCCCCGTGCGCCCCTGGCCGTCCCCGGTCCGGCGGGCCATGGTGGTCCCCACGGCCCGCGTGCCGCCCGGCCTGGCCCCGGCCGGCACGCGGGCCGTCCAACCCCGCCCGTGGCCCTCCCGCGGGGGAGCACGAGCGCGGACCGGATGCGGGACCCGCTGCTCGCTCTGGGCCCGGCCCCGCACCCGGTGGTGATGATGGGCGACGCCGGGACGCAGGACCGCTGAGCAGAAGCGGACGGAACCACCCGTAACCCTTGCGGCGCACGGTCGTTGGACCGGCCATGAAGAAGCGCAGCATGCTCGCCGTCGCCTCGATCGCGGTCGGTTTCGTGGCCTCCCTCACCGCGCCGAGTGCGCACGCCAGTGCCGTCGGCGGCCAGGAGGGAATGCCCGGCCCGGTGACCGGCGCAACGGACGCGGTGCCCGGCCAGGTCGGCGACGCGGGCGGCGTGGTCGGCCGGCCCACCGGGTTCGTGACCGGCACGGTGGACGGCCTGACGCCGGTCACGCCCGCGTAGGGCCGCTCCTTTCCACGAAGGTCCGGCTCCTCCGTGTGGAGCCCTCGAGTGGTGGACGTCTCTCCGTAGACCCAGGCTGGGCTACGCGATCCCCGTGCGAACTGTGCGGTGGCTGCCGGAATCGCGCGGCGCCGCCCTTCCGGGGACTTGAGAGAGACGAGACCTCATGCTGGGACACGGCGACAGCACGGGTGCCCCGTCGTCCGGGCACGGGAACGGCGGGTCCGGACGAATACGGGCGCGGCGGCGGTCCGGACGGCGACCCCGCCGGGGACCGCGGACCGGGGCGGCCCTCGCCGCAGCCGCTCCGGCGCTCCCGGGGGCGGTCGGTCCGGTGCGAGCCGGTCACCGGCGCGCCGCGCGACGACTCCTGACCACCCTGGCCGGGGCCACGGCCGGCATCCTCGTCACCGGCCCCGCCGCGCCGCCCGCCCGAGCCGGGTCCGGCGCCGGGGAGCCCCTCGGCACGGTCGCCCGGACGGTGGGCCACGCCCACTACCAGCCCGGCCACTGCCCGAGGACGGCCGATCCGACCCCCGGGCTGAACGGGGCCCGCTGCGGAACGCTCACCGTGCCCGAGGACCGCAGCCGCCCGGAGGGGCGGAAGATCACCCTCGGGGTCGCGACAGTGCCGGCCGCGCACCGAACGGCGGACGATCCGATCGTGTGGCTCGCCGGCGGTCCGGGCGACGACGCGGTCTCCGAGATCCAGCTCGCGCTCGACGGCAACCTGAACCGCGACCGGGACGTGATCTTCATGTCCCAGCGGGGCACGTACTCCGCCGACCCGGCGCTCACCTGCCCCGGCATCGACGGGTTCAACGCACGCGCCCTCGCCCTCCGCCACGACGCGCGGTCCACGGGGCGCCGGCACGTCGGGGCGACGCGGGCCTGCCACGACGAACTGGAGGCCCGCGGGGTGGACCTCGGCGCGTACAACAGCACCGAGAGCGCCGCCGACTACGCGGACCTGCGCGTCGCGCTGGGCGTCGAGCAGTGGAACGTGTTCGGCATCTCGTACGGCACCGACCTGGCCCTGCTCTACATGCGCCTGCACCCGAAGGGCATCCGGTCGGTCGGCATCGACGGCGTGCTGCCGCCGTCCCTGGCGGGCGGGGCCGTGACCTGGAGGGCCGCCCGCGAGGGCTTCGACGGCCTGTTCGACGCCTGCGCCGAGCAGCCCGCCTGCAACGCCCGTTACCCGGACCTGAAGGGCACCTTCGAGCGGCTCGTCGTCCAGTTGGAGGACGACCCGGTCACCACCACCGTCCCCGTTCCGGGCCGCCCGGAGCCGGCCGAGATCGTGCTGGACGGCGGGGCCCTGGTGAACTGGCTGGTCTCCGCCACCCACGTGGCGGCCGGAGTGCCCCGCTCCATCGACGAGTTGGCCCACGGGAAGCCGCAGCGGATCGCCGAGCAGTGGGCGGGCGGCAAGCTCAGCCCGCAGGCCGTCGGCAGGCTCTCGCACGGGCTCGCGTACGGCGTCTTCTGCGGCGAGTGGACGCCGTTCGAGAGCCGGGCCGAGGTGATCCGGGCGGGGCACCGCGCGTTCCCGTCCTTCCCCCGGTCGGTGGTGGCCAACGCCCCGCTGCTCGCCTTCCTCCACCCGGACTGCCGGGCCTGGGACGTGTCGGCGGCGGACGACTCGGTCCGGGACGTGACGTACAGCGACATACCGACGCTCGTGCTGTCCGGCGGGTTCGACGCCCAGACCGCACCGAGCAGCGGGGCGTACGCCGCCCGCACGCTGAGCCGGTCCACGGCGCTGACGATCCCCTACGTCGCCCATGTGGTCTTCGCGGACTCGCCCTGCGCGCAGTCGATCACGCGGTCGTTCTTCGACACCCCGACCGCTCCGGACAAGGGCTGCCTCGCGGGTCTCAAGCCGCCCCCGTTCGAGATCGCGCCGTGAGATGGGCGTCCTCGCCAGGCTGCGCGGCAACCGCTTCGTCCTCGCCGTCCTGCTCCTGGGCCTCGCCTGCGGCACGGGTGCCACGCTCTACCCCGACGAGCGTGAGACCCGGCAGCAGAGCCGGGCGCTCGCGACGCCGGGCACCCCCGACTGGGTCGAACTGAACGTCGCGTCCCAGGACTTCGACCCCGGCGGGGCGCACCTGGCGCTGTCCGTCGTGGCCGTTCCGCACGGGTCCCTGGCCCAGGGCCCCGGCCCGTCCGCCTTCACCCGCCAGGTGGAGATCACGGTCGGCGGGATCACCAGGACGGTCCTGCGGACGGCGCCCGGGGAGGTGGCGGCGCCGCAGCTCGTGCAGGCCGGCCTCTACGGCGGCACCGCGACCGACTACCCCTTCGACCGCTACCGGTTCACCGTCGGCTTCTCGGCCTCGGACGGCAGCGGCGCCGTACCCGTCGGTCTGGTGTTCGCCGACGCCGACCCGTTCTTCGCCGTCCACCCCCGCGCCGACGGCCCGGCGGCCGGGACGGTGGTCCTGGACGCGAGGGCCGGCCGGGCGCGCAGCACACTGATCCTGGTGTGGTTCATGATCGGCGCGATGTGGGTACTGGCACTGGCCGTCATCTTGTGGTTTATCCAGACCCTGGTTGGTCGACTGGTCTACCAGTCGACTGTTCCGTCCTTCCGGAGCATCGGTCGGTAGGCCGTTCCGCTCCAGTCACGGTCGTCGTAGTGCGCCATCGCCTGGGTGATGCCGTGGAGCCATGCGGCGAGGCTCGGCCAGCCGACGAAGTAGGCGGAGTCGTCGTGCGGAGCCCGGCCGAGGTGGTTGTGCCACAGGCCGGGACCAGCGTGAATGAAGTGTTCGTCGCCGTCGCCGCCGGCGAACGGCACCCACAGCATTCCCCACCATGGATCGTCCTGCTGGTCCGGATCGTCGGCATCCCAGATCCTCATCCGCATGTCGCGGATCTCGACAATCCTCTCGGTGGAGTACATAGGGCCGCACGGGAGGACCCCGACGGACGAACCGTCGCCGTTGTGACAGAGCAACGACTCCCGTAGATCAGCGGGAATCGGGAATCCGAGCCGCTCCTCCGCTCTGCTGATGGCTTCGGGCGATGCGGGCAGCTGGAGCTCGGCCAGGCTTGCCGGCGCGTGCTCCGCCAGCCAGGCGTCAATGAAGGTCCAGGACTCGGTCACTGAAGCGATCACCGGGCTGATGCCGATGCGTGGAGGCTCGATCATGGGTCATAGCCTCGCAGGACGCTGTGACACAACCACCTACCCCGTGCGGCGGGGTTTGGTGCCGACCTTGTGGTGGGTCGGTTTGCGGTAGGACTCGCCGGTGGCCAGGAGCAGGCCCACGTCGTAGCGGGTCGCGGGGCGGCGGTTCTTCGAGCCGGGTGGGCGGCCGGGGCCGGGCCGGGAGGGTTTCGGCACTGTTGCCGGTGTTGAGGCTTTGGCACGCAGGTGTCGGAACCCACGGCGGACCCGGGCGGGAGTGAGCCTGTTCGGTTCGGTTGGCTTCTCCCAGGGGCGTCGTAGGTCGGTCGCCAGGGGCCGGGCGAGGCGTAGTTGGGTGTGGGCGGCGACCATGATCCAGGTCCAGCGGTCCGCTGCCTCGGGGTCGCGGAGTTTCGGTGTGGTCCAGCCGAGCGTTTGCTTGATCATTCTGAAGAAGTGCTCGATGTCGAACCGTCGCAGGAAGGTCTGCCAGGCCAGGTCGGTCTCCGCCGGACCGGCTGTCGGTCGTGACCACCACAGCCACAAGGGCTTGGGGTCGCCGCCGCTGGGCAGGTGGTCGACCTGGAGGCGGATGACGGTGCCCTCGATGACTGGGAGCTTGCCGGGGTGGTCCCGCCAGGCGGCGCGCTGCTGGAGTTCGGGGTGGAGCCGGTCCCAGCTCTGGGCATGGGCGGTGCCGTAGCGGGTGGTCTCCACCTTCGTCTCCGCGTCCGGGGTGCCCCAGGTCCGGGAGTCCTTGAAGATGAACTCGCCGCCGTGCTTGGGCGGCCGGCCCCCGGCCGGGTTGGCCAGCGCGAACTCCGCGCGGGTCGGTGCCGGGCGGCGCATCACCCGGTCCGAGCGCAGGCGTCCCAGAATCTCGACGGGCAGGTCGCGCAGGAGCCAGGACAGGCGCATCACGTCGTAGCCGGCATCGGTCACGATCCACACCGCAGGGTCGCCCGGGCGCCACTGGCCTGCGGCGATCAGGCGCTCGACCAGATCCCGCAGCTGCGAGGCGGTCACCGCGGCGAGGTCGTCGCCCGGCCGCAGCCGGACGGCGTCCAGCGGCGCGACCCACGAGGTCCGGCCCGATTCCAGGGCGACGACCCAGGAGTAGGGCCAGCCCGGGATCATCAGGTGCTTGTTCTCACCACGGCCGTAGGTGTGACAGAACGAGCGGGCGTCGCTGGTGGCGGCGTCCGGCCGCAGCCACGGGGAGACGTCTACCGCCAGGACCAGGCGGCCGTCGGCGGCGCGCGGCAGCGGCAGACTGGCCAGCTCGGTCCGCAGCCGCTCGACGTCCAGGCGGCCGCGGTTCAGCGCGCCGTACAGGGCGCCGTGGCCGCGCCGGTGCTCGGGAGCCAGCGCCAGGCCGACCAGGGTCTTGACCGGGCCGTCGGTGCACAGCACCGCGTCCGCGAGCTCGAACAGCGCGTCGCGCCGTCCGATCAGGCAGTCGTAGAAGACCCCCCGGAAGCGTGACAGTTCCGCGAACGGCTCGCACTGCACGCCCTGTTCCACCACACTCATTACTACGGCCTTCGCGTCAAGTCCTGCACCTCTTGGTCGAGTTCAGGATCACGCGAAGGCCGCTTCCGCGTCCCGTGAACACCCGGACGAGTGATCAGCAGGTCCGCCTGTTCGAGACCGCTGGATAAATCACAAGGTCATGGTCGGTGCGGAGGTGCTGCACCGCGCCGGGCTGGGCCTGGTGCGGCCCGCCCTCGGCTGGATGGCGGCGACCCCGTTCGCGCTGGTCGGTCTGCGCAACGCGGCACCGGGCGCGCCGCCGATCGGCTCGCTCTTCGACCACATCGCGTTCTTCTCGGCCGAGGCGATCATCGCGGCCAGCCTGGCCGCCGCCGTGATCACCGGCATCCGCGTCGAGCGCCGAAAACGGACCCGGGCGGGGCCGGAGGTTCCCTGACCCGGGGCCGGTTCGCCGACGGGGTGCGGGTCAGGGGCCCGGGGAGGGGACGGGTGCGGCCGTCGAGCGGTTCCCCTCCCCGGACCCGGTCCGGGGCGGTCGGGTGAGTCGCGGTCAGCTAAGAAGCAGGTACCAGCCGCCCAGGCCGTTGCAGCCGCTGCCGCTGTAGTTGCCGAGGCGGTAGCCCGGCGGGATCGGCACGTTGGGGCAGACCAGCAGGCCGGGCCTGGCGACCACCTCGAACCAGGAGCCGATGCCGCCGCAGCCGTTGATGTTGTGGCCGGTGGTCACGTAGCCGGGCGGGATCGGCGAGCCCGCGCAGACCCAGAGGCCGTCCCTGGCCCGCTGCATGAACCAGGCGTCGATGTTGGCGCAGCCCATGCCGCTGCCCGCGTGCTGGGTGATCACGTAGCCGGGCGGGATGGGCGAGGTGCCGCAGGTCCACAGGCCGTCGACGGGCAGCCGCATGTACCAGGAGTCGTAGCCGTCGCAGCCGGTGGGGTTGTGGCCGGAGAGCACGTACCCGGCCGGGATCGGGGAGGTGGCGCAGGTCCAGATCCCGTCCCGTACGGGTGTCTGCCACCACATGCCGGCGCCGTTGCAGCCGCTGTTCGTGTGGCTGGTGAGGACGTAGCCCGGGGTGACGGGCGCTCCGTTGCAGATCCACCCGATTCCCGCCGCGGCCTGGGCCGACACGGCGGCGCGGGCGGGCGCGGCGGCGGGCGCGGCGTTCGCCGTTCCGGCGGTGACGCCGGCGAGGACGGCGAGGACGGCGAGGACGGCGAGGACGGCCGCCAGCAGGGCGACCACCCCGGCCAGGGAGGCGAGTCGGCTGCGGATTCGGTGACGCAGTCCGTTCACTTCACACCAGTCCAATCGGCAGGTCCGGAAGGCGCCGCACGGACGGCCGCGCGGCGCCGGATTGGGGAGCTGGTGCGACCCTAACCGTACTTGGAACGATCCAATAGAGCTGGCATGGTTACGTCAAGAAGTTGGCCGGAAACGACCGCGCCGCCGCCCGCCGCCGGCACCGGCACCGGCACCGGCGGTCAGGACGGACGGGGGTGCGTCAGGACATCGGGGCGCCGAGGTCCTGGGTCCACAGGGTGCCCGCCGGACTGGCGGCGACGCCGACGCCGATGTCCTTGAGGCCGCAGTCGAGCATGTTGGACTGGTGGATGCCGCCGTCCATCCACCGGGCGAAGACGGCCGCCGGCGTGGTCGGGCCCCGGTCGAGGTTCTCGCCCCACTGGGACCAGCGGTAGCCCGCCGCGGTGATCCGGGCGTCCGGGCGGACGCCGTCGGGGTTGACGTGGTCGAAGAAGCCGCGGGCGGCCATGTCGTCGGCGTGCTTCTGGGCGGAGCTGTGCAGCCGGGGGTCGATCCGCAGCGGGGCGCAACCCGCCTTGGCGCGTTCGGCGTTGACCAGGTCCACCAGCTGCCGCTCCGGGTTGGGCGGCGGCGCGGCGGTGGCCGACCGGGTCGCGGTCGGCGTGGGCGTGGATGTCGGGGTGTCGCTGGGCGTGGGCGTCGGGGTGGGCGTGGGAGTGGCCGACGGGGTCGCGGGCAGGGCCGCCGGGGTGTCCATCGCGGCGGCCGGGGTGCTGGGTTCGGGTGCCGCCGTGCTCGGCGGCTCGCCGTGGTTCGGCCAGACCAGGGCCAGGGTGGTGACCGCCACCGCGGCGGCCGCGCCGCTCGCCAGGACGGCCTTGCGGGCGGCTGCGCCGGCCCAACCGCCGTGCCCGCCCGAGCCGCTGGCGGTACCGGTGGCCGCACCCGAGCCCGTGCCCGAACCGGCGCCGGCGGTACCCGTTGTGCCCGCAGTACCCGCTGTGCCCGTTGTGCCGGTACCCGCCGCGCCCGGGCCCGTGCCCGCCGCACCTACGGCGGTGGCGGAGTGCCCGGCCGTCGCGGCGGTGGCCGCGGTGTGCTGGAGGTGCAGCAGGGTGGGCGAGGTCGAGGGGATCGGGACCATGGCGAGGCCGGCCAGCAGGCCTTCGGCGGGGAAGAGGTCGCGGCCGAGGCCGTCGCAGCCGGCGCAGCCGCGGATGTGCCGGGCGATCCGCTTGCGCCAGACCGAGTTCGGGGTGCCGTCGAACCCCACGGTGACCTCGGCGAGCTGGGGGCAGCGCGGATAGGCGCCGAGGGCGCGGACCACGACCCGGCCGGCCTCCAGCTGCTTCTTCATCCGCTGGACGCGGACGGCGGCGTGCTGCGGGCTCAGGTCCAGGGCCTCGGCCAGCTCGGCGCGGGAGAGTTCACCGCTCGCCTCCAGCCACCACAGAGCGAGCAGCTCGCGGTCGTCCGGGTCCAGCCAGCGGGTGGCCTCGGCCACTTCGCGCCGCTGGCCGGACAGGCCGAGCCGCAGGATGGTGAGGTCGGTGAAGTCGGCCCGGGGGTCGGCGACTTCCCAGGTCTCGTCCAAGCCGCCGACGGTGGGCTGCTGCTGTCCGGCGGCATGGCGGCGGCGGACCTGGTTCATGGTGATGGCGACCAGCCAGGACCGGAAGGACTCCGGCTCGCGCAGCCCGTCGAGGCCGTCCAGGGCCCGGATCATGGTCTCCTGGGCGACGTCGTCCACATCGGCGTGGCCGCCGAGGGCGCGGCCGGCCACGTTGTAGACGAGCGGCAGCCAGGCGGCGACCAGGGCCTCCTGGGCCTGCCGGTCACCTGCCTGCGCCGCACGTACCAGGGTCGTCCCGGTCCTGTTCTGCACATCAGCGTTCATGGTCCGCACTCCGTCTTGCCGTGTTTCCGTCCGCCGCTGCCTCCTGGGAGACCTGTGGGGAGTGATCAGATAACAACAATGTGAGCGGAATCGGAAAATCGGACTGCGTGTGAGGAGCGGGGCCGGGGCCCGATCGGAACCGTGCCCGGTCCCGGACGGAACCTCTGCCGGGGCCCGGTCAGGCCGGGGCGGCGAACACCTGGGTCCACCACGGGCCGTTGGCGCCGGTCCGCACACCCACCCCGAGCTGCGTGAAGGAGCAGTTCAGGATGTTCGCGCGGTGGCCCGGGCTGTTCATCCAGGCGTCCATCACCGCCGCCGGGTCCTTCTGACCGCGGGCTATGTTCTCGCCCCAGGTGCTCCAGCGGTAGCCGGTGGCCTCGATCCGGTGGTCGGCGTGGTAGCCCTCGGGGCTGGCGTGGTCGAAGTAGTTGCGGTCGGCCATGTCGTCGCTGTGCGACTGGGCCGCGCTCGCCAGCCGGGGCTCGGCGCTGACCGGACCGCAACCGGCCTTGGCGCGCTCGCCGTTGACCAGGTCCACGACCTGCTGCGCGTACGAGGTGTTCGGGCCGCCGCCCGCCGGGGCGGCCGCAGGGGCGGCGGCGGCCCGCTGGGCGGTGGCCCCGGCGCCGTTCGCGCCCGTACGGGTGGCCGTCGGGCTCGCCTTCGCGGTGGCGGTGGGCCGGGCGCTCGCGGTCGCCGTCGCGGTGGGCGCGGCCGTCGGGGAGGCCGAGGCGGTCGCACCGGCGGTCTCGGTGGCGGTCGCGCTCGGGGTGGCCGCCGGGCCGGTCGCCGTCGGGCTGCCGGCCGGCAGCGCGGAGCCCGAGGGGTTGGTTCCCCCGGTGCCCGGCACCTGGATGCCGTCGTGGGTCCCCAGCTCGGCGGCGACCAGCGAGTCGGCCGCGGCCGCCTGCCCGGCGAGGTCCCGGTCCGACTGCTTGCCGTCGAACGCCGCGTACCCCGCCCCGGCCAGCGCGGCGAGCAGCCCGGTCCCGGCCACGGCGGCGACGACCGCCGTCACCGGCACGAAGCCGCCACGCCTGCGCCCCCGACGGCCGCGGCCCTGGTGCCGCTGGGCGGCGGCCCGCCGCGCGGCCCGGCCACCCGGGCGGCCGTGACCGCCGTCCCCGCTGCCGGTCACCGGGCCGATGGTCGTCCTGTCGTCGCTGTTCACGTGGCCACTGCTTTCTGTCCAGGTCGGCTGGTCGGGTGCCGACACCTGGGAGACCCCCCGGCGGAGGGCCGATAACAGAAAGTCCGAACGAATGTCCGGCGACTTGATCACGCGAACCGGTCAGGCGCCCCGGTTGACGACACGTTGACGTTCCAGGGTCCGAGGAACCCTCAGGAGTCCGTGCTCTCCGGGGCCATGTCATAGGTGACGAACATCGTCCGGGTGGCGACCTGGTCGTACTTGCTGCGCGCCCGGTGGTTGTCGTCCGCCGTGATCCACCGGATGGTGCTCCACCCGCGCTCCGCGGCGATCTCCCGCAGCCGGGCCAGCAGTTCGTCCACCGCCCCGCCGCCCCGCACCTCGGGAGCGACGAACAGGTCGTCCAGGAAGCCGCCGACCGCCCCGTGCAGCGGACGGGAGAACGGCCGGAAGTGCGCCAGCCCGACCGGTGTCCCGTCGGCGTCGCGGGCCAGCAGCCCCTCCAGCTCGTGCGCCGGGTCGTTGAGCCAGGACCACACCAGCTCGGCCTTCTCCTCCGGCATCGGCACCCGGTAGAACGCGCAGTACCCGCGGAAGAGCTCGCGCCAGGCCGGATGGTCCCCGGCCTCCGGCGCACTGACGGTCCAGCGCTTCGCGGCGGTGGTGCTCATTTTCGGTCCCCTCGGTCGGCCGGTCGTACTGGCCCGCCCAGCATGACGCCCCGTCGGCCCCCGGCCGATCTCCACCCCGGCCAACACCGCCCGCCCCGCACTCCACTGCGGCGGCTGTCCGCACGCGCCTGCGAGCGGTACCCGGGAGAGTGAAGCGCTTTCCCCCGGTACGGGCCCATCGCCTACGGTGGGTCGACCCGACAGCCACGGAGCGGAGGTTCCCTGCGGTGGACGAGCCGACGACGCAGTACCAGGGCTACAGCTGGCAGGACGAGGACGGGGCGCAGCACATCGCCCTCTACCCGGGCAGCGAGGAGGCCGACGAGGAGGGCCTGGCGCGGCTGCGCGCCATGGGCGCCCGGCAGCTGGCGGAGCTGCGGGCCGAGCGGGCGGGAGAGGCCGGCCCCGGCGCCGCCCGCCCCGGGGCCAGGTGGCGCCGGTCCCTCACCGTGGACCTCCGGAACCCCACACCGCTGCCCGGTCCCCGGCTCGACCCGCAGTGGCTGCGGGCCTGGTGCGCGCGGACCGGCACGGCCCTGACCGGGTTCACCCGGTCCTTCGCCGCGCGGTACGGCTTCCCGCCCGGCGAGAACGCCTTGGCCCCCGCCACGGACGCCAGCCTGCGGGCGGCGGGGGCGCTCGGCGAGCTGCTGCCGGTCCCCCCGGATCTGGCGACGCTCTACGGGGAGCTCGACCGGGCGAGCCTGCCCGACGTCGACAACGGCTACTTCGTCCACTCGCCGGCGGCGGTCACGGGGCACGTCCGCGAGTACGGCACCCCGGCCATCGGGGGCGAACGGCTGGCGCTGGTCTTCGGCAGTGACGGCGGGGGCCACCTGTTCGCGACCGGACACAGCGGACGGGTCTGGAGGTCGACCACGGCCTCCCCGGACGGCGACTTCACGCTCGTCGCCCGCACGCTGGAGGAGTTCCTCGACGGCATCGGCCGGCTGGTCGCCGATCTCTGACCCCGTACGGTGACCGCGTACAGGCGGCCGGGCTGCACGGGCGGCCGGGCGCGTACAGGCGGCCGCCCGGCCGCCGCCGATCGGCTCAGAGCCGCTCGGGCACCGGGTTGCCGACGGCCTCGATGGCGCGGCGCACCGGGACCTTCACCAGCACCGCGAAGCCGATCACGAAGAAGATCAGCAGCGAGATGATCGCCGAGCGGTAGCTGCCGGTGACCTGGTAGGCGAGGCCGAAGACCAGCGGACCCATCCAGCTGGTGCCGCGGTCGCTGACCTTGTAGACGCTGAAGTACTCGGCCTCCCGCCCCGCCGGGATGAGGTGGGAGAACAGCGAGCGGGAGAGCGCCTGGCTGCCCCCGAGCACCAGGCCGATCATGCAGGCCAGCGCGTAGAACCAGACGGGCTGGTGGGCGGGCATGGAGTAGCCCAGGGCCAGGGTGACCACCCAGCCGACCAGCGAGCCGAGGATGGTCTTCTTGGCGCCGTAGCGGTGGGCGATCCGGCCGAGCAGCAGCGCGCCGCCGATCGCCACGATCTGCACCATCAGGACGGCGACGACCAGCGAGGTCTGCTCCATCCCGAGCTCCTCGCTGCCGTACAGCGAGGCCTGCGAGACGACGGTCTGGATGCCGTCGTTGTAGCAGAGGAAGGCGGCCAGGTAGAGCAGCGTCAGCGGGTGCCTGCGCATGCCCTTGAGGGTGCGGCCGAGTTCGCGCAGGCTGCCGGCGGCGGGCCGGTCGGCGGCGGCCGCGGTGCGCTCGCGGACGACGCCGGCCCGGGAGGGCAGCCGCAGCATCGGGACGATCGTGAACAGCGCCCACCACAGGCCGGCCGAGACCAGGCAGATCCGCACGGCGGTGCCGGAGGACAGGCCGAGCGCGTCGTGGCCCTGGAACAGTGCCAGGTTGGCGATCAGCAGCAGTCCGCCGCCCGCGTAGCCGTAGGCCCAGCCCTTGGAGGAGACCGCGTCGCGCTCGTCGGGGGCGGCCAGGCCCGGGAGGTAGGCGTAGGAGAGCGCCACGGACACCGCGTACGCGATGTTGGCGACCACCAGCAGCGCGCCGCCGAGCAGGTAGCGGTCGCCGTGCAGGAGGAACATCCCCATGGTGGCGAGCGCGCCGACGTAGGCGAAGCCGCACATCAGCTCCTTGTGCCGCCCGGTACGGTCGGCGACCGTGCCGGTCAGCAGCATCACCGCGACCGAGATCAGCACCGAGAAGGAGACCGTGTACGGGAAGAACGATCCGGCACGGATCGTCAGGCCCAGCGGATGCACGTTGCCGGACGCGTCGGCGGCGTTCTTCGCCACCTCGGTCAGGTACGGCCCGAGGAACACCGTCAGGACGGTGGCCGAGAAGGCGGCGTTGGCCCAGTCGTTGATGTACCAGCCGAACTGCATCCGGCGCAGGTCCCGGCCTTCGCCGGCGGACGCCGGGGGCGACGAGACGTCGTCCGGCAAGTGGTCCGTGGTGCTCATGGGGCTCCTATTTCACCGTGCTGGAGCCGGTGCTGCCGTCCGTCCAGCAGCCGCGCTCGCCGAGGACGTCCCGCAGGACGTCGATGCGATCCGCCATGATGCCATCCACACCGAGGTCGAGGAGAGCCCTGATCCGTGTGGGATCGTCCACAGTCCACACGTGGACCTGCAGTCCGAGCCGGTGGGCGGCCCGGACGAAGGCCCGGTCGACCACCCGCACCCCCTTGTGCCGCTCCGGCACCTGCGCGCACACCCCGGCGAACGGCGCCCCGCGCCCCGGCAGCAACGGCCCGGCCAGCGAGCGCAGCCGCAGCCGGGCCACCTCGCGCGGGCCCAGCGAGGTGGCCAGCCGGGGACCGGCGGCGGCGCGGACGGCGGCCAGCCGGCTGTCGGAGAAGCCGCCGACGCAGACCCGGTCCCAGGCGTCGGTCCGGCGGATCGCCTCGACCAGCGGCCCGACGGCCGGCGCCGCCTTCACGTCCACGTTGAAGCGGACCCCGGGGAACGCGCCGAGCAGGTCCTCCAGCAGCGGCACCGGCTCCGTACCCCCGATCCGGGCGCGCCTGACCTCCTGCCACGGCAGCTCGGCGAGCGCCCCTCGACGGTCGGTCACCCGGTCGAGCCGGGAGTCGTGGAAAGCCACCAGCACACCGTCCGCGGTGGCGTGCACATCCGTCTCCAGGTACCGGTACCCGAGAGCCACGGCGGCCTCGAAGGCGGCCAGCGAGTTCTCCGGATGCCCGAGTTCACCACCCCGGTGCGCGAAGGCCAGCGGCCCCGGGTGGTCGAGGAAGGGGTGCATGTGGTGCTCCGAGCTGCTGGGCGAGTACGCGGGCGCGGCCCGCTCCGACGGCGCCTCGGACCGCGCGCGTTACAGTATTACGCACCCTGTCAAGCAGTAACGCCGACAGGCGGTACGGCCTTCGGAGACCGACCGTCGGCGCCCCGGCCACGGACGGCCACCGGCGGGTTCTCCTCCTGGGAAGGCACTCCCGTGCCCTGGTGACCGGTTCCCGCCGACCGGCCCGCGACCTAGGATCGCCTCTCTGGGCGTCGCGGCGGGGAGCTGCGAGCGGAACGTTAGGGAGAAGGTCACATGGTCGAGCTTTCCGACGATCCGATGACCTGGGTGATGGCCGGAGACAGCATCACCCAGGCCGTCGAACACACCCACGGCGCGCGCGGCTGGGTCGAGCACGTGCGGGAACGGATCTGCTGGCAGTTGGACCGGCTGACGGACATCGTGATCAACACGGGCGTGTCCGCCTGGCGGGCCACCGACGTGCTCGGGGCGTACGACTTCGTCATCGGCCGGTTCGCACCGGACGTGCTGTCGCTGTCGCTCGGCACCAACGACGCGCACGCCGGGCCGGACGGGCTCCCGGAGTTCCGCGACGCCATGCGCGAGATCATCCGCCGGAGCGCCGGTGCGCAGATCGTGCTGCACACGCCCCTCGTGGTCAGCCAGGCCGGGAACATGCCCCACATCGAGCTGCCCGCGTACTGCCGGGCCGTCCGCGAACTCGCGTCGGAGACCGGCGCGCTGCTCGTCGACCACGAGGCGCACTGGCTCGCCGCCTTCCCCGACGGCGAGGCGATCGCGTGGCTCGACGACCCCGCCCACCCCAACGCCGCCGGGCATCTGCAGCTGGCCGATCACACCCTGCGCACCCTGGGCCTGGGCGAACTCAGCGCGCTCTGACACGGCGGGCACCCGGGCGGCGGCAGACCGTACGCGGGAGGGCGTCACCCACCGGTGCGGCGCAGGTCGTAGAGATACGACCTGCCGGCCTTCCAACTGCGCCAGGGGCCCGGCGGCGGAAACCTGCGGTCGCCCGAACCGCCGTGCAGCGGCCAGCCGTTGGCGGCCCCGTCGGCACCGACGGTGCACCACCCCCGGACCGGCAGCCACCGGCACCACACGTCGAGGTCCACCCGCTTGAACGACGGCCTGCCGTTGAACTCGCCGTCCCGGCGGTAGCGGTAGACCAGGCCGTCCACGCGGCGGACGCACTCGATCGACACAGGGCCCCCTCAGCGGACCGGGTCGCTCTTCGGCCCGACGCTTCCGGCCCTGGCCGCAGTTCCGTCCGGGGCGAACGAGTGGTGGAAGGTGAAGGCGTGCGGCGCGGCGCCGTGGTCGTGGAGGTGCTCCAGCCTGGAGACCCCGTCCCGCCAGGCGGGTATCGCACCCTCGGAGACCCACCAGGTCACGTAGTTCGGGTACTCCGTCCTCTCGACCCAGTCATGACGCCTGGTCAGCGCCCGACGGTGCAGTCCGGTGTAGATGGCGTCGACGGCGGGGCTCAGGCCGGTCCAGAGTGAGAGGGTTGCGGCCAGGGCGGTGGTTTCCCTGGTACGGCCCTTGCTGTACCAGGCCGGTACGGCGAACTCCCCCCAGGCGCCCCAGTCCGCCTCGAAGAACACGCCCCGTTCACCGTCTGCCGCTTCGGCATGCGCGAGGTACCCGGGGTGCCGACTGATCTCCTGGTAGACGGTCGCGCCGACGTCGTAGAACTCCTCCGTGAGAGGCGCGGGATCGACAAGGGGTGACTTCAGGGTGCCGAACGTGTACAGCGCGAGATGGGGCATGCGTATCTCCCTGGTTGGGGGCCCGACGTGGACCCGTTTCGGTGGCCTGGGCACGGGGGGCGAGGAGTGTGGGGCGTGACCGGCGCGCCCCGGCGTGGGCGGGCGGGCTCGGCGGCGAAGGAAACTCCGGTGCGCCGGTGGGCGATCACCGAGGACCAGGTGAAGGTAGCCGCTCCGGCGGGCCCTGTCGACGTTGCGTTTTCCCTGTCCAAGTGGCCTCCCGCGCCGGCCCGGGGGTGGCGGCCGACGCCCGGCCGCCACCCTGGCTCGAACGGCTGGTGGGGCAGGGCACGGCGGCTCCGGGCGTTGTGCGGGCTCTCTGAAGGGGGTGCCCCCGGGTGCGGGGGTGGGCGGGCGCGTCGATGCTGGGTGTTGGAGGTGTGGGCGGATGGGGCTGTGGCGGTTGGCGGTGGTGTCGCGGGAGGTGGCGGCGGAGCCCGGGCGGCGGGCGAAGGTGGGGTTGTTGGCGGGGTGCCTGCGGGAGTTGGGGGCCGAGGAGGGAGCGGCGGCGGTGGTGTTGCTGTCGGGTGAGGCACAGCGGTTGCGGACGGGGGTGGGGTGGGCCGGGCTGCGGGACCTGCCGGGGCCGGCGGCGGAGCCCTCGTTGGGTGTGCGGGAGGTGGAACGGGAGCTGGAGCGGCTCGCGGAGGTGCGCGGGGCGGGGTCGCAGGCGCAGCGGCGGCGGCTGCTGGTGGGGCTGTTCGGCCGGGCGACGGAGGTGGAGCAGGGGTTCCTGCGGGCGGTGCTGGTCGGGGATCTGCGGCAGGGGGCTCTGGACGCGCTGGTCGGGGAGGCGGTGGCGCAGGCGGCCGGGGTGCCGGTGACGGCGGTGCGGCGGGCGTTGATGTTCCGGGGGTCGGCGCGGGCAGTCGCGGAGGCGGCCTTGGGAGGGGGCGCGGCGGCGCTGGCGGCGTTCGGGCTGGAGGTGGGGCGGGCGGTGCGGCCGATGCTGGCGGCTTCGGCGCCGGACGTGGCCTCGGCGCTGGAGCGCACCGGGCCCGCTGGGGTGGAGTGGAAGCTGGACGGCATCCGGGTCCAGGTGCACCGGGACGGTGGAGAGGTGGCGGTGTTCACCCGCAGCCTGGACGACATCACCGCGCGCGTGCCCGAGGTGGCGGAGGCGGCGCTCGCGTTGCCGGTGCGGACGGCGGTGCTGGACGGCGAGGCCGTAGCACTCGGTCCGGACGGGCGGCCGCGCCCGTTCCAGGAGACCGCGGCGCGCTCCGCCTCCCGGCAGGATCCGGACCGGATGCGGGCCGAAGTACCGCTCAGCGTCTACTTCTTCGACCTGTTGCACCGGGACGGCGAGGACCTGGTGGACCGTCCGGGCCGGGAGCGCTGGGCGGCGCTGGCCGAGGCGGTGCCGGAGGGGCTGCGGGTGGCCCGGACCGAGACCGGGGACCGGTCGCAGGCGCTGGCGTTCTTCCGGGAGGCGCTGGCGCTCGGCCACGAGGGCGTGCTGGTGAAGGACCCGGCGGCCGGGTACGCGGCGGGGCGGCGCGGGGCCGGCTGGATCAAGGTGAAGCCCCGGCACACCCTGGACCTGGTGGTGCTGGCCGCCGAGTGGGGCAGCGGACGGCGGCAGGGGTTCCTGAGCAATCTGCACCTGGGGGCCCGGGCGACCGCGGCCGAGCCGGGCCTCGGCCCGTGGGTGATGCTCGGCAAGACCTTCAAGGGGCTGACGGATGCGACCCTCGACTGGCAGACCGCCGAGTTGCTCGCCCGGGAGACCGACCGGGATGCCCGGACGGTGCGGGTCCGGCCGGAACTGGTCGTCGAGATCGCCTTCGACGGCCTCCAGCGCAGCCCCCGCTACCCCGCGGGGCTGGCGCTGCGGTTCGCCCGGGTGGTGCGCTACCGGCCGGACAAGAGCGCCGCCGAGGCGGACACCGTCGCCACCGTACGGGAGCTGGCCGCCGCCGAAGGCCTGTGAACCGCACTCCGCGGAGCAGCGACGTACGCCGCCCTGCGGTATGGCGTCCATTCAAACCTATTGCCCCACAAGCCGGTTGGGACGAGCAACGAATCGGCCAATCTCGCTGATCCGGCCGCCGCGCCCTCCGTGGACGGACGAGCGGCGGTTAGGTTGGCGATGACAACGAGAGGCGGCCGCCGGGCAGCCGGCGGCGCACTGGCGAGAGGTGCCCGACATGCAGGTGAGCGTCGACCGTGACCGTTGCTGCAGCTCCGGGATGTGCGTCATGAACGCCCCCGCGGTCTTCGACCAGGACGACCGGGACAGCTTGGTGATGCTCCGTCAAGCCGTCGTCCAGCCAGAGCAGTTCGAGGACGTCAGACTGGCCGCCGAGCTCTGCCCGAGCGGCGCGATCACCGTCACCGAGGACGGGGCGGCCGGGACCGGGGCCTGACGGGCAGGCCGTCGAACCCACGGCCGCACGGCCCCACGACCGCACGACCTTACGCGGCCCAACGACCACGACCCCACGACCCACGAGGACACCGCGACACCAGCACACCGCGACGCGAGGAGACCCCCACCGTGACCACCACACCCACCGCCCAGGCCGTCCCCCTGCCGGCCCCGCACTCCAGCGGCTGCCCCTTCGCCCCGCCGCCGGCGTACACCGAGGCCGCCGCCACCGGCCCGATGACCCGCGCCGACCTGCCCGACGGCAGCTCGTGCTGGCTGGCGACCGGCTACGCCGAGGTCCGCACCGTCCTGTCCGACCGCCGCTTCAGCGCGGACGTGCGCCACCCGGCCTTCCCGCTGCTGGTCCCCGGCAGCCGGGAGACGCTGGTCACCGACAATCCGAGCTTCCTGCGGCTGGACGACCCCGAGCACGCCCGGCAACGCCGCATGGTCACCGGCGACTTCCTGGTCAAGCGGGTGGCCGCGCTGCGCCCGGACATCCAGCGGATCGTGGACGAGGCGCTGGACCGGATGACCGAGGGCCGCACCGAGGCCGACCTGGTCACCGAGTTCGCGCTCCCGGTGCCCTCGTTGGTGATCTGCCTGCTGCTCGGGGTGCCGTACGAGGACCGCGACCGCTTCCAGTTCCTGAGCCGCACCCTGCTCAGCCGGGAGAGCACCATGGAGCAGCTCAAGGCGGCCCGGGACGAGGTCCTGGAGTACCTGCGCACCCTGGCGGCCCGCAAGCGCGAGCAGCCGGAGGACGACATCCTCAGCAGGCTGGCCGTGCGGGACGACCTGACCCTGGACGAGATCGCCAGCACCGGGGTCCTGCTGCTGATCGCCGGGCACGAGACGACCGCGAACATGATCTCGCTGTCCACCGCCCTGCTGCTGGAGCAGCCCGAGCAGATCGCCAGGCTCGCCGACCCGGCCGCGCTGCCCGGCGCGGTGGAGGAGCTGCTTCGCCTGCTGACCATCGTGCACACCGGGCTGCCCCGGGTGGCGCTGGAGGACGTGGAGCTGGGCGGCGTGACGGTCCGGGCCGGGGAGGGCGTGATCGCGATGGTCTCCACCGCCAACCGGGACGAGGAGGTGTTCGGCGGCCCCGACCGGCGGCCCACCGACGAACTGGACCTGGAGCGCGACGCCCGCCGGCACATGGCGTTCGGCTTCGGCGTGCACCAGTGCCTGGGCCAGCCACTGGCCCGCGCCGAGTTGCAGATCGCCCTGGAGACCCTGTTCCGACGCCTGCCCGGCCTTCGGCTGGCCGTCACGCAGGGCGAGCGGGAGTTCCGTACGGAATCGTTCATCTACGGGATGCGGTCGCTGCCCGTGACCTGGTGAGCGCGACCGGGGCGCTGCTCGGGAGCGGCGGGCGGCGGGCGGCGGGGCGGCAGCGAGCGGCGGCGGTGGTCGCAGTGGCGGAAGTGGCGGGGGCGGGCGGGTCACCCGACTGGCCCCTGCACCGCGCGGGAGGCAGGCTGGAGGGGCGACAGACAGACCCGGTCCAGCCACGCCTCCGGCCCCGGCGTGCCGGGACCGGCCGAGGAGACGGAGCCCGCGATGACCGACATGAGCGAACGCTCCGAAGTGAGCAGCACCGCCCACGAGGAGGACGTCCGCGCCGCAGACCCCGAGGAGGGCATCACCTCGATGCAGAACCTGCACGCACAGGACACCTCCCCGGCAGAGGGCGACTCCACGCCGGACGAACCCGGCGCGAACAACTGACCGTCCGCCACACCGATCCGACCGCCCGGCGCGACCGGGCGGTCCCTGCGACCGCAGGTGTCGCTGCTCGGCGGCCCACCGGCGGGGGAGGATAGGCGCATGACCGAACACGATCAAACCAGCCGACAGGCCCGGCCGGCCGCGGACCCGCGAACCTCGTGGGCGACCTGGACCACCCAGTCGATCATCAGCGGCCCCGGCGGGGTCACCACCGCCGAGGTCGGGCCGATCTCCGGCGACCTCACCGTGCACACCACGTGGGTGGACGGCGAGGCCCGGCTGACCGTCCAGTACACCGGCGCGCTCGACTGGTACACGGTCTCCGGCAGTCCGGTGCCCGCGGCGGACGAGGCCACCGCGCGGGCCGTCCACCAGGCGATGGTGAACGGCGTCAAGGAGGGGCGCGGCGCGGTCGCCCCGCCCCCGGCCGTCTGACCAGGCCCCCGCTCCCGGTGCCCGACCGCTGCGGTCGGGCACCGGGAGCGGGGTGGTACGCCGGGAGCGGGGTGGTACGGGGCGCTATTCGGTGATCTCCACGCCGCGCCAGAAGGCCACCCGGCCCCGGACGTGCTCGGCCTCGGGCTTCGGGTCGGCGTAGTACCAGGCGGCGTCCGGGTTGCTCTGCCCGGCCACCTCCAGCGTGTAGTAGTTGGCGGTGCCCTTCCAGCCGCACACCGTGGTGGTGTCGGACGGTCGCAGGAACTCGGCCCGGACGGAGTCGACCGGGAAGTAGTGGTTGCCCTCGACGACGACGGTGTCCTCGCTCTCGGCGACGACGGTTCCCTGCCAGATCGCTGTGGTCATGGGGCGATTGTGCCCCACGCCCCGCCCCGCGGGCGGGCGTTCGAGGGCAGACCCTAGGGCAGCGGGTGGGCGTGCACCGGCATGTGCGGACTCTGCTGGCCGCCACTGGCGAGCATCCGCACCTCGCCCGCGTCACTGATCTCGGCCCGGACGATGCCGGTGTCGTCCTCGTACACGGGGTGCCCGCCCGGACCCTTGGCATCGGTCCGAGCGACCACGACCACGTCCTGCGGGGCCTGGGTACCCGGCGTACCGGGGAAGGTGAGGGCGTAACGGTTGGCGGGGTTCATCACCGGCTCCTGCTCCCTGTGGGCGGCCCGTACGCGCCGGGCGCTCAGACGGTGGCCTCGGCGGCCCGGGCGTGCGAGCCGCGGATCTCCAGCTCGTCGAGCAGCCTGGCGGTGGCTTCGGCGACCGCGTCCACGGCCCGGTCGAAGGCCTCGCGGTTGTGCGCGGCCGGGGCGCGGAAGCCGGAAACCTTGCGGACGTACTGCAGCGCGGCGGCGCGGAAGTCCTCCTCGTCGGCGTCCGGTGTCACGGGCGGTCGCAGCGTCTTGATGTTGCGGCACATGTCCCCAGTCTCCCGCGCCGCGGCCGCATCGGCGACCTCCTCCGGTCAGCCGACCCCCGTTCGTCACACAGGGCTCACGGGGGTGTCATCCGACCCGATTAGGATGCCCGGTGAACGAATCCCCCGCCGCGTGCCGTCCCGGCGCGGGCATCACCCCGGAGTCACCCCCTTGCCCCTCGCGCTGTTCGCGCTGGCCGTCACCGCTTTCGCCATCGGCACCACCGAGTTCGCCGCCATGGGGCTGCTCCCCCAGGTCGCCGACAGCCTGCACGTGTCCATCCCGCAGGCGGGCTGGCTGATCTCCGCCTACGCGCTGGGGGTGGTGGTCGGCGCGCCGCTGCTCACCGCGCTGGCCGCCGGGAGGCCCCGCAAGGCCGTCCTGGTGGCGCTCGCCGGGCTGTTCGCGACCGGCAACCTGTTGTGCGCGCTGGCCCCCGACTTCTGGACCCTGGCCGCCGCCCGGTTGATCACCGGACTGCCGCACGGCGCCTTCTTCGGGGCCGGCGCGGTGGCCGCCGCCGAGTTGGTGGCGCCGGACCGGCGGGCCCGGGCGGTCGCGGTGATGTTCTCCGGACTGACCGTCGCCAACATCGTCGGCGTCCCGGCCGCCACCCTGCTCGGCCAGCATCTGGGCTGGCGGGCGACCATGCTCGTGGTGGTGCTGATCGCCGCCGCCGGGACGCTCGCCATCGCCCGGCTGGTGCCCGTCCTCCCCTCCCCCGCCCAGTCCGGACTGCGGCACGAACTGCGGGCCTTCCGCAGCGGGCAGCTGTGGCTGGCGCTGGCCACCGTGGTGCTCGGCTGCGGCGGACTGTTCGCCTGCTACAGCTACATCTCGCCGCTGCTCACCGAGGTCTCCGGGTACGCGAGCGGCTCGGTGACCCTGGTGCTGGCACTGTTCGGCGTGGGGATGACGATCGGCAACGTGCTCGGCGGGTTCGCCGCCGACCGGGCGCTGCGTCCGACCGTCTGCGCGGCCTTCGTGCTGCTCTCGGCCGCCCTGGCACTGCTCGCGGTGACCGCGCACGCCCGCTGGTCGGCGGCCGTCACGGTGGTGCTGATCGGCCTGTTCGGCTTCGCGATCGTCCCGGCGGTGCAGACCCTGGTCATGCAGAAGGCGCGCAGCGCGCCCACCCTGGCCTCGGCGACGGTGCAGGGCGCCTTCAACCTGGCCAACGCCCAGGGGGCCTACTTCGGCGGGCTGGCGCTGGACGCCGGGTTCGGCTGGACCTCGCCGACCCTGGTGGGCTCGGGCCTGGCCGCCTCAGGCGCCGTCGTCGCGGTGCTGGCCTGGGCCGCCGACCGGCGCCCGCCGGCCCCCGCGCCGGTGGAACCGGCGGCGGTGGAACCGGCGGACGCGGCCCTGGCCCCGGCGCCGTAGCCCGGCCGCCCGGCGAACTCCGCCGTGGTCCGGCCCTCAGCCCCGGCGGAGTTCGCCGAGCGCCGACGGGGCCGCGCCGAGCCACCAGGAGGGATCGGCCGTGCCGTCGGTGGTGCGCCCGTCGCGGTGGACGTAGTGGCGCACGTCGCGGCCCGGGTCGGCGAACTCGCCGCCGAGGGCGCGCTCCAGCCACTCCGCGCCGAAGCGGAAGGCCTCGGCCGCCACTCCGCCCAGCGGGTGGAACTCGTCCTCGTAGACCCGCAGCTCCTTCGGCGCCCGGATGCGCTCGAAGCTCTCCAGGGCCTGGCCGAGGTCGGTCAGCTCGTCGAACTCGCCGATGCCGTACAGCACCGGGCAGGTGATGTCGGCGACCAGGTCGCCGAGCGGCATCCGGTGGGCGAGGTCCCGGTCGAAGGCCTCCTCGTCGGTGTACCCGGCCATGTACATGTAGTTGTTCTTGAAGGTCGGCTGGGCGCGCTCGAAGATCGTCGCGAAGTCCCCGGTGACAGCCTCGAAGGCGGCGAGCGCGGCCAGCCGGCGGTCGGTGGCGGCGGCCCGGGAGCCCCAGTAGCCGCTCATCGAGATGCCGAACATGCCGATCCGCTCCGCGTCCACCTCCGGGAGCGAGGACAGGTGGTCGAGGTAGCGGCCGATCGCCCGCTCGTAGTTGCCGAGGTCGACGGTCAGTCCGCCGGCCCGGCTCTCACCCTGGCCCGGGCCCTCGATGGACAGCGCGACCATGCCCCGCGAGGTGTAGTACCGCTCGGCCGCCCAGATGTAGTCCTCCTTGATCATGTCCATCCCCGGGCCGAGGATGACGGCGGGCGCGTTCTCGACCGGGCCGGCCGGCAGGTGCAGCAGAGCGAAGATCCGTGAGCCCTCGAAGTCCAGCACCACTCGCCGGACCCGCCCGTCGCGCAGGGCGCCCAGCCGCTCCACGCAGTGGTTGGCGTGGGCGCGCATGGCCGCCTTGCGCGGATCGGCGGCGTCGAAGATCGAGTACTGCGCCCGGCCCCACATCACCGCCGCCCGCAGGTAGAGGTCGGCGGCGGTCTGCGCGAAGCCCCCGCGCTCGTGGTGCGCGGCGCGCTCCTCGGCCTGGCCGGCCACCGTGGCCCACGCCTTGGGCAGCATCGCACCGCTCCTGACCAGCGCGAACACCTTCGCGAAGTCGGTGTGGTCGTGGCCGAGCTGTTCCATGGTCCCGACAGCCTCGGGATGCAGGGCGTCGAAGCCGCCCTGGGCGAGGGCGATGTCCAGGGCCCAGCTCTGGCCGGTCGAACGGATGGTCATGACGGTCTCCTCCCGGAGAGGGATAGATAAGTACTTAGTGATTAAGTACTTATTCATTAAGTACTGAGGCTAGGCTGCTGTCAACCCACCGAGGAGGAACCGCCCATGACCGAGCCGCCGCCCACGCCCGGACGCGCCCAGGCGCTCGACCGCCTGGCCCGCGCCGCCTACCGCCTCAGCGCCGCCGACGCCCGACTGCGCGGCCGCGCCACCCGCACCCCGGGGGCCCTCTCCCTCACCCACGCCCGGGCCCTGCGCACCCTGGCCGACCGGGGGCCGCTCACCATCACCCAGCTCGCCGCCGGCACCGAGACCACCGGCGCCGCCACCACCCAGCTGGTGAACGGCCTGGTCAGTGCCGGTTACGTCACCCGCACCCGGCCACCCGAGGACAAGCGCTCCGTCCTGGTCGCCCTCACCGAAGCGGGCCGCGACCGCCACCGGCAGCGCCAGCAGGCCCTGGCCGAGGCCCTGCACAGCGACCTCGGCGACTACGACGAGGAGGCCCTCGACCGGGCCGCCGAGGTACTGAACCGGCTGTCCGCCGTCTACGACCGGCTGTAGCGGCCGCGGGAAGCGTCGGACCGGCCTCAGATCTGCCGGTGGGCCTCGGCGAGCAGGAGGTAGCCCTCCCCGTTGGCCTTGATGCCGCCCTTCTCCTCCTCGGTCAGCGGGCGCCGGACCTTCGCCGGGACGCCCGCGACCAGGGAGCCCGGCGGCACGTCCATGCCCTGGGTGACCACGGCGCCGGCGGCCACCAGGGATCCCGCGCCGATCCGGGCGCCGTTGAGGACGGTGGCGTTCATCCCGACCAGGACGTCGTCCTCGACGGTGCAACCGTGCAGCACCGCGTTGTGGCCGACCGAGATGCGCTCGCCGACCACCAGCGGGAAGCCGGGGTCGGCGTGCAGGGTGCAGTTGTCCTGGACGTTGCTGCCCGCGCCGACGGTGATCGACTCGGCGTCGCCGCGCAGCACCGCGCCGTACCAGATGCTCGCGCCGGCGGCGACGGTGACGTCACCCACGACGACGGCGTTGGGGGCGAGGAAGGCGCCGGGGTCGACGGCGGGCGCCTTGCCTCCCACGGTGGCGATCAGCGGTTCTGCCATGGCTCTCGTCCTCCTGGCGGCGGTCGACGGTCTGTCGCCGGTCAGCGTAGGGGGCCGGTCACCGCGCGGTGCGGGCGAGGTCGGATGCGGGGCCCGGTACGGCGGAGAGGCCCGGTACGGCGGAGGGTGCGAGCGCCGGGGCCTGGGGGCCGCACAGGGCGATGCCGGTCAGCTTGTCCCAGGCGGCGTTGGCGGCCGTCCCGTCCCTGACGTCGTAGACGGTGATCGAGGCGGCGAACTGACGCCTGCCGTCCGCCGAGCCGAGCATCAGGGTGCTGTAGCCGGGGATGCCGCCGGCGTGGCCCCAGAAGGTGCCGCACGGGGTGTCCACGCGCTGGAGGCCGAGGCCGTAGTTCCGACCGCCGCCGATCCGGCTCGTCCGCTGCATCTCGGCGAGTTGGGCCGGGGGCAGCAGACGGCCGCCGAGCAGGGCGGCGATGAAGGTGGTGAGGTCGGCGGTGGTGGAGATGCCGGCGCCTGCGGAACCGGCCATCGAGGGGTCGAGCAGGGTGACGTCCACCGGGCCGGTGGCCGTTCTGAGGTAGCCGTGGGCGTGCGGGCCCGGCACGAAGGGCGAGTTGCCGGGCATCGTGGTGCCGGTGAGGTGGAGCGGGCGGATGATCCGGCGGGTGACCTCCTCCTGCCAGCTGTGGCCGGTGAGCTTCTCGATGATCATCCCGATCAGCACGAAGTTGGTGTTGGAGTAGGCCCAGTCCTGGCCCGGAGGGAAGGCCGGCGGGTACCTGTTCGCGATGTCGACCAGGTCCTGGAGGGAGTACGGCTGGAAGCGGCGGTCGGTCAGCCAGTCCGGGTCGTTGGGCTCGAAGGCCGGGTCCTGGGTGTAGTTGGCGACGCCGCTGGTGTGGTCGAGCAGCTGCCGGACGGTGATCGCGGTGCTGTTGGGGACGACGCCGGGCAGCAGGCACTCCAGCCGGTCGTCGAGGTCCAGCCGCCGATCGCCGACGAGTTGGAGCAGGGTGGTGGCGACGAAGGTCTTGGTGGCGCTGCCGATCCGGAAGCGGCCGTCGGGGTCGGCGGGCCGGCCGCCGCCGAGGGCGGCGACACCGGAGGCGTTGCGCCAGAGCAGTCGGCCGTCCTCGCGGACCGCGCCGAGGGCCGAGGTCGCGTAGCCGGGGCCGGTGAGGCCGGCCAGGGCAGAGTCCGCGGCGGCCCAGCCGGCGCGGCCCTCGGCGGAGTCCGTCCGGTCGGCGCGGTCCGCGGCGGTGAGGTGGAGGGCGCCGTGGCAGCCGGAGGCCGGTGAACGGTCGGCGGCCTGGGCGACGGCGGCCGGGGCGAGGGTGGCCAGCAGGCCCGCGCCGGCGGCGATCGTGACGGCGGCGCGCAGCACCGGCCGGCGGAACCGGCGGCGGGGGGCGGTCGGATCGGCGGTCATGCCGTTCTCCCTGGTTCGAGGCCACCGGAGTCCCCACAACTCCGACCGTTCAGAAGGCTGTTGACAGCATGGCAGGGCGATCGGCGGCGGTCATCGGCCTGGAGGAGGGCGCGCGCCCCTGACCGCGCCCCGGAGCCGTACCCCGAGATTCCTCGGGGTACGGCTGGACGGCGATCAGCTGAGCGGGGCCTTGGTGCGCAGGACCTCGATGAAGGCCCGCAGCCACGCCGGGTGGTCGGGCCAGGCCCGGGCCGAGACGACCACGCCGTCCACCACCGCCTCGCCCTCCACGAACTCGGCGCCCGCCGCAGTGATGTCCGGGGCGAGCGCCGGGTAGGCGGAGGTGCGGCGGCCGTCGAGCAGCCCGGCGGCGGCGGTGATCAGCGGGCCGTGGCAGATCTGGGCGACCGGTTTGTCCCCCTCGAAGAAGTGCCGGGCGATCCGCTGCACGTCCGGGTCGTTGCGCAGGTACTCGGGAGCGCGGCCGCCAGGGATGACCAGGGCGACGTAGGCGGCCGGGTCGACGTCGGCCAGGGCGAGGTCGGCAGGCCAGGTGTAGCCGGGCTTCTCCGTGTACGTGTCGTAGCCGTCCACGAAGTCGTGCACCACGAACTGCAGGCGCTTCCTCGTCGGGGCCGCGATGTCGACCTGGTAGCCCTCCTCGCGCAACCGCTGGTACGGGTAGAACACCTCCAGCGACTCGGCGGCGTCCCCGGTGACGAGCAGGATCTTCGATGTCATCGCCGACATCCCTCCACGTGATCGAGCGTCAGGCCTGCTACCGGCCCGGGCGGTGGTCGCCGCAGCTCGTGCCCGGTCCAACCTCCCCTACCGGCCCAGCCGTTGGCAACACGGCGCACCGGGCGTACGGCGGCGCGGCACCCGGCTCGCGCGCCGGTCGCGAGCCGTGCGCGCCGGGTGCGGCGGCAGGTGCGGCGCCCGGCTGCGGCGCCGGAGCGGGCGCGGCCTAGACTCTCGTGCCGACCGTCCACCGACCGTCCATCGACCGCCCCCGTCCGCTCACCGGACGTCCATCACCCGCAGCCCGTCCGACCGCCTCCCGGAGGAGCCCATGCCTGACCGGATCACCTACCTCGTCGTCCCCGGCTACCAGAACTCCGGCCCCGCGCACTGGCAGACCCGCTGGGAGGCGGCCGAGCCGGAGGCCTTCCGGCGGGTCGAGCAGGCGGACTGGGACCACCCGGAGCAGCAGGACTGGGCGGCCCGGGTGGACGCGGCGGTGGCGGCGGCCGCCGTCGAGGGGCCGGTGGTGCTGGTCGCGCACAGCCTGGGCTGCATCACGGCGGCCCGCTGGGTGGCGGGGGCGTCCAGCGAGCGGACCGCCGCCGTGCGGGGCGCGCTGCTGGTCGCCCCGGCGGACGTCGACACCGCCGAGGTGCCGGAGCTGCTGGGCTTCCGGCCCGTGGCGCTGGAGCGGTTCCCGTTCCCGACGGTGGTGGTCTCCTCCACCGACGACCCGTGGGTGACTCCGGCCCGGGCCCGGGAGTTCGCGGCGGCCTGGGGCGCCAGCCACGTCGAGGCGGGCGCGTACGGGCACCTCAACTCGGAATCGGGGCTGGGCGACTGGCCGGAGGGCCGGAAGCTTCTCGCGGAGCTGTGACCACATGACCGGGGGGACGATGAACGAATGCCGGACCAGCCGGACACCACGAGCCAGGCGCGCCCTCATCCGGGTGCTGCTGGCCTGCGGGGCGGTGGCCGTCCTGCTGTACACCGAGGGGCAGTGGGAGAGCCGCTCGGGCGGCCTGATGCTGGTCGCCGACCTGTTGAACCGGCCGGAGCTGCTGCTCGGCGGCGCGCTGGCCGCGCTGATCGCCGCCGCCTGGCTGAGCGACCGCCGCACCGCCGTACGGGCGGCCTCCCGGGCGGTCACGGTGACGGCCGGGGTGGTGTTCCTGCTCGGCGCGCTGGCCGCGCACAAGGTGTCGGCGGCCGAGACCCGCAGCCGGGAGGACGCCCCGGCCGGCGCGCAGCGGACCCTGGTGGTGGTGCACCGCTCGTACGGCTCCGGATCGCAGGCCGGCGAGCACTGGCATGTGCTGCTGGAGAGCGGCGAGGGCTGGTCGGCCCGGCGCTGGCTGCTGGCTGACGTCGGCGGCGCACCGGACGGCGCCCGGCTGGTGGAGGCCAGTTGGACCGGGCGGGAGCAGATCACCGTGGTCACCGACTCCTACCGGCGGGTGTTCAACCTCGACCAGGACAGCGGCGAGCCGGTCGAGGCGCGGTAGGACACCGGTTCGGGGCGGTGGCGCCGTCACGGGCGCGGGACGGCGCCGCCCTCAACGCACTGCAACCGGCCGCCCCGCCTGAGCACGGGCGCCCAGGCGGGCGGCGGCCGTCGGGGGGCTCACGGGTCCGAGGGGTCCCCGGGGTCCGGCGGGGTGGTCGGGGTGTAGCGGCCGGACGGGGCGCCGGTGGACGGGTTGGTGCCGTGCGGCCGGCCGGTGCTCCCCGGGCCGGGCGCCCCGGTGCAGGTGGCCTGGCCGGGCGGGGTGCCGGGGGTGGCGCAGCCGGGGTCGTGCTTGACCGGGTCCGGGATGTAGACGGTGGTGAACTCCTTGTCGGCCATGGTGCGGACGGCGTCGCTCATCGCCTTCTGCCAGATCGGCCCCGGGCCGGTCGCTCCGAACACCTCGGCCTGGTACTGGCCGCCGATCCGGATGTTGCGCATCGGCACCTTGGTACCCGGGCTGCCGAGCCAGACCGAGCCGGCCAGGTTGCCGGTGTAGCCGGTGAACCAGGCGGACTTCTTCTCGTCCGTGGTGCCGGTCTTGCCGGCGATCTGGCGGTCGTCGTCCAGCCGGAGGTCGCGGGCGGTGCCGCCCTTCTCGGTCACGCCCAGCAGCACGCTGTTGATCACGTCGGCGGTGTCGGTGGACATCACCTGGTTGCAGCGGGCCGGCGGCACCGGGACGTCCTTGCCGTCCACCGTGGTGATCCGGTTGATCGCCAGCGGCGCGCAGTAGTCGCCCCGGGCGGCGAAGGTCGCGTAGACGTTCGCCATGGTCAGCGGGCTGACCTCCTGGGTGCCGAGGCCGAGGGCCGGCACCTCCTGGAGCGGGTCGCCGCTCGCCTTGCCCGTCACGCCCAGCTTGTTGGCCATCTGCTTGACGGCGCAGAGCCCGATCTCCTGCTCCATCTGCACGAAGTAGGTGTTCACCGAGAGCGCCATCGCCTGCTTGAGCGCGTACGGGCCCTTCTCGCTCGGGCTCTCGTTGGGGATGACCCCGTCCTTCCTGCCCTTGTTGAGGTTCTTCCAGGTGCCGTCGCAGGTCGTCATCGTCGGCCAGTCCATCCGGTTCGGCGAGTCGTACTGCTGGGTGGCCGGCAGCCCGGCCTCGAGGGCGGCGGCGGCCACGATCGGCTTGAAGTTGGAGCCGGGCTGGAAGCCGACGCCCCCGCCCATCGCCGCGTCCACGTTGAGGTTGACGACGGTCTGGTTCCTCTCCTTCGCCAGCCCGTAGGGGCGGGTCTGGGCCATCGCGAGGATCTTGCCGGTGCCGGGCTCGACCATCGTCATCGCCGCCGAGACCGGGTCGGTGACGTACACCTTGGTGGAGACGGCGTTCTGCGCGGCGGCCTGCTTGTCCGGGTCGAGGGTGGTGTAGATGTTCAGCCCGCCGGTGTCCCAGAGCTTCTTGCGGTCGGCGGCGCTCTTGCCGAAGGCCGGGTCCTGCTTGACGACGTGCCGCACGTAGTCGCAGAAGAAGCCCATCCCGGCCTGGGCGGTGATGCAGCCGTTCTGCGGGTCGCGGTAGTCGAGGCCGAGCGGGGCGGCCTTGGCCTCCTTGGCCTGCTCGGCGGTGATGTGCTTGTTCTCGACCATCTTGTCGATGACGGTGTCCCGGCGCTTCTGGGCGGCCACCGGGTGCAGCTTGGGGTCGTACTGGGACGGGTTCTGCACCAGCCCCGCGAGCATCGCCGCCTCGGGGAGGGTGAGGTCCTTGGCGTCCTTGCTGAAGTAGCGCTCGGAGGCGGCCTGGATGCCGTACGCCTGGTGGCCGTAGAAGGTGATGTTCAGGTAGTTGGTGAGGATCTGCTCCTTGGGGAGGTCCTCCTCCAGCTTGATGGCGTACCGGAGTTCCTGGATCTTGCGGCCGAGGGTCTTGCGCTGGGCCTCGCGCACCGCCACCGGATCGTCCCCGGCCATCTCGACGTTGACGTTCTTCACGTACTGCTGGGTGAGGGTGGAGGCGCCCTGCACGGCGGCACCGCTCTCGGCGTTCTTGGTGATCGCCCGCAGGACGCCCTTGAGGTCCACCGCGCCGTGCTCGTAGAAACGCGCGTCCTCGATGTCCACCTGGGCCTTGCGGATCAGCGGCGACATCTGCTCGGCGGTCAGCACGGTGCGGTCGCGCTCGTAGACCTTGGCGATCAGGCCGCCCTTGGCGTCGTAGATCTGGGTGGCCTGGGTGAGCGGCGGGGTCTTGAAGTCGTCGGGGATGCTCTCGAAGCCCTCGGCGCCGTTCTTGGCGCCGAGTCCGACCGCGCCGGCCCCCGGGAGGATCAGGCCCGCCAGGAGGACGCCGCCCAGCACGCTGGAGCCGAGGAAGGTGGCCGCATGGCGCAGGATTCCGAGCGGGGTCTGTCGGCGCCGGGGGCGCGGTACCCAGGTGTCGCCCGGGTCCGGGGCAGGTATGCGGCTCTTCGGTGACATAGTTCGAACATTAAGGCCGTGAATCCCAGTGGCGGGCGGCGTGTTGGCGAACTATTGTCACAAAATCGCGACAGGTTCGACTCATGTGCGGGGGTCGAATGGAGGTCCACGAAGGGACAAGGGCCGTTCGTCCACAGCCCGTTGTCTCCCCCGTGTCAACCTCCCACCCGCCCGGGATCAGCCCGCAGGGCAGAACACGTCCTCGCTCGGGCGGCGGCCCGTCACCAGGAAGTCCGTCACCGCCGCGTCGCCGCAGGCGTTCCCGTTCGCCAGGTAGACGTCGTGGCCGCCGGAGTCCACGGTGACCATCCGGGCCCGGTCGCCGAAGGCGGCACGCAGCTTGAGCGCGCCCCCGTACGGGGTGGCCGGGTCGCGCAGGTTCTGCGCCAGCAGGACGTTCGCCGGGCCCCGGTCGGTCACCCGCACCGGCGGCTCGGCGGCCTTGAACGGCCAGAAGGCGCACGGCATCGCGTTCACCGGCATGCCCGCGGTGAGCGGACGGGCGGCGCGGTCGGCGGCGACGTCCTTGACGTAGCCGGCCGGGTCGGCGGGCCAGCTGACGTCGTTGCAGAGGGTGCCGACGGAGACGGCGGTGGTGTTCTGCACCGCCTGCTCAGGGGGCAGGACCGGGGCCGGCAGTGGCCGGCGGCCGAGACCGGCCAGCATCAGCCGGGCCAGATCGGGGAACTTGGCGTCGGCGTAGAGGCTGGTGAGCATGGTCTCCCGCAGCACGTTGCCGTTCAGCTCGGCCGGGTTGGCGCCCGGCCAGGGCAGCGGTGCCCGGTCCAGCCGGTCGGCGAGGTCGAGGAAGAGCGGACGCACCTGCTCCGGCGTGTCCGCGACCCGGTCCGGATTGCCCGGCGCGGAGGCCCACTTGGCGAAGTCGGGGAAGCGGTCCTCCGCCCCCTGGCCGAAGGCGGCCAGCCAGCCGCGGCCGACCCGCGAGGGGTCCGGATCGTCGTTGCTGTCCAGCACGATCCGGTCGGTGTGCCCGGGGAACATGGTGGCGTAGACGGCTCCCGCGTAGGTGCCGTAGGAGGTGCCCCAGGCGGAGAGCTTGCGCTCGCCGAGGGCCTGGCGGATCCGGTCGATGTCGCGGGCCTCGTTGGCGGTGGAGATGCTGCGCAGCACCGGGCCGCCGTTGCGGGCGCAGGTTTCGGCGATCCGGCGTTCGGTGGCGAGGTTCGCGTCGATCGAGCCGTCCGCGGCGGGCCAGGGCCGCAGCTTGACCATCGCCAGGTCCGGGGTGTCCAGGCCGCAGCTGACCGGGGTGGAGCGGCCGACACCGCGCGGGTCGAAGCCGACCAGGTCGAAGCGGTCCAGAACGGACTGCGGGAGACGCTTGACGGCGCTCGCGGGGATGCCGAGTCCGGAGCCGCCGGGCCCGCCGGGAACGGTCAGCAGCACGCCGCGGCGCAGGCCGGGCTTGGCGGTGGCGATCCGGGAGACGGCGAGCGTGATCTGTTGGCCGCCCGGGTCGTGGTAGTCCAGCGGGACGGTGACGGTGGCGCACTGCTGACGGGGGTCGGCCTGGCCCTGGCAGGCGGACCAGTCGAGGTGGTCCCGGCCGGGGAGCCCCTGGTCCGCCGCGGCGGGCAGGGCGGTGAGCACGGAGACGGCGAGGGCGGCGGCCACGGTGGCCGCGGCGGTACGACGGATGGTGTTCGACATGCACAGGAGTCTGCTGTGACAGTGGACCTGGGACCATGCGGGCAGCTGCCCGGCCGGGGGTGGGGTAATCCCCCCGGCGGGCCGTTCGACGTGACGTGCGCGCCGCGGGCACGCACGGGGGCACGCATGGCGGCGGGCACGCGCGGGGCAGGCACGCAGGTGACGGGCACACGCGGCGGGCCCGTGGAGGCGTCAGAGGCCGAGCAGCGCCGGGTCCGAGGCGAGGGCGCGCAGCGGCTCGCGCGGGTCGGCGACCAGCCGGCGCGCCGCCAGGTCGAGGATGCCGCCCACCCCGGTGATCTCCGCGGCCGGCACGCCGTCCTCGCGGGTCAACCGCTGCACCACCTGGAAGGTCTTGCCCTCCCGCCAGCCGAACGCGCAGCTGATCTCCACCGTGTCCCCGGCGCGCAGCTCCCGCAGGTACTTCACCGTGGTCTCCAGCACCACCGGGCCGACGCCCTCGGCGAGCAGGTCGGCCTGGCGGATCCCGGCCGCCTGGAGGTACTCCCAGCGGGCGTGCTCGGCGTACTGCAGGTAGACGGCCTGGTTGAGGTGGCCCTGGGTGTCGGTCTCGTAGCCGCGCACGGTGACCCGCGTGGTGAAGTCCTGATCGGTCATGCCCCGCACGGTACTCCGGCCGGACGGGGGGCACGCCGTGGCGTCCGTCACCCCGCTACGGCAGCGTGAGGATCTGCGGGCCGTCCTCGGTGACGGCGACGGTGTGCTCGACGTGGGCGGCGCGGGTGCCGTCGGTGGTGCGCAGGGTCCAGCCGTCGGGGTCGGTGTCGTACTCGTCGCGGCCGCCGGCCGTCAGCATCGGCTCGATGGCCAGCACCAGTCCCGGGCGCAGCGGGTAACCCCGGCCCGGGCGGCCCTCGTTGGGGACGTGCGGGTCCTCGTGCATCCGGCGGCCGATGCCGTGGCCGCCGAAGCCGTCGAGCAGCCCGTAGCGCCCGGCGCGGGCGGACCTGCCGATGGCGTGGGCGATGTCACCGATCCGGTTGCCGACCACGGCCGCGGCGATCCCGGCCTCCAGCGAGCGCCGGGCGGCGGCGATCAGTTCGTCGTCCTCGGGGCGGGCGGCGCCGACGGTGAAGCTGACGGCGGAGTCGCCGCACCAGCCGTCCAGCACGGCGCCGCAGTCGATGCTCACCAGGTCGCCGTCGCGCAGCCGGTAGCCGTTCGGGATGCCGTGCACCACCGCGTCGTTGACGGAGGCGCAGATGACGGCCGGGAAGGGCACGGGCGCGAAGGACGGCCGGTAGCCGAGGAACGGCGAGCTCGCCCCGGCGGCGGTGAGGACGCCGCGCGCCACCTCGTCCAGCTCCAGCAGGCTGACGCCCACGGCGGCCTCCCGCTGCACGGCCGCCAGCGCGTTGGCGACGACCCTCCCGGCCTCGCGCATCGCGGCGAGGGCGGTGTCCGACTTGAGTTCGACCATGGTGAATCACTCCCCTGGAACCAATTCTTATACCGGTATTTGTATCACGGTCGAGGGTCGACGAACTCCACCCGGTGGTCCGACCCCCGGGCAGCGAGTACCGGTCGTGCTACGGCATGGGGCCCGAGGTCTTCGGCTCCTGCACCCAGACGCGGGGGGCGACCAGCGTTGTGCCCTGCCTGGCCCTCAACACCGACCGACCGGGCGGCCCCGTGCCGCTCCCCAACCGGCCCGCGGCCTACGAGGTGCCGTGGTCGCACCAGGCATGTCAGGCACGCCGTAGACTCGACGGCATGGTGAGGACTCCGCTGACCCCGTGGGAGCGCGAGCGTGGGGAGCGCTTCGGGGCGCTGCTGCGCGAGGCGCGTGGTGAGCGCAGCATGGTCGAGGTGGCGGCGGTGGCCGGCGTCTCGGCGGAGACGCTGCGGAAGATCGAGACGGGCCGGGCGCCGACGCCGTCGTTCTTCACCATCGCCGCGTTGGCCTTCGCGCTGGACCTTTCGCTGGACGAGCTGGCGGGCGCGTGCGTGCTGCCCGAGGACGGCGAGGCGCTCTCGGCCTGATCGGGCCCGACGGCGTTACGACGCAACGGCGCGGCGGCGTTACGGCGCGGCGGCGTTACGGCGCGAGGGGGGTGACGGCGACGGCCCGCCGGACGCGCGGTGCACGGGGCGGGCCGTCGTACGGGACGGGCAGGGTCAGCCGACCGAGCTGTTGTAGCTCTCGATCGCGGGCTGGAGAGCCTTGGCCGCGTCGGAGAGGGCCTGCTGGGCGGTCTTGCTGCCGGCGATGGTCTGCTCGATCGCCGTCTCCACGCCCTTGCGGGCCTGCGGCATCACGCCGAGCAGGCAACCGGCGGTGGCCGGGGTGGGCTTGGTGGCCTTCAGCTGGTCGATGGCCGTCTGGAACTGCGGGTACTTGGCCACCCACTCCTTGTCCGCGGGGTCGTCCAGGGACTTCTTGTTGACCGGGAAGTAACCGGTGCCGGTGTGCCACGCGGCCTGCTGCTCGGGGCCGGTCAGGAACTTCTCGAACTCCCAGGCGGCGCGCTTCTCGGCGTCCGAGTGGCCGGGGCCGCTGATCCACAGCGATGCGCCGCCGATCGCCGGGCCGCCCTGGTCGGCGGCGGTGACCTTGGGGAACGGGGCGGTGCCGACCCCGAACTTGGCGGCCTCGGTGTAGCCGCGCAGCACGCCGGTGGACTCCAGGTGCATCGCGACCGTGCCGGACTTGAAGGCGGCCTGGGCGTCGTCGGTGACCCGGCCGGTGTTGGCCGCGTAGCCGCCCTTGACCAGGTCCGCCCACCACTGGACGATCTGTGCGCCCTGGGCGGAGTCGAACACGACCTTGCCCGCCTTGTCGCTGCGCCCGTTGTCGTTGTCGCAGTACATGGTGCCGGACTCGGCGATCAGCTCCTCGACGAACCAGCCGTAGACGGCGGCGCCGAAGCCGTAGCGGACGGTCTTGCCGTCGGCGTCCTTCTTGGTGAGCTTCTTCGCCAGGTCCGCCAGCTCGTTGAGGTCCTTGGGCGGCTGGGCCGGGTCGAGGCCGGCCTCCTTGAAGGCGTCCGTGTTCAGGTAGAGCAGCGGCATCGAGGAGTTGAACGGCATCGAGACCAGCTTGCCGTTGGCCGAGTAGTAGTTGCGGATGTTGGGGTCGAGGTCGTCCAGCGAGTAGCCGTCCTCGTCGGCGAAGGCCTGGGCGGGGACGGTCTGCCTGGAGTCGATCATGAACCGGGTGCCGATGTCGTAGACCTGCACCAGGGCGGGGGTGCCCTTCTGCTGCACCGCGGCCTTGTACTTGGTGACCAGCTCGTCGTACTTGCCCTGGAACTGCGCCTTCACCTCGATCCTGCCCTGGTGGGCCGCGTTGAACTGGCTGACCAGCCCGTTCAGCACGTCGGCGTTCTTGCCGGTCATCGAGTGCCAGAACTCGACGGTGGTCACGCCGGAGGCCTGGTCCAGTGCCTGGGCCCCGGGGGCGTCGGCGGAGCCGCCCGAGCCGGCACCGGAGCCGGAGTCGCCGGAGGAGCCGCAGGCGGTCAGGGACAGGCCCGCCACCAGCAGGGCCGCGAGCGCGCGCGCACTCTTCTTCACGAGGGGTTCTCTTTCTTCCGAGGACGGGAGACGGGCGTGAACGGGACGGCGGAGCGGCTCAGCGGACGGCGCCCGCGGTGAGGCCGCGGACGATGAACCGCTGGCCGAAGACCACCAGGGCGAGGGTGGGCAGCAGGGAGAGCACGACGCCGGCCAGGATCAGCCCGGGGTCGGCCATCTCCGAGTCGCGCAGCGAGGTGAGGCCGATCTGCAGGGTCTGCATGTCGGCCGTACGGGTGATGATCAGCGGCCAGAAGTACTGGTTCCAGGCCGACAGGAAGACGTAGATCGACAGCGCGGCCAGGGCCGGCTTGTTCAGCGGGACGACGATCCGCCACAGGAACCGCCAGTGGCCCGCCCCGTCGATCCGCGCCGCGTCGCGCAGTTCGCCGGGCAGCTGCCGGAAGGCCTGGCGCAGCATGAAGGTGCCGAAGCCGGAGGCCAGGAACGGCAGGACCAGGCCGAAGTAGGTGTTGCCGAATCCCCAGTCCGACAGCGTCAGGTAGTTGGGGATGATGATGGCCTCCCAGGGGACCATCAGGGTGGCCAGGAACACCCCGAAGACCACGGCCCTCGCCTTCAGCGGCAGGAAGACGAAGGCGTACGCGGCCAGGATCGAGGTGAACAGCTGGGCGACGGTGATCGCGGTGGCCGTGATCGCCGAGTTGGCGTACTGCCGGAACAGCGGGATGGTGTCCACGGCGCCGGAGAAGTTCCGGCCGGTGACCGAGTGCGGCACCAACGCCGGTGGGTAGGAGGAGAGTTCGGACGGGCCCATGAAGGCGCCGGCGATCGCGTAGTACACCGGGAAGGCCACGGTGACCAGGGCGACGGCCAGCAGCAGGTGGACGGCGGCGCGGCCCAGCAGGTCGCGCGGGGAGCGCCCGGCGAGCAGCCGGGGGCGGGGGCGGGGTGCGTCGGCCTTCTGCGCTTCGGCCTCGGATTCGGTGGCAAGAGTGCTCATGCGTAGTGCACCTTCCGCTCCAGGACGCCGAACTGGACGGCCGTGCAGGCGAGGACGACCACCAGCAGCACCACGGCCTGGGCGCTGGCCGTGCCGAAGTCGCTGGAGTTGTAGGCGAAGGCCTTCTCGTAGACCGAGTAGACGAGGGTCCGGGTGGAGCCGTCCGGCCCGCCCTTGGTGAGGATGTGGATCTGGCCGAAACTCTGCAGTGCGTGGACGGTGGAGACCACCGTCAGGAAGAACAGGTTCGGACCGAGCATCGGGACGGTGATCGAGCGGGACAGCCGCAGACCGGAGGCGCCGTCGATGCGGGCCGCCTCGACGATCTCGCCGGGGATCGAGGCGATGCCCGCCGAGAGCACCAGCACGTTGTAGCCGAGGTTCATCCACACCGTGGTCAGGGCCACCGACACCAGGGCGTAGCGGGAGTCGGTGAGCCACCCGACCGGGCCGAGGCCGACGTGCGAGAGCAGGCCGTTGAGCACCCCGCTGGCGGGGTTGAAGAACACCGCGAAGACCACCGAGGCGCTGGCCACCGAGAAGGCGAAGGGCAGCGCGAAGGCGGAGCGCAGCAGCCGTACGCCCCGGATCCGGTTCTCCAGCAGCAGCACCAGCACCAGCGCGCCGAGCACCCCCGGCACCACGGTGAGCAGGGTGAACAGCCCTGTGGTGACCAGCGTCCGGCCGAAGTCGGCCGAGGAGAGCAGGTCGGTGTAGTGCTTCGCCCCGACGTAGCGGGAGGGCGCGCCGAAGAGGTCGTTGGCGTGCCCGCTCAGGTAGATCGTCCGCCCCAGCGGGTAGCCGATGAACAGGGCGAAGACCACCAGGGAGGGCAGCAGGAAGGCCCAGGCGAGCCCGTGCTCGCCCCAGCGGCTCCTGCGTGCGGTGTGCGGTGCGGTCGGCATCTGGCGCGCGTCCGCCTTTCGTGTGTCGGTTCCGGCCGAAACCGTGTCCTGCCCGAACGACGGCGCGGGAACCCCGTAGTGATCGACCGGTGTCCTCGGGATTACGCGTTCGCGTCAGATTCGGCCGGTCGTGCGCCGACCAGGATTCGGGGCCCCGGGCGATGTCAGCGGGACCTCGTACCGTGCACGGGTGAACGACACGGATTTCGACATAGGCGCCGCGATGGCCGAAACCCTGCGCGGCGGCCGGGGGGACGCCTGGGCCCTCGTCCGGGGCTTCGCCGCGTACTGGGGCGAGCCGCTGACACCCGAGGACGGCTTCACCGACGCCGATCTGGACGCGGCCGAGCAGCGGCTCGGGCTGCGACTGCCGGTGGCGCTGCGGGAGACGTACCGGCTGTTCGGGCGCCGGGCCGACCTCACCAGCTCCCAGGACGTGCTGCTGACGCCGGACGAACTCCACCTGCTGGACGGCGCGCTGGTGTACCGCACGGAGAACCAGGGCTGCGCCCACTGGGGCGTGCTGCTGGACGACCTGGCGCAGGAGGACCCGCCGACGGTGGCCCGGCCGGACCTCGCGGACAAGTCGCAGGAGCGCTGGGAGCCCTGGGAGGAGCGCTTCTCGACGGCGGCGGCGGTGATGGCGATGAGCGAGAAGCTGCTGGAGGACGACGAGTTCGGTGTCTTCTACGAGGCCGGCGACGAAGTCCCGGACGGCCTGGTGGAGCTGCCGGCCCTCGGCCGCGACTTCCGGTGGTTCGCGGGGCCGGACGTGCTGGTGCTGCTGGTCGAGGAGTCCTTGATGGTTGCCCGGGCCCGTACCGAGGACGCCCTGGACGCGCTGTAGTACCGCAAAGTGGCCTCAACCATCCTGGCACACCGGGAGGTTGAGGCCACAGCGGATCACTCAGGCGGTGACGCCGCCGTCCAGCACCAGGTCCGCGCCGACGGTGTAGCCCGCCTCCGGCGAGGCCAGGTACAGCACGGCTGCGGCGATCTCCGCGATCGCGCCGGAACGGCCGACCGGCACCTCGGACTTCATCCGGTCGCTCTTGTCCGCGTCGCTCTCGCCGGGCCGGGACGACATCGGGGTGTCCACCGGTCCCGGACTGACGGTGTTGATCCGCACGCCCTCACCGATGTGGTCGCGGGCGGCGGCGCGGGTGAGCGCGGTGACCGCGGCCTTGCTGACGGCGTAGGCGCCGACGCCCTCCAGTCGCCGGTGGACGCCCAGGTTGGACGAGACGTTGACGATCGCGCCGCCGCCATGCGCCCGCATGTGGCCGATCTGGTGCTTCATCGCCAGCAGGGTACCGGTCACGTTGATCTCGACGACCCGCCGGAACTCGTCCTCGTCGATCTCGGCGACCGGGCCCGCCGCGCCGAACACCCCGGCGTTGTTGACGGCGACGTCCAGTCCGCCGAACCGCTCGACGGTCTCCCGGACCAGCCGGGCCGCGTCGGCACTGTTCGTCACGTCGCCGGTCAGCGCGACGGCCTTGCCACCGGCCGCCTCGATCAGCGCGACGGTCTCGGCCAACGGGCCGGCGCCGCGCCCGGCGACCGCGACCCGGGCTCCCTCCCGGGCGAAGGCGAGCGCGATGCCCCGCCCGATGCCGCTGCCGCCGCCGGTGACCAGGACGGACTTGTCGGCGAAACGCGTGCTCATGAGCTGAACTCCTTGATTCGAGTGGTGTGTTCAGGGGTGGTGGTCGGGTTGGTCCGGGGCAGGGCGCCGACCGCGACCGCGGTCAGTGCCAGGCCCGCGGCGGCGGCCGCGAAGGCCGTGGCATAGCCGCCGACGGTGGTCGGCCGGGTGGCGGCGAGCGCCATCAGGGCGGCCAGTCCGGCGGTGGGGCCGAGCTCCATGGCGGTGTTGAGGACGCCCGCGGCCAGGCCGGTCCGTTCGGGTGCCACGCCGCCGGTGGCCAGGACGGCCGCTCCGGCGAAGGAGGCGGCGGCTCCGGCGGGCAGCAGGAGCAGTCCGGGCAGCAGCCCGGTGGGGTAGGAGCCGGCGGGGTCGAGCCCGGCCAGCAGGGCGAGTCCGACGCCTTCCAGCGCGAGGCCGGCGGCCGTGACCGGCACCGGCCCGAACCGGGCGGTCAGCGGGCCGGCCAGGCGGCCGGAGAGCAGCAGGGCGGCCGCGTACGGCAGGAAGGCGGCGGAGGTCTCGGCCGCGCTCCAGCCGCGCAGTTGCTGGAGGTAGAGCGAGAGCAGGACGAAGGCCAGAGCGGTGCCGGCGGAGGTCGCCATCACGGCGACCAGCGCGGTGGCCCTGGTCCGGTCCGCGAGGAAGCCGGGCGGCAGCAGCGGGTCGGCGGTGCGGCGTTCGGCGGCGGCGAAGGCGAGCAGCAGGAGCAGTCCGGCGCCCAGCGGCGCGAGCACCTCGGCGGTCCGCCAGCCGTGGTCGGTGGACGCCACCAAGGCGTAACTCGCCGCGCAGAGACCGGCGGTGGCGAGGGCCGCGCCGCGCAGGTCGAGCGCCGGACGGCGGCCGGACGGGGCGGGGGCAGCGGCGGGCAGCGAGCCGGAGCGGCCGAGGCCGGCCAGGGCGACCAGGACGGGCACCGCGAACAGCCAGCGCCACGACACCGCGGCGGCGACCGCGCCCGACACCACGCTGCCGGTCGTCGCGCCGATCACCGAGAGGCCGCCCCAGGTGGCCATCGCCCTTCGGTAGTCGGCGGGTCGGGGGTACAGTCGGCGGACCACCGCGACCGCGGCCGGGGCGGCGAGCGCCGCACCGGCGCCCTGGACGAAGCGGCCGGCCAGCAGGACGGGGTAGCCGGGCGCGAGGGCGCAGGCCACCGAGGCAGCGGCGAGCAGCGCCAGGCCCCACCGCAGCATCGGGCGGCCGCCGTGACGGTCCGTCAGTCGTCCGCCGAGCAGCAGCAGCGCGGCGAAGGAGAGCCCGTACGCGGCGCTGAGCAGCAGCACCTCGGACGGGCCGAGCCCGAGCTCCCGGGCGACCAGGGGAAGTGGCACGGTGAGGATCATGATGGCGAAGATCAGCACGGCCTGGACGACACCGAGCAGTGCGAAACTCGCCCGGGCCGGAGGCACGGCGATGCTCATGGAACTCCCCCCAATGTCAAACTTTTAAGACCGTTCGGTCCAGAATAAGGACAGCAGACGGCTCCGGCCGGGCCGGCCGGAGCTCAGTCCAGCAGTGTCAGCGCCTGCTCGGCGGCATCCCGCACCCGGGGCCCGCCCTCGGCGGTCTTGCCCACCACCCGGATTCCCTGCAGCAGCACCACCAGCATCCGGGCCAGTGCCCGCGGCTCCCGCACGGCGGGCAGTTCGCCCTGGGCCTCGGCACGCAGCAGGGCTGCGGTCAGCGCCGTCTCCAGGTGGTCGTAGCTGACCTCCACCCGGCGGGCCGCCGCCTCGTCGTGCGGGGCGAGTTCGACGGCGGTGTTGGTGATGAAGCAGCCGCGCTTGCGGTCGTCGTCCCCCATGCCCGCGTACCGGCGCACCAGGGCGCGGACGGCCGGGAGCACCGGGCCGGGCTGGGACAGCTCGGCCAGCAGGCCCGGGTCGTGCTGCTCGTTGTAGCGCTCCAGGGCGCGCAGGTAGAGCTCGTGCTTGCTGCCGAAGGTGGCATAGATGCTGGCCCGGGCAATGCCGAGACCCTCGACCAGGTCGGCCATCGAGGTGGCCTCGTAGCCGCGGCGCCAGAACAGTTCGAGGGCTGCCTGGAGCGCCGCGTCGGGATCGAATTCCTTCGTTCGCGCCATGGTGTGAACGCTAGCCTTTCGAGACCGACCGGTCAAGAAAGGATGGCGACCGGTCCCGACCGCTATCTGACGGAGCATTGCCAAGTGGACTAGACCAAGGCTACCCTTACCGCCCCGCCCCTCCTCCCTCACAGGAGGTTCCCCGGTATGCCCGCACGCATCCACGCAACCCCCGCACAGGCCGTCGAGGCCGCCCGTCCCATCGTGCTGACGGCCTTTCGGGTCGTCGTCGGCCTGCTCTTCGCCTGCCACGGCGTCGCCTCGGTCTTCGGCGTCCTCGGCGGCACCAAGGGCGGCGGCAGCCTCCCGCTCGGCCAGTGGCCGGGCTGGTGGGCCGCCCTGATCCAACTGGTCGGCGGCGCCCTGGTGCTCCTCGGGGTCGGCACCAGGTACGCCGCCCTGCTGTGCTCCGGCTCGATGGCCTACGCCTACTTCACCGTCCACCAGGAGCACGCGCTGCTGCCGCTGCAGAACGGGGGCGAACCCTCGGTGATGTTCTGCTGGGCCTTCCTGGCCATCGCGGTCCTCGGCTCCGGACCCTACTCGCTGGACCGGCTGCTGAGGACCCGTCAGCCACAGGCGGCGCCCGACCCGGTCGAGGCGACCGCCGCACAGTCCACCACTGGCTGAGGCCCTCAGCCGTTCGCGAGGTGCCGCTCGACCGAGGCGACCTTGGCGGTGAGGCCGTCGGTGACCCCGGCCCGGTCGTCGATCTTGATGACCGTGCTCACCCGGTTGCTGTGCGCCTTCACCGCCTCGATCGCCGCCCTGATCACCGGCATCACCTCGTCCCATTCCCCCTCGATGCTGGTGAACATCGCGTCCGTGCGGTTCGGCAGCCCGCTGGCCCGGACCACCCGGACGGCCGCCGCCACCGCCTCCCCCACGTCCTCGCCGATCCCCAGCGGGGTCACCGAAAAAGCTGCGATCACGGTTCTGCGCTCCTTGTCACCCGACGGCACTGGTCGCGGCCCGGACCACTCCGGGCCGCGACCAGGTTAGGGTCCGCGCCGAGGATCGCGGCGCACGCCGTTGAGTACACGTACTCATGCGGCGGCCGGACGGCACCGGGCAGGTGCGATCCAGGTGCGCTGCGGTCGGGTCTTCCTGGACGGGCCCTCCGACGGTGTCCCCGCCCCGCCCGCCGGGCCGACCTCGGGCACCGTCGCTCCACGGGCACTGCGCGGCGAATGCGCTTTCCGGCCCGGCGGCTCCGCTCCCCCGGGTGCACCGGCGCGAACGCGGTTCCGGTGTGCGGGTCCGGCCACGCAGCGCACTATCCGGCCTTCCACATTCTGTTGAAGTGCCCCTTGACTCCTCACTGGACCCGACCCTACCGTGCTTTCCACATACAGAAACCGCTCTTCCGTATGGTGGAAATCAGGAGATGAGCCCTCCGACCCACTGCGGGCCGACGCAGGAGAGAACCGATGCCCCGTATGACAGCCGCCCGCGCGGCCGTGGAGATCCTCAAGCTCGAAGGTGTCGACGTCGCCTTCGGCGTGCCGGGCGCCGCGATCAACCCCTTCTACGCCGCCCTCAAGGCCTCCGGCGGAATCAGGCACACCCTGGCCCGGCACGTCGAGGGGGCTTCCCACATGGCCGAGGGCTACACCCGCGCCAAGGCCGGCAACATCGGCGTGTGCATCGGCACCTCGGGCCCGGCCGGCACGGACATGATCACCGGCCTGTACTCGGCGATCGCCGACTCCATCCCGATCCTGTGCATCACCGGCCAGGCCCCGGTCGCCCGCCTCCACAAGGAGGACTTCCAGGCCGTCGACATCGCCTCGATCGCCAAGCCGGTCACCAAGGCCGCCACCACCGTCCTGGAGGCCGCGCAGGTCCCCGGCGTGTTCCAGCAGGCCTTCCACCTGATGCGCTCGGGCCGTCCCGGCCCGGTCCTGATCGACCTGCCGATCGACGTCCAGCTGACCGAGATCGACTTCGACCCGGAGGCCTACCAGCCACTGCCGGTCTACAAGCCGACCGCCAACCGGATCCAGATCGAGAAGGCCGTCGCGCTGCTCCAGGAGTCGGAGCGCCCGCTGATCGTGGCGGGCGGCGGCGTCATCAACGCCGACGCCTCCGAACTCCTGCTGGAGTTCGCCGAGCTGACCGGCGTCCCGGTGATCCCGACCCTGATGGGCTGGGGCATCGTCCCGGACGACCACGAGCTGAACGCCGGCATGGTCGGCCTGCAGACCTCGCACCGCTACGGCAACGAGAACTTCCTCGCCTCCGACTTCGTCCTCGGCATCGGCAACCGCTGGGCCAACCGCCACACCGGCGGGCTGGACGTCTACACGGCGGGCCGCAAGTTCGTCCACGTGGACGTCGAGCCGACCCAGATCGGCAAGATCTTCGCCCCCGAGCTGGGCATCGCCTCCGACGCCAAGGCCGCCCTGGAGCTGTTCGTCCAGGTCGCCCGGGAGCTCACGGCGGCGGGCACCCTCAAGGACCGCAGCGAGTGGGCCGCCTCCACCCAGGCGCGCAAGGCGCAGCTCCAGCGCCGCACCCACTTCGACAACGTGCCGCTCAAGCCGCAGCGCGTGTACGAGGAGATGAACAGGGCCTTCGGCCCGGAGACCCGGTACGTCACCACCATCGGCCTGTCGCAGATCGCGGGCGCGCAGATGCTGCACGTCTACAAGCCGCGGCACTGGATCAACTGCGGCCAGGCCGGCCCGCTGGGCTGGACCATCCCGGCCGCGCTGGGCGTCGCCACCGCCGACCCGGAGGGCCAGATCGTCGCCCTCTCCGGCGACTACGACTTCCAGTTCATGATCGAGGAGCTGGCGGTCGGCGCCCAGCACCGGATCCCGTACGTCCACGTGCTGGTCAACAACTCCTACCTGGGCCTGATCCGCCAGGCGCAGCGCAACTTCGACATCGACTTCCAGGTCAAGCTGGAGTTCGAGAACATCAACGCGCCGGAGCTGGGCGTCTACGGCGTGGACCACGTCAGGGTCGCCGAGGGCCTGGGCTGCAAGGCGATCCGGGTCACCGAGCCCGAGGGCCTGCTGCCGGCCTTCGAGGAGGCCAAGAAGCTGGCCGCCGAGTTCCGCGTCCCGGTCGTGGTCGAGGCGATCCTGGAGCGGGTCACCAACATCTCGATGGCCGCCGCCGACATCGACAAGGTCAACGAGTGGGAGGAGCTGGCCACCCTCCCCGAGCACGCGCCGACCGCCGTCAAGCCGCTGGCCGTCTGAGCCGGCCGAGGAGTGGGGGCGTGCGAGCCGCTCCGTACGCCCCCGCGCCCGCGGCACACCGGCGGCACCGGACGGAACACCGGCGGGCCCGGCGCGGTTGAGCCGCCCGGGGCCGCTACCGTGTGCCCGGGCGAGACCCGCTGCCCAACCTGCCGAAAGGACCCACCACCGTGAGCCTGTACGACATTCCGCTGCGCACCCTGGCGGGCGAGGCCACCTCGCTGGCCGAGCACAAGGGCAAGGCGCTGCTGATCGTCAACGTCGCCTCCAAGTGCGGCCTGACCCCGCAGTACACCGGCCTGGAGAACCTCCAGAAGCGCTACGCCGGGCGGGGGTTCACCGTGCTGGGCTTCCCCTGCAACCAGTTCGCCGGGCAGGAGCCGGGCAGCGCCGAGGAGATCCAGAGCTTCTGCTCGACCACCTACGGGGTGACCTTCCCGCTGTTCGAGAAGATCGACGTCAACGGTGACGACCGGCACCCGCTGTACCAGCAGCTGACCGAGGTCGCCGACGCCGAGGGCCAGGCCGGGGACGTCAGCTGGAACTTCGAGAAGTTCCTGATCTCCCCGGACGGCACCGTCGCCGCGCGCCTGCGTCCGCGCGTCGAGCCGGAGTCGGCCGAGGCGATCGCCGCGATCGAGGCCGTACTGCCGGCCTGACACCCGCCGGTCAGCGCTGGGGGCCGCCTTCGGGCGGCCCTCCGCCGCTACAGCAACAGCCGGGTTCCGGGCGGGAGTTCACCCTCACGGGCGGCGTCGCGCAGATGCGCCAGCAGGGTGTCGTGCAGCGCCTCGGCGGCGCGGGTGAGCGGCACCTCGTGGCCGTGCGCGACCGCGATGGTGCGGCCCAGACCGGGCCCGGCGAACGGGGTGACGGACAGGCCCGAGCGGGCCGCCACCATGCCCGGCACCACCGCCGGCCCGAGCCCGGCCCGCACGAAGCCCAGCACCGCGTCCATCTCGCCGCCCTCGACGGCGAACTCGGGCTCGAAGCCGGCCGCCCGGCAGGCCGCCAGCGCCGCCTCGCGCACGTCGTAGCCCTCCCGGAACATCACCAGCGGCCGCCCCCTCAGCTCCGCCACCCGCACCGGGCGCCGGGCGGGCCCGGCGGCCGAGACCAGCACCAGTTCCTCGTGCAGCAGTTCGGTGACGGCGAGGGCGGGCGCGGCCTCCCCGCTGGGCGGGGTGATGACCAGCGCGAGGTCCAGCTCGCCCGCCGCCAGCCAGCGCACCAGGTCCCGCGAGCCGCCCTCGCGCACGCCAAGCGCGACACCCGGGTAGTGGTCCCGGAACACCCGCAGCACGTCCGGCACCAGGCTGGTGCACAGACTCGGCGGCGCGCCCAGCCGGACCCGGCCGCGGCGCAGCTGCACCGTCTCCTGGACGGCCAGACGGGCGCTCTCGGTGTCCGCGAGGATGCGCCGGGCCAGCGGCAGCAGGGCGTCCCCGGCGTCGGTCAGGGCGATGTTGCCCCGGGTGCGGTGGAACAGTTCGGCCCCCAACTCCCTTTCCAGCGACCGGATCTGCTGGGAGAGCGAGGGCTGGGCGACGTGCTCGGTCTCGGCCGCCCGGGTGAAGTGCCGGGTCTCGGCGACGGCCAGGAAGTAGCGGAGTTGCTGGAGCTGCACACGACCAGGCTACGCCGCGTCGATAGGCTCCAGCTATCGTCACCAGCCGCAGCATGTCTTGGACGCACCCTTGCCGCCCTCCCTACCGTTGCTGCCATGACAACCGCGACTCGGACGGCCCGGCATCCGTCCACCCTGGCGACCCTGTGGCGGTCGACCGTCGGCAAGAAGGCGGTCATGGCCGTCACCGGACTGGTCATGCTGCTGTACCTGGTCGCGCACATGCTGGGGAACCTCAAGGTGTTCTTCGGCCCCGACGACATCAACGGCTACGCCGCCTGGCTGCGCACCATCGGCCAGCCGTTCCTTGGCCACGAGTGGTTCCTGTGGATCGCCCGCCTCGCCCTGCTGGCCTCCGTCGTCCTGCACGGGGTGTCCGCGTACCAGCTCAGCCGCCGGGACCTCGCCGCCCGCCCGAGCAAGTACGTGCACCAGCGCCGCCGCGCCAGCTACGCGACCCGGACCATGCGCTGGGGCGGGGTGATCCTGGGCCTGTTCGTCGTCTGGCACATCCTCGACCTCACCACGCTCACCGTGAACCCGGTCGCCGAGCACGGCCACGTCTACCAGAACATCGTGGGCACCTTCGGCCGCTGGTACAGCGACGTGATCTACATCGTCGCGATGCTGGCCCTGGGCTTCCACATCCGGCACGGCTTCTGGAGCGCCGCGCAGACCCTCGGCGCCAACAACGCCCGCCGCGACCGGGCGCTGAAGCTGACCGCCAACGGGCTGGCGCTGCTGCTGACGGCCGGCTTCCTGTCCGTCCCCGTCGCCGTGATGACCGGAGTGGTGAAGTGAGCTACCAGGACTACACCCTCGGCGAGCCGATCGCCGACACCAAGGCCCCCGCCGGGCCGATCGAACAGCGGTGGGACCAGCGCCGGTTCGACGCCAAGCTGGTCAACCCGGCCAACCGGCGCAAGCACACCGTGATCGTGGTCGGCACCGGCCTGGCCGGCGGCGCGGCCGGCGCCACCCTCGCCGAACAGGGCTACCACGTCGTCCAGTTCTGCTTCCAGGACTCCCCGCGGCGCGCCCACTCGATCGCCGCCCAGGGCGGCATCAACGCGGCCAAGAACTACCGCAACGACGGTGACTCGATCCGCCGGCTGTTCTACGACACCGTCAAGGGCGGCGACTTCCGCGCCCGCGAGTCCAACGTGCACCGGCTCGCCCAGGTGTCGGTGGAGATCATCGACCAGTGCGTCGCCCAGGGCGTGCCCTTCGCCCGCGAGTACGGCGGTCTGCTGGACACCCGCTCGTTCGGCGGCGTTCAGGTCTCCCGCACCTTCTACGCCCGCGGCCAGACCGGCCAGCAGCTGCTGCTCGGCGCCTACCAGGCGCTCTCCCGGCAGATCGCCGCCGGGAACGTGGAGATCCACCCGCGCACCGAGATGCTCGACCTGCTGGTGGTCGACGGCCGGGCCCGCGGCATCGTCGCCCGCGACCTGGTCACCGGGAGGATCACCAGCTACACGGCGGACGCCGTCGTCCTCGCCACCGGCGGCTACGGCAACGTCTTCTACCTCTCCACCAACGCCAAGAACTCCAACGCCACCGCGATCTGGCGGGCCCACCGGCGCGGCGCCTACTTCGCCAACCCGTGCTTCACCCAGATCCACCCCACCTGCATCCCGCGCTCCGGCGAGCACCAGTCCAAGCTCACCCTGATGAGCGAGTCGCTGCGCAACGACGGCCGGATCTGGGTGCCCAAGGCCCAGGGCGACACCCGCCCGCCCGCGCAGATCCCCGAGGAGGAGCGCGACTACTATCTGGAGCGGATCTACCCGTCCTTCGGCAACCTGGTGCCCCGCGACATCGCCTCCCGGGCCGCCAAGAACGTCTGCGACGAGGGCCGCGGCGTCGGCCCCGGCGGCCAGGGCGTGTACCTGGACTTCGCCGACGCGATCCGCCGGATGGGCCGGGACGCGGTCGAGGCCAAGTACGGCAACCTCTTCGAGATGTACGAACGGATCACCGCCGAGGACCCGTACCAGGTGCCGATGCGGATCTACCCGGCGATCCACTACACGATGGGCGGCCTCTGGGTCGACTACGACCTGCAGACCAGCGTCCCCGGCCTGTTCGCGATCGGCGAGGCCAACTTCTCCGACCACGGCGCCAACCGGCTGGGCGCCAGCGCCCTGATGCAGGGCCTCGCCGACGGATACTTCGTGCTGCCGCCCACCATCAACGACTACCTGGCCCGCAACCCGGTCGACGCGGTGCCCGCCGACCACCCGGTGCTCACCGAGGTCGAGGCCGAGGTCGAGGACCGGCTCAACCTGATCCTCTCCGTCGACGGCGACCGCACCCCGGACTCCTTCCACCGCGAACTCGGCGAACTGCTGTGGGACGAGTGCGGGATGGCCCGCGACGAGGCCGGGCTCAAGCGGGCGCTGGAGCGGATCCCGCAGCTGCGCGAGGAGTTCTGGCGCCGGATCAAGGTGCCCGGCACCGGACAGGAGCTCAACCAGTCGCTGGAGAAGGCCAACCGGCTGGTCGACTACTTCGAACTGGCCGAACTCATGTGCCTGGACGCGCTGCACCGCGCCGAGTCCTGCGGCGGCCACTTCCGCACCGAGAGCCAGACCCCCGACGGCGAGGCCGCCCGGCGGGACGAGGAGTTCTCCTACGCCGCCGCCTGGGAGTTCACCGCCACCGGCGAGCCCCCCGTCCTCCACCGCGAGGACCTCGAGTTCGAGCACGTCCACCCCACCCAGCGGAGTTACGCATGAACCTCACCCTGCGCATCTGGCGCCAGGCGGGCCCGGACGCGCCCGGCTCGATGACCACCTACCAGGTCAGCGGCATCAGCCCGGACATGTCCTTCCTGGAGATGCTGGACACCCTCAACGAGGAGCTGATCACCCGCGGCGACCAGCCCGTCGCGTTCGACCACGACTGCCGGGAGGGCATCTGCGGCGCCTGCGGCATGGTCATCAACGGCCAGGCGCACGGGCCCGAACGCACCACCACCTGCCAGCTGCACATGCGGCACTTCCGCGACGGCGACACCATCGACGTCGAACCGTGGCGGGCTGCCGCCTTCCCGGTGGTCAAGGACCTGGTGGTGGACCGATCGGCCTTCGACCGGATCATCGGCTCCGGCGGCTACATCACCGCCCCGACCGGCAGCGCCCCCGAGGCGCACGCCACGCCCGTCCCCAAGGAGGCCGCGGACACCGCCTTCGAGCACGCCGAGTGCATCGGCTGCGGCGCCTGCGTGGCCGCCTGTCCGAACGGCTCGGCGATGCTGTTCACCTCCGCCAAGGTGGTGCACCTCAACGTGCTGCCGCAGGGCGCGCCCGAACGTGCCGCCCGGGTGCGGAACATGGTCTCGGCGATGGACGCCGAGGGCTTCGGCGGCTGCACCAACACCGGCGAGTGCGCCACCGCCTGCCCCAAGGGCATCCCGCTGCCCAGCATCGCGGCGATGAACCGGGAGTTCCTGCGGGCCGCCCGCGGCTGAGACTCCCCCTGATCGGTCGGCCCCTCGCTCTGGTGCTCAGGCGAGGGGCCGACACTGTTCCACGGGGCGTGCGACGGCAGTTCGCGCTCCCCGAACGGGTGGTGGATGGCCGCGAGCGGTGCTTCCCGACGGAGAATCGCGCTACGGTGGTGCTCCGCTACGGAAGGACGGCATATGCCCGAGGTTCAGTCCTGCTCCGGCTGCGGCGGGTCCGGGGGGACCCAGAAGACCGAGGCAACAGTCGAGCTGGACGAGGAAGGGAGCATAGTGCCCAGGGTTCACGACTACTGGTCGCCCTGCGGTCGGTGCCACGGATCCGGGACGGTGATCGTCGGATGAGACTGGTCTTCGAGTGCGTCGAGTGCGGTGGGCACTACCTGCCGCCCGAGGGCATGGTGTATCCGGACGGGCCGGCCTCGCCGGTCTGGTGCTCGCGCTGCCAGACGTCCAAGCGCACGGCGGGCCTGAGGGAGGACCCGGTGCTCGCCCGCGTCGCCCTGGCCGCCGCCCGGGCCGCCCTGGCCCGGCGCGCCGC